>NZ_JBVJEH010000023.1:0-1542 GCF_055581845.1 Streptomyces sp. NPDC042346 | reverse complement strand
GGGCGAGGGCGGCGACGGTCGGGGTCTCGAACAGCGCGCGGACGGGAAGCTCGACGCCGAGGACGGTGCGGATCCGGGAGACGAGCCGGGTCGCGAGCAGGGAGTGCCCGCCCAGGTCGAAGAAACTGTCGTCGATGCCGACCCGGGCCAGGCCCAGGATCTCGGCGAACAGGCCGCAGAGGATGTCCTCCTGCGCCGTGCGCGCCTCACGGCGGACGACGCCGGAGGCGGTGGGCGCGGGCAGGGCCTTGCGGTCCGTCTTGCCGTTCGGCGTCAACGGGACCGCGTCGAGGATCACGACCGCCGACGGGACCATGTACTCCGGCAGCAGCCCGGCGACCGCACGGCGAACCGCCTCTGTCTCCAGGGCCGTTCCCTCGGCGGGGACGACGTAGCCGACGAGCCGGCGGTCGTTCGGGGAGTCCTCACGGACCATGGCCACGGCACGGGCCACGCCCTCCACCTTCGACAGCGCGGACTCGACCTCACCGAGCTCGATGCGGTAGCCCCGCACCTTCACCTGATCGTCGACACGGCCGACGAACTCCAGAACACCCGCGTCCGACCACCGCACCAGGTCACCCGTCCGGTACATCCGCGCACCAGGCTCACCGAACGGATCCGTGACGAACCGCTCCGAGGTCAGACCCGGACGCCCGAGATAACCACGGGCCACACCCTCGCCGGCGATGTACAACTCACCCGACACACCCGGCGGAACCAGACGCAGACGACCGTCGAGGACGTAGACCTGGGTGTTGGCGATCGGCGCGCCGATCGGCGTACCACCGTCACCCGTCAGCAGGGCACTGGTCGACCAGATCGTCGTCTCCGTCGGCCCGTACATGTTCCACACCGACGCACCCGCCCCGGCCAACACACCCGCGAGACCGGCATCCACCGCCTCACCGCCGACCAGGATCCTCAGACCCCGCGCAGCCTCCAGGTCCGTCTCCGTCAGCGCACGCCACAGACTCGGCGTCGCCTGCATCACCTCAATGCCCTCGGACCGCACCAGAGCGCCCAACCGCACCGGATCACGCACCACATCACGGTCCGCGATCACCACGACCGCGCCGGAGACCAGCGGCAGGAAGACCTCAAGCAGCGAAATGTCGAAGCCGAACGTCGTCACCGCCAGCCACTTCTCCCCCGCCGACAGCCCCACCTGCGAACCCATCGACCACAAGAAGTTCCGCAGCGCACCATGCGGCACGACCACACCCTTCGGCCGACCCGTCGACCCCGACGTGTACAACACATACGCCGCGTCCTGAACCGACACCTCGTCCTGAGCGGCGAGTTCCGCCGCCGGAGCCACGTCGTCCAGCAGCACGACGGGCGTGCTCACGCCGTCGGGCAGACCGGTCACCGCATCCGCGGTGGAGAGCACGGCCACCGGGCGGGCGTCGGAGAGGATGTAGGCGATGCGGTCGGCCGGGAAGTCCAGATCCACCGGCAGGAACACCCCACCCGCAAGACCCACACCCAGCATCGCCACCACCGCATCCACCGAACGCGGCACCGCCAACGCCACCACCG
>NZ_JBVJEH010000022.1:0-4996 GCF_055581845.1 Streptomyces sp. NPDC042346 | reverse complement strand
CAGATCCACCGGCAGGAACACCCCACCCGCAAGACCCACACCCAGCATCGCCACCACCGCATCCACCGAACGCGGCACCGCCAACGCCACCACCGAACCACGCGCCACACCCACACGCGTCAACTCGTTCGCCACACCCACCGCACGCGACCACAACTCCCCGTACGACAGACGCACCTCACCACACGCCACCGCCGGCGCCTCCGGCGCCCGCGCCGCACACTCCGCGAACCACACCGGCACCACACCCACCGGCACCACAGCACCCGTCTCGTTCCACCCGCTCACCAACCGATCACGCTCGGCGGCGTCGAGGATGTCGATGTCGCCGACGGAGCGGTCGGGGTCGGCGACGACGGCGCGCAGCAGGCGCTCGAGTCGGCCAACGACGGTGTCGACGGTGTCGCGGTCGAAGAGGTCGGCGGAGTAGTCGACGACGCCTTCGAGGCCGTTCGGGACGCCGTTCGCGGTGTGCCGTTCGCCGAGGCCGAGGGAGAGGTCGAACCGTGCCCAGGCGGACGCGCCGGCCTCGGCGGACACGGTCAGGCCGGGCAGTTCGAGCGCGGCGTCGCGGGAGTTCTGCACGGTCAGCGTCACCTGGAAGAGCGGGTGACGGGTCAGCGAGCGCTGCGGGTTGAGCGCCTCGACGATCCGCTCGAACGGCAGGTCCTGGTTGGCGTACGCGGCGAGGTCGGTGTCCCGGACGCGGGCGAGCAGTTCGCGGAACGACGGGGCGCCGGAGGTGTCGGTGCGCAGGACCAGGGTGTTCAGGAAGAAACCGACGAGGTCGTCGAGGGTGTCGTCGGTGCGGCCGGCGATCGGGGCGCCGATCGGGATGTCGTCGCCCGCGCCGAGCCGGCTGAGGACGGACGCGAGTCCGGCCTGGAGGACCATGAAGAGGCTGGTGCCCGTGGAGCCGGCGAGGGCCAGCAGCCGGCGGTGCAACTGGGCGTCGAAGGCGAAGCGCAGCTTCGCGCCGCGCTGGGCGCCGGTCAGCGGCCGGGGCCGGTCGGTGGGCAGGGCGAGCTCCTCCGGCAGACCGGCGAGCACGTCGGTCCAGTGGGCGAGCTGGCGGGCGATCTCGCTGTCCGGGTCGGCCTCGTCGCCGAGCAGCTCGCGCTGCCACAGCGTGTAGTCGGCGTACTGGACGGGGAGCGGCGTCCACTGCGGGGCGTCACCCTGGAGGCGGGCCGCGTAGGCCGTGGAGAGGTCCGTGGCGAGTGGGGCGAGGGACCAGGCGTCACCGGCGATGTGGTGCAGGACGAGGACGAGGACGTGCTCGTCCGGGCCGGTGGCGAGCAGGGTGGCCCGCAGCGGGACCTCCCGGGTCAGGTCGAAGCCGCGGCCGAGGAGTTCGGCGATCCGGTTCTGCGGGTCGGCGGTATCGGCGGGGCTCTCCTCGGAGGCGTCCAGGACGGTGAGGCCGACGGGCTGCGCCTCGCCGTGGAGGACGGCCTGACGGGGTTCGCCGTCGGTGGCGGGGAAAACCGTCCGCAGGCTCTCGTGGCGCTGTGCCACGTCGGCGAGGGCCGCGTCGAGGGCCGTCCGGTCGAGGTCTCCGGACAGGCGCAGGACCATGGGGATGTTGTAGAGCGGGCTCGTCGGGTCCATCTGGTTGATGAACCACAGGCGGCGCTGGGCGAACGACAGCGGGACGGCGTCGGGCCGCTCGGCCGGGGCGGGGGCCGGGCGGGCCGAGCCGGCGCCGTCGAGGCGCTCGGCGAGACCGGCGACGGTCGGGGCCTCGAAGAGGGCCCGGATGCCGAGCTGGACGCCCAGGACCGAGCGGATGCGGCTGAGCAGCCGGGTCGCGAGCAGCGAGTGGCCGCCGAGCGCGAAGAAGCCGTCGTGGATGCCGACCCGGCCGACGCCGAGGACCTCGGCGAACAGCCCGCACAGGATCGCTTCCTGCGGGGTGCGCGGTTCCCGGCCCCGTACCGCCGCGGTCTGCTGCGGCGCGGGCAGGGCCGTGCGGTCGGTCTTGCCGTTCGGGGTCAGCGGCACCGCGTCGAGGGTGACGACCGCCGAGGGGACCATGTACTCGGGCAGCACGGCGGCGACATGGCGGCGGACCGCCTCGGCGTCCGGGGCCGCGCCCTCGACGGGGACGAGGTAACCGACCAGACGACGGTTGCCGGGGGTGTCCTCGCGCACGGCGGCGACGGCGCGGGCGACGCCGGGGACCGCGGAGAGCGCGGACTCGACCTCGCCGAGCTCGATGCGGTGGCCGCGGACCTTCACCTGGTCGTCGGCGCGGCCGACGAACTCCAGGGCGCCGTCGGGGCGGTGGCGGACCACGTCGCCGGTACGGTACATCCGCGTGCCGGCGGGGCCGAACGGGTCGGCGACGAAGCGCTCGGCGGTGAGCGCGGTGCGGTTCAGATAGCCGCGAGCCACGCCGTCGCCGGCGAGGTACAGCTCGCCGGGGACGCCGGCCGGGACCGGGTTGAGCCGCCGGTCGAGCACGTACGCCTGGGTGTTGCGCAACGGACGGCCGATCGGGACGGCTCCGTCCGGCAGTTCCTCGCCGGGGGCGACGCGGAACTGGACGGCGCTGACGGTGGTCTCGGTGGGGCCGTAGACGTTGAAGACCGCGCCGTCCTGGTGCCGACGGCGCCAGGGGGCGACGGCGGCCGAGGTGAGGGCCTCGCCGGCGACGAGGAGTTCGGCCTCGGCGTCGGCCGGCTCGACGGAGTCGGTGAGCGGGCCGAGGTGGCTGGGCGTCACCTTCAGCAGGCTGAAGTCCTGCTCGACGGCTCCTTCGAGGAAGTCGGTGAGTCGGATGTGCCCGCCGACGGTGAGCGGGACGTGCAGCGAGGTCACCGTGGTGTCGAAGGAGACCGAGGAGTGCAGCAGCACCGCTCCCGCGACGCCCCGGTAGTCGGCGGCGGCGCCCGCGACGTAGTCGGCGAGGCCCTCGTGACGGACGACGACGCCCTTCGGGGTGCCGGTGGAGCCGGAGGTGTAGATGACGTACGCGGCGTGGTCGGCCAGCAGCGGTCCTGTGCGGTCCGCGTCGGCGGGGTCGTCCGCGCGCTGCCCGGCGAGTTCGGCGACGGTCGCCTGGGCGTCGAGGGCCAGGAGGGGCTTGGAGACGGCCTTGGGCAGGTGCGGCACGACGTCCTGGGCGGTGACGACCAGGGCGGGCGCGGCGTCGGCCAGCATGTAGGCGATGCGGTCGGCGGGGTACTCGGTGTCGACCGGCAGGTAGGCCGCGCCGGACTTCAGCACGGCGAGCACGGCGACGATCATCTCCGGCGACCGCGGCACCGCGATCGCCACGATCGACTCCGGACCCGCGCCCCGCCCGATCAGCAGATGCGCAAGCCGGTTCGCGCGCTCGTTCAGCTCCGCGTACGTCAGGGTGACGTCGCCGCCGGTCACGGCCGGTGCGTCCGGGGTGCGGGCGGCCTGGGCCTCGATCATCTGCGGCACGAGCAGGTCCGGCAGGGGGCGGGCGGTGTCGTTCCAGCCGTAGAGCAGCAGCTCGCGCTCGGCGGAGCTCAGGATGTCGAGGTCCTCGATCCGCCGGTCGGCGTCCGCGGCCACGGCCTTCAGGACGGTGACGAACCGGTCCGCCATCGCCTCGACCGTCGCGCGGTCGAACAGGTCCGTGGCGAACTCGGCGAGGGCGTCGAGGCCGTCGGGCGCGCCGTCGGCGGTGAGGCGCTCGTTGAGGCCGAAGGACAGGTCGAAGCGGGCCACGCCGCCGCTGCCCGGCTCGGCTCCGACGGTCAGACCCGGCAGCTCCAGGGTGGGGTGCGCGGTGTTCTGCAGGGCCAGCACGATCTGGAACAGGGGGTGGCGGCCGAGGGAGCGGGGCGGGTTCAGGGCCTCGACGAGGCGCTCGAACGGCACGTCCTGGTGGGCGTACGCGGCGAGGTCGGTCTCCCGGACCCGGGCCAGCAGGTCACGGAAGGACGGGTTCCCCGAGGTGTCCGTGCGCAGCACGAGCTCGTTGATGAAGAAGCCGACCAGCTCCTCCGCCGCGTCGTCGGTGCGGCCCGCGATGGGGGTGCCGATCGGGATGTCCGTACCCGCGCCGAGGCGGGTCAGCAGGCTCGCCAGCGCCGCCTGGAGGACCATGAACAGACTGGTGCCGGACTCCCGGGCGAGGCTCAGGAGCTGCCGGTGCAGCGCGGCGTCCAGGGCGAAGCGGATCCGCTCGCCCCGGTGCGAGGAGGCGTCGGGGCGCGGGCGGTCGGTGGGCAGGGTCAGCTCGTCGGGCAGGCCGGCCAGGGTCTGCGTCCAGTGGGCGAGCTGGCGGGCGATCTCGCTGTCCGGGTCGGCCTCGTCGCCCAGTACCTCGCGCTGCCAGAGCGCGTAGTCCGCGTACTGGACGGGCAACGGGGACCACTGCGGCGCGGCGCCCTCGCACCGGGCGGTGTAGGCATCGCCCAGGTCGCGGGCGAGCGGCCGCATGGACCAGGCGTCGCCGGCGATGTGGTGCAGCACCAGCACGAGGACGTGCTCGTCCGGACCGACGGTGAGCAGCGTGGCCCGCAGCGGGGTCTGCTCGGCCAGGTCGAAACCGTGCCGGACGGTCGCGGCGACCTGCGCGGCGACCTCGTCCTCCGTGACGTCGACGGTCCGCAGGATCCGGCCGGTCACGGTCTCGGCGTCGAGCACGACCTGCGTGGGCGTGCCGTCGGGTGCGGGGAAGACCGTACGCAGGGACTCGTGGCGGGACACCACGTCGGCGAGCGCGGCCTCCAGCGCGACGGCGTCCAGCGGGCCGTGCAGGCGCAGGCCGAGGGAGATGTTGTAGAGCGGGCTCTCGGTGTCGAGCTGGTTGATGAACCACAGCCGCCGCTGCGCGTACGAGAGCGGGATCTCGGCCGGCCGCCGCTGCGGGACGAGCGCGGTACGGGCGGCCGCCGCGCCGCCGCCGTCGAGGTGACGGGCGAGGGCGGCGACGGTCGGGGTCTCGAACAGCGCGCGGACGGGAAGCTCGACGCCGAGGACGGTGCGGATCCGGGAGACGAGCCGGGTCGCG
>NZ_JBVJEH010000021.1:1528-3404 GCF_055581845.1 Streptomyces sp. NPDC042346 | reverse complement strand
TCGTGCTTGGCACGTTGTTGGGTATCTGAGGGTGCGGCCGTATGGTCGTTGCCTTCGTGATGCCGGCCCCAGTGAACTTGTTCCTTATGGAGCAGGGTGATGGGTGGCTGGTCGTTGTTTGAGAACTACACAGTGGACGCGAGCATCTGTGGCCAAGTTTTTAAGGGCGCACGGTGGATGCCTTGGCACCAGGAACCGATGAAGGACGTGGGAGGCCACGATAGTCCCCGGGGAGCCGTCAACCAGGCTTTGATCCGGGGGTTTCCGAATGGGGAAACCCGGCAGTCGTCATGGGCTGTCACCCATGCCTGAACACATAGGGCATGTGGAGGGAACGAGGGGAAGTGAAACATCTCAGTACCCTCAGGAAGAGAAAACAACCGTGATTCCGGGAGTAGTGGCGAGCGAAACCGGATGAGGCCAAACCGTATGCGTGTGATACCCGGCAGGGGTTGCGCATGCGGGGTTGTGGGATCTCTCTTTCACAGTCTGCCGGCTGTGAGACGAGTCAGAAACCGTTGATGTAGGCGAAGGACATGCGAAAGGTCCGGCGTAGAGGGTAAGACCCCCGTAGCTGAAACATTAACGGCTCGTTTGAGAGACACCCAAGTAGCACGGGGCCCGAGAAATCCCGTGTGAATCTGGCGGGACCACCCGCTAAGCCTAAATATTCCCTGGTGACCGATAGCGGATAGTACCGTGAGGGAATGGTGAAAAGTACCGCGGGAGCGGAGTGAAATAGTACCTGAAACCGTGTGCCTACAAGCCGTGGGAGCGTCGCTCATTGGGTTTACCCAATGGGTCGTGACTGCGTGCCTTTTGAAGAATGAGCCTGCGAGTTTGCGGTGTGTTGCGAGGTTAACCCGTGTGGGGAAGCCGTAGCGAAAGCGAGTCCGAATAGGGCGATTTAGTAGCGCGCTCAAGACCCGAAGCGGAGTGATCTAGCCATGGGCAGGTTGAAGCGGAGGTAAGACTTCGTGGAGGACCGAACCCACCAGGGTTGAAAACCTGGGGGATGACCTGTGGTTAGGGGTGAAAGGCCAATCAAACTCCGTGATAGCTGGTTCTCCCCGAAATGCATTTAGGTGCAGCGTCGTGTGTTTCTTGCCGGAGGTAGAGCACTGGATAGGCGATGGGCCCTACCGGGTTACTGACCTTAGCCAAACTCCGAATGCCGGTAAGTGAGAGCACGGCAGTGAGACTGTGGGGGATAAGCTCCATGGTCGAGAGGGAAACAGCCCAGAGCATCGACTAAGGCCCCTAAGCGTACGCTAAGTGGGAAAGGATGTGGAGTCGCAGAGACAACCAGGAGGTTGGCTTAGAAGCAGCCACCCTTGAAAGAGTGCGTAATAGCTCACTGGTCAAGTGATTCCGCGCCGACAATGTAGCGGGGCTCAAGCGTACCGCCGAAGTCGTGTCATTGCAGCAATAGGGCCAACGCCCGCTGTGATGGGTAGGGGAGCGTCGTGTGCCGGGTGAAGCAGCAGCGGAAGCTAGTTGTGGACGGTTCACGAGTGAGAATGCAGGCATGAGTAGCGATACACACGTGAGAAACGTGTGCGCCGATTGACTAAGGGTTCCTGGGTCAAGCTGATCTGCCCAGGGTAAGTCGGGACCTAAGGCGAGGCCGACAGGCGTAGTCGATGGACAACCGGTTGATATTCCGGTACCCGCTTTGAAACGCCCAATATCGAATCCATTAATGCTAAGGCCGTGAAGCCGTTCCGGACCCTTCGGGGAAAGGAAAGTGGTGGAGCCGTCGATCCAAGGTGGTAGTAGGTAAGCGATGGGGTGACGCAGGAAGGTAGTCCAGCCCGGGCGGTGGTAGTCCCGGGGTAAGGGTGTAGGGCGTGTGATAGGCAAATCCGTCACACAT
>NZ_JBVJEH010000021.1:0-1435 GCF_055581845.1 Streptomyces sp. NPDC042346 | reverse complement strand
CGGCATTAAGCCTGAGACCTGATGCCGAGCCGATTGTGGTGAAGTGGATGATCCTATGCTGTCGAGAAAAGCCTCTAGCGAGTTTCATGGCGGCCCGTACCCTAAACCGACTCAGGTAGTCAGGTAGAGAATACCGAGGCGTTCGGGTGAACTATGGTTAAGGAACTCGGCAAAATGCCCCCGTAACTTCGGGAGAAGGGGGGCCATCACTGGTGATCGGATTTACTCCGTGAGCTGGGGGTGGCCGCAGAGACCAGCGAGAAGCGACTGTTTACTAAAAACACAGGTCCGTGCGAAGCCGTAAGGCGATGTATACGGACTGACGCCTGCCCGGTGCTGGAACGTTAAGGGGACCGGTTAGTCACATTTCGGTGTGGCGAAGCTGAGAACTTAAGCGCCAGTAAACGGCGGTGGTAACTATAACCATCCTAAGGTAGCGAAATTCCTTGTCGGGTAAGTTCCGACCTGCACGAATGGCGTAACGACTTCTCGACTGTCTCAACCATAGGCCCGGTGAAATTGCACTACGAGTAAAGATGCTCGTTTCGCGCAGCAGGACGAAAAGACCCCGGGACCTTTACTATAGTTTGATATTGGTGTTCGGTTCGGCTTGTGTAGGATAGGTGGGAGACTTTGAAGCCGTGACGCCAGTCATGGTGGAGTCGCCGTTGAAATACCACTCTGGTCGTGCTGGATGTCTAACCTCGGTCCGTGATCCGGATCAGGGACAGTGTCTGATGGGTAGTTTAACTGGGGCGGTTGCCTCCCAAAGGGTAACGGAGGCGCCCAAAGGTTCCCTCAGCCTGGTTGGCAATCAGGTGTTGAGTGTAAGTGCACAAGGGAGCTTGACTGTGAGACCGACGGGTCGAGCAGGGACGAAAGTCGGGACTAGTGATCCGGCGGTGGCTTGTGGAAGCGCCGTCGCTCAACGGATAAAAGGTACCCCGGGGATAACAGGCTGATCTTCCCCAAGAGTCCATATCGACGGGATGGTTTGGCACCTCGATGTCGGCTCGTCGCATCCTGGGGCTGGAGTCGGTCCCAAGGGTTGGGCTGTTCGCCCATTAAAGCGGTACGCGAGCTGGGTTTAGAACGTCGTGAGACAGTTCGGTCTCTATCCGCTGTGCGCGTAGGAATATTGAGAAGGGCTGTCCCTAGTACGAGAGGACCGGGACGGACGAACCTCTGGTGTGCCAGTTGTCCTGCCAAGGGCATGGCTGGTTGGCTACGTTCGGGAGGGATAACCGCTGAAAGCATCTAAGCGGGAAGCCTGCTTCAAGATGAGTATTCCCACCTCCTTGAGAGGGTAAGGCTCCCAGTAGACCACTGGGTTGATAGGCCGGATGTGGAAGCCCAGTAATGGGTGGAGCTGACCGGTACTAATAGGCCGAGGGCTTGTCCTCAGTTGCTCGCGTCCACTGTGTTAGTTCTGAAG
>NZ_JBVJEH010000020.1:0-18773 GCF_055581845.1 Streptomyces sp. NPDC042346 | reverse complement strand
GACTCGGGGACGGTCTTGATGACCTCGCCCTTCACGAAGATCTGGCCCTTGCCGTTGCCGGAGGCGACGCCGAGGTCGGCCTCGCGGGCCTCGCCGGGGCCGTTGACGACGCAGCCCATCACGGCGACGCGCAGCGGGACCTCCATGCCCTGCAGGCCGGCGCTCACCTCGGCGGCGAGCTTGTAGACGTCGACCTGGGCGCGGCCGCAGGACGGGCAGGAGACGATGTCCAGCTTCCGCGGGCGCAGGTTGAGCGACTGGAGGATCTGGGTGGCGACCTTGACCTCCTCGACCGGGGGCGCGGAGAGCGAGACCCGGACGGTGTCGCCGATGCCCTGGCGCAGCAGCGCGCCGAAGGCGACGGCGGACTTGACGGTGCCCTGGAAGGCCGGGCCGGCCTCGGTGACGCCGAGGTGCAGGGGGTGGTCGCAGGCCTCGGCGAGGAGTTCGTAGGCGCGGACCATGACGACGGGGTCGTTGTGCTTCACGGAGATCTTCAGGTCGTGGAAGTCGTGTTCGGCGAAGAGGCTCGCCTCCCACAGCGCCGACTCCACCAGGGCCTCGGGGGTGGCCTTGCCGTACTTCTTCAGCAGCCGGGCGTCCAGGGAGCCGGCGTTGACGCCGATGCGGATGGGGGTGCCGTGGTCCTTGGCGGCCCGGGCGATGTCCTTGACCTGGTCGTCGAACTTCTTGATGTTGCCGGGGTTGACGCGGACCGCGGCGCAGCCCGCCTCGATGGCGGCGAAGACGTAGCGCGGCTGGAAGTGGATGTCGGCGATCACCGGGATCGGCGACTTGGCGGCGATCGCGGGCAACGCGTCCGCGTCGTCCTGGGAGGGGCAGGCCACCCGCACGATGTCGCAGCCCGCGGCGGTGAGCTCGGCGATCTGCTGGAGGGTGGCGTTGACGTCCGAGGTGAGCGTGGTCGTCATGGACTGCACCGAGATCGGGGACCGGCTGCCCACGCCGACCTTGCCGACCTGGAGCTGGCGGGTGGGGCGGCGGGCGCCGAGGACCGGGGCAGGCATCGACGGGATGCCGAGCGCGACCGTCATGGGGTGTCTCCTGCTCTGGTACGGGTGAGGGGCGGGCGGTTCACTGGTCGGCACCGACGGGCTGCGGGGCCAGGTCGCCGATCGAGACGGAGTCGTCGCGGCCGGCGAGGGCCTCGACGACGGCGCGGGCGATGTGACGCCCGGTCAGGCCGTGGGCGGCGAGGATGTCGTCGCGGCGGCCGTGCTCCAGGAAGCGCTGGGGCAGTCCGAAGGTACGGACAGGGGCGCGGGCGCCCGCGTCGGCGAGGGTCTGGGCGATCGCGGCCCCGGCTCCGCCGCTGCGGCCGCCGTCCTCGACCGTGGCGACCAGCGAATGGCCGAGGCCGAGCTCCACGAGGGCGGCGGGGACGGGCGCGATCCAGCGCGGGTCGACGACGGTGACGCCGAAGCCGTGCTCCGCGAGGCGGTCGGCCGCCTCCAGGCAGACCCCGGCCATCGCGCCGACGGAGACGAGCAGGACGTCCCGGGCGCCCGAGCCCGCGCGGCGCAGGACGTCCATGCCGTCGAGGGTGGCGACGGCGGGGATGTCGTGGCCCGCGGAGCCCTTGGGGAAGCGCAGCGCGGTGGGGCCGTCCTGGACCGCGAGGGCCTCGCGCAGGGCGCGACGCAGGGTGGCGGCGTCGCGCGGGGCGGCCACTCGCAGGCCGGGGACCATCTGGAACAGCGACAGGTCCCACATGCCGTTGTGGGAGGCGCCGTCGTCGCCGGTGACGCCGGCCCGGTCGAGGACGAAGGTGACCGGGGCGCGGTGCAGGGCGACGTCGAGCAGCATCTGGTCGAAGGCCCGGTTGAGGAAGGTCGCGTACACCGCCACGACGGGGTGCAGTCCGCCGAGGGCCAGGCCGGCGGCGGAGGTCACGGCGTGCTGCTCGGCGATGCCGACGTCGAAGGTGCGGTCGGGGAAGCGCTCGGCGAAGGCGGTGAGGCCGGTGGGGGCGAGCATGGCCGCGGTGAGGGCGACCACGTCGGGGCACCGGGCGCCGAGTGCGGCGAGCTCCTCGCCGAACACGTCGGTCCAGGCGGGTTCCGGGGCGGGGCGGGGCGCGGTTCGGGCGGCGGGGCGGGGGCGTACGGCGTGGAAGCGGTCGGCCTCGTCCTGTTCGGCGGGAGCGTGGCCGCGGCCCTTCTCGGTGAGGCAGTGGACGACGACGGGCCTGCCGAGTCCGGCGGCGTGGCGGAGGGCCTCTTCGAGGGCCGCGATGTCGTGTCCGTCGACGGGTCCGACGTAGGCGAGGCCGAGGTTCTCGAAGACGGAGTGCGGGGGGCGGTCCTCGCTGCGCAGCTGCGCCAGGTGGGCGGGGATGCCGCCGACGGTGGGGGCGTAGGAGCGGGTGTTGTCGTTGAGGACGACGACCACCGGGCGGTCGGCGCCGTCGGCGAGGTTGTTCAGGGCCTCCCAGGCCATGCCGCCGGTGAGGGCGCCATCGCCGATGACGGCGACGACGGCGCGGTCGGTGGCGCCGGTCAGCCGGTGGGCCTTGGCGAGGCCGTCGGCGTAGGACAGGACGGTGGAGGCGTGGGAGTTCTCGATGAGGTCGTGCGCGGACTCGGCACGCGAGGGGTAGCCGGAGAGTCCGCCGGGTTGGCGCAGGGTGCCGAAGGCGGCCGCCCGGCCGGTGATGATCTTGTGAGGGTAGGTCTGGTGCCCGGTGTCCCACAGGATCTGATCGCGCGGGGACTCGAAGACCCGGTGCAGGGCGAGGGTGAGCTCGACGACGCCGAGGCTGGGGCCGAGGTGACCGCCCGTGCGGGTGACCTCCTCGACGAGGAGGCGCCGGATGTCCGCGGCGAGCTCCTCGGTCTGCGGGAGGCTGAGCGCGCGCAGGTCGTCGGGTCCGTGGACCGATGCGATCGACGTCATGACAGATCCTGTTCTGGTCACAGGGCCTCATCGGCCAGGGGGGTCCGGGGTACTCGGCCGGTGACGGGGTCGGCGAGCCGGGCGGGCATGGAGAAGACGACGTCCTCGGCGATGCCGTCGTCCAGTTCGACGTCCTGCCAGCCGAGTGCGGCGAGCCGGTCGACGAGTCCGCGGACGAGGATCTCCGGAGCGCTGGCGCCGGAGCTGACGCCGATGCTCGACGCCCCGGCGAGCCAGCTCTCGTCGAGATGGCCGGCGTCCGGGACGAGGTACGCGGCGCTGCCGTGCTCCCGGGCGACCTCGACCATGCGGATCGAGTTGCTGGAGTTGCGGGAGCCGACGACCAGGACGAGGTCGTTGCGGCGGGCGAGGGCCTTGACGGCGTTCTGGCGGTTCTGGCTGGCGTAGCAGATGTCGCCGTCGGCGGGGCCGGCGAGGTCGGTGAAGCGGGCGCGCAGCGCGTCGACGACCCGCCGGGTCTCGTCGAAGGACAGGGTGGTCTGGGTCAGGTAGGCCACCGGCGCGTCGTCCGGCAGGTCGAGGGCGGCGACGTCGGCCTCGTTCTCGACGACGACGGTGCGTTCGGGGGCCTCGCCGCGGACGCCCTCGACCTCCTCGTGGTCGGCGTGGCCGACCAGCAGGATGGTCCGGCCGTCGCGGGCGTAGCGGACGGCCGCCTGGTGGACCTTGGAGACCAGCGGACAGGTGGCGTCGATGATTTCGAGGCGGCGCTCCGCCGCGCCGCTGCGTACGGCGGGCGAGACGCCGTGGGCGGAGAAGACGCAGACGGCGCCCTCGGGCACGTCCTCCTCGCTGTCGACGAAGCGGGCACCGCGCTTCTCCAGCTCGGCCACGACGTGGTGGTTGTGCACGATCTCCTTGCGCACGTACACCGGGGCGCCGTGGAGGTCGAGGGCGCGTTCCACGATGCCGATGGCGCGGCGCACCCCGGCGCAGAAGCCGCGCGGCTGGGCGAGGACGACGCGCGGGGGCCGGTCGTCGGCCGGGGCGTCCGGGCCGGCCGGCTGGATGGTGGCGCTCATGAAGCGTTCCGTTCGTAGGAGTCGTGGGTGAGGGTTGCGGGCCGAGGGACGGTGGCCGCGGGCGGGCGCCCCTGCGAGGCGCGCCACAGTGCGGCGTAGATCCCGTCCAGGGCGAGGAGTTCGTCGTGGGCGCCGTCCTCCCGGATCCGGCCGTCGTCGACGACGACGATGCGGTCGGCTCGGGAGGCGACGCTGAGGCGGTGGGCGACGATCAGGGCGGTGCGGCCGCTGACGAGGCGTTCGGTCGCCCGGTTGACCAGCGCCTCGGTGGCGAGGTCGAGGGCGGCGGTGGCCTCGTCGAGCAGGAGGACGTCGGGGCGGACGAGTTCGGCGCGGGCCAGCGAGATCAGTTGCCGCTGACCGGCGGAGAGGTTGCGTCCGCCTTCGGTCACACGGTGGTCGTAGCCGCCGTCGAGGGCGCTGAGGGTGTCGTGGGCGCCGACCCGGCGGGCCGCGTCGGCTATCTCGGCGTCGGTGGCGTCGGGCCGGCCGTAGGCGATGGCCTCGCGGACGGTTCCGGCGAAGAGGTACGGCTCCTGGGGGACGACGCCGAGCCGTTTGCGGTAGCCGGTGAGGTCCAGGTCGCGCAGGTCGGTCCCGTCGATGCGGACGGCCCCGCGGGTCGGGTCGTGGAAACGGGCGGCGAGCTTGACGAGGGTCGACTTGCCGGCGCCGGTCGTGCCGACGAAGGCGACGGTCTGGCCCTGCGGGATGCGCAGCCGGACCCCGGTCAGCGCCGGGCGGCCGTCGCGGTAGTGGAAGTCGACGTCGTCGAAGACGAGTTCGCCGCGCAGGGAGCGGACGGGGAGCGCGTCGGCGGCGGCCGGGGTGGTGCTGCGCAGCCGGAGCAGGTCCCGGATCCGCAGCAGGGACACCCGTGCCTGCTGATAGCCGTCGAAGAGCTGGGAGAGCTGCTGCACCGGGACGAAGAACAGGTCCAGGTAGAGGAGGTACGCGACGAGGGCGCCGACCGTCATGGTGCCCGCGGCCACCCGGTGTGCGCCGACGGCGAGGACCACGGCGGCGACGCAGGCGGCGAGGAACTGGATGAACGGGAAGTAGCGGGCGGACAGGAGCTGGCCGCGGACCCGGGCGCGCCGGTAGGCGTCGCTGTGCCGGGCGAAGGCGGTGACGACGGACTCCTCGCGGCGGAACTCCTGGACGGTGCGCATGCCGGCCGCGCCTTCCTGGAGCGCGCCGTTGACGACGGCGAGCCGTTCCCGGGCGTCGGCGTAGCTGCGGGCGGAGGCCCGGCGGAAGACGACGGTGGCGAGAGCGATCAGCGGGAGGACGGCGAGGACGACGAGGAGCATCCCCGCGTCGGCGACGCCGAGCGCGACGAGGACGCCGAGCAGGGTGAGGGCGCTGACGAGGACGCTGAGCAGGCCGGTCTGGAGGAAGGAGGAGAGCGAGTCGACGTCGGTGGTCATCCGGGTGAGAGTGCGGCCGGACGCCTCGTTCTCGAAGTGATCGAGCCCCAGGCGGTGCAGGTGCGCGAAGACCCGGATCCGCAGCCCGTACAGCAGCCGCTCCCCCGTGCGTCCGGTGACCCGGACCGCGGCCCGCTGGACGGCGTACTGGGCGAGGACGAGGGCCAGCGCGGCAAGGGAGGCCGTGGCGACGGCGGTGAGGGCGAGGTGGTGGGCGCCGCCCTCGATGCCGTGCCGCAGCACGAAGGGCAGGGTGAGTCCGGCGAGCGCGTCGGCGACGACCAGGGCGAGGCCGAGGGCGAGCGGCAGGCGGTGGCCGCGCAGCAGGTGGCGCAGCCCGAACTCGCTCTTGCCGTCGGCCCGGGGGTCGCGGGCGGCCTCCGCCTCGTCGACGAGGGGGAGATCGAGGGCCGGCGGCAGCGCCGCGACCCGGTCCTGCATGCGCGCGGCGGCGGCGGAGGGCGGAGCGGGAGCGGGTTTCGGGGCGTCCGGGACGGGGGGCCGCCGGTCCCCTGCGGGGGCCGGGGGTTCGGCGGCTGCTGCCTCGGCCGGAGGCTCGGCGGGGTGGTGCTGGAGGATCGTGCGGTAGAGCGGGCAGCGAGTGGTGAGTTCGCGGTGAGTGCCGAGGTCGATGATCCGTCCGTGGTCGAGGACGGCGATCCGGTCGGCGAGCGCGAGAGTCGAGCGGCGGCGGGCGACGATCAGGGTGGTGCGGCCGTCTGCCCGGGCGCGCAGCGCGTCGTGAATGCCCTGCTCGACGCGGGCGTCGACGGCGGAGGTGGCGTCGTCGAGGACGAGGACGCGGGGCGCGGCGGCGAGCGCCCGGGCGAGGGCGAGGCGCTGGCGCTGTCCGCCGGACAGGGCGCCACGTTCGCCGAGCACCGTGGCATAGCCGTCGGGCAGGGCGGTGACGAAGGCGTGCGCCTGGGCGGTGCGGGCCGCGGCGTGGATCTCCGCGTCGGTGGCGTCCGGCCGGCCGTAGGCGACGGTCTCGCGGACGGTTCCGGCGAGGAGGGCGGTGTCCTCGGGGACGCCGGCGACCGCGCCGCGCAGGGAGTCGAAGGTCAGGTCGCGGACGTCGGCGCCGCCGATCCGTACCGCGCCCTCGGAGACGTCGTGGAACCGGGAGAGCAGCAGGGCGAGGGTGGACTTGCCCGATCCGGGGGCGCCGACGACGGCCAGGGTCTCGCCGGGTTCGATGCGGAGGGAGAGGTCGGTGAGGACGGGCCGCCCGGGGCCGTACGCGAAGGTGACGTGGTCGAACTCGACGCCGAGGGGGCCGTCTTCGGGCAGTCGGCCCGTGCCCTCGGTCAGCAGCGGGCGGGTGTCGATCACTTCGAGGACCCGCTCGATCCCGGCGCCGGCCTGCTGGCCCATGGTGAGCAGTGCGGCGAGGGTCTTGACGGGGCCGACGAGCTGGGCGAGGTAGGCGGAGAAGGCGAGGAGGGCGCCGAGGCTGAGTTCGCCGCGGGCCGCCAGCCAGCCGCCGACCGCGAGGGCTCCGACCTGTCCGAGGGAGGGCACGCACTGGAGCGCGGGCCCGTAGCGGGCGTTGAGCCGTACGGCGCGCATGCGGCCGGCGAAGAGCCGCCGGGCGGCGTGGGCCAGCCGGTCCATCTCCCGCTGTTCCTGGCCGAATCCCTTGACGACGCGGATGCCGGCGGTGGAGCTGGCGACGACTCCGGCGACGGCGGCGGCCTGGTTCTGGGCGTACCAGGTCGCGGGGTAGAGCCAGGTGCGGCTGCGTCGGCCGATGAACCAGAGTGCGGGGACCAGGGCGAGCGCGACCAGGGCGAGCAGCGGGGAGAGCGTGGCGATGAGGACCAGGGAGACCACCAGCAGGGCCGCGCTGGAGATCGCGGTGGGCAGGGTGGAGACGAGGCCGAAGACCATGTTGAGGTCTCCGGAGGCCCGGCCCAGGAGCTGGCCGGTGCTCAGTTCGTCGCGGCGTAGGCCGTCCAGGCGGGAGAGCGAGCGGAACAGGTCGACCCGCAGGTCGTGCTGGACGTCGGCGGCGAGCCGTCCGGCGTACAGGCGGCGCAGGTACGCGGCGAGGTAGCCGAGCGCGGCGACGGCGAGCAGCGCTCCGGTCCACCGGGCGGCGGAGCGGGTGGGCCGCAGGACGACGTCGTCGACGATCACCATCGTGACGAGGGGGACGAGGGCGCTGGTCGCGGTCCCGAAGAGCGCGGCGAGAACCGCCACGAGCACGCTGCGCCGGTGCCGCAGACAGCGGCGGGTCAGCCGCCCGGTCCAGGAACCCCGGTCGGTGTCGTCGGTGGGGTGGGGCATTCCGGGGCCTCCTCTCGTGAGGGTGGTGGGTGGGGTGCGGTGGGGGATCATGCGTCGCAGTGGCGCAGGTCGACCGGTGCGCCCGGGGCGCCGAGGCCGGCGACCGCGAGGACGTGCGAGCCGTACGGGCCGGCGTCGGTCGGCAGGACCGTGCAGGCGGCCCCGGTCCCGCCGGGCAGGGCGCGCAGAGCGGGCGTCCTGTCTGCGGTGGAGGGCGGGGGCCAGTGCGGGGGGTAGGGCAGCGGCTGGGTGAGCCCGCCGTGGGCGAGTCCGTGGCCGTGGGCCTTGCCGACGGCCTCCTTCTGGGTCCAGAGCCAGTAGAAGGCGGGGACCCGGTCCGCCGCGGGGAGGCGGCCGAGCCAGTCGGCGTCGGCGGGGGCGAGCCAGCGCCGGGCCAGTGCGAGGGCGGGCAGGGGGCGTACGGTCTCGATGTCGACGCCGACCGGGGTCCCGGCGAGCGCCACGGCTCGGGCTCCCGGGCTGTGGCTCACGCTCACGTGGAGCCGGGCGGCGGGTCCGGTGAGCCGCGGGCGGCCGCAGGGTTCGTGGGCGAGCCCGATCCGGTGGAGCGGGCTGCCGGTCAGCTCCGCGGCGGCGCGCAGCAGCGTGGTGTGCGCCGCGCGCCGTTCGCCGGAGGCGACGGGGCCCCAGAGCACCGTGACGGCGTCGGGGCCGGTCACCGGGTCAGGCCGCCATCGCGCGGACGAGGCTCTTGGGGCGCATGTCCGTCCAGTTGGCCTCGATGTGGTCGAGGCAGGCCTGGCGGTCGTTCTCCGGGAAGGCGACCTCCCAGCCGGCCGGGACCTCGGCGAAGTCGGGCCACAGGGAGTGCTGGCCCTCGTCGTTGACGAGGACGAGGTAGCGGCCGTCGGCGTTCTCGAACGGGTTCGTCATTTCTTTTCCCTTTTCCATTTCCCGAGGTGGATTCTTGTTTCCGTCGCCGTTCTTTCTAACCAACAGGAGAGAGATCGGCAACCTTTTCGAAAAGATTTCAGCGCATATCCGTGAGGCCCGGTTCGGGCGCGTTCACGAGGACCGCCACATTGCCGGGCGGCTGCTTGTTCTCGTAGACCATCTGGTGCGCCCGGCCGATCTCGGCGAACGGCAGGGCGAGGCTGAGGCAGGGGTCGATGTGGCCGGCCGCGACGAGCTCGATGATCGCCGCGGTCTGGCGTACGTTCGCGGCGTGCGAGCCCTGGAGCCGCTTCTGGAACATCCAGAGGAACCGCAGGTCGATGTCGCCGTTGTAGCCGCTGGTGCCGGCGCAGGTGACGACCATGCCGGCCCGGTCGCAGACGTAGACCGAGGTCGGCAGGGTGGCCCTGCCGGGGTGCTCGAGGACGATGGCGGGGTCTCTGCGCTCGCCGAGCGCGTCCCAGAAGGCCCGGCCGAAGGAGCGGACCCCGGAGAGCCATTCCCGGTAGGCGACGGTGTCACTCGAATCAGGCAGCCGACCCCAGTGGTCGAAATCATTCCGATTGATGACGCCGTGCGCTCCCAGGCGCTTACAGTAGTCGAATTTATCGTCATCCGAAACCACGGCGACCGGAATTCCGCCGAAGTATTTCACGATCTGTATCGCCATGGATCCGAGGCCGCCTGCGCCGCCCCAGACGAGGACGGGATCGCCCGGCCGGACCGTGTGCGGGTGCCATCCCATGAGCATGCGGTACGAGGTGGAGCCGCCGCCGAGGAAGCAGCCGGCCTCCTCCCAGGTGAGGTGCGGGGGCTTCTTGTGGCACTGGTACTCGTCGGCCACGGTGAACTGCGCGAAGGAGCCGTGGTTCGACTCGTAGCCCCACGCCCGCTGGGAGCGGGAGGCGGTCGGGTCGGTGCCGAGGCGGATGTCGGGGGCCGACTCGTCCCAGGCGACGCCGCCGACGATGACGTGGTCGCCGACCTTGAGCTGCTTGACCCCCTCTCCGACGGCCCAGACCACTCCGGCGCCCTCGGATCCGGCGATGTGGAAGTCGAGCGGATCGCCGGCCCGTTGACGGTCGGCGATGACATCGGCGGGGGTGCCGAGTCCGGCCCAGACGCCGTTGTAGTTGATCCCGGCGGCCATCACCCAGATGAGGACCTGCCCGCGGCCGACCGGCGGCACGTCCACGGTCTCGACCTGGATCGACTGCTCGGGCGGGCCGTACCGCTCGCGCCGGATCACTCCGGCGTGCATGCGACGGGGCACCTCGCCCAGGGGCGGCGTCTCCCCCAGCGCGTACAACTCCTTCTTCATCAGCTGTCCTTCCGTGTGGTGCGGGCGTTCAGATGGGCGGCGAGCGCGCCGCCGACGACGGCCAGCGGCTCGGGCCGCAGCATGTCCTCGTGGCGGCAGTCGACCGGGTGGACGGCGATCGCGCCGCCGACGTACGGGCGCCAGCGGTCCGCCTTCTCGGCGACGGCGTCCGCGGGGACCTGCCCGGAGCCGTGCCGGGAGCCGCTCCCTCCGGCACCGCCGTTCGCGACGAACAGCAGCAGGTCGCCCGTGAACCGGCGCGGGGCGAAGCCTGCGCGCAGCTCGACGCCGGTGCGGTACGCGTCCACGAGGGCGCCGACCCGGTCGGCGAGCAGCGCCGCGAGCGGTCCGCCGCGGGCCCGCAGCAGCGCGGCGCCCGCCTCGGGGGTGAGCTCCTCCTCGCCACGGTCGGGGCCGACGCCGGCCGCGTCGAGGAGGGCGCCGAGGACCTGCGCCGCCGGGGGCACGACGACCGGGTCGCCGGGCCGCGCCGGGTAGGAGTCGAGGACCGCGACGGTCGCGACCTCCTCTCCGGCCTCCTCCAGGAGGACCGCGGCCGCCTGGGCGACCAGGCCGCCGAGCGACCAGCCCACCAGGTGGTAGGGGCCGGACGGCTGGACGGAGCGGATCCGCTCCACGTAGTCGGCGGCGGCCTCCTCCAGGCTCGCCGGGCGGTGGCCGGGCTCGGCGAACGCGCGGGCCTGGAGCCCGTACACCGGGTGGCCGGCCGGCAGGTGCCGCAGCAGGGCCGCGTACCGCCAGCTCAGGCCGCCGGCGGCGTGGAAGCAGAACACCGGCGGAAGGTCACCGCGGGTGCGCAGCGGCAGCAGGACGTCCAGCGCTCCGGCGGCGTCCGCGTCCTCGTCGTCGAGGGCGGCGACGAGTCCGGCGACCGTGGGCGCCAGGAACAGCGCCTGGATGCCGAGTTCGACGCCGAGGACGGCGCGGATCCGGCTGACGAGTCCGGCCGCGAGCAGCGAGTTGCCGCCGAGGGCGAAGAAGTCGTCGTCGATGCCGGCCTCGTCGACGCCGAGGACGTCGGCGAACAGGCCGCACAGCAGCTCCTCGCGGGGGGTGCGCGGGCCGCGTCCGGTGCGCGCGGCGCCGTCGGCGGGGGCGGGGGCGGGCAGCGCCGCCCGGTCCAGCTTGCCGTTCGCGGTGAGCGGCAGCGCGTCGAGCAGGACGACCGCGGCCGGGACGAGGTAGTCCGGCAGCGTCTCGGCGAGCCGGGCGCGCATCTCCGCCGCGCCCGGGGCGGGTTCGCCGGGCACGGGCACCGTATAGGCGACGAGGCGCTTGTCGCCGGGCCGGTCCTCGCGGACCAGGGAGACCGCGTGGGCCACGCCGGGCAGGGCCGCGAGCGCGCCGTCGACCTCGCTGAGCTCGACACGGAAACCGCGCAGCTTCACCTGGTCGTCGGCCCGGCCGACGAACTCCAGGGCTCCGTCCGGGCGGCGGCGTGCCAGGTCGCCGGAGCGGTACATCCGCGTCCCCGGATCTCCGAACGGGTCGGCCACGAACGAACGGGCGGTGAGCGCCGGGTCGTTCTCGTAGCCGCGGGCGAGCCCGGAGCCCGCGAGGTACAGCTCGCCGACGGCCCCGGCGGGGACCGGCTCCAGCTCCGGGGAGAGCACGTAGGCCGCCATCCCGTGCAGCGGGACGCCGATCGGCACGTTGTCCGGTACCGGGTCACCCGCCCGCATGATGTGGTGGGTGGCGAACACGGTGGTCTCGGTGGGCCCGTAGCCGTTGCTGACGACGGTGCCGGGGCAGGCGGCGAGGACCTTGCGGACGGCGTCGGCGGGGACGACGTCGCCGCCGGTGCGCACCTCGCGGACTCCGGCGAAGCAGTCCGGCTCCTCCTCGGCCAGCCAGCGGAACAGGCCGGCCGTCAGCCAGAGTCCGGTGACGCGCTCGGCGACCAGGAGCCGGGCCAGGTCCCTCAGATCGGTCTCACCGGGCGGGGCGACGACGACCGTGCCGTGGTTCAGCAGCGGCCCCCACAGCTCCAGCAGGGCCGCGTCCCAGGCGTGCGACGAGTGGAACAGCATCCGCTCCCGCGCGCCCGGGGCCCAGCAGGGCTCTTCGGCGAGCTCGACGACGTCGCGGTGGGTGACCGCCACCCCCTTGGGCACGCCGGTGGAGCCGGAGGTGAACAACACGTACGCCAGCCGGTCCGGTTCGACGGGCGTGCCGGGGTCGGTGGGGTCCTGGCGGGCCGGGCGCGGGTCGGTGTCCACGGCGACGGTCGTGACGCCGTCGTCCGGGGCGCCGGCCCGGTCGGCGGCGCGGGCCGCGTCGGTGAGCAGCACGCGCGCGCCGGCCCGGTCGAGGACGGTCCGCTGCCGCTGCACGGGGTGGGCGGGCGCCAGCGGGACGCAGACCGCGCCCGCCTTGAGGACGGCGAGGAAGGCGACGACCAGCAGCGGCGACCGGTCGAGCAGGATGCCGACCCGGTCCTCCGGGCCGGTGCCCAGCTCGTGCAGCAGCCGGGCGAGCCGGTTGGCCCGCTCGTCCAGTTCCCCCCAGGTGAGCCGCTCGTCTCCGAGGGACACCGCGACGGCGTCCGGGGTGCGGGCGGCGAGGGCGGCGACCCGGCCGTGGATCGTGTCGCCGGGGCCGCCGTGTGCGCCGGCGGCGAGCGGGGTCCGCGTGCCGCCGTCGGCGAGCGCGCGGCGCTCCTCGCGGGACAGCACCGAGACACGCCCCACCGGCTGCTCCGGGTCGGCGGCCACCGACTCCAGGACACGGGTCAGCCGCTCCAGCAGGGTGGGGGCGGTCGTCGCGCCGAGCACCTCGGGCCGGTGGTCGAGACGGAACCGCAGGCCCTGCGAGCGCAGCGACGCGACCAGCAGCAGCGGGTAGTGGGCCGCGTCACGGCCCTGGACCGCGGTGGCGCGCAGCCGGGACGGGGAGCGCTCGGTGTCCTCGGGCAGCGGGTAGTTCTCGTAGACGAGGGCGGTGTCGAACAGCGGCCGGATACCCGCGATCCGGTGCACGTCGGCGAGGCCGAGGTACTGGTGGGTGCGCAGGGCGGTCTGTTCGTCCTGGACGCGGGCCAGGGCGGCGCTCCAGCTTTCGGAGCGGTCGAACCGGACCCGTACCGGCAGGGTGTTGATGAACAGGCCGATCATGTTCTCGGCCCCGGGGAGCTCCGGCGGCCGGCCGGAGACCGTGGTGCCGAACAGGACGTCGTCGCGTCCGAGGTGACGGCCGAGGACGAGCGCCCAGGCCGTCTGGACAACGGTGTTCATGGTGACGCCGGCCCGGGCCGCCTGCGCCTGGAGGGTCGCGGTGAGCTCCGGCGGCAGGTCGTGCACGAGCTGCTCGGGCAGTGCGGGTCCGGCCGGTTCCCGGCCGGGGGCGAGCAGGGTGGGCTCCTCGATCCCGGCGAGGGTGTCGCGCCAGGCCTGTTCGCTCACCGTGCGGTCCTGCGCTGCGAGCCAGTCGACGTACGAGCGGAACGGGGCGGGGGCGGGCAGCGCGGCCGCGTCGCCGCCGTTCTCGTACAGGGTGACCAGTTCGCGCAGGAACAGCGGCATGGACCAGCCGTCGAGCAGGATGTGGTGCTTGGTGATGACCAGCCGGTGCCGTTCGGCGCCGAGGCGGATCAGCAGGAAGCGGACCAGCGGTGGCCGGCTCAGGTCGAACCGGTGGCCGCGGGCGGCCTCGGTGAGCGCCGCGAGTTCGCGCTGCGCGGTGTCGTCGGGCAGTGCGCCGAGGTCGGCCTCGTCCCAGGGCAGGGCCGCGGTGCGCGGCACGACCTGGACGGCCGCTCCGTCCGCGCGGTGGTGGAAGCCCGCCCGCAGGTTGGGGTGCCGGTCGAGGACGGTCTGTCCGGCGGTGCGCAGGGCGGCCGGGTCCAGCGGGCCTTCGAGGTCGAGGACCAGTTGGACGGTGTAGACGTCCGTGCCGCTGTCGTCCGCCTGCTGGGCGTGGAAGAACAGGCCCTCCTGGAGCGGGGTGAGCGCGAAGGCGTCCTCCAGTCCGCCGGGGGCGGCGGCGAAGGCGTCGATCTCGGGCTGGGTCAGCCCGGACGTCGGCAGGTCGCCGGGGGTGAGCCCGTCACCGCGCTCGGACTGGCCGGGGTCGGCGAGGGCGCGCAGGGCGGTGAACCACAGCTCGGCGAGCTCCTCGATCTCGGCGCGGTCGAAGAGTCCGGCGGGCCAGGAGTACGTGACGTGGAGCCGGGGCCCGCCGTCGCCGTCCCGGGTGACCGCGTTGATCTCGACGGAGTGGCCGAACGGCATGCCCGGGTCGGCGGGGAGCAGCGGGATCCGCAGGTCGGACGCGCTGGACCAGCCGGCGGGTCCGGTCTCGCCGAGGGTGTCGCCGCCGCTGCCGACCCGGCCGAGGTAGTTGAAGCCGATCTGCGGGGCTACGGCGCCCGCCAGAGCGAGCGCGGTGTCCGCGTTGAGGTAGCGGAGCAGGCCGTAGCCGAGTCCGTTGTCGGGCAGGGCGCGCAGTTGCTCCTTGATCCGCCCGAGCGCGGCGACGGTCGCGGCGCCGCCGTCCAGCGCCTCGTCCAGGTCGAGCGGGCCCGGGTCGAGCCGGACGGGGAAGCGGCTGGTGAACCAGCCGACCGTGCGGGACAGGTCAAGGGTCTCGTCGAGTTCCTCGCGGCCGTGGCCCTCCATGTCGACGAGGACCGCGTGGGACGCGTCCTGGGTCCAGCGGCGGCGCCAGCGGGCGACCGCGAGGGTCAGGCCGGTGAGCAGCACGTCGTTGATCTGGGTGCGGAACCGGGCCGGAACGTCGGTCAGCAGCGCCGTCGTCAGGTCCGCGGGGAGGGCGGCCGTCAGGTGCTCGGCGGTCTCCCGGGTGTCGACGGCGGGGTCGAGAGGGCGCGCGCCGAGGAGCGGGTCGCGGCCCTGCGTCTGCTGCCGCCACAGCGGGAGTTCGGCTATCCGGGCCGGGTTCTGCGCCTCCATGACGAGGGCCTGCGCCCAGCGGCGGAAGGTCGTGCCGACCGGGGCGGGCCGCGGGTCGCGGCCGTCGCGGGCGGCCTGCCAGGCGGCGGCGAGGTCCGGCAGCAGGATCCGCCACGACACGCCGTCGACGACGAGATGGTGCAGGAGGACGAGGAGGAGGCCCTGCTCGTCCGGGCCGGCGTCGAACCAGACGACCTGGAACAGGACGCCGTTCTCCGGGTCGAGCCGGCGCCGGGCCCCCTCGCCGTGCGCGGAGACCGCGGCGGCGATGTCGCCGGCGACGGCCGCGGCGTCCCGGACGTCGACACGGCTGACGCAGGCACGGGCGTCGACCGTGCCGCGCGGCGCGGTCTCCAGGTTCCACGGCAGGCCGAGTGCGGCACCGGTCAGCCGTGCGCGCAGCACGTCGTGGTGGTCGACGACGGCCTGGACGGCCCGGGTCAGCTCGTCCTGTCCGAGGGCGCCGGGAACCCGGAGCAGCACGGACTGGTTGAGGCCCTGGAACGGGCCGCCGAGCTGGTGCAGCCAGCGGACCACGGGGGTGCCGGGGACGGCGCCGACGCCGTCGTCGGCGACGGGCGCGGCTTCGGCGGCGGCGGGACGGATCGCGGACACCAGCTCCGCGACGGTCTGGTGGCGGAATATGTCCCGCGGTGTGAGGACGAGCCCGGCCTGGCGGGCCCGGCCGGAGACCTGGATGGCGTTGATGCTGTCGCCGCCCAGGGCGAAGAAGTTGTCGTCGGCGCCGACACCGGCCAGGCCGAGGACCTCGCCGACGATCCGGCAGAGCAGAGCCTGCGGGTCGTCGTCGGCGGACGGCTCGGGGGAGCGTTCCGCCGCCGGGGCGGCCAGGGCGGTCCCGGGCTGCTCGGGGGCGGGCAGCGCGGCCTTGTCGGTCTTGCCGTTGACGGTCAGCGGGACCCGGTCGATCTCCATGAGGACGGACGGCAGCAGGTGCGCCGGCAGGGCGGCCCGCAGGTACGTCCGTACCGCTCCGAGGTCGAGTCCTGCACCCGCCTCCGCGACGAGGTAGCCCACGAGCTGCCGAACGCCCGGACGGTCCTCCCGGACGGTCGCCACGGCGCGCGCGACGCCCGGAGCGCCCGTCAGGGCGGCCTCCACCTCGCCGAGTTCGATCCTGAAGCCGCGCAGCTTCACCTGGCCGTCGGCCCGGCCGACGAACCGCAGCCGGCCGTCGCGCATCCGGCTGACCACGTCGCCGGTGCGGTACATCCGGCTGCCGGCCGGCCCGAACGGGTCGGCGACGAACCGCTCGGCGCTCAGGCCGGGCCGGCGGAGGTAGCCCCGGGCCACGCCGATCCCGGCGACGTAGAGCTCGCCGGGGACGCCGACCGGGACCGGCCGCAGCCGGTGGTCGAGCACGTGGACGCGGGTGTTGGGCAGCGGGCCGCCGATCGGCGGCACCCCGGCCTCGGGGGCGAGCGGCCCGGCCATGGTGCAGGAAACCGTGGTCTCGGTGGGGCCGTACGCGTTGAACATGCGCCGCCCGGGCGCCCAGGTGGCCACCAGACCGGCCGGGGCGGCCTCGCCGGCCGTCACAAGGGTGCGGACGGTACGCAGGCTCGCGGGCGAGAGCTGGGCGAGCACCGCGGGCGGCAGCGTCGCGTGGGTCACGCCCTGCTCGCGCAGCAGCGCGGGCAGTTCGGCGACCTGGAGCAGCATGTCGGCCGGGCCGAGCACCAGGCACGCGCCGGCGGACAGCGGGGTGCAGATCTCCGACATCGCGGCGTCGAAGCTGAGCGACGCGAACTGCAGCGCCCTGCTTCCCGGGCCCATCGCGTACGGACCGGTCCGGGCCAGGACGATGTTGGGGATGCCGCCGTGCTCGACGACGACGCCCTTGGGGCGGCCGGTGGAGCCGGAGGTGTAGATCACGTACGCGGGCGTACGGGCCGTCAGCGAGGCGGTCCGGTCGGCGTCGACCGGGTTCCGCGCCTGCTGGGCGGCAAGTGCGGCGACGGTGTCCGGCGCATCGACGACGATCCGCCCGGCGGCGACCGCGGACGGCACGCGCTCCTCGGCGTCGGCGCTGGTGACGACCAGGCAGGGCCGGGCGTCCTCGAAGAAGTACGCGATGCGGTCGGCGGGGTACTCGGTGTCGACCGGCAGGTAGGCCGCGCCGGACTTCAGCACGGCGAGCACGGCGACGATCATCTCCGGCGACCGCGGCACCGCGATCGCCACGATCGACTCCGGACCCGCGCCCCGCCCGATCAGCAGATGCGCAAGCCGGTTCGCGCGCTCGTTCAGCTCCGCGTACGACAGGGTCACGTCGCCCGCGGACAGGGCGGGCGCGTCGGGGGTACGGGCGACCTGCGCCTCGATCAGCTCCGGGACGAGGAGGTCCGGGAGCGGGCGGGCGGTGTCGTTCCAGCCGTGCACCAGCAGCTCGCGCTCGGCGGCGTCGAGGATGTCGAGGTCCTCGATCCGCCGGTCGGCGTCCGCGACCACGGCCTTCAGGACGGTGACGAAGCGCTGCGCCATCGCCTCGACCGTCGCACGGTCGAAGAGGTCCGCCGCGTAGGCCACGGTGCCGTGCAGGCCGGCCGGTCCGTCCTCGTCGGAGCGCTGCTCGGAGAGCCGCACCGACAGGTCGAACTTGGCGCGCCCGGCCCCGTCGCCGGCCGGCTCGCCGACGGCGTCGACGGTCAGTCCGGCGAGGCGCGCGTCGGCCCGCGCGACGTTGTCCAGGGAGAGCATGACCTGGAACAGCGGGTGGTGCGCGGCCGACCGGCGCGGCGCGACCGCGTCCACGACCCGCTCGAACGGCACGTCCTGGTGGGCGTAGGCGGCGAGGTCGGTCTCCCGGACCCGGGCCAGCAGGTCACGGAACGACGGGTTGCCCGAGGTGTCCGTGCGCAGCACCAGCGTGTTGACGAAGAAGCCGACCAGGTCGTCGAGCGCCTCGTCGCCGCGCCCCGCGACCGGGGTGCCGAGCGGGACGTCCGTACCCGCGCCGAGGCGGGTCAGCAGGCTCGCCAGCGCCGCCTGGAGGACCATGAAGACCGTGGTCCGGCTGGATCGGGCGAGGTCGAGCAGCCCGGCGTGCAGCTCGCCGTCGAGCGTGAGCGGCACGAGTCCGCCCTCGTGGCCGGCCTCCTCCGGGCGGGGCCGGTCGGTGGGCAACGCCAGTACCTCGGGCAGGCCCGCGAGGGTCCGCGTCCAGTGGGCGAGCCGGCGGGCGATCTCGCTGTCCGGGTCGGCCTCGTCGCCCAGCACCTCACGCTGCCACAGCGCGTAGTCCGCGTACTGGACAGGGAGCGGCGCCCACTGCGGCGCGCCGCCCTCGGCGCGCGCGGTGTACGCGGCGGCCAGGTCCCGGACCAGGGGTCGCATCGAGGAGGCGTCGCCGGCGATGTGGTGCAGCACCAGCACGAGGACGTGGTCCTCCGGGCCCAGCTCCAACAGCTGGGCGCGCAGCGGAAGATCGGTGTCCAGGGCGAAGTCGGTGCGCTGCGAGGCGGCCACGGCCGCCTCGACGTCGGACTCCTCGACCTGGACGACGTGCAGGTACGGGCGGGCCTCGGCCGGGTCGAGCACGACCTGCGCGGGCGTGCCGTCGGACGTCACCGGGAAGACGGTGCGCAGCGACTCGTGGCGGGTCACCACGTCGGCGAGCGCGGTCTCCAGCGCGAGCGCGTCCAGCGGGCCGCGGAGCCGGGTGACCATCGGGATGTTGTACGTGCCGGCGGTCGCACCGAGCCGGCTCAGCGCCCAGAGGCGACGCTGCGCGTAGGAGAGCGGGATCTCGGCGGGCCGATGCCGCGGCACGAGCGCGGGCCTGGTCTCCCCTCCTCGCTCCAGGTACGGGGCGAGGGCGGCGACGGTCGGGGTCTCGAACAGCGCGCGGACGGGAAGCTCGACGCCGAGGACGGTGCGGATCCGGGAGACGAGCCGGGTCGCG
>NZ_JBVJEH010000019.1:0-38269 GCF_055581845.1 Streptomyces sp. NPDC042346 | reverse complement strand
CCGTCGAGCGCATGATGCGCGACGCCAAGATCACCCAGATCTACGAAGGCACCAACCAGGTCCAGCGCATCGTCATGGCCCGCAACCTCCCTTAGTACAGGCGAAAGGGCGCCCTCCCCGGCCGGGGAGGGCGCCCTTCTCGTACGCCCGAGGTCACCGGTTCGACTCGACGGTGACCTTCTCGTCGTTGCGGATCTGCTCGACCAGCTGCTTCACCTTGGGCATGTCCCACTTGAGGGAGTTCTGCGGCGCGCTGCCCGCGAGCGGCATGTTCATGGACTTGCCGTCACCGCTGCTGATGCCCTTCATCGCGAAGAACATCTTCCCGAGGTCGTACAGCGACATGTCCTTGTCCACGATCAGCGTGTCCAGACCGGCGCCCAGCGTCGGGTACAGCGCGAACGGGTTGAGGATCGTGCCCGGCGTCGCCGCCTGGCTGGCCAGGGCGGAGAGGAACTTCTGCTGGTTCTTCGTCCGCTGGAGGTCCGAATCGGCGAAGGCGTACCGCGTCCGGACGAAGGCCAGGGCCTGCTCGCCGTTGAGGGTCTGCTCGCCCGCCGCGAAGTTCGCTCCGGACTTCTTGTCCTTGAAGCCCTTCTCGATGTTGAGGTCCACCCCGCCGAGCGCGTCCACGATGTTCGCGAAGCCGGCGAAGCCGATCTCCGCGTAGTGGTCGATGTGCAGGCCGGTGTTGTACTCGACGGTCCGCACGAGCAGCTCGGGGCCGTCCATCGCGTAGGCCGCGTTCAGCTTGGAGCCGCCGCGCGCCGGGAAGTTCTTGCCCGACTCGGAGCCCACGAAGTTCGGGATCGTCACCCACGAGTCGCGGGGGAGCGAGACCATCGTGTTCCCGCTGGAGCAGGCCGCGAGGATCATCATCGAGTCGGTCCGCTTGCCCTCGGCGGAGCCGGTGTGCAGCTTCTTCTTCTCCTCGGCGGACATGCCCTCACGGCTGTCCGAGCCGACGATCAGGTACGTCGTGCAGTCGCCCTCCGACGGCCGCTCGATGACCTTGGAGAGGTCGACCTCGTTGCGCATCTGGGAGCTGGCCCAGGCATACGTGCCGATGCCCCAGGCGAGGACTCCGACGACCAGGACGATCGAGCCGATCTTGGCGCGCTTGCGCCAGTCCGGGGCGGGGCCGCCGCCGGGCCGCGGGGCGTGCTGCGGGGGTACGGGTCCCCGGCCGCCGGGACCCTGCGGGGCGCCGCCCTGCGGGCCGCCGTAGACCTGGCCGCTGCTGTAACCGGAGTCGTAGCCCGAGTTCTGGGCCTGCGTGTAGTTCGGGTTGTAGCCCTGGCCGTCATCGGGCTGCTGCTGCCCGTACGACTGCTGCTGCCGGCCGTAGGGGGGCTGCTGCGGCGGGACCTGCGGACGCTGCACATGGCTCATCCGGCGAGGTCCCTCGGGCTGGGAGTTCGCGTTGCCACGGCCGTGTCCGCCGTCATGGGGCCAGTCATTCATGCGGACCAGTGTGCCGGGCGGAGGAATCCCCTGGACAGGCCGGGTGGAATATCGGACCGGCCCTGTTGCCAAGCTGATGCAAAACGGACCCCACGGGGACGACGGCGAGACCCCGCATAAGGTGGAGGGCATGACAGATCAGGGCGATATCCCCGGCAAGCCCACCTCGGCCTCCCGCACCACCCTCAGCCACATCATGACCAGCCACGACACCAACCTCCTCGGTACGGTGCACGGCGGCGTGATCATGAAGCTGGTGGACGACGCGGCGGGCGCCGTCGCGGGCCGGCACTCGGGCGGGCCCGCCGTGACCGCCTCCATGGACGAGATGGTCTTCCTGGAGCCGGTGCGGGTCGGGGATCTCCTCCATGTGAAGGCCCAGGTCAACTGGACCGGCCGGTCCTCCATGGAGGTCGGCGTACGGGTCATGGCCGAGCGCTGGAACGAGTCCACGCCCGCCACCCAGGTCGGCTCGGCCTATCTCGTCTTCGCGGCCGTCGACGCGGACGGCAAGCCGCGGCGCGTCCCGCAGGTCGTCCCGGAGACGGAGCAGGACAAGCGCCGCCACCAGGAGGCCCAGATCCGCCGCACCCACCGCCTGGCCCGCCGCCAGGCGATCAAGGAGCTCCGGGAGCGCCGCGCCGCCGAGGGCTACGAGGACTGACCCCCGAGGGGGCGCGCCCTTCCCCGGAGCCGCCCCCGGAGTCGCCCCTGGCGGCCGCCCCACGGAGCCGCCCCCGGTGCCGCCCACGAGCCGCCCCGGCCCCCGGACGGATCAACGCCCTCCTACGGGCACACCACCTTGTCCCCGGTGACCGCCTCGAACGGCCCGCCCTTCCCCGCGTCCTCCGCCCGCACGGCCGTGACGCCCCGGTAGTCCGCCCCCACCGTCACCCGCAGCGTCGCGCCCCGGCCCGCCACCGCCCGCAGCTCCGCCCCCGGCAGCGCCGCCGCGAGGGACTTCGCCGAGCGGTCCCAGCGGGGGTCGTACTCGACGAGGGTGCGCGCCCGTTCCTGCCCGGCCCCGGTCATCGGCGTCCGCGTGGTGTCGAAGCCGGTGCCGCGCAGCGCGTCGTCCACCTTCCGGCCGAGCCCGTCCGTCCGGGTCCCGTTGTAGACCTGCACCCGGATCGTGCGCGGCGACACGTCCACGACGACCGACTTCGGGTCGACACCCTTCCCGGAGGACTCCGCCTTCTGCGCGGAAGCCGCCGGCGCCAGCGGCCGGTCGTCCCGCAGCGCCTGGAACAGCTTCTGCGCCTTCGCCGCGTCCCACTTCACCGTCGACCCGATCCCCTTCACGGGGAAGCTCATGTCGCCGATCGGCACGGACACGAACTCCGACGACGCCGGCGTGAAGCCCCGCATCGCCTTGGACAGCGCCAGCATCTGATCCGTACCGAAGTCCTCGTCCGCCCGGACCGAGCCCAGCATCGTCGTGGCCATCTCGCGGAACCGCACCGGGTTCAGCAGCACCCCGCCGCTCGTCGCCCGGTCGATCAGCGCCGCCAGGAACTTCTGCTGCCGCTGCATGCGCCCGATGTCGGCGGCCCCGTCGATGTGCCGCGAGCGGACGTACTGGAGGGCCTGCCCGCCGTCGAGCTCGTGGGTGCCGGCCGACAGGTCGAGGCCCGTGTAGGAGTCCTTGACCGCCTTGGTCGTACAGATCTGCACCCCGCCGACCGCGTCCACGGTCCGCATGAAGCTGGTGAAGTCGACCTCCAGGTAGTGGTCGATCTTGACGCCGGTCATCGACTCGACGGTCCGCACGGTGAGCCCCGGCCCGCCCTCCGCGTAGGCGGCGTTCAGCTTCACGGGGTGGGAGTGGTGCTTCCTGCCGCTGGTCAGGTCGGTGTGCTCGGGCATCTCGGCGTACGAGTCACGGGGCAGGCTGACGACGCTCGCCCGCTCCCGGTCCTCCGAGATGTGCACGAGCATCACCGTGTCGGTGCAGTGGCAGGGGGCGCCGCCGAGCCGGTACTTCTTCTTCTCCTCCGGGGTGATCTTGTCCCGGCCGTCGGTGCCGACGACCAGGACGTTCATCCCGTTCCCGGCCTGCGGCCGGTTCTTCATGTCCTTGAAGGGGTCGACCCGGGTGATCCCGGTGTCCAGGCCCGTCACCACCGCGTGCCCGATCCCGCCCGCCGCGAGGACCACCACGGACAGCGCGGTCGCCATCCGCATCCCCCACCGGGGCCGCCGTGGCCTCCGCCGACGGACCGGTACGGGAGGCCGGGGGACCGGCCTGCGACGGGGCGTGCGGGGCGGCGTGGGCACGGACGGACACCTCCGCGGGTGTGACAAGGGGAACCGTGAGCACCGTAGGCCCATACGATCAGCGCAAGGGTGCACCACCCATGCGGCGCGCACCGGTGTCCCCCGTTCGCGGTAACGTGGCGAACAATGAACGCCACGCCCCCCGTCTCCGTGATCATGCCGGTCCTCAACGAGGAGCGGTATCTGCGCACCTCGGTTCGTCACATCCTGGAGCAGGAGTACGACGGCGAGATGGAGGTGGTGATCGCCCTCGGCCCGTCCACGGACCGTACGGACGAGATCGCCGCCGAGCTCGTACGAGAAGACCCCCGCGTCCACACCGTGCCGAACCCCACGGGCCGCACGCCCGCCGCGCTCAATGCCGCGATCAAGGCCTCCCGTCACCCGATCGTGGTGCGCGTCGACGGCCACGGCATGCTCTCTCCGAACTACATCGCCACCGCCGTCCGGCTCCTGGAGGAGACCGGCGCGCAGAACGTCGGCGGTGTCATGCACGCCGAGGGCGAGAACGCCTGGGAGGACGCGGTCGCCGCCGCGATGACCTCGAAGATCGGCGTGGGCAACGCGGCCTTCCACACGGGCGGCCAGGCCGGCCCGGCAGAGACCGTGTACCTGGGTGTCTTCCGGCGCGAGGTCCTGGAGCAGCAGGGCGGGTACAACGTGGAGTTCATCCGCGCCCAGGACTGGGAGCTGAACTTCCGCATCCGCGAGGCCGGCGGCCTCATCTGGTTCTCGCCGGAGCTGCGCGTCCAGTACCGCCCGCGGCCCTCGGTGAAGGCCCTCGCCACGCAGTACAAGAACTACGGCCGTTGGCGTCATGTGGTGGCCCGCTACCACCACGGCTCCATCAACCTCCGCTACCTGGCCCCGCCGGTCGCCGTCTGCGCCATCGCCGCGGGCCTCGTGGTGGGCGCGGCGCTCACCCCGCTCGGCTTCGTGATCCCGGCGGGCTACCTCGCGGCCATCGCGGCGGGCTCGCTCCCGGCGGGCAAGGGCCTGCCGCTGAAGGCCCGCCTGCAGATCCCGGTGGCGCTCGCGACGATGCACATGTCGTGGGGGTACGGCTTCCTGACGAGCCCGCGCTCGCTGGCCAGAAAGGTCATCGCGAGCCGCCGGCCGGCGGTCAAGGCCGGCGAGTCCGAGACGGTCTGACGGCAAGCACGCGCGAACGACCGACGGCCGGGTCCCTTATGGGGCCCGGCCGTCGGGGGCGGTCAGTACGAGGCGGTGCGCGTGTGGGCTTCACCGGTGACCGCGTCGATGGCCGACTCCGCGTAGGACGTCAGCGGGTCCTTGTCGTACACCTGAGGCGTGTAGCACTGGGTCTGGCCGGGAGAGATCTTGCAGCTGTAGGTACGGCCGTCATTGTTGCGAATGACGAAGCTCCGAGCGCAGGCGTAACCCGCGCCGGCGGTGTCGCAGGCGCCCTGCGTGTAGTTGAGTGTCAACCGTGCCCATGCGGTGTGACACGTGAGGCTGTACCGCAGCTCGATGGTGCCGAACGTGGTCCCGTAAGCGTTCTTGACCGTAGCCGAGTGGACCGTGCTTCCATCTGCGGAGCAGCCGGTGGAGGACGGGTTGGTGCCGTCGTAGGTGTACGCCTGGGCGCCGCCGGTGCCGGCGACCAATGCGAGACCGAGTGATCCTGCCACGACGCCGAGGCGAGCGAAGGCGCGCATACGAGTACGCATGATGGCTCCTAGGGAAGGTGATCCGGGGTGGATATCGCGACTCAACGGGCCCCACTTGTGCTGCGCTGGAGCCAGTGCCGCTTGAAAACCGAGTGGTCGGCTCAGCACACGGCGGACGTCGACCCGCCGACCGAGTCCAGGTAGCCCGTGGCGTGGGTGCAGTAGGCGGCCGTGTTGGCGGCCGGACCCCAGAGCTCGGACCGTGTCGTGTTGGCGAGCTGGGCTTCGCCGTAGTCGGTTCCGGTGTCGGAGTGGTTGACGATGTGGACGTAGAGGTCCCAGTTCGGGTGGGAGTTCCGGAACTGCTGCCACACGTAGATGTAGGCGTAGTTGTATCCGCAGCCGTAGTACTGCTTCACCGAGGCGGCATCCATCCCGCCGATCTGGATCACCCGAGTGCTGCCGACCTGGGACACGCTGCTGCAGCCGGACGGCGTGCTGGCGGCGGCCGAGGGGGCATTGGCGAGAGACAAGCCGGCTATGGCCGCAAGTGCGCCGAAGGTCGATGCTGTTTTCATACCGAGGTTCACGGTCTGAGCTCCCAGCAGACGGAAGGAGAAGTCGGCTGAAGCTATCTGCGGCGATCGACCCTGACCATCCGTCAGTCACGAATCTGTCATATGCGAGTCATGAACTGGCGTGAAATCAGGACGAGTTGGTGAATGGAGTGCCGACGGCCGGTGTCCCGTGCGGGACACCGGCCGTCGGCAGGTTCGAGAGAGCGGGTCAGCTCGTTCCGTCCCACTGGTAGGGGGGGTAGATGTACATGCAGTCCTTGTCGTTGCCGCGGAGGACTTCCGTGCCGTCAGGCAGGTCGCCGGCCTCGGTGGTCGGCTTCTTGTAGACCGTGCCTTCGCGCCAGTCGGAGCCGACGACGAGCGTGATGTGTTCGGCCTTCGCGTCGGCCCGGACGGCCGAGGCGGGCAGTCCGAGTGCCTTGGCCACGGACTGGGCGTTCGCCTTGCCCTGGTCGGCCTCGCCCTTGGGGTAGGTGACCACGGTGTCCTTGCGGCTTCCGCTCTCCTTGGAGGACGCGGCCTGCGTGAAGCCCTTGCCCGAGAGGATCTCGGCGATCGCGCGGGCGCGGCCCTCGACGGCGGGCTCGGCGTCGTTGCCGGTGCCGTTGATGACCGTCACGGTCAACGACCCGGGTGCCTCTGCGGTGGCTTTCGGCTTGGCCGGGGCGGTCGGCTTCTTGCCGGCCGGATCGCCGTTCTTGTCGAAGGCGACGTCGTCGCGGAGCATCTGGAACATCTTCTCGGCGGACTGTTCGACGAGGACGTTCTTGTTCTTGTCCTGCGACCACTGGGCCGTCGGGATGTTCGCCGTGGTGAGGCGGTCCAGCTTCACGTTCTTGAGCTGCATCGACAGATCGAAGAGCTTCTTGACCGTGTCGAGGTCCTGGGAGACCTGGAGGGACTTGGTAGCGGTCTCCGCCAGGCCCATGAGGCGGCCGGTGTCGGTCCAGGCGTTCTGGTTCTGGAGCTTCTCGATCATCCCGTTCATGTACATGCGCTGGGCCTTGGCCCGGTTCTGGTCGCTGCCGAAGGCGTGCCGGGTGCGCAGCCACTGAAGTGCCTGCTTGCCCTTGACCTCGTGCGTCCCCTTGGGCAACTTCAGACCGGAGCCGCCGGGTTGCAGCCGTGTCGGGTGGTCGCTGACGCCGGTCTTCACGCAGACCGGGACGCCGCCGACCTCATCGGCCATGGCCACCACGCCCGCGAAGTCGACCATGATCCAGTGGTCGACGTAGACCCCGGTGAGGCTTTCCCAAGTGGTCAGCGTGCAGCCGGGGCCACCGCGCCCCAGCGTTTCGTTGATCGGCTGGTTGGTGGTGGCAGGGAAGGTCTCACTGCCGTCTTCGGACTTGCACTCGGGGATGGGCACGATCGTGTCGCGCGGGATGGAGACGACCGAGGCGTTCTTGCGGTCCGCCGAGACGTGAAACAGCATCTGCACATCGGCCAGGGGCTTGTTGTCCCGCAGGTTCTTTCCACCGCCCAGCGCCACGTTCTTCGCATCCGCCCGGCTGTCGGAGCCGATCATCAGGATGTTGAGCGGGGTGTCGCCGAGCGCGTTCGGCGCGGCCTTCTTCACGCCGCTGTTGCCGCCCGCGCGGTCACCGCTGCGGATGTTGCCGTTCAGGTGCTCGTAGTACAGGTATCCGGCGCCGGCCGTGCCGAGTATCAGCACGGCGAGGGTGATCGCCACCCAGCGCAGGACCTTGTGCTTGCCGGCCTTCTTGGCCCGCCGGCGCGAGCCGCCGCGACGGTGGCCCGCCCGCGCGTCGCCGCCGGCTCCCGTACCACCTCCGCCGCTGGTGCCGCTGCGCCGCCGCTCGGCTCGGGTCGACGTCGACGTACCGGCGGATCCGGCGGATCCGGTGGATCCCGCCTCCTCGGCGCCGGCTTCACCCCCGGCGCCGGTCGCCTCCCCCGCTCCGTGCAGTTCGTCGTCCCAGCCCAGTTCACGGGCGCGCGGAACGCGTTTCCGCGTTCCCTCCCCACGCACGTTCTGTCCCACCCCAGGTCCCCTCGTGAATCAGCAGTGCGCCGAGGCCTGGTGTTTCCAGGTCATTCGGCACACACCTTCTTGTCGGCTTCTACCTTGTCGACGTCCGGCGCCTTCGTCGGACCCTTGACGGGCACCCCCGCGCCCTTGAAGTCGGAGCCGAGGACGAGCGTCATGGGCTCGCGCTCCGCGGCGTCCTGCGTGCCAGGCTTGAGTGCCGTGGCGGCCAGACCCATCATGTCCGCGAGCTTGCGGGCCTGATCGGCCTGGTTCGGTGCGTAGGTGAGTGTGGTCTTCGCCGCCTTCTCGGGGGCGTTGCTCTTGTTGGTGGAGCGGCTCACACCCATGTCGTTCTGCAGCCAGTTGATCGTGGACTGCGCGGCACCGGTGATGCCGCTGCCGTTGTAGACGTCGACGCGTACGTCGACGGCCTCCGCGCGAGGGCCCTGGAGGAGCTTGGCCTGGGCCTGCGCCTTGGCGTTCTTGGCGTCCTTCTCCTTCTTCTTCACCTCGGTGAAGGAGACGTCGTTCTGGATCATGCTGAAGACCTGTGGGGCCTTGGTCTGGTCGAGGACGACCGTCGCCCGCTTGTTCGGCGGCTCGTCGGGGTTGTCGACGACCGGCACGGTCATGAAGCTGATGTTCTTGAGGTCGACCTTGCCGATCTCCTTGGCGAGGCTGGTCAGCTTCATGGCACTTCCTATGCCCTTGTCGACGGTCAGCGCGTCGGTCGCCGCGTTCGCGACGTCGAGCAGCTGCGTCGGGCTGTCCAGCGTGTCTTCCTTCAGCTGGCGCATCATCGACGCGAGGAACTGCTGCTGCATCTTGATGCGGTCCAGGTCGCTCTCGTTGCCGAGGCCGTGGCGGTTGCGGAGGAACGCGAGCGCGTCCTCGCCCTGGATGCGGTGCTCGCCCGCGGCGAGGTTGAGCTTCGAGTACTCGGCGTCGCGGATGGGCTTGGACAGGCAGACCTTCACCCCGCCGACCGCGGTCGACAGCGTCTTGACCGCGTTGAAGTCGACCATCATGAAGTGGTTGATGCCGATGCCGGTCATCTGCGTGACGGTGCGCATGGTGCAGCCGGGGTCGCGGCCGTTCACCCCGAACGACTCGTTGAACTTGGTCCTCCCGACCGAGCCGGGGATGACCTTGATCGACTTGTCGGGCTGCCTCGTCGGGCAGTCCGGGATCTCGATCTTGAGGTCCCGGGGGATGCTCACCGCCGTCGCGTTCGTGCGGTCCTCGGCGACGTGGATCAGGAACGTCGTGTCGGCGTGGCCGGTGACGTTGGTCTTGTTCCCGTAGCTCTCGTTGCCCTCGCCGGTCCGGACGTCGTTGCCGATGATCAGGATGTTGAGCGGCCCGTCCATGCCGGGCGTCTCGACCGCCGCGCTGCCGACGTCGACCGTGCCGATGTTGCCGTCGAGCTTCTTGTAGAGCAGGTACGCGCCGGTGGCGCCGCCCACGAGCACGAAGGCCATCGTGCCGCCGGTCCACAGGAGGACCTTCTTCTTGCGGGACGCGCCCTGCTTGCGCTTGCGGCGGCTCGCGGGGGGCTGCTGGCCGCCGCCCTGCTCGGAGACGCGGCGGCGGCGCTGACCGGGGACGGGCGCCTCGGTGGCCGTCCCGGCGCCGGTGCCTGCGGTGGTGCCGCGGCCCGCGCCGGCAGGGGCGCCGTGGCCCGTACCGGTCGTGTCGGCCGCCGTGGCCGTGCTCGATCTCCGGGGCCGGGACGGTGTCTGCGACTGCCCAGCGGAGTGGTCCAGTCGCAGTTCGTAGTTGCCGGTCTGCGGGTTGAGCACCCACTGGTCGGCGGGGTCGATCTCGTCCGCCCGTCCACGGCTGTGCGCGTCCACGGTTACTCGAGTCCTCCGTCGGTGCCACGCGAGGCGCCTCCCCCGTAGGGCGCCGCTCTCTCGGTCGTTCGATCCTTGGTGAGTGCGACGACCACACGGTCGGGTGCACCGGATCGCGTCACACTATCCGCCCAGTTCAGCGTGGGGCGACGTCAGTGACAAATTCCACGCCCCTTACAACCGGGCAATTTGCTCAAACCTCATCCGACCCTGCCCTCCCCTTGGTTCGCCCTTTACCCGCCGCGTCCCGGGTGTTCCTAAGAGCACACGCCCTCCGCCGCGTTCCGCCCCGTGAAGGTCGGTGTCGCAGAGGGCGCCGGGCTGTCCGCGTCGTCGGGCTTGCCGTCGCCGCCGTTCCCGCGGCCCTCCTCCTCGGTGTGCGGCGTCACGAGGACGGGCCGGTCCTCCCTCAGCTGCTTGAAGAGTTGACTCGCCGCCGGCTGTACCAATTCGTCCCGGTTCGCGTCATATCGGTACGAGCGGCGCGGCACCGTGAGGAACTGCACCTTGTCCGTCGGGACGGCCCGCATCGCGCGCGCCAGGTCGTACAGGTCCTTCAGCGAGTCGAGCCCCGGGTCGGTCGTGATCGCCTTCGTGGCCGCGTCCAGGACCGGGTAGAGCTTGGTCGGGTTCAGCAGGACCCCGTTGCTCTGCACCTTGTTGACGAGGGCGCCGAGGAACTGCTGCTGCCGGTCCATGCGTTCCGTGTCGCTGCCGTTGCCGATCGACTTCCTGGCCCGTACGAAGCCGAGGGCCTGCTCCCCGTGGAGCGTCTGCCGCCCCGCGGGCAGCTTCAGCTTCGCGTCGGTGTCGTCGACGGGTTCCTTGAGGCAGACCTCCACCCCGTCCACGGCGTCGACCATCTTCTTGAAGCCCCGGAAGTCGATCACCATGTGGTGGTCGACCCGGATCCCGGTCAGCTTCTCGACGGTACGGATCGTGCACGCCGTACCGCCGAACTCGAAGGCCCAGTTGAACTGCGCGAACTGCTCGCGGGTCCGCTTCCCGTCGGCCTTGGCGCAGCTCGGGATCGTCACCATCAGGTCGCGGGGGAGCGAGACGGCCGTCGCGCTCGACTTGTCCGCCGAGAGGTGCAGCAGGATCGTCGTGTCGGAGCGCTGGGTGCCCTTGTCCTTGCCGTACTTGCGGTTCCCCTCGCCGGTCCGGGTGTCCGAGCCGATGAGGAGGATGTTCCGGGCGGCGGAGGCGGCCGCCGTCGGCCGCTCCTTCTCGTACTTCCGCAGCTCGGCCGCGGCCGTCGTGTCCGTGGTGATGTTGCCGTCGAGCTTCCGGTAGAACCACCAGCCGACCGCGGCCGCGATCAGCACCACGAGCGAGACCCCGAGGGCCGTCCACCGCAGCCAGTGGCGTCTGTGCGGCTCCTCCGGAGCACCGGGCGCCGCGTCCTCCGCCGCCGGGGGATCCGGTTCGGGCGGCGTGTCAGCACGGTCCGTCACGTCTGAGTCCGTCCTTCGAGGCGTCGGCGGCGCGCCCGGCGGCCACCGGTCATGGAAGGAGACGGCCGAACCCGACGCATGGTTGTGCGGAAGGATCGACTCCCCCCGGCCGATCATGTACCGGAGTCGGCGCGGGGACCCGGGGGCTCGGCGCGGCGCTACGCCGAATGGGCGCTAACCGGGGTGGGGGTCGGTGCCGGAAGGCGCCGACGGGGCGCCGGGCCGGTGCGGGGGAGGGCCGACCGGGCGCCGGGCCGGTGTCGGTTCGGTAGGGGGCGACCGGGCGCCGGGCCGGTGCGGGTGGGCGCCGGGCGGGGGACCGGGGGGCTCAGCTGACCGTGTGGGTCACCCGCTCGCTCTCCACCCGCTTCTCCAGGGCCTCGGGCGAGAGCTGATCCAGGTTCCGGCACAGCACCACGGAGCCGCCGGCCGCGAGGGGCGCGTACAGGCCGGTCGAGAGCCCCCGCCAGTCCCCGTAACCGAGACCGGACAGCAGCCGGGAGCCGGGGGTCAGGCCGAGCGCCGCCGCGTCCACGCGCGCCTGCTCGACGAGCTGCGCTCCGCTCCGTTCCCTGCCGTCGGCGACGAGGGCGGGAGCCTCCGGGTCCACCGGTACGAACGGCGCGAACCGGTCGCCCTGGCTCGGCACCTCGACCGCGTAGTCCGCGTACCCGGCGGGCGGGGCGGGGAAGCGGCGCCCCAGCGGCGCCAGCGAGAGCGCGATCCGCTCACCGGAACAGGCGAGACCCGCCTCCAGCGTCTCCGGCCCCGCGACCACGAGGTCGGCGTCCGCGGGATCGCCGCCCACCTCGACGGCCACCCCGACCGAGGAACAGGCGAGCAGCCAGACGGCCGTCTGCCAGTGCGCGGGCAGCAGCAGTGCGAGCCGGTCGCCCGGTGCGGCGGACAGTTCGCCCTGGAGCAGGTTCGCCGTCTTGGCCACCCAATTGGCGAAGGTGGCGACGGACAATTCCACGCGCTCACCGGTGGCGTCGTCGTAGAAAGTGACCAAGGGGCGGGCGGGGTCCGCGGCGAGCGCGGATCGCAGCAGGTCGGCGGGGGTGCGGTCGCTGGCGTTCACGCCGGACAGCGTACGCGGGCGGGCGCGCCCGGTCCTCCGTACCGGTGACGCCGTCCACCGGTCGGCCCGACGGTCCGTCAATTTCCGCGCGGATTCCCGACGCGCGGAACGCGCCGGGGATACGCACGATCGGCCCATGCGTGCCTCACTCGCCTCCTCGATCGCCGTCACCTGCGCGGCGGTGCTCGCCCTGCCGGTCTCCCTCGCCGCACCCGCGGCGGCCACGGCGCCACCGGCGGTCGCCGCGCTGCCACCGGGGCCCGAGCGGCTGCCCGGCTCCACCCAGTCGCTGCCGCTGGAGCCCCTGGACGGTTCCGTACGCGGCTTCGGCGGCGAATCCGGTTCCGATCCGGGAGAGCAGGGCCTGGCCCGACGTGACGTCAGACCGTTCTCCCTCGTCGGCGTCGTCTGGGACGACCCGACCGCCGCGCTGCACGGCACCGTGCAGGTCCGCACCCGGGCCACCGGTGACGGGGCCTGGTCGGAGTGGCAGGACGTGGAGACCCACAACGACGAGCACGGCGCCGACCCGGAGACCGCGGAGGGCGCCGCCCGGGCGCTCAAGGGCTCCACGGCGCCGCTGTGGGTGGGCGACTCGGACGGCGTCGAGATCCGCGTACGAGGAGAGGAGCAGCTCCCCGAGGGCCTGCGCCTCGAACTGGTCGACCCGGGAGAGGACCCGGCCTCCGCCGCCCCCCGATCCCGGGCGGCCGCGGTCCCGGCCGGCCCGACGGCGGCGGAGGCGGCGGCCAGCGCGGTCAACGCCCAGCTGGCGCCGTACGGCGCGACCTGGATCCCGGCGCTGTCGAAGGAACAGACAGAAGTGACGTTCCGCCACTTCACCATGCCGGCCATCCCTGCCGTCCCCGCCATGCCTGCCGTCCCCGCCATGCCGGCCATCCCCGCCGTCCCCGCCATGCCCGCCGTCCCCGCCATGGCGGCCAGGCCTGCCCGGCCTCCGCACGCGGCCCCGATCGCGGCGGTCGCCCCGGTCGCCCCCGTCGTCCCGATCGCCGCCGCCCCGGCGGTCGCGGCGGTCGCGGCGAAGCCGTACATCGGCCCCCGACCGGGGATCATCACGCGCAAGGGCTGGGGAGCCGACGAGAAGCTCCGCGAGAAGGGCTTCGTCTACACGAAGACCATCAAGGCGGCCTTCGTCCACCACAGCGCGACCGGCAACAACTACACGTGCAGCCAGGCCCCCTCCGTCCTGCGCGGCATCTACCGCTACCACGTCCAGAGCAGCGGCTGGCGGGACTTCGGCTACAACTTCGCCATCGACAAGTGCGGAAACATCTACGAAGGCCGTGCGGGGGGCGTGGCCAAGCCCGTCCTCGGCGCGCACACCCTCGGCTTCAACACCAACAGCATGGGCATCGCCGTCCTCGGCACCTACAGCAAGACGAACCCGCCGGCCGCCGTGCTCACCGCCGTCGCCAAGCTGACGGCGTGGAAGCTCGGCCTGCACGGGGTGAACCCGAACACCACGACGTACCTGACCTCCGGGGGCGGAAACCTGTACAAGAAGGGCACGAAGGTCAAGCTCCGCACGATCGCCGGACACCGTGACGGATTCGCCACGGAATGCCCCGGCGCCCGCCTGTACGGCAAGCTCTCGACGGCCAGGACGACCTCGGCGAAGTACCAGGGAAGGCTCTGATGGGGTCAGGCAGGCAACCGTCCGCATAAACTGACCGGTCATATCGCACGGACGACCGAGACGGGCGGGCGGACCGGCCCCGAACAGGAAGCAGAGACGACAAGGTGACTGAAGCGATCCTCCTGGTCGGTGGCAAGGGCACAAGGCTGCGACCCCTCACGGTCAACACGCCCAAACCCATGGTCCCGGCGGCGGGCGTCCCCTTCCTGACGCACCAGCTGGCCCGCGCCCGCGCCGCCGGCGTCGAGCACATCGTGCTCGCCACCTCCTACCTGGCCGAGGTCTTCGAGCCGCACTTCGGCGACGGCTCCGACCTCGGCCTGAGCCTGGAGTACGTCACGGAGGAGGAGCCGCTCGGCACGGGAGGCGCGATACGCAACGTCGCCTCGCGCCTCCACTCGGGCCCCGACGACCCGGTCCTCATCTTCAACGGGGACATCCTCACGGGCCTCGACATCCGGGCCCTCGTCGACACCCACGCCTCCTCCGGCGCGGACGTCTCGCTGCACCTCACCCGCGTGGAGGACCCGAGAGCGTTCGGGCTGGTCCCCACGGACGGGACGGGCCGGGTCACGGCCTTCCTGGAGAAGCCCCAGACGCCCGAAGAGATCGTCACCGACCAGATCAACGCCGGCGCGTACGTCTTCCGCCGCTCGGTCATCGACACGATCCCCGCCGGCCGCCCCGTCTCCGTCGAGCGCGAGACCTTCCCCGAGCTCCTCTCCTCCGGAGCCCACCTCCAGGGCATGGTCGACTCCACCTACTGGCTGGACCTCGGCACCCCGCAGGCCTTCGTCCGCGGCTCCGCCGACCTGGTCCTGGGCCGCGCCCCCTCCCCGGCCGTGCCGGGCCGCTGCGGCGACCGCCTGGTCCTCCCGTCGGCCCGCGTCGCCCCGGACGCCAAGCTGACCGGCGGCACGGTCATCGGCGCGGACGCGCAGGTGGGCGAGGGCGCCCGCATCACGGGCTCCACGATCCTGGCGGGCGCGGTGATCGAACCGGGCGCGGTGATCACCGACTCCCTCGTCGGCGCGGGCGCCCGCATCGGAGCCCGCACGGTCCTCACGGGCGCGGTCATAGGCGACGGCGCCCACGTGGGCCCGGACAACGAACTCCGCGACGGCATCCGCATCTGGTGCGACACCACCCTCCCCCCGAACGCGGTCCGCTTCTCCTCGGACCAGTAACCCCCGCACGACGACCCCCAGGGCGATGCCCGTCCCCTGTTCGGCGACCCCGACGGCCCCGCACGGCGCCGGTCAGGGCCCGCACGCCCCCCGGGCCAAGGCCCTGCCCGGGGGCCCGCACGGACAAGCCCCGCCATGCCCCGCAGGGCCCCGGCTACGCTCGTAGCCATGGCCGGCCGCTTCCCACCCCGCACCCCCACCACCCGCACCACGGTGCGCGGCGGCCACGTCCCCGTACCCGCCGCAGCGGACGTCCCGCCGGACCAGGACGCGGACCGGGGTCCGGCCCAGGCCCGGGCCCTGGGTCCGGGCGGGGCCCAGGACCGGAGCCCGGGTCCGGCCCAGGACCAGGACCACCCCCCGGACCTCGGCCTCACCCTCGGCCCCCTCCGCCGCGGCCCCGCCGACCCCACCTTCCGCGTCACCCCCGACGGCTCGGTCTGGCGGGCCAGCCGCACGCCCGACGGCCCGGCCACCCTCCGCGTGGCCGTCCGCGACGGCGAGACGGAAGCGGAAGCCTGGGGCCCCGGCGCCCCCTGGCTCCTGACCCGCCTGCCCGCGCTCCTCGGCGCCGAGGACGACCCCACCGCCTTCGTCCCCCGCCACAGACTCCTCGCCGCCACCCACCGCCGCCGCCCCGGCCTCCGCCTCACCCGCACCGGCCTGGTCCTGGAGTCCCTGATCCCGTCGGTCCTGGAGCAGAAGGTCACGACGGACGAGGCCTACCGGGCCTGGCGGCTGCTGGTACGGAAGTACGGCGAGCCCGCGCCCGGCCCGGCCCCCGACGGCATGCACGTCATGCCGGACGCCCGCACCTGGACCCTGATCCCGTCGTGGGAGTGGCACCGCGCGGGCGTGGACGACAAGCGCGCCGCGACGATCGTGCGCGCGGCCAGGGTGGCCCGCCGGATGGAGGAGGCCGCGGACATGGCCCCCGCCGACGCCCGTACCCGCCTGGAGCTGATCCCGGGCATCGGCCCGTGGACGAGCGCGGAGACGATCCAGCGCAGCAACGGCGCCGCGGACGAGGTCACCACCGGCGACCTCCACCTCCCGGGCATCGTCGGCTGGGCCCTGGCGGGCGACCGTACGACCGACGACGAGGCGATGCTGGCGCTCCTGGCCCCGTACGCGGGCCAGCGCCACCGCGCCGCCCGCCTGATCCTGCTCAGCGGCCGGGTCCCGCCCCGCAGGGCGCCCCGCATGACGCCGGGCAACATCGCGCGCCTCTGAAAAAGGTGCGCCTCAAGAGGCGCACCCAAAACAGACGCACCTCAAGAGGCGCACCTCAAGCGGCGCACCTCAACAGGCGCACCTCGAAGCGGCGCACCTCGAACAGCCTCAGCGCACCTCGACGAAGTCCCCCGCACGCCGTGCCGGCCGCGCGCCCGGCGCCACCGCCGCGTGCCCGATCGCCACCGCGCCCATCGGGTCCCAGCCCTCCGGCAGCCCGAGGACCTCCCGTACGACGTCCCGGCAGAACATCGTCGAGGACACCCACGCCGAGCCCAGCCGCTCACCCGCGAGCGCCACCAGGAAGTTCTGTACGCCCGCGCCCGCCGCGACCACGAACATCTCGCGCTCGGCGGCGTCCCGCCGCGGATCGCCGTAGTGGTGGGCGCCGTCCATCACGAGGCAGGGCACGGCCAGATAGGGCGCGTTGCGCAGGACGTCCCCGCGCCGCACCCGCTTGGCCACCGACTCCTCGGACTTCCCGTCCCGCCGCAGGTCAGCGATCCACGCGTCCCGCATCGCGTCGAGCAGCCGCACCCGCGACTCCGGCGACTCCAGCAGGACGAACCGCCAGGGCGTGGTGTGGTGCGGGGCCGGCGCCGTCACGGCCGCGGCGACCGCACGCCGTACCGCGCCCGGGTCGACCGGCTCGTCGGTGAACTCCCGTACGGTCCGCCGCAGCGTCACCGCCTCCCGTACGGCCTCCGACGTCCCGAGCCGGAACATGTCGTCGGCGGCGCCGCGCACGAGCGCCCGCGCCCCCGGCTCCTCGTCCCCGGCCACCACGTGCGGCAGGCCCCGGACGACGGCGACCGGCAGCCCGCTCGCCTTGCCCTTCACCAGGTCGCCGGCGGCGGCGAGTTCGTCGGCGGTGGCGACCACGGTCGCGCTCAGCGGATTGCCGTGCGCGTCGGTCCCGCCGCGCAGGTCGTCGAGGACCCGCACTCCCGCCGCGCCGATCGCGACGTCGGTGAGGCCACTGCGCCAGGGCCGCCCGAAGGTGTCCGTGACGACGACGCCGACGTCGACGCCGAGCGCATCGCGCAGTCCCGAACGGATGCGCCGCGCCGAGGCGTCGGGATCCTCCGGTAGCAACAGCACCGTCCCGGACGGGGTGTTGGAGGCGTCGACCCCGGCGGCGGCCATGACGAGCCCCTGCCGGTTCTCGACGATCCGCAGGGTGCCGCGCCGCGCCACCACCCGTACCGTCTCGGCGTCTATCGCCTCCTCGCGGTCGTCGGCGGCGATCACCCGCCCCTCGGCCTTGCTCACGATCTTGGAGGTGACGAGGAGGACGTCACCGTCGACGAGCTCGGGCGAGGGCGAGGCGGAGGCGATGAGCTTGGCCAGGTCGTCCCCGGCCGTCACCTCGGGCAGCCCGCCCAGGGCCCACACACGGTACGAAGGGGGGCCGGCGGTCACCCGCGGACCTCCTCGGCGAGCGCCAGCGCCTCACGCGCCATCGCGGCCGTCGCCTCCACGTCGGTCATCATCAGCGGCACCGCCCGGCAGCGGATGCCCGCCGCCTCGACGTCCGCCACGGCGCCCGCGTCCACGGTGTCCACCAGCCAGCCGTCGACGAGTTCGGAGCCGTAGTGCAGGGCCACCGCCGTCGCCGTGGCCTCCACGCCGACCGCCGCGAGCACCTTGTCGGCCATGCCGCGCACGGGCGCGTCGCCGACGATGGGGGAGAGGCCCACGACCGGCGTCCCGGCGGCGCCGGCCGCGACGATCGCGTCGCGGATCCCGGGCACGGCCAGGATCGTCCCGACGCTCACCACGGGGTTGGACGGCGGGAAGAGGATGACGTCCGCCTCGGCGATCGCGTCCAGGACGCCCGGCGCGGGCTTCGCCGCCTCCGCGCCGACCGGCACGACGGCCTTCGCGTCCACGGAGGCGCGCAGCTTCACCCAGTACTCCTGGAAGTGCACGGCCCGCTGCTCGCCGTCGACCTCGATCGCGACGTGCGTCTCGACGCGGTCGTCGGACATGGGGAGCAGGCGTACGCCGGGCTGCCAGCGGTCGCACAGCGCCTCGGTGACGGCGCTCAGCGGGAAGCCCGCGCCGAGCATCTGCGTCCGGACGATGTGGGTCGCGAAGTCCCGGTCGCCGAGGCCGAACCACTCGGGTCCGACGCCGTACGCCGCGAGTTCCTCCTTGACCGTGAAGGACTCGTCGAGCCGGCCCCAGCCCTGTTCCTCGTTGATGCCACCGCCGAGGGTGTACATCACCGTGTCCAGGTCGGGGCAGACCTTCAGCCCGAAGAGATGGATGTCGTCACCGGTGTTGCCGACGACCGTGATGTCCGCGTCCGGCGCGGCCTGCTTGAGGCCGCGAAGGAAGCGGGCACCACCGATGCCACCGGCCAGAACCACAATGCGCATGTCCGGCAGTCTCTCAGGCGACGACGGTGCTCGGGGCGGCCGGGGCGCACTGGCCCTGGACCGACTCGTGCATCGGCATGTCCGTCAGGCCGGGGAAGTAGACGTGCAGGCTGACGGCCGGTTCGAGGGAGTCGTTGACGACCTCGTGGACGTATCCCGGCGCGAACACGCGCTGCGCGCCGCCGTCGAGCGTCCGCACGCCCCTGTCCGTGCGCTCCGTCAACTCGCCCTCCAGGACGGTCAGGACGCCGGAGGAGAGGCCGTGGTCGTGGAGTCCGCTGCCCTGGCCCGGGATCCAGGAGAGCAGCCACACCTCGTAGCCGGGGCCGGTGCGCAGCCGGTGGTACCAGCGGGTGGTGGCGTCGTACTCGACGTACGGGGCCCACTGGGAGCGGTCGTCGGCGATGGAGCGCGCGAGGCCGGCGAACTCGGCCACGGTGACGGGGTGGGCGCGCTCGGGCTGGAGGAGGTGCGGGACCTCGAGGATGTCGCCGGCGATCTGAAGGTCGCTGTCCATGTTCATGGGTGGGGAGGTTCCTCAGCAGAAACAGAAGCGGTGGGGGTCACGAAGAGCGGTGACGCGAATGGCGCGAAGTGACGAGTGACGCGAAGTGACGCTGGGTGACGCTGGGGGGAAGGAGCTGGAGCTCTGGGGCATCAACAGCTGGAACAACAACAGCGACAGCCGACCCGGACAGCGCGGCGGAACCCACGGGCGTGGGTCGCGGCGGTCGCAGTGGTCGCTGGCATGCCACCAAAGGTGGCGGGAGGAGGACCCGACTGTCAACTCAATGCCCGATTTGGCGGTAATGTTTCACCTCATCCGGTTACAGTGCGCGGAGAAAGGTTTGTTCACGCGCGGACCAGGAGAGATGGCGCATCAACCGTGCCCGTAAACATGGCGGCGCCCGCGCGGCGAGCCCCGGCTCGTTCGTCACCCTCCGTGATCGTCGTGTGATCCGGATCGCTTCCATGGCTGGATCGCAACAAGATCCAAGTTTCGGACGTCTCTCCTTGCGGGGGCTCGTGCGGTAGGGCCAGGCCGGTGGCATGTGTCACGTTTTTTGGTGATTTGAACACTTTCCGCATAGGCTTGGTTCCGCAGAGTGAATACGGGGCCCAATAGCAGATCTCGGCTTGACTCGCACAAAGCACGAACTTGTAATTTCACTCGTGTCGTTCGGCCGGGTTCGGCAACGGCCACATCACGGGGACGTACAGAACAGACGAGGGGCGCACATGACCGAGTTGTTCCAGGAACTGCTGGTCGAGGACGCGGACGAGGAACTCGGCTGGCAGGAGCGCGCGCTGTGCGCCCAGACCGATCCCGAGTCCTTCTTCCCCGAGAAGGGCGGCTCGACCCGCGAGGCCAAGAAGGTCTGCCTCGCCTGTGAGGTGCGTTCCGAATGCCTCGAATACGCCCTCCAGAACGACGAGCGGTTCGGCATCTGGGGCGGTCTCTCCGAGCGCGAGCGACGCCGCCTGAAGAAGGCCGCGGTCTGAGCCGCGGACCGAGAACCACCCGGCCCCGGCCTCAGGTCGCACCACCCCCGCCGAAGCCCGCCGGCCCCGCGCGCGGAAAGCGCGCACACCAGGACATGACGAACGGTCCGCCCCCTGTGCTCCGTCCACAGGCGGCGGACCGTTCTGCGTTCGGCCCCTCGCACAGCCGTTAGTGTGGGCCTCCGTCCGAGACGCACCCCACGCCCCCCGCGGGCGACCCCGGCCGGAGGGCCCGTAGCTCGATGTCCTCAACTCCTGAGTTTCCGCGACACGTCGTCACCGCCGTGCTCGTCACCCACGACGGCGCCCGCTGGCTGCCGGACGCCCTCGCCGGGCTGCTCGCCCAGGAACGCCCCGTGCAGAACGTGGTCGCCGCCGACACCGGCAGCGCCGACGACTCGGCGCGGCTCGTCGCCGACGCCATCGGCGCCGACCGCGTCCTGCACCTCGCGCGCCGCACCGGCTTCGGCACCGCCGTCGAGGAGGCCGCCCGCACGGCGCCCGTCCTGGGGCCCGAGGAGCTGTCGTACCTGAAGCGCCCGAGCGGCTGGGACCCCGTCAGCCGGACGTGGAACGACGACGCCTACGAGCTCCCCGAACTCCCGCACGGCGAACCGGTCCAGTGGCTCTGGCTCCTCCACGACGACTGCGCCCCCGAGCCCGGCGCCCTCGCCGAACTCCTGCGCGTCGCCGACTCCGACGCGTACGCCGCCGTCATCGGCCCCAAGCTGCGCGGCTGGTACGACCGCAAGCAGCTCCTCGAAGTCGGCGTCTCCATCGCCCACAGCGGCCGCCGCTGGACCGGACTCGACCGGCGCGAGCAGGACCAGGGCCAGCACGACCAGGTCCGCTCCGTCCTCTCCGTCTCCACCGCCGGCATGCTCGTCCGCCGCGACGTCTTCGAGGAGCTCGGCGGCTTCGACCGCCGCCTGCCCCTCATGCGCGACGACGTCGACCTGTGCTGGCGCGCCCACTCCGCCGGCCACCGCGTCCTCGTCGCCCCCGACGCCGTCCTCCGGCACGCAGAGGCGTCCGCCCGCGAGCGCCGCACCGTCGACTGCGCAGGCCGCACCGCCGCCAGCCCGCACCGCGTCGACAAGGCCGGCGCCGTCTACGCGCTCCTCTCCAACACCCCGGGCAGGGCCCTCCCGTACGTCCTCGTACGCCTCGTGCTCAGCACCCTGGTCCGCACCCTCGCCTCGCTCGTCGGCAAGGTCCCCGGCCAGGCCGTCGACGAGGTCACGGGCCTCCTCGCGACCCTCCTGCGGCCCGAGAAGATCCTCGCGGCCCGCAAGCGGCGCAAGAACCCGGCCGTCGCGGCGAGCGAGCTCCGCCCGCTCTTCCCGCCGCCCGGCGCCACCGTCCGCGCCGCCGTCGAACAGCTCGCAGCCAACGTCGGCGGAGCCGAGGCCGACTCCGGCGGCTCCCGCCACGGCGTCGTCGAGTCCGGACCGGGCGGCGACGACGCCGACTACCTGGAGATCGAGCAGTTCGCCCGGCTCAAGAAGATCGCCCGCAAGCCAGGGCCCGTCCTCTTCGGCCTGCTGCTCCTCATCTCCCTCGTCGCCTGCCGCAACCTCTTCGCGGGCGGCTCGCTGGCGGGCGGCGCCCTGCTGCCCGCCCCCGACACCGTCTCCGACCTCTGGTCGCGGTACGCCGACGCCTGGCACGCCCTCGGCACGGGCGGCACCCAGACCGCCCCGCCCTACCTCGCCGTCCTGGCCGCGCTCTCCGCGCTCTTCCTCGGCTCCACGTCCACGGCGCTGACCCTGCTGCTCGTCTGCTCGGTCCCGCTGGCGGGCTTCACCGCGTACTTCGCGGCCCGCCCGATCGTCGAGTCCCGGCTCCTGCGCGCGTGGGGCGCCGTCGCGTACGCGTTCCTGCCCGCCGCCACCGGCGCCCTCGCCACCGGCCGGCTCGGCACAGCGGTCCTCGCGATCCTGCTCCCGCTGATCGCCCGCGCCGCCGTCGCCGCCCACGGCTTCAACAGGCCCGACCGCGGCAGCTGGCGCGCCACCTGGGCCTACGCCTTCCTGCTCACCTTCGCGACGGCGTTCACCCCGATCGTGTGGCCCATCGCCGTCCTCCTCGGCCTCGGCGTCCTCGTCATCCACCGCTCCGACATCACGGCGTACGGGCTCCGCTTCCTCGCCGCCGTCGGCACCCCGGTCCTCGCCCTCGCGCCCTGGTCGCTCTCCCTGCTCACTGACCCCGCCGCCTTCCTGCGCGAGGCCGGTCTCGACATCCGTACGGGCACGGCCACCGCGCTCGACCTGCTCGGCACGAGCCCGGGCGGGCCCGGCACCACCGGCGGCCTCCTCCTGATCGGCCTCGTCCTCGCGGGCCTGGCCGGGCTCCTGCGCGAGGAGCGCAGGTCCGCCGTCCTCGCCGCCTGGGCCGCCGCCCTCACCGGCCTCCTCTTCGCCGTCCTCTCCAACGGCGCGGACGGCACCGGCTGGGCCGGCCCCGCCACCCTCGTCTACGGCGCCGCGCTCATCGCCGCCGGCATGATCGGCGCCGAGGGCGGCCGCACCCGCGTCGCCGCCCACGGCTTCGGCTGGCGCCAGCCCGTCGCCGCCCTCATCGCCCTCGCCTGCGCCGTCGGCCCCGCCGTCGCCGCCGTGGGCTGGATGATCGGCGGCGCCGACGGCCCGCTGACCCGGCGCGACCCGGTCCAGGTCCCGGCCTTCGTCGCCGAGGAGAGCGGCACCCGCGACCAGCCCCGCACCCTCGTCCTCGGCGGCACCTCGCCCGGCGAGGTCACGTACACCCTGGTCCGCGGCTCCGGCGCCCGCCTCGGCGACGGCGAACTCTCCGTGGCCGCCGAGACCGACGCCCGCCTCGACGGGGTCGTCGCCCACCTCGTCGCCGGCTCCGGCGCCGACCAGACCCAGGAACTCAGCGGCTACGCGATCCGCTACGTCCTCGTACGGGACGGGGCACCGCGCCAGATGAGCCGCGTCCTCGACGCGACCCCCGGCCTCAGCCGCCTCAGCCAGCTCGACGGCAGCGCGCTCTGGCGCGTGGACCGCGAGATCGCCCGGATCATGATCGTCCCGCCGACCGCGAAGACCGGCGACGCGGCGAAGACCGATGACACGGCGAAGACCGGTGGCACGTCGACGACCGGTGGCACGTCGACGACCGGGGACACGGCCGCGACCGGCGACCCGGCGAAGCCGGTCGCCGTCGCCGCGGGCCCCGTCGAGGCGCACACCGAGATCCCGGCCGGCCCCGCGGGCCGCGTCCTGCGCGTCGCCGACCGCGCCGACGAGGGCTGGACCGCCACCCTCGACGGCAAGGAGCTGACGAGGACCACTGTCGACGGCTGGTCCCAGGGCTTCGAGCTCCCCGCCCAGGGCGGCCGCCTCGACCTCACGTACGACCAGCCCCTCACCCACACCGTGTGGATCTGGACGCAGGTCGGCCTCGCCGTCGTCCTGCTCGTCCTCGCCCTGCCGGGCCGCCGTCGCGAGATCGACGACGACCTGCCTGAGGAGGAGCTCGCGATCCCCGCCCAGGCGACCGACGGCGACGGCCGCCGCGCGCGCCGGCTCCGCGCCGCCGCGGAGGCGGAGGCCGCCGAGACCGGGGCGCCGGACCAGGAACAGGAGCACGACCAGGTCCCCGCCCCCGCTCCCGTCCCCGTCCCGATCCCGGAGCAGCAGGCGTACGAGCCCCAGGACCAGGCATGGGACGGCGGCGGGTACGACCCGGCCTACGCCGAGACCGCCCAGCCCGCGCAGAACGGCGCTCAGGAACAGCAGCAGGCCCACGACCCCGCGCAGGCCCAGCCCTACGCGGACCAGGGCTACTACCAGGAGTACGCGGCGGACCCGTACCAGCAGCAGCCGTACGCGTACCCCCAGCAGGGCTACGAGCAGCAGCAGCCGCAGCAGGCCCAGCAGTATGCGGACCAGGGCTACGAGCAGCAGCAGTACGACCCGCAGGCGCAGTACGACCAGCAGCAGCAGCCGCAGCAGTACGACCCGTACGCCTACGGCTACGAGTACCCCCAGGGTCACGAGACCGAGCAGCGTCCCGACGGGAGCAGCAACCAGTGAAGCGCACGACCCTCTCCCTGATCGCGGTCGCCACGGCCCTCGCCGCCGTCACCGGCTTCGCCACCCTGACCACTCCGGACGGCACCGCCGCCCCCGCGGCCAAGGCCCCCACCCGGCTGCCCGTGCAGCGCGCGGGCCTGGTCTGCCCGGCCCCGAGCACCTCCGAGGTGGCCGAGACCGTCTACACCTCGTACACCCCGGCGGGGACGGCGGGCGCGGCCGCGCCCGGCACGCCCACCAAGGCGGAGCAGCCCACGGCCCAGCTGCGGACGGCGGCGAGCGGGGCGACCCGCGGCGGCGCCTCCGGCGGCGGCAAGAAGAAGGCCAAGGCCCCGAAGGCCCCCGCCACCGTCACCGCCCCCGGCAAGCCCGTGACCGCCGACGCGAACGGCGGCTCCGCGCCCGCCCTCACCGGCTCGGCGACCGGCACCCTGGCCCCCGGCTGGACCGTCCAGCAGACCACCGCCGTCACGGCCGGCGGCGCCCGCGGCCTCCTCGGTCTCACCTGTGGCGCCCCCGACACCGACTTCTGGTTCCCGGCGGCCTCCACCGCCAAGGAGCGCCAGGACTACGTCCACCTCACCAACCCGGACGACACGGTCGCCGTCGCCGACATCGAGCTGTACGGCCCCGAGGGCGCCCTCAAGTCCCAGTTCACCGAGGGCATCCCGGTCCCGCCCCGCTCCACGGTCCCGGTCCTCCTCTCCACCCTCACCGGCGAGGCCGCCCAGCGGGACGTCACCGTCCACGTCACCACCCGCAGCGGACGCGTCGGCGCCGCCATCGGCGCGGCCGACGACAAGCTCGGCAGCGACTGGCTCGCCGCCGCGGCCGACCCGGCGAGCAGCGCCGTGCTCCCCGGCATCCCGGCCGACGCCACCTCCGTACGGCTCGTGGCCTTCGTGCCCGGCGACGACGACGCCGACCTCAAGATCCAGCTGGCCACCCCGACCGGCACGATCGTCCCCGCGGGCGCCGGCTCCGGCACCCTGCACGTCAAGTCCGGGATGACGGCATCCGTCGACCTGCCGGGCCTCACCCGGGGCCAGGTGGGCTCCCTCCTGCTCACCCCGAGCGACCCGAAGAAGCCGACCCCGGTGGTGGCCGCCCTCCAGATCGTCCGAGGCAAGGGCGAGAACACCGAGATCGCCTTCATCCCGGCGACCGCGCCGATCTCCGCCCGCGCGACGGTCGCCGACAACCGCGCCAAGGTCTCGACGCTCGCCCTCACGGCGACCGGCACCGACGCCCAGGTCAAGGTCACGGCCTCGGCGGGCTCACGCGGGGGTTCGCCGGTGACGAAGACGGTCACCGTCAAGGCGGGGACGACGGCGACCGTGGCCGACCTGGCGCCCCAGGGCCTCAAGGGCGCCTACGCGCTGACCGTGGAACCGGTCTCGGGCGGCAAGGTGTACGCGGCGCGGACGCTGGCCGTCCCGGAGGACGGCGTGCCGATGTTCACGGTCCAGACCCTCGTCGACGACCGGGGCACGGTCGAGGTCCCGTCGGCCCGCCAGGACCTCCAGGTCCTCGGCGACTGAGTCCTCGGCGACTGAGCGGGGCGGGGAAGCCGCCCCGTAAGGGTGGACCTGCCGAGAGCAACCCGTCTCCCCACACAGGGAGACGGGCAGTCGGTCCGGGCGGTCAGTCCTGCCCGTACCGCGGATCGACCGACTCGGGGGAGAGCCCGAGGAGCTCGGCCACCTGCTCCACGACCACCTCGTGGACGAGGAGCGCGCGCTCGTCGCGGCTCTTCGAGCGGATCTCGACCGGCCGCCGGTAGACGACGACCCGGGCCGGCTCGCCCTTCTCGGCGGGCGCCGAACCGCCCAGCGGCACCGTCTCGCCCGGCACGGGCGGCGGCACCTCCATGACGAGGAACTCGATGTCCGCCAGCTGCGGCCAGTGGCGTTCGAGGCGCTCCACCGAGTCGAGCACCAGATCGCGGAAGGTGTCGGCCCGGCTCGTCGAGAGCGGCACCTGAGGCGGGGCGACCGGCCCCCGCATCCCGCGCCCGTGACGGTCGCGGCGGCGGACCCGAGGCTCCGCCGGGGGCTCCGTGGAGGGGTGCGAGGGGTTCGGCGGCACAGGACTGTCCATCACTGACGCAGCGTAACCCTCCTCGGTGTTTCCGCACCGTGGCGGATCCTCGCCACGTTCCCCCGCGCCCCCACCCCCACTGTCGAAACCTGAACATTTCGGCCAACCGCGCGCATGATTCCGTAGCGTGTCGCGATCGGCCATCTGGCCGTGGTTGACCGGATTTGCATCCCCGACTGTCCGGATCGGCTCCTGCCCCCACCGCCGTACGCCCCCTCCCGCGCAGGTCAGCACCGCCGCGACACGAGGGCGGGTGGCGGAGGTCACAGCGCGACACGGGCGAGTGACCTGAGGGAGAGTCGTCGCGGCCCGGTCAAGAGTGCGGTACCGTCCAACGTCGTGAGCCCTGTACGTCGCTGTTCGCGCACCGCGTGCGGCCGCCCTGCCGTCGCGACACTGACGTACGTCTATGCCGACTCGACTGCGGTCCTCGGCCCGCTCGCCACCTATGCCGAGCCCCACTGCTACGACCTGTGCGCCGAGCACAGCGAGCGCCTCACCGCGCCGCGCGGCTGGGAGGTCGTGCGGCTCACCGACCCTTCCGCCCCGGCCCGCCCCAGCGGCGACGACCTCGAAGCCCTGGCCAACGCGGTACGGGAGGCGGCCCGTCCCCACGAGCGCACGGCCGAGGCCGGCGGCAAGGGCGGCGGAGGCCGCGGCGGAGACCCCATGGAGGTCGGCCGCCGAGGGCACCTCAGGGTGCTCCGCTCTCCCGACAACTGACCGCGAAACCGGCCACCGTCCGCGTACCCCCCATCCGCTCCGGGTAGTTTTGGCGTTCCTACACGCGCCGCACACGCGTGCCGAGAACTCAGGAGGGTGGATCCGTGACTGTCGACCTGTCGCAGATCGTGAAGGCGTACGACGTCCGCGGAGTGGTACCCGACCAGTGGGACGAGCAGCTCGCGGAGCTCTTCGGCGCCGCCTTCGTACGGGTGACGGACGCGGACGCGATCGTCGTCGGCCACGACATGCGGCCCTCGTCGCCCGGCCTCTCGGCCGCCTTCGCGCGAGGCGCGGCCCGCCTCGGCGTCGACGTCACCCTCATCGGGCTCTGCTCCACCGACCAGCTGTACTTCGCCTCGGGCAGCCTCGGCCTGCCGGGCGCGATGTTCACGGCCTCCCACAACCCGGCCCAGTACAACGGCATCAAGATGTGCCGTGCGGGCGCCGCCCCGGTCGGCCAGGACACCGGCCTCTCCGACATCCGCGCCCTCGCCGAGGAGTGGACGGAGACCGGCGCCCCGGAGGCCGCCGCCACCCCCGGCACGATCACCGAGCGCGAGACCCTCGACGACTACGCCGCCCACCTCAAGGGCCTGGTCGACCTCACCGGGATCCGTCCCCTGAAGGTCGTCGTCGACGCGGGCAACGGCATGGGCGGCCACACGGTCCCCACGGTCTTCGAGGGCCTCCCGCTCGACACCGTCCCCATGTACTTCGAGCTCGACGGCACCTTCCCGAACCACGAGGCCAACCCCCTCGACCCGAAGAACATCGTCGACCTCCAGGCCCGCGTCCTCGCCGAGGGCGCCGACCTCGGCCTCGCCTTCGACGGCGACGCCGACCGCTGCTTCGTCGTCGACGAGCGCGGCGAGCCGGTCTCCCCCTCCGCGATCACGGCCCTCGTCGCCGCCCGCGAGCTCGCCAAGAACCCCGGCGGAACGATCATCCACAACCTGATCACCTCCTGGTCCGTGCCCGAGGTCGTCCGCGAGAACGGCGGCGCCCCCGTCCGCACCCGCGTCGGCCACTCCTTCATCAAGGAGGAGATGGCGAAGACCGGCGCCATCTTCGGCGGCGAGCACTCGGCGCACTACTACTTCAAGGACTTCTGGAACGCGGACACGGGCATGCTCGCCGCCCTCCACGTCCTCGCGGCCCTCGGCGGCCAGGAGGGCACCCTGTCCGACCTGGTCTCCGCCTACGACCGCTACGCCTCCTCCGGCGAGATCAACTCCACGGTCGCCGACCAGGCGGCCAGCACGGCGAAGGTCAGGGCGACGTACGAGGGCGGCGACGGCGTCACCCTCGACGAACTCGACGGCCTCACCATCACCACCGCCGACTGGTGGTTCAACCTCCGCGCCTCCAACACCGAGCCGCTGCTCCGCCTCAACGTCGAGGCCCGCGACGAGGCCACCATGACCAAGATCCGCGACGAGGTCCTGGCCCTGGTCCGCGCGACCGGCTGACACCACCCCGCCGGGGGTACGGAAGGACCGGCCGCCGAGCCGCGTCCCCCGTCCCCCGGCGGTAGGCTGACCTGGCCCGAAGGGCAGCACCACCACCGTTTGTTCGAAGGGACACCCCATGCCGCTCGAAGCCGGCCTCCTGGAGATCCTGGCCTGCCCCGCGTGCCACGCTCCGCTGAACGACCGCACGGCGGACGAGACCCCCGAACTGGTCTGCACCGGCACGGACTGCGGCCTCGCGTACCCGGTCCGCGACGGCATCCCCGTCCTCCTCACCGACGAGGCCCGCCGCCCGGCCTGACCCACCGGTGCTCCCCGCCCCGAGCCCCCTGACACCCGGCCCCGGACCCCACCGGACACCCCCGGCCCCGGGCCGCGCGACGACGCCTCCGAGCACGATCCACCGCACGGTGCCGTCCGCGCCGGCGGCGGGGCACCGCGCACCGTCACCGGGCGAAGGACGCACCCCGGCGCCGCCCGGCCGAGGCCGCCCCGAGGCCGCGACGACCCTCCCGCACCCACGTGGGGCGGCGCGGCCGGGCGCGCGTCGCGGCACCCCAGGCGGCCGTGCCCACGGGGCGACTGCCCCGGGGCGCCACGAGGCACGGCCCGCCCCGCCCCACCCGGGCCCGCCCACCACCCCGGACCGCCTCGTGACCGCCCCGCGGCACAACGCCCCGCAGCCGCAGCCGCAGCCGCAGCCGCAGCCGCAGCCGCAGCCGCAGCCGCAGCCGCAGCCGCAGCCGCAGCCGCAGCCGCGTGCCCAGCCCGGCCGCCGTGCCACGACCGGCGCCGACGGCGACGGGCAGCCCGACCCACAGGCCCCCACACCGGCCCACGGGCCCGCATCCCACCTGCCGCCCCCGGAGGGCTCGCCGCCGACGGCGGGCACCACCCACGGGAGCACCCGCACCGCTGCCATCCCACACGGACAGGTGGTGCGGGTGGGAACAGAAGAAGCCCTGCCGCAAGCAGGGCACACCACCACCCCCCGCCCACCGACACCCCGCACCCACCCGGGAGGCACCGCCACATGCTCGACGAGACCCTCCTCGACGCACCGGACGCCCTCGCCCTGGCCGACCGCCGCGGCCTCCTCCGCGCCGCCGCCGAAGCAGGCGCCCGGGTACGGACGGCCGCCCGCCACGCCACCGAGGCAGGCATCGCCGACCTGCGCCCCGAGGGCCGACCCCGCGCCGTCCTCGTCGCGGGCCCCGGCACCGCCGCCGCAGGCGTCGCGGACCTGATCGGCGCGCTCGCCGGAGCCTCCGCCCCCGTCGTACGGCTCCAGCCGACCGGCGTCGCCCCCGCGGCGGGCGCCCTGCGCTGGGCCCTGCCCGGCTGGGCGGGCTCGGTGGACCTGCTCCTGCTGCCCACCACCGACGGCTCCGAACCCGGCCTCGCACTCCTCGCCGAGCAGGCGTACCGCCGCGGCATCACGGTCGCCGCCGTCGCCCCCAAGGCCTCCCCGCTCGCCGAGTCGGTCAGCGGCTCGCACGGCCTGTTCGTCCCGATGGCCACCGCCCCGAACGAGTCGCCCGACGAGTACGCGGAGAGCCTCGCGGCGAGCCCCGGCGCCCTGTGGGCCCTGTTCACCCCGCTGCTCGCCCTCCTCGACCGCGTCGGTCTCGTCGACGCGCCGCCGGAGGCCCTGGAGAAGGTCGCGGACCGCCTCGACCGGACGGCCGAACGCTGCGGCCCGGCCATCGCCACGTACAGCAACCCGGCCAAGACGCTGGCGGCCGAACTGGCCGACTCGCTCCCCCTGATCTGGACCGAGGGCAACGCCGCGGGCCCCGCGGGCCGCCGCTTCGCGAGCGTCCTGGCCGAACTCGCGGGCCTGCCCGCGCTCGCCGCGGAACTCCCCGAGGCCCTGCCCGCGCACGGCGTGCTGCTCGCAGGCGACTACGCGGCGGGTGCGGACCCCGACGACTTCTTCCGCGACAGGGTCGAGGAGTCACAGGCCCTGCGCGCCCGGGTCGTCCTGCTGCGCGACCGGCCGGCCGACGGCCTGACCGCGGCCCCGGCGGCACGGGAGCTGGCCCTCGGCCACGAGACGGCCATCAGCGAACTGGAACCGGAGGAGGGCGGCGACCTGGAGACCCTGGCCGAACTGCTCGCCGTGACCGACTTCGCCGCGGTCTACCTCGCCCTGGCCACCCCGGGCCGCCCGGACCACGGCCACTGACCGCTCCACCCTCCCCGTCAGCCACCCCGTCCACGTCAACCACTCCCCACCTCCCCCTCAACCACCCCCACACCCACCGCGTCCATCACTCCGTCACCACCCGGCCCCCCGCCCCTTCACCCACCCGTCACCCGCCCCCTGTCACCTGTCACCCGACACCCCTCACCATCCGTCACCACCCCGAGGAGCTGGCAGGCATCATGGACCGCCTCGTCAACACCGTCCGTCCCTACGCCTGGGGATCCCCGACGGCCATCCCCGAACTCCTCGGCGTCGCCCCGACCGGCGAACCCCAGGCCGAGATGTGGATGGGCGCCCACCCCGGCGCCCCCTCCCGCACCGAGCGAGGCCCGCTCGACGTGCTCGTCGCCGCCGACCCCGTACGCGAACTGGGCGAGCCCGCCGTCGCGAAGTTCGGCCCGCGCCTCCCCTTCCTGCTCAAGGTGCTCGCCGCCGGAGCCCCGCTCTCCCTCCAGGTCCACCCCGACCTGGCCCAGGCCCGAGCCGGCTTCGCAGCCGAGGAGGCCGCCGGCATCCCCGTCGACGCCCCGCACCGCACGTACAAGGACGCGAACCACAAGCCCGAGCTGATCTGCGCCCTCACCCCCTTCGAGGGACTGTGCGGCTTCCGTGCCCCGGCCGAGGCCGCCGACCTCATCGCCGCCCTCGGCGTCGACTCCCTCAAGCCGTACGTGGACCTCCTCCACGCCCACCCGGAAGAGGCGGCGCTCCGCGAGGTCCTGACGGCCCTGCTGACGGCCGACCCCGACGAGATGGCGCACACCGTGGCCGAGGCGGCGGCCGCCGCCGACCGCCTGGGCGGCGCCCACGCCCCGTTCGCGTTCCTCGCCCACCACTACCCGAGCGACCCCGGCGTCATCGCCGCCATGCTGCTCAACCACGTCCTGCTCCAGCCGGGCGAGGCTCTCTACCTGGGCGCGGGCGTGCCGCACGCCTACCTCGACGGCATGGGCGTCGAGATCATGGCCAACTCCGACAACGTCCTGCGCTGCGGCCTCACCCCCAAGCACGTCGACGTCCCCGAACTCCTGCGGGTCGTCCGCTTCGAGCCCAACGACCCGGGCGTCCTGCGCCCCGAGGCCTCCCCCTCGGGGGAGGAGGTCTACGACACCCCGATCGACGAGTTCCGCCTCTCCCGTTTCGTACGGGCGGAGGGCGCCGCCCCGACCGACGTCACCGCCTCCACGCCGCAGATCCTGCTCGCCGTCGCGGGCCGCCCGAAGGCCGGCGAGGTCACCCTCGCCCCCGGGGAGTCCGTCTTCGTGCCGGCGGGGGAGCGCGCCGAACTGTCCGGTACGGGGACGGTCTTCCGCGCGACCGTCGTGGCCTGATGCGACAATGACCGGCCGAACCGCGGCGACAGAGCCGGAGCATCGACGAAGGGACCCCGTACACCCATGAGCGCGTCAGGCGGAACCAAGGCGATCGTGGCGGCACTCGCCGCCAACCTCGCGATCGCCGTAGCCAAGTTCGTGGCGTTCCTCTTCAGTGGGTCGTCGTCGATGCTCGCGGAGAGCGTGCACTCGCTCGCCGACTCCGGCAACCAGGGCCTGCTGCTCCTCGGCGGCAAGAAGGCGCAGCGCGAAGCGACCCCGCAGCACCCCTTCGGCTACGGCCGCGAGCGCTACATCTACGCCTTCCTCGTCTCGATCGTGCTCTTCTCCGTCGGTGGCATGTTCGCCATCTACGAGGGCTACGAGAAGATCAAGCACCCGCACCCCATCGAGGCCTGGTACTGGCCGGTCGGCGTCCTGATCTTCGCGATCATCGCCGAGTCCTTCTCGTTCCGTACGGCCATCAAGGAGTCGAACGAGATCCGCGGCGGCCTCTCCTGGACGGAGTTCGTCCGCCGGGCGAAGGCCCCCGAGCTCCCCGTCGTCCTCCTGGAGGACCTCGGCGCCCTCGTCGGTCTGGTGCTCGCCCTCGCCGGCGTCGGCCTCGCCCTCGGCACCGGCAACGGCGTCTGGGACGGCATCGGCACCCTCTGCATCGGCATCCTGCTCATCCTGATCGCGCTCGTGCTCGCCGCCGAGACCAAGTCGCTGCTCCTCGGCGAGTCCGCCGGCATCGACGACGTCAAGAAGATCGAGGCGGCCGTCGTCGACGACGACACCGTCACCCGCCTCATCCACATGCGGACGCTGCACCTCGGCCCCGAGGAGCTGCTCGTCGCGGCCAAGGTCGCCGTCCGCCACGACGACACGGCGACCGAGGTGGCGAACGCCATCAACGCCGCGGAGGAGCGCATCCGCGCGGCCGTCCCGATCGCCCGGGTGATCTACCTGGAGCCGGACATCTACAGCGAGACCGCGGCCTCGGCCGGTGCGAACCCGGCCAAGGCGCCGGGCGGCTCCGCCCACTGACCCACCCGGCGAGGCCACCGGCCCGCCGCCACCGGGCCCCCGCGACCTCCAGGTCGCGGGGGCCTCGTGCACGCGCACGACGCATCGAGTGGATCAAGCCAGAACGGGCCGCGACTGGCCGGAACCGACGAGAACCGGCCCGAACTCCTCCCGATGCGGACTGTGGGCGGCCGCACCGATCGGTGTAGATTCGAGATCAGCCAGACGTCGCTGCTGATGGCGGTCGGGCGGTCCAGCGGACCGGCCGAGGGAGAGAGGGCCTCCGACGACGGCACCGTGGAACCCCCCGGGCATTCGTGTGCCCAGGGCCCTGCCGTGGTGCCCAGGTGCCAACCGACCCTCGCACTCCCACCATCACGAGGAGCAGCACAGTCATGACGACTGCCGCCCATCAGGACTTCAAGGTCGCCGACCTCTCCCTGGCCGTCTTCGGCCGCAAGGAGATCACCCTCGCCGAGCACGAGATGCCCGGTCTGATGTCGATCCGCCGCGAGTACGCCGAGCAGCAGCCGCTGGCCGGCGCCCGCGTCACCGGCTCCCTGCACATGACCGTGCAGACCGCCGTCCTCATCGAGACGCTGGTCGCGCTCGGCGCCGAGGTCCGCTGGGCCTCCTGCAACATCTTCTCCACCCAGGACCACGCCGCCGCGGCCATCGCCGTCGGCCCGAACGGCACCCCGGAGAACCCCCAGGGCGTCCCGGTCTTCGCCTGGAAGGGCGAGACCCTGGAGGAGTACTGGTGGTGCACCGAGCAGGCCCTCACCTGGCCGAACACGCCCACCGGCGGCCCGAACATGATCCTCGACGACGGTGGTGACGCCACCCTCCTCGTCCACAAGGGCGTCGAGTTCGAGAAGGCCGGCTCCGCCCCGGACCCGTCCACCGCGGACAGCGAGGAATACGGCCACATCCTCCGTCTCCTCAACCGCACCCTCGGCGAGAGCCCGCAGAAGTGGACCCAGCTGGCGTCCGAGATCCGCGGCGTGACCGAGGAGACCACGACGGGCGTCCACCGCCTGTACGAGATGCACCGCGAGGGCCAGCTCCTCTTCCCCGCGATCAACGTGAACGACGCCGTGACGAAGTCGAAGTTCGACAACAAGTACGGCTGCCGCCACTCCCTCATCGACGGCATCAACCGCGCCACCGACGTCCTCATCGGCGGCAAGACCGCCGTCGTCTGCGGCTACGGCGACGTCGGCAAGGGCTGCGCCGAGTCCCTCCGCGGCCAGGGCGCGCGCGTCATCATCACCGAGATCGACCCGATCTGCGCGCTCCAGGCGGCCATGGACGGCTACCAGGTCACGACCCTCGCGGACGTCGTCGAGACCGCCGACATCTTCATCACCACGACCGGCAACAAGGACATCATCATGGCCGCCGACATGGCCAAGATGAAGCACCAGGCCATCGTCGGCAACATCGGCCACTTCGACAACGAGATCGACATGGCCGGCCTCGCCAACACCCCCGGCGTCGTCAAGGACGAGGTCAAGCCGCAGGTCCACACCTGGACCTACCCGGACGGCAAGGTCCTGATCGTCCTCTCCGAGGGCCGCCTGCTGAACCTCGGCAACGCGACCGGGCACCCCTCCTTCGTCATGTCGAACTCCTTCGCGGACCAGACGCTGGCCCAGATCGAGCTCTTCACGAAGCCGGCGGAGTACCCGACCGACGTCTACACGCTGCCGAAGCACCTGGACGAGAAGGTCGCCCGTCTCCACCTCGCCGCCCTCGGCGTCAAGCTGACGACCCTCCGCCCGGAGCAGGCCGCCTACATCGGCGTCCAGGTCGACGGTCCCTTCAAGCCGGACCACTACCGCTACTGATGACCCGGCCGGCGGCACCCGCGCACTGACGCGACGCAGCCCCGGACACCCGTAGAGGAATCAGGCAGGCCCCCCGCACCCCCGTGTCGGGGGGCCTGCCCCGTCCCGCCCCCGCTACCGACCCCGGAAGCGCCCCCTCCCGAGGACCGACCCATGCCCCGCGGCCGCTATTCGCTCCATGACCCGCACGACCACACCCCCCTCGGTGAAGAACACTTCCACTGCGCCCCCGGCCCCTCCGGCTGGCGCTACGTCTCCCAGACCGTCACCCCCTCCGGCGACCACCTCGGCTCCGTCGACCTGGCCGTCGACGAACTCGGCCGCCCCATCCGCCTCGAACTCAACGCCGCGAGCTGGCAGGTCCGCGGCGCGGCCATCGACGGCGTCACCTGGGTCCGCACGGACCCCACCGGAACCCACGCCACCGAAGGCAATGTGCGCGCCCACGCCTTCACCGGCACGTCCCCGGCATTCCTCGTCGCGATCACGCGACTCCTGCGCCTCACCCCCGATTCCCCCGAGACCCGCCTCAGGCTCGTCGCCTTCACGGATCCGGTCCTCGCCCCCCTCACGGTCGACCAGTCCTGGGCCCTGCTGAAAAGTGAAGCGCACGCCACTGACAACGGCCCGCTGATCGTCGACGAGTACCAGGTCAGCACCCTGGACACGGGGGAGCGGCACACCGTCCACATCGCCGGCGACGTGGTCCTCGCCGCCCCCGGCATCGAACTCGAAGGCCTCGAAACCCCGCCCTCGGTCTTCCCCTGACCGTCAGGCGGGCGGAGCGAACCCGGTGACCCGAGTCCCACCCTCCTCCGCCACCCCACCGGCAGCAGGAGCAACGGGCGGCACGAAGGCCGGAGCGACGACAGGAGCGACGACCGGAACACCCGGCAGGCCCTCCGGCGCCGGAGCGAACGCCCGCCGCGCGTCCCGCGCCTGCCGCTCGGCGACCACCCCCGCCAGATACGCGTCGGCCGGTACCCCCGGCGGCGGAGGCGCCCCGGTCCGCGTCACCAGCTCGTCGGCCAGCCGCTCGGCGAGCCGCCGCCCCACGAAGGGGTCCAGCTCACGCGCCCGCGTCAGGTACTGACGTATCTCCAGCCACAGGCTCTCCGGCACCGCCGACAGATCGAGCCCGCCGAACCGCCCCACCAGCCACGGCGGCGGAGGCGGCACGACCAGGGCCCGCGCGGCGGGCACGCGTTCCCGGACGACCAGCGTCCCCGCGAACACGTCACCGACCCGCCGCCCCCGCTCGGACACGAGCGAGGCGATACAGGCGACGACCCCGAAGGTCATCAGGATCTCCACGACCCCCATCGCACCCCGCACCAGCGCGTGCCGGAACCGGATCGGCCCCCCGTCGTCCCGCACGACCCGCAGCCCGCACGCCATCTTCCCCAGCGACCGCCCGTGCGACAGCGTCTCCACCGCGATCGGCGCCCCCACGAGCACCAGCAGGAACGAAGCGATCGACACGGCCGTCGCCGCGGCGTCGTCCAAGGACGCCGTCGCCAGCGCGAGCCCGATCGTGATCAGCAGATAGACGGTCCACACGACGACGAGGTCGATGAGCACCGCCAGAGCCCGGCTCGGCAGCCGCGCGGGCTGCAACCCCAGGACGACGGCGTCCCCCGTCACCACCCCACTCACGGCGCCCACCTCTCTCCGACTCTCCGAACGCCAGTCTGCCAAGCTGACCCGCAGCGCGCCGCAGTAGTACGGACCTGTCCGCAGCAAGTGCCTGGAGCAGCAGCCGATCATGGACCTCGACGTCTACGTCACCGCCCACAGGGCCGAGTGGGAACGCCTGGACCACCTCCTGCGCAGGAGCGGCAGACTCACCGGCGCCGAAGCCGACGAACTCGTCTCCCTCTACCAGCGCACGGCGACGCACCTCTCCCTCATCCAGTCCACCGCCCCGGACCCCCAGCTCACGGCCCGCCTGACCCAGCTCGTGGCCCGCGCCCGCGCCACCGTCACCGGCACCCGCCGCTCCTCCTGGCGCGACGCCACCCGCTTCCTCACCGCCGGCTTCCCCGCGGCCGTCTACCGCTCGCGCCACTGGTGGATCCCCACAGCGGTCCTCTCCACCCTGCTGGCCGTCCTGATCGGCTGGTGGATCGGTACGCACCCGGAAGTCCAGGCCTCGATCGGCGCCCCCACCGAACTCCGCGAGATGACCCGCCCCGGCGGGCAGTACGAGACCTACTACTCCAGCCACCCGGCGGCGTCCTTCGCCGCCCAGGTCTGGACGAACAACGCCCAGGCCGCGGCCATGTGCCTGGTCCTCGGCGCGTTCCTGGGCATCCCGGTCCTGGGAATCCTCTTCCTCAACATGCTGAACCTCGGCGTCGGCATCGGCCTCATGTCCGCAGCCGGCCGCCTCGACGTCTTCCTGGGGCTGGTCCTTCCCCACGGCCTGCTCGAACTGACGGCGGTCTTCGTCGCCGCCGGTACGGGCCTCCGCCTCGGCTGGACAGTCATCGACCCGGGCCCCACGACCCGCCGCGCAGCCCTCGCGGAGCAAGGACGCGCGGCCGTCGGCATGGCGATCGGCCTGGCCCTCGTCCTCTTCGTCTCGGGCCTGATCGAAGGCTTCGTCACCCCCTCCGACCTGCCGACCTGGGCCCGCATCACCATCGGCATCGCCGCTGAGCTGGCCTTTCTGACCTACGTCTACGTGCTGGGCGGCCGCGCCTCCCGAGCCGGCGCCACGGGCGACCTCGAGGAACCCGACCGCAGCGCCGCCCTCCCCACCGCGGCCTGATGTGCAGACGACCCCGCTGACCTGCTAGCCTCCTCCGGTGCCCACAAAAGCCGTTGACACGGTGGCCGTGGGGAGGTAGATTCAAACGGTTGCCTGGAACTGGACAGTTCGGCAGCAATCAAGTAGAGTCAAACTCACTCCGGTCAGGAATTCTTTCCACGGAGTCATTCCGATTCTCATCCGAATCACGAAAGCCACCGATTAGGTCGGCCGAAATGAATCTGATAAAGTCGGAGCAGCCGAAAGGCCCCCGGAGTGAAAACGAAAGGGACCGGAAAGCACCGAGGAAATCGGATCGGAAAGATCTGATAGAGTCGGAAACGCAAGAACACGAAGTACCGAAGGGAAGCCCGGAGGAAAGCCCGAGAGGGTGAGTACAAAGGAAGCGTCCGTTCCTTGAGAACTCAACAGCGTGCCAAAAATCAACGCCAG
>NZ_JBVJEH010000018.1:0-69011 GCF_055581845.1 Streptomyces sp. NPDC042346 | reverse complement strand
GGGGGGCCCGCGCGGGGGGGGGGGGGGGGGGGGGGGGCGCGCCCGTTGGGCCACCGGGGGCCCGCGGGGGGCGGGGGGGGCGGGGGGCCGGGGGGGCCGGGGGGGGGGGGGGGGGGCGCGGGCCCCCCCGCCCCCCCCCCCCCACCCCTTGCCGCCGCCCGTACGCGCCGATCAGCCGCCCAGCAGGAGCGCCTGGTCCAGGGCCTGAAGGAAACGGTTCGTCGTCGCCCGGTCCCGGACCGCGAGCCGCAGCCAGTTCCGGTCGAGCCCCGGGAACGTGTCGCCCCGGCGGGCCGCGAAACCGAGCAGCCGCAGCCGGTCCCGTATCGCGTCCGCGCCCTCGATCCGCAGCAGGACGAACGGACCCTCCGCCCCGTCGACCGTCCGCACCTCGTCGAACTCCGCGAGACCGGCGAGCAGATGCGCCCGCTCCACACCGATCCGGTGCGCCGCGTGCTCGGCCTCCGCGAGCGCCGCCCGCGACATGCAGGCCTCCGCCGCCACCAGCGCCGGCGTCGACACCGGCCACAGCGGCTGCGCCCGTTCGAGCAGCGCGATCGTCTCCGGCTCGGCGAGCACGTACCCGATCCGCAGGCCCGCGAGCCCCCAGGTCTTGGTGAGGCTGCGCAGCACCACGAGCCCCGGCACGTCGGTCCGCCCGGCCAGCGACTCCCGCTCGCCCGGCACCGCGTCCATGAACGCCTCGTCGACCACGAGCGTCCGCCCCGGCCGGGCCAGGGCGGCGATCGAGGCGGCGGGATGCAGGACGGAGGTCGGGTTCGTGGGGTTCCCGATCACCACCAGATCCGCGTCCTCGGGCACCATCGCCGGATCCAGCCGGAAACCGTCCTCCGCGCGCAGCAGCACCCGGCCCACCTCGTGCCCGGCGTCGCGCAGCGCCGCTTCCGGCTCGGTGAACTGCGGGTGCACCACCACGGGCCGGCGCGCCGGCAGCGCCCGCGCGAGCAGCACGAAGGCCTCCGCGGCACCGGCCGTGAGCAGCACCCGGCCGGTCGGCAGATCGTGCCGCACCGCGACCGCGGCCCGCGCGGCCCGGCCGTCGGGATAGGCCGCGAGGCCGGTCAGCGAATCGGCGATTCTCTTCCGCAGCCAGTCCGGTGGGGTGTTCGTCCGGACGTTGACCGCGAGATCGATCAACTTCTCGTCCCGGACCTCGGCGTCACCGTGGTGGCGCAGGTCGTGGGCGTCGGTATGCGCGTGCGTGTGCGTGTCCATGGCCGCCGTCGTGTGGGGGGTGGGGATGGTGGGGGGTGAGCCAGGCTCGCCAGCGATGTACCCGTGAGTCAGGGGCAACAACCGTACGTCTGGGGCATGTTCGTGCGGATAAATCGGTACACATGTGGCAATCGCGCACGTTACGCGCCGGGATTTCCGCTTCGGCACGAGCAGCACGGCCCGCGCGCCCCCGGAGGCCTCGATGGCTTCGGTGACCTCGGCGGCCTCGGTGGCCCCCGCAGTCCCGACTGCCCCAGCCCCAGTCCCAGCCCCAGCCCCGGCCCCGGCCCCGGCCTCAGCCTCGGCCTCAGCCCCGGCCTCAGCCCCTGACCCCGCTGCGGCCCCAGCCCCGGCCCCTGGCCCCGCTCCCGCCGACAGCAGCGCGGCTGCCTCCGCCACCGACGGCGTGCCCGTCGCGGCCAGCGGCAGCGCCGACGGATGCGGTACGGGGACGGCGGCCAGCTCCGCGGCCGTGAACCCCCGCACCGGAACCCCCAGCTCCGCGCCCGCGCCCGCGACACCCGGCTCGGCGGCCCGCACGTCGAGCGTGGCCAGCGACGGCACGGCCGCCCGCGTCAGCCCCGCCTCCCGCAGCACCACGTCGACCAGCGCGAGCACTTCGTCCACCGGAACTCCCGGCCGGGCCCCGACGCCGAGGTGCGCGCACACCGCCGCATCCGATAGCAAAGGCCCATGGCTGTAGTCGTCGCGCTGGGCGCGTTCCTCATGACGCTCTTCGGCGGCTGGGTCGCCGGGCGCGTCACCGACCGCCGCCACCTCGTCCTCGGACTCGCCGGCGGGCTCATGCTCGGCGTCGTCGGACTCGACCTCCTGCCGGAGGCCCTGGAGGCCGCGGGGGAGAAGGTCTTCGGTGTCCCCGAGGCCCTGCTGCTCTTCGTCGGAGGCTTCCTCTTCGCCCATGTGGTGGAGCGCCTCCTCGCCGTCCGCCAGGCGGCACACGGGGTCGGGGCCGACGAGAGGGTCCCGCAGGTCGGCCTCACCGCGGCCGCCGCGATGGTCCTCCACAGCCTCATGGACGGCGTCGCCCTCGGCGCCGCCTTCCAGGTCGGCGGCGGCATGGGCGCCACCGTCGCCCTCGCCGTCATCACCCACGACTTCGCCGACGGCTTCAACACGTACACGATCACGAGCCTCTACGGGAACGCCCGCCGCAAGGCCATCGGGATGCTCGTCGCCGATGCCGTCGCCCCCATCGTCGGCGCGGCCTCCACCCTGCTGTTCACCCTTCCGGAGGAACTCCTCGGCAGCTATCTCGGCTTCTTCGGCGGCGCTCTGCTCTATCTGGCCGCCGCCGAGATCCTGCCCGAGGCCCACCACGAACACCCCGCCCGTTCGACCCTGCTGTGCACGGTCGCGGGCGTGGCCTTCATCTGGCTCGTGGTGGGCGTCTCCGGCGGCTGATCTCACGCGGCGGGACCGCCCGCGCACCGCTCGACGAACCGCGCGGCCACCTCGGGAGCACCCGCCCAGTGGGTGTGCACGTAGCTGGCGTGCACCCCTCCCTGGACGAAGCCCTCGACGCGCCGCTCCGGCTGCCGCAGCCCCCAGGCGGGCGTGGCCCCGGCGCCCGGCTCGATCACGGTCCGGTGGAACTCGTGCCCCCGCAGCCGGGCGCCCGTCGGAGCGAGCACGCTGTCGCTCACGGCGACGGCGTCCCGGTACCCGAGAGTGAGCCGCTCCGACATCCGCGCGTCCGCGTCGAGCACCCCGCACATGGGCGTGCCGTCGAGGGACCGCGCGAGATAGAGCAGCCCGGCACACTCGGCGGCGATCGGCGCGCCGGCCTCGGCGAGCGCGGCGACGGCCTTCCGCAACGGCTCGTTGGCGGACAGCTCGGCCCCGTACATCTCGGGAAACCCGCCGCCTATGACGAGCCCGGAGGTGCCCTCGGGCAGCGCTTCGTCCCGGAGCGGATCGAACGTGACGACGTCCGCGCCCGCGGCGATGAGCAACTCCGTGTGCTCGGCGTACGAGAACGTGAACGCAGCCCCACCGGCGACGGCGACCACCGGCCTGCGGCCGGGCTCGTTCGCCGACTGCGGCCCGGTGGCCGGGTTGTGGGCGTCCCACGGCTCGGCGTGCAGCTCGGGCGCGCTGCGGGCCAATGCCAGCAGCCCCTCCAGATCGCACCCGGCAAGCACCTGCTCCGCCTGCGCGGCCACCGCCTCCACCGCCGCGGCCTGCCGCTCGGCAACCGGCACAAGCCCCAGGTGCCGCGACGGAGTCGCCACGGCTGGCGCCCGCCGCAGCACGCCGAGCACCGGCACCCCCGACTCCCCGAGCGCCTCCCGCAGCAGGTGCTCGTGCCGGTCCGTGGCGACCTTGTTGAGGATCACGCCCCCGATCCGCACCTCCGGATCCCACGACGCGAACCCGTGCACGAGCGCCGCCACCGACCGCGACTGCGACGACGCGTCCACGACGAGCACCACCGGAGCCTTCAGGAGCTTCGCCACCTGCGCGGTGGACGCCAGCTCGCCCTGGTCGGCGGCCCCGTCGTACAGGCCCATGACCCCCTCGACCACGGCCAGGTCGCAGCCGCGCGCCCCGTGCTCGAAGAGCGGCGCGACCAGCCCCGTACCGCACATGTACGCGTCGAGGTTGCGGCCCGGCCGGCCGGTCGCCAGGGCGTGGTAGCCGGGGTCGATGTAGTCGGGGCCGACCTTGTGCGGGGAGACGGCCAGACCACGGCCCGCGAACGCGGCCATGAGGCCGGTCGCGACCGTGGTCTTGCCCGCGCCGGACGACGGCGCGGCGATGACGAGACGTGCTACCACTCGATGCCCCGCTGGCCCTTCTGACCGGCGTCCATCGGGTGCTTGACCTTGGACATGTCGGTGACGAGATCGGCGAAGTCGACCAGCTCCTGCGGCGCGTTGCGCCCGGTGATGACGACGTGCTGGTGGCCGGGACGGTCGCGGAGGACCTCGACGACCTCCTTGGTGTCGATCCACCCCCAGTGCAGCAGGTAGGCGAACTCGTCGAGGACGTAGAACTTGTACCGCTCCTCGGCGAGGTCACGCTTGACCTGCTCCCAGCCCTCGCGGGCCTTCTCCTCGTGCGACTGCTCGCCCTCGGCGACCTCGCGCTGGATCCAGGACCAGCCCTCGCCCATCTTGTTCCAGGTGACCGTGCCGCCCTTGCCGGTCTCGCCGAGCGCCTTGAGGGCGTTCTCCTCGCCGACCTTCCACTTGGCGGACTTGACGAACTGGAACACCCCGATCGGCCAGCCCTGGTTCCAGGCGCGCAGCGCCATGCCGAAGGCGGCGGTCGACTTCCCCTTGCCGACGCCCGTGTGCACCATCACCAGTGCGCGGTTGCGGCGCTGACGGGTGGTGAGACCGTCGTCGGGCACGACGGTCGGCTGTCCCTGCGGCATTAAGCGGCCCTCCTGGTTGTCTGATCTGCCTGTACGTCCCTGACGAGGCCGGCGATCGAGTCGGCCCGCAGCTCGTCCAAGGTGACGGCGGTGCCGCCGAGTTCGCGTGCGAGGCTCCCGGCGAGCCCGAGCCGCACGGGGCCCGTCTCGCAGTCCACGACCACGCTCGCCGTGCCGTCGGCGGCGTGCAGCCGGGCCGCCCGGGCGGCCAGCGCCACCGGGTCGGCGCCGCCGCCGGTCGCCCGGCCGTCGGTCACGACGACGAGCAGCGGGCGGCGCGAGGGGTCCCGCAGCCGCTCGATCCGCAGCACGTCGTGGGCCTTGAGGAGCCCGGCGGACAGCGGCGTACGGCCGCCGGTCGGGAGCTGCTCAAGGCGTGCGGCGGCGGCGTCCACGGACGAGGTCGGCGGCAGCGCCAGATCGGCGGTACGGCCCCGGAAGGTGATCAGGCCGACCTTGTCGCGCCGCTGGTAGGCGTCGAGGAGCAGCGAGAGGACGGCACCCTTCACGGCGCTCATCCGCTGCCGGGCCGCCATCGAGCCGGAGGCGTCCACGGCGAAGAGCACGAGGTTCCCCTCACGCCCCTCACGGGTCGCCTGCCGCAGGTCGTCCCGCCGGACGACGAGCCCGGGACCGGTCCGCCCGCGCGCCCGCTGGTGCGGGGCGGCGGCCTGCACGGTCGCCGTCAGGTGCAGCTTGGTGAGCGCGCCGCGGGGCCGGGTGGATCCGGTGGTACGGCCGTGCTCGGTACGGGCCCGGGAGCGGCGCCCGGCGGCGCCCTCGCCCAGACCGGGCACGCTCAGCATCTTCGTACGGAAGGGCTCGGCGGCCTGGACGGCCGCGCGCTCACCGGCGCCGGAGCCCTGCGGGGCGGGGGCGGGGTCCGGAGCCTCGGCGGGCGCGGGCGCGTCGGCAGGGGTCTCCTCGGGCGCACCGTCCGTCTCGGGGGCGGGGCCTTCGCCCTGCGGCGGAATCCCTCCGCCACCGCCGGGGCCGCCGTCACCCGGGCCGTCGGGCTCGGGGTCCTCGTCGGAGTCGGTCTCCGGCTCCTCACCCTTGAACTGCTCCAGGGTCTCGTCGAGCTTGTCCTCGTCGAGGCCGGGCGCGTCGAAGGGGTTGCGCCGACGCCGGTGGGGGAGGGCCAGGAGCGCGGCCTGCCGCACGTCCTCGGAGGTGACCTCCGTGCGGCCGGCCCAGGCGGCGAGGGCGGTGGCGGCCCGCGCCATGACGATGTCGGCGCGCATGCCGTCGACCTCGAACGCGGCGCAGGTCGCGGCGATCTGGAGGAGGGCGGCGTCGCCGAGGGCCACCTTCGGCAGCAGGGTGCGGGCGGCGATGATCCGGTCCCGCAGCGCGGTCTCCTCGTCCGCCCAGCGGGCGGCGAACCCGGCGGCGTCGTCCTCGAAGGCGAGCCGCCGCCGGACGACCTCCACCCGCTGCTCGGGCACGCGGGAGGCGGCGACCTCCACGGTCAGCCCGAACCGGTCGAGCAACTGCGGCCGCAGTTCGCCCTCTTCGGGGTTCATGGTCCCGACGAGCAGGAAGCGGGCGGCATGCCGTACGGAGACGCCCTCGCGCTCGACGTGCGAGGCGCCCATGGCGGCGGCGTCGAGCAGGTGGTCGATGAGGTGGTCGCTCAGCAGGTTGACCTCGTCGACGTACAGGATGCCCCGGTGGGCGGAGGCGAGGAGGCCGGGCTCGAAGGCCTTCACGCCCTCGGCGAGCGCCTTCTCGATGTCGAGCGAGCCGACGAGCCGGTCCTCGGAGGCGCCGACGGGCAACTCGACCATGCGTGCGGCGCGTTCGGCCCCGGGGGCGTCGGCGTGCGGCCCGTCCGGGCAGCCGGGGTCGGGCGAGACGGGATCGCAGCTGAAGCGGCAGCCCGCCACGACGGGAACCACCGGCAGCAGATCGGCGAGCGCGCGGACGGCCGTGGACTTGGCGGTCCCCTTCTCGCCCCGGACGAGCACACCGCCCACCGCCGGACTGACCGCGTTCAGCAGCAGCGCGAGCCGCAGATCGTCCATGCCGACGACGGCGGTGAACGGATACCGGGTGCTCATCGGTTGGTCCTTCCCTCAAGTTCGATCAGCTGATGTGACGGGGACCCGATGGCCGCCGACGGCGGGCAACCACCCACAGGGGTCACCCGCACACGACTCTCCAAGCCGCAACCGGCACTCACGGCGCACCCGGCGGCACGAACGGCAGCCCCGCCGGGGCGCCCTCCTCGATGAGCCGCAGCAGCGCGTCCGTGTCCGCGTGTTCTTCGATCAGGTCGCCGAGCCGGTCCAGCTGCTCTTCCCGCAGCGTGCCGAACGACGTGTCCGGGGCCGGTACGAACCGCCGCCCCGCCGCCGCCGCGACCTCCCGGAGGAACGCCCGGCGGAACCCGTCGCTCTCCAGCGAGCCGTGCCAGTGGGTGCCCCACACGGCGCCGACCCGGCACCCGTCCAGAAACGGTTCGCCCCCGTCCACCGACGCGACGCCGTGGTGGATCTCGTACCCCTCGACCCGCTCCCCGAGCGCCTCGCCGACCGGCCGCGCCAGGGTCTTCTCGCGCGCGAACCGGACCCGTACGGGCAGCAGTCCGAGCCCGTCGACGGTCCCGGCCTTCGACTCGACCTCGTCCTCGATCCGCTCGCCGAGCGCCTGGAAGCCGCCGCAGATCCCGAGGACCGGCCGGCCCTCGGCCGCGCGGCGGGCCAGCTCGTCCGCGAGCCCCCGCTCCCGCAGCCACGCGAGCGCCTTCACCGTCCCCCGGGTGCCGGGCACGACGACGAGGTCCGCGTCGACGAGCTCCTCGGGCCGGTCCACGAACCGGACGACGACGCCCGGCTCGGCGGCCAGCGCGTCGACGTCCGTGAAGTTCGACATCAGCGGTACGGCGCAGACGGCGACCCGCAGCACGTCCGCGCCGACGGGCGGCGCGACGACGGACTCGCGGACGGTGCCCCGCAGCGAGACCCGGAGGCCGTCCTCCTCGTCGATGCCGAGCCCGTGCGCGTACGGCAGGACGCCGAAGGTCCGCCGCCCGGTCAGCCCGTGCAGCATGTCGAGGCCGGGTTCGAGGAGGGTCACGTCGCCCCGGAACTTGTTCACGAGGTATCCGGCGACGAGCGACTGGTCCTCGGGGCTCAGCAGTGCCGTCGTCCCGAAGAACTGGGCGAAGACCCCGCCCCGGTCGATGTCGCCGACCACGACCACGGGCAGCCGCGCGGCCCGCGCGATGCCCATGTTCACGATGTCCGTGCGCCGCAGGTTGATCTCGGCCGGACTGCCCGCCCCCTCGCAGATCACGGCGTCGTACATGCCCCGGAGTTCCTCCAGGCACGCCATCACCGGCTCGAAGAGTTCCTTCTGCCGCCCGCCGTGGTAGCCGCGGGCGGACAGCTCGCCCACCGGCTTGCCCATCAGGACGACCTGGCTGGAGCGGTCGCTGCCCGGCTTGAGCAGGACCGGGTTCATGAGCGCGGTCGGCTCGACCCGGGCGGCCTGGGCCTGCATGGCCTGGGCCCGCCCGATCTCGGCGCCCTCGCGGGTCACGAAGGAGTTGAGGGACATGTTCTGTCCCTTGAACGGCGCCACCTTCAGGCCCTTGCGGACCAGCCAGCGGCAGATGCCGGCCGTCACGACGCTCTTGCCGGCGTCGGACGTGGTCCCGGCGACCAGCAGGCCCCCACCCCTCATGCGTTCCTCCGCTTCGCGTTCTTCACGGCAGCACCGATGATCATGCGGCCGCCGACACAGGCGGCCAGGGTCACGGCGGTGACCCGGCGCGAGAGCCGGACCGCCCGGTCGATGTCGGCGACCTCGACGGGCCGCCCTTCCCCGTTCAGCACGGGCCGGTGCTCGACCCGCCCGCCGTACGAGAGGGTCCCCCCGAGCCGTACGCCGAGGGCGCCCGCGAACGAGGCCTCGACGGGCCCCGCGTTGGGGCTCGGGTGCCGGTCCGCGTCCGCCCGCCAGGCCCGTACGGCCCCGCGCGGATTCCCTCCGGCGAGCGTCGCGGCGACGGCCGTCAGCCGGGCTCCGGGCCAGCCGGCCACGTCGTCGAGCCGGGCCGAGGCCCAGCCGAAGCGGCGGTGGCGCGGGGACTTGTGGCCGACCATTGCGTCGAGGGTGTTGACGGCCCGGAAGGCGACGAGGCCCGGCACGCCGGCGACCGCGCCCCAGAAGAGGGCGCCGACCACGGCGTCGGAGGTGTTCTCGGCGACGGACTCGACGACCGCGCGGGCCATCGCGGGACCGTCCAGGGACTGCGGGTCGCGCCCGCACAGGTGCGGCAGTCGCTCCCGGGCGACGTCCAGGTCCCCGACGGCGAGCGCCCCGCCGATCGCACGGGCCTCGCGGCCCAGGGTCGTCCCGCCGACGACGGCCCAGACGGAGGCGGCGGTGAGCGCCACGGCGGCGGCCGGCCGGTCCCGGACGGCCCGGGCGGCGAGTGCGCCGAGGGCTGCGGTGGAGCCGGCGCAGACGGCGGTGTGCAGGGCGCCCCAGCCGCGGTGGTCGTGGTGGAGGCGCTGTTCGACCGCGGCGGCGGCCCGGCCGAAGGCGGCGACGGGGTGTCCGCGGCGGGGATCGCCGACGAGCCGGTCGACGGCGAGCCCGAGGGCCGCGCCGTACGCGAATCCGTCCGGGGAAAGGCGGCTGGTTCTGGTGCGGCCGGGCATGGCGCAGGTCCTCACTCAGGGTCCGCGCCCTGGATCGACGTGACCGGCGGCGAGAGTTCCTGACTTCCGGACCCGTCGGATCCGGTCACAGTGGCGGGACCGCGCCGGATTCGCACCGGACTTCCTCTGCTGCCGCCGTAATGGCCTCGGCAGTCCACCACGGCCCGCGAACACCCGTCAACTCACCCTTGACCTGCGACAGGTCACTGTGCGAAGCACCACAAACACGGACCACACACACGACGGCCGGGCGGTCGCACCCGAAGGTGCGGACCGCCCGGCCGTCGTACAGGGAGGACCGTCAGGCGACGATCAGATAGATGCCGTACGCCACGGCCGCGACGCACAGGGCGAAGCAGGCGTAGGCGCCGGTGCGGGCCATCGTGGCCGAGCCGCCCTGGGCGGCGGCCTGCTCCTGCTTGGAGAGGCCGATGATGCCGAGGGTGAAGAGGCCCACGAGGGCGACGGTCGCCACGAGGCTGACCCCGAAGACGGCGCCGAGAGCTGCCCAGTCGATCTTCATGTCGTTGGTTCCTTACACCGCTGCGGCGGGGGCCGGGGGAGCGGCCGGGTCCGTGGGGACCGGCGAGGGGATGGTGGTCTTGAGGTCCTCGTCCGCGACGGCGGCGACGGAACCGGCCGGCGGCGGGGTGACGGCCGCGATGGCGGTGGTCACCACACCCGCGGGCTCGGACTCGCCGTCGAGGTCGTCGTCGGTGACGTTGTTGTGGTCGACCGGCTTGCGGCGGGACAGCGACCAGATGACGGCCGAGCCGGAGACCAGCAGGACCGCGACGGCGGCGATGCCCCAGGGGCCCTGCTTGGTGAGGAACTCGGCACCGGCGCCGACGAGGGCGGCGGCGGGCAGGGTCAGGCCCCAGGCGACGAACATCCGGGTCGCGGTCGACCAGCGGACGACGCCGCCCTTGCGGCCGAGGCCCGCGCCCATCACGGCACCCGAACAGGACTGGGTGGTGGAGAGGGAGAAGCCGAGGTGCGAGGAGGCGAGGATGACCGTGGCGGCGCTGGTCTGGGCGGCGAAGCCCTGCTGCGGCTGGAGGTCGGTGAGGCCCTTGCCCATGGTGCGGATGATGCGCCAGCCGCCGAGGTAGGTGCCGAGCGCGATCGCGACGCCGGCGGCGACGATGACCCAGAGAGGCGGGTTGGAGCCGGGGGCGACGACGCCCTGGGTGACCAGGGCGAGGGTGATGATGCCCATCGTCTTCTGGGCGTCGTTGGTGCCGTGGGCGAGGGAGACGAGACCCGCGGAGGCGATCTGGCCGACCCGGTAGCCCTTGGCGGTGTGCTTCGCCTCGGTCTTGGCGCCGATCTTGTACGTCAGCCGGGTGGCCAGCATCGCGGCGAGGCCGGCGACGATCGGCGCGGCGACGGCCGGGATGAGGACCTTGGTGACGATGGTGGGGCCGTTCACGGCCGACCAGCCGGCCGACATGACCGCTGCGCCGATGAGGCCGCCGAAGAGCGCGTGGGAGGAGCTGGACGGCAGGCCCAGGAGCCAGGTCAGCAGGTTCCACAGGATGGCGCCCACGAGCGCCGCGAAGATCACTTCTGTACGAATGCCCTCTTCGTTGATGATCCCGCCGGAGATCGTCTTGGCGACCTCCACGGACAGGAACGCGCCGACGAGGTTCAGCACGGCGGACATGGCCACCGCCGTCTTGGGCTTGAGTGCACCGGTCGAGATGGTCGTGGCCATCGCGTTGGCGGTGTCGTGGAAACCGTTCGTGAAATCGAACACGAGAGCTGTCACGACCACAATGGCGAGCAGCAGCGTGATGTGTTCCATTTACCCAGGCAATCGTTTGACGTCAGTGGCTCGACGAACGTAAGCAACCTGGGTGAACGGAAGATGAACTGGGGCGGGCGACGTGGTGTCCCCATCCGGTGTCAAGACATTCCGCTTAGCCCCCCGCCGGGGAGTGCGTCCACGATGCGGTCACCCTGCGACCCCGGGTAATCCGGGCCGTTACGGGGCACCGGCGAGCCTGCCCGGTTCACCCCCCGCCGCCCCGTTCCGCTCCCTGGACCGGACCATCCGACCGGGGGACCCCGTCGAGGAGAGCCATGTCACTCGCGGGAGGGATCCCCGGAGGCGCGAGGCCCCCTCGGAGGTGCGAGGCCCTCGGAGGTGCGAGGCCCCCCGGCCGGGTCCGCCCGGTGGCAGGCCGCCCGCGACCTGCCGACACTGGGAGCGTGCGCCCGGCTACAGCGACGGCAGCGGCCGTCACCACCCTGATCGGTGTCGGTGCGGCCGCGGTAGCGGCCGGCCGGTACGCCAGCGACGTCGCCCTCAGGGTGCCGTCCGGACGACCACTCCCGGGAGACCCCAGACTCACCGTGCACGCCACGGGACCCGAACGGATCACCCTCACCCGCAGCCTCGCCTCGCTGCGCCCCGGCACGTACGGAATGGAGGCCCCCGGCCTCCACGCCGTCCTCGGCCCCGTCCTCGACCGGGTCCCCCACACCGCCGACACCGTCGTCCGCCGCCTCGAACGGGTCGAGCTCGGCGTCCTCGGCCCCGGCGCCCGCGTCCGCCTCACCCCCCAGCTCCACCGGGGCACCCCGATCAGCGCCCTAGGGCTCGCGCACGAGGACGTCGAGATCCCCGGAGAGCTCGGCCCCCTGCCCGGCTGGCTCGTGTCGGCCCCCCGCACCACGTGGGTGATCGCGCTGCACGGCCTCGGCACCACCCGCGAGCACCCCCTGAACCTCGTCCCCTTCTTCAACCGGCGCAAGATCCCGGTCCTCGTCCCCGCCTACCGCGGCGACGAGGGGGCGCCCGCCTCCCCGGACGGTCTCGCCCACCTCGGCGACTCCGAGTGGCGGGACGTCGACGCAGCCATCCGCTACGCCGTCCGCCGCGGCGCCGCCAAGGTCGTCCTGCACGGCTGGGGGACCGGCGCCGCGATGGCCCTGCGCGCCGCCGCCGAGTCGGGCGTACGCGACCGGATCAGCGGCCTCGTCCTCGACTCCCCGGTCCTCGACTGGGAGGCCACCCTCCGCGGCCTCGCCGCGGCCCACCACGTCCCCGGACCGCTGCTCCCGCTCGCCGTCCGCGCCGCCCAGGCCCGTACGGGTCCGCACGCGGACCGGCTCCAGGCCGCCTCCGCACCGGGCGCCCTGCGCGTCCCCGTCCTCCTCCTGCACGGCCCCGACGACACGCTCGCCCCCTGGGAGCCGTCCGTCGAGCTCGCCGCCCGCCGCCCCGATCTGGTCACCCTGCACACGGTCCGGCGCGCCCCGCACGCGGCGATGTGGAACGCCGACCCCGTCCGCTACGAAGAGGCCTTGCGCCGCTTCCTCACCCCCTTGCTCTGACCCCTGCTCCGACCCTTGCTCTGACCCCTGCTCCGGCGACGCGCACCCCTTCCTCCGGCGGCTCCTCCGACGGCCGTTCTGACGGGGCTGCGGATTCCGATTGGGCTTTCGGGCCGTCAGCGGGAAGACTGCCCCCGTGACGTCTCGAAAGCCCGATGAACCATTGGCGCGCAACTCCAGACTCCGACTCGTCCGCCCGCGGGCGCTGGCCACCGCCCGACGGGCCGTGACGACCCGGCGCACCCGGCCGGCGCCGCGGCCGCCCGAGGGCACTCCGCCCCGCGCGGAACTCGCCCGCCAGGCCCGGCAGGTCCTCGCCGACGCCGTACGGATCGCCCGCTGGGCCGCCGTCGAGCGCGGTCCCGAAGCCGCCCTCCGTGCCGGCGCCGAAGCCGTCACCGTCCAGGAACGGGCCGCGGCCGCACTGGACCTGACACCCGGCCAGATCCGGGCCGGCTGGGACCGCGCCCGGCTCGCGGGGCTCGTCGAGCTCCACGGCGACACCGCCCGCCCCGGCTGGCGGCTGCACGCCTGGGACCGGGACGACTCCGCCGTCCTGCGCGGCTGGGTCGCCCTCTTCGACGCCTGGTCCCTGGTCCACCCGGCCCCCGAGGGCGTCGCGCCGAGCGCCGTCGCCGAGGTCGTCGAGGCCGTCCCGCAGGTGCTCTCGCTGCTCCAGCTCTCCCAGGGCCCGGTCCTCGTCCCGGCCCTCCTCGACCTCCTCGGCCAGCGCGTCGAGGAACTCCGCGAGGAGCGCTGCGAGGTCCCGCCGACCGAGCCGACCCCCGAGCCGGCGCACACCGCCCCCGAGCCGTCGGAGACCCCCGGCGCGGCGGCGGACACCCCCGGCACGGACGGGCACGGGCTCCCCGCCCTCCTCGACTGGGCCCTGGAGGGCCTGGCGGCCGTCGGCGCGCTGACCCTAGACCCCGGCACCCTCGCTCCCGGCGCGGACGCCCGGCACGCCACCCTGACCCCCCTCGGCAACTGGGCGGTCTGGGTCAAGCTGGAGCAGATCTGCGTCGCCGCGCAGAGCCCCGCCGGCAACATCGAGCAGTCCGCCGAGGACATGCTGCGCGGCTGCGCCCGGCTCACCCCGGGACCGGCCCGCGCCGAGTACCGCGCCTGGCTCGCGGCCCGCACGCTCTCCAGCGCGGTGGCCGAACTCCTCGCCGTCGCCCGCGGCGAGGACGCCCTCCTGCGCGGCCTCGCCTTCGAGGCGCTCCGGGTCGTCGGGGCCCCTGCGGAGGCCGAGGTCCGCGCCACGGTCGCCGAGCCGTCCCTGCGCCCGTACGCCCTGCTCTGGCTGGCGGAGTACGAGGGCGCCGACCCCGACGACGCCCAGGAGGTCCTCACCCGCGAGGAGGCCACCTGGCTCTGGGTCGACACGGCGGCGGCCGTCGCCGACCACGGCGAGAGCGAGCTGCTGGTCCGCCACCTCGAATCCGCCGTCCAGGGCACCGTCCCCGCGCTCCTCGACGAGGTCAGGGCCGTGGGCCACCCCCGGACCGTCCAGGTCCTGGTCGCCCTGGCCGCCGCCCACCCGGACCCGGCGCTGTCCAAGGCCGTCCGCAGGGCCGCCTTCCAGGTCCACACCGGCGGAGCCTGAGCAGCCCGTACGACGTCCGGCGCCCGGCTACTCCGCGGCGCCGGGCGTGTACGTCCCGAAGCTCCAGATGTTGCCCTCGGCGTCCCGGGCCGTGTAGTCCCGCGAGCCGTACTCCTGGTCCGTGGGCGGCAGCACGATCTCGATGCCGTGGGCCACGGCCCGCGCGTGGTGCTCGTCCACGTCGTCCACGTGCACGAAGACGCCCACCGGGCCCCCGCCCGCCATCAGCTTGTCGAACTCGCTGCCCGTGCCCTTGCTGCCGAGCATCACCATGCCGTTCCCGTACGCGAGCTCGGCATGCGCGACCAGCCCGTCCTCGGCCTCGTACACGGCGGTCGCCGTGAAGCCGAAGCCCTCCGTGAGCAGCTTGATCGCGCCCTTCGCGTCCTCGTACGTCAGCGTCGGACAGATGTGGGGTGCCTCTGCCATCCCGATCACTTCCTCTCGATTCAGCCGAATGTGACCTGGATCTCAGTCTGGCAGCCCCCACGGACAACTCAGCGGAAGGTGTTGCACTGGGCCATGTCGCCGGTCTTGTACCCCTGGTAGAACCACTGCTGCCGCTGCGCCGCCGAGCCGTGCGTCCAGCTCTCCGGGGTCACCCGGCCCTGGAACCTCTCCTGGATCCGGTCGTCGCCCACCGCGGCCGCCGCGTCGAGGCCGTCCCGGATGTCCTCGTCCGTGAGCCGGGTCAGCAGCGGCCGGCCCGTCTTCTCGTCGGGGGTGGTCGTCGCGTGCCGGGCCCACACCCCGGCGTAGCAGTCGGCCTGGAGCTCGACCCGGACGGCGTTGGAGTTCGCGCCGGTCCGGCCGTCCTGGGCCCGGCCGAGGGTCCCCATCATGTTCTGGACGTGGTGCCCGTACTCGTGAGCCACCACGTACGCCTGGGCGAAGGGTCCGCCGCTCGACCCGAACTTGGTCCGCAGCTCCTCGAAGAAGCCCAGGTCCAGATAGACCTGCCGGTCCCCGGGGCAGTAGAAGGGCCCGACGGCCGAGGTGGCCGAGCCGCACGCGGTCCCGACCCGCTGGGTGAACATCACGGTGGGGGCGTTCCCGTAGGTCCCGCCCCGCCGCGCGTACTCGCTCCGCCAGAAGTCCTGGACGCTGTTGACGACGGCGACGATCCGGCAGTCCTCGCGGGTGTTCGCGTCCGAGCCCTTCTTGCAGGTCTGGTTCACCTGGGCCGCGGAGGAGGAGGTCGCGACCGGTGCCTCGCCGCCGTCGGAGAGCCCGAGCTGGTCGGGACCGACCCCGAAGATCACGCCCAGGATCAGCGCGATGAGCCCGATGACGCCGCCGCCGATCGTCGCCTTGCCGCCGGGGACGCGGCTGCTCCGGACGTCCTTGACCTCCGAGGTGTCCAGGTCGGCGTCGTCGTCGAACTGCACGGTCCACCACCCTCCGCGTCACTGCCGCGGCAGTGGCCGCCGCCCTGCGCCGAGTATCGAACGATCTCTGCGCGCTCGCCCCTTTTGTGTGACATGGGAGAGATCTTGAGAAATGTGAGAAAACTCCGATCCCGCCGCAGGGCACCCACATGGCCGAAAACCAGTTGCAGAAGCCCGTTAGACTGGCCGTATGGCCACTCTCCCCGTGCATTAGCGGCGTCGAAGCCCGTCAGCAGCAGTCCTTCCGCCGTTTCCCACCGCCCTGGAGTCTGTCCGTGATCACCGCCACCGGCATCGAGCTGCGCGCCGGCGCCCGCGTCCTCCTCGAGTCCGCTTCCTTCCGCGTCGCCAAGGGCGACCGCATCGGCCTCGTCGGCCGCAACGGAGCGGGCAAGACCACCCTCACCAAGTGCCTCGCGGGCGAGGGCCAGCCGGCTGCCGGTGCCATCGCCCGCTCCGGCGAGGTCGGCTACCTCCCGCAGGACCCGCGCACCGGCGACCTCGACGTCCTGGCCCGCGACCGCATCCTCTCCGCCCGCGGCCTCGACACGCTCCTCAAGAAGATGCGGGCGAACGAGGAGCGCATCGCGACCGGCAGCGGCGGCACCCGCGACAAGGCCATGCGGCAGTACGAGCGCCAGGAGACCGAGTTCCTGACCAAGGGCGGTTACGCGGCCGAGGCCGAGGCCTCCACCATCGCCGCCGCCCTCGGTCTGCCCGACCGCGTCATGGGCCAGCCGCTGCACACCCTCTCCGGTGGTCAGCGCCGCCGCGTCGAGCTCGCCCGGATCCTCTTCTCGGACGCCGACACGCTCCTCCTCGACGAGCCCACCAACCACCTCGACGCCGACTCCATCGTCTGGCTGCGCGACTACCTGAAGACCTACCGCGGTGGCTTCATCGTCATCTCCCACGACGTCGACCTCGTCGAGACCGTCGTCAACAAGGTCTTCTACCTGGACGCCAACCGCACCACGATCGACGTCTACAACATGGGCTGGAAGCTCTACCAGCAGCAGCGCGAGGCCGACGAGAAGCGCCGCAAGCGCGAGCGTCAGAACGCCGAGAAGAAGGCCGCGTCCCTCAACTCGCAGGCCGACAAGATGCGCGCCAAGGCCACCAAGACCGTCGCCGCGCAGAACATGGCCAAGCGCGCCGAGCGCCTGCTCTCCGGCCTGGAGGCCGTGCGCGCCTCCGACAAGGTCGCCAAGCTCCGCTTCCCGGACCCGGCGCCCTGCGGCAGGACGCCGCTGACCGCCGAGGGGCTCTCCAAGTCCTACGGCTCGCTCGAGATCTTCACCGACGTGGACCTCGCCATCGACAAGGGCTCCCGCGTCGTCATCCTCGGCCTCAACGGCGCGGGCAAGACGACGCTGCTGCGGCTCCTCGGCGGTGTCGAGAAGCCCGACACGGGCCAGGTCACCCCCGGCCACGGTCTGAAGCTCGGCTACTACGCCCAGGAGCACGAGACGCTCGACCCCGAGCGGACCGTCCTGGAGAACATGCGCTCCGCCGCGCCCGACCTCGACCTCGTCGCCGTCCGCAAGACCCTCGGTTCCTTCCTCTTCTCCGGTGACGACGTCGACAAGCCGGCCGGGGTCCTCTCCGGCGGTGAGAAGACCCGTCTCGCGCTCGCGACCCTCGTCGTCTCCTCGGCGAACGTGCTGCTCCTCGACGAGCCGACCAACAACCTCGACCCGGCCAGCCGCGAGGAGATCCTCGGCGCCCTGCGGACGTACAAGGGCGCGGTCGTCCTCGTCACCCACGACGAGGGCGCCGTCGAGGCCCTCGACCCGGAGCGGATCATCCTGCTCCCGGACGGTGTCGAGGACCTGTGGGGCGCGGACTACGCGGACCTCGTGGCCCTGGCCTGACCCGGTCCGGAGCTCCGGACGCGCCCGACGGCGTGTCCCGGGGCCCGGAGTGATCATTCAGGGCTGGATCATTCGGCTCATGGGTGATCCTTCATCTGAGTGAGGGCGTCTCGTACACCCCGGCGCGGTGCTCTGCCGAATCCTTCCGGCAGACCCGCGCCGTACGTGTGTTCCCCCTGCGCCGTTGACCTGGCACTTCCCGCTCCGTACGGCACGGGGCCCGCTTTCCGCCGGTGCGGAATTCATGGTTCCGGTCGTGGCGGGGAGGTGCTCCTCGTGCAACCCGGCGGCACGGACCTTGTCGAATGGGTGGCCAGGACGGCGGGGAGGGGTGATCATGAGAAGTCCAGAGCGCACTTCCCATGAGGAGGCACGGGTGGCCGAGACTCTGAAGAAGGGCAGCCGGGTGACCGGCGCCGCGCGCGACAAGCTCGCGGCAGACCTGAAGAAGAAGTACGACTCCGGTGCGAGCATCCGGGCGCTGGCCGAGGAAACCGGCCGCTCCTACGGATTCGTCCACCGGATGCTGAGCGAGTCCGGAGTCACGCTGCGTGGACGCGGCGGAGCGACACGGGGCAAGAAGGCAGCCTCGGTCTGAGTCATCGGGGCGGCTCGACCGGCCACCGGGTCTCTCGGTGGCCACCCGGTCGGCCGTGCGGTCGGCCAGGTGGTTACTGTGCAGTCACTTAGCATCGATGCAAGTGCTGCACCGGAACCGGAGGCGCCCCATGACTACGCTCGACGACTCTGAGCTCGTATTCGACAAGGACGGTGTACGGCTCACCGTCGAGGACGCCGTTGCCACGGTGACCCTGACCAATCCGGCGAAGCGCAACGCTCAGTCTCCCGCTCTGTGGCGGGCGTTGACAGAAGCCGGCCGGTCGTTGCCCGGCAGCGTGCGGGTCGTGGTCCTGCGCGGAGAGGGAAAGTCCTTCTCCGCAGGGCTCGACCGGCAGGCGTTCACGCCCGAGGGCTTCGACGGAGAGCCGTCCTTCCTCGATCTCGCGCGCGGTTCCGACGAGGACCTCGACGCGGAGATCGCCGAGTACCAGGAGGCGTTCACCTGGTGGCGCCGTAGCGACCTCGTGTCGATCGCGGCCGTCCAGGGGCATGCCATCGGCGCGGGCTTCCAGCTCGCCCTCGCCTGCGACCTGCGGGTCGTCGCCGAGGACGTGGCGTTCGCCATGCGCGAGACCAGCCTGGGTCTCGTCCCGGACCTGACCGGGACGCACCCGCTCGTCTCGCTCGTCGGCTACGCCCGCGCGCTGGAGATCTGCGCCACCGGCCGCTTCGTCCACGCGGAGGAGGCCGAGCGCACCGGTCTCGCCAACATCGCCGTGCCCGCGGAGGAACTCGACGCGACGGTACGGGACTTGAGCGCCGCCCTGCTCGCGGCGCCGCGCGCCGCGGTCAACGAGACCAAGGCGCTCCTCCAGGCTGCCGCCGGCCGCTCGTACGAGGAGCAGCGCACCGCCGAGCGCGCCGCCCAGGCCCGCCGTCTGCGCGACCTCGCGGGCCTCGGCGACTGACGCACGCCCCCCTTACGGCGCTCCCTACCGCAGTTCCGAGACCAGTACCGTGACCGCCGTCGCCTCCGGGGCGGCGGCGGTCACGGCGCTCCGGACGGCGCGGGCCACGTCCAGGGGGCGGTGGCCCGCCGTCACCGCCAGCTCGACCCGCACCCGGCCGGACTCCCGCAGGACCGGCGGGCCCAGCGCGTCCGTCACGCCCGCCACGCCCTCGACCCGCAGCGCCGCGAGGGCGGCGGGGTCGTCCGTCGCGGGCGAGGGTCGCCCGGGTGGGGGAGTGGCAGGCCCGGGATTCTCCGGTGCCGTGTCGAGCAGCTCCGTCACCCGGAGGTCCACGGCCGCCACCACCAGGCCGAGCCCGTCCTCCGCCGCCGCGAGGAGGGCCGCGCGCAGCTCGGCGGCGAGCTCCGGAAGCGGGCGCCCGGCCACGGCCCCGAAGCCCGCCGAGATCCGCAGGCCCCCAGGTGCGGGCCCGTCGCCCGCCCCGCCTTCCGGTCCGCGGTCCGGCCCGCCGTCCGATCCCTCGCCCGACCAGCCTTCCGGTCCGTCGCCCGACCCGGCTTCCGGTCGGTCGTCCTCGTCCGGTCCGGTCTCCGTGGCGGGCCCGACCCGGAGTCCGCCCGGCACCACTCCCCGTACCGCCGCCGCTGCCCCGTCGAGGGCCGTCCGCGCCGCGCGCTCCGTGATCCAGGCCCCGTCCTCCGGTGCCCCGAGCGGCAGCAGCCTGCCCGGTGCGAGCCGGTCCCGTACCGCCGCCGCCCAACCCTCAGCCGTCGTCATTGCCCCAGCCTGCCGTATCCCCGGGGCGGGATCGGGCAGCCGCCCTTAGTGTGGGCGAAGAACCCCGAAATATCCCAGAAGGGGCGAAATCTGATGGCGGACTCCGCACACTCCGGTGACAGCACGACCGACGAACCGCGCCGTACCTCCGTGACCAAACGCGGCGGCGGCGCCCCGGCCTCCCGGGGCCGGACCACGATCGCCGACGGCGTCGTGGAGAAGATCGCCGGCCTCGCCGCACGCGATGTCGTCGGCGTCCACGCCATGGGCAGCGGCCTCTCCCGCACCTTCGGCGCCGTACGCGACCGCGTACCCGGCGGAGGCGGCGGCAAGGCGAGCGTCACCCGAGGGGTGAAGGCCGAGGTCGGCGAGGTGCAGACCGCGCTCGACCTGGAGATCGTCGTCGACTACGGCGTCTCCATCGCCGACGTCGCCGGCGACGTACGGGAGAACGTCATCGCCGCCGTGGAGCGGATGACCGGCCTCGAAGTCGTCGAGGTCAACATCGCCGTCAGCGATGTGAAGCTCCCGGACGAGGAGGAGGAAGAGCCGGAGCAGAGGCTCCAGTAGCCGTCGGCGGCCCGTCCGTCGGCCAGGCCTCGAAAGGCGACCAGGCCTCGAAGGGCGAACAGGCCTCGAAAGGGGACAGGAATGAGCATGGCGGTGGTCGGCCTGGTGGCCGGCATGGCCCTCGGCTTCGCCGGGTACTTCGGCGGCTTCGGGGCGTTTCTGCTGGTCGCGGCCTTGGGCGCGATCGGCTTCGTGGCCGGGCGTTTCCTCGACGGCGATCTCGAACCCGGCGACCTGTTCCGGGGCCGCGAGCGCGGCGACCGGCGGCGGTGACCCGGGGTGGCAGCGGACCCGGTACGCGACCGCGGGGCGACCACGATCGCCGACCGGGTCGTCGCGAAGATCGCCTCCCAGGCCGCACGTGAGGCGCTGGACGCCGTCCCGGAGGGCGGCTCGGCGCCGCACGCCTCGGTCGTCGTCCACCGGGACGTCGCCCGGGTCTCGGTCAACCTCGACCTCGCCTACCCGTCCGACATCGGCCGCCAGTGCGGGGCCGTCCGGGGCCGGGTCCGCAACCGCGTGGAGGGCCTCGTCGGCATGGAGGTCCACGAGGTCACCGTCCACGTGGAGCGCCTCCACTCCCCGCACACGCGCCAGAGCACCCCGAGGGGCCGCCTCTCATGACCACCACCCCGGCCCCCGCCCCGGGCCCGCACCCGCCCTCCGGCGAAGCCGAGGAGGCCGGGCCCCCCGACTCCGTACCCGTCCTCGCCGACGCCCCGGGACCCCGGGTGCGCCGCTTCTGGGCGGTCCGGCGGATCCCCGCCGCCGTCCTGGCGGCCGTCGTCCTCGGCGGAGCGGGGCTGCTCCTGTACGACGTGGCGGCCGTCCGGGCCGATCGCTCCGCCATGGCCTGGCGGCACGAGCTCGCCGACACGCTCGCGAGCAAACCCCTCGACAGCGCCACGGTCCTCACCGGCGCCGCCCTCGCCGTCCTGCTCGGCGTCTGGCTGCTGATCCTGGCCGCCACCCCCGGGCTGCGCGCCGTCCTCCCCATGCGCCGCGAACACGCCGACGTACGGGCCGGGCTCGACCGGGAGGCCGCCGCCCTCGCCCTGCGCGACCGCGCCATGGAGGTCTCCGGCGTCCAGTCCGTCCGGGTCCGCGTCGGCCGCGCCAAGGTGGGCGTCCGGGCCGTCTCGCACTTCCGGGCGCTCGACGAGGTCCGCGCCGACGTGGAGACCGTCCTCGCCACCGGCGTCGACGAACTCGGCCTCGCCCACCCGCCCGCGCTGACCGTACGGGTGACCCGACCGGCCAGGAAGGGGTGACCCGGTGACGGTCGTCCTCCGACGCGTCAACCGCGTCCTGCTCGGGCTCGCCGGGCTGCTCCTCGTCCTCGCCGGCGGCGCCGTCCTCGCCGCGGGCCTCGACCTGTCCGTGCCGTCCTGGTGGCCCTGGTCCGGCCCCTCCGACGTCCTGCTCTCCGCCGCCGACCGGCAGCGGTGGCGCGACGAGAGCTGGTGGTGGCCGGTGGTCATCGCGGGCCTCGGGCTCGTCGTCCTGCTCGCCCTGTGGTGGCTGCTCGTCCAGTTCCGGCGGGCCCGGCTCCGCGAGGTCCTCGTCGACACCGGCGACGGCGAGGGGGCGGTCCTGCGCGGCCGGGCCCTGGAGGACGTCCTGGAGGCGGACGCCGCCGCGCAGGACGGCGTGGCCAAGGCCCGGGTCTCCCTCACCGGCCGCCGCACCGCCCCCCGTACCCGCGTCGCCCTCCTCCTGGAGCCGCACGCCGTCCCGGGGGACGCCCTGAGCACCCTCAGCACCGAGGCCCTCGCGCACGCCCGGACGTCCGCGGGGCTGCCCGCGCTGCCGACGGAGGCCCGCCTGCGGGCCGTGAAGCACCGGGCCCGCAGGGTCACCTGAGCGCGGCTCAGAAGCCGCCGCGCGCGCCGCCGTCCACCGGGAGCATCAGCCCCGTCAGGTACGAGGCGGCCGGCGACAGCAGGAAGGCCGCCGTCCGCCCGAACTCCTCCGGGGTGCCGTAGCGGCGCAGCGGGATCGTGGCCTCGTTCGCCGCGCGGGCCGCGTCCGCGTCGCCGGAGAGCGCGTCGAGGGAGCGCACCCGGTCCGTGTCGATCCGGCTCGGCAGCAGCCCGACGACGCGGACCCCGCGCGGGCCCAGGTCGTTGGCGAGGGACTTCGCGAAGCCGGCGAGCCCCGGCCGCAGCCCGTTGGAGATGGTCAGGCCGGGGATCGGCTCGTGGACCGAACCGGACAGGACGAAGCCGATGACACCGCCCTCGGTGAGCGTGGCGGCCGCCGCGCGGGCCAGCCGTACGGCCCCGAGGAAGACGGTGTCGAAGGCGGCCGCCCACTGCTCGTCGGTGTTGTCGGCCGCGAAGCCGGGCGCCGGGCCGCCGACGCTGATCAGGACGCCGTCGAAGCCGCCGAAGCGCGCCCGGGCCTCGGCGATCAGCCGGTCAGGGGTGCCCGGATCGGCGTTGTCGGCGGCGACCCCGGCGACCTCGCCCGCACCCGCGACCCCGCCCGCACCGGCACCCAGCTCGGCCACCGCCTCCGCGACGGCCTTCTCCTCGCGCCCGGTGATCAGCACCTTCGCGCCCTCGGCGAGCAGCGCCTCCGCCGAGGCCCTGCCGAGCCCACGCGTCGCGCCGGTCACCACGTACACACGGTCCTTCAGTCCAAGATCCATGGCCCCATCCTGGCCTATCCCGCCGTCTCCGCAGCCGCCGCCGCCTCCTCCTCGGCGGCCAGGGCGAAGGCGGTGCCCACGAGCCCGATGTGGCTGAAGGCCTGCGGGAAGTTCCCCAGCTGGCGCCGGGCCACCGGGTCGTACTCCTCCGCGAGGAGCCCCACGTCGTTGCGGAGGGCGACGAGCCGGTCGAAGAGCCGGCGCGCCTCCTCGGTCCTGCCGGTCAACCGCAGCGCGTCCGCCAGCCAGAACGAGCAGACGAGGAACGTCCCCTCCTGGCCGGGCAGCCCGTCCACCGTCCCGGAGTCCGTGCTGTACCGGCGCAGGAAGCCGCCGTGCAGCAGCTCCTTCCGCACCGCGTCCACCGTCCCGACGACCCGGGGGTCGTCCGGCGGCAGGAAGCCGACCTGCGGGATGAGCAGGGTGGCGGCGTCCAGCTCCCGGGAGCCGTACGACTGGGTGAAGGTGTTCCGCTCGGGGTCGTACGCCTTCGCGCACACCTCGGCGTGGATCTCGTCGCGCATCGCCCGCCACCGCGCCGGATCGCCCGGCAGCGACGGATCCGCCTCCAGGGTGCGCACCGCCCGGTCGGCGGCCACCCAGGCCATCACCTTCGAGTGGGTGAAGTGGCGGCGCGGCCCGCGGACCTCCCACAGGCCCTCGTCGGGGTTCCGCCAGGTCGACTCCAGGAAGCCGAGCAGGCTCAGCTGGAGGTTCCAGGCGTGCCGCTCCGCCGGGATCCCGGCCTCGCGCGCCCGGTTGAGCGAGTCCATGACCTCGCCGTACACGTCGAGCTGGAACTGCTCCACGGCCGCGTTCCCGGTCCGTACCGGCGCCGAGTCGGCGTAGCCGCGCAGCCACGGCAGCGTCGTCTCGGGCAGCCGGCGCTCTCCGGCGGGGCCGTACATGATCTGGAGGTCGGCCGGGTCGCCCGCGACCGAGCGCAGCAGCCAGTCCCGCCAGGCGGCCGCCTCCTCGACGTATCCGGCGGAGAGGAGCGCGCCGAGGGTGAGGGAGGAGTCGCGCAGCCAGCACGCCCGGTAGTCCCAGTTCCGTACGCCGCCGAGCTCCTCCGGCAGCGAGGTGGTGGGGGCGGCGACGATCCCGCCGGTCGGGGCGTACGTGAGGGCCTTGAGGGTGATCAGGGAGCGCAGCACCGCCTCCCGGTGGGGGCCGCGGTAGGTGCAGCGGGCCGCCCACGCCCGCCAGTCCTCCAGGGACAGCTCCAGGGCCTCGAAGGGGTCGACGAGGTCGGGGCGCGGCTCGTGGGAGGGGTGCCAGGTCAGGACGAAGGCGACCTTCTCGCGGGCGGCGACGGTGAAGGAGGAGCAGGTGGCGAACTGCTGGCCCCAGGTCTTCACGGGCGGCTCGCTGCGCAGCCAGACGGCGTCGGGCCCGGCGACCGCGACCCGGTGGCCGTCGGCGCGGCGCACCCAGGGCACGATCGAGCCGTAGTCGAAGCGCAGCCGCAGGGCGGCGCTCATCTCGACGGTGCCGCTGACGCCCTCCACGATCCGCATGACGTCGGGCGACTTGTCCCGCTGCGGCATGAAGTCGACGACCTTGACGGTGCCGGTGCGGGTCGTCCAGAAGGTCTCCAGGATCAGGGAGTCCTCGACGTAGCGGCGGCTCGTGCAGGTCGTGGCGCCCTTGGGCGCGATGCGCCAGTGGCCGTTGTTCTCGTCGCCGAGGAGCGCGGCGAAACAGGCGGCCGAGTCGAAGCGGGGCAGACACAGCCAGTCGATCGACCCGTCACGGCCGACGAGCGCGGCGGTCTGGAGATCGCCGATGAGGGCGTAGTCGTCGATACGTTGCGTCACGCTTTGGGCTGTTCCCGGAAGCGGCGGCCGTCAATCAGAGGGACGGGGTGGCCTGGACCGCAGCGGTGTCCCCGGCAGGTGCCTCCGGGGCGTCGGAGGCAGCCCCGTCGCCGTCCCCGTCGCCGTCCCCGGCCCCGCTCCCGGCGGCTCCGGCGCGGGCGGCGGCCTCCTGGTCGCGCTTCTCCCGGCGCACGAGGATCACCCAGCCGACGGGCACCCCTGCGGTGAAGAGCCACCACTGCACGGCGTACGCCATGTGGGCGCCGATCGAGTCGTGGTCGGGCTCGGGGATCAGCTCGGGGGTGTCGCCGACCGGATCGGGGGCGGTCTGTTCGAGGTAGCCGCCGAGGACCTCGCGGCCGATGAGCGCGGCCTGCTGCTCGCTGTTGATCAGCATGACCTGGCGGTCCGGCAGGCCCTTCAGGTCCTTGATGCCGCTGGCGCCGGTCGTCTCGTCCGCCTTGAGCCGGCCGGTGACGGTGATCTCGCCCTTGGGGGCGGGCGGCACCGACGGGTAGGAACGCTGGTCGGCGGCGGCCGGCACCCAGCCGCGGTTGACCAGGACGACGCGGCCGTCCCGGAGGACGAGCGGCGTCAGGACGAGCACGCCCTGCCGGTCGTCGGAGTTCGTGCGACGGCGGACGACCACCTCGTGGGAGGTGTCGAAGGTGCCGGTGGCGGTGACCTGCCGCCAGTAGTCGGCGCGCGGGACGGTGTGGCCGGGGGAGGTGAGCTCCCCGACCGGGACCGGCTTCGCCTTGAGGTTGTCTGCGATCAGGGCGTTCTGGGCCACGCGGCGTTCGTGCCGGTGGAACTGCCAGAAACCCAGCTCGATCATCGTGGGGATGAGAACGAGGGCGATGAGGGTGAGGATCACCCACTGCCGGGACAACAGGAAGCGGTACACCCCATGACGGTACAACTGCGGTCATGGGGTGCACGCGGCGGGGTTCGGCCGACTCGGAGGCCGACCCCAGGATCGTTTCCTCACACCCTGTCGACGATGCCCACCTTTCCCTCCGCGCGGGCGCAGTGGGCGCCGCAGAACCAGCTGCCCTCGACCTCGACGCCCTGTCCGATGATCTGGACGCGGCAGTGCTCGCAGATGGGCGCCATGCGGTGGATGGCGCAGGAGAAACAGTCGAAGACGTGAATCGCACCCTGGGCATGAACCTCGAAGGACATGCCGTAATCGTTTCCGCAGACCTCACAACGTGCCATGCGCCACAGGGTGGAGCGCCCGGCGGGCGGGCGCAGCGAGGCACGCCCACCCGGCCCCGCGCGTCACCCGTCTGCCGGGGCCACGTCCCGCAGCAGCTGCGTGTAGGCCGCCTCGTCGACGACCGGCGTCCCGAAGGACTTCGCCTTCAGCGTCTTGGAGGTGTGCGCGTCGGGGTCGTTCGTGACGAGGAGGCTCGTCAGCCGGGAGACGCTCGTGGCGACGTGGAGCCCGGCGTCGACCGTACGGTCCTCCAGGAGCTCGCGGTCGACGGAGGTGTCGCCGGAGAAGGCCACCCGCATGCCCTGCTTGAGGGGGCGGTCCTTCTCGTACCGCCCGGGGTTGGGGTACGGGCAGGCCGGGCGCTTCCGGGAGGGGCGCCAGCTGTTCATGCGGTACGCGGAGGCGGAGGACGACGACGGGTACGAGCCCTGGTGGCCGACCCGGGGCTGCGCGGGGGCCCCGGCCCACTCCGTCAGCGGCCGGCACTCCAGGAGCGGCAGCCGGACGTTCCGCTCGGCCGCCGTGTGCAGGCTCGGCCGGAACGCCTCGGCGAGGACCCGCGCGTCGTCCAGCGCGTTGTGCGCGCGCTGCTGGACGACGCCGAAGTGCGCGGCGAGCGACTCCAGCTTGTGGTTGGGCAGCGGCAGCGACAGCTCCTTGGCGAGCGCGATCGTGCACAGCCGCTGGCGCACCGGCGCGGCCGACTCGGCGCGCGCGTACTCCCTGGCGATCATCTGCCAGTCGAACATCGCGTTGTGCGCGACCAGGACCCGGCCGTCGAGCCGGGCCGCGAACTCCGCCGCGATCTCCGGGAAGAGCGGCGCGCCCTCCAGGACGTCGGTGGTCAGCCCGTGGATCCAGACGGGACCGGGGTCGCGCTCGGGGTTGACGAGCGTGTACCAGTGGTCCTCGACGTTCCCCTGGGCGTCCAGCCGGTAGACGGCAGCCGACACTATCCGGTCGTCGCGGGCGAGGCCGGTGGTCTCCACGTCGACGACCGCGTACCCCTGTGGGTAGGCGGCCGGCCACGTCGCTGCTGTCGTACGGTCGTCGAGCATGGTCAATGAGAATACGGCCCGCGACCGACAGTGCCGTCCCCGGTGTCCCCGCCGGTCCCGCCGGCGGGGGTGAGCAGACCGTCCACCAGGGCCCGTACGGAGTCGACGAAGAGGGCCTCGGTGTCGATCGGCGCGGCCAGGGCGCGGGCCAGCTCGGGGTCGGCCTCGGCGGTCTCCTCGCGCCACAGCTCCTCCTCGGCGGGGGACTGGGCGGGGGCCCGCTCGCGGTTGCGCTCGACCAGCACGTACCCGACGACCTGGAACTGCAGCGCGCGGACGGCCCGCGCCGCGTGCGCCCCGCGCAGCCCCGCCGCGTGGGCTTCGTGGACCAGGGCGCGCTGGGCCGGCAGGAACATCCGCTCCGTCAGGCCCCGTTCGTGGACCATCGCCACCAGGTGCGGGCGCTCGCGCAGGGCGCGGCGGAGCGCGCGGGCGACCGAGACGATCCGCTCGGCGGGGTTCGTCCCGCGCGGGCGGATCGTGCCGAGATCGGTGACCGTACGGGTGACGAGCGCGTCGAGGAGCGACTCGCGGTTGCCGACGTGCCAGTAGATCGAGGTGACCGCCGTGCCCAGCTCGGCAGCGAGCCTGCGCATGGTCAGGGCGCCCGGCCCGTGCTCCCTCACCAGGGCGGCCGCGGTGTCCAGGACTTCGTCGCGGCTCAGCGCCGAGCGTGCCATCGCTTCCCCCAACTCCTCTGCGTGCACGGGTCTTTACCCTTCATCGGTCACGGTGTAACTGTGTTACAGGCCGAGTGTCCAGCCGACTGTCCCGAAGGGTGGTACGTCATGGCACGAGTACGGTACGGAGCGCGCACCGAGGTCGAGGCCGCCGCGGCCCGCGAGCGGAGCTCCCGCCTCCCCGACATCTGGTCCACCGGAGTGGTCGCCGTCTGGGAGACCGACCCCGACGTCGTCGCGGCGATCCTGCCGCCCCCGCTGAAACCCACCGCACGCCCGCTCGTCCGCGCCAACATCAGCCGGGTCGACCTGCCCGGCTACCCCCTCGGCGCCGGCTCCGTGGCGGTCGCCGCCGCCCACGGCGACCGCGAGGGCTGGTACCCGCTGGTCATGCCGATGACCCACGAGCGCGCCCTGATCGGCGGCCGCGAGGTCTTCGGCGAACCGAAGAAGCTGGGCGAGGTCACGGTCGAGCGCGAAGGGCTCGTCGTCCGCGCGGCCCTCGCCCGGCACGGCATCGCCTTCGTCGAGGTGCGCGGGGCCGTCTCCGGCCCGCTGCCGCTGCCGGAGCCCGTCCAGAAGACCGACTTCTACTTCAAGTTCCTGCCCGGCGTCGACGGCACCGGCTTCGACGGCGACCCCGTCCTCGTCCACTGCGTCCGCAACGAGAAGGTGCGGAAGCTGGAGCGGGTCACCGGTGACGTGATCCTGCGCGAGTCCATGTACGACCCGGTGGCCGACCTCCCCGTACGCCGGCTCGTCGAGATCACGATCGGCGAGAAGACCACCGACCAGCGGGGCACGGTCGCCGAGCGCGTCTCCGCGCAGGCGCTGCTGCCCTACATCCACCAGCGGTACGACGACCCGCTGCAGATCCTCGACGGCCCCCCGGAAGGAAGTGTCTGATGGAGCTGCGCGCGGGACAGGTCGCCGTCGTCACCGGCGCGGCGAGCGGCATCGGGCGCGCCATGGCCCGCCGCTTCGCCGCCGAGGGCATGGCCGTCGTCCTCGGGGACGTCGAGCCGGGCGCGCTCGCGGAGGCCGCCGACGAGCTGATGGAGGGCGGGGCGCAGGTCCTCGCCCGGACGGTCGACGTCTCCGACCCCGACGAGGTCCGGGCGTTCGCGGAGGCGGCGTTCGACACCTTCGGAGCGGTCCACGTCCTCTGCAACAACGCCGGCGTCGGCTCCGGCGCCGAGGGCCGGATGTGGGAGCACGAGCCGAACGACTGGAAGTGGGCGTTCTCCGTCAACGTCTGGGGCGTCTTCCACGGCATCCAGGCCTTCGTCCCCCGCATGATCGCGAGCGGCGAGCCCGGCCACGTCGTCAACACCTCCTCCGCCGACGGCGGCATCGCCCCCCTGCCCACCGCCTCCGTGTACGCGGTCACCAAGGCGGCCGTCGTCACCATGACCGAGTCGCTCTACGCCCACCTCCGGGCCGAGCACGCGCGCGTGGGCGCCTCCGTGCTCTTCCCCGGCCCGCACATGCTCCGCACCGGCCTGTGGGAGTCGCACCGCAACCGGCCCGAGCGGTTCGCCAAGGAACGCCCGCGGAAGACGCCGTACCGCAGCCTCGACCAGTGGGAGGCCGCGATGAAGGAGGCGGGGCAGGAGATCGCCTTCACCCCGGTGGAGGAGGTCGCCGAGCTGGTCGTCGACGGCATCCGCGCCGACCGGTTCTGGATGCTGCCGGAGAGCGAGCACAGCGACGGCCAGATCCGGGCGCGCTCGCGGTCGATGCTCGACCGCGCCAACCCGGCGTACCTGGAGAGCTTCATCCTCGACCGGGCCCCGGCCCCGGCCAAGGACCGAGAAGGCGACCGAGCCGGCGACCGCCCCGGCGACCGAGACTGAAGGACGCACCGCCATGACGACGTACGAGGATCCGTATCTGATCATCTCCTCCGACTGTCACGCCGGACTGCCCACCGAGCGATACCGGCCCTATCTGGAGTCCCGCCACCACCGCGCCTTCGACGAGTTCCTCGCCGGGCGCGACGCGCGCCGCGAGGCGATGACCCGCCTCGGCGTACGCAACGAGGCCTTCGCCGACAAGTGGTTCCACGACAACGAGGAGGGCCTGCGCGGCGGCTGGGACGCCGCCCAGCGGCTCAAGGAGCTCGACGGCGACGGGGTCGCCGCCGAGGTCGTCTTCCCCGACGCGGACGCCGTCGACAGCCAGACCGCCGCCCCCTTCGGCGTCGGCCTCGGCCTCTCCGGCGACCAGGACCCGGTCCTCGGCATGGCCGGCGCGAAGGCGCACAACCGCTGGCTGGCCGAGTTCGTCGGACAGAACCCGCAGCGGCACTGCGGGGTCGCGCTGCTCCCCGTCACCGCCGACCCCGTCGAGGTCGTCGCCGAGATCCACCGGGCCAAGGAGTCCGGGCTCGGCGCGCTCATGATCCCCTCGATGTGGGTGGACAAGGCCCCCTACCACGACCGGCGTTACGACCCGGTGTGGGCGGCCGCCGCCGAGACCGGCATGCCGGTCGTCACCCACTCCGGCGCCGCGCCGCGCGAGGAGTACGGCGACCACCTCGGGATCTACGTCTCCGAGGTCACCTTCTGGCCGGCCAGGCCGCTCTGGTTCCTCCTCTGGTCCGGGGTCTTCGAGCGCCACCCCGGACTGAGGTTCGGCGTCGCCGAGTCCGGCTGCTGGTGGCTGCCCAACCTGCTCTGGTTCATGGACCGGCTCTACCTCGGCGCGCACGGCGGCAAGAAGCTGTCCCCGTTCGCGGAGCTGAAGCGGCCGCCGAGCGAGTACCTGGACCGGCAGGTCTTCATCTGCGCGACCAACACCAAGCGGCGCGAGCTCGCCCAGCGGTACGAGATCGGCGTCGACAACATCCTGTGGGGCTCGGACTTCCCGCACCCGGAGGGGACCTGGCCCGCCACCCGCGCGTGGCTGCGGAACACCTTCCACGACATCCCGGTGGAGGAGACCCGGCGCATGCTCGGCCTGGCGGCGGCGGAGGTCTTCGGATTCGACCTCCCGGCCCTCGAACCGATCGCCCGCCGGATCGGCCCCACCCCCGCCGAGCTCGGCCAGCCGGCCGACCAGACGGCCGTGGAGGCGTCCTGGGCGCGCTCCCGCGAGGTCGGCCGCCACTGGCTGACGGACCACGACTTCCCGGTCCTGGGCGTGACGTCATGACGGACCGCTACACGGTGATCTCCGCCGACTGCCACGCCGGCGCCGACCTCCTCGACTACCGGCCGTACCTGGAGAAGAGGCACCACGAGGCCTTCGACGCCTGGGCGGCCGGCTACGTCAACCCGTACGAGGACCTGCTCGCCGACACCGCCGACCGCAACTGGAACTCGCAGCGCCGCCTGCGGGAGCTGGAGGCCGACGGGATCGTCGCCGAGGTCGTCTTCCCGAACACCATCCCGCCGTTCTTCCCGTCCGCCTCCCTGATGGCCCCGGCGCCGACCCGCGAGGAGTACGAGCTCCGCTGGGCGGGCCTGCGCGCGCACAACCGCTGGCTCGCCGACTTCTGCGCGGACGCGCCGGGCCGTAGGGCGGGCGTGGCGCAGATCCTCCTCAACGACGTCGACGAGGCCGTACGCGAGATCCGCCGCGTCAAGGAGGCCGGACTGACCGGCGGGATCCTGCTGCCCGGCGCCCCGCCCGGCAGCGGCGTGCCCGAGCTGTACTCGGAGGCGTACGACCCGATCTGGGCCGTCTGCGCGGAGCTGGACGTGCCGGTCAACCACCACGGCGGCTCGGCCTCGCCGCCGCTCGGCGACGAACCGGCGGCCCGGGCCGTCTTCATGGTGGAGACGACCTGGTTCTCCCACCGGGCCCTGTGGCACCTCGTGTTCGGCGGCGCGTTCCGTCGCCACCCGGACCTCAAGCTGGTCCTGACGGAACAGGGCTCCGGCTGGATCCCCGGGGTCATGGACATGCTGGACTACTACCACGGACGGCTGGTCGCCGCGGCCTCGCGGGCCACCACCGCCGAGTCCAAGTTCGGCGCCGGGCTCGCGGAGTCCATGGGCAAGGGCCCCAGCGAGGTCTGGCGCGACAACTGCTTCGTCGGCGCGAGCTTCATGCGCCCGCACGAGGTGCCGCTGCGCCACCGGATCGGCCTCGACAAGATCATGTGGGGCAGCGACTACCCGCACGACGAGGGCACCACGCCGTACTCCCGCGAAGGCCTCCGCATCGCCTACGCGGGCGTGCCGAGGGAGGAGGTCGCCGCCATGGTCGGGGGCAACGCCGCCCGCGTCTACGGCTTCGACCTCGCGCTCCTCGACCCCCTCGCCGCCGTCCACGGCCCGGAGGTCGCGGAGATCGCCACGCCCCTGGAGAAGATCCCGGAGGAGGCGACCAGCCCGGCCTTCGCCCCGGGCGGGTCGGTCCGCGTCTGGTGAACCGCCGGGTGCGAACCTCCTGACGTGACCGCACCCGCAGCATCCGACGACGTACCCGACGCAGCGCACGACGAGGCCCACGGCGGAGCCCTCGGCTCCCGTCTCAACTGGCTCCGGGCCGCCGTGCTCGGAGCCAACGACGGAGTCGTCTCCACCGCGGGCCTCGTCGTGGGCGTCGCGGGCGCCACGGAGTCCCAGGCGGCCCTGCTCACCGCCGGCCTCGCGGGGCTGCTCGCCGGGTCGATGTCGATGGCGGCGGGGGAGTACGTCTCCGTCTCCACCCAGCGCGACTCGGAGGAGGCCGCGCTCGCCCAGGAGAAGCGCGAACTGCGCGAGCGGCCGGAGGCCGAACTGGACGAGCTGACCGGGCTCCTGGCCGCCCGCGGGCTCTCCTCGGACGTGGCCCGCGAGGCCGCCGAGCAGCTCACCGAGCGCGACGCCCTGCGCGCCCACGCGCGCGTGGAGCTGGGCATCGACCCCGACGCCCTCACCAACCCCTGGCACGCGGCCGGCGCCAGCTTCCTCGCCTTCACCGTCGGCGCCCTGCTCCCCCTCCTCGCGATCGTCCTGCCGCCGGCCCCGGCCCGCCTCTGGGTCACGGTCGCGTCCGTCCTGGCGGCCCTCACCCTCACCGGCTGGTGGAGCGCCCGCCTCGGCAGCGCCCCCGCGGGCCGCGCGATCCTCCGCAACGTCGGCGGCGGCGCGCTCGCGATGGCGGTCACGTACCTCGCGGGCTCGCTCCTCGGCGCCACCGGGCTCTGACAGGCTTGTCAGAAGGTGCCAAAGCTTGCTGACAAGCCGTCTCGCATACTTGTTGGTAACAACGTCTAGCGGGCCCCCGCCCGCCCCGCCTACCGTCGACGGCATGCCGAACCTGCCCGATGTCGTGCTCTGGTCCATACCGGCGTTCGTCCTGCTCACCGTCCTGGAGATGGTCAGCCACCGCATCCACCCCGACGAGGACGCCGCCGGGTACGAGACCAAGGACGCCGCCACCAGCCTCGGCATGGGGATCGGGAGCCTCGCCTTCGACGCGCTGTGGAAGATCCCCGTGGTCGCGATCTACACCGCCGTCTACGAGCTCACCCCGCTCCGCGTCCCCGTCCTGTGGTGGACGATCCCGCTGATGCTGCTCGCACAGGACTTCCTCTACTACTGGCAGCACCGCGGACACCACGTCATCCGCATCCTCTGGGCCTGCCACGTCGTCCACCACAGCAGCCGCAAGTTCAACCTCACCACCGCCCTGCGCCAGCCGTGGACCAGCGTGACGGGCTGGCCGTTCTACCTGCCGATGATCGCCCTCGGCGTGCACCCGGCGGCCGTCGCCTTCTGCTACTCGATCAATCTCGTCTACCAGTTCTGGATCCACACCGAGCGCGTCGGGAAGCTGCCCCGGCCCTTCGAGTACGTCCTCAACACGCCCTCGCACCACCGCGTCCACCACGCCTCCCAGGGCGGCTACCTGGACCGGAACTTCGGCGGGATCCTCATCGTCTGGGACCGGATGTTCGGCTCCTGGGTCGGCGAGACCGACCGGCCCGTCTACGGCCTCACCAAGAACATCGAGACGTACAACCCGCTGCGCGTCGCCACCCACGAGTACGCCGCCATCGCCCGCGACGTCCGCTCGGCGAGCGACTGGCGCGAGCGGGCCGGCCGGGTCTTCCGCGGCCCCGGCTGGCAGCCGGGAGCCCCCTCGCCCAAGCCCCCGCAGACCGGTGCCGCGCCGGAGGCCGCCGCGTGAGCGCCGCCCCGACGGCCGTCCCCGCCGCCTCGCCCTCCTCGACCGTCTCCCGCGCGCTGCTCGCCGCCTTCGGCCTCGCCGCCGCCGTCGACCTGGTCTCCCTCCTCGCCGGCGCCGAGCTCGGCCACCAGCTCGCCAAACCGCTCCTGATGCCCCTGCTCGCCGCGTACGCCGTCACCCGGGGCGCCCCGAAGCTCCTCGTCGCCGCGCTCCTCTTCGGCTGGGGCGGCGACGTCTTCCTGCTCTCCGACGCCGACTGGGCCTTCCTCGTCGGCATGGGCTCCTTCGCCGGCGGACACGTCTGCTACCTGGTCCTCTTCGGCCGACGGCGTACGTCGCCGCTCCTCGGCGCCGCATACGCGGCCGCCCTCGTCGGCACCGTCGCGCTCCTCTGGCCCGACCTCCCCGCCGACCTGCGGATTCCCGTCGCCGGGTACTCGCTCCTGCTCACCGCGATGGCCTACCGCGCGAGCGCCCTCGGGCGCGTCGCCGGCGTCGGCGGCGCGCTGTTCCTGTTGTCCGACACCCTCATCGCCACCGGCGTCGCCGAGTGGCCCCAGCTGCCGGCCCCCGACTTCTGGGTCATGCTGACCTACATCGCGGCGCAGTACCTGCTGACCGCGGGAGTGCTCTCCGCGATGTACGGTGAACGTCGTACAACTGTCTGACAGCAAGGACCGCCCCCCATGCGCGCCACCACCATCCACGCCCCGTTCGACATGCGCGTGGAGGACGTGCCCGACCCGGTGATCCAGGACTCCACCGATGTCGTCCTGCGCGTCCTGCGCGCCTGCATCTGCGGCAGCGACCTGTGGGCCTACCGCGGAGAGTCGGCCCGGAAGCCCGGCCAGCGCATCGGCCACGAGTTCCTCGGCATCGTCGAGGCGGCCGGCTCCGACGTCACCGGCTTCGCCGCCGGCGACCTCGTCGTCGCCCCCTTCGTCTGGTCCGACGGCACCTGCGAGTACTGCGCCGAGGGCCTCCAGACCTCCTGCCCGCGCGGCGGCTTCTGGGGCTCGGTCGGCTCCGACGGCGGCCAGGGCGAGGCCGTCCGCGTCCCCTTCGCCGACGGCACGCTCGTCAAGCTCCCCGCCGACGCCGCCTCCGACGACCACCTGCTGACCGCGCTGCTTGCCCTCTCCGACGTCATGGGCACCGGCCACCACGCCGCCCTCGGCGCCGGCGTGACGCGGGGCTCCACCGTCGCGGTCGTCGGCGACGGCGCCGTCGGCCTCTGCGGCGTCCTCGCCGCCAAGCGCCTCGGCGCCGAGCGGATCATCGCCCTCGGCCGGCACACCGCCCGGACCGACATCGCCCGCGCCTTCGGCGCCACCGACGTCGTCGCCGAGCGCGGCGAGGCGGCCGAGGCCGCCGTCCGCGAGCTCACCGGCGGCCAGGGCGCCCACGCCGTCATCGAGGCCGTCGGCACCGAGCAGTCCATGCGGACCGCCGTCGCCATCGCCCGCGACGGCGGCTCCATCGGCTACGTCGGCGTCCCGCACGGCAGCGGCACCGGCCTCGACCTGTCCGTCATGTTCGACCGGAACATCGCGCTGCGCGGCGGCGTCGCGCCCGTTCGCGCGTACATCCCGGAGCTGCTCCCGGACGTCCTCGACGGCACCATCGACCCGTCCCCGGTCTTCGACCTGACCGTCGGCCTCGACGGCGTCCCCGGCGGCTACCAGGCCATGGACGAGCGCACGGCCCTGAAGGTCCTGGTCAAGCCGTAGGCGGCCGGCCGGGGGTGCGCCCGCCTCGGCTTCACCGCCGAGCAGGTGCGCCCCCGGCCCGTGCCTCCCGGCCCGCGCTCGGCCCGCGCCTCCCGGCCCGCCCGCCCGTCAGCCCCCGGCCCACTCCGGCGCGTCCGCTCCCGCGATGCCCGGGGGCCGGGACCAGCCCGCCGGGCCGCCCTCGTACGCGACCGGCGACAGCGCGTGCAGCAGCCGTCCCAGCGGGCCGTCCGTCTCGGTGACGTACCGCCCGGGCTCGTACCGGGGCAGCGCGTGCGTCAGCCAGTGGCCCGTCTGCGCGAGCGCGAGCCGTACGAGCCGGGTGCCGCCGTCCCGGTCCTGCTCGGTCAGCGAGCGCAGCACCGCCGCGGCGAGCAGATAGCCCGTGCCGTGGTCCAGGGCCTGAGCCGGCAGCGCGCCCGGCTCCTCCGCCGAGCCCTCGGTCGCGGCGATCCCGGTCGCCACCTGCACCAGACTGTCGAAGCCGCGCCGCCCGCCCCAGGGGCCGTAGTCGCCCCAGGCGGACAGCCGGGCGGTCACCAGACCCGGCCGGTCCAGGTCGAACCGGTCGAGCGCGCCCGGCCGGTAGCCGGTGACCAGCACGTCCGCGGAGTCGAGGAGCTCACCGAGGGCACGCCGGCCCGAGGGGCTGTCCAGGTCGACGGCGGAGGTCCGCTTCCCGACACCCGTCTCCGCGTGCTGGTCCGGCAGTTCGGGGTTGCCCGGCGGGTCGATCCGCAGCACGTCCGCGCCGAGCAGCGCCAGCGTCCGGGTCGCGACGGGACCGGCGATCACCCGGGTCAGATCGAGCACCCGCAGGGGACCCGAGCGGCGCCGCGGCGGGGCGTCGTCGAGCCGCTCCCGGGTCAGCAGCGGCCGCGCCGCCACCTCCCGGCCCTGCTCGCTCGCGGCCCACTCGCCGGGCGTGCGCAGGGCGACGGCCAGGCCCCCGGCCGCGTACACCGCGCTCTCCACCTCGACGGCCTTCCGCTCCCCGATCGCCGCCGCGACGGCCTCCACCGACTCGGTCGGGACGCCGAGCGCGGCGAGCAACGCCGCCCGGTGGTGCGGGTAGTTGGCATGCGTACGGACCCAGCCGTCCGCCGCCCGCCAGAACCGCGACAGCGGCGCGAAGTTCACCGGCGCCCGACCGTCGACCCGCAGATGACGCTCGCTCACGAAGGCGGTGGCGACGGCCCCGTCGTCCACCCGCACGGGCCCCGGAAGGCCGGCGTGCTCCACGGCGGCGAGCGAGCAGGCCGCCACCGTCGCCCGGGCCAGGTCCATCACGGGCAGCCGCGCGGGCAGCAGCCCCGAGGTCCCTCCGTACTCCACCCGGTCGACCAGGGCGGGATCGCCGCCGAGGGCCGACCAGAGCAACTCCGTACCGGAACGCACTGTGTTGTCCATGAAGGCACTATGGCACTCAGTGCCATGCGAAAGGGCCCCGATGCGGCACACCGCACCAGGGCCCTCCGTCACGCACACGCGATGACTACCGGCGAACGGCGTCCAGCGCGTCGATCAGACCGGCTCCGTAGAAGCCGTTCTTGTTCTTGCCACCCTCGCAGACGGCGTCGATCTTGCCGTCGCCCTCGATGTCGTACGGGTTGGTGCAGGCGCGGTCGTCGGCCTGCGCGTACAGCAGCGCCTTGAGGGCCGCCGGGCTCGCGTAGGGGTGCGTCGACTTGATCAGCGCGAGGACGCCCGCCGCGTGCGGCGAGGCCATCGACGTGCCGGCCTTGTAGTTGTAGCCGCCGTCGACCGTGGTCGACAGGATGCGGCCGTTGACCGCCGGGGCGTCCGGCGTCTGGTACTCGGTGCGGTCACCGCCGGGGGCGGCGATGTCGATCACGCCGAGACCGTAGTTGGAGTAGGACGCCTTGAGGTCCTTGGCTCCGGTCGCGGAGACCGTGACGACACCCGGCAGCTGGGCCGGGTAGTCGAAGCACTCCTTCGGGTCGATGACCCGGTCGCCCGGCGTGGTGTCGTTCGGGCTGCTGTTGTCGACGATCGAGTCGGCCGCGAGGTCGAACTTCGAGTTGCCGGCCGCCGCGACGTTGACCGTGCCCTTGCGCTCCGCGTAGCGGGTCGCACGGGTGACCGCCTCGATGAGGGCCTTCTGGTCCTCGTCGGTCTTGCAGGCGAACATCCACGGGTCGGTGTAGTAGCTGTTGTTCGTGATGTCGACGCCGTGCTCGGCCGCCCACACGAAGCCGCAGACGACGGCCTCGGTGTAGAAGAAGCCGTCCGGGGTGGACACCTTGATGCCGGAGACCTTGACGCCCGGGGCGACACCGGTGATGCCGATGCCGTTCTTGGCGGCGGCGATCGTGCCGGCGACGTGCGTGCCGTGGTCGCTCTCGCCCGGGTTCGGACGCCACGAGCCGGCGGTGGTGTCCGGCTTGCCGGACACGCAGTTGGCGGAGGCCTTGGCGTCGAAGTTCGGCGCCAGGTCCGGGTGGGTGTCGTCGACACCCGTGTCGATGACGCCGACGGTGACGCGCTTGCTGCCGAGCGTCTTCTGGTGGGCCTTGTCGGCCTTGATCGCCGGGAGGTCCCACTGCAGGGGCTCCAGCGGGTCCTGCTCGTCCGTCGCCTTGGCGGCGGCGGCCTTCGCCTCGGCCGCGGAGAGCGACTGCGCGCCCTCGTCGACGGCGTCGTCGGACTGGACGGAGAGCGGGGCGGTACGGGTCGAACCGACCGACGCCACGCCACGGGCCTGACGAACCGTCTTCGCGAACTCGGGGTTCTGCGAGTGGACGACTATCACGCCTATCTGGTCGTACGAGATGACCACCTCGCCGCCCGCGGCGGCGATCGCCTTCTTCACCGAGGCGGCGGTCCAGCGGCCACCCTCGACGTTGACGACGTACGAGAGCTTCGGCCCGTTCGCCGCGGCTACGGCTGCCGCCGGTGCGTCACTCAGCTCCGCGGCGGAGGCGGCGCCGGAAGGCAGGAAGCCGAGCGAGGCCGTGAGCGCGAGACCAGCAGGCAGAGCAAGAGCTCGGCCGCGCCTCGATCCCAGATGAGCCATGGGTTCTCCACATCATCCGTATGTACTGTCCACGCGCGGGTTTACGCGTGAACAGGTGCATGACGAGTGAAGCTATCGCTGATCTTCCTGGTCCTTCAATAAGTTGAGAAGACTTCATGAAGATCTGTTCAAGAAAATCCCCAGCGTGAACCACTTCGCTTCCGGCTCCGTGCCGTTGGGCAGGGGAGGGGCTCCGACCGGAGCCCCCGTTTCCGCACCCCTGGTGAGGCCCCCTTGACCATGCCGCCCGCCCCCGCGTCACGAGGAGATTCCGTGGCTACCGAAGCACCGCCGCCGCCCAGAAACGGAACGGAGATCGACCACGGTCCCGTGCCGCCCACGACGGAGCAGTTCGTCGAGGTGCAGCAAGGCGCGGAGTTCGGCGAACTGCGCCGTACCTACCGCTCCTTCGCCTTCCCCCTCACCCTCGCCTTCATCGCCTGGTACCTGCTCTACGTACTGCTCTCCAACTACGCCGGCGACTTCATGGGCACCAAGGTCTTCGGCAACATCAACGTGGCGCTGGTCCTGGGCCTCGGTCAGTTCCTGACCACCTTCCTCATCGCCTGGCTCTACTCGCGGCACGCCGCGAACCGCCTCGACCCCCGGGCCGAGGCCATCCGGAACCGTATGGAGGGCGACGCATGAGAACCACCGTCCTGCTCGCGGCGGGCAACGCCACCACCGAGCACCGACCCCTGATCATCGCCCTCTTCGGGGCCTTCGTCGTCGCCACCCTGGTCATCACCGTCTGGGCCGGCCGCCAGACCCGCAGCGCCGCCGACTTCTACGCCGGCGGAGGCCAGTTCACCGGCTTCCAGAACGGCCTCGCGATCTCCGGCGACTACATGTCCGCCGCGTCCTTCCTCGGCATTAGCGGCGCCATCGCCCTCTACGGCTACGACGGCTTCCTCTACTCGATCGGCTTCCTGGTCGCCTGGCTCGTCGCCCTGCTCCTGGTCGCCGAACCGCTGCGCAACTCCGGCCGGTTCACGATGGGCGACGTCCTCGCCTACCGGATGCGCCAGCGGCCCGTCCGTACCGCCGCCGGCACCTCGACCATCGTCGTCTCGATCTTCTACCTGCTCGCGCAGATGGCCGGCGCGGGCGTCCTCGTCTCGCTGCTGCTCGGCATCACCAGCGACGGCGGCAAGATCGCGATCGTCGCCCTCGTCGGCCTCCTGATGATCGTGTACGTGACCATCGGCGGCATGAAGGGCACCACCTGGGTGCAGATGGTGAAGGCCGTCCTGCTCATCGCGGGCACGCTCCTCATCACCTTCCTCATCCTCCTCAAGTTCCACTTCAACATCTCCGAGCTGCTCGGCGCCGCCGCCACCAACAGCGGCAAGGGCGACGCCTTCCTGAACCCCGGTCTCAAGTACGGGGCCACCGCCCTGTCGAAGCTGGACTTCCTCTCCCTCGGCATCGCGCTCGTCCTCGGCACGGCCGGCCTGCCCCACATCCTGATCCGCTTCTACACGGTGCCGACCGCCCAGGCCGCCCGTAAGTCGGTCAACTGGGCCATCGGCATCATCGGCGCCTTCTACCTGATGACGATCGTCCTCGGCTTCGGCGCCGCCGCCCTGCTCAGCGGCGACACCATCAAGGCGTCCAACAAGGCGGGCAACACGGCGGCCCCGCTCACCGCCCTGGAGGTCGGCGGCGGTGCCGGCTCCACCGGCGGCGCGATCCTCCTCGCCGTCATCTCCGCCGTCGCCTTCGCCACCATCCTCGCCGTCGTCGCGGGTCTGACCCTGGCCTCGTCCTCGTCGTTCGCGCACGACATCTACGCGAACGTGATCAAGCGCGGGAAGGCCACCGAGAAGGAGGAGATGCGGGCCGCCCGCTGGTCGACCGTCCTCATCGGCATCGTGTCGATCGCGCTCGGCGCCCTCGCCCGCGACCTCAACGTCGCCGGCCTGGTCGCCCTGGCCTTCGCGGTCGCCGCCTCCGCCAACCTGCCGACGATCCTCTACTCGCTCTTCTGGAAGCGCTTCACCACCCAGGGCGCGCTCTGGTCGATCTACGGCGGACTGATCTCCTCCGTGGTCCTCGTCCTCTTCTCGCCGGTCGTCTCCGGCGGACCGGCCTCGATGTTCAAGGGCGTGGACTTCCACTGGTTCCCGCTGGAGAACCCGGGCCTCGTCTCCATCCCGCTCGGCTTCCTCCTCGGCTGGCTCGGCTCGCTCCTCTCCAAGGAAGAGCCGGACGCGGGCAAGTACGCGGAGCTGGAGGTCAAGTCGCTCACCGGCGTCGGAGTGGCCGCCGCGGTCAAACACTGACCGGAGAGCAGCGGGTCGTATACGTTCCGCGACCGCCGGACGGCCGCGTCGTAGAGTTCTACGACGCGGCCGCGTCGGTCCTCGTGACAATCTGCCCTGCTCGTTGTCCGCTGCCTCACGTAGTCTCGAACCACACGCCACCACAAGACGGGGAGGGGGCCCACAGTGCTCATCGACACCTATGGCCGTGTGGCCACCGACCTGCGCGTCTCACTGACGGACCGCTGCAATCTGCGCTGCACGTACTGCATGCCGGAAGAGGGCCTCCAGTGGCTCGCCAAGCCGGATCTGCTCACCGACGACGAGATCGTCCGGCTGATCCGTATCGCGGTCACCGACCTCGGCGTCACCGAGGTCCGCTTCACCGGCGGCGAGCCGCTGCTCCGCCCCGGCCTCGTCGGGATCGTCGAGCGCGTCGCCGCCCTGGAGCCCCGCCCCCGGATGTCCCTCACCACCAACGGCATCGGGCTGAAGCGCACCGCGACCGCCCTCAAGGCCGCCGGCCTGGACCGGGTCAACGTCTCCCTGGACACCCTGCGCCCCGAGGTCTTCAAGACCCTCACCCGGCGCGACCGCCACCGGGACGTCATCGACGGCATGGCCGCCGCGCGGGACGCTGGCCTCACCCCGGTGAAGGTCAACGCGGTCCTGATGCCCGGGCTCAACGACGACGAGGCACCCGACCTGCTCGCCTGGGCGATGGAGGAGGGGTACGAGCTCCGCTTCATCGAGCAGATGCCCCTCGACGCCCAGCACGGCTGGAAGCGCGACGGCATGATCACCGCCGGGGACATCCTGGAGTCGCTGCGCACCCGCTTCACCCTGACCGCCGAGGGCGCCGACGAGCGCGGCTCCGCCCCCGCCGAGCGCTGGGTCGTCGACGGCGGACCGCACACGGTCGGCGTCATCGCCTCCGTCACCCGCCCGTTCTGCCGGGCCTGCGACCGCACCCGGCTCACCGCCGACGGACAGGTGCGCACCTGCCTCTTCGCCACCGAGGAGACGGACCTGCGGGCGACGCTCCGCTCGGACGCCCCGGACGACGAGGTCGCGCGGATCTGGAAGCAGGCCATGTGGGGCAAGAAGGCCGGCTCGGGCCTCGACGACCCGAGCTTCCTCCAGCCCGACCGCCCGATGTCGGCGATCGGCGGCTGAGCCGCAAGGCATCGGCCCCGGCTCCGACCGATAGCGACGCCCGGCCGGGATCAGCCCCGGCCGGCATCAGCCCCGGCCGGGATCAGTCCTCGGCCGGCGTCAGTCCCCGACGGGCTCCCACTCGCTCAGCGGGACGACGTCCTTGAGGAATCCCCGCACCCCCAGGAACTGGGAGAGGTGCTCGCGGTGCTCCTCGCACGCGAGCCACGTCTTGCGCCGCTCGGGCGTGTGCAGCTTGGGGTTGTTCCACGCGAGGACCCAGACGGCGTCGACGCGGCAGCCCTTGGCGGAACAGATCGGCTTCTCTTCGCTCACCTGATCATTGTCCAGCAAAGGCGATGCCGGGCAGCCACGGGGGGAGCTGCCCGGCATCGGTCTGTCGCTCCGACGGGGGATGCGGAGCGCGTAGGCAGTATGTCACGGCACATGGGGTCCGAGGCACTGGAACTTCACGATTGATCTGAGCTTTTCTTGAGGTTTCCGGCCACTGTCCGTGATCAGTTCCGGCCGTGCGGAGTCTCTGTTCCAGCGCCCTCCGCCGCCTCCGCAGCGCCCAGCGCGGGGCGCACCGGAGCCGGTACGAAGGTGGAGGGAAGGGACGGAGCCGACTCCCGGCCCGCGTTCGCGATGACCACGGCGACATAGGGGAGCAGGATCCCCAGGGCGAGCGCCACGATCGCCACGTGCCGCTCGACGTTCCACAGCACCGCCGCGGCGATCACGGAGAGCGTTCGGACCGTCATCGAGATGATGTACCGCCGCTGTCGTCCCCGGACGTCGTCCGCGAGCCCTTGACGGGCCCCCGTGATCCGGAAGACCTCGGTTCCGCCACTCTTCGGCATTGCCCGTCCACCACCCACCGGTCATGCCGGACCCTCCCCGGTCCGGACCTCGTTCCACCGTACGCCCGCCCTCCCGCGCCGACGAGACCGGGGCACGGATGGCGGTGCCCGACATGCGCCGAATGGTCGACGGGCCGAAACTGGGCCCACATGCGCAATAGGAGGCGACGATGAGTTGGTTGTGGGCGATCATCGTGGGATTCGTCCTCGGTCTGATCGCGAAGGCGATCCTCCCGGGGAAGCAGCAGATCCCGCTCTGGCTGACGACCGTGTTCGGCATTCTCGGCAGTGTCCTCGGCAACGCGGTCGCGACCTGGATCGGTGTCAACGACACCAAGGGCATCGACTGGACCCGCCACCTGCTCCAGCTGCTCGGCGCCGTCGCCGTGGTCGGCGTGGGCGACATGCTGTGGGTCTCGCTGAAGGGCAACAAGCAGCGGGCGTGACACACCCGGGAAAACCGGGAGGCCCGGTACGGCACATCACGTGCCGTACCGGGCCTCCGGCATGCGGGGCGAGCTTGTGACCTCGGGGCCTCTCCGGCCCCGTCAGCCCTCCGCGCCGGCGAACTCGATCGCCGCCAGGTTCTTCTTGCCGCGCCGCAGCACCAGCCAGCGGCCGTGCAGCAGCTCCTCCGCCGACACCTCGGCGTCCTCGGCGGTGACCTTCACGTTGTTCACGTACGCCCCGCCCTCCTTCACCGTGCGGCGGGCGCCCGACTTGCTCGGCGCGAGTCCGACCTCGGTGAACAGGTCCACGACCTGGCCGAGCTCGGTCACGCGCGCGTGCGGCAGCTCGGACAGGGCGGCGGCCAGCGTCGCCTCGTCCAGCTCGGCCAGGTCGCCCTGCCCGAACAGCGCCTTCGAGGCGTTGATGACGGCCGCGCACTGGTCCGCGCCGTGCACGAGCGCGGTGAGCTCCTCGGCGAGCGCCCGCTGGGCGGCGCGCGCCTGCGGCCGCTCGGCGGTCTGCGCCTCCAGCTCCTCCAGCTCCTCGCGGGACCTGAAGGAGAGGATCCGCATGTACGTCGAGATGTCCCGGTCGTCCACGTTCAGCCAGAACTGGTAGAACGCGTACGGCGTGGTCATCTCCGGGTCCAGCCAGACGGCCCCGCCCTCGGTCTTGCCGAACTTGGTGCCGTCCGCCTTCACCATCAGCGGCGTCGCGAGCGCGTGCACGTCCGCACCCGGCTCCAGGCGGTGGATCAGGTCGAGACCGGCCACCAGGTTGCCCCACTGGTCCGAGCCGCCCTGCTGGAGGACGCAGCCGTAGCGGCGGTACAGCTCCAGGAAGTCCATGGCCTGGAGCAGCTGGTAGCTGAACTCCGTGTAGCTGATGCCCTGCTCGGACTCCAGGCGCCGAGCGACGGAGTCCTTGGTCAGCATCTTGTTGACCCGGAAGTGCTTGCCGATGTCCCGCAGGAACTCGATCGCCGACAGGCCGGCGGTCCAGTCCAGGTTGTTCACCATGACCGCCGCGTTCTCCCCCTCGAAGGAGAGGAAGGGCTCGATCTGCGAGCGCAGCCGGTTCACCCAGTTCGCGACCGTCTCGGGGTCGTTCAGGGTGCGCTCGGCCGTCGGACGCGGGTCACCGATCTGCCCGGTGGCCCCGCCGACCAGCGCCAGCGGCCGGTGCCCGGCCTGCTGGAGCCGGCGGACGGTGAGGACCTGGACGAGGTGACCGACGTGGAGACTGGCCGCGGTCGGGTCGAAACCGCAATAGAACGTGACGGGACCGTCCGCGAGAGCCTTGCGCAGTGCGTCCTCATCGGTGGACTGGGCGAAGAGCCCACGCCACTTCAGCTCGTCGACGATGTCCGTCACGACCGTCAGTCTCCTCAGGTTGTTGGTGGTACGACGACTCAGTCTAGGTGGGTCAGACCCCCTTGCTGACCGAGCTCATGTTGAAGTCCGGCACCCGCAGGGCGGGCATCGCGGCCCGGGTGAACCAGTCGCTCCACTCGCGCGGCAGCGTCTTCTCCGTCCGGCCCGCCTCCGAGGCCCGCGACAGCAGGTCCACCGGCGACTCGTTGAACCGGAAGTTGTTCACCTCGCCGACGACCTCGCCGTTCTCGACGAGGTAGACGCCGTCCCGGGTCAGTCCGGTCAGCAGCAGCGTCGCCGGATCGACCTCGCGGATGTACCAGAGGCAGGTCAGCAGCAGACCGCGCTCGGTGGAGGCCACCATCTCCTCCAGGGAGCGCTCGCCGCCGCCGTCCAGGATCAGGTTCCCCGCCCCGGGCGCCACGGGCAAGCGAGTAAGTCCCGCGGTGTGCCGGGTGGTGATGAGGTGGGCCAGGCTGCCGGCCTTCACCCAGTCGATCGGCCCGACCGGCAGACCGTTGTCGAAGACGGAGGAGTCGTCGCCGGAGGAGTGCGCGATCACGAACGGCGCGGACTCCAGGCCCGGCTCGTTCGGGTCGCTGCGCAGGGTCAGCGGCAGCGGGGAGAGGGTCTCGCCGAGCCGGGTGCCGCCGCCGGGCTTGGAGAAGACCGTACGGCCCTCCACCGCGTCCCGGGCGGTGGACGACCACAGCTGGTAGATCATCAGGTCGGCCACGGCGGTCGGCGGCAGCAGCGTCTCGTACCGCCCGGCGGGCAGCTCGATGCGCCGCTCCGCCCAGCCGAGGCGGGTCGCCAGCTCGGCGTCGAGCGCGGCCGGGTCGACGTCCTTGAAGTCCCGCGTCGAGCGGCCGGCCCACGCGGAGCGCGAGCGGTCCGGGGACTTCGCGTTCAGCTCCAGCGTCCCGTTCGGCTGGTCGTGCCGGAGCCGCAGCCCCGTCGACGTCCCCAGGTACGTGGAGGTCAGCTCGTGGTTGGCGAAGCCGTAGAGCTCGCGCCCGCCGGCCCGGGCCCGGGCGAAGGCCTCGCCGAGCGCCGGGGCGAAGTCGGCGAAGACGGCGGAGGAGGTCTCGGCCGGGGCGTCCGTGAAGTCGGGGGAGGAGGACCCGCCCTCGACCAGCGGCTGGGCGTCCTCGGCGGGCCCGGCGGCCCGCGCGGCGGCCTCGGCGGCCCGGACCAGCGGCTCCAGGTCGTCGACGGTCACGGCGGAGCGGGACACGACACCGGAGGCGGTGCCCTGGGCGCCGTCGACGGTCGCGATGACGGTGAGCGTACGACCCCGGGTGACACCGTTGGTCGTCAGCGCGTTCCCGGCCCAGCGCAGATTGGCCGAGGACTCCTCGTCCGCGATGACGACACACCCGTCGGCACGGGACAGCTCAAGCGCCCGCTCGACGATCTCGTACGGCTTGCTGACGCGGCTCATCGACCGGCCTCCTGCGTCGTGTTCAGGCTGTGCTTGCCCGGGGGACACTGCATCTGATTGCGGCCGCGCCGCGGGCCGGACCCCCGGCAAATCTGGTGGCGCGCGCTCATCGACCGGCCTCCTGCGTCGTGTTCAGAATGTTGACGCCCCGGAAGAGGGCGGAGGGGCAGCCGTGGGAGACCGCGGCGACCTGGCCCGGCTGGGCCTTGCCGCAGTTGAACGCGCCGCCGAGCACGTACGTCTGCGGGCCGCCGACCTGCTCCATCGAGCCCCAGAAGTCCGTCGTCGTCGCCTGGTACGCCACGTCCCGCAGCTGCCCGGCGAGCCGGCCGTTCTCGATGCGGAAGAAGCGCTGACCGGTGAACTGGAAGTTGTAGCGCTGCATGTCGATCGACCACGACCGGTCGCCGACCACGTAGATGCCGCGCTCGACCCCGCCGATCAGGTCCTCGGTCGACAGGCCGCCCGGGTCCGGCTGGAGCGAGACGTTCGCCATCCGCTGCACCGGCACGTGCGCGGGGGAGTCCGCGAAGGCGCAGCCGTTCGAGCGGCCGAGGTCCGTGAGCTTCGCGATCCGCCGGTCCAGCTGGTAGCCGACGAGCGTGCCGTCCTTGACCAGGTCCCAGCTCTGCGCCTCGACGCCCTCGTCGTCGTACCCGATGGTCGCCAGGCCGTGCTCGGCGGTCCTGTCACCCGTCACGTTCATGATCGACGAGCCGTACGCCAGCTTGCCCAGCTGGTCGAAGGTGGCGAAGGAGGTGCCCGCGTAGGCCGCCTCGTAGCCGAGGGCCCGGTCCAGCTCGGTGGCGTGGCCGATGGACTCGTGGATGGTCAGCCACAGGTTCGACGGGTCCACGACGAGGTCGTACCGGCCCGCCTCGACGCTCGGCGCCCGCATCTTCTCGGCGAGCAGCCCCGGGATCTCGTCGAGCTCCTTGTCCCAGTCCCAGCCGGTGCCCGTCAGGTACTCCCAGCCCCGCCCGGCCGGCGGCGCGATCGTCCGCATCGAGTCGAACTCGCCGGTCGTGTCGTCGACGGCGACCGCCGTGAGCTGCGGGTGCAGCCGGACGCGCTGCTGGGTGGTGACCGTGCCGGCCGTGTCCGCGTAGAACTTGTTCTCGTGGACGGTGAGCAGCGACGCGTCGACGTGCGCCACGCCGTCCGCCCGCAGGAGTCGCGCGCTCCAGTCGGCGAGCAGCGCGCTCTTCTCCTCGGCGGGGACGGAGAACGGGTCGATCTCGTACGAGGAGACCCAGGTGCGCTCGGCGTGCACCGGCTCCTCGGCCAGCTCCACGCGCTCGTCCGAACCCGCCGCCGCGATCACCTTCGCCGACAGCTTGGCCATGGCGACCGCCTGCGAGGCGACCTTCGCGGCACCGTCCATGGTCAGGTCGACCCCGGAGGCGAAACCCCAGGCCCCGCCGTGCACCACCCGCACCGCGTAGCCGAGGTCGGTGGTGTCCGAGGAACCGGACGGTTTGGCGTCGCGCAGCCGCCACGAGGCGCTGCGCACCCGCTCCAGGCGGAAGTCCGCGTGCTCGGCGCCGAGCGCGCGCGCCCGGGCGAGCGCCGCGTCGGCGAGCGCCCGCAGGGGCAACGCGACGAACGTAGGGTCGATCTGATGGACCACGAGCGGCCTCGCTCTCGGTGATCGGAAGTCTGGGGTGGAGACGGTGGTTCAGCTGTCCCGGAAGTCAATCATGGGAAGGGCGGCCGGGTGGGCCCATTAGAGGGGCTCCGCGGGCCGCGCGCCGGGGGCTCCCGGGCGGACCCGCACCGTCCCCGAGCTGTAGGGATCCGACAGTGACGCCCCGATGCCACTGTCGGAGGTCGATTCCTCATGTCGGGGGCGATACCGATAGGTTTTCGGCTACCAGACCGCTATCGAAAGGGTGATCCGTTGAGCCGCTCGGTTCTCGTCACCGGAGGAAACCGGGGCATCGGCCTCGCCATCGCCCGCGCGTTCGCCGAGGCCGGCGACAAGGTCGCGATCACGTACCGCTCCGGCGAGCCGCCGGCCGCCCTGGTCGAACTCGGCTGCCTGCCCGTCAAGTGCGACATCACCGACACGGAGCAGGTGGAGCAGGCGTACAAGGAGATCGAGGAGAAGCACGGTCCGGTCGAGGTCCTCGTGGCCAACGCCGGCGTGACGAAGGACCAGCTCCTCATGCGCATGTCGGAGGAGGACTTCACGTCCGTCGTCGACACCAACCTGACCGGCACCTTCCGGGTCGTCAAGCGCGCCAACCGGGGGATGCTGCGGGCCAAGAAGGGCCGCGTCGTCCTCATCTCCTCGGTCGTCGGTCTGCTGGGCTCCGCGGGCCAGGCCAACTACGCCGCCTCCAAGGCCGGCCTGGTCGGTTTCGCCCGCTCCCTCGCGCGTGAGCTCGGCTCGCGCAACATCACGTTCAACGTCGTCGCCCCTGGTTTCGTCGACACCGACATGACCGCGGTCCTCACCGACGAGCAGCGCGCGGGCATCGTGTCCCAGGTGCCGCTGGGCCGTTACGCGCAGCCGGAGGAGATCGCCGCCGCGGTGAAGTTCCTCGCCTCCGACGACGCCTCGTACATCACTGGAGCCGTCATCCCGGTTGACGGCGGATTGGGCATGGGTCACTGATCACATGAGCGGAATTCTCGAGGGCAAGCGCATCCTGATCACGGGTGTGCTGATGGAGTCCTCCATCGCCTTCCACACCGCGAAGCTGGCCCAGGAGCAGGGCGCGGAGATCATCCTCACCGCCTGGCCTCGGCCGTCGCTGACCGAGCGCATCGCCAAGAAGCTCCCCAAGCCCGAGAACGTGAAGGTCCTGGAGCTCGACGTCTCCAACGACGAGCACCTCGCGCGCCTGGAGGGCCAGGTCCGTGAGCAGCTGGGCGACCGTCTCGACGGCATCGTCCACTCCATCGGCTTCGCCCCGCAGGACGCCCTCGGCGGCAACTTCCTGAACACGCCGTTCGAGTCCGTCGCCACGGCCATGCACGTCTCCGCCTTTTCCCTGAAGTCGCTGACGACGTCGCTGCTGCCGCTGATGACGGAGGGCGGCTCGGTCGTCGGCCTCACCTTCGACGCGCAGTTCGCCTGGCCGCAGTACGACTGGATGGGCCCGGCCAAGGCCGCCCTTGAGGCCACCAGCCGCTACATGGCCCGCGACCTGGGCAAGCGGAACATCCGCTGCAACCTGATCTCGGCGGGCCCGATCGGTTCGATGGCCGCGAAGTCCATCCCGGGCTTCAGCGAGCTCGCGGCGGTCTGGGACAGCCGTTCCCCGCTGGAGTGGAACCTCGCCGACCCGGAGCCGGCCGGCAAGGGCGTCGTGGCGCTGCTCTCCGACTGGTTCCCGAAGACGACGGGCGAGATCGTCCACGTCGACGGCGGTCTGCACGCGATCGGCGCGTAAGCGCCCGCAGCACGGCCGAGGGCCCGCGCGTCTCCCCTGGTGGGGAGGGTGCGCGGGCCCTCTCCGTCTGTCTGGAAGGTCCTCGACAGCTCGTCGACAGCTCCTCGACTCGAAAAGTCGCGCGAATCACCCCAGACTGGGGCGGAGCGTGATGTTCTGCTGCTGACGGGGAGGAGGTACGGGCATGCGCGCGATACGTCACGGGTTGGGCGCGTTCGCCTCGGTCGCCGTTCTGCTCACCGGGGTCGCCGTCGCCGCCGAGGTGAACGCCGCTCCCGCCCCGGCCGAGGAGCTCCCCGCCGCCGCCCCGGCGGCCGAGGAGCCGGAGAACTTCGGGGCGTCCTGCCGCACCGTCGTCCAGGGCTCCCGCGTCACCGCCTACTGCCAGAACCCGTACCCCGGCACCGACCGCGTCCGGCTCCACGTCGAGTGCGACCGCTGGTGGGACATCGACACCGACAGCGCCCCCGTGGAGGTCGGCCCCGCGGACTACGCCCGGGTCACCGGCCGCTGCTGGAAGGAGGTCGCATCCGCCTGGGTCACGCACGAGCCGGCGGAACCGGCCCCCGCGCAGGCGCCGTCCCCGCCGTCGGTGCGGCCTCCGGCTCCGGCTCCGGCTCCGGCGCCGGGCTCTTGAGGCACATGAAGGGGTAGCCGGCGGCCTCCGTCCCGGCCCGCTCGGCGTCGCCCTCGCGGATCGCGTCCACCAGCCGCGCGTGGTCCATGTGGTTCTCCGGCCGCAGCTCCCGACCCACGTCGTCGCGCAGCCAGTCCCGCAGGAGATCGCCCAGGTCCGCGTAGAGCTCCGTCAGCACGTCGTTGCCCGAGGCGGCGACGACCGCGTGGTGGAAGGCCGCGTCGACCGTCACGAACCGCTCCGCGTCACCCGACTCCCAGGCCTCCTCGCGGCGTACGAGCAGAGCGTCGAGCTGCTTCAGGTCCCGCTCCGTGCGCCGCTCCGCGGCGAAGCGGGCGGCGGCGGACTCCAGGGTCGAGCGCAGCTCCGCGACGTGCCGGGGGTCGGAGCCGGCGAAGCGCCGGTGCATGACCCCGGCCAGCTCGCTGGTGGCGATGACGTACGTCCCCGAGCCCTGGCGGATGTCGAGCAGCCCGTTGTGCGCCAGCGCCCGGACGGCCTCGCGCACGGTGTTGCGGGCCACGCCCAGCTGCTCGACCAGCTCGGGCTCGGTCGGGATGCGCGAACCCACCGGCCATTCGCCGGAGGTGATCTGGTTCCGCAGCTCGGCGATCACCTGATCGGAGAGTCCTGCGCGCCGCGGGTGGCCGAGGGCCATGGAGTACCGTCCCCTTCGTTCGAGATTGGACAACCAATCATCCCATGATTCTATGATGGCCTCATGGCTGACGAACCGAAGACCCTCGAACCCGCCGTACGACCGGTCGGGATCACCGCCCGAGCGGCCGTCGCCGCCGGCGATTCTCCCGCACCCGGCCGGGCGCAGCGCTGGACCCTCGGGCTCGTCACCGTCGGCCTCGTCCTCGCCGCGTTCAACCTGCGCCCCGCCATCACCAGCCTCGGCGCGCTCCTCGAAGAGGTCAGCGAAGGCCTCCACATGAGCGGCAGCGTCGCCGGCGTCCTCACCTCCGTCCCCCCGCTCTGCTTCGCGGTCTTCGGCATCACCGCCCCGCGCCTCGCCCGCCGCTTCGGCCCCGCCGCCGTCGTCTGCGCGGGCATGGCCGCGATCTTCACCGGCCTCGTCGTCCGCCCCTTCGCCTCCGGCACGGTCGGCTTCCTCGCCGCCAGCGCCCTCGCCCTCATGGGCATAGCCGTCAGCAACGTCCTGATGCCCGTGATCGTCAAGCGGTACTTCCCCGACCGCGTCGGCACCATGACCGGCCTGTACTCCATGGCGCTCGCCCTCGGCACCTCCGTCGCCGCGGCGGCGACCGTCCCGATGACCGACGCCCTCGGCGGGGACTGGCGCCTCGGCCTCGGCATCTGGGCCGTCCTCGCCTCGCTCGCCGTCCTGCCCTGGATCCCGCTGCTCCGCGACCGTGACCGCGACCGCGGCGACCGTGACCGCGGCGCCCGCGGCCGTACGGAGAAGGCGACCGCGACCGCCGCCCCCGCGGACACCACCACCGCCGCCCCGCGCATCACCCGCAGCCGCACCGCCTGGGCCCTCGGCTGCTTCTTCGGCCTCCAGGCCACCGGCGCCTACATCACCATGGGCTGGATGCCGCAGATCTTCCGCGACGCCGGCGTCCCCGCCTCCACCGCGGGCGTCCTCCTCGCCGTCACCATGGTCATGGGCGTCCCGCTCGCCTTCGTCATCCCCCGGCTCGCGACCCGGATGAAGAACCAGGGACCGATCGTCGTCGCCCTCGCCCTGTGCGGCCTCGGCGGCTACACCGGCCTCTTCTTCGCCCCGGCCGCCGGAGCCTGGGTCTGGGCCGTCCTGCTCGGCGTCTCCAACTGCGCCTTCCCGCTCGCCCTCACCATGATCGGAATGCGCTCGCGGACCGGCGCCGGCGTCGTCCGCCTCTCCGCCTTCGCACAGAGCGTCGGCTACCTCATCTCCATCCCCGGCCCCCTCCTCGTCGGCGTGCTCTACCAGCACAGCGGCGGCTGGGGACTGCCCATCGCGCTCATGGGCGGCCTGATGGTGCCGCAGATGATCGTGGGCACCCTCGCCGGGAGGGACCGGACGGTCGAGGACGAATGCTGAGATGCGAGACTGGTCCCATGCCAGTCCTCGAACCCAATCCCCAGAACGGCCAGAAGAAGCTGCTCATCGTGCTCGGCGCGATGCTCGGCATCACGGTGGTCATCGCCGTGATCGCCTCCCTCGCCTCACCGTGACCCCCGGGGGTGGGGACAACCCCCGCATCCCCTAGGGGGTGAGTGTCAGGGTGAAGTGGGTGGATCACCTGATGGGCCGACGGGCGCCCGATCCGTACGTTGGAGACAACCCGCCGGAGACGGCGGCCAAAGGATCTCCCACCCCTCGGAGGCGGCCATGTCGGCCCGTACGGACACCAGCACCCGGCCCCTGCCGACCGGCGTCGACACCCGGCTGCCCTGGTGGGCGCTCGCCCTCCCCGTGGCCGCGTTCGGCGTCCTGCTGCTGCTCATAGCGGGGCCGGGAGGTACCCCCGCGACCAGTGGTGACCTGGGGGTCGGCCGGGTCCTGGAGCACCTCCAGCAAACGCTCGCTCTCTGAGTCACCGAAAGCCGTTCCGTGCGAAGCTGTTGACCATGAGCGTCGATACACCCCGCAGGATCGTGCTGCTCCGCCACGCGAAGGCGGACTGGAGCGACGAGTCCGACCACGAGAGGCCCCTCGCCGAGCGAGGCCGCGCGGACGCCCCCGTCGTGGGCCGCAGGCTCGCCGGGACCGGCATCGGCTTCGACCTGGCCCTCTGTTCGACCGCCGTCAGAACCAGGGAGACCTGGAAGCTGGCCGTGCACGAACTGCCGGAGCGCCCCAGGACCGTGTACGAGGACCGGCTGTACGAGGCCTCGCTCGGCGAGCTCATCGCCCTGCTCAACGAGACCTCGGAGGACGTCGACGACCTCCTCGTCGTCGGCCACAACCCCGGGATGCACGCCCTCGCCGACGCCCTCGCGGGCGAGTCCGACGGAGACACGCTGCCCCGTATGACCCGCAGCGGCTTCCCGACCTCCGCCTACGCCGTCCTCACCTTCAACGGCACCTGGAAGTCGCTGGAGCACGGCGCCGCACGGCTCGTGGACTTCTGGACCCCGCACGCCTGACGAGCGGTACCCCGCCCCGTACGCGAGAGGGCCCGGCCGTCCGAAGACGACCGGGCCCTCTCCCGTACGGGCGTACCGGCGGCCAGGGCCTGCCCGGCGGCGGTACAGGGTCGGACAGGCCCTAGGGGGTGTCTTGCCGATCAGGCCGGGCTCGCGGCGTCTGGCACCGCGCCTCGCCGCGTTGTCGTCGGTCGCCAACGCTCCGCGTTGACTCCCTCCTCCGCCTTGCGATCCACGGCACCAGACGCCGCTCCCTGATCCGGCCTGATCGACAAGACACCCCCTAGTGCAGCAGGTCCTCGCCGCCGTCGGCGGCCTCGACCTCCTCGCGCGTGATCCCGAGCAGATAGAGCACGGTGTCCAGGAACGGCACGTTCACCGCCGTGTCGGCGGCCCGGCGCACCACCGGCTTGGCGTTGAACGCCACCCCGAGCCCCGCCGCGTTCAGCATGTCCAGGTCGTTGGCCCCGTCGCCGATGGCCACGGTCTGCGCCAGCGGCACACCCGCCTCCGTGGCGAACCGGCGCAGCAGCCGCGCCTTGCCCGCACGGTCCACGATCTCGCCGGTCACCCGCCCGGTGAGCTTGCCGTCCACGATCTCCAGGGTGTTGGCCGAGGCGAAGTCGAGCCCGAGCCGCTCCTTCAGATCGTCGGTGACCTGCGTGAACCCGCCGGACACGACGCCCACCTGGTAGCCGAGCCGCTTGAGCGTACGGATCAGGGTCCGGGCCCCCGGCGTCAGCCGCACCTCCGCGCGGACCTTGTCGACCACCGAGGCGTCCAGCCCGGCGAGCAGCTCCACCCGCGCGTGCAGCGACTGCTCGAAGTCCAGCTCGCCGCGCATCGCGGCCGCCGTCACCTCGGCGACCTTGTCCTCGCACCCCGCGTGCGCCGCGAAGAGCTCGATGACCTCGTCCTGGATCAGGGTCGAGTCGACGTCCATGACGACGAGCCGCTGGGCCCGCCGGTGCAGCCCGGCGGAGACCACGGCCACGTCCACGCCGATGGTGTGGGCCTCGGTCGCCAGCGCCGTCCGCAGCGGCTCGGTCTCGCAGCCCGAGACGGCGAACTCCACGGCCGTCACCGGGTACTTCGCGAGGCGGAAGACACGGTCGATGTTGCCACCGGCCTCCGCGATCCTGGCCGCTATGGCCGCCGTCTGCTCCGCGGTGAGCGGGTTGCCGAGCACGGTGACGTGCGAGCGTCCCTCGCCGCGCGGCCGGTTGTCACCCGTACCCGAGATGATCTCGGCCTGGAGCTTCAGGGACTCGGCCCAGCTGTGGACGGTCGCCCGCAGCTCGCCCTGCGAGGCGACGGTGGGCTCGGTGACGAGCGCGCACAGGACGAGACGGCCGCGGGAGACGACCTGCTCGATGTCCACGACGTCGACGGAGTAGGCGGCGAGGGTGTCGAAGAGTCCGGCGGTGATCCCGGGACGGTCCTTGCCGAAGATCTTGACGAGAAGGGTGGGAACGTCTGAGGTCTGCGATGCGCTCATGGTGGTTCCACCGTATCGGGCACCTCGTGCCACCTGACCCCCCGTCCCGCCCAGCGGACACCCGAGTGGTCGTGGACTTGCCCCGCGCGGCTCCTCACACGGCCCGACTTTCGGAGAGGGGACCGGGCCTGAAATAGTTCCCCCCGATGTTCGCCATCCCTAGACTCCCGACCTCGGGGGTACATCGGGGGACAAGTAGTGGGGCATGGAGTGCCAGAACTCGTACTGGAATTGAATGGAAGGACCTGGACTCTCGATCCGTCCAGGTCGTACACCTTGGGTCGCGATCCGCAGGGCGACCTGGTCATCGACGACGCCCGGGTCTCGTGGCGGCACGCCACCGTCAGCTGGGGCGGCCGGAGTTGGGTCATCGAGGACCACGGCTCCACGAACGGCACGTTCGTCCAGGGGCAGCGGATCCACCAGATGGAGATCGGCCCGGGATCGGCCGTTCACCTCGGCAACGCGACCGACGGACCCCGGCTGAATCTCGCCGCCGGAGCCCAGGCCGCGCACCAGGCCCACCAGCCGCCGGCCCAGGCCCAGGCACCGGTGGCCCAGCCCGCCGCCCACCAGGCCGGCCCGGCGCAGGCCGCCGCCCAGGCCGACTGGGCGACGCACCAGGCCCCGCCGCCGCAGCAGCAGGCCCCGGCGCAGCAGGGCTGGCAGCAGCAGGCCCAGCAGCAGCACGCACAGCCGCAGGTCCCGCACCAGCAGGGCGGCCCCCAGGGCCCCCACCACGGTCACCAGGGGCCCGGCGCCGCCGCGGGGGCGTCGTCGGCCTACGCCGACCGCAGCCCCACCACGTTCCATCAGCTGAACCTCGGCCACGTCATGCGCATCGGCCGTGCCCTCGAGAACGAGCTGGTCGTCTCCGACCTCCAGGTCTCGCGGCACCACGCCGACTTCCACGCGACGCCCGACGGCCGCTTCGAGATCCGTGACCTCGGCTCGCACAACGGCACGTACGTCAACGGTCAGCCGATCCCCAAGGGCGGCTCGGCCGTCCTCGGCCCGCAGGACATCGTCGGCGTCGGCCACTCGACGTTCCGCATCGTCGGCGGCCAGCTGGAAGAGTTCGTCGACACCGGCTCCGTCTCCTTCTCGGCCCGCCACCTCACGGTGGAGGTCGACGGCGGCAAGAAGATCCTCCAGGACGTCTCCTTCGGCGTCCCGGAGAAGTCGCTGATCGGTGTCATCGGCCCGTCCGGCTCCGGAAAGTCCACGCTGCTCAAGGCGCTGACCGGCTACCGCCCGGCCAACGAGGGCGACGTCCTCTACGACAACCGGAGCCTCTACAAGCAGTTCGCCGAGCTGCGCCAGCGCATCGGTCTGGTCCCGCAGGACGACATCCTGCACAAGGAGCTGACCGTCCAGAAGGCGCTCCGCTACGCGGCCAAGCTCCGCTTCCCCGGCGACACCGCCGCGGCCGAGCGCGAGGCCCGTATCGACGAGGTGCTGCGCGAGCTCAAGCTCGACATCCACCGGGAGAAGAAGGTCACCTCCCTCTCCGGCGGCCAGCGCAAGCGCGTCTCCGTCGCCCTGGAGCTCCTCACCAAGCCGTCGCTGATCTTCCTGGACGAGCCGACCTCCGGCCTCGACCCGGGCATGGACCGCGACGTCATGCAGCTGCTGCGCGGCCTCGCCGACGACGGCCGCACGGTCCTCGTCGTCACCCACTCGGTGGCCGAGCTGGGTCTCTGCGACAAGCTCCTCGTCATGGCGCCCGGCGGTTCCGTGGCGTACTTCGGCCCGCCGGAGGAGGCGCTGAACTTCTTCGGCTACTCCACCTGGGCCGACGTCTTCTCCGCCTTCGAGAACTACCGCGACTACGACTGGGCGGGCCGCTGGAAGGGCTCCCAGCACTACCAGATGTACGCCGCGGACATCGACGCCGTCGCCGCGCAGCCCGTCCAGATGCCGCAGCAGGCGATGGCCCGCCCGCCGAAGCCGCAGGGCTGGGGCTCGCAGCTGTGGACGCTGATCCGCCGCTACGTCTCGGTGATCGCCTCCGACAAGGGCTTCCTTGGCCTGATGGTGATCCTGCCGGCCGTCCTCGGCGCGGTCTCGGTCGTCATCCCGGCGGACTTCGGCCTCGGCTCGCCGACGGCACCGTCCCGCTTCAACGGCGACGCGGGAACGATCATGCTGATCCTCATGGTCGGCATGTGCTTCAGCGGCGCGGCCAACTCGGTCCGCGAACTGATCAAGGAGCGGGTCATCTACGAGAGGGAGCGCGCCACCGGCCTCTCCCGCTCCGCGTACCTGATGTCCAAGGTGATCGTCCTCGGCCTGATCACGGCCTTCCAGGGCGTCATCATCTGCGGCATCGGCTTCTCCACCCGCGCGCTGCCCGCCGAGGGCCTCCTCATGCCCCCGGCCGTCGAGCTGTGCATCCAGGTGATCGCCCTCGGCCTCACCTCGATGATGTTCGGCCTGGTCATCTCCGCGCTCGTGAAGACCGCCGAGAAGACCATGCCGCTGCTCGTCATGTTCGCGATCATCCAGGTCGTGTTCACCGGCATCCTCTTCCAGGTGTACGGCTCGCCCGGCCTGGAGCAGTTCGCCTGGCTGATGCCCTCGCGCTGGGGCATCGCCGGCGCCGGCACCACCCTCGACCTGGCCCGCCTCATGCCGCCGTGGGACCCGAAGAACCCCACGGACACCGACTCCCTGTGGGAGCACACGGCCGGCCAGTGGGGCTTCGACCTCGGCGTCCAGCTGCTCATGGCCGCCGTCTGCTGCGTCGTCGTGGCGCGGCTGCTGCGCCGCCACGAGCCCGAGGTCATGCGCAAGTGACCCCGTAGGCAGTACGCCCGAGGGCGGCACCCCGCACAGGGGGTGCCGCCCTTCGGCGTACGCCAGGAGAATCCGCGGAGAAGCGGGGATCAGTAGGCGCTGTTGACGTTGTCGATCGAGCCGTAGCGGTCGGCCGCGTAGTTGGCGGCGGCGACGATGTTGGCGACCGGGTCGTACTGGTCGAACGCGGTGCCGGGCACGTGGTAGGTCTTGAAGGTCGGGTAGATGACCTGGAGCAGACCCTTCGACGGGATGCCGTTGATGGCGTTGATGTCCCAGTTGTTGATCGCCCGCGGGTTGCCGCTGGACTCGCGCATGATGTTCTTGTGCAGGCCGTTGTAGCTGCCCGGGATGTTGTGCTTGTCCATGATGGACAGCGCCTCGCGGATCCAGCCGTCGAGGTTGTTCGCGTAGACCGGGGTACGGGCGACGGAACGGCTCGCGGCCGCCTTCTCCGCGGCGCGCTTCTTCGCGGCCGCCTTCGCCTTGGCCTCGGCCTTCGCCTTCGCGGCGGCCTTGGCTCGGGCGTCCGCCTTCGCCTTGGCGTCGGCCTTGGCCTTCGCGGCGGCCTTCGCCTTCGCCGCGGCCTTCGCCTTGGCGTCGGCCTCCTGCTTGGCCTTCAGGCCGACAGTGGTGTGCTGCTCGGTGACGCTGGCGGCCAGCGCCTTCGCCTGCGGGCTGGCGGCGTCGTACGACCACGCGACCTGCTGCGTACCGGAGAGGGCCTGGGGCTCGGTCTCGGTGGAGCCGCCGTTGCCCTGCACGAGGGAGAGGGTCAGTGCTGCGGCGCTCAGAGCGGCGACGCCGGCGATCGTGGCCTTGTGGGTCTTCTTCAGACCACGACTGTGGCCAGGAGTGTTCGCAGACATCAGGACTACCTCTTCGAATCGCAGGGGTTGTCGCTCGCCGGGGCGGCGCTGCGCCTGCTCGGCGGCGACGAGGGCAATTCTTAGCGGCAGCAAAATCGCGTGGCAAAGGTGTGACGTACGATCCCGGGTAGTGGATCAGGGTCCCGTGCACGGGCCACGGAACGCCCGTTGTGGCCAGGTTCCTCCGCCTCTATCAGGCCTCCTGGCGTCCACTAGCGGCCTTCGTAAGTGATGTGGGTCCTATGCGCGGGCTCACATCGGGCACGTAACAAACTCACCGCGCGTTGCGGACGCAATGCACACGGTGAGGCAGGTCCTCCGGAGGGAGGAGAAGGACGCCACCGCCCTCCTCCCGAAGGCGCCCAACACCCCACCGCCCTCCTCCCGAAGGCGCCCCGCACCCCACCCGCCCACGCCCCATCCGCCCCACCCGCCCACGCCCCATCCGCCCCACCCGCCCACGCCCCATCCGCCCCACCCGCCCACGCCCCATCCGCCCCACCGGACCCGCGCCCCATCCGCCCCACCGGCTCCCGCCCCGCGTCCCCGCCGCCGCCGACACCGAGCCCGTCGGCCCCGACAGGGGCACGTGGACCTAGGTCCCGGGTCCCCCTCCTCCGCCGTCCCCGGGCGGATACGCACGGTCACACCCCGCCGGTACGGTGAACGCATGAGCCATCGACCGAGCTCCGGCCTCGCCGCCGTGAGCACCGCACTCCTCGCGATGAGCCGCCGTCTGGAGGTCCGCGACGTCCTCAAGACGATCGTCGCCTCCGCCCGCGAGCTCCTCGACGCCGAGTACGCGGCCCTGGGCGTCCCGGACGACCACGGCGGCTTCGCCCAGTTCGTGGTCGACGGCGTCAGCGACGAGCAGTGGAAGGCGATCGGCCCCCTGCCACGCCAGCACGGCATCCTCGCCGCGATGCTCCACAAGGCCGAACCCGAGCGGCTCGGGGACGTCCGCAAGGACCCCCGCTTCGAGGGCTGGCCGGACGCCCACCCCGAGATGTCCGACTTCCTCGGCCTCCCCGTCAGGGACGGCGACGAGATCCTCGGCGCCCTCTTCCTCGCGAACAAGCGCTGCCCGAAGGAGACCGGCAGCTGCGGCTTCACCGCGGAGGACGAGGAACTGCTCTCGATCCTCGCCCAGCACGCGGCCATCGCCCTCACCAACGCCCGGCTGTACGAGCGCAGCCGCGAGCTCACCATCGCCGAGGAGCGCTCCCGCCTGGCCCACGAGCTCCACGACGCCGTCAGCCAGAAGCTCTTCTCGCTCCGGCTCACGGCCCAGGCCGCGGCCGCCCTCGTCGACCGCGACCCCGCCCGGGCCAAGGACGAGCTCCACCAGGTCGCCGTCCTCGCCGCCGAGGCGGCGGACGAGCTGCGCGCCGCCGTCGTCGAGCTGCGCCCCGCCGCGCTCGACGAGGACGGCCTCGTCCACACCCTCCGCACCCAGATCCAGGTCATGGACCGCGCCCACACCGCCCGGGTCACCTTCGAGAGCCCGGGCGTACGGGCCCTGCCCGCAGCCCAGGAGGAGGCCGTCCTCCGCGTCGCCCAGGAAGCCCTGCACAACGCCCTGCGCCACGCCGAGGCGGAGCTCGTCACCGTCACCCTCGCCCGCAGCGGCCAGGGCGCGCGGCTCACCGTCACCGACGACGGCAAGGGCTTCGACCCGCGGACGGTCCGCAGCGCCGGCCGCCACCTCGGCCTGGTCTCCATGCGGGACCGGGCGGGCGGCGTCGGCGGCGCACTCACCGTGACCTCGGCCCCCGGCGAGGGCACCACGATCGAGATGGAGGTTCCCGGTGGCTGACAAGCCGATCCGTGTCCTGCTGGTCGACGACCACCAGGTCGTCCGCCGAGGCCTGCGCACCTTCCTCGAGGTGCAGGACGACATAGAAGTGGTGGGGGAGGCCTCCGACGGCGCCGAAGGAGTCGCCCGTGCCGAGGAGCTCCGCCCCGACGTGGTCCTCATGGACGTGAAGATGCCCGGCACCGACGGCATCGAGGCGCTGAAGCGGCTCCGCGAGCTGGCCAACCCGGCCAGGGTCCTGATCGTCACGAGCTTCACCGAACAGCGCACGGTCGTCCCCGCGCTCCGCGCCGGCGCCTCCGGATACGTCTACAAGGACATCGACCCCGAAGCCCTGGCCGGCGCCATCCGCTCCGTCCACGCGGGCCACGTCCTGCTCCAGCCCGAGGTCGCCGGCGCGCTCCTCAGCCAGGAGGACTCCCCGGGGGGTACGGGACGGGGCTCGACCCTCACGGAGCGCGAGCGCGAGGTCCTCGGCCTGATCGCGGACGGCCGCTCCAACCGCGAGATCGCCCGCGCGCTCGTCCTCTCCGAGAAGACGGTCAAGACGCACGTCTCGAACATCCTCATGAAGCTCGACCTCGCGGACCGCACCCAGGCCGCCCTCTGGGCGGTCCGCAACGGCCTCACGGAGTGACGCGCCCCTGAACGAGCGCCTTGCGCGCCGGGGCGCACGACCGTTCAGTCCTTCATACCGTCGGGTGTATATCCCCCGTTCGGCGCAACCCGGCGGGGGCGGCGGCGTTCTCCATGACGTGCTGCGGCGGACCGGCCGCAGCGATGACCAGGAGGATGTACCAAGTGAAGAACCTCAAGAAGGCCGCTGCCGTCACCATGGTCGCCGGTGGCATCATCGCCGCCGGTGCGGGTGTCGCCTCCGCCCACGGCGCCGAGGCCGACGGCAAGGCCCTCAACTCGCCGGGCGTCGCGTCCGGCAACCTGGTGCAGGTCCCGGTCCACGTCCCCGTGAACGTCTCCGGCAACACGGTCAACGTGATCGGCCTGCTCAACCCGGCCTTCGGCAACCACGCCCTCAACGGCTGAGCCACCCCAGAACCACCGGCCCCCGGACGATCCCCCGGGGGCCGGCCCCTTTTTCCGGCCGCATCTCCCACACGCGCCCCTGACACCACTCGGCCCCTGCGGGCCTCCCGGGCCTCGGCCCGCCGCGGTGGCCTCCGACCGTCGGGTCGACGGCGAGCCCCTCGGCTCAGAACCCCCGCTCGCGCTCCCGTTCCTCGACATACGCGTTGTACGCGGCGACCTGCGCCCGCCGGGCCACCCGCTCCACCGGCCGCAGCGCCTCCCCCCGCGCCGCCATTTCCGAGGCGCTGACCGCACCCCCGTGCCCGTGGTCGTACGCCAGGTCCACCAGCAGTCCGATCCGCTGGGCCAGCTCCAGGACCCGCACCGCCCGCGGCGGGTAGCCCGGGGCCAGGACCTCCCGGCCCACCTCCGCCCGCGCCCGGTACGCCGCGCGCGCCACGTCCGCCGCGGGGCCCGAGGCCGCCACGTCCAGCCGCGTCAGCACCGCCGTCGCGTCCCGCAGCGCCTCCGCGAGCTCCCGCTCCGCCTCACCGAGCGACGGAACGTCCGCCGGCGGAGCCTCCCGCACCGAGAGACAGCGCCAGACGACCTCCACGTGCACGTCGCCCGTCGGCCCCGCCTCCGTGACCTCCGGCACGAGACCGTACGGCGCGCCGAAGCCCACCACGGCTTCCTCGGCCTCCAGGGCGCGCGCGTTGAAATCCGGCGGCCCGCTCAGCCCCAGCGGATGCCCCGGCGCCGGCAGCGCCACCCGCCACCCGGTCACCCCCAGCCGCCGCAGCCGGCCCAGCGCCAGCGTCAGCCCCACCGGCGCCGCCTCACCCGGCAGCCCTTCCACGCGGTGCACCGCGTCCTCCCCGACAATGGCCAGCGCCGCGTCGTCCGGCGACACCGCCCCGGCCAGCAGGGCATTGCCCCAGGCGGCCAGGCGTCCTGAGCGTGGTTCCGAAAGCATCCCCCCAGACTAAGGACTCAAAGGAAGCCCTAGGGACCGGCCCGCTCCGTCGATAACGTAGGTTTTCCCCTGGACGCCGCGCCCATCGGCGCAAGGCGACGACACGACTCGACCGCAAGGGGAGACAACGCGCTCATGAGCGATGTACTGGAGCTGGTGGACGTATCCGTGGTCCGCGGCGGACGGGCTCTGGTGGACGAGGTCTCCTGGTCGGTCAAGGAGGGCGAGCGCTGGGTGATCCTCGGACCCAACGGCGCCGGCAAGACCACCCTCCTGAACATCGCCTCCAGCTACCTCTTCCCCACCAAGGGCACCGCCACGATCCTCGGCGAGCGGCTCGGCGGCGTCGGCACCGACGTCTTCGAACTCCGCCCCCGCATCGGCATGGCCGGCATCGCCATGGCGGAGAAGCTGCCCAAGGGCCAGACCGTCCTCCAGACCGTCCTCACCGCCGCGTACGGCATGACGGCCACCTGGCACGAGGACTACGACCCGGTCGACGAGGAGCGCGCGAAGGCCTTCCTCGACCGCCTCGGCATGAACGACTACCTGGACCGCAAGTTCGGCACCCTCTCCGAGGGCGAGCGCAAGCGCACCCTGATCGCCCGCGCGATGATGACCGACCCCGAGCTCCTCCTCCTCGACGAGCCCGCCGCCGGCCTCGACCTCGGCGGCCGCGAGGACCTCGTCCGCCGCCTCGGCCGCCTCGCCCGCGACCCGTACGCGCCCTCCATGATCATGGTCACGCACCACGTCGAGGAGATCGCCCCCGGCTTCACCCACGTCCTGATGATCCGCCAGGGCAAGGTCCTCGCCGCCGGCCCCGTGGAGACCGAGCTCAGCTCCCGCAACCTCTCGCTCTGCTTCGGGCTGCCGCTCGTCGTCGAGCGCGTCGGCGACCGCTGGACCGCCCAGGGCCTGCCGCTGAAGTAGCGGACCGGAGCGCCGGCGTCCCGCACAGCCGCCCGCGCCCTGTCCCGGAAGGACCCCACCGCCCTACCATGACCACGTGGACATCGACGCGTGGGTCTGGTGGTTGATCGGCGCGGTGGGGCTCGGCATTCCGCTGGTCCTGACCGCGATGCCGGAGTTCGGCATGCTGTCCGTCGGCGCGGTCGCCGGGGCGGTGACCGCCGCCCTGGGCTTCGGCGTCACCCCCCAGGTGATCGTCTTCGCCGCCGTCTCCGTGGCGCTGGTCGCGGTGGTCCGCCCGATCGCCGCCCGCCACCGGGACGACCGGCCCCGGCTGGCCAGCGGCATCGACGCCCTGAAGGGACGTCAGGCGGTCGTCCTGGAACGGGTCGACAGCAGCGGCGGAGGCCGTATCAAACTCGCCGGGGAGATCTGGTCCGCCCGCGCGCTCGACAGCGAGCAGACCTTCGAACCGGGCGACCAGGTCGACGTCGTGGAGATCGACGGCGCGACGGCCGTCGTCATGTGACCCGAACCGCACACCGCACGTGAGCGAACCACACGTGGCCGAACCCCATGTGACGGAACATCATGTGGCCGAACCTCGCCCATGACGTTCCGCCGTCTGGGAAACTCGATCATCGAAAGCCATCCGGCAGTCAACCGGTAGCGAAGGGCACGGGGAACACGATGTCAGCTGTCATCATCGTCCTGATCATTCTGGTGGTGCTCGTCTTCATCGCCCTGGTCAAGACGATCCAGGTCATCCCGCAGGCGAGCGCGGCGATCGTGGAGCGCTTCGGCCGCTACACCCGCACGCTCAACGCCGGACTGAACATCGTCGTCCCGTTCATAGACTCGATCCGTAATCGGATCGACCTCCGCGAACAAGTCGTCCCGTTCCCGCCGCAGCCGGTGATCACCCAGGACAACCTCGTCGTCAACATCGACACGGTCATCTACTACCAGGTGACCGACGCCCGGGCCGCGACCTACGAGGTCGCCAGCTACATCCAGGCGATCGAGCAGCTCACCGTCACCACCCTCCGCAACATCATCGGCGGCATGGACCTGGAGCGGACCCTCACCTCCCGCGAGGACATCAACGCGGCACTGCGCGGCGTCCTCGACGAGGCCACCGGCAAGTGGGGCATCCGCGTCAACCGCGTCGAGCTCAAGGCGATCGAGCCGCCGACCTCCATCCAGGACTCGATGGAGAAGCAGATGCGCGCCGAGCGCGACAAGCGTGCCGCGATCCTCACCGCGGAGGGCACCCGCCAGTCCGCGATCCTCACCGCCGAGGGTGAGAAGCAGTCCGCGATCCTCCGCGCCGAGGGCGAGTCCAGGGCCGCCGCCCTGCGCGCCGAGGGCGAGGCGCAGGCCGTCCGTACGGTCTTCGAGGCCATCCACGCGGGCGACCCCGACCAGAAGCTGCTCTCGTACCAGTACCTCCAGATGCTCCCGAAGATCGCCGAGGGCGACGCCAACAAGCTCTGGATCGTGCCCAGCGAGATCGGCGACGCCCTCAAGGGCCTCTCCGGCGCCTTCGGCAACGTCGGCGGCGGCGCTCCCGGCTTCAACACGAAGGACAGTCGGTCCGATCGGCGAGAAGAACCCCCCGTTGACTGACACGTACACGTAAGTCTCGTGCATGATCGGTGCGAGCCCCTCGACCCTGACGACCTCAGAGCGGGGAGGCGACTCACTGACCATGTAAGGAGATGGCGTTGTCCATCTGGGAAATGCTGGCGGTCTTCGCCGCCGGCATCGGCGCCGGCACCATCAACACCATCGTCGGATCGGGAACGCTCATCACGTTCCCGGTCCTCCTCGCGACCGGGCTCCCCCCGATCACCGCGAACGTCTCCAACGCCCTGGGCCTCGTCCCCGGCTCCATCAGCGGGGCCATCGGCTACCGCCGCGAACTGAAGGGCCAGAAGGCCCGCATCCTCCGCCTCGGCAGCGTGGCCCTCCTCGGCGGCCTCATCGGCGCGATCCTGCTCCTCGCGCTCCCGTCCGACGCCTTCGACGCGATCGTCCCCGTCCTCATCGGCCTCGCGCTCGTCCTGGTCCTCCTCCAGCCCCGCATCGCCGCCGCCGTGCAGCGACGCCGCGAGCAGACCGGCACCGTGGCCCACCCCGACGGCGGCCCCGTCCTCCTCGTCGGCCTCTGCTTCGCCAGCATGTACGGCGGGTACTTCGGCGCCGCCCAGGGAGTGCTCTACCTCTCGCTCATGGGCCTGCTGCTCCACGACACCCTGCAGCGGATCAACGCCGTCAAGAACATCCTCGGCGCCCTCGTCAACGGCGTCGCCGCCGTCTTCTTCCTCTTCGTCGCCGAGTTCGACTGGACCGCCGTCGTCCTCATCGCCGTCGGCTCCACCATCGGAGGCCAGATCGGCGCCAAGGTCGGACGCAAGCTGCCGCCGTCCGTCCTGCGCGGAGTGATCATCGCGGTCGGCATCGTGGCGATCCTCCAGCTGACGCTGAACTAGCCCGGCCCACGGAAGAGCCCGCCTCCCCACACAGGGGAAGGCGGGCTCACACCGTACGAGACGGCCCACACCGTACGAGAAGGTCTACGCGGCCGAGTTCGCCAGCCACTCCGGCAGCTCGGACCGCTCACCCGCCCGCATCGCGAGCAGCATCGCGTCCGCAGGCGACGGCACGAACGGCTCGTGCAGCAACGGCATCCCCGCCTGCTCCGGCGTCCGGTCGGCCTTGCGGTGGTTGTCCTCGGCGCAGGAAGCGACGGTATTCAGCCAGCTGTCCCCGCCCCCCTGGGCCCGCGGCACGACATGGTCGACGGTCGTCGCCCTCCTCCCGCAGTACGCGCACCGGTGTTGGTCCCTGACCAGCACCCCCCGCCTCGACCACGGGGCGTGTCTTCGGAAGGGCACCCGCACGTACCGGCAGAGCCTGATCACCCGCGGCACCGGAAGATCGACGGCGGCACCTCGCACCCGCAGCTCGGGATGGGCCTGCTCGACGACGGCCTTGTCCTGAAGAACAAGCACCACCGCACGGTTGAGAGTGACCGTCGACAGCGGCTCGAAGCTCGCGTTGAGTACCAGCGTGTCCCGCATTGTGCCCACCTCCCGTGTGCCGGCCCCGCCCCGGAGCGGGGCGTGGGGCCTGGATCAACGATGGCCGGGCCGGCCGGGGTTGGACAACGCAATTTCCCGCGAAACAAAAGATGCCCGCTTCTGATCTCTCCAAGACCAGAAGCGGGCAAACAACAAACGAACGATCAGACCGCCGCGGGAGCCGCGTACTCACCGATCAACTGGGCACGCCCCAGCGTGTGGAACCGCAGATTGAAGCCGACCGCCGCCGGCGACACGTCGCCATCGGGACCGAGCTTCTCGCTGTCCACCGCGTACACGGTGAAGACGTAGCGGTGCGCCGGGTCCCCGGGCGGGGGAGCGGCGCCGCCGAACTCCTTCGTGCCGTAGTCGTTCCGTACGTGCACGGCCCCGGCCGGCAGCCCCTCGAACGACCCCGACCCGGCACCGACGGGCAGCTCCGTCACCGACACCGGGATGTCGAACAGCGACCAGTGCCAGAACCCGCTGCCCGTCGGGGCGTCCGGGTCGAAGCAGGTCACGGCGAAGCTCTTCGTCTCCGCGGGGAAGCCCTCCCAACGCAGGTGCGGAGAGGTGTTCCCCGCCGCGTACACCTGCGCGTCCTTCAGCACCGCACCCGGCGCGATGTCGTCGCTCACCACCGTGAACGACGCCACCGGCGGATGGAAATCGTGAGGGAGCGGCGCCCTCTTACCCTCGGACACGTGGAGCCTCCGTATCGCCTGTCGCTGGTTACCCGGCCGAGCCTAGAGCCAGTTGCGACGGCCGCCGACCTCGGCGAGCCACTGGTTCAGGTAGGCCGCCCAGTCGGTCGTGTGGAAGTCGTGCAGGCCCACCTTGAACGCACGGAACGAGTCGCTGCCCTCGCCGAACAGACCGGGCTTCTTGTCCATCTCCAGGACGACGTCCATCTCACGGTCGTCGGCGACGAAGCTGACCTCGACCTGGTTCAGCCCGCGGTACTGCTGCGGCGCGAAGAACTCGATCTCCTGGTAGAAGGGCAGCTTCTGCCGCGTCCCCCGGATGTGCCCGCGCTCCATGTCCGCGCTCTTGAAGCGGAAGCCCAGACCGATGAACGCGTCCAGGATCGCCTGCTGCGCCGGCAGCGGGTGCACGTTGATCGGGTCCAGGTCGCCGGAGTCCACGGCCCGCGCGATCTCCAGCTCGGTGACCACACCGATGTTCATGCCACGCAGCTGCTGACCGGCGATGGCGGTCACCGGGGTCTCCCACGGCACCTCGATACCGAACGGCACGACGTGCACCGCGCCGGCCTTCACCTCGAAGGCACCGCCCAGCCGCACCTTGAGGAACTCGACGTCCTGCTTGTGCTCCTGGTCGCCGCCCTCGACCTCGACGCGCGCCTGCAGGCCGACGGAGAGCGCCTCGATCTGCTGGTCGACGCTGCCGCCCTGGATCCGCACCTCACCCTGGACGACACCACCCGGAACCACGTTCTCCTCGGAGAGCACGGTCTCCACGGTGGCCCCACCGGCACCCAGGCTCGCGAGCAGCTTCTTGAATCCCATGACTTCCACTCCTTCTCGGTACTGACCTCTACATACGCGCGACGACCGTAACCGGTTCCCCGCCGGCCGCCACTACGCTCGGCCGCCATGAGCGACACCCCCTCCCGTACGCCGCTCCCGCGGGCCTTCTTCGACCGCCCCGTCCTGGAGGTCGCCCCCGACCTGCTCGGCCGCACCCTCGTCCGTACCTCCCCGGCGGGCCGGATGGAACTGCGCCTCACGGAGGTGGAGGCGTACGCCGGCGCGATCGACCCCGGCTCGCACGCCTTCCGCGGCCGCACGCCACGCAACGCCGTCATGTTCGGCCCGCCCGGGCACGCGTACGTCTACTTCACCTACGGCATGTGGCACTGCCTCAACCTGGTCTGCGGTCCCGAGGGCGAGGCGAGCGGAGTCCTCCTGCGCGCCGGCGAGATCCTGACCGGCGCCGATCAGGCCCGGGCCCGCCGCCGCTCGGCCCGCCACGACCGGGAGCTGGCCCAGGGCCCCGCCCGCCTGGCCACGGCCCTGGACATCGCCCTCTCCCTGAACGGCACGGACACCTGCGCCGGCCCCGAAGCCCCGCTCTCCCTGCTCACCGGCACGCCACCCACGCCGGCCGCGATCAGCAGCGGCCCGCGCACGGGCGTCGGCGGCGACGGCGCCCCCCACCCCTGGCGTTTCTGGATCACGGACGACCCGACGGTCAGCCCGTACCGGGCCCACACCCCCCGGAAGCGTCGGCTTGACTCGGCCCCTCCGACCGCCTAACGTAGCCCGAGCCGCTGGAAACGGGCCTGCTTGTTCAAGCACCCCGTAGCGGCCACCCACTACTCTCGATGATTCCCCAGCAGGGGCTTATTTCGGCATTCCCGAAATTCGTTTCGAATGACTCGATTATGAGTCGCCAGAGAAATCAGCTAAAGTAGTGACCACGCCGGAAGGGCCCAGCGCGAAAGCGAAATGGGACCGGAAAGCACCGAGGAAATCGGATCGAAAAGATCTGATAAGCTTCGGAACGAAGGGAAAAGCCCGGAGGAAAGCCCGAGAGGGTGAGTACAAAGGAAGCGTCCGTTCCTTGAGAACTCAACAGCGTGCCAAAAAT
>NZ_JBVJEH010000017.1:13360-105941 GCF_055581845.1 Streptomyces sp. NPDC042346 | reverse complement strand
CCGCTACGACAAACGAGCCCGCCACTACAAAGCCCTGGTCACCCTCGCCTGCCTGCGGCTATGGCTCCCCAACTGACATTGCGGACACCCCCTAGGGGCGTACGCGCGCGTGAGGGGCCCGGGCTGCGGCCCCGGGCCCCTCACGCACAGCGACGACCGTCAGAGGTTGCCGCGCTTCTCCTGCTCTCGCTCGATCGCCTCGAACAGGGCCTTGAAGTTGCCCTTGCCGAAGCCCATCGAGCCGTGGCGCTCGATCATCTCGAAGAAGACGGTCGGGCGGTCCTGCACCGGCTTGGTGAAGATCTGCAGCAGGTAGCCGTCCTCGTCGCGGTCGACGAGGATCTTCAGCTCGCGCAGGGTCTCGACGGGTACGCGGGTCTCGCCGGCCCACTCGCCGAGGGTGTCGTAGTACGAGTCGGGGGTGTCGAGGAAGGACACGCCCGCCGCGCGCATCGCGCGGACCGTGGCGACGATGTCGTTGGTGGCCAGGGCGATGTGCTGGACGCCGGCGCCGCCGTAGAACTCCAGGTACTCGTCGATCTGCGACTTCTTCTTCGCGATCGCCGGCTCGTTGATCGGGAACTTCACCTTGAGGGTGCCGTCCGCGACGACCTTCGACATCAGCGCCGAGTACTCGGTCGCGATGTCGTCGCCCACGAACTCCTTCATGTTCGTGAAGCCCATGACCTTGTTGTAGAAGCCGACCCAGTCGTTCATCCTGCCGAGCTCGACGTTGCCGACGCAGTGGTCGATGGCCTGGAAGGTGCGCTTGGCCGGCGGCTCGACGATCGGGTTCGCGGAGACGAAGCCCGGCAGGTACGGGCCGTCGTAGCCGGAGCGCTCGACGAGGGTGTGGCGGGTCTTGCCGTAGGTGGCGATCGCGGCGAGGACGACGGTGCCGTTCTCGTCCTTCACCTCGTACGGCTCGGTGATGCCGGTGGCGCCGTGCTCGACGGCGTAGGCGTACGCGGCACGGGCGTCCGGCACCTCGATGGCCAGGTCGACGACGCCGTCACCGTGCTCGGCGACGTGGTCGGCGAGGAAGCGGCCCCAGTCGGTCGAGACCTTGATGACGGAGGTGAACACGAAACGGGCGGCACCGTTGGTGAGGACGTAGCTGGCGGTCTCTCGGCTGCCGTTCTCCGGTCCGGAGTAGGCGACGAGCTTCATGCCGAAGGCCGTGGAGTAGTAGTGCGCGGCCTGCTTGGCGTTGCCGACGGCGAAGACGACCGCGTCCATTCCCTTGACCGGGAAGGGATCGGCCTTACGCGCGGTGGAGGGGGTGTGATCGATGGTCTCAGTCATGGCAGCAATGTCCCGCCGTTCGGCAAGGTGCGCAAGAGTTCGTTGATCTGCTGGTCAATCTGCACAGCGGCAGACGAGTATGGCCGTGCGACTTGTACATCATGACCACGAGGAGACCGTCATGGCGATCGATCATTTGGACGGCCGGCTGATCACGCTTCTCGCGCGCGAGCCGCGCATAGGGGTCCTGGAGGCCTCTCGGCGCCTCGGGGTGGCGCGCGGGACGGTGCAGGCGCGGCTCGACCGGCTCCAGGCGACGGGGGTGATCTGCGGCTTCGGACCGCAGGTGGACCCGGCGGCGCTGGGCTATCCGGTGACGGCCTTCGCGACGCTGGAGATCAAGCAGGGCCAGGGCGCGGACGTGCGGGGGCACCTGGCGACGGTGCCGGAGGTGCTCGAACTGCACACGACGACGGGCCACGGCGACATGCTCTGCCGGCTGGTCGCCCGCTCCAACGCCGACCTCCAGCGGGTGATCGACAAGGTGGTGGGCTTCGAGGGGATCGTGCGGGCATCGACGGCGATCGTGATGGAGAACCCGGTGCCGCTGCGGATCATCCCGCTGGTGGAGCAGGCGGCGCAGGAGTAGGCGGCGCAGGCCCGGGGTGGGGGCGCAGGTCGGGGGTGGGGGCGCAGGTCGGGGGTGGGGGCGCAGGTCTGGGGCGGGGGGTGCAGGTCCGGGGTGGGCGGAGAGCGGGGAGACGCAAAGAAGATGCTGCAAAAAGGTCTCTGCAAAGAAGGAGTTGCAAAGAACCTCTTGCAACTCCTTCTTTGCAACTCTAGGGTTGAGTCATGTCCGAGCCCGAGGAATTCCTGAGCCGCACCCTCGACCCGCGCTCCCTGCGCGGGCTCGCCCACCCCCTGCGCATCCAGCTCCTGCGCGCGCTGCGCCGCCACGGCCCCGCCACGGCCTCCCAACTGGCCGAGCGGCTCGGCGAGTCCAGCGGCGCGACCAGCTACCACCTGCGCCAGCTGGCCGCCGTCGGCTTCGTCGAGGACGACCCGACGCGCGGCAAGGGCCGGGAGAGGTGGTGGAAGGCGGCCCAACAGGGGACGCGCCTGGACGAGACGCTCCACAAGAACCCCGACCCCGAGGTCCAGGGCGCCATAGAGGTCTTCCTGTTCGAGGTGGCGACCATCCACACGCAGGAGCTGAACACCTACCTCGGCACCCGGCACGACTGGGACGAGAGCTGGCACGGCGCCTCGGACATGAGCGACTTCACGCTGCAGCTGCCGGCCGAGAAGCTGCGCGAGCTGAACGAGAAGGTGCACGAGCTCATCGACAGCTACCGCGACACGGCCGACTCGGACGCGCCGGGCGCCGAGCGCGTACGACTCCATCTGCACGCGTTCCCCCAGCCGGCGGACTGACGCCACGACCTGCACAGGCTGCCCTCCTCACCACTCACGGAAGGAACCCGCACCATGCACGCCGACATCCACCTCCAGCTGCACGCACTGACCTCCGCGGAACTGCGCCACGAGGCCGCCGCCGACCGGACGTACGAGTTCACCCGCACCCCTGCCACCCCGCTCCGCATTCAACTCGGCTGGAAGCTCGTCGAGTTGGGGCTGCGGATGGTCACGCCGACGGACCGTCCGGTCACCCTGGCCGCATGACCGTTCCGGGGGGAAAAGAAGCTGATGCGGCGCCGGGATCCCGTGGCCCTCTGACCACCGTCCTGGCCGCCAACGCCGTCTCGATCACCGGCAATTCACTCACACTGATCGGCGTCCCGTGGTTCGCGCTCGACACCACGGGAAGCCCCGGCAAAGCAGGGTTCGTCGCCTTCTGCGCGGCCCTCCCCGTCCTCCTCTCCACCCTCGCCGGCGGTCCGGTCATCGACCGTCTGGGCCGCCGACGGGTCAGCATCGCCTCCGACCTGATCTGCGGGCTCGCGCTCGCCTCGATCCCCCTGCTGCACCGCCTCGGCGTCCTCGAGTTCTGGATGCTGTGCGCGCTGATGGCGGTCACCGGTCTGTGCCACGCGCCCGGCGAGATGGCCCGGCACGTCCTGGTCCCCGACCTCGCCCAGCGCGCCGGGACGGCGCTCCCCCGGGCGGCGAGCCTGTACGACGCCGTGGCGCGCGGCGCCCGGATGACGGGCGCGGCGATCGCCGGACTGCTCGTCGCCTTCCTGGGCGCCGACACGGTCCTGTTCCTCGACGCGGCCACCTTCGCCCTCTCCGCGCTGCTCGTGACCGCGGGTCTGCGCGGGGTGCCCTCGGCGGAGCCGATGCGCGACGGGCCGCCGCTCTCCCCCGCCCGCTACCGGGCCGACCTGCGCGAGGGGTACGCCTACCTGTTCCGGGCCCGGCTCATGCTCGGGATCATGGTCATGGTGATGGTCACCAACGGCCTGAGCCAGAGCTGGAGTTCGGTGCTGCTGCCGGTCCACGCCCGGGAGGAGCTCGGCGGGCCGGCCGCCCAGGGCCTGCTGGTCTCGGTCTTCGGCGGCTGCGCGCTCGCGGGGGCGCTGCTGTACGGGGCGGTCGGGGAGCGCTTCCCCCGCCGGGCCGTGTTCGCGACGGGGTTCCTGATAGGCGGCGCCCCGCCGTACGTGGTGGCCGCGCTGACCGACACCACGGCACCGCTGCTCGTGACGATGGCGGCGGCCGGGTTCGGCGTCGGGGTCCTCAACCCGATCCTGACGACGGTCATGTACGAGAAGGTGCCGGAGGCCCTGCGCAGCCGGGTCGTCGGCGCGAGCACGGCCGGGGTGCTGCTCACGACCCCGCTCGGAGGTCTGGCGGCCGGCTTCCTGGTCGAGCGGGTGGGACTGACGTCGACGCTGCTCGGGATCGGCGGGCTCTACTTCCTGACGACGCTCGCCCCGCTGGTCTTCCCGGCCTGGCGGGACATGGACATCCGGCCGCCGTCGGCGGACATACCCGGCGGCGGACCGGCCGCCGACACGAGACCCGGCTCCGACCCCGCCGGCTCCGACCCCGTCAGCAGCTCGGGATCTTCGACTCCTGTCCCTGCTCCAGGGCCCGGAGGGACGCCACCGCGTCGCTGAGCGCGGTGACGGGGACGAGCCGTAGGCCCTTGGGCTGCTCGGCCTGGGCGTCGGAGCACTCCGCCTTCGGTACGAGGAAGACGGTTGCCCCGTCCCGCGCGGCGGCCTGGGTCTTGAGGGAGACGCCGCCGACGGCGCCGACCGTGCCGTCGGCCTGGATCGTTCCCGTACCGGCGACGGTCCGGCCGCCGGTGAGGTCGCCGCCGTCCCCGTCGCCGTCGAGCTTGTCGACGATGCCGAGGGAGAAGAGGAGCCCGGCGCTGGGCCCGCCGATGTCGGCGAGCTGCAGGGTCACCTTCACCTCCTCGGGGTTCAGCTTGAGGTAGCCGAGGGCGGCGAGGGTCGCCGCGTCCTGGGACTCCTTCATCTGGCCGAGGTTGTGCTTCTCGATCTCGGCGTCGGACTTCCCCGACGGGTAGACGGAGTCGTGCGGCAGGACGGCCTGGTCGGTCCGGAACCAGGCGTCGGCCACGTCCCCGAGGTCGACCTCGGTGGACGGTCCCGTCGCGACGATGGTCGTCATCCGGAGCTGCCCCTCGGTCGGCCGGACCGGGGCGCCGGTGATGGTGATGATCTCCCGCCCCTTGTCCTTGCCGAGCACGTCGACGGTCGTGCCGGGCTGCGCGATCGCGAACGGCAGCGGCGCGAACCCGACGACGGCGAGGAGCGCGGCGACGGGCAGGGCGCAGAGCGCGAGGGCACGGTGACGAGGAAGGCTGGAGAGCACGCCCCCAATCTACTGGGACGCGTACCGCCCCCGGGCCGGGGGCGCGGGCGCCGGCAGATGCCGCGCGAAGAAGAACCGCGTCCCGCGCCGCACGGCGTCGACCGCCACCGCCGGCTCGGCGCCCCCGACGAGCCCGGCCCGCGCCTCCGGGGTGACGAGCCCGGCGGCCTGGAGAGGGGGGACGAGGAACGCGTAGTCGGAGAAGACCCAGTGGTCGCTGTCGGGCAGCAGGACGCGCCGGGCGCGCAGCCCCTCCCAGGAGCGTCGGAGGCGCTCGGCGCCGTCGAAGCCGTCGGTGCGGAAGAGGAGGAGCGGCCGGGCGAGCCCGTCCAGCGGGTCCAGGTCGAGGTATCCCTCCAGGTTCACGCCCGCGGCGAGCCGGTCGTCGGCGGCCAGTGCGTGCACGGCGGCGGTGCCGCCCGCCGAGTGCCCGTACACACCGATCCGGTGGAGGTCCATGGCGGGCGCGAGGGGCAGGGTTCCGAGCCGGTCGAGGACGAAGCGGATGTCCGCGACCCGGGTGTCGATCATGGTGCGGAAGGTCGCCGGGTCCGGCTCCCCGCGCAGGACGGTGACGCGCACGCCGCTCGGGAGCTCCACCTGGCTCGCGTCGCCGGGGTGGTCGATCAGGACGACGATCCGACCGTGGCTCGCCAGGTCCTCGGCGAGGGTCGTGCCGAGGGTGCGGGAGTCGCCGCCGCCGGGGCTGTACAGGAGCACGGGGCGGCGCCCCGGGAGGGCGGGCGCGTCGACGTGCCCGTGGGTGAGGACCGCGCCCCAGTCGACGGCGCCCTCGGCCGGCAGCCCCGGGCGGACCAGGGGCGCGAGCTCGGCGAAGTACCGGGCCTCGACCGGGGTGAGCTGCGGGGCGCGCGGGCGGCCGAGGACGGTGCGGGCCGGGTACAGGACGGTGATCTTGACTTGCCGTACGCCGGTCCCGGGCTCCCAGGGGTCGTCGCGGGAGGTGTCGGTCAGGACGAAGGTGCGCAGGCCCACGGGGTGCGGGCCGGTCGGCGCGGGCAGCCGGAGGACGGTCGGCTCCGCCGCGTGGCCGGCCGGCCGGGCCGTCGCCCGGGCGGCGGGACCGAGGAGGGTGGCGGCGGCCGCGAGGAGGGCGCCCTTGGTGACGGTGCGGCGGCGGGGTGCGGGGTGCTGGGTCATGCACGGCATCCTTGGATGGCGCCGGGCCGCGCGCGAAGGTTCAGGGCCTGCCCGAAAGGCTGGCGGACGGCGAGGAGTTCGGACAGGTGCTGCGTATCCACTTCACCGCGGACGACTTCGCGCGGGTCCGGTTCGCGCCCCGGCCGTCGCCCGTGCCCGAGCTGCACGCGGCCCTCATGATGCTGGGCGCACCGCACGAGGAGCTGCTCTTCGGCCGCTGGCGGGGCAGGCTGTCGCGCGCCCTGCCGGCGGCGGCCGAGCCGCTCGCGGACCTGGTGCCGGGCGGGGTGCCCCCGTCCTTCCTCGACGTCCTCGGCGGGACGCGCGAGGAGGGCTTCGCGCTGATCCGCGAGAGCCGCCCGGAGTTCGTCCGGTCCGAGCTGGAGCGGGTGTACGCGGGCGGGGTCCCGGTGCCGCCGTGGATCCGCGCCCTGCACGGCGGGGACGCCGGGGCGTGGCGCACGCTGGGCCGCGCGCAGGAGGCGGCGTACGAGACGGTCCTGGCCCCGGTGTGGCCGCTGGTCCAGGACCTGCACCGGGCGGAGTTCACCCGGCACGCGCTGACGGTCGCGGAGCAGGGCCTCGGCGCCGCCCTGCCGGCCTCGGCGCCGGGCTCGCGGCTGCGGGACGGGGTCTGGGAGTGGCCCGGGGGCGGGGAGTGGCCCGGAGTCCCGGGCTGCCGGGACGTCCGCCTCGACGGCCGGGGGCTCGTGCTGCTGCCGACCTTCCACTGGCGGGGCGGACCGCTGGTCCAGGACCTGCCGGGGCGGCCGGTGGTCCTGGCCTATCCGGCGGGCCGGGGGCTGCCGCTCGCCCCTGACGGCGGCGGCACGCGGGAGGATGCCCTCACGGGGGTCCTCGGCAGGACCCGCGCCGAGCTGCTCCGCGCCCTGGACGAGGCCAGGACGACGACGGGCCTGGCCCGCCGCCTCGGCGTCAGCAACGCGACGGCCTCGGCCCACGCCCAGGCCCTCCGCGCGGCGGGCCTGATCACGACGATCCGCACGGGCAGATCGGTCCAACACGAGCGGACCGCCCTGGGCAGCTTCGTCGCGGGGAACCGGCCCTGACCCGTGATCCGGTCCCACGACGGGGGCAGCCGCCCCGGAGCGGCTGCCGTGCGCGCTAGCGCAGTGCGTCGGCGACCTCGCGGGCCGCGTCCACGACCCTCGGGCCCACCCGCTCCGGTACGGCGTCCGCGAGCATCACGACGCCGACGCTGCCCTCGACGCCCGTGACGCCGACCAGCGGCGCGGCGGCTCCGCTCGCACCGGCCTCCAGCTCACCGTGGGTGAGGGTGAAGCCGGGTTCGATCAGGGAGCCCTGGCGGGCGGCGAGGATCGCCCGGCCGGCCGCGCCCCGGTCGAGCGGGTGGCGGAAACCGGCCCGGTAGGCGACGTGGTAGTCGGTCCAGGTCGGTTCGACGACCGCGACGGCGAGCGCCTCCGCCCCGTCGACGAGCGTCAGGTGGGCCGTGGCCCCGATGTCCTCGGCGAGCGAGCGCAGCGCGGGCAGGGCGGCCTCGCGCACCAGCGGGTGCACCTGGCGGCCGAGCCGCAGCACGCCGAGGCCGACGCGGGCGCGTCCGCCCAGGTCGCGGCGGACGAGGGCGTGCTGTTCGAGTGTGGCGAGCAGACGGTAGACCACCGTCCGGTTGACACCGAGTTTGTTGGACAACTCGGTGACGGTCAGGCCGTGGTCGGTGTCGGCGAGCAGTTTGAGGACTCTGAGTCCCCGGTCGAGCGTCTGGGAGGTCTCCGCGGTCACGACGCCCTCTCCTTCGGAGTGAGTGGCGGCGGGCTCTCACGGGATTGCGACGCCGGTCCCGTCGGCGACGCACGTCAGAGGCCGCCGGCAGGAAGGGGTACACCGGCTGCGCTCCGCGGCGGCGCTGCCACGGGGCGATTGCTTTTGAGCCGGGACAGTAGCGACCCGCTCCGCTCAGCGGAAGACCTCGTCCAGAATCCGGGCGTCGGGGACCGGATAGAGACGGTTCGGGACTTTCGTCGGCCGGACGAAGGACTTTGGCTGACAAGATCGGCTTTGTCGTGCATCTAGCGTGGAGGGTGCCCGGAGGCCGACCGTGGGGGCCTGCCTCCGGACCGTGTCCCATCACGCCGGGACGCGTGAGGCCCGTACGCGCAGACTCGTACGGGCCTCACTGACATCTCCGGACCTGACGTCTCCGGACCGGGCAGCCCCGGGACGGGCAGCCCCGGGAGGGTGCTCAGCGCATCCGGGTGGCCCACTCCTGGACCTTCTTGATCCGCTCTCGGATCTGGCCGGCGGTGGCCTCGGCGCTCGGCGGCCCGCCGCACACCCGCCGCAACTCGGTGTGGATCACGCCGTGCGGCTTGCCGGTCTGGTGGACGTAGGCGCCGACCATCGTGTTGAGCTGCTTGCGCAGCTCCAGGAGCTCCTTGTGGGAAACGACAGGGCGCCGCTCGGCGGGAAGCTCCAGGAGGTCCGCCTCGTCGTCCGGCTTCTTGCGGCTGTGCGCGATCTGCCGGGCCTGGCGCTTCTGCAGCAGCAGCTGGACCTGGTCGGGTTCGAGGAGTCCGGGGATGCCGAGGTAGTCCTGCTCCTCGGCGCTGCCGGGGTGGGCCTGCATGCCGAACTCGGCGCTGTTGTACAGCACGCGGTCGAAGACGGCGTCGGACTCCAGGGCCTCGAAGGGCAGCATGTCCTGCTCGCCGGTGTCCTCGTCCTGCTGGCGCTCGGCCTCGGCGAGCTCCTTCTCGGACTCGGCGTACGGGTCCTCCTCGCCCTGCTTCTTCGGCTTGTCGAGGACGTGGTCGCGTTCGACCTCCATCTCGTTGGCGAAACCGAGGAGGCTGGGGATCGTCGGAAGGAACACAGAGGCGGTCTCGCCGCGCCTGCGTGAACGCACGAAACGGCCGACGGCCTGGGCGAAGAACAGCGGCGTCGAGATGGTCGTCGCGTACACGCCGACCGAGAGGCGGGGTACGTCGACGCCCTCGGACACCATGCGGACGGCGACCATCCAGCGGTCGGTGTTCTCGCTGAACTCGTCGATGCGGTTCGAGGCGCCGGTGTCGTCGGAGAGGACGACGGTGGCCTTCGTGCCGGTGATCTCGCGGATCAGCTTGGCGTACGAGCGGGCCGATTCCTGGTCGGAGGCGATGACGAGGCCGCCCGCGTCGGGGATGGACTTCCGGACCTCGGTGAGCCGCTGGTCGGCGGCCCGGAGCACGTTCGGCATCCAGTCGCCCTTCGCGTCCAGCGCGGTGCGCCAGGCCTGCGAGACGGCGTCCTTGGTCATCGGCTCGCCGAGCCGGGCGGCGATCTCGTCGCCCGCCTTGGTGCGCCAGCGCATGTTGCCGCTGTAGGAGAGGAAGATGACCGGCCGGACGACGCCGTCGCCGAGGGCGTTGCCGTAGCCGTAGGTGTAGTCCGCCGAGGACCGGCGGATCCCGTCGTTCCCCTCCTCGTACGTGACGAAGGGGATGGGGTTGGTGTCGGAGCGGAACGGGGTGCCGGTGAGCGCGAGGCGCCGCGTGGCGGGCTCGAAGGCCTCCAGACAGGCCTCGCCCCAGGACTTGGAGTCTCCGGCGTGGTGGATCTCGTCGAGGATGACGAGGGTCTTGCGCTGCTCGCAGCGGTTGCGGTGGAGCATGGGCCGGACGCCGACGCCGGCGTAGGTGATGGCGACCCCGTCGTACTCCTTGCTGAGGGGCCCGGCGCTGTAGTCCGGGTCGAGCTTGATCCCTATCCGCGCGGCGGCGGCGGCCCACTGCTTCTTGAGGTGCTCGGTGGGCGCGACGACGGTGATCTGCTGCACGACGTGGTGGTGCAGCAGCCAGGACGCGAGGGTCAGGGCGAAGGTCGTCTTGCCGGCGCCGGGGGTGGCGACGGCGAGGAAGTCTCGGGGCTGCTCCTGGAGGTACCTGTCCATGGCGCCCTGCTGCCAGGCTCGCAGCTTGCCGGCGGTACCCCAAGGGGCCCGGCCGGGGAAGGCGGGAGAGAGGTGATGGGAGGAGGTGGTGGTAGTAGTCACGATCTCCGGGTTCGACGCTCGTCCAGATATGACAACCGGGCCACCTTACCGGCGGCCCGGTCGGAACCTCGTATGAAACGGGGTGGGGATGGTGCGGTTGCGATTCAGCTCACGTCGGTGAGGACCAACTCGCGGAGCCCGCGCGCGATGTCCTCGACCTCCTCGGTCTCACCGGTCGCCACGGCGATGACCAGGCGTTCCGCGGCTTCGACGTCCGGTCGCAGCTGGACGCCGTTCATGGCGAGGAAGGTCACGCAGGACAGCCAGGCCGTGCGCGTGTTTCCGCCGACGAAGCCGCGGCGGAAGGCCAGCGACTGGAAGAGGGCCGCGGCCTTCTCGATGGCACCCGGGTAGACGTCCTCGCCTGCGTGAGCCGCCGACGGCCGGAAGGCGGCCTCCGCGACGAGCCCCACGTCACGCACGAGCGGTGTGTCCCCGCACGCGTCTTCGGCGATCCCGACGACGTCCTCGGCGGACAGGTAGACGCACGTCATGCCAGGCGCTCCAGGAGTTCGTTCCACCTGGCCGCCTGCTCGCGAGAGGTCTGCCTCACCCTCGCCTCGTGCGCGGTCCGTACGAGGTAGTCGTCCACGGCCCGGAGAACGAGCGCGTGCATGCTGACGCCCTCTTCCTGGGCCCGCCGCCTCAGCGCTTCGGTCTGGTCGTCCCGAAGACGAAGGTTCATCGCCATACCCGAACGGTACCCCCGTGGGGCCATTCCGGTACCGGATGTGTCACGCCCGCTCCGGCTCCGCCCGCAGCCGCGTCGCCACCCACGCGCCCGCCGCCGCCACCCCCGCCATCGGCAGGAAGACCGCCGCGAAGGCCGCCGGGTGGGAGCCCGTCGCCGCGTGGGAGCTCACCGCGTGGCCCACCGCGCCGCCGCCGAGGGCCGCGAAGGCCGCGCCGCCCACGGCGAGGAGCAGGACGTTCGAGAGGCCGTCCGAGATCTGGAGGGCGGCCGAGTTCGCGCCCGCCTCCTCCGGCGCCGAGAGCTTCATGAGCAGCACGCTCGTCGAGGCGATCACCGCGCCCATGCCGAAACAGCCGAAGGCCCAGGCCACCGCGACCACCCACACCGGCACCGCCGTGATCAGCACGCTCGGCGCGGCCGCGATCGCGAGGGCGACGAGGACCATCCCGAGGACGACCAGGCGTTCGCGGTACGGCTCCGTCCGCGGCCGGGACTGGATCCACGAGCCGAGCGCCCAGGTCGGGCCGCCGACGGCGAGGGAGAGCCCGGCGAGGGTCACGCTCAGGCCGCGCTGGGTGACCAGCATCAGCGGGACGAAGGACTCGGCCGCGATGAAGGACCCGGCGGCGATGCCGCGCAGCAGGATGACCGAGGGCAGGCCGCGCGCCGCCCGGACGGTGCCGCGCGGCAGCAGCCCGCGGACGGCGGGTACGAGGAGCGCGACGCCCGCGGCGGCCGGGAGGAGGGAGAGCCAGCGCAGCTCCTGCCCCGCGTACTGGAGCAGCCCCGCGCCGGCCGAGATGGCGAGCGCGAGTCCGATCTGCCGCCGGTCCCAGGGGGCGACGGGCGTGGACGGGTCGGCGGGGCCGGAGGCGGTCCTGCGTATCGCGGGGAGGGCGAGGGCGAGCGGGAGGACGACGAGGGCGGGGATGCCGACGAAGACCCAGCGCCAGCCGAGGTGCTCGGTGATCGTTCCGGCGGCGAGCGGTCCGACGACGGAGGGGACGACCCAGCTCGCGGCGAACGCGGCCATGATCGCGGGCCTGAGGTGTTCCGCGTACGCCCGGCTGACCACCACGTACAGCGCGACGATGACCAGGCCGCCGCCCAGTCCCTGCACGGCCCTGCCGAGGATGAACAGCCACATGCCGCCGGCGGTCCCGGAGAGCAGCAGTCCGGCGGCGAAGGCGGTCATTCCGGTGGCGAGGGACCCGAGCGGCCCCCGCCGGTCGGACCACTGGCCGGCCAGGACCATGCCGAAGAGGCTGGTGGTGAAGTACGCGGAGAAGGCGAAGGCGTAGAGGGAGACGCCGTTGAGCTCGCGGGCGGCGACGGGCATCGCGGTGCCGACGGCGGTCGCCTCGAAGGCGATGAGCAGGACGACGGAGACGATGCCGATGCTGAGCGCCCGGTGGTCGCCGTCGAGGACGGACCCCTTGGTGTCGTCGTGTGCGGCACGGGGTCCGGGGATGCGGGCGTCGGCGACATCGACATCGGCGTCGGTGTCGGCTTCGCGGGGTTCGAGGGCGCTCATCCCCCCAGAGTAAGAGGTCAACCACCGGATGACCCCTGTCAGGGTTCTCGGTCTTTGGTCCCCGGTCTCCGGTCGGAACGCCGACGGGGCGGCGTACTCCGACCTGGTGTCGGTGTACGCCGCCCTGGGGCGGAACGGGTTGCGGAAGGCTTGGCGGCGGTGGTCCGCGCTGTCACGGCGGGGCTGCTTACTTCGGGTCCCCGTTGAACTTCGACGTCGACCAGAAGTAGCCGAGGACGGTGAGGCCGACGCACCAGGCGAGGGCGAGCCAGCCGTTGTGGCCGATCTCGGTGCCGAGGAGGAGGCCGCGGAGGGTCTCGATGGCGGGGGTGAAGGGCTGGTACTCGGCGATCGGCTGGAACCAGCCGGGCATCGAGGCGATGGGGACGAAGGTGCTGGAGATGAGCGGGAGGAAGATCAGGGGCATCGCGTTGTTGCTGGCGGCCTCGGCGTTCGGGCTGATCAGGCCCATGCCGACGGCGATCCAGGTGAGGGCGGTGGCGAAGAGGACGAGGAGTCCGAAGGCGGCCAGCCACTCCAGGGCGGTCGCGTCGGTGGACCGGAAGCCGATGGCGACGGCGACGGCGCCGACGAGGATCACGCTCATCACGCACTGCAGGACGCTGCCGACGACGTGTCCGACGAGGACCGAGGGGCGGTGGATCGCCATGGTGCGGAAGCGGGCGATGATGCCCTCGGTCATGTCGTTGGAGACGGACACCGCGGTGCCGATGGTCGTGCTGCCGATGGTCATCAGGAGCAGACCGGGGACGAGATACGCGATGTAGTCGGAGCGGTCGCCGCCGCCGATGCCGGCGCTCATGGTGTCGCCGAAGATGTAGACGAAGAGCAGCAGGAGCATGACCGGCGTGAGCAGCAGGTTCAGCGTCAGGGACGGGTAGCGCCGGGCGTGCAGGAGGTTGCGGCGCAGCATCGTGGACGAGTCGCGCACGGCGAGGGAGAGAGAGCTCATCGGACTGCATCCTTCGGCTGGTCGGTCTGGCCGGGCTGGCTGGGGACGGTGGTGCGGCTGGTGAGGGCGAAGAAGACGTCGTCGAGGTCGGGGGTGTGGACGGTCAGTTCGTCTGCCTCGACGCCGGCGGAGTCGAGGCGGTCGAGGAGGGTACGCAGGGCGCGCTGGCTGCCGTCGCTGGGGATCTGGAGCGTCAGCGACTCGTCGTCCCTGGCGGCCTCGGCGAGGGCGGCTGTCGCGCTCCGGTACGCGGTCGGGTCGGTGAAGCGGAGGCGGACGTGCCCGCCGGGGACGAGGCGCTTGAGCTCCTCGGCGGTGCCTTCGGCGGCGATCTTCCCGTCGTTCAGGACGGCGATGCGGTCGGCGAGTTCGTCGGCCTCTTCGAGGTACTGGGTGGTGAGGAAGACGGTGACGCCGTCGGAGACTAGCTCGCGGATGATGCCCCACATGCTGTGACGGGAGCGCGGGTCGAGACCGGTGGTCGGCTCGTCGAGGAAGATGATCCGCGGACTGCCGACCAGCGTCATGGCGAGGTCCAGACGGCGCTTCATGCCGCCGGAGTACGTGGAGGCCGGCTTCTTCGCGGCGTCCACCAGGTCGAAACGCTCCAGGAGTTCGGCGGCGACCCGCCGCCCCTCGCGCTTGGACAGGTGATGCAGGTCCGCCATCAGGAGCATGTTCTCCTCGCCGGTGATCAGACCGTCGACCGCGGAGAACTGGCCGGTGACACCGATCGCGGCGCGGACCGCCTGCGGGTCGGCCGTCAGGTCGTGGCCTCCGATGCGGATGGCTCCCGAGCCGGGTCCCGCGGAGACGAGCGTGGAGAGGATCTTGACGGCGGTGGTCTTGCCGGCGCCGTTCGGGCCGAGCAGGGAGAAGATCGTTCCTTCGGGGACGGCCAGGTCGACACCGTCGAGGACGACCTTGTCGCCGTAGGACTTGCGCAGCCCGTTCGCCGCGATGGCCAAGTCGGTCATGGGGAGTGCTCCTTCAAGGGATGGGGACGATCAGGGGCTGCGCGGGGGTCTCGGGCGCTTGCGCGGGCGTCTCGGGTGCTTGCCGCGGGCGTCTGGTGCTTGCGTGGGTGTCTCGGATGGTTCAGAGGCTGCGGGCGGTGATGTCGCCGTAGGCGGTGGTGGCGTGGATGGCGAGGCCGGCGCCGGCGCCCTCGCTGTTCTGGAGGGTGTTGGTGATGCGGCCGTAGGCGGTGCCGGCGTCGAGGGTGGCGGAGACGCCGCGACCGGCGCCGACCGCGATGTCACCGGCCTGGGTGCTCAGCGCGACGGTCCCGCGCAGGGCCTCGGCGACCCGGAGGTCGCCCTTCTGCGTACGGATCTCCGCCGGGCCGCCCAGGCGGCCGACCGCGATGTCACCGGCCTGGAGGGTGAGACGCGCGGCGGCGGTCTCGTCGAGCTTGACCGTGCCCTGCGCGCCCTCGAACGTGACGTCGCCGAGGCGTCCGACGCCCCGGAGTTCGGCGGCGGCCGTCTTCGCCTCGACCCGGGAACCGGCCGGCAGCTGGACGGTGACCTCGACCGCACCGGAGTTGCCAAGGATCTTGTTCTTGGCCTCGGCGGCCTCGATCCGCAGGACACCGTCGGCGTAGGCGACCGCGATCTGCTCCGCGGCCTTCACGTCGCGGCTCTTCCTGGCGTCCGCCGGGAGGACCTCGACCGTGGTGTCGGCGCGGTCGGCGGCGATGAAGCGGATGTGGCCGGCCGGGACGTCGAGGATGACGGCGATCGGGGCGGTGGTGGCGAAGTTCTGCATGGTTGCTCTCCTTGTTTTTCCGGACTTCCGGCTCTCCGGGCTGCTGCCCGCGACGTTTCCGACAAGGGAAAAGCTACGTTGCATTCAAAGAGCGAGCAACATGCACGTTGCGCCAGATCTGCATCATTGCAGCTCACAGCCTGGATTTCATTGCAATCATCCTGAGGCCTAACGCAACAAGCCTCATCGTTGCGTTGCAATGAATTGAGCGTGAACGCTATAGTGAGGCACTCAAGGAGCACGAAGGAGAACGCGATGCCCGGTGGCAGGCTCACTCAGCAGGAACGTCAGCAGATCGCACTGGGACTGGCCGACGGCCTCGCCTACGCCGAGATCGCCCGACGTCTCGACCGCCCGACCTCGACCGTCACGCGTGAGGTGATGCGGAACGGCGGCCCCACCGGCTACCGCGCCGACCTCGCCCACCGCGCCACCGAACGCCGGGCCCACCGGAGCAGGCAGGCCACGCCCCGCAGCCCGGAGGCGCTCCCCCAGGCCCACGGGCGCGACCCCGAGGCCGTGCGCGCGTACGAGGAAGTCCTCACCACCGTCTTCATGCAGTCGGGCATGCCCAAGATGATGTCCGGGGTGACGGCCTGTCTCTGCATCAGCGACACGGGCAGCCTCACCGCGGCCGAACTCGTCCAGCGCCTCCAGGTCAGCCCGGCGACCGTCTCCAAGGCGATCACGTTCCTGGAGAGCCAGAACCTGGTCCGCCGGGAACGCGGCGAAGGCCGCCGCGAGCGCTACACCGTCGACGCCGACGTCTGGTACCAGTCGATGATGGCCAGCGCCCGGTCCACCGCCCAGATCGTCGAGACCGCGCGGCAGGGCGTCGGCGTCCTCGGCCCCGGGACCCCCGCCGGCACCCGCCTCGAGAACATCGCCCGGTTCCTCGACTTCGTCAGCGAGAGCACCGCCCGCGCCGCGGAGCAGGCCCGCGCGATCCTCCACGAGGGCCCCGAGACGTCCGCGGAGGACCCTGAGGACCCGGAGGACACGCCCGCCTGACCCTTCGGCCCGAGGCCCAAGACCCGAGGCCCAAGGCCCGAGGCCCGAGGCCCGACTGTGAACGGGGTGTGGCAGCACCATTGCAGTCGTATGGCACAGCCCGGGAAACCCTTGAGCCCCTCGCGGCACCCGCTCTACGGTCGTACCAGTGCACAACACGACCGTGTGCCCGAGTGGTTCAGGGACTCGCCTGCAAAGCGAGTTACGTCGGTTCGATTCCGATCACGGTCTCTCCCAGAGGGACGGCCTTCGCCGTCCCTCTCCCTTTTCCCCTCCCCTTTCCCTCCCCCCTCCCTACTTCCTCACGGAAGCAGGTCGTCGGGGACCGTGACCTTCTCCTCGCAGCCCAGGAGCTCGCGCGTGCTCTCGGCGAGGGACTTCAGGAGCTGCTCCGTCGACACGGCCGGGTCGCCGGCCTTCCGGGCCTCGTCGTTCACCGCCACCTGGAGCGGCAGCTCCCGCCCCTGGCCGGTGGCCGTGCCCGGGACCGTGCAGGGCATGACGAGCGGCGTTCCCCAGGTGTCGGGCCGGGAGGCCACGTACACCCCGTCCGCGACCGCGCGCCAGCGGAGCCTGCCGTCGCCGGACTTCACGAAGTCGATGTCGTACATCGACCATCCGACGGTGCCGGTGACGCGAGCCGTGGCCCCGTCCTTTTCGCCCTCCATCTCGCACGGGTGGAACGTGGTGCGCTGGAGGTCGTCCTTGCCGGCGGTCCAGCCGCGCGCCTCCGTGACCAGGCGTTCCTTCATCTCCGGGAGCGAGCGGTCGAACGGGCGGAACCCGTCGCCGAGATCGGCCCGCACCGCGTCGACGTTCGCCGTGCCGAAGACCTCCTGGCAGGTCTTGAGCGCCGTCGGCGACACGGCATCCGTCGCGTTCGGCGTCGGGGAGTCCCCGCCGCCGCAGGCCGCCGCCGAGAGCACGACGGCGAGCACGACGGCGCTCCTGCCCACCCACCCGCTGGTGACCGACATGCTCACCTGACCTTCTGTTCGGTGCCGCTGACGAGCTGCTCGCCATCGAGATAGGCGCCCCTCGCGTCGTCGAGGAACGCACGCCGCTCGGCCTCCGTCATGCCGGTGGCCTCCGCGTAGTTCAGCAACGGGCTCATGGCACTGCCGCGCCCGGCCTCCCGCGTGGAGCCGATCGACACCCGCGCCTCGTCGTCGTTCTTGAACTCGTTGTCCTTGAGGTACTCAAGGGTGCCGGACGCGTACGACGTACTGACGGTCGACCCGACGCTCTCCATGATGATCGGCACGACGGTGGCCGCCACGACACCCGCCGCGGGGCCGAGCACGACGGCCGAGCCCACGCCCACGACCGCGGCGACACCGCCGCTGACCGCGGACTTCCGCCACTCGGCCTGCTGCTCCAGGGCCAGGTTCTTCTTGTCCTCGTCGTCCTTGAAGTCCTCGGCGATCTGGGTGACGCGCGACTCGTCGAGGACGCCGTGGACGAGGGAGCCGTTCTTGGCGAACGCCATCGCGTCGTCCCGGTCCCCCTCCAGCGCCTTGATGCCGCTCGCCTCGAAGACCTGCTGGGCCGCCGACATGCTCTTGTACGCGTCCTCGTCACCCGCGACGCCCTTCATGAACTCCAGCGACGCGTTGAACCCGAAGTCCGTCCGCTTGCTGCCGTCGCTGCTGTTCCCGAAGAGCTCGTCCCGGTTGTACGCGTCTCCCGTGCCGCCGAAGTTCATCATCGAGTAGTTCAGGTCGTCGATGTAGGCCGCGCCCATGTTGCCCAGGCTGTCCATCATCGCCTTGTGCTGCTCCCGCAGTTCGGTGCTCGAACCGTAGGAGTCGATGACCTGCTTCATGATCTCGGCGGACTTCTCGTCACGGTGCAGCTCGGGGGTGGGGTCGTCCCAGCCGTGACCCGTGGTCGCCGCCTCCAGGGCGTGGCCGAGGGCGTCCGGCATGTAGGCCGCGGTCTTCTTCCAGTCGTCCGGGTTGTGGCCCTCGATGTCGGGGAAGAAGTCGTACTCCTTGTTCTGGAAGTAGTTCAGGTAGCCCTTCTGGTTCCCGTCCTTCTTCGGGTCCAGGTCGACGGTGCCGCCGAGGCTGCCGTCCTTGTTGTAGGACGTCGGCTCCTTGGAGAAGTACTCCTTCGACGCGTCCGGGCTGTGCCCCAGCGCCTCCAGCATCGAGACCATCGGGTCGAAGCCGGAGCCGTTGACTCCCGACGGGTTGTACTGGTTCTGCAGCCCGCCGCTGACCATCGGCTTGCTGTTGGCGAAGAGGTACGGGTCCTTGGCGTGGAGCTGTGTGACGTGCTCCGCGATGGGGACCAGGAACTTCTTGTCGTAGTCGCCGTAGCGCATGATGCCGCCGAGCAACTGGTAACCGAAGGCCGGGTTGTTGTCGTACTTGACGAGCGGGATGCGCTCCGTGCCGAGCTTGCGCATGTCCGTGGACCACTTGTCGGTCCAGGCGTCGCCGCCCTGCGTGGCCGTCGCCAGGTTGAGGCCCAGGTTCTTCTGGAGCTCCTGGACGTCCGCGAGGCGCTCCTTGTCGACCTTCGTGTAGTCGTACGTGTCCGTGGACAGCTGCCCGAAGAACTCCAGGGAGCCCTTCGGACCGAGACCGTCGTAGAAGTTCCTGGAGAACTCCTTCGAGCCGCTGTTGTCCTTCAGCAGCTCGTTGAGGCGCATCAGCTCCTCGTGGGAGATGTCCCGGCCCTTCTTGGCCAGGTCGACGGCGCGCTGCGCCTCCTCGGCGTCGAGGCTCGCGTACTTCGGGGCGCTGAAGTTGTTCTTGTCGCCGGTGATGTTGGCCTTGAGGGCGTTGGAGCAGGCCACGTCGGCCTCGGTGCAGACCTCCAGGATGGCCTTGATCCGCTCCTCCATCGCGTGGATGTCGGCGCGTTCCTTGCGCACCAGGTCCTGGAAGTCGGGGTCGTGCCGGGCCGCCGGGTCCTTGATGGCGGAGAGCGGCTCGCGGGCCGCGACGGTGCCGTCGGAGTTCACCCTGAAGCCCTTGGCGGGGGCGTCGGTCTCGGCGATCGTCGTCAGGTCGTCCTTCGCCTTCTTGAAGGCGTTGTAGCCGTCCTCCAGGACCTTGTGGATGCCGTCGGCGGCCTTCGCGGCGTCGTCGAACTCCTTGGCGGTCTTGTCCACGAACGGCTTCGTGACCTCGGCGTTCACCCCGCGCCAGTAGTCGTCCTTGGCCTTCGCGGCCATCGTCGTACGGGCGTCCTCGGCGAGCTTGTCCAGCTTGGCCTTCATCGCGGACCAGTCGTCGGCCGCGGCCTTCATCTTGTCGAGCGGCGCGTGGTGCACGTTGTCGTAGGTCAACACAGCAGGGCCCCCGGCCTACTTGAAGTACTCGTTGATCTTGGAGGCCGCCAGGGCCGCCTTGATGTCTTCCTCTTCCTTCGCGTGGGAGGCCGCGCTGTAGTCGAGGTGGTTGGAGATGTTGGCGCAGGCGTCGAGCAGCGTGTTCAGCTGCGAGCTCCACGTCTCCTGCACGGTCGACATCGCGGAGCCCGTGAGGAAGCCGTTGCTCGACATGCCCGTCGCGGCCTCCGTGGTGTTCGTGCGCGCGTGGTTCCCGTCCTTGACCAGCCGGCCGTGCAGGGCGTACGCGGCGCTGCCGATGGCCCCGAGCTTGTCCTGGTCGACGCTGAGGTCGGCACTGCCGCCACCGCCGCCACCGGGCTCCGGGGCGACCTGGTTGAGCCTCATGCTCACGTTGGTCGCGGATGTGGACCGGACCGACGCCCACTCCTCTTCGAACGACATGCTCTCCCCCGTGCGGTGATCGCGCCGACGATCGCGTGGTGATCGTTCCGGCTTCGCCTCAGCAAGTTCCGTGCCCACGGAATCACGGCGATCGTAGTCCCACGACCACGCGTTCGAGCACTCCTCACCGGGAAAACCCTCACGGAAAGAGATCTCCACGACGCCTCACCGCGCACACGGGCCCACTTCACCTTCGCAACCCGGACAGCCTCGGACGTTCCGGGCCCGCCCCTCCCCGGCCCGTACGCCGCCGGGGTCCGCCGCCCTCCCCCGCCCCGCCGCGGAGGCCGGCCGCCTCGATAGGCTCGACCCGCCCCGGGGCCGCCCGGGAGCCAACGCAACGCCAACCGCAACAGCCAGTGGCACAAACGGTCACGACAAGCAGCGGCAACAACAGTGGCAACGAGCAGTCGCAGCAACAGGGGGACTCACCGGTGGAACGGTCGCGCACGCAGGGGGACGCCGCACCGTCAGGGGCGGCGCCGCGGACGGCCCCGAACCAGCCCGCGGCCCCGAACCGGCCCGCGACGGACCGGCCCTCGGCCCCGGACCGGCGGATCGGCCCGTACCGGCTGATCACCCGCCTCGACCCGCCCGGCTCCGCCGTCCCCTGCCGCCGCTTCGTGGCCCGCACCCCCGACGGCGGCCGCACGGTCCTGCTGAGCGCCCCGCTGCCCGGCACCGACCCGGCGCGCTTCGCCGCCGAGGCCACGGCGGCCCGGCACCTCCTCGGCCCCTGGATCGCCCCGGTGACGGACCTCGCCGACCCGGCCGATCCGACCGCCCCCGCCTGGTACGCGAGCCCGTACCTGCCCGCGCTCCCACTCCCCGTAGCCCTCGCCGTCCACGGCGGCCCGCTGCCCGAGGCGACCGTCCGGGCCGTCGGCGCCGCCCTCGCCGAGGGCCTCGCCGCCGCGCACTCCCAGGGCCTCACGCACGCCGGGGTCTCCCCCGCCGCGGTCCTGCTCACCGCCGACGGGCCGAAGCTGAGCTGCTTCGGCGCGGTACGGGCCGCCGCGGCCGACGGCGAGCCGCGCACCGGCCTGCCGGGCCTCGACCCGGGGTCGCTCGCCCCCGAACAGTCCTCTGGCGGCCGGCCGCGACCCCCGGGCGACGTCTTCGCGCTCGGCGCCGTCCTCGCGTACGCCGCCACCGGCCACACCGTGCCCGAACGCGAGGAACTCCCGCCCGCCCTGCGCCAGGTGGTCTCCTCCTGCCTGGCCCGCGACCCCGCCGACCGCCCCACGGCGGCCGCCCTGATGGCCGCGCTCGCGCCGCCGACCGCGCACCAGACGGTGCTGAACTCGGCCGGCACCCTGCTCGTCCCCGGCTGGCTGCCGGGCCGGGTGGTCGCCGCACTCGCCCGCCAGTCGGCGGAACTGCTCGCCGCCGAACTCCCGGCGGTACCGGACGCACAGGCGCACACGGCCCCCGCGAACCACGCGGACCACGCGGACCACGCGACACGGGACCGCACCTGAAGCCGAACCGGCACCACCGACCCTCCCCCCTCCTCGATCCGACGGACCTGACCTCATGCTGTCGCCCCTGACCCACGACGACCCGGCCGCCGTCGCCACGTACCGTCTCCTCGCCCGCCTCGGCGCCGGCGGCATGGGCACGGTCTACCTGGCGCGCACGCCCGGCGGCCGCACGGTCGCCCTCAAGACCGTGCACGCCCGGCTCGCCACCGACCCCGCCTTCCGCGCCCGCTTCCGACTGGAGACGGACGCCGCGCGGATCATCGGCGCGCGCCACGGCGCGGCCGTCGTCGACGCCGACCCGCTCGCCGAGACCCCGTGGCTGGCCACCGAGTACGTCCTCGGCCCGCCGCTCGACGACGCCGTCGCGCTCGGCGGCCCGCTCCCCGAGCCGACCGTCCGCGCCCTCGGCGCCGCGCTCGCCGGAGCCCTCGCGCAGCTGCACTCCTCGGACGTGGTCCACCGCGACCTGAAGCCCTCGAACGTCCTCGTCACCGCCTACGGCCCGAAGATCATCGACTTCGGCATCGCCCGCGCGGCCGGCGACGACCACCTGACCCGTACGGGAGCGGCGGCCGGCACGCCCGCGTTCATGTCGCCGGAGCAGGCGAGCGGCCAGGAACACCCCCCGGCGGGCGACGTGTTCGCACTCGCCGGCGTACTCGTCTTCGCCGCCACCGGCCACGGCCCCTTCGGCACGGGCTCGCCGGCCGACCTCCTGTACCGCGTGCGGTACGCCGAGCCCGACCTCGGCGGCGTACCGGAGGCGCTGCTGCCGCTCCTGACGGCCTGCCTGTCCAAGGACCCGACGGCCCGCCCCACCACCGCCGACCTGACCGCCCATCTCCACGACGGCCACGGCGAGTTCGCCGACCACCTGCCGCCCCTCGTCCTCGCCGACATCGCCCGCCGCGCGACGGACGTCTGGCTCCACGCACCGCACCGCCTGCCGGTCCCGGCGGGAGCCGCGACCGCGGAGACCGCCCCGGACACCCCGCTCTCCCGCCGCCGGGCCCTCACCCTGGGCGGAGGCTCCCTCCTCGGCGTCGCGGGGGCGGGCGCGGGAGTGTGGGCGTGGCTGAACTCCCGGGACACAGACGCCGATACAGCCAAGGGCGGCGCCCCGACCCCGACCGGCCCCACGGCCGTCCCCGCCCCGACGGCCGCCGACGGCGCGCCGGCGCCGCTGTGGCAGGCCTCGGTCCTCGACCGCGAGGAGAGCATCACCCCGCTGCTGGCCGGTACCGATGTCGTGGGCTTCGCCGAGACGGTCTCCTTCCGCGCCGTCGACACGAAGAGCGGCAGCGAACTCTGGGCCGACTCCATGGTCATGGAACCCCACCAGATCACCACCGACGGCACGAACTACTACGCCTCCGACGGCAACTTCGAGGGCCCCGGCGCCCTGAAGGTCCGCACGCTCGCGGCGCGCACCGGCAAGGAAGCGGCCAAGACGATCGAGCTGAAGGGCATCGACGGGACGACCACGGAGCTCCTCACCGCGGTCGGCGGCATCCTCTTCACCGCCTCGCGCCTGGGCAAACGGGAACACGACTCGGACGCGAACCAGGTCGGCTGGCACCTGCTCGCCGTCAACCTGCGCACGGGCAAGGAGGCGTGGCGGCAGCCGTACGCATGGGACGGCGTCCGCCCGTGGCTCGCCCAGGTCGTCGGCGACCAGCTGATCCTCGGCAAGAACAGCGGCGACCTCGACTCCTTCCTGGTCCAGTCGAGGGACACGCGCACGGGCCGGCAGCTGTGGAAGCGACGGCTGCCGCTGAAGGACTCCGCTTCCTTCAAACCCGGCCATCTCGCGATCGACGACCAGCACATCTACCTGGGCGGCGACCGGCTCCGGGCGCTGCGCCTCTCCGACGGCGGGATCGCCTGGGAGTACGGCTCCGGTACCGGCTCCACCAACTACGGGGTGCCGACCGTCTCGCGCGGGATCGTCTACGCGCAGGAGGCCGGGGACACGCAGGGAATCGTGGCGGTACGGGCTCCGGCCGGCATCCGTGCCTGGCGGCAGTCGCCCTCCGACCGCCCTCTCACCCCCGAATTCTTCCGGGCCCCCGTCGTCGGCGAGAGGTATGTGTACGCCCCCGTGCGGGGCGGCCTGAACGCCGTCGATCCGCAGAACAGCCGCTCGGTCTGGGTGTTCCAGACGGACGCCACGCGGTACGTCGTCGACAAGGAACGGACCCGCATCATCGGCGCCGGGGAGTCGTCCGTCGTGGCCATCCCCTACGTCTGAGCACCTCCTCCTCCCCGTCCCCACCACCGAACCGGAAAGCACTCTTCGTGACCACGCAGCCCCTCGCCACCGGCGACCCGCTCCGGCTCGGCCCGTACCGCCTGCTCGGCGTCCTCGGCGAGGGCGGCATGGGCAAGGTGTACGTCGGCCGTGACGCCTCCGGAGCCCCCGCCGCCGTCAAGGTCCTCCGCCCCGAGCTCGCCCACGACCAGCACCTCGCCCAGCGCTTCGTCCGCGAGGCCGACATGGCGCGGGCCGTCACGAGCCACGGCGTGGCCCGGGTCCTCGACGCGCAGACGGAGGGCGGGCGGCCGTGGATCGCCGCCGAGTTCCTCGCCGGTCCGACGCTGGACGTCGCCGTCCGCGCGTACGGGCCGATGGACGTGCCGACGGTCCGTGCCCTCGCCGCTCAGCTCGCCCGCACCCTCCACGACATCCACGCCGCCGGGCTCGTCCACCGCGACCTGAAGCCCGCGAACATCGTGCTCACCTCGACCGGTCCGCGGATCATCGACTTCGGCATCGCCCGCCCCGAGCACGGGCTCACCCTCACGACGACCGGCCAGATCCCGGTCACCCCCGGGTACGGGGCGCCGGAGCAGGTCCTCGGACAGCGCGTCGGTCCGGCCTCCGACGTCTTCTCGCTCGGTGCGGTCCTCGCGTACGCGGCGAGCGGCCGGCGCACCTTCGACGCCGCCCATGTGGCGGCGGTGCAGTACGAGGTCGTCCACGGCACCCCGGACCTGAGCCTGGTGCCGCCGGAGCTCCAGGAACTGATCGGCCCGTGCCTGGCGAAGGACCCGGCGTTCCGCCCGGCTCCGCCGCAGGTGGCCCAGGCCTTCGCCCCGCCGAAGGGCGCCGACCGGGCCTGGCGCAAGGGCCCGCTCGCCGAGGACATCAAGCGGCGCGAGACCGCCACGAAGCGCCTCGCGGCCCCCGAGGAGACCGCCGTACCCGGCGCAAGGCCGTCCCGGCGCCGCTTCCTCACCGGCGCGGCCGTGGGCGTGGCCGTCCTGGGCACCGGTGGCGGGGCGGGCGCCTGGTGGCTGAACCGCGGCGAGCCGAAGTCACCGACCGCCGACGTGCCGCCCGCCGTGCCGACCCCCGAGGCCGCCTTCATCTCGATCGTCGACAGCCCGTACGGCGAGACTCCGAAGCCCCTGTGGGGGCCCCAGGACGTCGCGGCCGCCGACGGGAAGCTCCCGCTGCCCGTACGGGATGTGCTGGTCACGCAGGCGAAGACGGGCGGCCTGCTCGCGCTCTCCGTCACGACCGGCAAGGAGCGGTGGCGGGCCAAGGACATCGACGCCGACGCCGGATTCGTCTCCGTCGCCGACCGGCTCGTCGTGGGCGTCGACAAGAACGGCGTCGCCCATGCCTTCGTCGCCTCGACCGGCAAGCCCGTCTGGCAGACGCAGAACGACGTCGACGACGTCCTCGCCGCCGACGACACGCACGTCTACCTGGTGTCGAAGGACAACGAGCTGCGGGCGGTCAACGCCTGGACCCTCGCCACCACCTGGACGCGCCCGATGACGTCCCCCCGCTCCCACAACGGCCCGGCGAAGGCCGCCGTGGGCAGGAAGCGGCTCGTGATCCACGGCAGGGACGGCTACGTCGCCGGGCTCTACACCGAGACGGGCGAGACGGACTGGGAGGTCAAGAACCAGGGCACCGAAGGCCAGCCCCCCGTCCTCGGCGACAACATCGCCTACCTCGTCGGCCGCACGCTCATGGCCCGCCGCCTCGACCGCGGCGACTTCCTGTGGGAGCAGGAGCTCCTCAGCGAAACGAGCGCGCCCTGGGGCACGCCGGCCGCGGACGGCGAATACGTCATCGCCGTCCACGGCTACACCGTCAATCGCTACAGCACCATGATGGACACCCGCTACCCGGTCTCGGACTGGTACGCCATCCTGGACGGCCTGGGCCCGGAAGTCCGGACGCTCAACCCTCCTGCCGTGGCGGGCTCGACGGTCTGGCTCCAGTCACCCGACAACAGCCACGTCCAGGTCCTTCACAAGATCACCAACCAGCCGCTCTTCACCGCGAAGATCGAGCGTCAGGGCGCCTACCAGCTGGTGAGCGACGGCAACCGCCTCTTCATCGCCCGCGGCGGCCGGATCTTCGCCATGCCGGTGTACGGCAGGTAGGACAGCCCTGGTCCGTCGCCTCAGGACGTCGGGTTCGCGGTGGGCGAGGGAACGCCCGTCGCGAGCCCGTCGTCCTCACAGCCCAGCTCCGCGGAGACCTGCCGGGCCGCCGCGTTGGCGAGGGTGATCAGGCGGGTGCGCTGCGCCAGGTCCGTGTCTGGGACACCTGCCGGGCCCCAGATGGTCGTCTCGACGACGATCTCGTGGGCGGGCGCCTTGAGGCGGCAGGAGAAGTAGACAGAACCCAGGCTGGAGGAGGTGAAGGCCTCAAGTCCCGAGGTGTAGGAGGTCACCTTCGGGGCAAGCTTCGGGCCCAGATACGGACCCTTCCCCACCGCGCCCACCTCGATCTTGAGGTTCTTCGGTCCCCCCTCGGCGGGCAGGAGGCCGCAGTACGTCACCGGCTGGGGCCGGTAGGAGTCGGCCCACGGCGCGGCCGCGTCGTCACGCAATCTGTCGAGGGCCTTGTCCGGCTTCGAGTAGTTGTCCTCGAAGCGGTCACCGCCCAGGACGGCCTTGAGCGCGGCCGTGGAGGCCGCGTCCTTGGCGAAGCCACCGCAGGCCTCGGCAGCCGTCAGGCCCTCCGGATCCTTCGTGGCTTCCCCGCCACCGCCGGAGCAGCCCGTCAGGAGGGCGGCCACAGCCACGGCCGCCCCAAGTCGCGTCAGCGCAGACCGCATGTCCGTCACTTCTTCTCGTACGGGTCGGGGAGCGAGTTGTCGCGGGAGTGCATGCGCGAGTCGCGGACGTACTTGACCAGTTCCTCGTCGAGGTAGTTCCGGTCCCGCTCGCTCCAGCCGGGGGCGTTCGCGTAGGCGATGCCCGGCCTGAGCGAGTTCTCCTTGCCCATGGCCAGTGCCTCGTCCTTCAGGTCGTCGGACTTCTTCTTGAGGAGCTCGTCCTTCTCGTACTTCTCGGCCATGTCGTCGGCCTCCATGCCGATGAAGGTCGTCACGGCCCCGCCCACCGTCTCGGCGGCCAGCGGTACGAGTACGCCACCGGCGCCGCCCGTCAGGGCGACGACACCGCCCGCGGCGACCGCGCCGACCCCGAACTTGACCCATTCGGTCGTCCTGCCGACGGCCTTCTTGTGCTCCTCGGAGTCCTTCTCGTAGTCCTTGTCGATCTGCGCCATGCGGGACTCGTCCATGATTCCCTGCGCCTCCGACCCGATGCGCAGGGTCGTCCGGGCGTCGGTGAGGTCCCGGTCCTCGAAGGTGGATCCCGGCTTGGGGCCGACTTCGTCGAGGACGCTCGTCGTGTACAGCATCTCGGCCGCCGAGAGCGTGGAGTGCCCGGTCTCGCTCTGCGACACGATGCCCATGAAGTTGACGGCGTCGCCGCGGTTCCAGAGCAGCCCGGTGTCGAACTCCTCGCCGAACCGGGACTTGCCCTTGTCGTCGTTGTTGCCGAAGGGGGAGTTCTTCTTCTCCTCCATCGTCGTGTCGCTGTCCGTCTCCAGGGAGCGGTTCAGCTCGTCGATGTAGGCGGCGCCCATCTTGCCGAGGCTGTCGTCGATGCCCGGCTGCTTGTGCATGTACTTGGGGTCGTCGCCGTACCGCTCGACGACCTTCTGCATGACCTCAGCGTTCTCCTTGGTCCGTACGTCCTTGAGGCCCTCGGTCTCGGCGTCGTACGGGTGGCCGGTGGTCGCGGACTCCAGGGCGTGGCCGAGCGCGTTGTAGCCGGGCTCCTTGGTCCTGTCACCCTTGTCGTTGAGCTCCTCGGGCCACTCGCGGTCCTTCGTGAAGTAGTCGAAGGGGTCGATCTTCTTGTTGTCCTTGGAGTTCTCGGGCGTGACGTCGATGCTGCTGTTGAAGAAGTCCGTCGACGCCTTGGGGTTGTGCCCGAGCCCCTCCATGAAACCGATCATGGGGTCGTTGCCGAGGTCGCCGCCCTGCCAGTTCAGGTGGGACGGCATGCCGTTCATCGCGTGCCAGGCGCGGTCGGCGGGCAGCCGGCCGTCGTGCGTCATCTTCCGCTCGGTGGTGACGAGCCCGTTGCCGTAGTCCTTCAGGAACTTGTCGTCGTAGTCGCCGACCCGCATCAGGTTGCTCATGACCTGGAAGCCGTACGGGCTGGTGCCGCGCGTCTGGATGGGCTCGCTGCCGGCCTTGATGACGTCGGCCTTCCACTGCTCCATCTCGGGGCTCGTGGAATGGGTCGCGGTGGCGAGCGTCAGACTCCAGTTCGTCTGGAGTTCCTTCAGCTTGTCGCGGTGGTCGACACCGAGGCGCGAGCCGTCGCTCGGGTCGCCCATGTCGGCCCAGTACTCCATGGAGCCCTTCGGTCCGACCTCCAGGGCGAACTTCTCGGCGAAGTACGGGTCCTTCTGGTTGGCCTTGAAGAGGGCGTTGAGCTTGTCGATCTCCGCCGGGGTGGCGTCGTCGCCCTTCTTGTACAGCTCGTATGCGGCGTGCGCGTCCTCGGCGTCCTGCACCTTCGAGGCGGCGGCGAGCGAGTCGTAGCTGGTACCGGAGAAGTTGTTCTTGTCCGTGCCGACGAGGCCGCGCAGCGCGCGCGATGCCACGTCGTCGGCGTTGTTCGCCTTGTCGACCGCGGCCTTGATCGCCGAGCGCATCGCCTCGAAGTCGGCCTGCTCGGGCTTGGGGCCGTCGTAGTCCTTGGACCGGCGGTCGGGGTGGATCAGATAGCTGACGACGCCGTCCTGGTCGATGCGGATGCCCTTGCCCGGGGCCTGCTCGACCAGCTTCTCCAGCTCGCTCTTCGCCGCCTGGAACTCGGTGTGCGCGTCACGCAGGATGTTGCGGATGCTGGTCGCCCCGATGAGGGCGTCGCCGAACTCCTTGGCGGTCTTTCTGACGAACGCCTGGGTCACCCCGGCGTTCTCGCCCTTCCAATCGGCCTTCTCCGCCTTGCCCCTGAGGCCGGTCTCGGCCTTGTCCTTGCTCTTCTCCAGCTTGGACACCGCCTCCGACCACACCGAGGCAGCCTCCTGGAGGCTGCCGAGCCGGGCGTGGAGAACCTGGTCGAACTTCAGCATCTAACGTCCCTCGTCAGCCGTTGCCGTACCGCGTCGTACCGTGCCGTGCCGCGCGCCGTCGGCCTACTTGAAGTGCTCGTCGATCGTGGACATGGAGAAGTTCGTGATCAGCACTTCTTCATGGTTGGCGTGGCTGATGACCGTGTCCTCAAGGTGGTTGTGGATGTGTGCACAAGCACTGAGGAGCGTCTCGGACTGGTCCCGCCACATGTCCCACATGGTCCACATCGCCGAGCCGGTCTGGAACCCGTCGCCGTCGAGGCTCTTGGCCGCCGCGTCCGTCTGGGCGCCCGCGTGGAAGGCGTCCCGCTCGAACCAGTGGAAAAGCTCCTGGGCCTCGTTGCCGATGGCCTTGAGATCGGCGGAGGTCACCTTGTAGTCGCTGGGACCGCCACCCCCGCCACCCTCGGCGGGCACACCGTTGAGCCTCATGGCAGCTGCCTCGCTGCGGACTTGGCCCCACTCCTCGTCGAACGACATCTACTTCTTCTCCATGTGAGTCACGGACGTTCAGCGGCAGGGACGGACGGACTCAGCTCCGCCGCGAACGAAGTACGGATACGGCGACACCGGCACCGAGCAGCACGGCCGCACCGATCCCGAGCCCGATCCAGAGGCCGGTGTTGCCGCCTTCCTCGGCCGAGGCCTGCGGGGCCGGCGCGGGGGCCGCGGTGGTGGACTCCACCGGACCGGGGTCGGCCGAGGGCAGGGTTTCCGGGGCGGAAGGCGTGGCGGTCGCGGCCTCGGTCAGGTCGTCGATCGGCCGGACGTCGGCCGGACCCGGGTCGCCGGGGGTCTTCAGCGTGCGAAGGGGGCGGATGGCCCCGTAGCCGATGAAGTCGCTGCGCTTCTCGCCCCCGGCGGGCTTGGCGACGGTGTTGAGCATGACCTTCAGGACCTGGTTGTTGGTCCAGTCGGGGTGCTTCGACCACAGGAGCGCGGCGGCGGCGGAGGCGAGGGCGGTGGCGTCACTGGTACCGGAGGACTTGCACATGCCCGTGCCACCGCCGCAGGCGTGCACCATGTCCTTGCCGGGGGCGACGATGTCGACCTGAGAGCCGTGCGTCGACTCGGCGGTACGAACCGCCTTCTTGTCGACGGCTCCCACGCCGACGACACCCGGAGTCGCCGCCGGGTACTCGACGTCGTTGCCCTTCTCGGCGCCGTTCCCGGTGGCTGCGAAGACCAGGGCGCCCTTGGCCAGGGCGTACTTCACCGCTTCGGTGAGTTGCGGCGATCCCGCCTTGGCGCCTTGCGAGATGCTGATGACCTTCGCTCCGGCGTCGGCGGCGTAGCGGATCGCCTGCGGCATGACCTTGTTGAACTCCTCGTCGGCCGCCGCCTGGCTCGTCGCGCCCCGTTCTCCTCCGGGCACGCGCACGGGGAGGATCTTGGCCCCCGGAGCCAGACCGAAAGCCCCGTTGCCACCGTCACGGTCGCCCGTGCCTGCGATGAGGCCGGCCATGCCCGTTCCGTGCCCCGTGTAGTCGGTGTACTCGTCCCCGGGCTTGTCCGGAGCGAAGTTCTTGCCCTGGAGAACCTGGCCCCGAAGGTCGGGGTTCTGCTTCTCCACACCGGTGTCGATGACGGCGACGGTGACGCCCTTGCCCGTGCTGAGCTGCCAGATCTCCTCGGCGCCCATGGCGTCCAGGTACCACTGCTGGGCGCGGAATTCCTCCGCGTGGGCAGGGACGGAAGCGATGCCCACCAGCAGCATCCCCAAGGCGGCCGAGGCGGTGACTCGGGCACGGCTCCGACGCGTACTGCTGGTAGACATCTGCTTCCTCGCGCTGATCAGTCGATGACGGGCGGCGCCACGCGGCGGGTGCCCTGCTGCCAGGTTTCCTCGTCCTCGACAAGGTAGTCGGGACGCTCTCCGTTCGTGTCCTCGCGCTCGTCACCGGCCCGCGTGGTGCCTCCGCGCACGAGGCCGGAGCCGCCGGGCGTGAAGGGACGCGCGCCGCCCGCTGCGGTGCCGGGACGCTGCGCCTTGCCGCCGACGACCCCGCCGGTCTCACCGGCGAGGCGGCGACCGCCACTGATGCCGTTCTGGCCGGCGCCCATGCCGCCGCCCATGGAACCGCCCATGCCGCCGCCCATGCCACGGCCCATGCCCGAGCCGTTGCGCCCGCCCTGCTCCGTGCCGATGGCGGTGGTGCGCGGGAGGCCGGTCGCGGGGCGCCCCTGCGTGCTCTGCACCTGGCGTCCGCCGCTGATGCCCTCACGAGGAACGTGGAGACCGGCGCGCTGACCGCCGGTCACCGGACCGCGCGGGTTGCCGGTGCCTCCGGTGACGGGCCCGGTGGGCCCCACGGGACCCGGGCCGCCCTTCGAGGGGAACGGCGGCATGCCCGTGGTGACGAACGGAGGCGTACCGCCGTCCTTCGTGATCGGCGGCGGCGTGCCCTGCGTCGTCGGCCCCGGCCCGGTGGTGGTGTGGGTCGGGGACGGCAGCGTGTCCACGCTGTCGATGCCCAGGTCCACAGGAACCTCGGGCCGGACCTCGGTGCTGACGGGGGGCCGGTCGGTCGGCCGGATCACGTCCGTCGGCCCGGTCGTGTCGCCCTTCGGCGGGATCGTGGTCGTCTCGTGCGTGGACCGGGTGTCCGGCTGGGTGCGCGTGCCCGTGTCCGTGCTCGTGTCCGTGCCCTGGGAGCGCCGCTCGCCCTGAGGGGTGGAACCGACGTAGGAAGACCTGTCGCTGTTACCGGCGTCGTCCGGGACGAACGCCCCCGGCGGCGGCGGGAACGTCGGCGGGACGTTGTTGCCCATGTGGAGGGACGACCACTTGTACGCCTCGGAGAGGCGGTCCATCTCCTTCGCCGCCGCCTCCTTGTTCGCCGCTTCCTTGGCCTTGATGGCGGCGAGCTCCTCGCTCGCGGCCATCTGGGACCGGGCGTTGCTGGCGATCGTCCGGGAGTCGGGATCGTTGCGGTACTTCATCGCCGCTTCGAGGTTCTCCTTGGCGGACGCGTGGGACGTGTACCGGGGCATGGCGCTCTGCGCCGAGGCGATGGCGGAGGAGTTCTCCTCCATCCACTTGGCCCCGCCCTTGCTGTAGTCCGCGAGCCCCTTCGTCGAGTTGGCCACGTTCGTGGCCCACTCGACGAAGGCCTTCTCGGCCTCGCCCTCCCAGTCCATGCGCCGCATGCTGGCGCTCAGCTCGGCGGCGATCTTCTCCAGCTGGTCCCCGACCGCCTTCAGCCGCGTCGCCGCGTCACCGACGTAGAAACTGCTGGCCTCGTCCAGCCATGCCAACATCTGCTGATGGGACATGCCGCGGAAGTTCGTTCCGCCGCCGCCTCCGCCGCCCTCTGCAGGCCTCATGCCTCGCCTCTTCCCCGTGTCCCCGACATTCCGTCCGCACCCGCCTACTGGAAGTTGCCGCCACCCTCGGTGGCCTGGCCGCCTTCGCTCGCCGGCGCACCACGGCCCGCTTCCTTGTCCGCCTTTTCCTTGGCGTCGAAGGTCCGCTGGTGGATGTCGATCATCTTGCGCTTGATGTCGTCGTCCATCTCCTCGAAGCCGTTCTTCGAGGCGACCACCGCGATCCCCAGGCCCTCCAGGCAGTCGTTGAGCAGCCCGGACAGCTCCACGAGGCGCGAGAGGGTCCCGTCGTACGCCGCGTAGGCGCCCTGGGCCTCGCCCCAGGCGGCGCCGCCGCCGCCGAACTGCGTGCGGGTCACCGGATTCTCGGCCTTCAACTTCCCGGGTTCGGCGTGCGAGCCCTGGAGGTCCTCGATGAGCCCCTCGACCTGCTTCCTGAAGGACTCCATGGAGTCGGCGCTGTACTTGACGGCTGCCGCCCGCATCCCGGACGCCATCCCACCCAACGAGGCTTCCATGCCGCGCTCCTCCCCCGTGTGAACCACCGTGCCGCGTCAACACCGTGCCGCGTCAACCAAGTCTAGGAGTTCACTGTAGTCAGGAACGACGACAGTCCGCACCTCCCGGTTGCACAAGCAACGGACATCACATGGTTACGAATTGGGCACGGCGACGGCCGCCTGCGGGCGGATCGGGAGGCGGTTGACGGGTCGTCCGGTCGCCGCGCGCACCGCTGAGGCCACTGCGGCGGGTGAGGTGACGACCGGGACCGCGCTCGCCGCCTTCGCGCCGAACGGGGCCACGACATCGCGTTCCTCGACGAGTTTCACGATGCGAATGTCCGGGGCATCCAGGGATGTCGGAAGTGCGTAGCCGGTGAAGTCTGGGTGCCGGACCAGGCCGCGGGCGGTGCGGAGGTTCTCCGTGAGGGCCGCGCCGACGCCCTGGGTGACGCCCGCCTCGATGCGGGTGGCGAGCTGGGCCGGGTTGAGGATGCGGCCGACGTCCTGGGCGACGGCCATCTCCACGACCCGTACCGCGCCGAGTTCGATGTCCACGTCCACCACCGCGCGGATCGCGCAGAAGGCGAGGCCGACGAAGGCGTCGCCCTGGCCGTCCTCGTCGAGGGGCTCGGTGGGGTGGGGCCGGCACTGGGCGGTGGCCCAGAGTTCCTTGCCGTCCATCGCCTCCGTGACCGTCGTCGAGAGCACGCCGTCGTACGAGGTGATCTTGCCGTCGGTGATCTGGAGCAGCTCGGTCGACATGCCGAACTTGTGGGCCAGCGGCTGGAGGAGCTGCGTACGGACCATCTTGGCGGCGCGTTCCACCGCCCCGCCCGAGACCCAGGTGTGGCGGCCGTGGGCGGACGGGCCCGCCGGCGGCTGGTCGGTGTCGACGGGTGCGACCTGGACCTCGTCGATGCCGAGGGTCTCCTGCACGATCTGGCGGGCGAGCGTGGAGAATCCCGAGCCGGTGTCCACGGCCGAGCAGATGACCGTGGCCACGCCGTCCATGACCCGCACGGTCGCCGTCGAGACCTCGTCCATGCCCTCCGCTCCCAGCATGTGCACCATGCCGAGGGCGTAGCCCACGCCCCGCCGCACCGCGCCGGGTTCGCCCGCGCCCTCGGGGCCGCCGGGCAGCAGCCAGTCGTCCTCCGAGGTGTCCTTGGGCAGCGGGGGGAGCGGGAAGTCGCGTACGGCGGCGAGGAGTTCGGCCACGGGGGCCGGGCAGGTCACGGTCTGGCCGGTCGGCAGGATGTCGCCGGTGGCCATCACGTTCCGCATGCGCAGCTCGGCCGGGTCCACGCCCAGTTTGGCCGCCAGCTTGTCCATCTGCGCCTCGTAGGCGGCGCACACCTGCATCGCGCCCTCGCCGCGCACATGGCCGGACGGCGGGTTGTTCGTGCGGACCGCCCAGCCTTCGACGAAGGCGTGCGGGACGACGTACGGGCCGCAGGCGAAGGCCACGGCCGCCGCGAGGGACTCGGACGAGGAGTCGGCGTACGCGCCCGCGTCGAGCAGGATCTGCGCCTCCACCTTCACCAGGTGCCCTTCCGCGTCCGCGTGGTGGCGGTAGCGCAGCAGGGTGGGGTGGCGGTGGGCGTGGCCGAGGAAGGACTCCTCGCGCGTAGCGGTGAGCTTGACGGGGCAGCCGGTACGGAGCGCGAGCAGGCCCAGCGGGATCTGGAAGCCCGGGTCCTCCCGGTCTCCGGTGGCGCCGGGGACGCCGGTCACGACCACCTTGACCTGCTCGGCCTGGAGGCCGAAGCAGGCGGCGGCCAGGTCCCGGTCGGTGTGCGGGTCGGTCGAGGCCGTGTACAGCTCGACGCCGCCGTCGGGGCGGGGCACGGCGAGGCCGGCCTCCGCGCCGATGGGCGCGGGGTCCTGGCGGCCGATCCGGTACAGGCCCTCGACGATGACCTCGCCGGTCGCGTCCGGGTCGCCGAAGCGCAGCGGGATGTGCCGGATCAGGTTGCCGTCGGGGTGCAGCGCCTCGGCGGCGAAGGCCTTCTCGGGGTCGGTCACCGGGTCGAGGAGCTCGTACTCGACGCTGATCGCGGCCGCGGCGAGCCGGGCCGTGTCGGGGTGGTCGGCGGCGATGGCGGCGATGGCCTCGCCGTGGTGCCGGACCAGGTCGGAGGCGAAGACGGGCCGGTCGGCGACGCGCCGGCCGTAGGTCGCCGCGCCCGGGACGTCCGCGGCCGTCACCACGGCCCGTACGCCCGGCATGGCGGTCGCGGCCGTCGTGTCGACGGAGACGATCCGGGCGTGCGGGTGCGGGGAGCGCAGGATCGCGGCCCAGAGCAGGCCCTCGGCCCACAGGTCCGCGGCGTACGGGAAGGTGCCCTCGGTCTTCGCCCGTGACTCGGCCTGCGGGAGCGAGGTGCCGAGGCCGTGCGCGGCCGGCTCCTGGTCCAGTGCCCCGGGGGTGTCCAGGACAGGGGGAACGGGAACGGCGGTGGTCGCGTCGCTGCTCACGCCATGCCTCCGTCGTGCGGGTGGGGAATCTGGTGCGGGACGCGGAGCTCGGCGGCGGTCTCGGGCGCGGTGGGCGCCGTGGCCGCGGCGCTCGCCTCGCGCTCGGCGACGACGTCCCGTACGGCTTCGAGGACGCCCCGGTAGCCGGAACAGCGGCAGAGGTTGCCGGCGAGCGCCTGGCGGGTCTCCAGCTCGGTGGGGGCGTGGTTGCCCTCCAGGAGGTCATGCACGGTCATGCACATGCCCGGGATGCAGAAGCCGCACTGGACGGTGCCGCACTTCGCCATCGCCCGCTGCACGTCGGACGGCTCGCCGTCGGTGGCGAGGCCCTCGACCGTCCGCACCTCGGATCCGGCGGCGGTCGCCGCCGGCACCAGGCAGGAGGCGACGAGCCGGCCGTCGACCTGCACGTTGCACGCGCCGCACTCGCCCTGGGAGCAGCCGTCCTTGGCCCCGGCGAGGCCGAGGCGCTCGCGCAGGACGTAGAGCAGGGACTCGCCGATCCAGGAACCGGTGACGGGCCGGTCGGCGCCGTTGACCCGCAGGGTGTACGAGGTGTGGGGGTGCTCGTCGCTGTCCGTGGACGCGTAGACGTCGGGCGCGGGGTCGGGCTCGGGGGCCGGGGCCGTCTCCTCCAGCGCCTCGACCGGGATCTCGGCCGGGGAGTCCGCGTCGGGCTCCGGCTCCGGCTCGGAGGCGTCCTGGACCGCATCGGCGTCGGCCTGACCGGCCTCCGCGACCGGCTCCTCCGGCAGCGCCCACGGCGCGGGCGCGCCGCCCGGCAGGGTCGCCGGGGCCTGGTCGTACGAGGTGCGGTGCGGGGGCTCGACCGCTTCCGCCGCGGCGGTCTCCGGTACGGCGGTCTCCGGTGCGACCTGCTCCGGTACGGCCTGCTCCGGCGCGACCGGGATCTCCCACTGGCCCGTGGAGTCGACCGAGGCCGTCGAGCCCGCGAAGTTCCACTCGGCCGTCGCGTGCGGGTCCTGGCCGAACCCCTCCGCGTGCTGCGACCCGTGCTGGACGTACTCGCCCTGCTCGAAGTACTCGGTCCCCTGGCCCTGCCCGAAGTCCTGCGCCTGGCCCGCGTGCTCGACGCGATCCACGTGATCCACACGATCGACGTGATCCACGTGCTCGACCTGGTCGAAGTGCTGGACCTGCTCCGCCTGCGTCGGCAGGTGCACCGTCCACGCGCCCGTCGCCGCCGGGTCGGTCGCCGCCGCCGGGGTGAGCGGCTGCAGCGGCATGATCATCGGCGGTACGTAGCCGTGGCCCGGCGCCTCCAGGGGCACGCCGTCCAGCATGAAGTCGGGCGGCAGCTGGACGAAGGCGGTCGCGTCGCCGTCGTACCCCTCGCTCTGCGGGATCGGCTCCCAGCCGCCCGGGTTCCCGTGCTGTTCGTCGTTGCTCATGCCAGTGCCCTCCCCAGTGCCCGTCGGGCGAGTGCGGCGACCGTGCGCCGCAGGTGCTGTACGGCGGGCGGCAGCTGTTCGTCGCCCGGCGGGTCCGGAATGCAGGCGGCGGCGACGTACTCGCCGAACGCCGCGAGCGCCTCGGGGGCCAGGCCCCGGTCGTTGTCCCAGTCCACCAGCGAGGCGATCCAGCGCTCCGCCTCCAGCGGGCGCAGCGGCATCGGGGCGACGGCGCCGACCGCGCAGCGCACGCCGCGCCGGGCCGGGTCGAGGACGACGGCGACGGAGGCGGTGGCGCGGGCCGGGCCGGTGCGGCCGGTGGCCTTGAGGAAGACCTGGGGGGCGTGGAGCAGCGGTACGCGGACGAAGCCGACGAGCTCGCCGGGGGCCAGCAGGTCGCGGCCCGCGAGCAGGTGGGAGACGGGGATCTCGCGGGTGCCGAGGGGGCCCACGACGACGAGGTCGGCCTCCAGGGCGGCGAGCACGGGCAGCGAGTCGCCGGTCGGCGCGGCGGTGACCACGTTGCCGCCGAGGGTGCCCGCGTTGCGGATCTGGGGCGGTCCCGCGGCGCGGGCGGCGGCGGCGAGGGCCGGGATGAGGGCGGCGAAGTCGGGGCGGCCCATGCGGGCGTGGGTGAGGCCCGCGCCGAGGAGGGCGTGGCCGTCCTGGTACTGCCAGCCGCGGATCTCGTTGATGCGGCTCAGGCCGACGAGTCCGGCGGGGCGGAGCTGACCTCTGTTGACGGCGGCCATCAGGTCGGTGCCGCCGGCGACGGGCACGGCGGCCGGCATGGCGGTGAGCGCCGCCACGGCCTCGTCGAGCGAGGCGGGCAGCGTCACGGACTGCGCCGTCTGTGGTGCGTGCGTGGTCAACCCGCTGCCCCTTCCCGGTGTCCCGGTGGTCCCCGACTGTGCCCGGCGGTCGCGCCTGCGTGTGGGCGTACCGTACGTGCTCACAGGCCGGACGTGGCAACTCTGGCACATCTTCCGAGCCGTCCGGCGCGAGGGTCCGCGAAGGACTGTTCCGTCCGGGACGCCCCAGGAGCGACGGTAACTTCCCTTTCGCCGCTCTTGGGTGAACCGGGGACGCGAGGTGTCTCACACGATCGGGGGCGCTCCTTCCAGGGGCCTGCCGAGCACTCCCGGGCGACGCTGCCGGGGCTGGGGGCCGGTCGGCGGGCGGTAGTCGACGCCGAGGGCGTCGAGGCGCCGGTAGTGGGTGTTCATGCGGCGCTCGAAGCCGGTGTAGTCGCGGTCTTCCGGGGCGGGCAGCGCGGACCAGGCGACCTCGGCGAAGGCGGCGAGGCGCGGGAAGACCTGGTAGTCGACGCGGGACCGGTTCTCCATGACCTCGGTCCAGACGTTGGCCTGGGTTCCCAGGATGTGGGCGGCGGCCTCCGGCGAGAGCCCCGGCGGGACGGGCTCGAAGCGGTAGACGTCCTCCAGGGTGCGGACGTATCCGATGGGCATCGGCTCGTCCTCGCCCGGCGCCTGACGGTGGTCCAGGTACACCTGCTGTTCGGGGCACATGACGACGTCGTGGCCGGCCTCGGCGGCGGCGATCCCGCCCGCGTACCCCCGCCAGGACGAGACGGCCGCGCCGTCCGCGAGGCCGCCCTCCAGGATCTCGTCCCAGCCGATCAGGCGGCGTCCGCGGGCGGCGAGCCAGCGGTCGAAGTGGCGGATGAACCAGGACTGGAGCCCGTCCTCGTCGGCGAGCCCGAGCTCCTTGATGCGGGCCTGGGCGGCCGGGGAGGCCTTCCACTGGTCCTTGGGGCACTCGTCGCCGCCGACGTGGACGAAGGTGGACGGGAAGAGGCCGAGGACCTCCTCGAAGACGCCCTCGTAGAACCGCAGGACGTCCTCGGTCGGGGCGAGGACGTTCGGGTTGACGCCCCAGGTGTCCCAGACGGTGAGGGCGGCGGTGTCGACGACGTCGGTGTTGCCGAGTTCGGGGTAGGCGGCGATGGCGGCCTGCGCGTGGCCCGGGAGGTCGATCTCGGGGACGACGGTGATGTGCCGCTCGGCGGCGTACGCGACGATCTCGCGGATGTCGTCCTGGGTGTAGAACCCGCCGTACGGGGCCTCCGTCCAGAGCGGCGAGGCCCGGTGTCCCCACTTGGTACGGGCCCGCCAGGAGCCGACCTCGGTCAGCTTGGGGTGGCGCTTGATCTCGATGCGCCAGCCCTGGTCGTCGGTGAGGTGGAAGTGGAAGACGTTGAGCTTGTGGGCGGCGAGGAGGTCGAGCTGGCGCAGGATGTCGTCCTTGGGCAGGAAGTGCCGGGAGACGTCGAGGAGGAGCCCGCGCCAGCCGAAGCGGGGGGCGTCCTCGACCGTGACGTACGGGAGGTCCCAGTCGCCGCCCCTCACGGGCGCGCTGCGGTACGCCTCCGGGCCGAGCAGCTGACGGAGGGTCTGGGCGCCCCAGAACACCCCGGCGGGGCCGCCGCCCTCGATGACGACGGCGGCGTCGGGGGCCTCGGCCTCGGTGGAGAGGCGGTAGCCCTCGGGGCCGTGCTCCCGCTCCACCTCCTCGCTGATCCGCAGCCGTACGGCGTGCGGTCCCGCGCCGTCGGCCAGCGGCAGTCCGGTGGCGGCGCCCAGGGTGGTGCGCAGCCAGCGCGCGGTGCTCTCGGTGCCGGGTCCCGCGTCGAGCGTCGTCCGCGCGTCGAACGCGACACGGGTGGCGCCGGGGCCGGTCCCGCCGCGCGCGACGGTCAACGGCGCCGGGATCAGGTTCACGTCGTCGGTCGTCACGTCGTCTGTCATCACGTCAGTCCTTCACCGCCCCGCCGAGGCCCGAGACCAGGCGGCGCTGTACGAGTACGAAGAAGACGAGGACCGGGATCGTCATCACGGTCGAACCCGCCATGATGCCTCCCCAGTCGTTCTCGTCGGGCTTGAAGAAGACGAGCAGCGCCATCGGCAGGGTCGACTGCGAGGTGTCGCTGATCAGGAAGGACTTCGCGAAGAGGAAGTCGTTCCAGGTCGAGATGAAGGAGAAGACGCTCGTCGCCACCAGGCCGGGGAAGACGAGCGGGAAGAGGATCTGCCACAGGAACCGGGTGCGGCTCGCCCCGTCGATCTGGGCCTGCTCCTCCAGGGCCTCCGGGACCGCCTTGACGAAGCCCCGGAGCATCCAGATCGCGAAGGGGAGCGAGAAGGCGAGGTGCGGCAGGATCAGCGAGCCGAGGGTGTTGAGCTGCCCGAAGTCCCGCATGAGGAAGAACAGCGGGATGGTGAGCGCCTCGACCGGCACCATCTGGGCGACCAGGAACATGACGAGGAGCGTCGTCCGGAACCGGAAGCGGAACCGCGTGACCGCCGTCGCCGCCAGGAAGGCGATGAGCGCGGAGGCGAGGACGACCGTGCCCGCCACGATCAGCGAGTTGAGGAAGTAGCGGCCGAAGTCCTGCTGCTCGAAGACGCGCCGGAAGGAGTCGAGGGACGGGGAGAGCGTCCACGGCCGGGGGTCGGTCGACTGGATCTCGCCCGCAGGCTTGAGGGCCGAGAGGACCATCCAGTACAGGGGGAAGGCGACGGCCGCCGCGACGAGGAGCGTGACCGCCTCGGCGGCGAGGCGCCCGGGCCTGCGTATACGGAACGCGCTCACAGTTCTTCTCCCTGGCGTCGCAGGAGCCGCAGGTAGACCAGGGTCACGGCCAGCAGGATCAGCAGCATGACCACGCCGATCGCCGAGCCCAGGCTGTACTGGGAGGAGGCGAAGGCCTTCTGGTACGCGTACACGTTGAGGACGAGGTTCTGGCCGGCGATGCCGCCGCCGTTGGTCATCACGTAGATCTGGGTGAAGAGTTTGAAGTCCCAGATGATCGACTGGATGGTGACGACGACCAGGATCGGCCGGAGCATCGGCGCCATGACCGAGCGCCAGATCCGCCACTGCGAGGCGCCGTCGAGGGCGGCGGCCTCCAGGACCTCCGACGGGATGGCCTTGATGCCCGCGTAGACGGTGACCATCACGAACGGGAAGGAACACCAGACGACTTCGAGGAGGACGAGGGCGAAGGCGCTGTACCGCCCGTACGTCCAGGAGAAGTCGCCCAGGCCGAGGAGCCGGTTCACCGGGCCGAAGTCGGGGTCGAAGAGGAAGACCCAGACGGTGGAGCCGGTGACGGCCGGCGTGGCCCAGGCGCCGAGCGCGGCCACCATCAGGACGAGCCGGGGCAGGGCCCGGACCCGGGTCAGGAGGACCGAGAGGGCGCAGCCGACGGCGAGCGTGGTGACGACGCAGGCGGCGGCGAAGACGACGGTGGCGAGGAGGACCTGCCAGAACTGGGGGTCGGAGAAGAGGGTCGTGTAGTTGCCGAACCCCTTGAAGGACGTGGGTTCGCCGCCGCTGACCTGGGCCTGGGTGTACTCCAGGAAGGAGATGAGGCCGAGCTGGTAGACGGGGTAGACGAGGAGTCCGCCGATGACGGCGAGGGCGGGCAGGAGGTACAGCCAGGGGGTCCAGGCGCTGGTGCGCCGGGCGGTGCGGGGGGTCCGCGCGCCGCGCCGGGGGGCCGGGCGCGCGGTCGTGCCGGTCCGCTTCTCCGTGCGTTCGATCGAGGTCGTCATGCGTCTCAGCTCGCCGGCGCGAAGGCCGCGTCCATCTTCTTCGCGGCGTCGTCGGCCGCCGCCTTGATGTCCTTACGGCCGCTGACGACCTCCTGGAACATCGTCGGCAGGACGAGGGAGGAGTCGATCTGGCCCCAGCCGGGGGACGCGGGGACGAACTTGGTGCCGGCGTCGAGGGTGTCGATGAAGGGCTTCACGAAGGGCTGGCGCTGGGCGGCGGCGGCCCGTACGTCGGTGTAGGTGGGCAGGAAGCCCATCGCGTCGAAGAGCTTGCCCTGGGTGTCCTTGCCGGTGAGGGACTTCAGGAGGTCGACGGCGAGGGTGCGGTGCGAGGTGCTCTTGAGGACGCCGATGTTGTTGCCGCCGGCGAAGGCCGGGGCGATCGAGCCGGGGGCCGTGCCGGGCAGCGGGACGACCGCGTACTTGCCCTTGACCGTGCCGGCCTCGACGGCCGCGTGGCTGAAGTCGCCGCCGATGGCCATGGCGGCCTTGCCGGAGGCGAAGGCGGTGACGGTGGCGTTGCCGCCCATCTGGGCGCACTTGGCGGCCGGGCAGTTGTCGTCGCCGAAGAGCGAGGTGTAGGTGGCGATGCCCTTGCGGGCGGCCTCGCTGTTGATGGCCGCCTTGTAGGTGCCGCTGTTCTCGGTGGCGATCTCGCCGCCCGCCGACCAGACGAAGGGCATGGCGCCGTAGGTGTAGGCGCCGCCGACGGCGATGCCGTAGAGGTCGGGCTTCGCCTTGCGGATCTTCTTGGCGGTGGCGATCAGTTCGGCCTGGCTCTTGGGGGCGGTGAGGCCGAGTTCCTTGAAGACGTCGGTGCGGTAGTAGAGGGCGCGGAGGCCGACGAAGAGCGGGGAGCCGTAGACCTTGCCGCCGACGGTGACGGACTGCCGGGCCGTCGGGTCGGTGTCCTTGGCCTCGTCCCAGGCCGCGAACTCGGCGCTGATGTCGGCGAGTCCGCCGTCCTTGACGTATCCGGCGGTGTCGGTGTTGCCGTACTCGATGAGGTCGGGCGCGGACTTGGGGTCGTTGAAGGCGGCCTTGACGCGCTGGGCGCGGGTCTCGACGGGGATGTACTCGACCTCGACCTTCGTGCCCTGGTTCCGCTTCTCGAAGGCGGCGACGGCCTGGTCGACGACCTGCTCCTTGGGCTTGTTGCTCACCTCCTGGAAGAGCCAGACGCGCAGGGTGCCGCTCTTCTCGTCCGCCGTCGCCTTGCCGTCGGACGTCTGGGGCGCGCAGGCCGTGGCGGTGAGCCCCGCGAGCAGGAGTACGGCTGCCGGGGCGGCGAGGCGGGCAGGAAGCTTCATGGGCGGATCCCCTCCGAGTGCGTCCGTTGCAACATGCGCAATGCGCGTTTCGTTCTGCACAACACGCGTGAGGTTAGGCGCGCTTCCGGCGAGCCGACAAGAGGTCTCGACCACTTCAACCACTCCGTGACCGGCGAAAGCACCCTGTGCAACGGCCCCGACGCACTGCCCGGAAACGCGAAACGGCCCCCGTCGCGCATGCCGAAGCACGCACGACGGGGGCCGTCCCCGACGTCAGGACCTACCGGACCCGCGGGATCCACACGCCCCGCGGGATCCGCCTACTTGTCCTTGCCGCCCTTGTCCTTGTCGCCACCGCCGGCGCCCATGGACTCGTAGATCTCCTTGCACATCGGACAGACCGGGTACTTCTTGGGGTCGCGCCCCGGCACCCAGACCTTTCCGCACAGCGCCACGACGGGAGTCCCGTCGAGGGCGCTCGCCATGATCTTGTCCTTCTGGACGTAGTGGGCGTAGCGCTCGTGGTCGCCGTCACCGTGGGACACCTGCGGAGTCGGCTCCACGAGGGTTCCCGTACCTGCCCCGCGCTCGGGCTCGAGAGTGCTCATAACCGCCAAGGGTACTGAAAGCCGCGGGGGTCAGTTGAGGGACGGGTCGTCGGGGTACGTCGCGATCATCGCGAGTTCACCGCGCTGGCGGCGCAGCACCTGCCGCCAGAGGGTCTCGGGGTGCGGCGCGGAGACGTCGCCGGGCTCCGACTCGACCACGTACCAGGCTCCGTCGCCCAGCTCGGTCTCCAGCTGGCCGGGGCCCCAGCCCGCGTACCCGGCGAAGATCCGCAGGGAGCCGAGGGCCGGTCCGAGGAGCTCGGGCGGGGCCTCCAGGTCGACGAGGCCGATCGCTCCGTACACCCTGCGCCAGCCGAGGGGGCCCTCGTCGCCGGGGATCACGGCGACGCCGAGCGCCGCGTCGAGCGAGACGGGGCCGCCCTGGAAGACGACGCCGGGTTCGCCGGCGAGTGCGGCCCAGGGCGCGAGGATGTCGCCGACGGTCACCGGCGTCGGCCGGTTGAGGACCACGCCGAGCGAGCCCTCGTCGTCGTGGTCGAGCAGCAGGACGACCGCGCGGTCGAAATTCGGGTCCGCCAGCGCGGGGGTGGCCACGAGCAGCCGTCCTGTGAGCGAGGACACCTCGGTCATGCGACACATGATCCCGCATCTTCGGCGTTCGCGGGGGCTGTCGGGCCCGATGGGGGTGCGGCGGCGGGAAGTCGACGGCCTTCGCAGTTCAGAAGGGCGCGGCGGGTCTTCCCGTACGGACGAACCGGCACAAGCGGACGGTAACGCTCCGCAAGATCACGGGAACAGAGGGTGTTGTGCCGAATTCATTACATCTGACAGACCCCCCGACACACCCGAACGGGGTCCCATGGCCCCTTACCCTTTTCTCTGGCCACCCGACCGACCCGACCGGAACGCGAGATTCATGACCGGCACAGACGATGTCCTGCTTGTCCACGGCGGAACCCCGCTGGAGGGCGAGATCCGCGTCCGCGGCGCGAAGAACCTCGTGCCCAAGGCGATGGTCGCCGCCCTGCTCGGCAGCGGTCCCAGCCGACTGCGCAACGTTCCCGACATCCGTGACGTCCGCGTGGTCCGCGGACTGCTCCAGCTGCACGGGGTGACGGTCCGTCCGGGCGAGGAGCCCGGCGAGCTCGTCCTCGACCCGACGCACGTGGAGTCCGCGAACGTCGCCGACATCGACGCGCACGCCGGCTCGTCCCGCATCCCGATCCTGTTCTGCGGCCCGCTGCTGCACCGACTGGGTCACGCCTTCATCCCGGGTCTCGGCGGCTGCGACATCGGCGGCCGGCCGATCGACTTCCACTTCGACGTCCTGCGCCAGTTCGGCGCCACGATCGAGAAGCGGGACGACGGTCAGTACCTGGAGGCCCCCCAGCGTCTTCGCGGTTGCAAGATCCGCCTCCCGTACCCCTCGGTCGGTTCGACCGAGCAGGTGCTGCTCACCGCCGTCCTCGCCGAGGGCGTCACCGAGCTGTCGAACGCGGCCGTGGAGCCCGAGATCGAGGACCTCATCTGCGTTCTGCAGAAGATGGGCGCGATCATCTCCATGGACACCGACCGGACCATCCGGATCACCGGTGTCGACCGCCTCGACGGCTACACCCACCGGGCGCTCCCGGACCGCCTCGAGGCGGCCTCCTGGGCGTCGGCGGCGCTGGCCACCGAGGGCAACATCTACGTGCGCGGCGCCCAGCAGCGCTCGATGATGACCTTCCTCAACACGTACCGGAAGGTGGGTGGCGCCTTCGAGATCGACGACGAGGGCATCCGCTTCTGGCACCCGGGCGGCTCGCTCAACGCGATCGCCCTGGAGACGGACGTGCACCCCGGCTTCCAGACGGACTGGCAGCAGCCGCTGGTCGTGGCCCTGACGCAGGCCTCCGGCCTCTCCATCGTCCACGAGACGGTGTACGAGTCGCGCCTCGGCTTCACCTCCGCGCTGAACCAGATGGGCGCGCACATCCAGCTGTACCCCGAGTGCCTGGGCGGCTCCGACTGCCGCTTCGGCCAGCGCAACTTCCTGCACTCCGCGGTCGTGAGCGGGCCCACCAAGCTCCAGGGCGCCGACCTGGTCATCCCCGACCTGCGCGGCGGCTTCTCGTACCTGATCGCGGCCCTGGCGGCCCAGGGCACGTCCCGGGTCCACGGCATCGAGCTGATCAACCGCGGCTACGAGAACTTCATGGAGAAGCTCGTCGAGCTGGGCGCCAAGGTCGAGCTCCCGGGCAGCGCACTGGTCTAACGAAGGCCGTACGGGCCCTCCGGGGCCCGTGCAACGCCTTCTGAGGCCCGTACGACGCCCTCTGAGGCACAAACGGAAGGGCGGCCACCCCCTGACAGGGTGGCCGCCCTTTCTGCGCCTACAGGCTGCCTTACTTGCCCTTGGCGGCTTCCTTGAGCTTCGAGCCCGCGGAGACCTTCACGCTGTAGCCGGCCGGGATGTTGATCGGGTCGCCGGTCTGCGGGTTACGAGCGGTGCGAGCGGCACGGTGGGTGCGCTCGAAGGTCAGGAAGCCGGGGATGGTGACCTTCTCGTCGCCCTTGGCGACGACCTCACCGACGGTCTCGGCGAGAGCGGCCAGCACGGCGTCGGCGTCCTTGCGGGTCACCTCGGCACGGTCGGCCAGGGCGGCCACCAGCTCACTGCGGTTCATGTTGTTACTCCCGTGTTCTTCTTGCCTGTGAGGCGTGCCACGCGGCGGAAGCCGCGTGATTGGGTACAGCGAAGCCGATGCTGCCAGGGCCTTCGGACAGTCCCCGGACCCGGGTCTAATGACAGACCCTCGCGCCCAAACACGCATCCTGCCCCCACCAGCGGCGGGAACGCCAATCCGGCACCCCCTGGGGTCACACGAAAAGCGCCGGAGCCCCGTAGTGGTGACGTTCCGTCGACTCCGTGATTTCCGTACGGAGCCGAAAAGCCACCCTAAAGGCGGGTTTGCGGCATCGCGAATCGCGACGCGCCGTCAGCGACCGCTCGCCGCCTTGGCCGCGTTGCGCACCGCGCCCGCCACCGCGCCCGCGACCTTGTCGTTGAAGACCGACGGGATGATGTAGTTCGGGTTCAGCTCGTCCTCGGTGACCACGTCGGCGAGGGCCGAGGCCGCCGCCAGCATCATCTCCGTGTTGACCGTACGGGACTGGGCGTCCAGCAGGCCGCGGAAGACACCCGGGAAGACGAGCACGTTGTTGATCTGGTTCGGGAAGTCCGAGCGGCCCGTGGCGACGACGGCGGCCGTCTGGCGCGCGGCGGCCGGGTCGACCTCCGGGTCGGGGTTCGCGAGCGCGAACACGATGGCGCCCTCCGCCATGGCGGCGACGTCCTCCGCGCCCAGCAGGTTCGGGGCCGACACGCCGATGAAGACGTCCGCGCCGACGACGGCCTCCTTGAGGGTGCCGGTGACGCCCTCGGGGTTGGTGTTGTCGGCGATCCAGCGCAGCGGCGAGTCGGCCGGGGCGTCCACGAGGTCCGGGCGGTCCGCGTGCACGACGCCCTGGATGTCGGCGACGACCGCGTGCTTGACGCCCGCCGCGATGAGCAGCTTGAGGATGGCCGTACCGGCCGCGCCCGCACCGGACATGACGACCCGTACGTCGCCGACGCTCTTGCCCACCACGCGCAGCGCGTTGGTGAGGGCGGCGAGGACGACGATGGCGGTGCCGTGCTGGTCGTCGTGGAAGACGGGGATGTCGAGGGCCTCGCGCAGCCGGGCCTCGATCTCGAAGCAGCGGGGCGCGGAGATGTCCTCCAGGTTGATGCCCGCGAAGCCGGGGGCGATCGCCTTGACGATCGCGACGATCTCGTCGGTGTCCTGCGTGTCGAGGCAGATCGGCCAGGCGTCGATGCCGGCGAAGCGCTTGAAGAGGGCGGCCTTGCCCTCCATGACCGGCAGGGAGGCCATCGGGCCGATGTTGCCGAGGCCGAGGACGGCGGAGCCGTCGGTCACGACCGCGACGGAGTTGCGCTTGATGGTGAGGCGGCGGGCGTCCTCGGGGTTCTCGGCGATCGCCATGCACACGCGGGCGACGCCCGGGGTGTAGATCATGGAGAGGTCGTCACGGTTGCGGATGGGGTGCTTGGACGCCATCTCGATCTTGCCGCCGAGGTGCATCAGGAACGTACGGTCGGAGACCTTGCCGAGGACGACGCCCTCGATGGTGCGCAGCTGCTCGACGATCTCGTCGGCGTGCGCGGTCGAGGTCGCGGCGATGGTGACGTCGATGCGGAGCTTCTCGTGGCCGGAGGCGGTCACGTCGAGGCCGGTGACTGATCCGCCGTGGGACTCCACCGCCGTGGTGAGCTGGGAGACCGCGGTTCCGCTCGCGGGAACCTCCAGCCGGACCGTCATCGAGTACGAGACGCTGGGCGCCGTTGCCATGGCCGACTTCCTCTGCTTTCCCTGAGCTTCGTTGCTACGCCGCCCCGGCTGGTTGCCTGGCGGCGCCCTCCGATGGTCGCACCTACCTGCCGGTAGCAGGTAATGCGGTCATTTTGTTTTCGGAAAGTAGTTTCCACCATACGAGAAGTCCGGAGGAAACAGAAGAGGCCCCCGTCACCGGAGGTGACAGGGGCCTCAACTTTGTGCGTATGTCTAAGTGGCACCGACCCGCCATGCTCGCCTCGCGGCAAGTGGTCCCTCAAAGGGACGAAGGTTGGGCCCGGGGGCTTGGATCGAGCCGGTGCCACGACAAGGCTAACAAACCACTCTGGATAGTGATTCCGGCGCCACAGGTTGACTGGAAATCGGCCCCCGACGGGCGCGGGAGCCCCATCCCCTGCGGCCCCGGGCTCAGTCCCGCAGCAGGTCCGGCACCCCCGCCTCGTCCGGCATGTCTCCCGCCCCCGCGACCACCGTGAGCTGCTGCGTCGCCCGCGTCAGCGCCACGTACAGCACCCGCAGACCGGCCGGGGACTCGTCCGCGATCTCCGCGGGCGAGACGACCACCGTCGCGTCGTACTCCAGGCCCTTCGCCTCCAGGGAGCCGAGCGCCACCACCCGGTCGCCCAGCTCCGCGAGCCAGCGGGCGGCCTCCGCGCGCCGGTTCATGGCGACGACGACACCGACCGTGCCCTCGACCCGCTCCAGGAGCAGGGCCGCTTCGGACCGTACGGTTTCGGCCAGATCGGCCTTCCCCGCGGTCTCCCGTACCGGGACGAAACGGGGCTCGACGCCCGTCGAGCGGACCGCGCGCGGCGACTCCTTGCCCGGCATGGCGAGGGCGAGCACCTTCGCGGCCAGCTCGGCGATCTCCGCCGGGTTCCGGTAGTTCACGGTCAGCTCGAAGCGGCGCCGCGGCCGGCTGCCGAGGGCCTCGTCGCGCGCCTCGGCGGCCTCGTCCGGGTCCGACCAGGAGGACTGCGCCGGGTCGCCGACGACCGTCCAGGTGGCGTGCCGGCCGCGCCGCCCGACCATCCGCCACTGCATGGGCGTGAGGTCCTGTGCCTCGTCGACGATGACGTGCGCGTACTCGGTGCGCTCCGCGGCGAGCCGCTCGGCCCGCTCGTACTGCGTCTCCTCGCGTACGGGCATGAGCTCTTCCAGGCCCGAGAGCTGGTCCAGCGGGTCGTACTCCCGCTTCTTGCGGGGCCGGGCCGGGGCGCCGACCAGGGTGTGCAGCTCGTCGAGGAGCGCCACGTCGTGGACGGACAGCTCCCGGCGGCGCAGCGAGCGGGCGAGCCGCCGCACCTCGCCCGGGTTGAGGATCCGGCGGGCCCAGCGGCCGAGCCGCCGCTCGTCGGCCATCGCGTCGAGCACCCCGCGCGGGGTGAGCTCGGGCCACCAGGCGTCGAGGAAGCCGAGGAAGGAGTCCTCCGTCGACACGTCCTCGTCGAAGGAGGAGCGCAGCTCGGCAGCGAGCTCGGGGTCGCTGTGCCGGCCGACCGCGCCGGACTTGGAGTAGAGCGCGTCGAGGAGCAGCCGGCGGGCGCGCGGGCGCAGCAGGTTGACGGGGGCGGTGCCGCCGAGGACGTTGTGGCGGATGCGCCGGAGGTCGTCGGCCTCCAGCTCGATCCGCCGGCCGAAGGCGACGACCCGGAGCCGGTTGGGCGTCCCGGTGGGCGCGGCGGCCTCGTCGTCGTCGCCCAGGGCGAGCTGTGCCCGGGGCGCCGGGGTCTCCAGGGCGCCGCGGGCCGCCTTGCGCAGCACGTGGAGCATGCGGGAGGAGCCCTTGATCCGGGCGACGGCCGGTTCGTCGTAGGCGGTGGCCTCGGCGCCGTCGACCAGCGAGCCGACGGCGCGGATCGCGACCTGGCCCTCCTCGCCGAGCGAGGGCAGGACGCCCTCGGTGTACGAGACGAGGAGCGGGGTCGGCGAGACGATGAGGATGCCGCCCGCGTACCGCCGCCGGTCCTGGTAGAGCAGGTAGGCCGCCCGGTGCAGGGCGACGGCGGTCTTGCCGGTGCCGGGGCCGCCCTCCACGTACGTGACGGACGCGGCGGGCGCGCGGATGACGAGGTCCTGCTCCGCCTGGATGGAGGAGACGATGTCCCGCATGGTGTGGCTGCGGGCCTGGCCGAGGGCGGCCATCAGGGCGCCGTCGCCGATCACGGGCAGCTCGCGCCCGTCCAGGGCGGCCCGCAGCTCGGGGCGCATGAGGTCGTCCTCGACGCCGAGGACCCTGCGGCCCTTGGAGCGGATGACGCGGCGGCGCACGACCCGGCCGGGGTCGACGGGCGTCGACCGGTAGAACGGCGCGGCGGCGGGCGCGCGCCAGTCGATGACGAGCGGGGCGTAGTCGGAGTCGAGGACGCCGATCCGCCCGATGTGGAGGGTCTCGCCGATGTCGGCCGTGTTGTCCGGGCGTACGGCGTCCTCGGCGGGCTCGACGGAGGTGTACGCGCCGTCGGGGCCCTTCTTGCCGTCCTTGCCGTACAGCAGGTCGATCCGGCCGAAGAGGAAGTCCTCGAACTCGTTGTTGAGCCTGTTGAGGTGGATGCCGGCGCGGAACACCTGGGCGTCGCGCTCGGCGAGGGCGCCGGGCGTACCGACCTGCCCCCGCTGGGCGGCGTCGTTCATCAGGAACTCCGCTTCGTGGATCTTCTCCTCCAGCCGGCGGTAGACCTGATCCAGATGTTCCTGCTCGACACCGATCTCACGGTCTCTGACCGTGTCCACGGCTTCCTGCGCGGCCACCTAAGGCCCCCTTCTGACGTGCACTGGGCAGCCGTCGAGCGTACGCCACCGGAAGGCACCGTGTCAGGCGCGATCACCGTTCACCGGGAGGGATCCCGGAAAGCCGGGCGGCGGGTCGTCGTGCAGGAGTCGCTGGAAGAGGTGGTGGTCGCGCCATTCCCCGGCGATGTGGAGGTAGCGGGGCGCGGTGCCGATCCGGGTGAACCCGCTCTTGGCCAGGACCCGTTGGGAGACGGTGTGGTCGAGGACGGTGCACGCCTCGACCCGGTGCAGGCCGAGCTCCTCGCGGGCGGCCCGGCAGGCCTCCTCGACGAGCGCGGTGGCCACGCCGCGCCCGGTGTGTTCCCGGTCGACCCAGTAGCCGAGGGAGCCGCTGCGGAAGGGCCCGAGGGCGATCCCGGAGAGGATCGCGGCACCGACCACGGTGTCACCCTCGACGGCGAACCACCGCACCCCGCCGTCCGCGAGCCGCTCGGCCTGCGCCTCCGGGGTGTAGTACCGCTCGGGGCGGTAGGGCTCCCAGGGCCGCATGTGCTCCCGGTTCCGCAGCAGGGCGGCGGCGAGCGCGACCGCTTCCGCGGGGTCGTCGGGTTCGGCGGGGCGGATGCGGAGTCCTTCGGCGATCATCCCCGTACCGTAACGCCCGCCTCCCGAAGGGCCCTACGGCGTGTCGTACTTGTCGTCCGCGGCCGGGTCGAGGGCCAGCCGGTAGCCGCGCTTGACGACGGTCTGGATCAGTTTCGGGGTGCCGAGCGCCGTCCGGAGGCGGGCCATGGCCGTCTCCACCGCGTGCTCGTCGCGCCCCGCGCCGGGCAGCGCGCGCAGCAGGTCGGCCCGGGAGACCACCCAGCCGGGACGGCGGGCGAGCAGCCCCAGGAGGGCCATCCCGGCGGGCGGGACCGGGCGCAGGTCGCCGTCGACGAGGACCGCGTGCCCGCGGACCTCCATCCGGTGGCCGGCGACCGGCAGGACCCGGGAGCGGGCCGGGAGCTCCTTGCAGAGCAGCTGGACGAGCGGGCCGAGCCGGAACCGCTCGGGCTGGTACGTGTCGATGCCCTCCGCCTGGAGCGGGAGCGCCGTCACGGGGCCCACGCACACCGCGAGGACCCCGTGCCGGAGCGCGGCGACGAGTTCGTCCCGTACGCCCTTCTCCGCCGCCCGGGAGAGCAGCGAGGCGGCGGCCGGGGCACTGGTGAAGGTGACGGCGTCCAGGCCGCCCGAGAGGGTCGCGTCGAGGAGCCGGTCCAGGGGGCCGATGTCCTCCGGGGGCATCCAGCGGTAGACGGGGACGACGACGACCTCGGCGCCGCCGGCCGTGAGGGCCTCCACGAAGCCGGGCAGCGGCTCCCCGTGCAGCTGGAGGGCGATGCGCCGGCCGGCCACGCCCTCGGCGAGGAGCCGGTCGAGGACCTCGGCCATGGACTCCGAGGAGGGCGACCAGGACTCGGTGAGTCCGGCGGCCCGTACGGCTCCCTTGACCTTCGGGCCCCGGGCGAGGAGCTCGACGTCCCGCAGCACGGCGAGGAGCTCCTCGCCGTGCCCCCAGCCGTCGGCGGCCTCGACCCAGCCCCGGAAGCCGATCGCCGTGGTGGCGACGACGACGTCCGGGGCGTGGGCGACGAGTTCCTTGGTCGCGGCCAGGAGTTCGGTGTCGTCCGCGAGGGGCACGATCCGCAGGGCGGGGCCGTGGACGACGGCCGCGCCGCGCCGGCGCAGCAGCGCGATGAGTTCGTCCGCGCGCCGCGCCGCGGTGACACCGACCGTGAAGCCGGCGAGGGGGCCGTGTTCTTGCTCGTCCATGGGGCCAGAGCCTGACGGGGGTGCGTGACGGACTCGGTTCGCCCGTATTTCCTGGTCGTTACGGTCCGCGCCGGGCACCGTGGATCACACCTTCGCGTATCCGGGCCGGGTCCGCTCGTCCACGGCCGCTCCCGTGCCCCCCGCCGTGGTCCCTTCCTCAGCCGCCTCCGCGGCACCTTCCGCGGTCTCGGGCACGGCCGTCGGCCGCCGAAGGTATACCGCCCAGGTGACGACGGTGCAGGCCGCGTAGAAGGCGAGGAAGGCGACGAAGGCCCCGGTGCCGGTGCCGGCGGTCTGGAAGGACTGGCGGAAGGCGAGGTTGATGCCGAGCCCGCCGAGCGCGCCGACGGCCCCGATGAGGCCCATGGAGGCCCCGGAGAGCCGCCGCCCGTAGGCCTCGGCGGCCTCTCCGGAGAGGCCCTTGCGGTGCCCCTGGGCGAGGAAGATCGCCGGGATCATCTTGTACGTCGAGCCGTTGCCGAGGCCGCTGAGGACGAAGAGGCCGATGAAGCCGACGAGGAAGACGGCGAGCGACTCGACGACGGAGGCGTAGATCACCACGCCGGTCGCGGCGGCCATCGCCACGAACGTCCCCAGGGTGATGCGGGCGCCGCCGTGCCGGTCGGCGAGGGAGCCGCCGATCGGCCGGATGAGGGAGCCGAGGAGCGGGCCGACGAAGGTGAGCGAGGCGGCCTGGAGCGGGGTGCGTCCGAACTGGGTCTGGAGCACCAGCCCGAAGGCGAAGCTGTAGCCGATGAACGAACCGAAGGTGCCGACGTAGAGGAAGGCCATGATCCAGGTGTGGCGGGCCTGCACGGCCTCCTTGGCGGCGCCGGTGTCGTTCCTGACGGGCGCGAGGTTGTCCATGAAGAGCGCGGCGCACACGGCGGCCACGACGATCAGGGGCAGGTAGACGCCGAGCACGATCCTCGGGTGCATGGCCCCGGCGGTGCCGATGACGAGCAGGCCGACGAGCTGCACGACGGGGACGCCGATGTTGCCGCCGCCCGCGTTGAGCCCGAGCGCCCAGCCCTTCTTGCGGAGCGGGAAGAAGGCGTTGATGTTGGTCATGGAGGAGGCGAAGTTGCCGCCGCCGACGCCGGTGAGCGCGGCCACCAGGACGAACGTCGTGTACGAGGTGCCCGGCTCCATCACCGCGAAGGCGAAACCGGCGGGCAGCAGGAGCAGCAGGGCGCTGAAGACGGTCCAGTTGCGGCCGCCGAAACGGGCGACGGCGAAGGTGTACGGAATCCGGATCAGCGCGCCGACGAAGGTCGCGGTCGCGATCAGGAAGAACTTGCCGGCCGGGTCGACGCCGTACTGCGGCCCCATGAAGAGCACCATGACCGACCACAGGCTCCAGACCGAGAAGCCGATGTGCTCGGAGAGCACGGAGAAGAGCAGATTCCGCCGCGCGATCCGCTCCCCCTCCTCACGCCAGAAGGTCTCGTCCTCCGGTTCCCACCGTTCGATCCACCGGCCGCCCATGTCGCACCTCCGCCGTGTCGGGTCCTGGGGCGTCCACAGCCCCGGTCCTCCGATCGCAGACGCTAGGGAGGCCGCGTTTCGGCCCGGTGCCGCGCGAGGTGACGGCGCGGGAACCTTGCTCTCACCCGGCGCGCGACGACGCTGTGAGCGCTCCCCTCCTTCTTTCGGGCTCGGTTCACCTCCGGGACGCCACAGCCGGGCTCACCTCCCCGACCGTGCTCGCCCCCTCCTCCGTCGAGGGCTCCGCGCGCTCGGGGAGGTTCCCCCGGCGCGTCCCTTCGGCTCACTCGCCGGTCCCGGGGGTGGCGGGTTGTCCGGGTATCCCCGGCTCCCCCTCCGGCAGCCAGGAGTCCGCCGGGCGGTCCAGCCAGCCCTCGTGGGCGGCGATCTCCGCAGCGGCGGTGCGCACGACGTCCAGGCCCCGGTGGCGCAGCCCCTTGCGCCACACCAGGCTCACGGGTGACAGGGGTACGGGGTCGACGAGCGGCCGGAGCACGCAGCCCGGCATCGGCGGGAAGTCGACGACGGCGAGGACCGGGTTGCGGTGCTTGGCCATGATCCGGCGGAACTCCTCGGGGCCGATCGCGAGCGGCGCGGGCGCGGCGACCTCGATCCCGCGTCCGGCGAAGAGCCGGCCGGCGAGGTCGGTCCACTCGGGCGTGCGGTCGTTGCCGGCGCCCGCGTAGATCCGCTCCCCGGCGAGCCGGTCGAGCGGGACCTCGGGGAGGGCGGCGAGCTCGTGGTCCTCGGGGAGGATCACGGCCATCCGCTCGTACCGCACGAACTGGCTGTCCAGCCGCGCCCGGAGCCCCGCGGCCAGCCCTCCGTACCGGCCGAAGGAGGTGTCGAGCCGCCCGGCGAGGATCTCCCGCGCGGCGCCGGTGAGGCCGCTCTCGTAGCGGGCCATCAGCTCCTGTTCGGGGGCGAGTTCGCGGGCCCGGCGCAGGATGCGCTCATGGGCGAGGCCGGGGGTGTTGAGGTCGACGAGCAGCGGCCGGGGCGCGGCGCGGAAGGCGTCGCCGAGCTCGTCGTGGGCGGTCAACACCCGCCGTGCGTACGGGAGGAGCCGTTCGCCGTCGGGGGTGAGGGTGACCTGCCGGGTGGTCCGTACGAAGAGCTCGGCGCCCAACTCCCGTTCCAGGCGCCGGATGTCACGGCTCAGGGCCTGCTGGGCGACGTACAGGCGGGCGGCGGCCCGGGTGAAGTGCAGCTCCTCGGCGACGGCGGTGAAGGCGCGCAGGAGGCGGGGGTCGATGTCGTGCGAGGGGCCCGAGAAGGTCACCGCCGCATTTAACAACACAGGTGCGTGAATGGCCACCGATCAGGTGTTGGACCGGCGGGGGCCGCGCCCGCGAACCTTGATCCATGCCGCAACCGGACCTCACCCTCACCCCGGCGGGCCCGGCCCTCGCCCCCCGCTACACCGAACCCCGACCCGCCACCCCCGACACCACGACATCCCGCACCACAGCACCCCGCACCCTCCGCTCCCACACCCCCGACTCCCCCACCCCCCGCAACCCCTACCTCCGCCTCTTCGCCCTCCCCGGCACCCGCGCCTTCACCGCCGGGAACCTCATCGCGCGACTGCCCAGCGGCATGTTCGGCGTGAGCGCCGTGATCATGATCGCGGGCCGCTACGACTCCTACGCCCTGGCCGGTTCGGTCACCGCCACCGGCCTGACCGCCGGCGCCCTGGCCGCCCCCTGGATCGCCCGGCTCGTCGACCGGTACGGCCAGGCGCGCGTCGCCGTCCCGGCCACGGCGTACGCGGTCCTGGGCCACCTCATCCTGCTGCTCTGCGTCCACGGCAAGGCCCCCGCCTGGACGCTCTTCCTCGTCGCCGCCGCCACCGCCACCGCCCCGAACACGGGCGGCATGTCCCGGGCCCGCTGGGCCCACCTCCTCCGGGACGACCCGGACGCCCTGCACACCGCCAACGCCTTCGAGCAGGCCGCCGACGAGCTCTGCTTCATGCTCGGCCCGGTGCTCGCCGCGCTCCTCTGCTCGGCGCTCTTCCCGGAGGCGGGCACCCTCGCGGCCGCGGTCCTCTTCCTCTCCGGCGTGCTGCTCTTCGCCGCACAGCGCTCCACCGAACCCCCGATCGCGCCCCGCACCGCCACCGGCTCCCCTCTCCGCACCCCCGGCATGGTGCCGCTGCTCGCGGTCTTCCTCGCCACCGGGGCGATCTTCGGCTCCATGGAGGTCGTGACCCTGGCGTACGTGGACGGCCCCGTCGCCGGCCCGGTCCTCGCCCTCCAGGCCGCCGGCTCCTGCGCCGCGGGCCTCCTCTACGGCCGCGCCCGCCGCACCGCCCGCCTCCGCACCTGCCTGGCCGCGATGACCGTCCTGATGGCGATGCCGCTGCTGGCCGCCACGACCGGCTCCCTCCTCGCCCTCGCGGGCGGCCTGCTCGTGGCGGGCATGGCGACGGCCCCGACGATGGTCACGGGCATGGGCCTGGTCCAGCGCCTGACGCCCGCGTCCCGGCTCAACGAGGGCATGACCCTCGCGGTGACCGCCCTCCTCGCCGGCATCGCGGCAGGCTCCGCCACCGGCGGCTGGTCCGCCGACCACGCCCCCTTCCCCGCCTTCGGCTTCCTCGTCCCGATCGCGGCGGCAGCCCTGGCACTGGCCCTGGCACTGTGCGCGAGGCCCTCGACTCACTGAACTCGTACGACTTTCCGGTACCAATCACGTACCATAAAGTCGTACAGGACAGAGAGGAGTGGACCCATGTCCATAAGCGCCAGCGAAGCCAGGGCGACACTGTTCCCCCTGATCGAGCGCGTCAACACCGACCACGCCCCGGTGCGCATCACCTCCAAGAGCGGCGACGCCGTCCTCATGTCGGCCGACGACTACGACTCCTGGCAGGAGACCGTCTACTTGCTCCGCTCCCCCGCCAACGCCCAGCGCCTCATGGAGGCCGTGGCCCGCGATCGCGCGAGCGCACCCACGGCCGCCAAGACGATGGACGAGCTGAGGGAGCTGGCCGGGGGCGAGGAGTGAGGAGCATCCACTTCGACCCCGCCGCGTGGGAGGACTTTCTGTTCTGGCTCGCTTCGGACCGGAAGATGGCCCGCCGGATCACCCGCCTGATCGGCGAGATCCAGCGCGACCCCTTCAGCGGGATCGGCAAGCCCGAGCCGCTGAAGGGCGACCTGTCGTGCTACGGGTCCCGCCGGATCGACGACGAGCACCGGCTCGTCTACCGGGCGGACGACAAGGAAGTGAAGATCCTCAAGGCCCGCTACCACTACTGACCGGCCGACAGGACGGGCACGGTCGCCGATCCGCGGGCTTGGCATGACAAAGGCCCGACAGTCCGAAGACTGCCGGGCCTCTGCCCACATGGGATGAGGTGTCCGAGGGGCCATGCCACTCGGACGCTCGGTGGAGATGGCGGGAATCGAACCCGCGTCCAACGGTACGGAAACAGAGCTTCTCCGTGCGCAGTCCGCTACGAGTTTCTCAGCCCCGGAGATCACGCGGACAAGTCTCCGACGGGCTCAGTCACTGTTTGATTTCCCTCTCACCCCCGTGACCGGGGTGAGAGGTTTAGATCCCTAAATGACGCCAGGATCCGGGTCGGGACCATCCCCGGGCTGACGCTCCTCACAGAGGCTTCTTGTCGTTACCTAAAATTAGGCAGCGAGGGCGAAGCGGGAGTTATCGCTCTTGGAGTTGGCGATTATTGGTTGCGACATATGGTTTACGAGATCATTGCCGCTTCCTCGACACGCTTCCTCTGCATCGGTATCCGCTGTCGAAACCGATCATCCCCATGTTTATTTTTCAAAGCGCGCACCTGTTGCGAGGTGTGCAAGGCCCATCGTACGTGACCGACAGGCGCCGTCGCCAGCGTATTACCCGCCGACCCGCCGCTAGGCGATCTTGGCCGCCCGCTCCCTGCGCTTGGCCGCCGCGATGGCCCGGTTGGTCTCGCGGGTGTCCTGCTGCTCGCGCAGGGTCTGACGCTTGTCGAACTCCTTCTTGCCCTTGGCGAGCGCGATCTCGACCTTGACCCGGCCGTTCAGGAAGTACAGCGCGAGGGGCACGATCGTGTGACCCGTCTCCTGCGACTTCGACTCGAGCTTGTCGATCTCCTCGCGGTGCAGGAGCAGCTTGCGCTTCCGCTTCGCCGAGTGGTTGGTCCAGCTGCCCTGCATGTACTCGGGCACATGGATGTTGTGCAGCCACGCCTCGTGGTTGTCGATCTGCACGAAGCCGTCGACCAGCGAGGCGCGGCCCATCCGCAGCGACTTCACCTCGGTGCCCATGAGGACCACACCGCACTCGTACGTGTCGACGATGTGGTAGTCGTGGCGCGCCTTCTTGTTCTGCGCGATGATCTTGCGCTCCGGCGCCTTGTCCTGGTTCTTCTTCGCAGGCTTGCCCTGCACGTTCACGAGTCCCTTTGCCATAGTGCGGTCATTTTCGCACTACGAGCCCCCTCCGAGGCCACTCAATACCGTACGAGCTCGTTCCTCGGCCCTCTCCGCCGCCGTCAGGTCGGGGATGATGCCCCGCCCGTCGACCGCGTGCCCGGCGGGCGTGCGGTAGTGGCCGACGGTCAGCTCGGCGACGGAACCGTCCGGCAGCGTGCTCGGCATCTGCACCGATCCCTTGCCGAAGGTCCGCGAGCCGACCGTGACCGCCCGGCCCCGGTCCTGGAGGGCGCCGGTGAGGAGCTCGGCCGCGCTCATCGTGCCGCCGTCGATCAGCGCCACCAGGGGCCGGCCGGTGTCGCCGCCCCCGTCCGCGTACACGGCCCGCTGCTCGCCCTCGACGTCGTACGTGGCGACGAGGCCGCCGTCGAGGAAGGCGGAGGCGGCGACGGCGGCCTCCGCGACCAGGCCGCCCGCGTTGCCCCGCAGGTCCAGGAGGACTCCGGCGCCGGCCGGGGCGTCCCGTACCGCGTCCCGCACGCGCGAGCCCGCGCCCTTGGTGAAGGCGGCCACCTTGATCAGGACGGCCCCGTCGTCGAGGCGGCGGACGGTGACGGGGTCCGTCGCGACCCGGGCCCGGCGCAGGGTCTTCGTCCAGGCGGCGCGGCCGCGCTCGACCCGGACGGCGACGGTCGATCCGGAGACGCCGTCGCCGCGCAGCAGGGAGACGACCTCGGAGACGGAGAGCGCGCCGACCGGGCGTCCGTCGACGGAGACGAGCCGGTCGCCGGCCCGGAGCCCGGCCCGCTCGGCGGGGCCGCCGGCCTGGACCCGGGTCACCTTCACCCCGCCGCCGTCGGCGGCCCGCCCCGCGGAGAGCCCGACCCCCGTGTAGGCGCCGTCGAGGGCCTGCTCGAAGTCGGCGTACTCCTTCTTGTCGTACACCGCGCCCCAGCGGTCGCCACTGCGGCTGACGAACTCCTCTGCGGCCTGCTTGCCCGACTTCCCGTCGGCCATGGCCGCGGCGGCGGCCCGGTTGAGCGCGGCGCGGTCCACCGTGTCCGTACGGGCGGCGTCCGACGACTCCGCGCCCGCGCCGCCCTGCCGGGGCAGGGACCCGGTGGCGGCGGCGGTGGCGAGGACACCGGTGAAGACCAACGTCAGAACGGCCCCACGGAGCACTCCGCGGGGCCGGATACAGAATCGGTGATCGGTGCCGGCCGGCATGGCGCCCACTCTAGGACAAGGGAATGGCGCCGCACGGGCTTTGCCCGTACGACGCCGTTCGCCGTCAGTGGTGTCTTCTCACACCTTCAGGTACTTGCGCAGCGCGATGAACGCGGCAATGGCCGGCATGAGCAGACCGATGGCGAGGACCAGCGGCAGCTTGGCCAGGACGGCGTCCCAGCCGATGAAGTTGACCAGCTGCATCTTCTCGGCGAGCGCGATGCCGTGGTCGATGAGGAAGTACCGGCCGACGAGCAGGAGCACACAGGCGACGGTGCCGCCGAGGAGTCCGGCGAAGGCGGCCTCCATGATGAACGGCATCTGGATGTAGAAGCTGGACGCGCCGACGAGCCGCATGATGCCCGTCTCGCGGCGGCGGCTGAAGGCCGAGACGCGGACGGTGTTGACGATCAGCATCAGCGCGATGACCAGCATCAGGCCCATGACACCGAGGGCGGCGATGTTCATGCCGTTCATCAGGTCGAAGAGGTTCTGCAGGATGTTCCGCTGGTCCTGGACCGACTCGACGCCGTCCCGGCCGGCGACGGCCGTGGCGACCACCTTGTACTTCTCCGGGTCCTTGAGCTTGACCCGGAGCGACTCCTGCATCTGGTCCGGCGTGATGACGGACGCGATGGCGGTGTCGCCGTACTGCTGCTTGTAGTGGTTGAACGCCTCGCCGGCGGTCTCGTGGTGGACGGTCTCCACGATGTCCATCTTCTTCAGATCGGCCTCGATCTGTTCCCTCTGCTGCTTCGTGGCCGCGCCCTTGGCGCACTTGGGCGCGGTGGTCGCGTCCGTCTTGTTGCAGAGGAAGATGGAGACGTTGACCTTGTCGTACCAGTAGTCCTTCATCGTGCTGACCTGCTCGCGCATGAGCAGCGCGCCGCCGAAGAGGGCGAGCGAGAGGGCCACGGAGACGATGACGGCGAAGGTCATCGTCAGGTTGCGCCGGAGGCCGACGCCGATCTCGGAGAGCACGAACTGAGCGCGCATGGTGACTGCTTTCCCCTACCTGTTCTTCGCCGACCCGCTCAGTGCTGGTATCCGTAGACGCCGCGCGCCTGGTCGCGGACGAGGCGACCCTTCTCGAGCTCGATGACGCGCTTGCGCATCTGGTCGACGATGTTCTGGTCGTGGGTCGCCATGACGACGGTGGTCCCTGTCCTGTTGATGCGGTCGAGCAGCTTCATGATGCCGACGGAGGTCTGCGGGTCGAGGTTGCCGGTGGGCTCGTCGGCGATCAGCAGCATCGGGCGGTTGACGAAGGCGCGGGCGATGGCGACGCGCTGCTGCTCACCACCGGAGAGCTCGCCGGGGCGCCGGTCCTCCTTGCCGCCGAGCCCGACGAGGTCGAGCACCTGCGGGACGGCCTTGCGGATCTCGCCGCGCGGCTTGCCGATGACCTCCTGGGCGAAGGCCACGTTCTCGGCGACGGTCTTGTTGGGGAGCAGGCGGAAGTCCTGGAAGACGGTGCCGAGCTGGCGCCGCATGTGCGGCACCTTCCAGTTGGAGAGCCGGGCCAGGTCCTTGCCGAGGACGTGCACCTGGCCTTGGCTGGCGCGCTCCTCACGCAGGAGCAGCCGCAGGAAAGTCGACTTTCCGGAGCCGGACGAACCGACGAGGAAGACGAACTCCCCCTTCTCGATCTCCAGGGAGACATCCCGGAGCGCGGGGCGGTTCTGCTTCGGATAGGACTTGGAGACGTTGTCGAATCGGATCACGGATGCACCACGGTCGGCCGGGAGTAGGTGTGCGTGACCTTACGCGAACGGGGATGGCCCGCGCAGTCGCGGTCCTGGCTTGCGTGCTTTATCCTTTTCGCCCTTTCGGGCGGAAGGCGGACAATCCGGCGGGGCGCGCCGAAACGCCCCGGAGCTGGCACAGTGGTAGGGGGAACGTCCGGACCCCTCCGGGCGTTGTCCTGGTGTGGATCCCTGTGCGGGAGGAGGAGAGCGCATGACCTACGACCGACTGGTGTGCGCCAACTGCGCGGGCCCGGTCGCCGAGGGCCGCTGCCGCGTCTGCCGCGCGAACCGGGAGCGCCTGACCCCGCAGGGGCTGACCCCGGCGATGCTTCTGACGCTGGCGATCGCCCTGCTGGCCGCGATCGCCCTGCTCGCGGTGATCCAGGCGGCCTGAACGGCCCAAGACCTTGTACCGGACGGGGAGAGACACCCAGACGAGCCGGAGCGCGACGAAGGGCCGAGGAGAGTGATCTCCCCGGCCCTTCGTCATGCGCGCGCTCTCACGCGCTCACGCGGGTCCGTCAGACGGCGGCGTTGCCGCCACCGGCGACGAGACGCGGCAGCATGCGGAAGCCGATGCCGCCGGCGATCATGGTCGCGGCGCCGATGATCAGGAACGAGGTCTCGGCCGCACCGGTCTCGGCGAGCTCCTCCTTCGCCTGACCCTGCTGCACGGGCTGCGAGCCGGCGTTGTTGGTGTCGGTGTTGTTGTTGCCGGTGTCCACGCACTCGGCGCCGTCGAGGTCGACGGTGCAGGTGCCGGGGTCGCCCGCACCGGAGCCGGTGGAGCCGCCGTCGGCGCCTTCGTCCGGGGTGACGGGGCTGTCGGTCGAACCGGGGTCGGTCCCGCCGTTCCCGTTGCCGCCGTTGCCGTTGCCACCGTTGCCGTTGCCGTTGCCGGGCTTGGTGGTCTCGCCACCGGGCTCGGTGGTCTCACCGGGGCCGGGCTCCGTGGTCTCGCCCGGACCGGGGTCCGTGGTCGGGGGCTCCGTGGTGGGGGGCTCCGTCGTGGGCGGCTCGGTGGTCGGAGGCTCCGTGGTCGGAGGCTCCGTCGTGGGCGGCTCCGTGGTCGGGGGCTCCGTGGTCGGGGGCTCCGTCGTGGGCGGCTCGGTGGTCGGAGGCTCCGTGGTCGGCGGCTCCGTGGTCGGCGGCTCGGTGGTCGGCGGCTCGGTGGTCGGCGGCGGCGTCTCGCAACCGGCGTCACCGGGGAGGCACGTCTCCGTCGGGGCCGGCTCGCCGAAGGCGCCCACGGCCTGCGCGGCACCGGCCGCGGTCAGCGAAGCTCCGGCGGCGATCACCGCACCGGCGGCGATGCGCGCGAATCGGACTCGCATCTGCTTGGTCATCTGGCTGCTACCCCCAGTAGCTCAAACTCGTCATGGGGCAGCGCTCGGGGCCCCGCGCAGCAGGGGCGGCGTCACGACTGGGCCGGCCCCCGTTCACACGCGCCCCAGAAATGCGCATGCCAGTACGTCACCCTTCCGAGTTTCCGATGAAGCGTCAAGGCCGTTGCGCGTGCGATGCCCGAAAGATCCACAAGTGCCCGTCATGAGACGATGCAACTGTGACGTAAACCCGTAACTCCGGGCCCTGTGACAGCAGTTCCCTTGTCGACAAAGCGCCCCGACGGCCCCGCTGCCGCTTGCGCCAGCGAATCCGCACGACGGTACGGAACGAGTCCGGGCCCCGCACCGAGAAAGTGCGGGGCCCGGACTCGTACGGCTGAACGGGTCAGCCGGGAAGGCTACTTGTCCTGCTACTTGTCCTGCTGCTTGCGCCAGCGGATGCCGGCCTCCAGGAAGCCATCGATCTCGCCGTCCAGGACCGACTGCGGGTTGCCGACCTCGAACTCCGTACGGAGGTCCTTGACCATCTGGTACGGGTGCAGGACGTACGAGCGCATCTGGTTGCCCCAGGAGCTGCCGCTGTCCTTGAGCGCGTCCATCTTGGCGCGCTCCTCCTGGCGCTGGCGCTCCAGGAGCTTGGCCTGGAGGACGTTCATGGCGCTCGCCTTGTTCTGGATCTGGGAGCGCTCGTTCTGGCAGGAGACCACGATGCCGGTCGGGATGTGCGTGATGCGCACGGCCGAGTCGGTCGTGTTGACGCCCTGGCCGCCGGGGCCCGAGGCGCGGTACACGTCGACGCGCAGCTCGGACTCGTCGATCTCGACGTGGTCGGAGGACTCGACGACCGGGAGGACCTCGACGCCCGCGAAGGACGTCTGACGGCGGCCCTGGTTGTCGAAGGGCGAGATGCGGACCAGGCGGTGGGTGCCCTGCTCGACGGAGAGCGTGCCGTAGGCGTAGGGCGTCTTCACCACGAAGGTGGTCGACTTGATGCCGGCCTCTTCCGCGTACGAGGTCTCGTAGATCTCCGTCGCGTAGCCGTGGCGCTCCGCCCAGCGCAGGTACATGCGCTGGAGCCGCTCGGCGAAGTCGGAGGCGTCGACGCCGCCGGCCTCGGCACGGATGTTGACGAGGGCCTCGCGCTCGTCGTACTCGCCGGAGAGGAGCGTGCGGACCTCCATCTCGTCGAGGGCCTTGCGGACGGAGGTGAGCTCCGTCTCGGCCTCGGCGAGGGTGTCCTGGTCGTCCATCTCCTCGGCGAGCTCGAAGAGCACCGAGAGGTCGTCGATCCGCCCGCGCAGGGTTTCGGCCTTCCGGACCTCCGCCTGGAGGTGCGAAAGCTTGCTCGTGATCTTCTGCGCCGCGTCCGGGTCGTCCCACAGGGACGGGGCCGCGGCCTGCTCTTCGAGCACGGCGATGTCGGCCCTCAGCTTCTCGAGGTCCAGGACGGCCTCGATCGACCCCATGGTCGAGGAGAGGGACTTCAGCTCTTCGGATACATCGACGACTGCCACGCGTCCAGCGTAACGGCTCCGGGCGAGGAGCCGAACCTTTGGCCGTGACGGCCGTACGGCTGTCCCCTGCGACCGCCCCCCGGGGTCGCCCTGGGGCGGTCCCCTCAGGCTGCCCCCGCGCCCGTACGGCTGCCCCCTACGGCTGGGAGGACTGCTTGGAGTCCTGCGGCGGCGCGTCCCCGTCCCCGGAGGCCGCGAGGTAGCCGCCGGCGCCGAGCGCGCCGGCGACCACGACCGCCGCGACGGCGAGGGTGATCCGGCGCTTGCGGACCACGCCCGCCTTGTGGCGGGCCGAGCCGGGACGCCGGGCGCCGGCCGGGCGGGGGGCCCGGGCGGTGCCGAGGGGGCCGCCGGAGAGCTCGTCGGGGGCCGGGACCCGCATGGAGGTGTGGGTGTCCCTGTTGGAGTCGGCGGACGCGCCGGGGACGAGCGGGACGGCGGCCCGGCGCGGGCCGGGCTCACCGGCGCCCGTGCCGGTGGCGTACGCGTCGTCCTCGTACGGCTCCGACGCCTGCGCGGACCCGGGTGCCGGGTCCGAGTCCGGCTCGTCCACGTCCAGCGGCGGAATGCCCTTGAGCAGCGGCAGGACGTCCTTGAGGCGGGCGGCGAGCTCGGAGGCGCGCAGCCGCGAGGCGGGGGCCTTCGCCAGGCACTGCACGATCAGCTGCCACAGCTCCTCGGGGATGCCGGGGAGCGGGACGACGGTCTCGGTGACGTGCCGGCGCAGGACCGCGCCGGGGTGGCCGCCGCCGAAGGGCGTGAAGCCGGCCAGCAGCTCGTACAGGACGGTGGCGAGGGCGTAGATGTCGACGGCGGCGCGCGGCGGGAGGCCCTCGACGATCTCGGGGGCGAGGTAGTCGGGGGTGCCGATGATCCGGGTCGCCTTGGTGCGGCCGGGGGTGTCGATCAGCTTGGCGACGCCGAAGTCGGTGAGGAGGGCGGGGTGGGCGCCGCCCGGGCCGAGCGGGCCCTCCATGTCGAGCAGGATGTTCTCCGGCTTGACGTCGCGGTGGACGACCCCGGCGGCGTGCGCTGCGGCCAGGGCGTCGGCGACGTCGGCGGTGATCGCGACGGCGGCCTCGGGGGCGAGCCGTCTCTCCCGGTCCAGGCGGGTGCGCAGGTCGGTGCCGCGCACGAGGTCCATGACGAGGGCGAGGTCGTTGCCGTCGACGACGAGGTCGCGGACCTTGACCACCCGGGGGTGGTCGAGGCCGAGGAGCGCGGTGCGCTCCTGGACGAAGCGGCCGACGAGCTCCTGGTCGGATGCCAGGTCCTCGCGCAGCAGTTTGACGGCGACGGGCCCTTCGGGTCCCTCGCCGAGCCACACCGTTCCGGCGCTGCCCCGCCCGAGGATCTGGTGGGCGGTGTAGCGGCTGCCGATGTTCCGTGCCAAGACTGCTCCCTCAGCGGCTGCGGTTCGCGTCAAAGCTACGCGTCCGCAGCCGCCGGTCGTCACTTCCGAAGCGAAATCACCCTTCGGAAGTCGATAAATCGGCAGTATTACTGTCCCGTACCGCCGGTAGTACCCCCGGAGCCGGTGGCCTCGCCGATCGTGGAGACCCAGTCCGTGATCTTCGTGATGCCGTCGCCGATGGCCTCCCAGTAGCCCTTGCCCTGGGCGACCCAGTCCTGGAGCGGGGTCAGCTCCCAGACGAGCCAGCCGGCGACCACGAACAGGACGATCGTGAACAGGCAGCCCTTGAGGCAGCCGAGGCCGGGGATCCGCATCGGGTTCGCGCCGCGCTGGCGCGGCGGGCGCGGCTCGCGGGGCGCGGGCGCCTGGGGCGGCGGCTGCGGCGGCGTGTACTGCTGCTGGGGCGGCTGCTGCGGCTGCGCGTACTGCTGCGGGGGCGGCGGGGGCGCGTACTGCTGCGGCTGGTGCTGCTGCTGGTACTGCTGCGGCGGGGCGGGACGCTGCGGCGCAGGCCGCTGCTGCTGGTGCTGCGGCTGCGGCTGCTGCTGCCCGTACTGGCCCGGCTGGCCCTGCTGCCCGTACTGGCCGGGCTGCCCCTGCTGGCCCTGCTGCTGCGGGCGCTGCGGGCGGCGGCGCAGCGGGTCCTCGCTCGGGTCGAGGTACTGCACCTGCGTCTGCTCGTTGCGGTCGCGGGCCGCGCGCAGCTGGCTCTGCCAGGGGTGCGGGTCCTCGGACTGCGGCGGCTGGGACGGTACGGGCGGCATGACGGCCGTCGGGTCGGCGACGCCCGCCGGGCCGCTGGTCGGCATCACGCTGGTCGCGGCGGCGGGGTCGTAGTGCGCCGGGGCGCCGGCGCCGCTGGGCAGCACCTGGGTGGCGTCGGCGGCCCCCGGGGTCTCCGGGACGGGCGCGGGCGCCGGGTCCGGGGCCAGGAGCGCCCCGACGCCGTCAGCGGCCTCGATCTGCGCGGGCGTGGCGTGGACGCCGATGCCGGCGGCGACGGCGCGCAGGCCGCGGGCGAGGTTCTCGGCGCTCGGCCGGCGGTCGGGGTTCTTGCTGAGGCAGCGCTCTATGACCGTCCACAGCGGGCCGGGCACGGTCGAGGGGCGGCGCGGCTCCTCGCTGAGGTGCCGGTGGAGGACTTCGAGGGCGGTGCCGCCCGCGAAGGGGGGCCGGCCGGTGACGAGCTCGTAGAGCAGGATGCCCGCGCCGTAGATGTCGACGGCGGAGGTCTGCGGGCGCCCCTCGGCGGACTCGGGCGCCACGTACGCGGGCGTGCCGACGAACTCGTGCGTCCGGGTCAGGCCCGGGGAGTCCGCGAGGCGCGCGATGCCGAAGTCGGTGAGCATCGGGTGCATCTGGCCGCCCTGCTCGGCGAGCAGGACGTTGGCCGGCTTGAGGTCGCGGTGGACGACGCCGTCGGCATGGCTGGCGGCGAGCGCGTCGGCGATCTGGGCCGTCAGGAGGGAGGCGGCGACCGGGGTGAGCGGTCCGCTCTCCCGGATGTACCGGTGCAGGTCGGGGCCTTCGACGAGGTCCATGACGAGGGCGAGGACATCGCCCTCGACGACCAGGTCGCGGGTGCGCACGATGTTGGGGTGGGTGAGCCGGAGGAGCACGGACCGCTCGCGCAGGAAGCGCATCACGATGTCCGCGTCGTTGGCCAGCTCCTCCTTGAGGACCTTGATCGCGACGGTCTCGCCGGGCTGCCCGGCCACGGCCGCCTCGGCGCCCGCCGTCTCCCGCTGGCGGGCTCGCCAGACGGTGCCCGTGGCGCCGCGTCCGAGCGGCTCCTCGAGCAGGTACTTGCTGCCGATAGGCCGCACGTCACGCGCTCCCTGCTGATCGTGGTCCTGGGGTGATCTCGTGTGCTCCCCGGGGTCCCTGTTCTCTGTTGTGACCCGTCCGGGCGTCCGACCCACTTTAGTGCCGCCGAACGGGTCACAGGCCGGTCGTCCACAGGCGGAATATGCACCGAACTTGTCCGGAAGAAGACGCTCCGCGGGCCGTGACGGTTGCCAGGCATGGTCCGAAGGCATGCCCAACCAGGCATTTTTAGGACCACAGCCGACCATTCAAGATCACTTGTGGCCGACCCGCGGGCGTGTTGTCGGTGGCAGGTGCGAGGATGCCTACAGCACGTCGCATCAGTGGGGTCGGGAGCCCCCCGCGCCGTGCCGACCTGTACCGGACGACGCGTCCGTGCCGGGTGGGGGGAGTCACAGGGCGGTTCCCCTGCCGGGCATCTCGCGCAGAAGGGACCGCTGACGGCGATGCAGATCCGGCTGACCGTCCTCGCGCCGCATTCCGGCCATGGCAGCCACGGCGGCCACGGCGCCGGGCGCGCCTGCGACGTGCTCGTCACGGCCCCCGCCGGGACGGCGCTCGCCGCCGTGGCCTCCGGTCTGGCCGCCGCCGTCACCGGCCCCGACACCTCCGCCTCGGGCACGACCGTGCTCTACGCGGGCGGGGACCGGCTCGACAGCAGGCGCTGTGTGCTCGGCGAGCCTCCGCTCGTCGACGGCGCCGTCCTCTCGCTCCAGGTCCCCGGCCCCGACGACCGGCTCGGCGAGGCCGCGTCCGCCCGGCTGCACGTGGTGGCGGGACCGGACGCGGGCGGGGTGCACCTGCTGCACGGCGGACCGATCAGAATCGGCCGCTCCGTCGACGCCGACGTGCCGCTCGACGACCCGGACGTCTCGCGCGCGCACTGCACGGTGATCGTCGGCGACGACGGCCGCGTCACCGTCTCCGACCTGGGCTCGACGAACGGGACGACGCTCGACGGCGTGCCGGTCGGCGACCGCCCGGTCCGGCTCCGCCCCGGCTCCCTGCTGCGCCTCGGCGAGTCCGCCCTCCGCCTGACGGGCCCCGGCGACGGATCCGACGGTACGGAGACGGTGGCGACGGCCCCCGACGGCGAGGGCCACCTGCGCGTCGCGCGCGGGGCTGCCGGGCCGGACGGGACGCCGGCGCCCGCCGGTCCCGACGCGCCCTCGGGACGCGCGGGACGACAGGGACCTCCGGGATCTCCCGGTTCTCCGGGGCTTCCCGGACTCCCCGCCGACGACACCACCCACGGCGGCGCGCGAGGCATCCCGTACGACGCCTCTCACCACGCCCCCCAGGGCACCCGCCACGACGACGTGTACGCGGATCCGTACGCCGCCGAGCCCTACGGCGACCGCCCCGGCTCCCCCGGCCACGCGCGCGCGGAGGAGCCCGAGGGCCCCCACGACCACGCCGGCGGCGAGGCCCACAGCAGGACCCGCGAGTCCGGCCGCCAGGGCGCCGCACCGTCCCCGGCACCCGGCCGCGCGGGCGGGAAGCGCGGGCTCGGCGCCTGGGCCCGGCGCCTCGCGGGCGGGCGCGAGGAGCTCCCCGCCCGGGAGGCCGACCCCCGTACCGCCCCGGACACCCACGCGGGCGCCCCCGCCGGTGCCCTGAGCAGCGGCCGTCCGGGCCCCGCCGGACGGGACGCGGCCACCGGCCCCGGCCCCGTGGCCGGCACCTGGCCCGACCCGGCCACCGTCCTGCTCGCCGCCCTCGGCCCGGGCCCCCGCCTCTGGGAGCGGGCCCAGGACCATCCCGAGTCCCTGGTGGTCCGGCTCGGCACGACCGACCGCGCCGAACTCTCCGGGGTGCCGGTCACCGTCGGGCTGCGCGAGGCCGGTTCCCTCGGTCTCGCCGGCCCCGCCGACCGGCTCGCCGGACTCGCCCGCTCCGTCGTGGCCCAGCTCGCCGCCCTGCACTCCCCCTCCGACCTGGAGATCGTGCTGATCAGCGCCGACCGGAACCGCTCCCTTGAGGAGCGGCGCCGCGCCTGGGGCTGGCTCGGCTGGCTCCCGCACGTCCGCCCGGCCCACGGCCAGGACTGCCGCCTGCTCCTGGCGTACGACCGCGAGCAGGCCCACGCCCGGACGACCGAGCTGACCCGGCGGCTCGACGACGGTCCCCTCGGTCCCGGCTGGCCCAGCGCCGACCGCGCGTCCGTCGCCGAGGCCGCCGCGCGCCACACGGGCGCGGCGACGGTCGTGATCGTCGACGGGGACCCCGGTTCCGCCGCGCTGCGCGAGACCGTCGCGCGTCTCGCGGGCGCCGGGGCCGCGGCGGGCATCCACCTGCTGTGCCTCGCCGAGGCACCCTCGGCCACCCCGGAATCGCCGGTGGCCGCCACCTACGAGGCGGCCTGCGCCGCTTCCCTCGCCTTCCGCGAGTGCGGGGCCGCCGCGCTCCTGAGCGGCGACGTCGCGACGGCGCTGCGGCTGGTCCGCACCTCCGGAGGACGGGTCGCGGGCCACGGCACCGTCGGCATCGTCGACGCGGTCTCCGTCGCCTGGGCCGACCGGTTCGGCCGGGCCCTCGCCCCGCTGCGTACGGAGACGGCGGCGGCGCCGCACGGCCGGGCCGCCGCGCTGCCCCCGTCGGCCCGCCTGCTCGACGAGCTCGGCCTCGCCCGGGCGACCCCCGCCTCCCTGCTGGCCCGCTGGGCCTCCGCCGGCGACGGGACGGCCGTGCTCGGCGCGGGCCCGCGCGGCCCGCTGTCGGTGGACCTCACCCAGGAGGGCCCGCACCTGCTGATCGAGGGACCGGCGGGCAGCGGCCGCACGGAGCTGCTCCGCTCGATCGCCGCGTCCCTCGCGGCCGGCGGCCGCCCGGACCGGCTGGGCCTGCTCCTCGTGGACGGGGCGGGCGGCGAGCGCGGCGAGGGCCTCGCGGTCTGTACGGAGCTGCCGCACGTCACCGAGCACCTGGTCGCCTCCGATCCGGTACGGATGCGGGAGTTCGCGCAGGCGCTCGGCGCCGAGCTGAAGCGCCGGGCCGAGCTCCTGGGCGACGGCCACTTCGCCGACCGGCGCGGGAGCCGCACCGCGCCCGCCGCCGACCGGCTGATCGGCCAGCGCTCCCCGAGCGCCGCGGAATCCGTGCCGCAGGGCGCCCGCGCGACCGTCCGCGTGTCCGAAGCGGGCGACCTGACGGACCGTCCGAGCGGCCGTACCCTGCGCACGGGCGACGGCACGATCGGCGCGCTCCCGAGCGCGCGCGGCGCCCGTACGCCCGACGGCGACCTCGGCGGCCGCCCGAGCGGCAGGATCACGTACTCGGGCGCGGACGAGCTCGGCGGCCGCTCCAGTGGACGCACGCTCCGCACGGGCGACGGCAGCCTCCACGACGGCTCCAGCGGCCGGGTCCCGTACCCCGGCGCGGACGACCTCGGGGGCCGCTCCAGCGGGCGCGTGCCCCGCACGGGCGACGGCAGCCTCCAGGAACGCTCCAGCGGCCGGGTCCCGTACCCCGGCGCCGACGACCTCGGCGGACGTTCCAGCGGGCGCGTGCCCCGCACGGGCGACGGCAGCCTCCAGGACCGCTCCAGCGGCCGCGTGCCGTACCCCGGCGCGGACGACCTCGGGGGCCGCTCCAGCGGGCGCGTGGCGCGTGACGGTGGGACCGGCTTCCTGGCCGACACGCCCAGCGGGCGGCTCCCCCGGCGCGAGGGCGGGTCCCTGGACGACCGGCCGAGCAGCCGCACCCTCCGCACGGGCGACGGCGACCTCGCCGACCACCCGAGCGGCCGCGTACCGCACCCCTCCAGCGAGCAGCCCGGGGCCGCCGACCCGACCGGTGGGCGGATTCCGCGGCCCACCGTCGGCGAGTCCGGCTCCGCCCGGGCGGCGGGCGCCGGGCCGCTGCCGCGGCTCGTCGTCCTCGTCGACGACTTCGACGCCCTGGTCGCCCCCGCGCTCGGGGCCCCCGGCCGGCCGGCCGCCGGGTCCGTCGTGCGGGCCCTGGAGGCCGTCGCGCGGCACGGCGAGCGGCTCGGGGTGCACCTGGTCGCGACCTCGTCGCGACCGGACCGGACCGCCGACACGGAGCTGGCCCACGGGGCCCGGCTGCGGATCGTGCTCGACGCGCCCCCGGTGTCCCCCGGCCCGGACGTACCGGCGGCCGGGCGGGGCAGGCTCGGCCATCCGGACGGCCGCGTGACCCCCTTCCAGGCGGGCCGCGTGACCGGTCGCATCCCGCGGACGGCGACGCTCCGCCCGGTCGTCGTCCCGCTGGAGTGGGAGCGGATGGGCGACCCGCCCACCCGCCGCCCGGTCCGCGAGCTCGGCAACGGCCCGACGGATCTGGCCCTCCTCGCGAGCGCCCTCGACCGGGCCGCCCGTTCGGTCGAGGCGACGCCCATACCGCCGCTCGCGCCCGCCACTCGCACCTGACGGCACGTCACGAGGGAGTCACGATCACCCACTTGACACGGAAGGCGGTATTGCGGGGGCTCCGTCACCCGGCGTAGACCTGTCGGCACGGGACAGCGACGCGCACGGGAGAGACGGGGCAGCGATGCGTACAACTCTTCGTCCACGCAAGACCACAGTGACCATCACGGCGCTCACGGCGCTCACCGCACTGGCCCTCGCGGCCTGCGGTGGCGGCGACGGCGGCGGGGCGCGCGAGGATCCGGGGGACGCCACGTCCACCCCCGGCACCTCCCTCAAGGGCGAGAAGATCGAGGTCGCCGCCGTCTGGACGGGCCCCGAGCAGGAGAACTTCACCAAGGTCCTCAAGGAGTTCGAGAAGCGCACCGGCGCGACCGTCACGTTCGTGCCGGCCCAGGACCCGATCGTGAACTTCCTCGGAACGAAGATCGCCGGCGGCTCCCCGCCCGACGTGGCGATGCTGCCGCAGGTCGGCGCGATCCAGCAGGCCGCCGCCCAGAAGTGGCTGAAGCCGGTCGGCCCCGAGGCCAAGGCCCAGCTCGCCGCGAACTACTCGCCCGGCTGGCAGAACCTCGGCGCGGTCGACGGCACCCAGTACGGGGTCTACTTCAAGGCCGCCAACAAGTCCCTGGTCTGGTACAACACCGCGGTCTTCGAGAACGCGGGCGCGACCGAGCCGAAGACCTGGAAGGAGTTCCTCACCACCGCCGAGACCGTCTCGGCCTCCGGCGTCACCCCGGTCTCGGTCGGCGGCGCGGACGGCTGGACCCTCACCGACTGGTTCGAGAACGTCTACCTCTCCCAGGCGGGCCCGGCGAAGTACGACCAGCTGGCGAAGCACGAGATCAAGTGGACCGACCCCTCGGTCACCGCGGCCCTCACCACGCTCGCCGAGCTGTTCGGGAAGCCGGCGCTGCTGGCGGGCGGGACGAGCGGCGCGCTCCAGACCGAGTACCCGGTCTCGGTCACCCAGACGTTCACGGGCGGCGACCAGCCCAAGGGGGCGATGGTCTTCGAGGGCGACTTCGCGGCCGTCAACATCGCCCAGACGGAGGCGAAGATCGGTACGGACGCGAAGGCCTTCCCGTTCCCGGCGGTCGGCGGCGGCATCGCGCCCGTCGTGACGGCCGGCGACGCGGCCGTGGCGCTGAAGGACACGAAGGGCGCGCAGGCGCTGCTCGCCTTCCTGGCCTCCCCGGACGCGGCGCGGATCTGGGCGGCCGAGGGCGGCTTCCTCTCCCCCAACAAGAACCTGGACCCGTCCGCGTATCCGAACGACGTCCAGCGCGAGATCGCCAAGGCCCTCGTCGGCGCCGGTGACGACTTCCGCTTCGACATGTCGGACCAGATGCCGCAGTCCTTCGGCGGGACCCCGGGCAAGGGCGAGTGGAAGGCGCTCCAGGACTTCCTGAAGAACCCGAAGGACATCGCCGGGGCCCAGGCGCGCCTGGAGGCGGACGCGGCGAAGGCGTACCGGGCCGCCGCGAAGAGCTGAGGTACGGGCATGCCGAGGACCCCCCGCACCGACCCCAAGAGCAGGCACAGCACCAGCAGCACCAGCACCAAGAACAGGAACAGGAACAGGAACGGGAACGGGAGGAGCAGGACGGTCGCGGCGGGGTTCCTGCTCCCCGCCCTGCTCCTCCTCGGGGCGCTGGTCGTCTACCCGATCGGGTACTCCGTCCAGCGCTCGTTCTTCGACCGCTCCGGCTCCTCCTTCGTGGGCCTGGACAACTACCTCGCGCTCGTCACCGACGACTCGCTCCGCACCGCCGTGCGGAACAACCTGATCTGGCTGGTTCTCGCCCCCGCGGTCGCCACCGCGCTCGGCCTGGTGTTCGCCGTCCTCACCGAACGCGTCCGCTGGGGCACGGCGTTCAAGCTGGTCGTCTTCATGCCGATGGCGATCTCGATGCTGGCGGCCGGGATCATCTTCCGGCTCGTCTACGAGCAGGACCCGGACCGGGGGGTCGCCAACGCCGTCTGGGTCGGGGTCCACGACACCTTCGCCGAGTCCTCGGGCTTCCCCCGTGCCCGGCCGCTCCCCGTGCACCCGCTCACGGCGGCCGGTGGCGGCGACGGCGACAGGGGTGCGTACGTCACCAAGGAGGCGGTGCACGCCGGGGAGCCCGTCCTCCTCCCGCTCGTCGGGGTGGCTCCCGGCCGGATGCCGAAGGAGGCCCGCCCGGCGCACGAGCCCGCTCCCCCGCCCGAGGGGACGATCACCGGAACGGCCTGGCTGGACTTCACCCGGGGCGGCGGCGGAAAGCCGAACGTCGTCGACCCCGCCGAACTGGGCCTCGCCGGGCTGCGGATCGAGGCGGTACGGGACGGCACGGTGGTCGCCACGGCCACGGCGGCGGCCGACGGCACCTTCACCCTGCCCGCCGACCGCGCCGACGGAGCCGTACTCCGCCTCCCCGCGAGCAATTTCCGGGAGCAGTACAACGGCGTGGAGTGGCTGGGCCCCTCGCTCGTCACCCCGGCCGTGATCGGGGCGTACGTGTGGATGTGGGCCGGGTTCGCGATGGTGCTGATCGGCGCCGGGCTCGCGGCCGTGCCCCGCGAACTCCTGGAGGCGGCGCGGGTGGACGGGGCGAACGAGTGGCAGGTGTTCCGCAGGATCACGGTCCCGCTCCTGGCCCCGATCCTCGCAGTCGTCCTCGTCACTCTGATGATCAATGTGCTGAAGGTCTTCGACCTGGTCTTCGTCATCGCGCCGGGCTCGGCGCAGGACGACGCGAACGTGCTCGCGCTCCAGCTGTACCGCTCGTCCTTCGGCACGGACGCGGACCTCGGGGTCGGCTCGGCCATCGCCGTCGTGCTGCTCCTGCTGGTGCTGCCGGTGATGGCGGTCAACATCCGCCGCATTCGAAGGGAGACCCGCCGATGACCTCGCCCGCCCCGACGGCCGTGTCCACCCCGCCGGCCGCTCCCGGCCCGCCGCCGTCCCGCGCCCCTCGCGCCTCCCTCGCCTCCCGGATGGCGGCCCGCGCGGCCGGCGGCGGCGTCCGCGTCTTCCTCGTGCTGGCCGGCCTGCTCTGGCTGCTGCCGACGGTCGGGCTGCTGTTCTCCTCCCTCCGCTCGCCCTCCGACATCGCGGCGAGCGGCTGGTGGGAGGTGTTCACGGCGCCGGCCCGGCTGACCACCGAGAACTACGCGCACCTCCTCGCGAACGGCACGATCACCGGCTCGCTCCTCTCCACCGTCCTGATCACCGTCCCGGCCACGCTCCTCGTCCTCGTCCTCGGCTCCTTCGCCGGGTACGCCTTCGCGTGGCTGGACTTCCCGGGCCGGGACTGGTGGTTCCTGGGGGTGGTGGCCCTGCTCGTGGTCCCGGTGCAGGTCGCGCTGGTCCCGGTGTCGAAGCTGTTCGGCGCGGTCGGGCTCTTCGAGACGACGGTCGGCGTCGTCCTCTTCCACACCGCCTTCGGCCTGCCGTTCGCGATCTTCCTGCTGCGGAACTTCTTCGCGGAGATCCCGCGCGAGCTCCTGGAGGCGGCGCGGCTCGACGGGGCGGGCGAGGTGCGGCTCTTCACGCGGGTGGTGCTGCCGCTCGGCGGTCCGGCGATCGCCTCGCTGGGGATCTTCCAGTTCCTGTGGGTGTGGAACGACATGCTGATCGCGCTGATCTTCGCTGACTCGCAGTCGCCGCCGATCACGGTGGCGCTCCAGCAGCAGGTCCGGCAGTTCGGCAACAACGTGGACGTGCTGGCGCCGGGGGCGTTCCTGTCGATGGTGGTGCCGCTGGCGGTGTTCTTCGCGTTCCAGCGGCAGTTCGCGTCCGGGGTGATGGCGGGCGCGGTGAAGTAGTGGCGGCGGGCGCGGTGAAGTAGTGGCGGCGGGGCGCGGTGAAGTAGTGGCGGCGGGCGCGGTGGAGTAGTGCTCCCGGGCGGCCTCAGGCCTTGAGCGCCGCCACCGCCGCGCGCGCGAGCTCGTCCACGTACTCCGCGGGCAGCGCCGTACGGACGACGACGAGGCGCCAGTACAGCGGTCCGACGACGAGGTCGAGGGCCTTGGCCGGGTCGGTGCCCTCGGGGAGCTCGCCGCGGGCGACGGCCTCGCGGACGATCCGGGTCATGACGCCCTGCTGGCCGTCGAGCAGCGCCTCCCGGATCGCGTCGGCGATCTCCGGCTGCCGTGCGGCCTCGACGAGCAGGTCGGGGATGACCCGCGAGGCGACCGGGTGGCGCAGGGCGTACGAGGCCATCTCCAGGAGCGCGCGCACGTCCCCGTCCAGCGAGCCCGTGGCGGGCACCGGCAGGCCCTGGACGGCGAAGGCGCCGACCAGGTCGAGGACGAGGGAGAGCTTGGACTTCCACCGCCGGTAGACGGCGGTCTTGCCGACGCCCGCGCGGCGCGCGATGCCCTCGATGGACATCCGGGCGAAGCCGACGGCCGCGAGCTCCTCGAAGACGGCGGCGCGGATGGCCTCGGTCACGTCCTCGCGGAGTACGGCGGCTCCGGCGGGGGCGCGGCGGGGGGTCGGTTCGGTCATGAACGGCATCCTAACCAACGGTGACGTGACGACGATACGGTTGCGTTCCGACGTGTGAGCGTCCTAACCTCCACGTAGCGACGATACGGACCCGTTCCATCGCCGACGACACCCGCACCCTTCGTCGAAAGCGGCCCGCGTGACCACGACCCTCGCCCCACCCGTACGAGACGACCGGCACCAGCCCCCGCCCCCGCCCGAGGACCTGCGCGCGCTCGCCCTGCGCCACGGCCTGACCGTCAGCGGGGCCCGCCCCTCGCTCCCCGCCTACGTCCGGCAGCTCTGGTCCCGCCGCGACTTCATCACCGCCTTCGCGACCGCCCGCCTCACCGCCCAGTACAGCCAGGCCCGGCTCGGCCAGGTCTGGCAGGTGATGACCCCGCTCCTCAACGCGGCCGTGTACTACGCGATCTTCGGCGTCCTCATGAACGCCAAGCACGGCGTCCCCGACTACGTCCCGTTCCTGCTCACCGGCATCTTCGTGTGGACCTTCACCTCCGACACGGTCCTGGCCGGCACCCGCGCGATCAGCGGCAACCTGGGCCTCGTCCGGGCCCTGCACTTCCCGCGTGCGAGCCTCCCGATCTCCCTCGCGCTCCAGCAGCTCCAGCAGCTGCTGCTCTCGCTCACCGCACTCGGCGCGATCCTCGTCTGCTGCGGCGAGTTCCCCACCTGGAGCTGGCTGCTCGCCGTTCCGGCCCTCCTCTGCCAGGCCCTGTTCAACACCGGCGCGGCGCTCGTCCTCGCGCGGCTCGCGGCGCGCACCCCGGACATCAGCCAGCTGATGCCGTTCGTGCTGCGCACCTGGATGTACGCCTCGGGCGTCATGTTCTCGATCCAGAACCTGGCGGGCGCCGGCCGCTTCCCGGACGCCGTGGTGCTGGCCCTCCAGTGCAACCCGGCGGCGGTCTACATCGACCTCATGCGCTTCGCGCTGATCGAGAGCTACACGGCGGCCCAGCTGCCGCCGCACGTCTGGGCACTGGCCGTCGGCTGGGCCCTGCTGGCCTTCGCGGGCGGCTTCATCTGGTTCTGGAAGGCAGAGGAGACGTACGGCCGTGGCTGACACACAGGACACCACCCACGCGGACCCCCGCACCCCGACCGTCGTGGTCGACGGCGTCCACATCACCTACACGGTCCACGGCGGGCACCCCGGCGGCCGGGGCAGCGCCACCGCCGCCCTCGGCCGGATGCTGCGCCGCGGCCGTACGACTCCGGCCGGCGGCCGCCTGGTCCACGCCGTGAAGGGCGTCAGCTTCGCCGCGTACCGGGGCGAGGCGATCGGCCTGATCGGTTCGAACGGTTCGGGGAAATCGACGCTCCTGAAGGCCATCGCGGGCCTCCAGCCCGTCGAGCGGGGTCAGGTCTACACCCAGGGCCAGCCCTCGCTCCTCGGCGTCAACGCGGCCCTGATGAGCGATCTGACCGGCGAACGGAACGTGGTCCTGGGCGGCCTCGCGATGGGCATGAGCCGCGCGGAGGTGCGGGAGCGCTACGACGACATCGTCGAGTTCTCCGGCATCAACGAGAAGGACGACGCCATCTCCCGCCCCATGCGGACGTACTCCTCCGGGATGGGGGCCCGGCTGCGCTTCTCGATCGCCGCCGCCAGGAGCCACGACGTCCTGCTCATCGACGAGGCCCTGTCGACCGGCGACGCACACTTCCGGCGGCGCAGCCAGCGGCGGATCGACGAGCTGCGGGCGGAGGCGGGGACGGTCTTCCTGGTCAGCCACTCGAACTCCACCATCACGGAGACCTGCGAGCGGGCGCTGTGGCTGGAGGCGGGGACGCTGCGGATGGACGGTCCGGCGAAGGAGGTGGTGGCGGCGTACGAGGAGTTCACAGGCACGAGGGCGGCAACTCCTAAGAAATAGGGCATAACGGACTAGAGTGCCGGGGGATGACGAACGATCACCCGCAGCCGCCGCGTCGCCGGGCCCGGAACGACGCTCCGTCACCCACCGAGCCCCGCACCCCCGCCGCTCCCGCATCCCCCACCACCGCTCCCCCATCCCCCGCGTCCCCCGCCACCGCACCCCCTCCCCCCTCCCTGACCAAGTCCCCCTTCGACTCGGACACCTTCACCTCCGCCACCTTCGTCACGGTCGGCCGCGGCCCCGCCCTCGCCCTCGCCGTCGTCTGGCTCCTCACCCGCGCCGGGATGCTCCTGCTGCTCCTCCGCGACGACCTCGGCATCGGCGGGGTCGGCCGCGAGGTGGACCTCTACCGGTACTGGTACGGGCAGTTCGCGTCCGGAACCTTCCCGCCCGGCGACGTCACCTGGCAGTACCCGCCCGGCGCGGGCCTCGTGATCATGGCCCCGGGGATCGTCCCCTCCCTCACCTACTTCCAGGCCTTCGTCGCCCTCGCCCTCCTCGCGGACGCGGTCGTCACCCTCGCCCTCGCCCGCGCGGACAGCGAACGCGTCACCCACGGCGCCTGGTTCTGGGTCTGCGGCCTCCCGCTCCTCCTGCACCTCCCCCTCGCGCGGTACGACGTCCACACCACCGCCCTCGCCGTCCTCGCCCTGCTCGCCGTCAACGCCCGCTCGACGGCCGCCCACCAGCTCGGCGGGGCGCTCGCCGGGATCGGCGCCATGGTCAAGGTCTGGCCGGTGCTCACCCTGATCGGCACCCCCCGGGGCCGTACCACCCGCGAGGCCTGGACCGCCGCCGTCGTCGCCGCGCTCGCCCTCCTCGCCACCCTCGCGCTGCTCTTCGACGACTCCCTCGGCTTCCTGCGCCAGCAGGGCAACCGCGGCATTCAGGTCGAGTCCCTGGGCGGCACGGCCCTCGCGCTGGCCCGGGCCGCCGACATCTGGCCGGGCCGGGTCGAGTTCCGCTACGGCTCCTTCGAGTACCTCGGCCCGTACGTCTCCACCCTCGGGCACCTCGCCCTGCTGCTCACCGTCATCGCCCTCGGCTGGCTGCTGTTCTGGCGCGTCCGGGCCCGGCGCTGGACCCCCGCGACACCGCTCGACGCGGCCTTCGCCGCCGTGCTGCTCTTCACCGTCACCAGCCGGGTCATCAGCCCCCAGTACATGGTCTGGCTGCTCGGGCTCGCCGCCGTCTGCCTGACCTCCCGCAGCACCGTGATGCGCCCGGCGGCCCTGCTGCTGCTCCCGGCGGCGGCGCTGAGCTCGCTCGCGTACCCCGTCCTGTACCTGGAGGTCCTCGCCGGCACCCCCTCCGGCCTCACCGTCATGGTGCTCCGCAACGGCCTGCTGCTCGCGGCGGCCCTGCTCGCCGCCCGCCGGCTGTGGAAGGAGACGGTGACCACCCCTGCCGACAGCTGAAGAGCGCAGAGAAAGGAGAAGGGCCCCGCCGGAACACCGGCGGGGCCCTTCCTCACGTCACGATCAGCTGTGCGACCGCAGCAGCGTGCGCATGGTCCGCATGGCCACCGACAGGTTCGCCAGGTCGAAGGTGTCCGAGCCCTGGATCTCCTCCAGGGTCGTCCGCGCGCGGCCCAGGATCGCCGTGTTCTTCTCCTCCCAGGCCTTGAACCGCTCCTCGGGGCTCGTCGTGCCGTTGCCCACGGTCAGGACGTCCGCGGTCAGCGCCGAGTGCGCCGCGAACAGGTCCTCACGGATCGAGGCGCGGGCCATCGACTGCCAGCGGTCGCTGCGCGGCAGCTCGATGATCCGGTCCATGAGGTCGGTGATCCGCAGGCGGTCGGCCAGGTCGTAGTAGACCTCGGCCACCGCGAGCGGCTCCTTGCCCGTCCGGTCCGCGATCGCGACGATGTCGAGGATCGGGAAGGCGGACGAGAAGCCGGCGACCCGCAGCGCGAGCTCCTCCGGCACGCCGACCTCGGTCAGCTCGGCCAGGATCGACTGGTACCACTCCAGGTCCGAGCCGCGCAGCAGCTGCGGGAGCTGCGTCCAGACCTCCTCGACGCGATCCGCGAAGAACTCGATGGTCTCGCTGAGCTGGAGCGGCTGCGGCCGGTTGTTGAGCAGCCAGCGCGTGCCGCGCTCGACGAGCCGGCGGGAGTGCAGCCGCATCCGGGTCTGGACGTCGGCGGGCACCTGGTTGTCGAGGGCCTCGACGGCGTCCCAGACCTGGCTGAGGCGGAAGACCACCCGGGCCGCGGTCTGCGCGCGGACGATCTCCTCGATCGACGCGCCCGTCTCCTCGCGGAGGCGGTGCAGGAAGGTCGAGCCACCGGTGTTGACGGTGTCGTTGACCAGGACCGTCGTGATGATCTCGCGGCGCAGGGCGTGACCGTCGACGGCCTCGGTGAACTTCTCGCGCAGCAGCGTCGGGAAGTACGCGTGGAGCAGCCCGCGCAGGTACGGGTCGTCCGGGAGCTCCGTGCCGATCAGCTCGTCGGCCACCGTGATCTTGGTGTACGCGAGGAGGACGGCGAGCTCCGGCTGGCTGAGGCCCCGGCTGTTGTTGAGCAGCTCGCGGATCTGCCGGTCGTTGGGCAGGAACTCCAGCTCGCGGGAGAGGCTGCCGTCGCGGCCCAGGCGGCGCATGAAGCGCTGGTGGGCGTGGAGCAGCGAGGGCGACTGCGCGACGGCGTTGGCCAGGGCCGTGTTCTGCGCGTAGTTGTTGCGCAGGACGAGCGTGCCGACCTCGTCGGTCATCTCGGCGAGGATCTTGTTGCGCTGCTTGACGGTCATGTCGCCCTCGGCGACGAGCCCGTTGAGCAGGATCTTGATGTTGACCTCGTGGTCGGAGGTGTCGACGCCGGCGCTGTTGTCGATGGCGTCGGTGTTGACCTTGCCGCCCTGGCCCTCGGGGCCGCCGCTGCGGGCGAACTCGATGCGGCCGAGCTGGGTCGCGCCGAGGTTGCCGCCCTCGCCGATGACCTGGGCGCGGACGTCCTGGCCGTCGACGCGGATGGCGTCGTTGGCCTTGTCGCCGACGTCCGCGTTCGACTCGGCGGAGGACTTGACGTACGTACCGATGCCGCCGTTCCACAGCAGGTCGACGGGCGCGTGGAGCACGGCCTTCATCAGCTCGGCCGGGGTCATCTTGGTGACGCCGTCCTCGATGCCGAGAGCGGCCCTGACCTGCGCGTTGACCGGGATGGACTTGGCGCCGCGGGGGTGGATGCCACCGCCGGCGGAGAGCAGCGACGTGTCGTAGTCGGCCCAGGACGAGCGGGGCAGGTCGAAGAGCCGGCGGCGCTCGGCGTACGAGACGGCCGCGTCCGGGTTCGGGTCGAGGAAGATGTGCCGGTGGTCGAAGGCGGCGACCAGACGGATGTGCTCGCTGAGCAGCATGCCGTTGCCGAAGACGTCGCCGGACATGTCGCCGACGCCGACGACCGTGAAGTCCTCGGTCTGGGAGTCGTGGCCCAGCTCGCGGAAGTGGCGCTTGACGGACTCCCAGGCGCCGCGGGCGGTGATGCCCATGCCCTTGTGGTCGTAACCGGCCGAACCGCCGGAGGCGAAGGCGTCGCCGAGCCAGAAGCCGTAGGCCTCGGCGACCCCGTTGGCGATGTCGGAGAAAGTCGCGGTGCCCTTGTCGGCGGCGACGACGAGGTACGTGTCGTCCTCGTCGTGGCGGACCACGTCGAGCGGCGGCACGACCTCGCCCGCGACCAGGTTGTCGGTGATGTCGAGCAGCGCCGAGATGAAGGTCTTGTACGAGGCGATGCCCTCGGCGAGCCAGGCGTCCCGGTCCACGGACGGGTCCGGGAGCTGCTTGGCGACGAAGCCGCCCTTGGCGCCGACGGGCACGATGACGGTGTTCTTCACCATCTGCGCCTTGACGAGGCCGAGGATCTCCGTACGGAAGTCCTCACGGCGGTCGGACCAGCGCAGGCCGCCTCGGGCGACCTTGCCGAAGCGCAGGTGGACGCCCTCGACGCGCGGCGAGTACACCCAGATCTCGAAGGCGGGGCGCGGGGCCGGCAGCTCGGGGATGGCCTGCGGGTCGAACTTCATCGACACGTAGGAGTGCGACTTCCCGTCCGCCGCCTTCTGGAAGAAGTTGGTCCGCAGGGTGGCCTTGATGACGGTGAGGAAGGCCCGCAGGATCCGGTCCTCGTCCAGGCTCGCGACCTGGTCGAGGGCGCCGTCCAGCTCCTCCAGGATGCCGTCGGTCAGCTCGGTGCCGGCGCGCTGGCGCTCCGGCGCCATCCGGGCCTCGAAGAGGGAGACGAGCAGCCGGGTGGTGTGGACGTTGTTGCGGAGGGTGTCCTCCATGTAGTCCTGGCTGAAGGTCGAACCGGCCTGGCGCAGGTACTTGGCGTAGGCGCGCAGCACCATCGCCTCGCGCCAGGTGAGCCCGGCGGAGAGGACGAGGGAGTTGAAGTTGTCGTTCTCGGCCTCGCCGGTCCAGGTGGCGGCGAAGGCCTCCTGGAAGCGCTCGCGGGCGTCGTCGCCGAGGTAGTCGCCGCCGTTGCCGGTCGGGAGCGGCATGCGCAGGCCGAAGTCGTAGACCCAGGCGTGGGTGCGGTCGGAGCAGCGCAGCTCGTACGGGCGCTCGTCGGTGACCTCGACGCCGAGCCGGTTGAGGACCGGCAGGACGGCGGAGAGGGAGATCGGGTCGCCGGTCTTGTAGATCTTGAAGCGGCGCTCGCCGGGGCCGGCGACGACGGGCTCGTAGAGGGAGAGCGCGAAGTCCTTGTCCGTACGGGCGAGGGCCTCCAGGTGGACCAGGTCGGACACGGCCGCGCGCGGCGAGTGGTCGGCCTTGTAGCCCTCGGGGAAGGCGTTGCCGTAGCGGCGGAGCAGCTCGGCGGCGCGCTCCTCGCCCAGCTCGGCGTTGAGCGCCTCGCCGAAGCCGTCGGCCCAGGAGCGGGCGGCCTCGACGAGCCGGGACTCGATGCGGTCGACGTCGGCGTCGGTCAGCTTGGCGAGCTCGGTGCCGGGCTTGACGCGGACGACGAAGTGCAGCCGGGAGAGGATCGACTCGGTGTTCCAGGCGGTGAAGTCGACGCTGGTGCCGTCGAGCTCCTCCTTGAGGATGTCGATGATCCGCAGCCGGACGCGGGTGGTGTAGCGGTCGCGCGGCAGGTAGACGAGGGCCGAGTAGTAGCGGCCGTACTCGTCCTGACGCAGGTAGAGCCGCAGCCGGCGCCGCTCCTGGAGGTACAGGACGCTGGTGACGATGGACTGGAGCTGGTCGACCGGGGTCTGGAAGAGCTCGTCGCGCGGGTAGGTCTCCAGGATCTGGAGCAGGTCGCGGCCGTCGTGGCTGTTCGGCGAGAAGCCGGCGCCCGCGAGGACCTCCTGGACCTTGCGCTTGACGACGGGGACGCGCCGCACGGACTCGGTGTACGCGGCGGACGAGAACAGGCCGAGGAAGCGCCGCTCGCCGATGACGTTGCCGTCGGCGTCGAACTTCTTCACACCGACGTAGTCGAGGTACGAGGGGCGGTGCACGGTCGCCCGGCTGTTGGCCTTCGTCAGGATCAGCAGCTTGTGCTCGCGGGCCTTGGCGCGCGCGTCGGCGGGCAGCCGGCTGAAGGAGGGCGAGACGGGGTGGGCGTGGTGGCCCTCGTCGTCGGCGCCGTGCTGCGGGTCGGAGCGCAGGATGCCGAGGCCGGTGCCGGCCACGGCGGACAGGGCGTCGCCGTTGACGAGCTCGTACTCGCGGTAGCCGAGGAAGGTGAAGTGGTCGTCGGCGAGCCAGCGCAGCAGCTCGCGGGCCTCCTCCACCTCGGTCGGCCGCAGGTCGGAGGCGGTGGGCTCGGCCGGGAGACCCTCCGCGATCCGCAGCGCGGCGTCGCGCATCTTGTCCCAGTCCTCGACCGTCTCGCGGACGTCGGACAGGACGCGCAGCAGGTCGGCGGTGATCTGCTTGAGGTCGGCGCGGTCGGTCTCGCGGTCGATCTCGACGTGGATCCACGACTCGGTGATCGCGTCGTGCGGCAGCTCGCCCTGGATCTGGGCGGCGAGGACCTCGATGAGCTTGCCGGCGACGTCACGGCGGACGAGGACCTGCGGGTGGATCACGACGTGGATGCCGCGGCCCTGGCGGGACAGCTCGTTGGTGACGGAGTCGACGAGGAACGGCATGTCGTCGGTGACGACCTCGACGACGGAGTGGCTGCTGGTCCAGCCGTTCTCCTCCACCGTCGGGGTGTGGACGCGCACGCTCGCGGTGCCCTGCGGGCGGTTCTCCGCGAGCCGGTAGTGAGAGAGCGCGGCACCGAAGACGTCGACCGGGTCCCGGTCGCCGAGGTCCTCCGGCGCGGTGTGCAGGTAGTAGCGCTGGAGGTATTCGAGCACGGTGTCCCGGTCCGGGCGCTCCCCGGCACCCTCCGGCCCCGTCGGAAGTCGCCCCCCGACCGGGCTGTGCTCAGCTACCCGAGCGGCCCTTTCGAGCAGCTCGGCCTTGGCTTCGTCCAGCTTGGTCTGCATGTCCTCTGACTCCTGTCGCGCGCCGTTGCGTGACGTCGGTGGAAGAAAGGGCACAACGCCACGACGCGGTGATTCCGGTCGAAGACGACGTTATGCCCGGATGAGAGATGCCCGGGTCGTTATCGGCCACAGAGCGCGGCGCGCCCGGACGGAAGGGATCGGCGAACGCACGGTCGGCCCGGCCGCTGTCGCGGGTCGGGCGGCAGCCGGGGGCTTCACTGCCCCCTCGGCGTATCGCGCTGATCACGGCAAAAGCCTATCTCCCCCGACCCCCGAACCGTCATGGTCCGTATGTGTACAAAAGCAGGGGGGGAAGTTTGACGTTATGGACAGCGACACATGTCCTCTTGGCAAAGCGCCCCGCCAGGGGCAGCGTGTACGCGAGCATGGGCGCAGCACGGCAGACCGACCATCTGTGACCTGGGAGAGCCATGGCGAAGATCCTGATCGTGACCGGTGACGCGGCGGAGTCGCTCGAGGTGATGTACCCCTACCAGCGGCTCCTGGAGGAGGGTTACGAGGTCGACATCGCGGCCCCGGCCCGCAAGACGCTCCGCTTCGTCGTCCACGACTTCGAGCCCGGCTTCGACACGTACACCGAGAAGCCCGGCTACACGTGGCCCGCGGACCTGGCCTTCTCGGAGGTCGACCCGGGCGCGTACGTGGCGGTGGTGATCCCGGGCGGCCGGGCGCCGGAGTACCTGCGCAACGACCCGGAGCTCCGCAAGATCCTGAAGGCCTTCTTCGACGCGGACAAGCCGGTGGCCCAGATCTGCCACGGCCCGCTCCTGACGGCGGCGATCGGCGGCCTGGAGGGCCGCAGGGTCACGGCGTACCCGGCCCTGGAACTCGACATGCAGGCGGCCGGAGCCACCTTCCAGGACTCGGCGGCCGTGGTCGACGGCCTCCTGGTCTCCTCCCGGGCCTGGCCGGACCACCCCACCTGGATGCGCGAATTCCTCAAGGTCCTCCGAGCCAAGGCCTGACACCCCGAAGGGGTGGTTGTAGGCACGCGCCCCCAGGGTGGTTGTGGGCATGCGTTCCGCCGGGGCGGAACGGGTGGGCACAACCACCCACCGGGCCGGATCCGGCCCCCCGCCCCACCCACCACCGGACAGGGCCGCCCCACCGGCCCGGACCCAGCCCGGCCCGGCCCAGTCCGACCGCTACCCCAACCCCTCCGCCACGGACACCGCCTCCGCCAGCGAGTCGACCACCGGCACCCCCACCCGCTCCAGCGACGCCCGACTGTGCGACCCCCCGGTGTAGAGCACCGCCTGCGCGCCGACGTGCGCCGCCGCCACCGCGTCGTCCGCCGCGTCGCCGATGACGACCACCCGGTCCGCGGGGACGCGGAGCGCCTCCAGGTGCCGCACCATGTGCCCGGACTTCCCGTCCGTCGAGTCGCCGACCCGCCCGTCCATCCGGAGGAACCGCTCGGCGATCCCGTGGCGCCGCACGAGCGGTATCAGCTCGGCGTGCGGCGCGAGCGACAGCAGCGACTGCGTGAGCCCGGAGTCCTGCCGCGCCGCGAGCAGCTCCGCGGCGCCGAGCGTGAGCCCGCACCCCTCCGCCCGCGCCCAGTAGTGGCGGTGGAAGGCGCCGTCCATGACGGTCCATTCCTCGTCCGTGGGCAGCCGCCCCATGAGCCGCTCGTAGAACTTCGGCACCGGCACCGTGTACAGCTCGCGGTACTGCTCCAGCGTGATCGGCGCGAGCCCGATCTCGGCGAAGGCGGCGTTCGACGCCCCGATCACCGCGCCGATGTCGTCGAGCAGTGTCCCGTTCCAGTCCCAGACCAGATGCTTAGCGTGCTTCCCCATTGGAAGAACGGTACCGGCAGGCGCCGACAACGCACCCGGCCCGGTCCCGTCGCGTCCCGCTCCCCGGCTACCCCAGCAGCCCGGGAATCTCCTGCACCCCGAACCACAGCAGCTCGTGGTCCTCGGCCCCGTCCACCACGAAGCGCGCGTCGTCGTCGCCCTGGTCCGCCGCCCCGAGCGCCGCGGCCGCCGCGGTGACGTCCGCCTCGGCGTCGTCCGCGTCGGCGTGCACCGCCGCGGCCTTGGCCAGCGCGACGGCCCCGGCGATCCGGACCTCGCCGATCGACCCGGCGTCGAGCCCCCGGTCGGGATCCACGGTGGCGTCCTTGTCGGCCACGTCGACGGCGACGACGACCCGGCGCCGCGGCGCCCCGGGGTCACCGGCGATGAGCCGCAGGGAGGCGGAGGCGGCCCGGTTGAGCGCCGCGTACTCCAGCTCCTCGATGTCGTCGGAGACGTACCACTCGCGCAGCGCGGGCGTGACGGCGTAGGCGGTCAGCGGGCCGGGGCCCAGCTCGCCCGCCTTGTGCGCCTGTGCGAGACCGGGGAGGGTCAGGGGGACGTACACGCGCATGGCTGGCCGCTTTCGTAGACGGAGAGGCCCTCAGGATACGTGCGGAGTCCCCCTTCGGGCTGGCGGACCGAACTCCCCGCCCGTCCACCGCCGACGGCCCCCGCCAAGCCCCTAAAGAGGCGCTTTCCCCCCGCGTCACCCTGATAGGTGATTCGCCCGCGGCGCGGCCCCGCGGCCCCGGACTCCTTGCGGGGGCTCGTACCCCACCCGTACAAGATCCCCAACGGAAGTTACCGACTGGTACCACTCGGTTACGCAACGACAGGGGCCCGCCATGACCACCATGAACACCGCACCCGCCACGCCCGTCGCCACGGACATCGCCACGGACATCGCCCCCGCACCCCTCTCGCCCACGGCCACCACCCGCCCGCGCACGCCCCGCCCCCGCACCGCCCCGGGCGGCCCCGCCGGCACCCGCCCCCGAGGCGGCGCGGGCACCCACCCCCGCACCCCGCCCCGCGCGCTCCCCCCGCACACCGTCTTCGCGGAGCGCCTGCTCGCGGTGCTCAGCGGGGAGCGGCCGGTCCACTGGATGCTCGGTCACACCGTCGGGGAGGCGTACGAGCAGCTCGTCCGGCTGGCTCCGACGACGCCCCTGCGATCGCTCGGCCCCCGCCCCGTCATGCGCCGCTGCGCCGTACAGCTGGACCCCCACCGCACGGCCATGGAGGCCTTCGCGAGCATCGCCACCGGCCCTCGCGTCCGGGCCATGGCGTTCCGTCTGGAGCGCGGCCCCGACCACCGCTGGCGCTGCGCCGCCGTCGAGCTCGACGGCCTCGGCACGGCGGCCCGCCACCCATGACGAAGGGGCCGGCCGCCCACCGGGCGACCGACCCCTCCACCTCACGCCATCACGGCGTCACGATGTCACTTCTTGCGACGACGCCCACCGCTCGCGTTCTTCTGCGCCTTGCGACGCTCCGCCCGCGTCATCCCGTCGCCCGACTCGTCGTCGGAGGCGAAGTCGCCCTCGACGACCCCGCCGTCACCGTCGACGGTCGGCGCGGAGAAGTGCAGACGGTCCGGCCGCGCCGGAGCGTCGAGCCCCTTGGCGCGGATCTCCGGACGCCCGTTCCCGGCGCCGGACGGCACCGCGTCGCCCTTGTCGAGCGAGGGAGCGGTCGCCTGCACCGGGACCTCCTCGACCTGCTGCTCGACCTGGACCTCCAGGTTGAACAGGTAGCCGACGGACTCCTCCTTGATGCCCTCCATCATGGCGGTGAACATGTCGAAGCCCTCGCGCTGGTACTCGACCAGCGGGTCCTTCTGCGCCATGGCGCGCAGGCCGATGCCCTCCTGGAGGTAGTCCATCTCGTAGAGGTGCTCGCGCCACTTGCGGTCCAGGACCGACAGGACCACGCGCCGCTCCAGCTCGCGCATGATCTCCGAGCCGAGCTGCTTCTCACGCGCGTCGTACTGCTCGTGGATGTCGTCCTTGACCGACTGGGCGATGAACTCGGCGGTGATGCCGGCCCGGTCCCCCGCAGCGTCCTCCAGCTCGTCGACGGTGACCTTCACCGGGTAGAGCTGCTTGAACGCGTTCCACAGACGGTCGAGGTCCCACTCCTCCGCGAAGCCCTCGGCGGTCTCCTGGCGGATGTAGTCGTCGATCGTGTCGTCCATGAAGTGCTGGATCTGCTCGTGCAGGTCCTCGCCCTCCAGGACGCGGCGGCGCTCGCCGTAGATGACCTGACGCTGCCGGTTGAGGACGTCGTCGTACTTCAGGACGTTCTTACGCGTCTCGAAGTTCTGGGTCTCGACCTGCGACTGGGCGGAGGCGATCGCCCGGGTGACCATCTTGTTCTCGATCGGCACGTCGTCCGGCACGTTGGCCATGGCCATCACGCGCTCGACCATCTGCGCCTTGAACAGGCGCATCAGGTCGTCGCCGAGCGAGAGGTAGAAGCGGGACTCGCCGGGGTCGCCCTGACGGCCGGAGCGGCCGCGGAGCTGGTTGTCGATACGGCGGGACTCGTGGCGCTCGGTGCCCAGCACGTAAAGACCGCCGAGGTCCTTGACCTCCTCGAACTCCGCCTGCACGGCCTTCTTGGCCCGCTCCAGGGCGCCGGGGAGGGCCGCGGCCCACTCCTCGACGTGGTCGACCGGGTCCAGGCCCGCCTGGCGCAGCTCGGCCTCGGCGAGGTCGTCCGGGTTGCCGCCGAGCTTGATGTCCGTACCGCGACCGGCCATGTTCGTGGCGACGGTGACGGCGCCGCGGCGGCCGGCCTGGGCGACGATGCTGGCCTCGCGGTCGTGGTGCTTGGCGTTGAGCACCTCGTGCTGGACGCCGCGCTTGGAGAGCTGCTGCGAGAGGTACTCGGACTTCTCCACGGAGGTCGTGCCGACGAGGATCGGCTGACCCTTCTCGTGCTTCTCCGCGATGTCGTCGACGACGGCGGCGAACTTCGCGACCTCGGTCCGGTAGATCAGGTCGGACTGGTCCTTGCGGATCATCGGCCTGTTCGTGGGGATCGGGACGACGCCCAGCTTGTAGATCTGGTGGAACTCGGCGGCCTCGGTCATGGCCGTACCGGTCATGCCGGAGAGCTTCGCGTACAGGAGGAAGAAGTTCTGCAGGGTGATCGTGGCGAGGGTCTGGTTCTCGTCCTTGATCGCCACCCCTTCCTTCGCCTCGATGGCCTGGTGCATGCCCTCGTTGTAGCGGCGGCCGGCGAGGATACGGCCGGTGTGCTCGTCGACGATCATGACTTCGCCGTCCATGACGACGTAGTCCTTGTCCTTCTTGAACAGTTCCTTCGCCTTGATGGCGTTGTTCAAGTACCCGACGAGGGGGGTGTTCACCGACTCGTAGAGGTTGTCGATGCCGAGCCAGTCCTCGACCTTGGCGACACCGGCCTCGTGGATGGCGACGGTGCGCTTCTTCTCGTCGACCTCGTAGTCGCCGGTCTCCTCGATGCCCTTGAGCGGGTTGCCGGGCTCGCCCTTGGAGAGGCGGGTGACCAGCTTGGCGAAGTCGCCGTACCACTTGGTGGCCTGGTCGGCCGGGCCGGAGATGATCAGCGGCGTACGGGCCTCGTCGACGAGGATCGAGTCGACCTCGTCGACACAGGCGAAGTTGTGGCCGCGCTGGACGAGCTCGTCCTGGGACCACGCCATGTTGTCGCGGAGGTAGTCGAAGCCGAACTCGTTGTTCGTGCCGTACGTGATGTCGCAGGCGTACTGCTCACGGCGCTGGGCCGGAGTCATGTTGGCCAGGATGCAGCCGACCTGGAGCCCGAGGAACTTGTGGACGCGGCCCATCATCTCGGAGTCGCGCTCGGCCAGGTAGTCGTTGACCGTGATCAGGTGCACGCCCTTGCCGGACAGCGCGTTGAGGTACGCCGGGAGGGTGCCGACGAGGGTCTTGCCCTCACCGGTCTTCATCTCGGCGACGTAGCCGAGGTGGAGCGCGGCGCCACCCATCAGCTGGACGTCGTAGTGGCGCTGGCCGAGGACGCGCTTGGCGGCCTCGCGCACCGTCGCGAAGGCTTCCGGCATGAGGTCGTCGAGGCTCTCGCCGTCGGCGTACCGCTGCTTGTACTCGTCCGTGAGCGCCCGCAGGTCGGCGTCGGAGAGGTTGACGAAGTCCTCTTCGATGGAGTTGACCTGGTCCGCGATGCGGTGCAGTTTGCGCAGGATCTTGCCTTCGCCTGCACGCATGAGCTTGTTGAAGACGGACACTGAGGCTGGTCTCCTTGCCGGTCGGGCCTGGCACTGGGTCTTGTGATCGACGCGAGCGCGGGCACGGCAGGTGGTCCCCACCGCAACGGCCATCGTAAGCGAGACCGCCCTCGCGAAGGGAGGCCCGCAGTGCCCGAGCCGCAAGGCCACCCTCAAAGAGAACGCACGAGGTGGGCGGAAGGTGCCGCACCTCCCGAAAAGTGTTCGCTTCCGGTCGGGCGGCTCACCACAATCCAGGCATGGAGCCGATCACCCTCACCACCGACCGACTGCGTCTGCGGAACTTCGTCCCCGGCGACGCCGACGCGGTGTACGAAATCTGCCAGGACCCGGACATTCGGCGCTGGACGGTCGTCCCGGACCCTTATACGCGGCAGGACGCGGACTTCTTCCTGAACCGGCTGGTGCCCGACGGCTGGCGCGAGGACTCGGACTACTCCTTCGCCGTCGAGCCGGTGGCCGGCGGCCCGCTGCTCGCCGCGATCTCGCTGACCAGCCGCGGTTCGGGCGTCTGGGAGGTCGGCTACTGGCTGCGCAAGGAGCATCGGGGCGGCGGCTACATGACGGAGACCGTCCGGGCCCTGGCCCACTGGGCGTTCACGGGGCTCGGCTGCACCCGTCTCGTCTGGCGCGCGGAGCTCGGCAACACCGGGTCGCGCGCGGTGGCCGAGCGCGTCGGCTTCGCCCTGGAGGGCGTCCAGCGCGCCGGCCTCGTCAACAAGGGCACGCTCCGCGACTGCTGGGTCGGCGCCCTGCTGCCCTCCGACTTCGGCCTGCCGAGCCCGCTGCCGTACCTCCCGGCCCCCGACCGGCCCGACCGGCCCGACCAGGCCTGACCCGCGGCCCGGCTGTCAGTGCCGGGTTCTAGGGTGCGGTGCATGACGACTGCGCCGCGCCCCGCCGCCGAACTGTCCGCCGACGAAGCCCGCCGGATCGCGCTGCGCGCTCAGGGGTTCCTGGGCGCGCCCGACCGCAGGTCCGGGGTCCGCGGGGTGCTGCGCGCCCTCGGTCAGGTCCAGCTCGACACGATCTCCGTCCTGGCCCGCTCGCACGAGCTCATCCCGTACGCGCGCCTGGGCGCCGTGGGCCGCGGGACGGTCGAGGACGCCTACTGGACCGGCGTCTCCGATGGCGCGCTTCCGGCACGACCCCACGCCTTCGAGTACTGGTCGCACGCCGCCTGCGTCCTGCCGATCGAGGAGTGGCCCCACTTCGCGTTCCGCCGCCGCGCCTACCGCGACCGCCCGCACTGGCACCACGACCTGTCGGCCGGGGCGTACGACAAGGTGATCGACCAGCTGCGGTCCGAGGGCCCGCAGACCGCGACCGAGCTGGGCGGCGCGAAGAACAAGGGCGAGTGGTGGGACTGGTCCGACGCGAAGATCGCCGTCGAGCGGGCGCTGATGCACGGCGAGGTGGTGGTGGTCGAGCGGCGCGGTTGGAAGCGGGTCTACGACCTGGCCGAGCGGGCGATCCCGCAGGCACTGCTCCATGACGAGCTGGACGACACCGAGTGCGTACGGCGCCTGGTGCGGCAGGCGGGCGAGGCGCTGGGCGTGGGCACGCGCGCGGACATCGCGGACTACCACCGCATCAAGGGCGAGCAGTTCGACGCGGTGGTCGAGGCCTCGGGGCTCGTTCCTGTCACGGTGGCGGGCTGGGGGAAGCCCGCGTGGGCGGACCCGGCGGCGCTGGCCTCCGAGCCGCGCGGCCGGCACCGGACGACGCTGCTGTCGCCCTTCGACTCGCTGATCTGGGAGCGGGCGCGCACGGAGCGGATCTTCGGCTTCACGCACCGCCTGGAGGCGTACGTGCCGAAGCAGAAGCGGGTGCACGGCTACTTCGCGATGCCGGTCCTGGCGGGGGGCCGTCTGGTCGGCCGGGTGGACCCGGCGCGCGAGGGCGGCACGCTGGTCGCCCGGCAGATCACCCTGGACGGCCCGAAGGCCGTACCGGCGGTGGCGCGGGCGCTGCGCGAGGCGGCCGAGTGGGTCGGCTGCGACGCGGTGTCGGTGGTCCCGGACCGCGTGAACCACCCCGAGCTCGCACCCGAGCTGGTACGCGCCCTGAGCTGAACGGCCGAGCGGGGGCGCAGGGGCGCCGCCCTACCGGATCTCGAGGATCTTCTCCCGCATCGCGTAGACCACGGCCTCCATGCGGGAGTGCAGCTGGAGCTTCTCCAGGATGTTCCGCACGTGGTTCTTCACCGTGTTCTCGGAGATGCTGCATCCCCCGGGGGATAACCCCCGGACCCCCAGCAGGGGCGCCCCTCGTGCCGGAGCCTCAGCGGATCTCGAGGATCTTCTCCCGCATCGCGTAGACCACGGCCTCCATGCGGGAGTGCAGCTGGAGCTTCTCCAGGATGTTCCGCACGTGGTTCTTC
>NZ_JBVJEH010000017.1:0-13262 GCF_055581845.1 Streptomyces sp. NPDC042346 | reverse complement strand
TCACCGTGTTCTCGGAAATGAAGAGCTCCTTGGCGATGTCCCGGTTGTTCATCCCGGTCGCGACGAGCTTGAGGACCTCCAGCTCACGGTCCGTCAGCCGGGGTGCGGGCACGAGCCTGCGCTCGTCGGTGCGCTGGATCATCGACTTGAACTCGGTGAGGAGTTTGGACGCCATCGACGGGCTGATCTGCGACTGCCCGTCGGCGACCGCGCGGATCGCCGTCGCGACCTCGTCGGTGGAGATCTCCTTGAGGAGGTAGCCGGTCGCCCCGGCCTTGATCGCCTCGTAGAGATCGGCCTCCTCGTCGCTGATCGTCAGCATGATGATCTTCGCGCTGGGGGCCACCTCCTTGATGGAGGTGCACGCCTCGATGCCACCGCGCCGGGGCATCCTCACGTCCATCAGGACGATGTCGGGCAGCAGATCGGCGGCCTTGTCGACCGCCTCGGCTCCGTCGCCGGCCTCGCCGACGACCTGAATGTCCTCCTCCTGCGCGAGGACGATCTCCAGACCGCGACGGAAGAGGGCGTGATCGTCCACCACGAGGACCCGAATCGGCTCCTTGCGGCAGTCACCGCTGTCCGAATCCGATCCTTCCGCACCGCACTCCGGAGTGACCGCGCCATAGGGCTCACGCCCCCTGAGCACCGGCCCGAAGCTGTCCGCCATCGTTCCTCCCCCTGAAGGCCGTGGCCTGAATTCGTTTCCGGTCCGCCAACCACTGCTCGACGAGCACCGGTTGGCGTGCACGACATGATTTCATGCCCCGGCGGCGCGCGGGGTTACCCATGGGCGCACGGGGGTGCCCCTGGGGGCGCGAACCGCGCTCCAGGGGCACCGTGAGGGACACCTGAGGTGTGTGGGTGGTGCGGTGGCGACCTGTCAGCCGCCGAGTGCACCGCCGGCGCCGCCACCCTCGGCGAGCGGGTCGCTCTCCAGGTGGATGACGCCGTAGTCGTACGCGTGTCGCCGGTAGACGACGCTCGGCTGCTTGTTGTCAGCGTCGACGAAGAGGTAGAAGTCGTGGCCGACCAGCTCCATCTCGTAGAGCGCCTGGTCGAGCGTCATGGGGGCGGCCCGGTGGGTCTTCTCGCGCACCACCAGCGGGCCTTCGCCCTGGACCTCGATCGAGCCCATCATCGTGGTGGGCACCTTGTCCGACTCGTCGGCGACCAGCTGGCCGTCTCCGTTGAGCTGGGCGGCGCCGGGCACCACGTCCCCGACCTCCGCTGCCGACAGCCTGCCGTTTCCACGGCGGGTGTAGCGCTTGTCGTGCTGCTTGCGCAGCCGGGCCTCCAGCTTGTCGCTGGCGAGGTCGAGGGCTGCGTAAGGGTCGCCTGCCGCCGCTTCGGCCCGGATGACCGGGCCTCGGGAGTGGAGGGTGATCTCCACGCGGTCCGACCGGTCGGCCTGCCGCGGGTTGTGCTCCTTGGACACCTCGACGTCGAGGCTGATCACCTTGCCGTCGAGCTTCTGGATCCTCTCCAGCTTCAGCTTCTCGGCCACGTGCTTGCGGAACCGCTCGGGCACCTCGGTCTTGCGGCCCTTGACGACGATGTCCACGCAGAACTCCGTTCCCGGATCGCCCTGATCGGCTCCTCGGCCGCCGGGCATCTCCCTTTGCACCAGACTCCGGTGGTTACCGGAGCTCGGACTTGGCGACTTTCACCTCCTCCTCCCCAGTCGACAAGATCCCCACCCCATCGACAAGAGGTTAATTCGCCCTGAACTCCTGTCCTGTAGGCGCAACCATGTATTCGGCGAGGCAGTGGCGTTCGCCATTCCTCACAACCGAACATAGCCCCTTCGGACGGGTGTCGGCACCCGCTACCGCGACATACCTCCGTTCGGGTGCCTTCACCTCTCACCACCTGCAACGATCCAAGTTCCTGACGAGTTCCGGTTTATTTCGAACGAAGCGGGAGAGGATGCGATCACAGCGGCCCTCCGCTGTTCGAATCCATGCTCCGGCGCGGACCGTTCCGGTGATCTCTCCGCCATTCCCCGCGGTAATCCGGGAATGAACGGAAGATGGACGCCACCGAGTGCGCGCGCCGCCTCCGCGAGCGAAGCGCCCGTCGTCATCAGGTCGTCCACGAGAACCACCCTTCCGGCCTCCAACAGGCGCGCGCCGCCCGGTACGACCTCCAGCGCACCCGAGAGGTTCGCCAGACGTCCGCGCGCTCCGAGACCCGACTGGTCCGCCACGAACCGCCGCTGCCGCAGTACGGACACGACCCGGGCGTCCCGTCCCCCGCGCCGCAGCCGGGCGGCGGCGGCCAACGCGATCCGTCGCGTCGGATCGTGGCCACGCGCCCGCACGGAGCGCCGCGAGGACGGCACCGGTACCAGCAGTAGGGGCGGGGAGTCGCGGCCCCTGGCGGGCCCTGCAGCGGCCTCCACGGCACCGGCGAGCGCGCCGCCCAGGGGCCCGGCGAGCGCCAGCGCCCCGCGCTCCTTGTGAGCGAGGAGGAGTTCCCGTACGGAATCGGCGTACGGCGCGACGGCATGGACCAGCGGCAGCCCCGCCGGCTCGGGCGCGGGCCGCACCCTGCGCGGTCCGGCCCCGGTCAGCGCGCCCGCGCACTCCGGGCACAGGACGGTGCGCGGCCTGCCGCAGCCTCCGCAGGCGACCGGCAGCACCAGCCCGGCGATCTCGCGCCACCACCCCCGCATGACTCCACTGTGCGCGCTCCCGCCGCAGCGGACCACCCCTGTGGAAAACCGGCGGGGTTCCCCGGAACCCCCAAGTCCCCAGGAACCCCGCCGGACCCCGGAAGTACGTCAGGTGCGCCCCGAGTCCGGCGTGCCGCGAGCGGTCCCGCTATCCGGGATAGACGGGCGAGGTGCCGGCCTTGACCACCGGCTGCCAGTTCGTGCCCGGCGCCAGCCGGACGATGCCGTCGTTCCCGGAGTTCGCCACCACCGGCGCCCCGTCGCCGTTCGGCGCGGTCACCGAGCTCACCCCGTTCAGGCCGGGGAGCACCGAGCTCGCGGAGGTCGAGCCGTCCGTCTGGAGGTAGCGGATCTGCTGGACACCGCCCGCCTCCTTGCCGACGACGACCAGCCGGCTCGGTCCGGCCCAGGAGACGGCCGTGACCGACTCCATCCGCGGCGCGGCGGGCTGCAGGCCTTCGACGGACACCTCGGTCTCCGCCCCCGTCTTCTGCCGCTCGACCCGGCCGATCTGCAACGTGGTGCGCTCGCCCTGCTTGACCAGCAGGGCGATCCGCACGCCGTCCGCCGAGACCCGCAGCGCCTCGACGCGCGTGCCCTCCGTCAGCCACGGCGTACGGACCTCGACGGGTTCGCCGGAGCCGCCCGGCACCATCCACAGGTGCGCCGCCGCGGGGTTGCGGTCGGCGACCCAGAGGTCGCCCCGGCCGTCCCAGCTCGGCGCGGAGAGCCGGTCCGCGGGACGGACCGCCTTGCTCGTCAGCACCGCCGGCAGCGGGTCCTGCTCCGTGCTGATCGAGGAGACGAACAGATCGCGTCCGCCCGACCCGACCCCGGCGGCCCGGGTCTCGCCGCGGTCGACGGCGACCGAGGTCAGCGGGGTCGTCCCGCTGCCGAACGGCCCCGGCACCACGGTCGGCTCGTCGGTCTCCTTGCCCTGGACCGCCAGCCTCATCAGCTTGCCGTGCTCGTCGAGGAAGTACGGGCTCTCCTCGGACGCGGTGCTGCGGACCGCCGCGAACTCGGCCGCCTGCCCCTTGCCCAGACGGCACAGCGAGTCCCCGTTCGACTTCTGGAGCTCCACCTGCTCGACGCGTACGGAGGTCAGGTCGCCCAGCGTGAAGAGCAGCTGCGCCGCCATCCGCCGGCACGCCTCGCCGCCCACCAGTTCGGCCTTGGCGTTGAGCGGCACCTTCAGCGTGGACTGGTCGTCGGTCGTCAGCGAGGTGACGCCCGCCTTCAGCTCCGTCCCGGAGGGGAACTGCGAGTCGACGGCCGACTTCAGCCAGTTCGTCGGCCCTTCGAGCAGCGCCCTGACCGTCTGCGTCACCGGGTCCATCTTGGTGACCGGGTCCTGCCGCTGGCGGATGTAGACCGGGTCGGCCACGACCCAGTCCTCCCCGGAGGCGAAGTAGTACTTGTTGACCGACCGGTAGTTGCGCAGGAAATCGGCCTCGCCCAGCACCAGGCCGGACGGCAGGCTGTCGATGCGCCATTCCTTGGTCTTGCCGTCCGCGGAGGGCTGCTGCACGACGTGGATCGACTGGACGTACTGGGTGGGGCTGTTCGGCTGGTACGCGTGGCGGGCGTCCACCCTCGCGATCTTGCGGCCGGAGAGCGGGTAGGCGCGGCCCTGGTTGTCCGGGTCGGCGTTGCGGTCGGCCTGTTCGCGGTCGGGCGCGGTGGTGAGCACGGTGATGCCCTGCTCCGGCTTCCAGCTCCGCGCAGCCTGCTTCGTGAGGTACTTGCGGGCCGTGGCGAAGCCGGGGTCGTCGCTGGTCATGGCCTCCAGGAAGCCGTCGACGATCTCGTCCGGGTCGGCGTTCTCCCGCGGTGCGACGGCGTAGACCCGCACCTGCGAGTCGCCGAGGTTCGCCCCCTTCACCACCTCCACTTCTCCGCTGTCGGGCATCGTCGCGCACCCGGTGACGACGAGCACGCCGCACGCGCTCAGCACGACCGCCCGTGTGCTCCGGCCCCGCCCCGCGTGCCCCTCTCGGGAGTCAGCGCCCACGTGTCCCGTCCTCCCGCTCCGCGTTCCCGGTTCCCCCGGCGGTCGCCGTGCTCGTCTGGCCGCCGTCGCTGTCCGTCGCCGCCCGCGGCACCACCCGGGCTCCGCTGCCGGGCAGCGCCGTCGGGTCGACGGTCGCCCGCGACGGCACGGGCAGCCTCGGCGGTACGGGGAGCGACGGCCGGTCCCCGACGGGCTGCGCCGGAACCGCCACGCGACGCGCGCTCTCCTGTGCGCGTCCGGCGGCGGCCTGCTCACGATTGCGCCGCGAGTCCTCGGGCTCCAGCGGGATCGGGGAGCCCCGCAGCGGCTCGTCCGCGGTCCTCGGCAGGGTCAGCCGGAACTGCGAACCACCGCCGGGCTCGCCCCAGGCCTGCAGCCAGCCGCCGTGCAGCCGGGCGTCCTCCACGGCGATCGACAGGCCGAGGCCCGTACCGCCGGTGGTGCGCGCGCGGGCGGGGTCGGCTCGCCAGAAGCGGTTGAACACGCGGGTCGCCTCGCCCGGCTTGAGTCCGACGCCGTAGTCGCGGACGGCGACGGCGACGGCCCCGCCGGCGGCGGCGAGCTTCACCACCACGTCCCGGCCCTCACCGTGCTCGACGGCGTTGACGACGAGGTTGCGCAGCACCCGCTCGACGCGGCGGGCGTCCGCCTCGACCACCACGGGCTGCTCGTCGCCGAGGACGACGATCCGGGTGCCCTTGCGCTCGGCGAGGGGTTCCGCGCCGCCGATGACCCGGCGCACGACCTGGCGCAGGTCTATCGGCTCGGCCTCCAGGGCCGCCGCTCCGGCGTCGAAGCGGCTGATCTCCAGGAGGTCGGAGAGGAGTGATTCGAAACGGTCGAGCTGGTCGCCGAGGAGCTCGGCGGCACGCCCGGTGACGGGGTCGAAGTCGACACGGGCCTCGTGGATCACGTCGGCGGCCATCCGGACCGTGGTGAGCGGGGTCCGCAGCTCGTGCGAGACGTCGGAGACGAACCGCCGCTGCATCCGCGACAGCTCCTCCAGCTGCTGGATCTTGAGCTGGAGGCTCTGGGCCATCTTGTTGAAGGCCTCGCCGAGCCGCGCGATGTCGTCCTCGCCGGTGACCTTCATCCGCTCCTGGAGACGGCCGGCCGAAAGCCGCTCGGCGATCCCGGCGGCCATCCGGACGGGTGTGACGACCTGGCGGACCATGAACCAGGCGATGGCGCCGAGCAGGACGACGACGAACAGCCCGGCGGTCGCCAGGGTGCCCTTGACGAGGGTGAGGGAGTCCTCCTCCTGCGTCAGCGGGAAGAGGTAGTACAGCTCGTACGGGGTGCCGTCGGCGTCATTCAGCCGCTTGCCGATCACCAGCCCGGCTTCGGACGCCTTGCCGCTGGTGTACTGGATCCGGGTCGACTTCTGAAACGTGTTCGCGCCCTGGGCGACGGAGAGCCGCAGGTCGGCGGGGATGCTCGTGGTGGGGTCGACCTCGCCCGAGGCCCGGGCCCCACGGCTCGCGGTGTCACCACTGTCGAGGGAGAGCGCGACCACGTTGAAGGCGCTCTGGCCGCCACTGGCGAGTTGCTCGACCAGCGTGGAGCGCCAGTTCACGGACGCGCCGGTCCGCCCGCCGTCCTGCTGGCCGGGTGCCGACGGTGTGGTCGCCGCCCGGTCCTGCGCGGCGGAGAACCCCCCGGCGGCCTGGCTCTGCGCGGCCCTCTCCTTGGCTTCGAGCAGCCCGTTGCGGACCTGCCCGATGACGACGAGGCCGAGCAGCAGCACGACACCGAGAGACATCAGCAGAGTGCCCGCGACGACCCTCAGCTGGATGTTCCGCCGCCACAGCCGCACAGCGGGCAGCAACGGTCGGCGGACCCAGCGAGCGAGGAGCCGGAACACCGGTCCACCCGGCGCCCCGTCGTTGAGGAGCCGTCCGCCCAGCAGACGGCCGAAACGCGGGCCCCCCCGCCCCGGTCCGGCAGTCCGCCCCTTACGGTCTCCCGGGTCCCCGGGCTTCGGAGCAGTACTGCCTGTAGTCATGTCAGCTCGGTCCCGCCTTGTAACCGACGCCACGGACGGTCACCACGATCTCCGGGCGCTCGGGGTCCTTCTCGACCTTCGAGCGCAGCCGCTGGACGTGCACGTTCACCAGCCGGGTGTCGGCCGCGTGCCGGTATCCCCAGACCTGCTCCAGCAGGACCTCACGGGTGAAGACCTGCCACGGCTTGCGCGCCAGCGCGACGAGCAGGTCGAACTCGAGCGGCGTCAGGGCGATGGACTGCCCCTCCCGCTTCACGGAGTGCCCGGCCACGTCGATGACCAGGTCACCGATGGTCAGCTGCTCCGGCGCCGGCTCCTCGGACCGCCGCAGCCGCGCCCGGATACGGGCGACGAGCTCCTTCGGCTTGAACGGCTTGACGATGTAGTCGTCGGCCCCGGACTCCAGGCCCACCACCACGTCGACGGTGTCGCTCTTCGCGGTCAGCATGACGATCGGCACACCCGACTCGGCCCTGATGAGCCGGCACACCTCGATGCCGTCCCTCCCGGGCAGCATCAGGTCCAGCAGCACCAGGTCAGGCTTGGCCTCCCTGAATGCGGCAAGCGCCTTGTCGCCGTCCGCGACGAACGACGGATCGAACCCTTCACCCCGCAGCACGATGCCGAGCATCTCGGCCAGTGCGGTGTCGTCGTCGACGACAAGAACGCGTCCCTTCATATCGACATCATCCCATTAGCCAATCGTTACCTGCCGTGACCTGTCCCACAGCGTCTCCCCCAGCCCGGGCCGCGACCTCGTGGATCGCGCTCCCCTCGGCCCGCCGTCGCACGGATCGCGCGTCCTGGTCGGGTATTCGCACAGTGTGCCGCCTACCGGCCGGACAATGAAGGTCCGGACAAAGGTACGAACGGCATGGCCGCTCCCGCCCACGGGTGGGCCCCGCGTGGCACGATGGCACCCGGCCCGCCGCCGCGAGAGGTGTCGGCCGCCGTGACCGAGCCGGTTCGCCGATCCGGCACCGCGACCATTTCCCCGAGGTGGACGACCGTGAACGACACTCCGGGCTGGACCTCGCCCGGATCCGCCCCCTCCGACGGCCAGGACGGCTCCGGGATCCCCCGGCCCACGCCCCCCGCCGACGCGAACGGTTCCGCCCCTCAGTGGTCCAAGGACCAGCCGCCCGCGGGCCAGTGGACCCCGCCCGCGGCCCGGACACCACCCCCGGCTCCCGGCCGGAACTGGGGAGCCCCGCCCCCCAACGCCCACTGGGGCAGGCCGCCCGCCGCGAAGCCTGGCGTGATCCCGCTGCGCCCGCTCGGCATGGGCGAGATCCTCGACGGCTCGGCGAAGACCCTGCGCACCTACTGGCGCACGGTGCTGTCGTTCTCGGTCCCGGTCGCGGTGATCTCCCAGATCGCCAACATCCTGGCGCAGCGGTACCTCGTCCCCGTGACCCCGGTACCGAGCCCCGACGCGACACCCGCCGAGCAGCTGGAGTACTCGGTCCAGTCGGCCCAGGACTCCCTGGTCGGGCTCGCCCCCGCCCTGCTCGTCACGCTGATGGCCTCCCTGATCAGCGCCGCACTGCTGACCGTCGTCATCAGCCGCGCCGTCGTCGGCCGCCCGGTCACGCTCGGCGACGCCTGGCGCGAGGCCCGCCCACGCCTGCTCCAGCTCATCGGACTGACCCTGCTCCTCACGGCGCTGACCGTGGGCATCGCATGCGTCGGCCTGCTGCCCGGATTCCTGGTCGGCGGCGCCCCTGGCGTGGCCCTGACCCTGCTCGGCGGGCTCGGTGCCGCGGTGGCAGCCGTCTGGCTGATCATCCGTTTCGGCCTCGCCTCCCCCGCCCTGATGCTGGAGCGCCAGGGCATCATGACGTCGCTGAGGCGCTCGGCCAAGCTGGTCCAGGGCTCGTGGTGGCGGATCTTCGGCATCACCGTGCTCACACAGCTGCTGATCTTCGTCTTCGCCATGATCGTCGCGATCCCGTTCCTCATCGTCGGCATCGCGGTCGACGGCGAGGGCTTCTCCGGCCTGCTCACCGGCTCCACCACCGCCTTCGGCTGGCCGTTCCTGATCGTCACGGGCATCGGCAGCGTGATCAGCAGCGCGGTCACCTACCCGATCTCGGCCGGTGTCACGGTCCTCCTCTACGTGGACCAGCGCATCCGCCGCGAAGCCCTGGACCTCGAACTGGCCCGGGCCGCCGGCCTCCCCGGCTACGGCCCCACTCCCGGCGACGAGACCATCAGGGGCTGATGCCGTGACGGTCACGGGGGGAAGGACCGCACCACTCACGCTCCTGCGCGCCGACGGCGACGTACCGGTGGACATCTCCCGCCTCCCCGCCCGCGAGGCGGCGGAGCGGGAGCTGTCCAAGCCGATGTACCACGAGAACGACCCGAACCTCCTCCAGCGCGGACTCGACCGCTTCTGGGAGTGGGTCGACGACCTCTTCGGCGCGGCCTCCACGGCCACCCCGGGCGGCGTCGTGGGCCTCGTCGCCGTCGTCCTGGTCGTCGTCGCGCTCGTCGCCGCCCTGTGGTGGCGACTCGGCACCCCCCGCCGGTCACCGGCCACGGCCGGCGACTCCCTCTTCGCCGACGGCCCCCGCACCGCCGACCAGCACCGCGCGGCCGCCACCCGCCACGCCACCGCCGGCCACTGGAACGAGGCCGTCCAGGAACGGATGCGGGCCATCGTCCGCTCCCTCGAAGAACGCGCCCTGCTCGACCCCCGCCCCGGCCGCACCGCCGACGAGGCCGCCGCCGAAGCCGGCCGCTCGCTCCCCTCCCACGCGGACGACCTGCGCCTCGCGGCCCGCGCCTTCGACGACGTGACATACGGCGGCCGCACCGCCGACGAGCCCGCGTACCGCCGCATCGAGGACCTGGACACCGCCCTGGAGCGGACCCGGCCCACCCTCGACACCGCTTCCCCGGGGGCGCCCTCATGAGCCGACCGGCCGTCGAGTCCACCTCGACCGACCTGTCCGCCCGTCAGATCTGGACCCGCGTCCGCGGCGCCGTCCTCGTCCTCGCCCTGCTCCTCATCGGCGGCCTCGCCCTCGCGACGGTCCGCTCCACCGAGTCCCACGGCGCCCTCGACCCCCGCTCCGCCGACCCCACCGGCAGCCGCGCCGTCGCCGAGCTCCTCAGGGGCCACGGCATCACGGTCACCACCGCCACCACACTCGACGAGGCCATCGCCGCCACGGACCCCCGAACCACCCTCCTGGTCACCACACCTGACCTGCTGACGGAGACTCAGCAAGCCACCCTGCGCTCGACGATGACGACATCGGCCGCCCGCACCGTCCTCCTCGGCGCCGGCCCCGCCTCCCTCGCCACCCTGGCCCCGGACGTCACCAGCGACGCCGACACCCCGGTGACGAACCGCACCCCCGCCTGCACCCTGCCCGCCGCCACCCGCGCCGGCAGCGTCGAGCTCGGCGGCGAGCGCTACGTCGTCACCCCCGGCACCGAGGCCGACGCCTGCTACCCCGCCGACGGCAGCCCGACCCTGGTCCGCCTCCCCGGCACCGGCGCCACCGACACCGTCCTCCTCGGCTCGCCCGACATCCTCTACAACAACCGTCTCGACCAGCAGGGCAACGCCTCGCTCGCCCTCCAACTCCTCGGCTCCCAGCCTCATCTCGTCTGGTACCTCCCCTCCCTCGCCGACACCTCGGCCACCGCCGACACCTCCACCGGCGACACCACGGACAACTTCCTCGCGCTCGTCCCCTCCGGCTGGCTGTGGGGCACGCTCCAACTCGCCGTCGCCGCCCTGCTCGCCGCCATCTGGCGCGCCCGCCGCCTCGGTCCTCTGGTGACCGAACGACTCCCCGTCGCCGTCCGCGCCTCCGAGACCACCGAGGGCCGCGCCCGCCTCTACCGCAAGGCGAACGCCCGCGACCGCGCCGCCACCGTCCTCCGCACGGCGACCCGCACCCGCATCGCCCCCCTCCTCGGCGTCCCCGTCCAGGACGCCCACTCCCCCGACCGCCTCCTCCCCGCGCTCAACGCCCGTCTCCCCGGGACCACCGCGGACCCCAGGACCCTCCTCTTCGGCCCGGCTCCCGCCGACGACGCCACCCTCATCCGCCTGGCGGACCAACTCGACGCCCTCGAAAGAGAGGTACGCACCTCATGAGCGCCCCGACCCCCGAGACCGCTACGGACTCGGACAGCGCCCGCGCCTCCCTGGAGGCCCTGCGCACCGAGATCGCGAAGGCCGTGGTCGGCCAGGACCCCGCCGTCACCGGTCTCGTCGTCGCCCTGCTCTGCCGGGGACACGTCCTCCTCGAAGGCGTCCCCGGAGTCGCGAAGACCCTGCTGGTCCGCTCGCTCGCGGCCGCACTCGAACTCGACACCAAGCGCGTCCAGTTCACCCCCGACCTGATGCCGAGCGACGTCACCGGCTCTCTCGTCTACGACAGCAGGAGCGCGGAGTTCTCCTTCCAGCCCGGCCCGGTCTTCACCAACCTGCTGCTCGCCGACGAGATCAACCGCACGCCCCCGAAGACCCAGTCCTCTCTCCTGGAGGCGATGGAGGAGCGACAGGTCACCGTCGACGGCACCCCGCGCGCCCTCCCCGAGCCGTTCCTGGTCGCCGCGACCCAGAACCCCGTCGAATACGAGGGCACCTATCCCCTCCCCGAGGCCCAACTAGACCGCTTCCTACTGAAGCTGACGGTCCCTCTGCCCTCACGAGCCGACGAGATCCAGGTCCTCACCCGTCACGCCGAGGGATTCGACCCCCGCGACCTGAAGGCCGCCGGCGTCCGCCCGGTCGCGGGTCCCGCCGAACTCGAAGCCGCCCGGGCCGCCGTGGCCAAGGTCGCGGTCTCCCCCGAGATCGCCGGCTATGTCGTCGATATCTGTCGTGCCACGCGAGAATCCCCCTCACTCACGCTCGGGGTCTCCCCCCGAGGCGCCACCGCCCTGCTCTCCACCGCCCGCGCCTGGGCCTGGCTCACCGGCCGGGACTACGTCACCCCGGACGATGTGAAGGCCCTCGCGCTCCCCACCCTGCGTCATCGCATCCACCTGCGGCCCGAGGCCGAGATGGAGGGAGTCACGGGGGACTCCGTCATCAACTCGATCCTCGCCCACGTCCCCGTCCCCCGCTGAGAACGGCGCCCCATGGCCCTCACCGGACGAACCGCCCTGCTCGCCGCCCTCGGATCGCTCCCCGTCGGCATCCTCGCCCCCAGCTGGGCGGGGATGCTCGCGGTGAACGCGCCCCTCTCCCTAGCAATTCTGTGCGACTACGCGATGGCCGCGCCAGTACGAAAGCTCCAGTTCACCCGAAGTGGTGACACATCCGTTCGACTCGGTGACGCGGCGGACGTCCAGCTCACGGTCACCAACCCGTCCGGCCGCCGCCTCCGCGCCCAGCTCCGCGACGCCTGGCCGCCCAGCAGCTGGCTTCCCGGCACCGAACAGGCCGCGTCCCGCCAGAAGCTCACCGTTCCCGCCGGCGAACGCCGCCGCCTCACCACGAGCCTGCGCCCCACCCGCCGCGGCGACCGCCACGCCGAGCGGATCACCGTCCGCTCGTACGGGCCCCTCGGCCTCGCCGCCCGCCAGGGCAACCACGAGGTCCCCTGGACGGTCCGCGTCCTGCCGCCCTTCACCAGCCGCAAGCACCTGCCGTCCCGCCTGGCCCGCCTCCGCGAGCTGGACGGCCGCACCAGCGTGCTGACCCGCGGCGAGGGCACCGAGTTCGACAGCCTCCGCGAGTACGTCCCGGGCGACGACACCCGCTCGATCGACTGGCGTGCCACTGCCCGCCAGACCACGGTCGCCGTCCGCACCTGGCGCCCGGAGCGCGACCGCCACATCCTCATCGTCCTCGACACCGGCCGCACCTCGGCCGGCCGCGTCGGCGACGTCCCCCGGCTGGACGCCGCGATGGACGCCGCCCTCCTCCTCACCGCGCTCGCCTCCCGAGCCGGCGACCGCGTGGATCTCGTGGCCTACGACCGCCGCCTCCGCGCCCAGGTCCAGGGCCGCACCGCACGCGATGTCCTGCCGGCTGTCGTGAACGCCCTCGCCCCGCTCGAACCGGAGCTCGTGGAGACGGACGCCCGCGGCCTCGCCGCCACGGCCCTGTCGCGCGCCCCGCGCCGCTCGCTCATCGTTCTCCTGACGGCCCTCGACGCGGCCCCGATCGAAGAGGGCCTCCTCCCGGTGCTGCCGCAGCTCGCGCAGCGCCACACGGTCCTGGTGGCCTCCGTCGCCGATCCTCGGATCGCCGCCATGGCAGGTACCCGCGGCACGATCGAAGGCGTCTACGAGGCCGCGGCGGCCACCCAGACCCAGTCCCAGCGGGCCCGTACCGCGGATCAGCTCCGCCGCCACGGCGTCACCGTCGTCGACGCCGCCCCCGACACCCTCGCCCCTGCCCTGGCCGACGCCTACCTCGCTCTGAAAGCAGCCGGCCGACTCTGACTCCCGCATCCCTCCGCCGGCCCACCACCGAAAAGGGAATCGCCCCCAGAACGCAGAAAAGCCCCGCACCATAAGGTGCGGGGCTTTCCCACAATGATTGTTCGGCGGCGTCCTACTCTCCCACAGGGTCCCCCCTGCAGTAC
>NZ_JBVJEH010000016.1:0-133963 GCF_055581845.1 Streptomyces sp. NPDC042346 | reverse complement strand
CCCGCGGAGCGGGATATGCCCCGGCAAGCCGGGGCATAGAGCGCGAATTGCGCAAGCGCAATTCGGATTCCGGCGCAAGCGCCGGAATAGAATTCCGCAAACGGAATTCAAAAAGGGAATGCAATTCACGCAAGCGTGAATTGTCGGCGACCGCGCAAGCGCGATCACCATGGCTGGCTACGAAGGGCGGTGCATCGCGCGCGGGCCTGTGTAGGGTCTGGGAATCCTGGCGCCACCACCGTCGCAACGAGAATGACGGACTGTCGGCCTGACGGGGTATCGGCCTCACCGCAGTGACGGGCTCCGCTGCGCTCCACCCGGGCCTCTCCCCCACTCTCGCGGCAGACTGTCAAGTCCATCGTGACCCTGCCGGCATACAGGGAAACCGGCCGTTAGCGAGTGGGATCGAGTCACGTATCACCCTGGGGAGCGAAGTTCTGGCGCGGGTGATGCATCAGAGATGCTAGCTGTGTAGAGTCTGGGATCAGACACCAATACCCCGGCCCACCACTCGCCGCGTCGGACTTTCTTTATGATTGCGCGCCGTATTCCGCGAAAAGGAGAACACGGGAATGTCCGTGAAACTGCGTGACCACCAGATCGAGGCCGTTGCTGCCATTGTGCGCGGTCTCGATGTCCCTCCGGGCGGTATTCCTTGGAATGGCCTGCGTGGGCAGGTGCACGCCGCGTGCGGAACGGGGAAGACCATCATTGCGGCAGCGTCGGCCAAGCGGCTCGTGCCCAAGGGCCGCGTTCTCGTCCTGGTGCCAACGCTGGATCTTCTGACCCAGACCGTGCGGGCGTGGCGCGGGGCTGGGCATGCGGGGCCGGCGGTTGCGGTGTGCAGCCTCACCGATGACCCGGAGCTGTGGAGCCTCAAGGTGCGCTCCACCACGAATCCGGTGCAGCTGGCTCTGTGGCACGGCTCTGGGCCTCTGGTCATCTTCGGGACGTACGCATCGCTGGGGGTTCTGGCGGAGGCTTTCGAGGGCGCCTACGGGCAGCAGTTGGCGCCCATGGACCTCACGGTGGTGGATGAGGCGCACAGGACTTCCGGCTCGATGGGTAAGGCGTGGGCCGACGTCCACAACCAGACCGTGATCCCGTCGTACCGCCGGCTGTACCTGACGGCGACGCCGCGGATCTGGGAGGAGCGGCTGAACCGCGAGGTGACGGAGGGGGTGCGCGACCCGCTACCGCGCGAGATGGCGGCCTCCATGGACGATGAGAAGGTCTTCGGGCCTGTCCTCTACAAGCTGTCGCTCGCGTCGGCCGTGTCGCGCAGGCTGCTGGCGCGGTACCAGATCATCGTCCTGGAACTGAAGGACCCGGTCGTCACACCAGAGCGGTTGATGGGCGAGGAGCGGCACAGTGAGAAGGTGCGCGGGGAGCGCCTCGGGGCGCTGCAGGCCGCGTTGCTGCACACGATGGCGGAGCACGGTCTGTCGACGTGCATCACGTTCCACCATCGGACGATGGAGGCGCAGGCGTACGCGGAGGGCCTTGGGCGTGTGGCGGCGAAGCTGCACGCCGATCGGCCGGAGACGTACCCAGCTCGGGTCTGGGTTGACTGGCTGTGCGGCGAGCACGCGCCCGAGCGTCGGCGGGAGGTGCTGGGCGGGTTCGGGACCACGGCGCAGCGTGCCGTGCTCTCCAACTGCCGTGTCCTGGGCGAGGGTGTCGACATCCGGGCCGTGGACAGCGTGGCCCTGCTGGACCCCAAGGGCGCGCCACACGACATCGTCCAGGCCATCGGCCGCGCTCTGCGTCAGAAGCCCGGAGAGGGAAAGCTTGCGTCTTTGATCGTGCCGGTATTTCTCCATCCCGGGGAAAAGCCGGAGGATATGTTCACTTCGGGATCATATCGGCCTTTGGTGAAGGTATTGGAGGGGTTGCGGGCTCATGATGAAGAGGCTGTGGAATTGCTGGCGATTCCGCAGGAGCCTCAGAAGGACGTGGCGCAGCCGTCCGAGTACATCGGTCCGCCGCCCGGGGAAGGCGAGGACGAATCCCGTCTGCTGCTGCGTTTTGCCGTTCCGCGCGACCCGGTGATGGTCGCGGACTGGGTGTCCTTCAATGTCATCGACACCGAGCGTCAGGACTGGGCGCGCGGCTGGGCAAAGCTCAAGCAGTTCACGCAGCGTGAGTCCCATGCCCGAGTTCCGTACGAGCACCGTGAGGGTGGCTTCCCGCTGGGGACCTGGGTCGCAGAGCAGCGACGCGCGTACGGCGCTGGGCAGATGACCGGCAAGCGCGCGGAGCGGCTGGAGAAGCTGGGCATGGTCTGGTCGGTCGCGGACGAACGGTTCCAGGAGAACCTGGCGGCGGCCCGGGTGTACTTCGAGGAGCACTGGACGCTGTGCGCGCCGAGGTCCGCCACGGCGCTGGACCGGCCGGTGGGGCAGTGGCTGTCGAACCTGCGCCGTCCCGGCGCGCTGGAGGGTAAGCCGGAGTGGGAGGCCGCGCTGCGGGGGGTGGATGCGGACTGGAACCCGCAGTGGCCGGCGGAGTGGCAGCGGCACTACGCGGTGGTGCGGGAGATGCTCGCTGAGGAGAGCATCCTTGCCTACGTCGAACCCGGGGTCACCGTGCACGGGATGGACATCGGCCGGTGGCTCGCCCGGCAGCGCCAGCCGAAGGTGTGGGCGGCCCTGTCCGACGGGCAGCGCGAGCGCCTGGTGGCTATCGGCGTCGTCCCGCACGCCCCGGAGCCGGAAGCCCCGGCGGTGACTGTGGCGGCCGTGGGGCCGTCCACGGCGCCCGTGGGGGCTTTTGAGCGGGGCGTGGCAGCCCTGGCGCAGTACAAGGCCCGCACGGGCTCCGTGACTGTTCCCAGGGCTCACACAGAGCGGCTGGAGGACGGCACAGAGGTCAAGCTCGGGGTATTTCTGAGCAACAGCAAGACCAGGCGCGCCAAGCTCACCGCCGACAAGCTCGCTGCGCTTGCCGAGCTCGGACTCGACTGGGCCGTGTGACGGCACACTGACGGCGCCTGCCCAGGAGCCCGGGCGGGCGCCGTCAGTGCTTGGGCGGTGGGCTCGTGCTCAGTTGGTCGTGTCCTCCGTGGTGACGTTGGCCTGAGTGGCCCACTTCCGTACGGCGGGACCGTACCGATGGAGGCTCCAGTACTTGGTCCGGGAAGTGCCGTCCGGAGTCATCTGGGGCGCCTCGGGGTATCCGAAGTGCTGCATCAGACCGGTGGCGAGGGCGGAGGTGGCTGCGACCAGGCCCGGTCCGTCTTCGGCGAGATCGTCGATATCGAATATGGAGGTCACCTGGGCCGGGAGCAGCGATCTGTGGACGACTTCGCGGAGCAAGAATCCGCAGGCGCCCCGGCTGTGGAGCGCGGTTGGTACAACGGTGGGAGAGATCAACCGGGGAGGGGATGCATGGCCGAGCACGAGGACGCGACCGAGCATGAAGGCGCGGTGGAGCGCGCGAAGCGGGGTACGAGGCGCTGGCCGCCCGGTACGTGAAGAAGGCGATGGCGGGCGATGCGGGCGCGGCGCAGCTGGCGCAGACGTTCGCATCGTTGGCGGCCGCCGCTCGGATTGAGCGCATGGACTGGCGTATGCGGGTACTGGGCGACCAGCTCGGGGACGTGAAGAAGGCGATGGATGGTCTTCGCCGCAAGCTGCCCGAGCGGTGACGTCCGTCAGCTGGCGGCAGTGGTGCTTACCGTGGGGCGTGACCACACCTTCCGATGACGCGGCCAGGCCGGTGCGGGTCGTGCTGCCCGCCGACCCGGTGCTCGGGCACCCTGAGCAGGAAGTCGTGGCGCGGTTGTGGAGGCGGCGGCAGACCGCGACGGGCTGGATGTACCTCGTGGACCTGCCGTCGTACCGGACCTCGAGGACGGCGGCGTGGAGGCTGCGGAGTACCGGGTGTGGGTCCGGGCCCCGAGCACGTGCGGCTGGTCGACGGACATCGCCGCCGGCCTCAACATCGCCGAGTCCTCCATCCGCTCCCACCGCCGCCACGCCCGCGACCACCTCGCCCACGCCGTCCGCCACGACACCGAACCCGCCTGACCGCACCGCCCCATGTGGCCCCGGACCCGCCCGGTCCGGGGCCACGCCCATGCACGGCCGACGCCCAAGAGCCGGGCGGGTCAGACGAAGTGGCGGGCGGCGGCCGCCACGAGGGCATCGGCCGCGTCTCCGGCGGCCTGGCGAGCTCGGCGAGGGTGTCGGTGCGGCGGCGCCGCGCAGGGCGTAGGAGGCCTCTACGGCCGCCGTCGTGGCCTGGCCGAGGGCCGGGTGAGGACCGCGACGAGGACGCGCGGCGCCTCGATCGCGGACCGGGCGGCGTGCAGCGCCTCGGCCTTGGCCGGGTGCCCGGCGTCCGTAGGGGCCAGCTCGAGCGCAAGCAACACGCTGCCCAGGAAGCCTTCCCCATCCGCATCCCCGGCCAGCTGGTGGTGCGGTGTGGTCTGTCGGTGTCAACTACTCCATCCTCCGGTCGCCGGGATGGAAGCATGGCCCTATGGCAGAACTGCGTCGTGGACCGTCTCAAGAGCCCTGTGTACCCACCCTCATCCTCGATACCTGCGTGGTCACCGCGCTGCCATGGAACAGCACGGTCTGGGAGCTGTTCCGTGCCGTGCGCGCGGCCGGGGCCGGGCGGATCGCCATATCGGAGATGGTCCTGATCGAGCTGCTCGCGCAAAGGGGTCGGGAATACAGCTCGGCGCTCGACAAGGCCACCGCCGCCCATCAGGCTCTGTGGAAGCTGCAGTTCGTCGACGTAGACGCGACGCATGCCTGGCCTGCTGTCTACAGCCCGGAGGCATCTCTGCAGAAGTGGGAGGACATCTACCGCCAGACCATGGAGGTCCTGCCCCTGACTCGGGAGGCTGCGGTCGAAGGCCTGCGCCGTGAGGCTCACCGACTGCGTCCCGCTCGGGCGTCCGGGAAGACGGCGACGGGCAGCAGGGATGCGGCGATCTGGATGACTGTGCTGGAGCAGGCGAAGGTTGATCCCACGTGCCCTGTGTACTTCGTCAGCAGCAATGTGACCGACTTCGGCCTGAACGGAAAGCTCTACCCCGACATGGTGGACGAGGCGAACGCCGCCGGCGTAAGCATCGAATACCTCACTAACCTTGACGAAGCGCTCAGTCGAATCAGCCGTCGCGAGGGCATCGCCCACAACGACGAGGGCCTGGCCGGGCGGGTCACCGCAGCGACCACTACGCAGGCCTTGTGGTCGTTCATCGTCGAGACAATGGAGGGGCAGCAGGTCGCCGGCGCCTTCGTTGACTTCGACGACGAATACCCCTTCGTCGAATGGGAGTCCGCTTGGTCCGAGTTGCAGGTGCGGATGATGGAGGTCGCGTCCTGGAGCGACGAGACCTCCTACGTCGTCGGAACAGCCGTCAGCTCCGGCAGCCCGGTCAGGACCCTGGCCGCCACCGTGAGCATCCTGGTCGGCGGCGAGGCACGGCGCTGGACCCGGGGTATGGGGATCAGTGATCTGGAGCCCGTCGCCTTCGCCATCGACCTGCGCGTTCTGTTCGGCCCCGGCTCCATCAGCGTCGCATCGGTCGGCGAACCGAGAGCCTTCACTGCCGCGGAAGACAATGCCGCCATCGCCATGGCGGTCCGGCTGTGCGCGGGCCACGGATACTCCATCCCCCAGGATAAGGAGGGGCTCTAGCCTCCACGGCGCGGCAACGGAATGGACCCACATCCCACCAGGCGTCGTCCGCGGCCAAGCGGCGACCTCTCATCCTGTTCCTGCATCGGCCGCCTGGCGGGGCCAGTTGGCCCGTGACTTGTTGGAGTCAGCAGCAATTCACAGTGGGCGATGGTGTCGGCGGTGACGGGCGGTAGTCGGCACCGCGGAGCACCAGCACCGCGCGGGCCAGGCGCCGGGTAGCGGGCGGGTCCAGGAGCAGATGGTGCGGGTGTCGCCGACGCCGTCGAGGGGGCGCTGGTGCCGTCCGGCATCGTGCACATGGCCGTCGTGTCGCACTGGAACGTCCGGTACCCGGACCGCTGAGCGGTGGCGTACGGCTTCACGGCCAGGTCCTCGTCGACGTCCTCGCGCATGGGATCAGGAGCCTCACAGATCGTCGAAGCTTGGCTGGCTCCATGGTTGGTCTGGGAGCGGCTGCTGTGCTCCAAGGAGCCGGGTGATCTTTTCAGCCTCATCATCGGTGAGATCGGAAAGTAGGCGTGTTGTTGTTCCCAGGAGCGCGTCCAGCGGTACCTGGGTGCGTGCGCCGCGGGCGCTTGCAACTCTGTAGCCGAACAGGCATTGGAGGATGGCGCCGGAGGCGAGGCGCGCGTCGGCTTCGATGACGCCCTCGGCCTGCCCGAGTGCGTCGCTGATGCCGTCGAGGCGGGCGTCGTGGGAGATGTCGTCGCCGGGTCCGCCGTATCCGATGTGGCGGTCTGTTACGACCATACGCAGGGCTGTCAGCGGGATGCCGAAGCGGTCGGCTCGGCTGCGCACCTCGTCGAGGCGGGGCAGGGGGGCTTCCTCCCCTTGTGGGAGTTGCCGGCGGGACTGGGCGACCTGGATCTGGAAGCGGGGAGTCTGCAGGATCAGCTGCCCGGCTTTCACTGCCCAGCGCCAGGGGCCGGTGGTCGCATCGGCCATACCGGGAACGATCATGCAGACGCGGCTGTTCCACAGCTGGATCGCCTGGCGCATGAGGTGCTGAAGGTTGCCGGTGTCGGTGGTGGGGGTGCGGAGCAGTACGGGGAGGCTGATCATCTTGACGACGCGGTTCCAGAAGGCGGCGTCGGTGATTTCCTCGGATTCCAGAAGATAGGTCAGTGCTGTCTCGTCGAGGTTGCCCATTCCCCTGCGGGAGGAAGGGAAGGTGGAGAGTGCGGAGCCTCCGCCTTGCCAGAGCGCGGCGAGAAAGGCGGACATCTGGTCCGCGACGTCGGTGGTCATCTGCGCGGTGAGGGCGTCGACGGCGTCGCGGGTGGGGAGGCGCTCTCCGGCGCGGGCGGCTTCGGCTCCGCGGACGAGGGTGTTCAGGAGTTCTTCGGTCGCCGCTCCGTCGAGGGCACCGCGGCCGCCTTCGAGGACGGACCGGGAGACCAGGTGAGGGATGCCGGGTGAGCTGTCGGGGGGCTGCAGGGTGCCAAGCGCGGAGGTGTCGAGAAGGAGGGTGGTGTTGCTGTCGGGCAGTGAGGGGAGCTCTCCTCGCCGTGGGGTGAAGGGCAACTGGCCCAGAGTCAGGAGCACCGGCCGGTCCGTGCTGGGCAGGCGGTGCAGGTCGTCTTCGAGTTCGCGCTGGTCGGCTGTGGTGCGCAGGTAGATGAACCGGCGTGGTGTGCGAGGTCTTCCGGGCCAGTCCAGAACCATGTCGGGGACATGGGTGTGGTTGAAGAACTCGGTCTGGGTGACTTTGGCGCGGGGGTCCATGCGGGTCAGGTGCCGGGCGACGACGTCCTTGACCCGGGTGAACATCATCCGGTCGTCGGGCTCGTCCATGGCCTGGGCGATCGACTGTTCGACGATGTTCACCACGAGCCCTCTCTGCGGGTGAGTTCAGCGGCCACAATGGCTGCCCAGTCCTTGAGAGGCAGAAGGGTCTCCTGCTTCTCCGAGAGCACGATCAGCCACAGGCGAGCGGCGACCGACCGGGCGAGTTCGGGGTCCAGAAGTTTCCTGGCCTCATCAAGGTCATCGGTCCCGAACACTCGGCTGCGCTGCTGCAGGACGGCTGCCTCCACTTGGTCGGCGGAGCTGAGCGTCGACCAGGAGTTCGCCCGAAACGGTGACCAGGTGATCCACATGAAGTGATCGCTCAGGTGATGCTGGATCTGGGCGGCGACGTAGCACTTGGCGAGGAACTCATCGAAGTGCGTCCCCTGGTCGCCCGGCTGCGAGTAGTTCTTGACCTCCGCGCAGAACATGTCGCTCTGATACGGCTCGCCGCGCATCGTTCCCCCCAGATCAAAGGAGAACGTCCGCCCGCCATATGGCCACGGGATCGTCAGCCGGCGGCCACAGGACGGCGAGTCCGTGTTCGCGTACGCCCCGAAGATGCGCATCGTGCCCTCGAGCCACTGCTTGGCTCTGCGGGCACCCGAGAAGCCCTTCAGCTGGGCATCTTCACCAACCACCACGTACGTAGCTTAGTGCGACCGACTGATCACGAATAGCCCGAACAGGCCAATCTTCAGACCGGCATACCAAGCCACTGAAGCCCACAAGGAGTGCAGCCTCGCCAGGAAGAGGAGGCGCAGAAGGCACTTCAGAACCGCACAGAAGCAGTCGGCATCAAACTCTCCGCGCACCCAGTCCGCCGCCACCTTTTGCGCAGCCAGCCGAGGCAACACCGCAGACGGCAAGATCACTTTCGGTTTGACTCAAGTAACGCACTGTCAGTGGGGCGCTCTACATTGGTCGGTCGCGCGGGAGAGCGCGTTGTCGATCGGGGAGGGGTGTCGGTTTTGCCGTTCATCAAGGGGTATCTCAGGCGGGACGGAACGTCGGTGCGGTCTCATTGGCGGGCGCCGGAAGGGACGAGTAAGCAGACCGCGCTGGCCATCGGAATCGTGGCGGCCGTGTTCGTGTTCGGGGGCTCGTCGGGCACTTCTGCCGACGGTGGAACGGGGACGGAGCGGTTACCTGCACCACGGCCCACCTCGGGGGTGGCCTATCCGATCAAATTCCCCGCCTGGGACAGGCCGGCACCTTCTCCGGCACCGACGGTCTCCTATCCGATCCGGTGGCCCGGGTGGGACAAGCCCGCTCCCCGCCCCCAGCCGACGGTCTCCTACCCGATCAAGTGGGAGCGCGACGGGAGCGGGAGGTGAGTCGGCGTCGGCCCGTGCGGCGCCGTACGAACAGACGGCGCTCGCGCAAGGCCTCGGGCAACGAGCAGCTGGTCCTGGTGGTCGTTGGTCTGGCGGTGGCGTGGATGTTGCTCATGGGCGCGGTGCGTTTCGTGGGCGCCCATCCGTGGGTACCGGTCGTCGTGGTGCTGCTTGTGGGCGGGGCCGTGGCGGGCTGGATGGTCCAGCGGCAGCGTGCGGCACGGTGGGAACGAGTCAGGTCCCAGGGGCTGCGTTATGCGCTGGCGCAGCTGGACGCTTTGCATCACCGGCAGTTCGAGCACGCGGTGCGGGACCTGATGCGGCGAGATGGGTGCGCGGATGCGGTGCAGGTCGGTGGCGCCGGAGACAACGGCGCGGACGTGAAGGCCACCGATCCCTACGGGCGGCGCTGGGTGATCCAGTGCAAGCACCGCAAGGCAGGCCTGGCCGGCTCCCCGGTGGGCACCCCGGATCTGCAGGTGCTCAACGGCACCGGCCGACCAGTCCACAAGGGCGACGTCATCGTCCTGGTCACCAACGGCAGGTTCTCCAAACCGGCACTCGAGTTCGCCCGCTCCCAGCACCTGCACCTGGTCGACCGCACCGTCCTCGCCCAATGGGCCAGCGGCTCCAGGCCTCTGTGGGAACTGTTACGGGCCATCCCTTCACCCCGCCGGCCCGGCCCCTTGTCCTGACGCCCCGCCCTGTGCCACAACCCCAAGCCCCGGGCAGGCGACGCCGGAGGCGGTACCGGTAGGACTACGGCCCTTTGATCCGTAAGTGGTCAAGGGGCCGCAACCGTGCGAAGCAGGGTGGGCAAAAAGGGTGTCCGCCTTCGCTGCCAGCGCACCTGGGCTGTCACGCGGGGTGCTGTCACGCCGGGGCCGGAGGCGAGGGTTCGGGCTATCGCCGCGGGTCAGCCCACGTGACAGGCAGGACGCGTGACAGACGGCGCGACAGGATCGTCTCAGGCCACGACCAGGGCAACGGTAGCGACGCGTGGACACGGCAGGCGTGGCGGGCGGTGGGGCGTCGGGCGTCGATGGTGGCGGTCTGCTCGTTGGAGAACGATCCCGTGCTCAAGCGACCTGGGAGTACGGGCCACCACCAACCCGATCCAGCTCGCCCTGTGGGCCGGGTCAGGGCCCGTCATCTTCGCCACCTATGCCTCACTGGTCGACCGGGACGACCCGCAGGACCGACGGGTCAGCGGAAGGTACACGGCCACGCGTCACTTTGCCGAGGTCAGCGGGTCAGATGCCGAACTCCGCCGCTGACAGGCCAAGCGCAGCGCACGCCTCGCGGATGATCTGCTCCTCGGCAGGCTCGATGAATCCGTCCGCACCCGCGACCACGATGCCGGTCTGGATGACAGCCCGTGCCTCGGTGGGCTTCTTCGCCACCTTGACAACCTCCTGAAGCACCGCCGCCTTGCCCATGACGAAGCCGGCCGAAAGCTGGTCGACGTGCTTGTTGAAACGCTGGCGGAGCTGGTCGGCGGGGAAGTTCTGAAGGACGTCGTTGGTGAGGATGAGCGACTCGACGTGCTGACGCTCGGCCGGATCGACCCGTCCGTCAGCGGCGGCCACCAACGCGCACATGGCCATGCTGGCGTCCCGGAAAGCGCCGCTCTTCAGCTCCGTCTTCAGCGACGTCAGCTGCGACTTCAGCGCGCTCACGAGCTCGGCCCTGGAACTGCCCCCTGACCGTGCGCCGGACGGCCCATGGCCGCCGGTGCCGCCGCGCACCCCTTGGGCCTGTTGCAGACCTCTGGTCGCCTGGTCCTTGATCCGATCCCACATCGCCACTCATGCCACCTCAGCTTCTGCCACGTCGTCCCTCGTTGGACGCGCATCATCGTGCTAACGCCTTCCCCGCACTGTGAAGTTCCACCACCATGACTGACACGACGCACCTGGCTGTCTACATCGCTGTCGAGCCCGACAGCGGGTCCCGCGGACCGCACCATCGTGGGCTGACCGATTGAGCCCCGCGTGGCACCTCCGAGGGCCTGATCCACCCCGCGATAACCAGCCTCAAGACCCGCCGCCTCACCGGCGAGAGCACCATCACCTGGCGTGACCCACAGGCTGCCACCAAACAACCTGTCTCAGGATGAAACGCCGGACGAAAACGACCTATCAGGTCACAGCAAGATCACTTTCTTCGCCTTGTGCGCGAGCGTTCTGCAAGCTGTCCCGATGCGCATGAAGCCCATCACCGTCACCGCCGTCGCTCTCCTCGCTCTCACCGCATGCGGTACCGCAGACAACCCGCCGGCCACACCCTCGGACAAGAAGGGCGCCGAGGCTTCCACCGCGACACCGGCCACGCTCAGCCCTGACGCCAAGGCCAGCATCCGCGCCGCCGCCGGCCTCCCCGACGATCCCGACGCGAAGGCCCGCCAGGCGTATCTCGACGCGCTCAACGCCATCGACCCGCGCATCATCAAGCCCGGCAAGGAAGACCAGGCCGTCAGCCGCGGAATCAACCAGTGCGGCAGCATCAAGAACGTCAAGGACGAGGCGAAGCTCGCACAGACTGCGTTGGAGCGATTCACCGTCGGCACCCGACTCCCCGACATCGCCAACCCCACCACCGGCAAAGCGATCAACAAGGCCGTCCACACGCACCTCTGCCCAAGGTTCTGACCCGAACTCGGACCGGCCCACCAGTCGGCTGACACAAAAACAGCTACAGCTCGTACAGGACGCGGCAGCTGCACGGCGGTCTAAGCGGCGAGCGCACTACGGACGACGAAATGGGCCGGAGGCCGCTGGGCCGCCGGCAGCCTCGCAGTGGCTCCGAGAGGAGGTTCGGCTGGTCATCACGTGCGGCGCGGTTTGATGCCGACCTTGTGGCGAGCACGGCTTACCAGGCCCTATCAGCAGAGTCGTTCACCTGGGAAAACAAGCAGTCGGCCTATCAGCCCCGGCCCCACCACGGACCCCTTGGTCAGCCCACTCACCATGGAACAGCGACACCCCGCCCGAAAAACCCGGACAGGGTGGCTCCCTCCCCGCCCGGGGAGTAGTAGAAGCGGCAGCTGATGCCGGGCCCGGGTGTGCTGGGCTCGTCGGCGCGCGGGGTGTACGGTGCGCGGCCGCCGGAGCCACCGGGAGAGCGTGGCGGTCGGGGGCGGCGCCGTCGACTTTCGCGGTCCGCCATCCATGGGTGTCCGGCAAGAGGGGACGAGCAGTTGCTGAACGGCTGCGTTACGGACTCGAGCACGACAACCCCAACCTCGGCCCCGCTCCCCTCCCGAGCGCGTCCATCGGTGCACCTATCAGTCTGGAGGGAGCCTGGACGGAGGCGATTCGCACGGAGCACTGCCAGTGTGGCCGAATCGCCTACCAGGTCGCCGGCGACCTGATCGATCCCCACCCTGTGCTCATGCCACCATGAGACGCGGGACAGCGGCGGGACCGCCGTACTCTGGGTCGGCTTCGAACATGGACTCCCTGGTCTGGGCCGGGCCCTGGTGACGAGCCACAGGAGCACGCACCTCTCCCACCCGCCGGCAGGCGTTCTTTGACCAGTGCGGCATCTCGTCTCCGTGACCGACGCAGAGAACCTGTTCGCCATGACCGGTTTCAGCCTCACTGATCTCCGAGGTATCGCGCCCCGTCGGCCATTCGTTCCGCGATGGAACAGAACCCTGGGCGAACTTCACCCTCGCCCCGGACTCGGAACATGTGGCACGCGGCCCAGCCATGCCCGCCCGACCTGAACGTGAAGACCTGCTCGGCGCTACATCCGGATGGCAGCACGTGGGGGCGCGTACGCGGGGAGCGTGCCCCCTGTCTTTCTCGCCAACTTCGTTCCACTGGGCAGGGTGCTGCGAACAGGGGTTTCTTCGGCTTCCGTCTGGTGCCTGGGCGGTGCGGACTCGGCCTGGGCGGCGATCGGTTCTCTGTGGCCACCTGGCCATTCACCCTATGTCCGGCCCCTGAGAGGAGGTCGTTGGCGGGGGTGGCCGGTTTGGAGTGATCGCGGCGTGGTTCTCCTGAATCAGTGTCGGTGGCCGCTGCTACATCCATGTCAGGAGGGTTCGCGCGGTGCGGCTCTCATTTCGGGAGGGGACAGTTCATGACGCCTGAGGGCTATCACCGGGTGCGCGGTCACATCCGCCGGAATCCGACCCGTCGGTCTGCGAAGAAGATGAGTCCGTGGATGATCGGCGGTATCGCCGCCGTGGTGGTGCTGTGGGCGCAGTTCTTCGGATTCGAGACAGCACCGGCGCAGTCTCCCGCGCCTGGGGTGACGGCGACGCCGTCGGCGGGCCGCTGATGGGGCGGCGGTCAGCGCTCCGTCGGCCACGCGGCGCGGTCGAGTGCGGGGCGGCGGCGCTGGTCGCCGCAGCGGTGGCTTCCTTGGTGGTGCGGTTGCTCGTTTGGGTGGGCGAGGCGCTGGTGCGGTGGTGGCCCTTCGTTGCGGTGCTCGCCCTTCTGGGCCTGGTGGTCGGCGTCTGGCGGGCTGTGGCAGGCGCGCGTGAGAGGGCGGCGCGAGCACGGCGTTTGTCGGTCCTGCGGTTCAGCCTGGCGGAGCTCGATGCGATGGATGACCGGCAGTTCGAGTTCGCGTTGCGGGACTTGCTGGTCCGGGACGGTTGGTCGGCCCGGCAAGTCGGGCAGCAGGGCGATCAGGCCGCCGACGTCATCGCCGGCCACCCCGCGTACGGGCGTCTCGTCGTCCAAGCCAAGCACACCAAGGTCGGCGCGAAGGTCGGCTCCCAGGTGATGTACCAGGTGAAGGGGACAGCAGGTCCCGCACACCGGGCGAATGCGGCGGCGGTCGTGACGAACGGCGGCTTTACCCGTGACGCCAGGGAGTGGGGAGAGCGGCATGCCGTGGGCTGGATGGACCGTGAACGGCTGTGCTCATGGGCCGAGCGGGGCGTTCCGCTCCACCAGATCCTGCAGCTTCCTGCCCTTAACCGCTGACGGTTCCCTGCCGCTCGCCGATCCCAGTTCGCCGCGCCGTACGAACAGACAGCTCCCGAGGAGAGGACGGACGGTGTTCGATGAAGACGGCTCCCTCGACCCGTTTCTGAAGTTCCTGCTGTACGCCGTACTGGTCCTAGCCGCCGGAAAGATGCTCTGAGAGTGGTTGACCGGAACCGTCATCAGATGGATCACCGTGGACCTGTGGGGCGCGGTCGCCGCACACCCTTGGTGGACTGCGCTCATCGTGATCGGCTTCCTCGCCGCCCTGTTCCTCCTCGCTCGACTCGCCGACGCCGGCCTCGACGTTCTCACCACACCTGCCGCCGCGGATGTGGATGTGGCATCGGTCGAACCGGAGCCGGCCATTCTCACCTACCGGATGAAGCAGCTCGAGGCCATGAGCCCGACCGGCTTCGAGCACGCCTGCGCCGAACTCCTCGCCCGGGACGGCTTCCTCCACGCCCGGCGAGTCGGCGGATCAGGCGACCTCGGCGCCGACGTCATCGCCACCGACACTGATGGCCTCACCATCGTGGTCCAGTGCAAGCAGCTCAACAGGCCCGTGAACTCACCGGCCGTGCAACAGTTCAACGGCACCGCCCGCCCGGAGCACGGTGCCGATCACGCCATCATCATCGGCCTCAACGGCTTCACACAGCCCGCCCTCGACTTCGCCTCCCGCCACCGCCTGGTCACCGTCGGCCGCGAGGACCTGAAGAGATGGGCACACGGCACCCACCTCTACGACGTCATCCGCGCCCGCACCACCCTGTAGGCGGGCGCAGGCAGCAAACGACCGGCCCGCCGCCACGTCGTCAACCCGACTCGTACTCCAGGAGCGGTGCGATCCGATCCTCGCGGCGGGCGAGGGCACGCCGGCTCAGATGGCGACGGAGAGCAGGTCCACCAGGCCATGTGGATACATTCCAGCGGCTGGAGGTCCGGCTGGCTCAGTACTCGATGTCGAGGTAGTCGATGTCGGTGAGTCTGACTTCGGAGAGTCCTGCGGCGCGGGCGCCGTTGTCCTGGAAGTAGGCCTCTTTGAATCCTTCGGCCATGATCGCGCGCTTTTGCTGGTCGCTGAGGCCTTGGTCCTGGGCGTCGAAGAGGCGCTGGGCATAGGTGGCGGGGAGGCTGATGGTGAGGCGGCGGAGGCGGCCGTCGTCGGTGGTGCCGATGGGGGCGGTGTAGCCGAAGCGGGCGCGGGTGGAGACCTTGATGCCGGTGGCGGCGGCGTGCTTGCGCCGGCGGCGGCGGACGCCTGGCTGCCAGCGGGTCTTCACGGCCGCCTCGATCTGGGCGGCGATGTTCTTGGGCGGGTTTTTCCGGGCGCCGCGGCGGTAGCGGTTGACGGAGTCGGCGGTGACGCCGATCTCTGCGGCGACGGCTTTGGCGGTGCCGAGCTGACGGATCAGGTAGTTGATCCTGGCCTGGAGGGTCTTGGGGGGCTCTTTTGTGAAGTGTTCCTGTTCGGCGCGCTTGAGGGCGTCGTCGATCTCTCCGGTCATCTGGTTGAGCTCCCGTCGGAGGGCGGAATGGGGGCGGGGGTTTTCGGGCCCGGGGGTTGGTGAGCGGTGTCCTGGTCGCGCGTCTTGTCCGGGTCGCCGGTGCCGGTGCCGGTGCCGGTGCCGGTGGGGCAAGGTGCGGTGGGTGCTTGGGGAGAGGCTGAGGGGGGCGGGCGGGGCCCTTTGCCGGCCGGGTCGGTGTTCGGGGTGGGCCGGTGCCGTGGTGGCTGGGGGGTTATTCGCCTTCGTCCATGACTGCGTCGTGGCCGTCGCCCTTGATGTGGCGGGCGGGGTTGTAGCCCTGCTCCATCAGGTCGACCGCCCATGTCATCGGCTGTGCGCCTTCCAGCTTCGCCCGGCCCGGCGTAGAGCCGAGGCGGAAAGCGCCGGGGATCGGCTTGCCCGACTCGGCGTAGGGGAGGAAGTGGAGCGGGCTGGCGCTCGCGGCGGGGTAGACGACGCAGTCGGAGAGGACCGCGAGCGGGTACATGCCGGTGAGCTTGGCCATGTTGGCGAGCTTGCGGTGCATGTTGACGCGGGTCTTGGAGATGATCGCGTTGCGGATCCAGGGGGCCCAGGTGGGTCGTTTCATGGCCGGCCACTCCTCGCCGTCCCTGTAGCCCGCGCCCTGGGGCCCCTCGAAGAGCTTGCCGATGCCGCCCTTCACCGTTGCCTTGATCGCGGTGAGGACGGCGGCCATCGCCGGGTCGACCTGCTTGTGGACCTCCATCGCCGCGAGGAATTCCGGATCGGTGAGGTCGGGTGTGACGCCAAGGTCGGCCAGGGTCTCGGCGTAGGCGGTCTTGAGCCGGTCGTGCCAGGGGTCGAGGTAGGAGCCGGTCTCGCGGCGCAGGTATGCCTCCAGGATGTCGACGTTGTAGCCGAGTTCCTGGGCGTAGGCGACGGTGTGTGTCTGGTACCAAGCCGGGCCTGTGGGGCGCTGGCCGGTCGGTGTGAACGGCGACGGCAGGCGGGAGTCCAGTTCGATGTCGGAGAGGTCGACGAGCCAGGAGCCGGTGACCTTGGGGTAGAACTTCGGGCGCACGAAGTGGTCGGGTTCGCAGAGGCCGACCATCAGGCGGGCGGTGGAGGCGAGGAAGGCGGTGTTGAGGTCGAGGCCGACCGCGTACGGCAGCGCTGCCTCCTCACCGGTGAGCAGGTCGATGTCGCGGACCCACTGGTAGGCCTCTTCGTTGACGAAGCCGCCTGTCCAGCCGGTGCTGACGACGGCCGGGTGTTCGGGGCGGGCTTCCGGGGGTGCCGGTGGCAGCGGGTCGGTGCCGAGGCTTCCGGCGTGGTGGCCGCGGGTCCAGTTACCGGTCTCCTCGTCGCGCACCGGGCGGGTCGGGGGGCGTAGTGCGGTCATCAGCTCCAGGCCGGAGACGGCTGTGGAGCCGCGGGGGGTGATGACACGCTGTGCGTAGATGCCGAGGACGCGGGCGATGTCGGCCGGGTCCATCTCCGCCTCACTGACGCCCGGCCAGGAGCGGGAGTCCAGGGCGTCCCAGGGCAGGATTGCGAGCTGGACGCACTGGCGGTCGCGTCCCTGGGCTTTGCGGTAGATCCGGGCCCAGGGGCCGAAGCCGCGTTGGGTGAGCTGCCACTTGGCCTTCGTTACCTGCTTGACGACCGGATGGTCCTCGGGCAGGCGCAGACCGCGGCGGTCTTCCAAGCGCTCGGGCAGACCGAACTTGGCAGCTGCGGCCGCGGTCAGGACGATGAGGGGGTCGGAGTCCATCCCATAGCGGTGGAGCTTGGCGGCGCCGAGACCGGACTCCCCCAGTGTCCACTCGACCAGCTCCACGATCGTGGCCGCCGGACAGTCCAGCACGATCCCGCCGATGCCGTACGCGGTGCCGTCGTCGTCCAGGACGGCGAGCGGTCCGCTTGGGAAGCGGGGGTCAAACACGGCCGGGGCCGCCTTCTCCCCCACCGGCAGCCGCGATGGCGCGAGGCGCCTGGTGGAACGCCCGGACTCGATCGGATGCTCCGGTGCGCTCGCCGCGGCGGGAGCCGGTTGCCGTGTAACAGCCTCCGCTTGCGAGGCAGGAGGGGCGGGTCTGGTGAACGCGGCCGGTACCTGCGGCTGTGACGCTGGGGCGGGGGCCGGCGCTGCGGCTGGTGTGCCGTGCGTGGGGTGCTTTGCCGCCCAGCCGCTCAGAATCCGCTGGTACGCCTCCAGACGCGGCGAGCGCGGCTCACTCCTGCCGTTCTCCCAGTTCTTGATCGTCTGCGTCGTGGTCTTCAGCGCGACAGCGAGCCGGGCCTGCGTGATACCGGCGGCCTCACGCAGACGGGCACGCTCTGCCGGGGACGGAAGCTGCGGAACCTCCGCCAGCAACTCGTCAGCGGCGGCGAGCAGTTCTTCCTCACTAAGGCCCATGCCACAGACACTAGCAGCATTTAACCCCTTCTTTAACCTGCACCTTTAACCCTATCGGATGACTCTCGAGGAGAGTCCCATCCCAAACGATCCGGTCTGCGAGCCGAGCTGTGACCTGCAGCGACCAGATCAGTCGAGACGCCTGGCTGCCGGAAATCTCAGGTGATCTGGCCCCGGCGCCACGGATCGCGGCCGCTGGCTCAGTTGATCGGGTCCACCGGCCAGACGGCTGGCCCTGAAGCCGTCCAGGCGGAGCAGAGCTACAGCACGGCGACGCATGAGCTCAGATCGGCGGCCAGGAAGACCAGGTGGGTGCCTTCAGCGGTATTGACTCGTCCCAAGGCGACCGGGGCATCTCCCGCACGCCGAAGATCCGGCAACCCCTGCTCGAAGTCCTTGCAGGTAGAGATGCCGCCCTGCGCCATGCATTCAGCCCGCCACGCGTAGACGTCGAGGTACTGACGAGCCGGCTGCAGCGATTCTGCCCACACCTTGAAGGCTGCCCCGGCCCGCAAGGCCAGCGCAGCCCCATGGGCGGCATCGGTTGCATGCCGTTCGAGGGCGGCAGCCAGGTCTTCGCGGTCCACGATGTGCAGTATGGCGCCCGGAGAGTGCCGGCAGCGTGCCCGTCCAGCGCCCCATGCCGTCAGGTCTCGCTGAGACAAGCACTCGTCCGTCAGCCTGCTCGACCTTCATTGGGTGAGATGCGACGGGCCAGGTCCGCTGAGACGACGAGTGAACCGGACCAGATCATGTGAGACGGAGACCAGACCGGCTGAGATGGAACAAGGGGTGAGGGAACCAGCCCGGAGCAACACCGCAGTACGTCGAAGCTCTGGTGACACGCTGGCCCGATCTGAGCCCCGAAGACGACGAAGATGCCAGCCCCTGGCCGACCGCCCGCTGATTAACAACTCCAGCGGCCCGCTGCTCTACTTCGGCATGGTCTTCAACAGGCGCCAGGATGGCGCATCGTTTGCGGCTGATCTCGCCCGGACTCTCGGTCTCGTCCACTTCGATCCGCAGGACGGGCACCTGATCGCCTGATCGACATCATTCGTCACGGTTGAGTCAGGCGAGGCGCAGCGATGCCGGCGGCCCCGGTCAATCTCTCCCCTCCTTCCTGGAGAAACCCCCGGTGACAACCACACGGGGAGCGGGAGTGAACCTTTGACGCTGAGGGTGTACCGCGCGGCTGCGTCGGCAGGCGCGCGGTACACCCCAGGTGTTACAGGTCGGCGCCGGTCAGAGGGCGCAGGGTGGATCCGTTGCGGTGTTTCCTCACGTTGAGCTGGCTGGGGATGCGGCGGCTGAGTTCGGGGACGTGGCTGACGATCCCGACGGTGCGGTTGCCTGCTCGGAGCTGGTCGAGGACGTCCATGACGTCTTGGAGGTTCTGTTCGTCGAGGGTGCCGAAACCTTCGTCGATGAAGAGGGTTCCCAGGGGGCGGCCGCTGGCTTCCTGTGTGACGACGTCGGCCAGGCCGAGGGCGAGTGCGAGGGAGGCGGTGAAGGTCTCGCCTCCGGACAGGGTGGAGGTCTCGCGTTCGGTGCCGGTCCAGGTGTCGAGGACCCGCAGGCCGAGCCCTGCCTTCAGACGGCCGCGGCGACCGGTTTCCTTTTCGTCGCTGTGGACGAGGAGGTAGCGCTCCGAGGTCATGTTCTGCAGACGGGTGTTGGCGGCGGCGGCGATCTCCTCAAGGCGCGCGGCCAGGACGTATGCCTCGAGTTCCATGCTGAGGGTGTTGGCGGAGGAGTTGGCCGAGGCGATGGAGGCCAGGCGGTCGGCGAGGCGATGGCTCTGCTGGAGGGGTTCGAGGCCGGCGAGGCGGCTCTCGATGTCGGCGGCCAGTGCGGTCAGTGCGGTCACGCGCTCTGCGGCCTGCCGGGTGGCACCTGCGGTGTCCTTGAGGCGGGCTTCGGCCTGCTGGAGGGCATCGGCTGTGGCCGCGGGGTCGGCGGAGGGCTGGAGGCTTGCCTCGGCCAGGCCGGGGTCGGTGAGGATGCTGGTGACGATGGCGTCCGCCTTGCCCCACCGTTCAAGGTCGTCGGCCCACTGCTGGAGCAGGGCGGGGGTTCGAAATGCGGCGGCTGCGTCGACGCGGGTGGTGAAGCCGGCGCTGTGGGCCGCCTGGTCCGCTGCGGTGAGCGCGTCGTGGTGGGCGGTTTCGGCGGCTGCGGTGGTCTGCGCAGTGGCGATCGCGTGATCGAGGTGCGCGGTCGTGCGGGTGAGGTCGGTCAGGCATGCGGAGAGGCTGGGGTGGCCGGCGCGGGCGTCGTCGAGGGTGCGGGCGAGGTCTGCCTGTTGCTGAGCCAGTGTCCGACTGCGGGCCTGGCACTCGGTCAGCAGGTCTCTTGCTTCCCGGTGCAGTCGGGTGCGGGTGTCGTGTTCGGTGCGCAGGCGTGCGAGTTCGTCTTGTGCGGCAGGGAGGTCGGCGGCGGTGTCGCACGCTTCCTTGTGAGCGGTGCGGGCGTTTTGCAGGGTGGTGGCGAGTTCGGCGGCGGGGGTGGTGCCGGCGGAGCCGATGGCCATGGCGTGCTGTTCGGCCAGTTCCGCGTGCTCGTGGTCGGCTTCTGTGAGGGCTTGTTCGGTCTGCTCGTGCAGGGTTCGGGCTTTGTTCTCGTCCTCTCGGGTGGGCTGGTCGGCCCGGGGGCGGGCGGGGGCTGGGTGTTCCGGGGAGCCGCAGACGGTGCAGGGCGTTCCGGGGCTGAGTTGGGTGGCGAGTTCTCCGGCCATGCCGTCGAGGCGGCGTTCTCGCAGGTCGAGCCATTCCTGCTTTGCCTGGAGTGCTTCTGTGGCGCGGGTCGTCTTTTCATCCGCGGCGGCTGTCAGACGTGTGGCCAGGCTGTCGCGCAGGAGGGCGGCCTCGTGGCGGGTGGTGGCGTCGATGGCGGTCTGCTCGAGGTGGGCGATGCTGTCCGCGGCCCTGTTCATGGCGTCGACGGCGCTGGTGTGCCGGTTCTCTTCTGCGGGCCATGCGGCGAGCCACTTCTCGGCCTCGTCGAGGTCTGCGTGTGCCTGCTGTTCCTTGGTGGCGAGGTCTTCGAGCTGGATGCCGAGCTGGGTGTGGAGCTGTTCGTCGGGAATCAGGCCTTCGATTCGGCCTCGTTCGGCATGCTGGCGCTCGAGATGCGCGCCCAGGTGGTGCAGGTCTTCCTGCTGGTGCTCCGGGGCGAGCAGGGTTCGGGCCTGCTGTTCGTCGGTGCGGGCTTTCTCCAGTGCGGCAGCGGCGCGGTCCAGTACGTCGAGCAGGGGTCGGACCGTCTGGGCGCTTCGTCCGCGGTCGAGTTCTTCCCGTAGGGGGGTATGGCCGGCGGCTTGTTCGTCGAGTGCGGTACGGCGGGTGTGGGCATCGAGGTGCCTGGTCTGTCGTTCGGCGAGGTCGGTCGCCATTTCGTGGTTGCTCTTGGCCTCGTCGTGTTCGTCGTCGCTGCGCGCGGCGTCGGCCTGCGCGGTGGCGTGGGCTTTGTGGGAGAGGGCGAGGAGCTGCTGGGTCCAGGTGAGGACCGCGGCGGGGTCGTCGGGGGCGGGGCGGGCGGGAGTCTCACCGTCCTGCGGGTGGAGGGTGCGTGTCTCCTGGTCGATCCGTTCGCCCAGCTGCCCGATTTCGGTGAGGGCCTGGTCGAGGTGCTTCCGTGTGTCTTTGCTTCGGTTGGTCAGCCAGGTCTGCAGTTCCTGGAAGCGGCCGGTGCCGAAGAGGCGGCGTAGCAGGCCGGCTCGGTCCTTGGCGTCGGAGCGGAGGAACTTGGCGAAGTCGCCCTGGGGCAGGAGGACGACTTGGCAGAACTGTTCCTTGTTCAGGCCCAGAGCTGCTTCGATCTCTCTGGCCGCGTCCTGGTGGTTCGCGCAAACTGGGTCCCACTGGTCGTGGCCGTCGGCGGTTTTGGTGTGCTGGTGGAGCTGGACGGTGGCCTCGTCGGTGGCGAAGCCGCTCTTGGCGCGGGTGCTGGGGCGCTCCTGCTTGGGGGTCCGGGTGATCTTCAGGCGGCGGCCGGCGGAGCTGAAGTCTAGGGTGACGGCGGTACGGGTGGCTGTGGGGGCGTGGTCGCTGCGCAGGCGGTGGGTGGGGCGGATCCCGGGGACGGTGCCGTAGAGGGCGAAGCAGACGGCGTCGAGGACGCTGGTCTTGCCGGCTCCGGTGTCGCCACGCAGGAGGAACAGGCCGTTGCCGGTCAGGGCGTCGAAGTCGACGGTCTCGGTGCGGGCGAAGGGCCCGAAGGCCTGGACGGTGAGGTGGTGCAGGTGCATCAGTGGGCCTCTCGTACCGCGGCCTGGATACGGACGCTTTCCAGTCCTTCGCGCAGCTGGTCCTGCTCTTGGGCGGTGGCGGGAATGTTGGTCACGTGCTCGACGAAGCCGAGGGTGATGTCGTGGTCGCTGCGGTCGTTGACACGGGTGCCGTAGGACTCGTCGCTGGTGTGGTGCTCGGCGGTGAAGCTGAGCCTCAGGGTGTGGGGAAAGCGTTCCTTGAGGCGTTCCATGGCCATGTGCGGGCGGTCGGGGTCGGTGAGGGTGATGTGGAGCCAGGAGCTTTCCTGCGCGGTGTGCTCGGGATCGGTGAGCAGGGTGTCCAGGGTTCCGGTGAGCCGGGCAAGGGCTCGAGGCGCGGGGCAGGGAATCCGCTGCGCGGTCAGGCGGGCCTGTGCGTCCAGGTCGATGAGCCACATCGCCTTGGGGTGGTCGGCCTCGGAGAAGGAGTAGGCCAGCGGTGATCCGCTGTAGCGGACGCGGTCGGTGATCTTCTGGCAGCGGTGCAGGTGTCCCAGGGCGACGTAGTCGACGCCGTCGAACACCGAGGCGCTGACCGAGGGCACGCCGCCGGCGGTGATGTCGCGTTCGCTGTCACTGGGTTCAGCGCCGGTGACGAAGGCGTGGGCGAGGACGACCGACCGGCTCCCGGGTCGGGTGGCGAGGTCGGCGCGTACCTGGTCCATCGCCGCGCCGAGGACGGCCTGGTGGCTGGGCTTGTCTGCGTCGAAATAGGGCTGGACCAGGCCGGGTTCGAGGTAGGGAAGGCCGTAGAACGCCACCGGGCCGTGCTCGTCTTGCAGGACTGCCGGGCGGGCGCAGTCGTCCACTGCGGTGCGAAAGTGGATTCCGGCGCGTTCGATCAGGCGGGCGTTGACCCCGAGTCGACGCGGGGAGTCGTGGTTGCCGCTGATCATCACCAGCGGCACGTGCATGTCGGCGAGTTCTTCCAGGACCTGGTCGAACAGGCCGATCGCATCGAGCGGCGGGATGGCCCGGTCGAACACGTCGCCCGCCACTGCCACGACATCGACGTGATGTTCCCGGACGGTGTCCACAAGGAACCGCAGGAACTCGTGCTGCTCGTCGATGAGCGGCACACGGTGAAGTTGGCGGCCCAGGTGCCAGTCGGATGTGTGCAGAATCCTCATGCGCACACACCGTAACCACAAAGGCCAACATTGCAGGCGGATTTGATGATGAATGATCCTTTGGAGTGACCTCCCGGCGGCGACTCACGAAGGTCTGAGCCGCCGCCGGGAAGAGAAGGACACAAGAAGAGAAGGGGAGTGAATCGGTCCGACGCAACCCGCGCGAGCGGTCCCTGCCCGCTGCCGACGTGGACCCTCTCCCCCGCAGGGCCGGTGCCACCAACCCCCGCTTTTTTAGCCGGCGGTCCGGGGGCGTGCCGTCTCCCTGCGAGTCAGGGCCGGTCGGTCTCTGGTGCGTGCGCGCAAAGGGGTGCCGGGCCTCGTAGCAGAGTCCTTGGGACCCCCAGCAACACGACGGTCAGACGTATCGGATGCCCCGGTCAGGCGGGGCGGGGGCGTCGCCTAGAGCAGCGGCAGGGTGTCAGCCGCCGGGATGGAGGAGGTGCGAGGGCCGGGAACTGTGAGGGCCGGGTGGCCGAGCAGCAGGGTGAGCGTCCGTGTCGGAGGCGGGAAGCCACCGGTCAGGCTGGTGAGAAAGTCGGCTGCCTTGATCCGGCGGGTGGGCGCGGTCGTGGCGTCTTCCAGCACGCCGCTGGCAGCGAGCTTCCCCGCCACCTCTGCGATGCGTTCCTCCACGTCACGCCAGGCGGCCGCGGCGTCAGCCTCGACCCGGCCGGCGGCCACCGTGACGACCCGGCTCAACAGGTAGCTGACGGGGGGAACGTCGCTGTCGGGGAACGTGTCCGTGGCCACGGCCCGGCGAGCCGCCTGATTCCTGGCCGCGCGGAAGGCGGGCAGCGTCGCGAGCACGGCGGCCATCCGCTCGGCTTCCGCCTGGGTGTCGACCTGCTCCGTCGCGTGCACCTGCTCTTGACGGTCTCGCCGTGCCTGCTGCAGCAGCAAGGTGAAGTCGTCCCACTGATCATCGAGCTCCTCCCACCAGGAGGCAGCGGCGCCCCAGAAGTGCGCGACCGAATCGGCGACGAAACACAGCCGGACAGCCGCGAGCTGCCCGTGCCGGAGCCGGGCCGCAGCCCTCAGCACCGCCAGCTGCTTACGCTCGGCCGCATCCAGTTCTTCCTCCGGGTCAGGCAGGTCCCCGTCGTCGACGGCCGCGGCGGCGACAGGCAGCACGGCGAACTCGTCGGCATCGAAGCACTCGATGTCCTGGTACAGCACCCGGATGCCCAGCGTGAGAGCGGTACGGAGGAAGTCCTCCAGCGCCATGCAGTCCGCACCGAGGAGAACAACCCGGTCCTCAGCTTCCGGGAGTACCGGGACGAGACAGACACCATGCTCCTGCGCCCAACCGCTCACGGTCTCAGGTGCGTCCTGCACAGGGCCAGCGGCCTGCTTGCTCATCGTTCCTCTTCCCTCAAAGACGCCGCCCATCGCAGCGCGTGAGCCGGAACCTAGGAGGCACCACTGGCAGTCAGCCCCGCGCCAGGCGGGGCGCCGCGAGGGATACGACCGCCCCAAGTGAAAGACATTCGCCCTGGTCAGCAGCTTGCAGGGCAGCACTTCATACGGCTGACGCCGCAGACAAAGACCACCCAAGCGTCAACCAGAGCCGACGTCGGACCACCTGAAAGAATTGGCGATGCGATCCGCTGTTGACACGGACTCCCCCGGACTCAGCTCTGCAGGTAAGTGCCCTCCACTTGCCCGGAAGCAGACGACCGCGGTCTCACACGCCTGACACACGCCTTCGGCGCCTCCGGCTCGACCTGGTCAACAACCCATGCATCAGCGGAACTTCGTCGGCCGCCTACTCCCACGCCCGCCGGCAGCGGGCTTCGGACAGCGGCGACCTCCACTCCACCGGGTCCCGGTCGGCCGCCCTGCTCGACTGCGCAGCGACCACGACCAGGAAGAGCGAGTGCCCTGGTCGTTCGCGCAGGCCTCCCGCCGCTCGACATCCCAGGAGCATCGCGCCCGCCACGATTGAGACCGGAGACAGGACAGAGGCTCACGTGCGACGAGGCGCCTATATTCGGCCAACTTCGAGCGAGACAGAGTGGGATACAGCGAGACACCATGAGACTCGCTCGGACACCGGCGGACACCCACGGACAACCACGGACAGCGGAAGGCAGTGGCCGAAGCATGCGGGCACGAGGACGGCTGCTGTTTCGTCGGGCCCCGCATGCGCCACACTCCCCCGTATGCCGAGCTTTCAGAGAAGGAAGGCGATCGGTGACGCCCACGAGCAGCGCGTCACCGAAGAACTCAACCGACGCGGATGGCATGTCAGCCCCTGGGGGCAGGGAGTCATGGGCGAGCCCGTACGGCTCGCTCTGCACCACACCACCAGCTCGCTGCGCTGGACGCCCGACCTCATCGCCGCACAGGGACGGCGGGTCGTCCTGATCGACTGCAAGAGCCGCATGACCAGCCAGACAAGCCGGCGGCACGCCGTGGAACGTGCCGCGGTCACCGCCCACCTCCAGCTCGTCGCCTGGACCGAGATTCCCCTCTACTACGTCTTCGACAACCTCGACCTCCTCACCCCACACGACGCCCTCGGCCTCGGACAGGAAGGCCCACGGACCACCGCCGGCTCCGGCACGCCCTACCTCCTCGTCCCCGCCACCCGTGCCTCGACGTTCGACCGTGTCTTCGGTGCCCCAGACGGGCTCATGGCCGCCTGAACTCGACTGCGCGCGCTCTCGGATATCCGATCGATCGACGACCGGAACGCGCTGAGCATCGACTCCCTGCCGGTGGGACTTTCACGTTCAGATGTTCATCGGGGCGCCGAAACAGTGTGGGCAGCAGCCGGCGGGCGGTCGCCGCTCAGGTTCCGCGCCGGGATCCAGTGGTGCGGGCGATGAATCCCGCACGGCCCTCCCCAACGGGATGCTGCCATGCCCCGCCCGCGCTGCGCTCGGCGGCAAGACAGCACAGCTCGAGATGGCCGAGACTCAGGAAGTAGCGGTCTGCCATAGAGACCTTCCCTGGCTGGACTTGTCGTGCGCTCATCCATTCCATCAACATGCCGGCCGAGTTCCGGGCCATCGAGGGGCGGAAAAGGTCTGCTTCAGGCTCCAGGCCCCCGGTCGCTCGGTGCCACATCTGGTCGACGGCTGTCCGTACCTCTTCCCTGAGGCTGCAAAGCTCTTCCCGGCTCGCCTCCAGAAGCAAATCGAAACGCTCTTCGGGTGAGGTCTCCGCATAGCGGGCCATCTGCGACGAGTGAGAGATGGCCGCGTACTCCCATACGGCAAAAACGTCATCGTCGTCCTGGGCACAGTCAAAGGCCAGCGCTGCTGATAGGTCAGCCATGAACTCGTGATCTTCCTCGGGCAAGCGCAACCTGTTCAGTCCCACGAGGACGCCGAGAAGCCGGTCGTCGACGTCTCGCTGCGGAGCACCTGCGAGGTCCGGAAGGCGGCGCAGGTTGATCCTCATCTGGCGCACCGCCCGTCCGCCTTTGGCCAGCTCGGTCCGGGCCTCGGCTTCCGCTGCCTCGTACTCCTTGCCGAGCACTGACTCCCATCCTTCAGGAACCCGTGCCGCGGCCTGGGCGATCACGTTTTCGTGGCGGAGGCGGCTGTTGAAGTACGTGCGTGCGATGGCGAGTTTGAGTGCCGTTTCGGGGACGTCGGCGCCGTCGAAGAACGCCAGCAGTGCCAGGTCATCGCTCCGCCGTCCCGGAACTCTGTGCCGGGCGAGTGCACAGACGAGGTCACTTGTCCCGTCCGGGTACACCGACGCGGTACCGTGCCGGCCGCGGTAGACACGTGTCGGTTGCGGCAGCAGGCCGCGCCGACGCCATCGCTCAAGCTGACTCGCGCTGACCGCATAGCCCTGCGCGCGGGCATGCCGGATCAACTCCTGATCGGCCTTGCTGGGTTCACTTCGAGGCATGTACAAGACGCTACGGAGGACACGATGACAGCGTTCGCACCTACCGCGCGGGGGTCCAACCAAAGCGTGTTGCCGAAGGTTGTGTTTGGGCAGGTCAGGGTCGGGGTCGTGGCGGGCTGGTCATGCCGCGAGGGCGAGGTTGGGCATGTGAGCGACGGCCTGGGCCGCGTGGTGGAGGCCGGTCCTGCGCTGGCGGCAGTCTCGGAGGATCTTGCAGTGCTTCCGAGCCCGCCCACCCGATTACCACGCTCCTGAGCCGAACTCCCCCCCCCCTCAGCCTCGGAGTCCCGAGGCGACCGGTGGAGTGTGCGGTCAGCAGCTCGGTCGGCGCAGTGAGTGTGGTGGTGTAGGCGTCTTATGGGAGGGAGCCACACCCGTCCCTGGTCATCAGACTGCTCACGACGGCCGAAGCTCCACGCTCGTGGCGAGTGTCGATGTGAGCCTGGGAGGGCCGGCCGAGCTCAGGTCACCAGGTCAGGTCAGAACACACGTCGGTGAGAACAGTGGCGGCGGCCGCCGCAAGCGTGAGCACCGTGGCGAAGGCGACGGCTGCACGGGTTAGTGCCGTGGGGTAGGTGGCGCCGTCGAGGCGGGCTAGTTTGCCCGCGCCGGCGGCAGCGAGCAGGGCGATGACGATGATGATCGTGACGGCGAGCAGGAGGACGGCGAGGACCACGGCAGGCTCCCAGTGGACGACGGGTTGCTGGCGTGGTCGAAGGTTTCGCGGCCGGTGTTCACGGGAGTTCGTTCAGCCGATGTCGAACGGCGGCGAACACAGCACGCCAGGTTGCACCGTCCCGTTCGAGCAGTTCCATGTCGGCCGGATTCGGGTTTCACCTGTGCCGATGGGTTCCTCGGGAAGAGAATTTCGAGGCGGAGCTCCGTACTGACCTCGGTGAAGGGCGGGACATGGACGACAGTCCCTTGGATCAGCTGGCGACGCGGCTGCGCACGCTCAGAGTGCAGCGTGGCCTGAGCGTGGAGGGGCTGCGGCTGCGATCCGGTCTGGGGCGCACCACCGTCAGTCAGGCGCTAAACGGCACCCGTGTCCCGTCGGAGGCGACAGTGGCCGCGCTGGCCAGGGCTTTGAAGACGGACTTCGGTCCCTTGTCTCCGTAGTCCAGTGAGGAAAAGGCGGTGGCGGAGGTGGCGGCTCACAGTCCCGGAGCGAAGCCACCAACCTCACCGACTGGACACCGCCGACATCGCTGAGATTGAGCAGGGAACCGCTCTCCACATAGGTGTAGCCCCCTGAAACACCGTAATTCGGCTTCTCGTAAAGGCACGCCAGCTTCGACGTACGGTTCATGACCAACCTGAACGTCCCCGCCCAACTGCCCAGTGTCGGCCGCTCAGTGTTCAAGGGCGAGCAGGGCGGGTATGTCTTCGGCGCCCCGGCGTTCGGCAAGCAGCCCGTCGACAACGAACTCGTCGACCTCGACTCAGAGAAGGAGATCGAGGACCTGATCGTGCGCTTCGCGGGCATGTCGGCCTGTCGGTTTAACGCGAGTGGCCCCTGCGAGAGGAAGCCCGCGGGGCCACGTTCACGGCTGGGTCTGCCGTGGGGCCAGCGTGCCGCCCGTAGGGCTGTCGACGACAAAGTCAGCGGGCATTGCGCCAGCGTCCGGCTGGCCGGGCGGCACGCCGCCTGGGCCGTCGGTTGCTGATGGGCGGGGTCCTTCAGGAGCGGGAGCAGCACGTCGCGCAGTCACACAGGACCCCAGGTATGGCGGCCACCGGGTGTCTCATCACCCTGCCCTCCTGCTCAGCTCAGGTTGCGCTGTACTACTGGGCTTGACCGCTGCGTGAGCGCCGGTGGGCACCGTCGCGGACGGCGCGGAGTCCGTGGCGTCCGGCCCGACTTGGCCGGGTGCCGCGGGCCGTACTGCGGGCGCGGTGGAGGGCGAGGTCGGCCGGGACTCGGAAGCGGTTGTGGGGCTGGCGACGGGGTGCATGTCGTCGGCGAGCAGGTGTGCGAGGAGGATCCCGGTGGCGCGCTGGCTGAGGATGCGCGCGGAGTCGACAAGGCGGTGGTGTTCCCCGGCCGGCAGGGACAGGGCAACGCTGGAGGCTCGGCCGGGAAGGCCGAGTGAGTAGGCCACGCACATCGCCGACTCCGAGTATTCCAGGAGGTCGAACTGGGCCGAGTGCGGGCCTGGGGCGTCGAGCGTTTCGATCAGGGCGCGGCGGCTGGTGATGGTCCGGTCGGTGAGGGCGACGGATGGGTAGCGGATGAGGTGGTCCATGCGGCCGTGGAAGTCGAGCTGGGCCAGCAGGCTCTTGCCCACGGCGCTCGCGTGCGCTGTGTCGCGGAACGGAGCCCATTCGTCGACGGGAGGGGCTGTCGTGCTGAAGGCGGATTCCCTGACCGTGATCTCCCCGTCGGTGTAGGTGCTGACGTAGACGGCTGCGGCCAGCTCGTCGCGGAGCGCGCCGATCGTGTCCTTGAGCAAGGTCTGCTCGGGGTCGTTGCCCGTGGCCAGGGTCATCAGTGGGCCGGGGAAGTGCACGGTGTCCCGGGACTCTACGAAGCCTTCCTTGGCGAGCCAGTTGAGCATCCTTGCGGCGATGTCCAAGGGGATCCGGGCCCGGCGGGCTAGCGCTCTTGTGTCGATGCCGTCGGATGTGTGGACGAGCATGAGCATGTCGCGGGCCCGCTGAGTGAGTTGCCAGCGGGCGGGGACGACGGCGGGGGTGTTGCTGTGGCGGGCCATGTCGGTCAGCACCGCCGGCCGCAGCGCGCTCGCCGACCAGGACGGCTCGCTGCTGCCCAGACCGGGCGCCGGGGCAGCGAGCCGGGGCGGCAGTTGAAGGTCAGGCACGTGAAGGGACAGTCCCCCCGTCAGAGCTGTCAGACGGGGCCGTTCCAGTTCGGGTGAGGCCTCTGGCCTTGGGGTCGGCCCGTATGGCGTGGGCAGGACGGGAGCCGGGACGAGGACGAGGCCTGGCCTGGAGGGCCTTTCGTCGGCCCCGGACTGTTCCGTGTCGGGCTTGTGGGGCCGGGCGGGCTGGAGGCCGGCGGTGGCCTGGGATCGCGGGGTGCCGGGCGAGGCCGGGTGATGTGTTGAGGAGAGCTGGTGGCTGATCTCGTCGATGAACAGCGGGTCCTCTACGAGTGCCGCGGCCGATGCGTCGGCGAGGTTGTCGCCGGTGGCTTTGAGTAGACGGCGGGCGTCGCCGTGGCCGTGCCTGGCGGCCTCCTCGACGAGGAACCACGCTTCGTCTCGCCATTCCTCGCTCGCCCGCAAGACGACGACGGCGAGCCGGAACAGGGCACCGGGGTGCCCGGCCGAGGCGGCTTCGCCGAGGCAGTCGGCCGCGGTGGCCAGCTCACGGCGCAGCAGAGCTTTGGAGCCGAGCCGGTACATCGAGTTGGCGCGTGAGCGCTGCCCGGTGTCGAGCTCGTACAGGTGCGTCAGGGGACCGAAGTCGCCTTGGGGGCGGTCCCAGAAGTCCGGCGGCCCGGAGAGCCGGGTCACGAGCGTCAGTAGCTCGGCCGGCCCTTCGGGCACCGGGCGACCGCCACTGTCCTCGTTGAGGCTCACATCCGTCACCTGTCCTTCCCCCCGTGTTGCGTCTTCTTTCGGTGGCCGTTCCGGATGTGCGCGGCGAGTCTGTCGCGCAGTTCGGACACGGCGGTGTGCCGGTCTTTATGGACCCGATCGGTAGTTATGCCCAGGGTCTCGGCGATTTGCGCATCACTCAGGCCCTGGCTCTGGAACTGCACGACTTTCCGGGGCTGTGTCAGTGGCATGGCGTCGATCGTGGGAAGGACCAGCTCTTCCATGGGCTCGATGGCCTCGAAGGGCTGCCCCTGAGCCGGCACGGTCGGAAGGAGTGCTTCGTCCAGGAGGGCGAGGCGGTTGTGTGCCTTCAGTACGTCCGTCGCCAGGTTCCGTGAGGTCGTCCGCAGGTAGCCCGGAAGGTTGGTCTCCGGGCCGAGTTCACCGGACAGGACCTTGTCCGCCACCCGCATGAATGCCTCGTGAGCCACATCCCGGCATGCCTGGCGCGTGAGCTTGCCGCCCGTCCTTTTGCGCAGGATCAGCGTCTCCGCGGCCAGGAAGGTCTTGTAGGAGGCGGCCAGACGCTGGGCGAGGTCTGGTTCCTCGGCCTCGGGGGACTCCTGAGGAGCCTCGCCTGCTACCACCGGCCGTGCTCCTTCGCCCGCGGCAGCATGGTCCCGTTCCTGCCCACCTTCACGATCACCGAGGGCGAGTGGGGCATCGGTGCGACGACGCTCACCTGGACGGTGATTCCGGCCGTGACGGTCACTGAGTCCTCGGCACATGCGGGGCAGGGGGCACCGTCGTGGTGCTGCGTCGTGGACGCCGCGCGCCGCCGGTCCCAGCACGCCTGCACCGCGACGGCTGCGATCTGCACAACGGCTGCGGCGGCCGGGACGAGGCCAGCCCAGTCCATGGACCACGTCATGTGAGTCGTTCTCCGGTTTCGCTCTGGAGGCAACGCGTGGGATGCGCGCCTTTCGACTCCTTGACGGCCCACCTGACCCTGTTCTCCCCCTGAGATCAGAGAACTCCGAAAGATGGAGGGGCGAGGGTCGCTTCTGATCGAGTTCGATCGACGATCGTCCCTACCGAGTCACCCGCCCTTGTGCAGGGTTGCTGCGCCCAAGGAGGTGGGTGCGCTCCGTTCACGTGGTGGCGGGCGTCGTCGAGCGCAGTGTGGAGTGCCTGCACGAGACGGGCCTGCTTCTGAGCTCGGCCGAGGCTGCCGCCCGGGCGTCCCAAGGCCGGTGACGTCAGCCGTCGAACGGCCTCGTCGCAGGTGACCGCGCCTCGGAGCCGTACCGGATGACCGACGGCCAGGCGCTGGAGAGCCTCGTGGACTTCACTGACGAGGAGGTGGGTGTAGCCGGCCAGTTGGAGGGTCGCCAGCTCGATGTCCGGCGGCGGCGGGGTGCTTTCGCTCTGCCCCCATCCAAGCACCGCAGCGGCCACCTCCTGGAGGCGGTCCCGGTCGAGCGGGATGTCGGCCGCGATGGTTCCGGTGGGGTCGTGCACGAGGGTGCCGTGGCTCATCTGGTGGTCTCCCCCAGCGCCTGGTTCCAGGCGCTGATCGTGTCGGGGGTCAGGAGAACGCATGTCACTCCTCCCCTCGGCCTGACGGGCATTCACGTTCATAGCCTTCTGATTCCTTTCTATGAGCAGCACGATGTGGAACGAACCCGATGTCAGGGTTCGAGCGCGGGGTGGCGGTGAACCCTGACATCGGAATCAGGGCGGCCCCGTAACCTCCGTGCGGCGCGGACACCGGGGTGGGTCCGGCCGCCGTACCTCGTGGCGGCGCGCGGCCTGGTTGCCGGCGGCCGCGCACCGCTGTGGGGTGTGGTGTCGCGGGGTGCACGCAGGGCGGACCGCCGGTGGTGGTGTCTTGTCGGGTGCCAGGCTGGGTGGCCGGTCCGCTATGGGGTACGGACCGGCCGGTTCGAGGGAGTCAGCCGCCGAGGCGGGCTACGGCCTCCTTGAGGACGGTGGCGTTCGCGGCGGGGTCGTGGCTCATGACGAGGCCTTGGTGGGACAGGGCGTCGAGGTGCTCGCGCAGGACGGTGTGGTCGCCGGGGGTGGGCAGCAGGCCGAAGATGTCGGGGTATCGGTCCTCGGTCGTCTCGTCGAAGAAGTCGCCGGGCTGGACGCCGCGGATGCTCTCGGTGAGCCGGGGCGCGGCGCAGGCGGTGATCTGCGGGTAGAGGATGCCGACGGCGTGGCCTTCGTTGGCGAGCGGCATGGACAGCCATGAGGTGAGCTGGTCGGGCCACAGCTGCGGCTTCAGCTCCCCCTTGCCATTTGCCTTCCACAGCGGCTCGCGGCGTCCGGCGAGGAGGGCGTCGGTCACGGTCTGGTGTTGGGTGGGGTGCATCTGCTCGCCGGAGGCGAGGCGGGTGCGGACGGTCTCGAAGAGGTCGAGCGCGTCGAGGAGGCCGAAGCCGAACGCCGCGGCGGACGGCCAGGGCAGGACCTGCACCACGCCGTGATCGTCGACGCGGGCGAACACGCGGTCGTTGGCCAGGAGCTGCCGGCCGGCGCGGGCGAGGGTGAGGGCCGTGGTGGTCTTGCCCGCGCCCTTGTCGCCGAGGGTGAGGATCGTGGCGCCGTCGCCGTCGGTGCTGGTAACGGCGGAGGCGTGGAGGATGGCCCAGCCGTCGTCAAGGAGCTGGGCGCGCAGGAGTTCGCGGGCGAGGCGGGCGGCGGCGGTGGCGATCTCGGTCTCGTCGGTGCCGACGATCCGCAGCAGCTTCCACTCCTCGTCCCAGCGGTAGGCGAGCGACCGGTCCTCCTGGACGGCGGTGACCAGTTGGCCGTCCCGGACGACGAGGAGCTCGGCGCCGGCGTACTCGACGGTCTCCGCGTCGCCCTGCTCGACGACGTCGGCCAGGGCCATCAGCTCGGCCTCGTCGAGGTCGGCGGAGACGGTCGGCCCGTCGATCTGGGTGGTGGGCTCGGCACTCCACCAGCTGCCGAGGTAGCGGGTGGCCCAGTTGGGGACGGTGTCGGTCGTGCTGGTGACGGTGACGGCCTGGCCGTCGGCGGTGGTGATACGTACGGCGCCCATGCGGGTCAGATCTCCTTGATGAGTCGGTAGGCGGTGTCGAGCTTCTCCGTGGCCGCCGTGAGCTGGGCGGACTCGGAGTCGTCGAGCGGCGGTGGACACAGGGCCGGGGTCCCGTCGGTGTAGTGCACGGGCATCCCGAGCCAGACGCCCGTCTCCTGACGGACGGACACCTCGGTCATGCCGTCGGTGAGGCCGAGGCTGTGGGTGAGGGCGTCGAGGGCGGCGCCCGCGGGGCCGAGGCGGGTACGGCCGATGCCGTCGCTGATCCGGCGGGGCCGGGCGGCGAGCTCGGCGCGTACCTGCTGCACAGGGACAGTGACGGGCTCGCCGTGGACGGTGGTGGTGGACGCGCAGATCACGGCGGCATCGCCGTGCTCGCCGATCACGTGCCCGCGGACCGCTCCCACCGGGACGCCGAGATGGCGGGCGAGGGTGAGGTGGTAGCGGGCGGTGTCGGTCGCCGCGCCGATGCCGACGACCCGCCGGCAGCCGCTCCGCTCGGCGAAGAGCCGGGCGAGGACGTCGACGGGGTTGGTGACCATGACGGCGACGCCGGCGTAGCCGGCGAGCTGCCGGGCGAGGTGGACGATGAGCGGCGCGTTGGCGGTGAGCCCGGCCATCCTCACATCCCGCCGGGCCCTGTTGGTGAAGGGGGATCGAGGGGAGAGCACGATGGCGTCGCAGACACCCATGGCCGCCGAGGCGGTGACCGTGACCCGCACGTGGGACCCGGTGACCTGGGTCAGGTCCTCCAGATCGGTGACGAGTCCGCGGGCGCTGGCCTCCGTCCCGGAGGCGACGAACAGTTCGCTGCACCAGCCGGAGGCGACGAGGAGCGCGCCGACGCTCTGCCCGACCGCTCCGGCTCCGATCAGTCCGATCCTCATGTGGCTACCGCCTCTCGTACGCGGGTCAGATACAGGCGCCACCAGGTCGCCGGGTCCTCGGTGGCCGCGAGCGGGGCCGTGGCGTGGTCGAGGAGGTCCGCGACGTGGCGGGCGCGGTCCCTCGCCCCGGCCGCGTGCGCGGACAGCGGCAGGTCGGCCGGGGCGGTGAGGTAGGTGGTCAGGATGTTGAGGGTGTCCATGAGGACCAGAATCACGAGCTCGCGCAGCCACCCGGTCCGCTCGTCGGCGGGCAGGCGGCGGGCGGACGCCCTGACGAACGAGTCGAGCCCGGACAGGACCACGACGGCGGCGGCCGGCCGGCCCGCGACCGTCCCGAGCACCATGCGCGAGACGAGCTTGGCCGTGTCCGCTACCTCGTGACCGCGCATCAGCCCGGGGTCGAGATACACCGGCCGGCCGCCTTCCACGGGGAAGGTCGCATGCTCCGGCTTGAGGTCACCGAAGACGACCCTCCCGGCCGGGGTGGAAGGGACCCGGCGGGACCGGCGCAGCCGGGCCACCACCGTGTCGAGGACCTCACCGTGCCCGGTCTGCCGCAGATAGAACCCGCCGCTCAGGCCGTTGAACTTGCGGGCGAACGTACCGGAGATGCCGCGCTCGCGGATCGGCGCGCTCTCCACCGCTTCGGCGACACCCTCGCGGGCGAGACCTTCGGCGACGTCCCGCACGACCAGGCCGAGCAACTCGCGCGTACGGCCGGGCTCGGCCTCGATCAGGTCCGCGAGCGTCGGCCCGGCCACCGGCTCGGTGAAGAGCACTCCGCGGGCATACCCGGCGAGCGGGACTGTGCAGAGTCCGGCGGGCCCGGCCAGGGCCCGCAGTTGCGCGGCCTCGCGCTCCATGAGTGAGCCGGGCGAGACCAGATAGGCGGCCTGACGAGCTCGGACGGTGCCGAGGTCACCACACGCCCCGCGCAGCACCGACACCAGCGACACCCCGCAGACGGACGCCTTCGCATACAGGTCGCGGCCGTCGACGGTGAGGCGCTGCACGTAGCTGGTGACGCTCGGCGTCACCGGACCCGGCAGCACATCGGCCCCCGCCCACACGGACCGTGCCGCGGTGAGCACCTGTTCGCCCGCCATCGCGAGCACGTCAGCCGCCGCTGGGGGCATCATGCGAACCACCCGCCCACCAGGGCCGGGGCCATGGCCGCCAGCGGCCTGGGCAGGCACACGCACCCGACGGCGGGCATCGCGGCGAGGGTATAAAGGACGGAGCCGGGGCCGGTGATGCTCACCGCCTCTGGGGCGTACCCGCCGGTGCTGAGCCGATGGGCGACGTCCTCGTGCCCCATCCGGTCCTCGCCCCAGAGGCGCAAGGTGGCCGAGGGAAACGGACGGGGGTCGTCGGGGTTGTCGTCGGGGTTGTCGTCGAGGCGATCGGCCAGCCGCTCGGCCGCCGCCGTCAGCCGCCGCACTGCACCCGCCGACGTCGGGGCGACATCGCGCGCCAGGAGCCAGATGTACGGGTCGGCCAGCGTCCCGGCCCACGTCTCGCAGTGGATCACGGCCGCACCGCCCTGACCCGCACGTAGGCACTGGGGCCCATGCCGTGCTGGGCGGCGCCGGTCTCATCGTGCGTCTCGACGTGCGTCAGGCCGCGGGGGTCGAGGTCCCCGCAAGCGTGTCCCTGTAGCGCGATCACGGTGATCGTGGCGTGTCCGTCGGCGTAGTCCGAGACGACGATCACGCGGTCGCTCACGGCCTGGTCGGTGATGTGTTCGGTGAGTTCGCGGGCCAGGAGGGTCAGTCGCTCGACGTCCTCGGCGGACAGACCCCAGGTACCGAACGCGACACCCGTCGTGAACCCGACTCTGCGGGGCGTGCTGCGGCCGTCAGCGGGGAAGTGGAGTGTCTGCCGGAGGCGGGCGGGGCGGGCTGTATCGGCCGGAACCTGTGTGCCACCCGGGGGCCGGATGCCCTCCGGGGGCACCCAGGTCAGGCGGCGGGAGAGAGCGCCCATCATGCGGCCTCCCGCCCGGTGCCGGCGGCCGACGCGGCACGCAGAGCGTCACTCAGGGCGTCGGGGTTCATGAGCCGAGGGCGCAAGCTCGGGGCCTGTACCCACCGACGCTCGGGGATCTGTGGGCCGCCCGGCCGGGGGGCGGCGATCCACCACGGCGGGCCGAGGGCGGTGGTGCCGGGAACGTCCCACGTCGTGTGGGTGCCCGTGGGCACCCACACGTAGGCGTACCCGGCGCCGAGGTCGGCGAGGATCGGGACCTGCGTCCACGCCTCGCGCCGGTGCTCGGCGGCGCCGGTCAGCTGGTGCTGCGGCATGGCGATGACGTCCCATAATGCGCCGACGGGCAAGAGGGCGTAGGTGCCGTGCAACCACTCGTCCCAGACCGCCCATGTCGAATGGTGGGCCGTGGCCAGCCAGTGGGCTCCGAAGTCGGAGGCGTCGCGCTTCATGAGCTCCTCCAAAGGGTCGGGCAGTTGCCGCAGACCCGCACCGCGTAGCCGAGCCGGGCGCCTTCGGCTCCGGAGTGCACGTAGGCGTATCCGCCGTCGCGGGTGAGGTGGGGCGAGCCGCAGCCTGCCGCGCAGGTCTGGGCGTGTAACTGGTCGCGCTGGTCGGCCGTGAGGCCGGAAGGGTCGTGCACGTCGGCTCGGATGTCTGCCGACGTCGCGCTTCGTGCGGTCATGGGTGCGTCGGTCCCCTCGTGTCCGATGGCTCAGCAGGGATTGCACCTACGGTCACGATGCGTGATTCACCGCACACGCCCAGGTGCTACTTGAAACACTGCCATTGAATTTCAATGACGGGAACCCAAATAGCTGAACTTCCCCCTTCTCGGGGACAAGCTTGAGCGAGGACCACACGATGGCGACTGCCGCGTACCCTGCGGATGTTGATCGAGCACATGCCGGAAAACCGCGCTACGGCTCAGGCAGAGGGGTGGACATGGCGACACGGGGAACAGCGGCAGGGCCCGCCAGTCGGATGCAGATCGCCCGCGGACTCCGGCAACTCATGGACGCCCAGGGGCTGACGCAGGGCGACGTAGCGCGCTCCGCCGAGGTGTCCTCCGGCACCGTCAACCGGTACCTCATGTGGCAGGACCGCAGCGCCCTCAAGATCCCGACCCTGCGGGCCATCGCGAAGGCCGCCGGCGCGACCGCCGATCAGACCGAGATCCTTGTCGAGCTCGCCCGGTCCCAGTCCGACGGCTGGTGGATGGACAACGCCCAGGCGGCGCCCTGGCTGAACGCGCTGCACGCCTTCGAGGAGATCGCGGAATACGAGTATGTCTGGGCGACGTCGCTCGTCCCCGGCCTTGCCCAGACCCCGTCGTACGCCCGTCATCTCCACGAGCAGCAGGATCCGCGGGCGGACGCGGCGGTCATCGACGCCCGGGTCGAGGCCCGGATGAGGCGTCAGCAGATCCTCGACCGCGAAGACATGAGACTGACGATCATCCTTGATCAGGCCGTACTGAAGCGGCGGGTGGGCTCGGCGGCGGTGATGGCCGAGCAGATAGACCACCTGCGACACCTCGCGGAGCGCCCCCGGGTCAGGGTCCAGGTCCTCCCCTTCGACGTCGGAGCCCCTGACGCCGGCAGCGGCGGGCACTTCCTGATCCTCGGCCGGGAGGATGTCGCCGAGCCGGTCAACAGCATGTCGGTGGTCTACCTCGAACTCCACCGCCGCGGTATGTACCTCGATGACCCCGCCGATGTCACCGACTACAAGATCATGTTTGATGACCTGCGCAGCCAGGCGGCCGACAAGGGCCGCACATTGGACCTGCTCACCACCGCACGATCGGAGTACGACGCATGAACGCCGCCAAGCCCCCCGCCCAGTTCGCCGCTGACGCCTGGTTCAAGGCATCGGCAAGCGCCGCGCAGAACGAGTGCGTCGAGGTCAACACGAGCGCACCCGCCGTCGTCGGCGTACGAGACTCGAAGGCGCCGGGCGGACCGGTCCTCACCTTCGAGCCGGCCGCCTTCACCGCCGCGGTCGACGCCGTCGCCTCCGGCGTTCTGTAGCAACGCAGCAGCGCGTAGGGGGCCGTCCTCTCCAGGACGGCCCCCGTCGTGCTACTGCGTAGGTCACGAAGGCCTGCCGTGCGGGGAGCCTGAACTGATCAGCGTATGAGCAGCAGGCCCGTGCGAGCACCGCGTGGTTGCAGTCGGGTCAGCTGGCCGCGCGGGGGCGATTGCGTGCCCAGCGCTGGAGGTCGCCGACACGGTAGAGGAGCTCCGTTCCTCGTTTGCCGGCTGGCGTCGGGAACTCGGGGTCGTTGGCGCGGGCCCAGCGCAGCGCGGCAAGGGTGACAACGTTTAGGTTCCTCTGAGCTTCGCGCAGTGAGACCAGCTCGTCCTCAGGCGGCTGCGCCCCTGTGTCCGGTTCACCCTCCCGCGCGTGAGGTGGGTGTTGTTCGCCGGGGTCAGGTTCGGTCGCCGCCTTCCGAAGGGTGATCGGCTGCCCGTTGCCCGGGCTCCCGGCCATGGCCCAGGCGCGGGCTTCGGCTTCGGAGAGGTTGAGGATCTGGGTCTCTCGGGCCGTGCCGCCGAGGACGACTTGGACGCGGCCGGGGTGCCGGGTCGATTTCGGGGCGGGGTGGACCTCGGGGACGAGCATGCGCCAGGCGTTGAGGGTGTAGCGGACGAGGATGCGGGTGGAGAAGTTCTCCCGCATCTCCGGGCCGCCCAGCGCACGGGCGGTGGCCGATTGGGCGACGAGCAGGACGTGGAGGCGTACCTGCCGGCCCATGAAGAGGATCTCGGCGAGTGCGTCGATCGCGGGCGAGGTCTTGGGGTCGCCGCTCTCTCGGATCTTTTCCCAGTAGCGTTTGAGCTGGGCCATGGTGGCGTTGATCTCTTCGAGCAGGATGACGTTGCGGGGGCCGACCAGCTCGGGTTCGGAGGCCAGGACGTCGTCGCCGAGTTCTTCGGCGAGCCGGATCCGGCGATGCCCCTCCGCGCCGAGATGGAGTAGGGCGTCGTGGATTTCGGCGATGTCGCGGCAGTAGTTGACGCCGGGGATGCCGCGGGCCCAGGTGTGGCTGATGCGCTTGAAGTCGAGGATGTGGGCCTGGGCGCCGTTGTGGAGGAATTGACTCGCGATCGTGCGCAGGATGGTGGACTTGCCGCCGCCGGTGCCTGCGGAGATCAGGACGTGCGGGGAGTCGTGGTCGAGGTCGACGGAGACGGTCTTGCCGCCGGCGCCGAGGCCGATCAGCGGGGCGGACTCGGGCCTGGAGGCGAGGAGGTCGCGTACGCCGGGGTCGGCCAGGCCGAGGGCGGTGGGTGGGCGGTGCTTCTTTCTGATGGTGACGTGGGTGTCGCGTCCGGCGAGCCGCCAGGAGAAGGAGGCGTTCTCCAGGGCGAGTTTCTGCAGGACTACCTCGGCGATCTCCTCGCGCTTGAAGCGCAGGTCCACCGGAAGGTCGATGCGGATCTCGGCGTCGTCGTCGGTGAAGTTAGCCGGAACGTGGAGGTAGCTGCGGGGGGCGGTGTGCTCGGAGATCCCGAGCGGGCCGACGAGCGCCTGGTGCAGGGGCTCGACCCACTCGTTCATCAGCTCGCGGCCCTCCCGGGTGGCCGCCCGATAGGCGATGCCTCCGGCGGCCGTGGACAGGGCGACAAACGGGCTGCCGTACATGAGGGCTTGGGCAAAACCGTCGGGGTGCTGCAGGTATACGTAGCCGCCTCCGGCCGCCGCTGCGAGTACGCCGAGTCGGATCGCGAGACGCTGCCAGCCTGGCCGGTAGGAGGATCGGCGTACGGGGGCGTCGACGTTCTTCGTCTGTACCCGGGTGCCCGGGCGCCAGAACGTGGCGTCGGTGCGCTGCACTCCATCGAGATCCTGCCCGGTGAACAACCGCCCGGCGGCGGTGGCCAGGTTGTCCAGAGCCTCGTCGAGGCCGTGGGAGGGCGAGGAAGGGGGCATCAACGGCTCCTTCGAGCGGGGGCATGGATGCCCTCACTCTTCGGGGCAGCGCTCACCAGCGGGCTGCCCACCTGGTGCGTTCCGCCGTCACGAAGACGTAACTCCTCATGGTGAGTTCCATGGTGACTCCGGCTCCGCTGGCTTGAGCCGTCGGGGTTCAGTGGGCACCGAGCCGGCCGGTGGGGCCTCGACGCGTGCGCGCTGCTGTGCGACGTGCGCGTTCTCACCACCAGCCGACAGCCTCTGGACGTGGCGGGCGAGCGCACTGTGCCGATCGTGCCGCTACCGACGGGCGACGCGCTGGAGTTGTTCGCGCAGCGTGCGGCGTTGGTCGTGGCCCGGCTTCAGCGTGGACGACGGCAACCGGGAACAGCTGCGGGCGCTGGTGGGTCGGCTCGACGGGATCTCGCTCGTGCTGGAGCTGGCCGCTGTGCGGCTGCGCACCGTGCCCCTGGCGGAACTCGTGGCCCGTCTGGACGAGGGGTTCGACGTGCTGACGGCGGGACGCCGTGGCGCGCTCACCCGGCACCAGACCCTGCGGACGGCGATCGACTGGTCGCACGAGCTGTGCACTCCGGCAGAGCGGCTGCTGTGGGCGCGACTGTCGGGTGGCGCCGGGCCGCGCCGGCCTGGTGAGCGCCCGATCTTCACCCGGCTTGCCGCACCGACCGGGACCGGCAAGCGGAGAGCCCCTCCAGCCGAAGCGGGGTGGGGTCGCGGCGGGCTACTTGATGAAGGCGTTGGCGACCGCGATCGCCAGGCCGATCGCCGCGTCCGCCGCACCGACCAGGACGGCGGAGCGCCGCCGGTAGCCGGAGCGCAGCGCGGCCAGCGTTCCCCATGCTCCTAGGAGCAAGGTGTTCATGCCGAGCCCGAACGTGGTCACCGGGTCCTGCTCCCAGTGCGCGGCCCCGGCGAGGAAGAGAAGCAGCACCGTGGGCAGCGATGCCACTACCACCGGCCACTCCTCGGCCAGTGCGGTGACAAGCCGCCGCCAGCGGACCGCCGCGCTCCCCGTGTGATGGGTGGCCATGTGGTGCGCATAACCATGGGTCAGGCCCGCGGCCAGTGCCGTTACCAGGATCCACACAGCGTCGTAGGCCGGCGTGAATCGCTCGCCCTCGCTGTGCAGCGCCGCGAGCAACGCACTGGCCAGAACGGTCCCGTATACGCCGCCAAACATCCAATTTCGCATGAAAATCAATGATACGAGGATCAATACGGCCCAGCGCCGGGGCGTCGCGTCAATCACATCCCGAGGGCGGGTCCTGGGGGAGGTGACCCACGTGACTTTCGCCGGCGGGCTTCTTTATCGCGAGTGCCGCATGCACACCGCACCCCTCACGGACGCCATGGGCGGATACCGAGCTACATCAGGCGCTGCGGTGGGTGAGGCGTTCGTAGATGGCTTCGGTTTCGGGTTCGGTGCTGACGTCGAGGCGCCGGTTGATGGTGAGGATGGCCTCGTAGGCGGCGCGGACGCCATTGTGGTTGCCGGCCTGGTCTTCGATGAGCATCCAGTCCTGGTAGAGGAGTTCGGCACTGTCGTCGATGTCGAGGCCTTGGCGTACGGCGCGGCGGGCGGCATCGAGGTCGGGGCGGGGGCCCGTGCGGTGCCAGGTGGCGAGGGTGTGGGCGGTGTCGGTGATGCGGACGAGGATCTCCTGGACGCGGGCGGCGGCCCAGCCGGGCGGGGTACTGCCGAAGGGGTAACCGCGGACGAGTGCGAGGGCGGCTTCCAGATCGCGGATCCCGGTCGAGGGTCCCTTGGTCAGGCCTCGTTCGGCGAGCGTGGTGAAGCGGTCCCAGTCGCAGCGGACCTTGGGCGAGAGCTTGTAGATGCCGGTGCGGTCCCTGGGGAGGTAGAGCGCTCCGTCCGGGTCGGTGCCGAGCTGGTTGCGCAGCTGGGAGATCCGGGTCTGGAGGGTGGGCTTGGTCCAGGGGGAGCGCGGGTCCATGGCCTCGCGGACGGTGTCGGCAGAGCTGGGCTTGAAGTAGAGGTAGGAGGCGAGCTGGGCAAGTTTCGGGCCGTGTCCGGTGGAGGCGATCCCGGTGACGGCGACCGGTCCGAGGATCTGGATCTCGGGGGCGTGCAGATCGACCGTGTCGGCCGGCTCTTCCACGTCGGCAGCGGGGTTGGCCTCGTCGGGTTCCTCAGCGGTGCCGGAGCTGGACGGGGCGTCGGTCTCGGCCTCGGTCGCTTCGGCCGGGTCGTCTGTCGTTGCCTGCGTGGTGAGGGTGGGCGCGGGGGCTGGGATCGTCTCGGGTTCGGCTGCCGGTGCGGGCAGCGTCGGGACGGAGGCCAGGGGCCATGTGGCGGTGAAGGCGGCGAACGGCGTGGAGGGCAGGGCAGCGGGGCCGGCCTCGCCGTTGTCGGTGATGTCGGCGAGGACGGGTGGGACCGCCTTCCACGGGCCGTCGGCAGATTGGGCGGGGGCCTCTGCCTGGCGCAGCAGGTCGAGGAAGTCCTGGTAGTCGGTCTCGGGCAGTGACTGCACGATCAGGTCGGCGTCGAGGGCGTCGACGTGCTGGGTCCGGGTGGTTCCGACGGCGAGTTGTACGGCGTCGTCGAAGGCCCCGAAGGCGCCTGCGGTGCCCTGTGCGGGCAGGACGAGGGCGACGGGCAGGTCGCGGGCGGCGGTGAGGGTGTCGGCCAGTATCCGGGCCTCGTCCTGTTCTATGTCGGCGGCGCACACCAGGGTCCAGGGCAGGCGGTCGGGGGCGTCGTCGCCGTCGGCGGTCTGCCGCTGTTCCAGGAGGAGTTCGGCGAGGTCGGTGCGGGCGGCCTTGAGGTGGGGGACGGCGCGCATCCGGCTCTGTGGGAGGAGGCCGGGTAGTTGGTCGCCGAGGCCGACGGTGATGATCTCGGAGTGGTCGCTCCAGGTGCTGGTGGCGGCTTCCAGAGCGAGGACGCGGGCGGTGTCGCGTACGGCGTCGGGGGTGCCGTCGAGGAGGAGGACGCGGGAGAGGGTCAGGTTGATGAGGAGGTGGTTGTCGTCGGGGTCGGTGCCGAGGGTGATCAGGCCGGGGTAGGGGGCGGGGACGCGGGCTGCTTCGTCGGCGTCGAGGAGGGGTTGGGTGCGGTCCAGCGTCCAGCGTCCTGGGGCCGTCTCGGTGAACGGGGCGCACGCTTGGGCGCTCGTGTGGTCGGCGCCGTCTTCGGCGGTGTCGGGCGAGTGGAGGAGGAGTTCGACCGAGCGGGCGGTGATGCGGGCGCCGGCCACGGCCGGGAGTCCTTGGCCCTGCTCGGTGGCGTGGTGGGCGAGGGTGCGCAGGGCGAGGTCGAGGAGTTCGAGGCTGCCCGGGTCGGCGGCCGCGTGCAGGGTCTGCTCGGCGGTGGTGTCGGTCGTCGCGGGGAGTTCGCCGGGCTGGCGGCGTCGTCGCTGGAGCATGCGCTTGAGCCCGAGGGTCACGAGCAGGCTTCCGGCCGCGAGCATCCCGAACGCGGTGACGTCCTGGACCCCGATCCCGTCTTCGGCCTCATTGTCGGCGACCGCTTCGGGGGCGGGCGGGACAGATCCGGTCGAGCGCTCGGGGGTTGGGGTGGCGGTGTCGGGAGCGGTTTCGCCGGGCTGGGCGGGCACGGTGGGGGCGGGGGCCGCTGTCACCGGGCTGGTCGGCTTCGACCGGGCGGGTGGCTTCGCCGGGGAGGCCGGGGGCGGGGAGGCCACGGTCGGCTTTGCGGTCGGAGCGACGGTGGCGGTGGGCGGTGCCTTCGGCGTCGCGGGAGGGGGTGCGCCGCCCGGTCGGGCTGACGAGCCCGGTGCCGGGGCGGCCGGGGTGGGCTTGGACGGGGGCGTGTCGGCGGCGGGCCGGTCGTCTTCGGGGCGGGAAGTGGGTGGCGGGGTCGGGGTGTCAGAAGCTTCTGACGGGGCGGTCGTGTGCGGGATGGTGAGGGTCAGGCCGGCCTGGATCTTGTCCGGGTCGGTGAGCCGGCTGCCGTCCGGCTGCCGTGCTCCCTTGTTCGCCTCGAAGAGTTCCTCGTACCGATCGCCGTCCCCGAGTTCCTCGGCGGCGACCGTCCACAGGGTGTCTCCGCCCTGCACGGTGTAGGCCGTGGTGCCAGCTTGCCGGAGCGGGGGGCTGGGGGCGTCGGTGTGGGGGGTTGGGGTGTCGGGCAGGGCGAGGACCCAGCCGGGCTGGATGGGGGCGTCGGCGTGGAAGACGGTGCCGTCGGCCATCCGCTTGCCCTCGTTGATGTCGGCGATGTTCGTGTAGAGCTCGCCGTGTCCGTAGAGCTTCTCGGCGATGCTCCACAGGCTCTCGGCCGGCCGCGCGTCGCGGACCGTGTAAGTAGGAGCCGCTACTCGCTCGGTACCGGCCGTCTCAGCGTGCTCGGCAGGAGTCCCTGCCGTGGTCGGGTGAACGGTCTCGGCCGTCGCCGTCGTCGTGGCGGTGGTCGGCGTGGCGAGGGCGGGGGTCGCGGAGGCGAGGGTGCTGGAGGCGAAGAGGACGAGGATCCCGGAGACGAGGGTGCCGGCGGCGCGCTGGGACAGGCGCAGTCCGGGAAGGGTCGGGGCGCGGCGGCCGCGGAGCTGGGCGGGGATCTCCAGCAGGACGGAGAGGGTGAAGCCGGCCCAGGCGATCCAGCCGATCGTGCACAGGGCGAGCATGAAGGCGGCGCCGGTGTCCTGGCGGGTGAACAGGTGGGCGATGGCGTCGGTGCCCTGGGCCCAGACGGCGGTGGTGGTGGCGTAGAGGAGCCAGGGCAGGCCGGCCATGAGGGCGGTCAGGACGGCGGTGGAGAGCAGTGCGCGCAGCAGGCGTCGCCCGAGAAAGCGGGGAGCGGGCATCAGCAGTCAGTCCTTCTCGGGTCGGGTGGTGCCGTGCAGCAGGGTGGCGGAGCTGGTGGCGGCGAGGGTCCAGGTCTTGGGGACGAATACGCCGCGGTAGGTGCCGGTTGCCCGGATGGTGATGCGGCGGCCGCCGTCGGAGACGCTCACGGTGCCGTGGGCCCCGGCCTTGCTGAGGTAGGCGCGGGCGGCGGAGGCGGCGGTGGCGGGGTCGGCGACGACGCCTTCGCCGGTGACGGCGCGGGCGGGGTCGATGGCCTGGGCGGCTGCGCGGGCGGCTTCGGTGGCGATGCCGTCGGTGCGTTCGTGGGCGCGGGTGATGCCGAAGGCGTCGACGGCGAGCAGGCCGCCGAGGAAGAGCAGGGGGACGGTGATGATGGCGACGAAGGGGGAGATCGCGCCGCGGTCGTCCTTCCAGTTCCACCGTCTGGGGTGTTTGGGGCTCATCCGCGTTCCCGGTAGGCGTCGACGATCGAGGTGAAGGAGGAGGTCATCGTGCGTACGTCGGGGCCGCCGCCGAGGAGGAGCAGGTCGCCCAGGGGGACGGTGCACGAGACGGTCACGGTGACCGAGGAGACCTGGCCGAGTTCGGCGCCCAGGCCGCTGGTGTCGGTGGTGACACGGGTGGTGGAGCAGGCCTGGTTCCGTTCGCCGAGGGCGTCGGCGGCCGCGCGGCGGGCGGCTGACTGTCCGGCGGCGGGGGTGCGTTCGAGGGAGGCTGCGCGGGCGGCGGCCTGGGCGGCGGCGTCGGTCTTCTGCCCGGCGAGCGAGAGGCGGCCGCCGGCGATGACGACCAGGGTGATCGCGATCAGGAGGGGGACGACGATCACCGCCTCGATCGCGGCGTCGCCCCGGTCGCCGTCTCGTTGTGCGGCTCGGCGGAGCCGGTGGAGGGTGGTGCGCATCATCTGTCTCCTGCGGTGGTCCACCGCTCGACGGGGCCGGACGCGGACGCGCTGACCGACCAGCCGGCCATGCCGGGGACGAGGGAGAACGCGCGGCCCTGGACGGTGATGCTGATGCGGTCGGTGGTGCTGCCCGTGGTGGATATGTGGGTGTCGGCGAAGAGACCGCCGCCGAGCGTGTTGAGCGCTGCGCGTGCCTTGGCCGCTCCTTCCCCGGCCCCTGCCCCGTACATGCGGCCCGCGGAGACGCCTTCGCGGGCGGCGGTGGCGGCGACGTTGTGGGCGTAGGCGACGAGGAAGCCCTGCACCATCGCGAGGATCAGCAGGATCACGACCGGGAAGAGGATCGCCACCTGGAGCGGTGACGATCCCCTGTCGCGATCGGCGGGGACGGTGAACACGATGCGTCTGGGCTTTCGGATTCAGCCGCCGAGGATGCCGCTGAGCTTGCCGTTGGCCCGCGAGTACGCGAGGGCCAGGCCGCCGGCGATGATGACGGCTCCGGCGACGGCAGCGACGATGATCACCACGGTGGAGATCGGGCTGTCGCCGCGGTCACCACGGGCCTTGACCTCCTGGAGGCGTTCTTCGAGGCGGACGCGGATCGTCCAGGCGCGGGTGGTCACGGCGGCCTGGGCGCGGAGCATCGGGCTGGTCTTCATGAGGTGGGTTCCCCCTTCGGGTGGTGCGGTCGCTGTGGGTCAGATGGAGAAGATGTTGAGGACCGCCGGGAACGCCATCGCGATCATGACGATCACGGCGAGCAGAGCGGCGGGGGTGTGGAGTTTCTCGCTGTCCGCATTGGCCCGGGCGGCCTCCGCGGTCAGGAGTTCGTCGGTGAGGCTCTTGGCGCGGTTGCGCAGGGTGTCGTAGACGGAGGCGCCGTCGTCGGAGGACAGCCGCATGATGTCGGCGACGTCGTTGAGGACGGGCAGGCGTAGCTGGGTGCCGAGGTCGGCGAGCGCCTGCCACGGGGAGGACTTCTCCGTGCGGGCGCGCAGGAGGGCTTCCTGGAGTCGGGTGAAGGCCCAGCCGTGGCCGATGCGGGCGGCGTCCTCCAGGGCCTGGTCGGCGGCGACGTTGGAGGCCATGCGGGTGGCGACCAGGTCCATCCAGGCTGCGGCGGCGTGGGCGAACTCGGTGCGGGCCTTGGCCGCTTCGCTCGCGACGGCCCAGTCGGGCACGAACCACAAGGCGGCGGCGAGCAGCAGGCCGGCGGCGGCGGGGATGAAGAAGGGGACGGGCAGGCCCATCAGGAGCCAGGCCACGGCCGGGACGAGCGGGGCGAGGAGGCCGAGGAGGGCGAGGGCGGTCTTGTTGGTGAAGAACTGCTCGGGTGTCTGGTGGAGCAGATCGAGGTCGGCGCCCGGTACCCGTCCGGGCATCCGTTCCGCGAGGCGTCCCGCCCACGCGGCGCCCGCGGCGTTCGTACGGCTCGGCTGCTGGTCGCCGGGGCGGGCGAGGGGCGGGTCGAGGCGGCGCAGTGCGGGCCCGAGGCGGGGTGCGGAGGGCGTGAGTTCGCGTACGAGGAGGGCGATGCCCGCGCCGGTGGCGGCTCCGCAGATGATCAGGGCGGTCTGGCTCATGGGGCCGGCACCTCCGCGGGTTCGGCGGGGCCGGGCTGTTCGACCTGGCTGCGCGGGTCGTTGATGAGGAAGCGGGGTACCGGCTGGTGGCTGGCGAGCTTGCGGGTCCACCACAGGACCGCGGCGAACGCGGCGCCGAGGAGCGCGAGGACGAGCTGGCCGAGGAGGGTGGCGTACGGGGCGGTGTAGGGGATGAGGAAGCCGGCCACGACCAGGGCCATGCAGATGAGAGTCATGGTGCGCATCGCGGTGCGGGACTTGGCCCGGTCGGCCTCGATGCGGCGGCGTGCGGCGACTTCCTCGCGGACCTGGGCGGCGACGTCTTCCAGGACCTGGGCGAGGCCGGGGCCGGGGTCGACCGCGCACAGCATCAGGGCGGCGCAGGCCTTGTCGCCGGTGACGTCGTCGAGGCGGCCTGCGAAGTCGCGGAGCGCGTCGACGGGGAGCCAGCCGGCTTTCAGCTTGTCGGCGAGCTCGCCGACCTCGTCCTCGATCGCCGGGGGCGGGTTCTTCCGGCTGGTGATCAGGGCCTGTTCCAGGGCGAAGCCGAGGCGGAGGATCTCGGACAGGCGCTGGGTCCAGTCGGCGAGTGCCTCCAGTTTGGTGATCCGGCCCTTCGCGGAGGTCGCTGAGGTCAGGAGCCACGGCACTCCGATCACGGAGCCGCCGAGGAGGACCGCGGCGACGAACACGCCGGAGATCAGCCACACCATGGCCGTCGTGGCGCAGGCGGCGGCGAGCAGGGCGCGGCGGCGGGCGGTGCGCTTGGGTCCGTCGGGGCCGCCCGACCACTGCGCCCGCCACCTAGCCATGCGGCCCTGGCCCTTCGGGGCGGTGGTGCCGATCGTGGCGACGGCGGCGGCCACCAGGCCGCCGGCGAGCATGGCTCCGCACAGGGTCCACCACAGGGCGCCCATCACAGCCCCCTGTTCCAGGCCGCGGCCTGGTCGAGGACGTGGGTGGAGAACCCGGCCAGCTCCAGGCGCCGGCGCGAGCGGGGTGAGAGCGGGGCGGCCGGGGCGGCGCGCAGGTCTTCCTCGGAGGCGGGGCGGAAGATCTCGTTGTAGGCGGGGCGGCCGTTCTCGCCGATGCCGGTGATCTCCCATACGTGGCTGACGAGCCGGCGCGGGGCGGGGCCGGACTCGTCGACGGACATAAAAACAACGAAGTGCAGACCGTTGGCGATCTGCCGGTAGGCCAGCTGCTCGGAGAAGTTGCCCCGGGCCAGGAGGTAGAGCTCGGCGATGCGGTCGAAGACGACATGCGGCTCGGAGGCGTGCATCGTGCACATGGAGCCGGGCCGGTCGCTGGTCAGGGCCTGCATCATGGCGGTGATCTCCGGGCCCCGGACCTCACCGACGACGACGCGCTTGAGGGACATGCGCTTGGCCCGGTACATCAGGTCGAGCAGCGTGATCTCGCCGACCGCGCGGCCGTCGACGCGCTCACCGTTGGACTCGCGGGCCTCCATCGGCACGACCTGCGTGTGGTAGCCGTTCTGGTGGGCCCACAGCTCGAACTCGGTCTCCACCGTGCCGAACCGCTCGTGCTGCGGGATCTCCCGCAGGAGCGCCCGCATCAGGGTCGTCTTTCCCGACGACTGCTCGCCGACGACGATCACGTTGCGCCGGGCCCGTACGCAGGCGCGGAGCAGGGCGGCGACGGTGGTGTCCATGGCGCCGGCAGTGACGAGGTCGTCGAGGGTGGCGTTCTGCAGGCGGTGGCGGCGGATCGTGACGAACGTCCGTGCGCCGGTGATCTCCGGGTGCAGGGCCTGGAGCCGGGACCCGTCAGGCAGGCGGATCGCGGCGTCGGGAGACGCGGTGGAGAACGTCCGGCCGGACTGCCCGCTGTTGCGGATCAGGTCGCGTACCAGCTCTTGGAGCTCTTCCTCCGATTCGGCGACCGGCTCGGCCGCGACGGGCTCACTGTCGCCGCTGTACTTGAGGAACACCCGGTCGTGCCCGTTGATCCAGATGTCCTCCACCCGCTGGTCGTCGAGGTGGCGCTGCAGACGGCCGGAGCGGAAGAGCATGTCGAAGACGAGCGCGGCCAGCTGCTGCTCTTCGCCGGCCGTGACCGTACGAGAGGTACGGGCCGCGTCGCCCCACACCGCGACCCGCTCGTTGATCAGCGCCCGGGCCCGGTGCTCACGCACCGCGCCGACCAGGGCGCGGTTCATCTTCGCCTCGGCCAGGAGTAAGTCGTTGACCTGGCGTTTGATCTCACCGGCCGCGCGGGCGTCGACCCGCACCTGCGGTAAGGCGAGCGGGTTGACCATCGCCGGGGCGGCGGCCTGCCCACCGTGCCGCGCAGCGAACGCCGCGGCCGTCAGGCCCGGCTGTACGGCGGCGCCCGGGCCGGGAGCGCGAGCCGGAACCTGGGGCGGGTTGGCGGGCGGGGGGACAGCTACGGGGTACATCGGGTCAGCGCGCACCGGGCACTCCCCTCAACAGACGCTGCTGCAACGGGGAGGTGACCCGAGCGCGCCGGGAGGCGACTGATTGCCGGATCGGACTCGACGCGTCCCGCGCGGCGCCCATCAGCTTGCCCGTCATGAAGCCGCGGCCTTCAGGCGCGCCGTCGGACAGCACGGCCGCCTCCTCCGGCCGGTAAGGCAGCCCGGCGACGACCCGTACGCCCAGTTCGTCCTCGACTTCACGCGGCCCGTACGGTCCCTGGCGGATGAGGAGGATCCCGAGCGCCCCCGCCCCCTGGCCGGAGTCGCCGTCCATCAGGGTGCCCAGCGCCTGAATGCGGGAGCGGGCGGCGTGCATACTCCGCAGCGTTCCGCGCATCACCACCAAGACGGTGTCCGCGCGCAGCGCGAGAACTCCGGCCGGGCCGAACGCACCGGCGCGGCCGAGGTCGACGATGACATCGTGGTCGTGGGCCTCGATCCCGGTGAACAGGTCAGCGAGCTGCCCCCACACAGGGGCCAGGCTGGAAGCCTGGTGCATCGCGGTCAGCCCGGGCAGCAGCAGCCGGTTGCGCTCCGACCGCTTCTCATCGTTCTCCAGAGCGATCAGCTGCGGCCAGAACGCGGTGACCAGATCCTGCGTACGGGAAGACTCCGTCAGGTTCCGCAGGCCCCGGTCGGCGACCACCGCGCTCTGCAGTGCGCCGGGCAGGACGGCTCCGCCGTCCGGGTCGCACTCCGCGAGCACCAGACGCCGGCCCCCCTCCAGCGGCCAGGTCCGCAGCAGCGCAAGCGCCGTACTCGTCACCCCCGGAGCGCCCGGGAGACCGACCAGTGTGATCACGGCCATCAGGACTCCCCCGGCCCGTCCACGACCAGAGCCACGTTCCCGGTCGCCGCCTGCGCCGCGAGCGCGGGCCCGAACTGCGAGGGCACCGCGACGTCGACGACCTGCTCGCCGGTCGTCTGCTGCCGCTCCCCCACCCGTACGATCCGGGCAGCGATCTGCTGCGGGCCGGCCCCCTCGCCGGTCTTCTCTCCAGGGATCTGCCCGTCGGCGGGGGTAGAGACGACCAAGACCTTGTCGCCGGGCGAGAGGCGGCTCGCAGGCATCTGCGAGGCCTTCAGCCCGATACCGACCAGCCGCTCCCCCGGCTTGACCAGCGTGCGGGTGGTGACCTGGCCCTGTGTCAGCAGAGCGCCCGGCGTCAGGGCGACGGAGGCCCGCTTGCCGACCACCTTCTCCCGCTCGGAGGCCAGGACCGGCTTCAACGCCGGATCGAGCTGGACCGCCGCCTCGATCAGGTCGGAGTCCTTGATGACATCCCCGGCCTCAACGCCCTTGGCCACGGCGAGAACCGGGGTCCGCTCGCCCGTCGCCTGGAAGGCGAGGAACCCACCACCCCCACCCGCCGCGATCAGAGCGATCGCCAACGCGTACATGCCGGGACGCCGCCGGCGGGAACGGAAGCCGACCGCCGCGCCCGGGACCTGGGAGTGCGTCGGCTGCGCGGGCACCTGGCCCGGGCCGGCCGGAACAGCCGTCTTGCTCACGATCTCTCGCCTTCTTCGTTGGAACCGACGGGGGTGCTTCAGCTGCCGACGGCCTGGAGCTCGCCGACCCGGATGTCCACGGCGCTCTGCCGGGACTCGCTCAGCTGACCGGACTGCCCGGTCGTGGCCTGCCAGTCGATCGTCCAGGCCGACGTCGCGACCACGTGATACGCCCCGGCGCCGGCCGTCGACGGCCTGGCGTAGCGGTGACCGCAGTCCGGCGACGACTTCGTGCCGTACGACGGCTTGTAGGGGGTACCGGGGGTGGTGCAGGTGACGGTCTTCCCGTCACCCATCTGCCAGACGATCCGCTTCACCTTCGCCGTCGCGGTCACCGTGACCCCGCCCGCGGAAGCGGACGCGACATTCGGCCCGTACGTCTCCGGGCCCCGCTCCGTCCACAGGTAGACCGGCATCCCGACCAGCCCCATACCGCCCGGCTTCGGCGTGATCCCGATCTCCGGACCACGCAGCACCATCTGATCCACGGCCTGCCGCGCGAGAACGGCAGGATCCACGGCGGCTGCGGCCGGCGGCGTCGCCGCCCAGGTGTTGCGAGTGATCGTGAACGGGTTGAGGCCTTCGTCGAAGGTGCAGCTTTCCTCGTACACGGCACCGTCGCCGGGCGCGTGGCCTTCCCAGTCCAGGCTCCCGGCAGGCGGCTGCGGATCGAGCTTCTTGTAGGTACACACAGGCTGCGTGGCGGGCTTCTCTCCGCTGTCGGATCCCCCGGATCCGCCTGAGGACGAGGAACCGCCCGCGCCCCCTCCTGCACTGCCTGAGCTACCGGGCACGTCAACCTCAACCTGGCAGAAGAAGGTGCTGCATTCCGTCCCGCCAGACCCACCGGGGTCGTCGGCATAGGCCGGCGCCGAGATCGCCATCGCAGCGAGAGCCAGCGCAGCAGCAGCTGTCAGGTTCGGCCTCAGCACTTCTTCCCCTGCGGCTCGTCGCGGATGACGCGCCATCCCTGGGGCCAGCGCTCCACCGTGGCCTTGATGACATACCGGGTGAGTCGGTTTGCAGGCAGGGTGGCTGGCTTCTTTGTGGTCGCATCGACCGTCTGCCAGCGGGTGATGTCCAGGCAGCTAGAGATGATCACGTGCGGGATCTGGCGATCGATGTCGACCTTGGTGACGGTCGGGTTCTGAACGGTCACGGTGCCGATGGCGAGCAGGTTCCGCTGGTGCAGGCTCTTGGCGTCCTTCTCTGCTTGCGAGAGGGCAGCCGAAGCGGCATAGAGCTTGAGACTTCCGGCCTTGCCGGTCTTGTCGGCGTAGACCTTCTCCATCTCCCGCCAGTGGGACAGATACGCGGTGACTGCTTCCTTCTTCGCGGTTTCTGCCGGATCTGCCGGGGGCTCCGTCTTGGAGGGGGTTGGCGCAGGGGTAGTGGAAGGCGACGGCATGCTCGGCGGTTTTTGCGAGGTCGGTTCATTCGTGGTGCAGCCGACGGCGAGTGCGGAGACCGCGCACGCGAATGCGAGTTTCCGCCAGCGGTTCTTGGTGAGCGTGCGCGTCATCAAATTCGCCTCCCCGGGCATATGCGACTGCGTGGTCTCACCTGCGCAGACTCGGCTGGTGACAGGTGTCGGGACCGCGAGGTATGGGCCACAGATTACGCAACAGTTCACTGAACTACACAGCCAGTAAACGGACTTGACATACTTTCGCACTCCTCAGAGCGAATTACCGGCCGCGCTCTGGCCTGCTTGTCCGTCCGAAAGGCCCCTGGAATAGCGATAAATCCATGTGGTAGTCACCGGATGGGATCCCACACGTTGTGGTGAAGCGCGAGGCGGACTTGGGCGAGGCGCCCGTCCTGGAAGTCGTCTGCAGCGCCGGCTCCTGCCCATACGAGCCGGACGACCACTTGGTCGTCGTGGCCGTCGGCGCGGCGGGCGATCGCGGCCTGGACGCGTACGTCGTGGTAGGGGGCGCGAAGGGAGATGTCGGTGAAGTACTTGGGCCAGGTTTCGCGGCCTCGGCCGGTGGTCTCGGCGATCCAGAGCCGGGTGGCGAGGGCGACGAGGTGGCGCTCGGTTGCGGGCTGGAGGTCGGCTGGTGTGGTGCGGTCGAGGAGTCGCTGGATGGCGTGATCGCCGTCGGGTCCGTCGCCGGAGACCGGGATACCGCTCGGCGCAGGCGCGGGCGCGGGCGCGGCAGGGCGGGTACGGAGGGGGGACGGGAGGTCGTCGGGATGCGCCGCTGTGGCCCGGGCCGTACGGCGTTCGGCGGCGGGGGCTGGCGGTACGGCGGTGTCCCGGGCTTCCGCCGATGTCTTTGAGGAGGGCGCGGCGACGGCGGGGGCGTCCTGGCTCGGGTCCTCGGGTCGGGCCAGGAGGGCAAGCGTGCCGGCGAGGAGCAGGAGGAGGCCGCCGAGCAGGAGGCGTGCGTGCGTGGTGGGTTGGGTGGTCACAGGAGTCGGGCTCCTCCGGCGAATCCGTGGTCCCAGAGGGGCTCGGAGCGGACCTGGGTGCCGGGGCGGGGTGCGTTGATCATTTGTCCGTTGCCGAGGTAGATGCCGACGTGGTGGATGGTGGAGTCGCTGTTGGGGTCGTAGGCGAAGAAGACGAGGTCGCCGGGTTGGAGGGCGCCGGGGCCGAGGGTGGCGGGGATGCGGGTGCCGGTGCCGGCCTGGCGGTCGGCGGTGCGGGGCAGGCGGATGCCGACCTGGGCGTAGGCGTAGGTGGTCAGGCCGGAGCAGTCGTAGCCGGTGATGGTGGTGCCGGTTTTGCCGCTGGGTGAGCAGCAGATGCCGCGGGTGGGGCCGCTCGCGTTGCCGCCTCCCCAGGAGTAGGGGACGCCGGTCTGGGCGAGTGCGGCGGTGATGACGGTGCGGGCGTCGCCGGTGGCGGGCTGGCCGATGGGGAGGGTTCCGGTGGCGAGCTGGCTGTAGCGGTCGATCCAGGCGAGGACGTCGTCGACGTAGGCGGTGGAGTGGTTGTACTGGAAGATCGCGGCGTGTAGTTGGGTGGGGTCGTCGAGGTTGCGTCCGTTGCCGCAGAGGTAGACGGCGGCGCCCAGGGCGGCGTCGTCGGCGTTGTGCGGGTCGGTTGCCTGGTCGTCGTTGGCGTCGCGGCCGGAGCCGTTCCAGGTGGAGGGCAGGAACTGGAAGGGGCCGACGGCGCGTTCGGAGGTCGGTGTGCCGTCCCAGCGGCCTTTGTCGGTGTCGGGGAAGGCGGTGTGGTTGCCGCCGGTTCCGGAGCCGTCGAGTACGGGTCCGAGGATGCGCGGGGTGATGTCGCCGTGGGCTGTGATGGTGTGGTCTGTGGCGTGGTTGGACTCGATGCGGGCGATCCCGGCGAGGACGGCCCAGCGCATGCCCCGGCAGGACGGGGCCTCGCGTGGTAGGCGGGTGGCGGCGTTCTGGTAGGCGGCGAGCATTCGCTGCGGGATGCCGGCGACCTGCCCGACCGTTTCCAGGGCGGGGGTGGGGGCGGGTGTCGGGAGGGCGGTCACCATGGCGACGAGGAGGACCGGGGCGGCGAGCACGGTCAGCAGGACGGCACCGCACCCGATGCGGCGCTTCATTCCGCGCCTCCCGGGTGTGTGCCGCCGCCGTCGTGTCGCTCGCGCCAGGTCTCGCTCCAGGAACGCGGCGTGCTTCCCGGGCCTTCTGTTCTCGGCGTGCTGGGAGTGCTGGGTGCGCTGCTCGGTCGTTCGGTGCGGGCTGTGGGAGCGTCGGGCTCGTGCCCGGCCGGGCGGCGCGGGCGGGTACGGGGTGGTTCGGTGGTGGCGGCCGGGTAGGAGCGGCGGTCGGTCGGGGCATCGTCCCGGCGCTCGCGGCTTCGGCGGGAGGGGAACGCTGCGGCGGTGTCGCGGGTCCAGCGCCCGGCGACGCGGCCGTAGTGGTCGCGCTGGTGGCCGAGTTCGGTGTGCAGCTCCCGGGAGATCTGGCCGCCGAAGCGGCGTGCTCGGGTCCAGGTGGCGGGCAGGCCGACGGTCGAGTAGTACGCGGCTTTCGTGGTGCGGACCAGGACTCGGCCGCTCCGGGTGCGGCGGAGGGACGCTTCGAGGCGGCTTCCGGCCGGAGTGAGCGGTGGGCGGCCCGTTTGTGGTGTCTCTGCTGCGGACGGGTCGAAGCGGCGGGTGGCGGTCTCGGTGGTGGGTGCGGCCGCGGCGGCGCCGGTGCTGCCGGCGGCGGTGCGGCGGCCGGGGGGCAGGACGAGGACGTCGGGGCCCACGGGTTCGGGTTGGACGGGGGGTCGCTTCGGCCCGATGAGGACAAAGTGGGCGGCGCGCATGCCGACGGCGAGCGGCATGAGGGCCTTGCGGCCTTCGGTGAGTGCTTCGGCTGCGAACTGGCCCGCGCCTGCGGTCTGCCGGGTGAGCAGGTTGGCGTGGGCGGGTGATCCGGCTGCGCCGCCGCCGTTGAAGCCGAGGGAGGAGAACGCGGCTGCGGTGGCGGCGGCGTTCTCGCCCATGGTGTGGCTTCCGCCGATCTTGGAGTAGCGCATGCGGTTGGCCATGCGCTGGCCGAGCTGGCTGGTGCCGCGGATGATGCGGCGGTGCATCACGAGCGCGGTGATGGCCAGGCCGTCGAGGAGGAAGAGCCGCTCCAGGAGCGGGGTGCTGCTGTCGGCGAGGAGAGCGCGGGCGCCGATGCCGAAGAGGGGGATGAAGACGGCGATGGCGAAGAGGGTGAGCATGCTGCCGGCGAGGTAGCCCAGCCATCGCCAGAGCAGTCCGCGGGTCGGCCCGGGCAGCAGGGCCAGGGTGAGGACGACGATGGTGCCGGCGGCGGCGATCACGCAGCCGAACTGGGCGGCGATGAGGACCATGGCCATCGTGAAGATGATCAGGGTGATGACGAGGGCGGCGAGGAGGACCAGGGCGGCGCCCAGGACCTTGTCCCAGTCGGTGTTCTGCATGTGGGCGGCGACGGCCGCGCCTTCGGGTCCGAGTTTCTTGAACTCCGACGCCCGGCCGAGATAGCGGGTGTCGCCGGTCGCTTCGGCCTCGCAGAGAATGCGGGCCGTGCCGGTCAGGAGGCTGCAGGATTTGGCCTCGGACAGTGCCGCCTCGCAGTTTCTGCGGGCACCGCCCGTCAGGCGGCTGCAGGAGCCCTCGCCGGTGGCGGCCGGGGGCGGGGTGAGGAAGTTCTTGTGGACGGCGTAGAGGGGGCTGTCCTGCTCGATGATCCGCCCGTACTGGAGCAGCATGTACGGCTGGACGACGAGGGTGTCGGTGAGCGTGCGGGTGATCGGCTTGGAGACGTCGGCGGCGTTCAGGGGGCGCTCGCCGTGCAGGCATGTATCGCGGGCCGGTCCGACGATGGTGGCGCATTGTTTCGTACGGTCCGGCTTCGGCTGGGGGGTGGTGCCCGGGCGGGGCTGATTGCGCAGGCAGGTGGTGTGCGCGGGGCCGGCGATGGCGTCGCACGGGCCTGTGGTTTGGGGCAGCTGCCCGGAGTTCGCGGTGAGGGTCGCGGCTTCCAGTGCCGCGCGCTGGGTCTGCTGGATGGGGCCTTCGTAGCCGAGGATCATGGCCGGCTGTACGACTGCGGTGGCGGAGACACCGGCGATCAGCAGGGTCAGCAGGATCTCTCCGGCGCCCCGGGCGGCCCTGCCGCGCATGGCGGTCACCAGACCGAAGACGAAGGCCCAGGCCAGCAGCAGCCCGGCCAGGCCGAGCGGGCCGATGATCTGTGACTCGTAGGCGTCGGACAGCTTCTGGGCGGGCGAGCTGAGCTTGTCCATGACCGGAAATCGGTAGGCCCAGTCGATCAGCCAGGAGGCGAACCCCGTCACGGTGCGGGCCAGGGCGAACAGGCCCGAGGCCAGGAACCGGCGGACCGCGTCCATGACCCCGTCCCCGGGGGTCGTCGCGACTTTGACGATGCTGGGATCCGCGGCTGGGTGGTTCACCGATTCGGGGACGGTGGCCGGTGCGTCGAGTTCGTAGCTGTTCAGCGGGGCGCCCTCGGAGGACTGGACGTTCAGCGGCCCCAGGAGCCCGCCGGAGTCGGGGCCGTCGGCGGCGTACGCGATGGTGGTCCCGGCCGCCCACATCAGCAGCGTGATGGTGGCGGCCGTGGCGGCGCGGCGGCCGTACAGGGCGGTCACTTCGCCCTCCGGCAGCGCGCGGCGATCGTGGCGGCAGCCGCAACGGGCAGGAGAAGCAGGGCCACGTGCAGGACCGGGGGGCGGCTGGGGTCAGGGGTCCGTTCCTGCGGGGTCCGGCTGCCGCGGCGCAGGCAGAAGTCGCGGGCGGGGCCGACGATGTAGACGCAGTCGTCCTCGCGGTCGAGGGCCGGCTGCGGGCTGGCGGTGGCGGTGGCGGTGGCGGTGGCAGCGAAGGCCTCGCCAGTGTGCGGCCACCAGCTGCCCGGCGCGCCGGTGTTCACGAGGCTCAGCGCGGCCACGAGCGCGGCACAGGCGATGAGGTCGGCGAGCGGAACGCGGGCGAGCAGGGCGCGGGCGCGCTGGGCGACGGGGCGGTGAAAGGTGTCGCTCATCGCGGGCTCCCGGCGGTCGCGGCGGTCAGGGCGGTGTCGGCAGGGGTGGTGTCGGCGGGGGTGGTGTAGATGCCGCTGGTGATGCGCTCCAGGTCGGGGACGAGGACCTTGAAGCGGCCGATGCTCATGCGGGGGTCGCGGGCGAGGAACTCGCCGGCCCGGTCTTTCTTGCCGAACGGTGAGAGGTCGGTGGTGACCACGCGCAGGAGTTCGGTGTCGGTGCCGTCCAGGCCCAGCCACTCCAAGCCGCGGGCGGCGAGGACGGGGTCGGCGGTGCGGGCCAGGAACCGGTAGGCGAACAGGCCGCGGGTGGTGGAGGTGCCGAGCTCGTCGACGTCGTGGCAGCCGAGTCCGGCGCCGGCGCCGTGCTTGCGGCCGTCGTAGACGATCTCGTCGATCAGCGCCTGGCCCTCGGCCGAGGAGGTCAGCCAGTACACCTCGTCGAGAGGAAGGAGGGTGAAACGCGGATCGGTGAACGCGGCCTCGCGGGCGAGCGCGGCGATCAGGTAGAGCACGGCGCGGCCGATGAGCGCTTCCAGGGGCTGGCTGCGCAGCAGTTCGGGGTTGGTCGCCGCTTCCTTCGGGGGCAGGGTCAGGCCGGTGGTGGTGATCACCACGAAGTCCGAGGACACAGCGGAGAGGAGATCGAGCGGTGGCAGGTCGGGGTCGAAGACGGCCGCGGCGAGCGGCTCGTCGGCGGCGACCCGCAGCCACTCGGCCAACGACGCCGCGCGCTGCCCGCGGGGGGTTTCCTCCTTCGCCATGTCTTCCAGAGCCGCGACCACGCCGGCCATGCACGGGGCGGGCGACGCGGCGGCCTGCTTGACGGCCGCTTTCAGCAGCGCGCCGTGCTCGCTCACCGGGCCGACGCCGAGCTGCAGCGTCAGGTAGCTGAGCGCGTAGCGGGCGCCCACCGCGGGGTCGGGGAAGACGCGCAGCGGGTCGATGGACAGCTCGGCCTGGGCGGCGTCGACGACCTGGCAGCGGCCGGCGGCCGCGGTGCGGGCGAAGCGGGCCCACTCGCGGGACTTGGTGCGGTCGATCGCGATGACCCGCCCGCCCCGGTCGGCGATCGAGCTGGCGATGAGCTTGGCCAGGGTCGACTTGCCGCCGCCGAGGTCTCCGGCGAGAGCGAACGAGGCGCTCGCGTTACGTACGGGGGCGTCGGCGATGTCCAGCAGGGTGGGGCAGACGGTGCCGATGTCCTGGGAGAAGCCGATCATCGCGCCGGTGGGGTCGCCGAAGGCCTGAGCCGTGAACGCGCCGTTCATCGCCCAGTCCTCACCCAGCTGGTGCTGGACGTACTGGCGGGTCGCGGGCGCCGCGGGCGCGGCCGGGAGGCAGAGAGCGAACAGCTGCTCCTGGCCGCCGACAGGGCGGACCAGGCGGTAGTTCGCGCTGCGCAGCCGGGCCTGGAGCGCGCCGGCCCGCTTGTCGCACTCGGCCGGGCCGGTGCCCCACACCGTCATGACGGTGACCGCCTGGACCTCGACCTCGACGCTCGTACGCGACACCCGGACGCCGAGGTCAGCCAGATCGTCGGCGGCATCGTGCATGTCCTCGGGCAGACCCGTCGCGCGCCGGGCGGCGTACTGGTCCGCTTGGTCGACCAGGTCCCGCTTCTTCTTCGTGACCGCCGCGAGGACCTTCTCGGCCGGGATGAGGCTCATGTCGACGACCCAGTCCACGCCGAACGGCATCCGGTCGAGCTCGGCAAGGAAGTCCCCGCCGACGGCGGTGAAGTGACGGGGCATCTCCGCAAGCGCCAGATGCGCCTGGTAGGAGGTGCCGGCCTCGGAGTCGACTTGGAGCCACCTGCGGCCAACCAGCATCCCGGCCCGCTGCGCACGGCTCCCGCCACTCCCCCGGCCCGGTCCGCGGGGGTCGTGGTGGTCGCCGCCTTCCAGGAGCCGCACCTGCCCGAGGTCGGCGTGCGACGGCGCGCGGAGTTCACCTCGTACGAACCGGCTGCCCCGCAACGGAGACTTCTCTGCCTGGCCGAGGAGTTCGCCGTCCAGGCCGCGGGCGACGGCGTGCTGGTACATCCACACGATCTCCGCCGGCAGCGCCCGGCGCAGCTGAAGGCCGCCGTCGAGCTCCGCCTCCAGCTGCTCGACCCGCGCCCGGCAGGCGGCCGTCTCGCGGCCTGTGACCGGCGTGGGGGCCAGGCCGAGCATGCCCGACAGCTCCGACCACACGGAAGCGACCGTCGCCGTCCACTGCGCCTTCGCCCCGGCCGGCTCCAGCGGCACGGCGAGCCACAGGGTCCGTCGGTGCATCTCCACCGGGGAGTCGAAGTCGTCGCCGGCCAGCAGCCGCAGCCGCTCCTGGGCGACCTCAGCCCACGCCTCGTGACGCCGGTAGTCGACGCCCTCCACCGTCTTCGCGACGACCTCGGCCGGGTCCAGCCGGGCGCACAACCCGTACAGGCGGGCCGCCCCGGGCAGGGAACGGACCAGGGTCGTGGCCCGGGAGATGAGCTCGTCGCGGGCACGGTCGTCCATGTAGCGGGATCCGGCCGGGGTGAGCGACCAGATCGCCCAGACGGTACCGGTGGTGGACCACACCATGTTGTCGACGATGTGACGGATGGGGAGCTTCATCGCGCAGCTGCCTTCGGTCGCTCGCGCAGCATCTGCTGCAACGGGGTGGGGGCCGGGCCCCCGCCCCCGGCCGAAGACCGAGGACGGGGGCGGGAGTCGGGCACGGCGGAGGGCGCCGTCGCCGCGGAGCCGAAGCCGGGGACGGGGACGGAGGCAGGGACGGGGACGGGGACGGAGGCGGAGGCGGGGACGGAGGCGGGGACGGAGGCGGAGGCGGGGCCGGGGGCGGAGACGGGGACGGGGACGGAATCGGAAGCGGAGGCGGGGGCGGGGGCGGGGGCAGGGGTGTGCTCGATCAGGAACGTCCCGGTGAGCGACCTCGGCCTGGGGACGCGGGCGGTGCGGCCGGCGATCCGCCCGGTGGAGGGCTGCAGCGCCCGCTGGAGGGCGCCGTAGGCGATCCACAAAGGGGCGCGGCCGGCGATCCGGTTGGCCCGGGCCGCCCACACCGCAACCCCCAGCGCGGCGACCGGGATCGGGCCGAGCGGCCCTGCCCACCACGAGAACGTCTTGATGAGCAGGAACACCCCGGCGGCGGCGATGATCAGCTGGGGCGCGTTGTACGGGCCGAGCCACAGGACGAAGTCGCCGATCTTGCCGAGCACCCACGGAAACACGCGGGCCCGGGTGTAGGTGCGGCCGACCCGGGCCGGGGTGGTGGCGGTCATGCGGTCCGCTCGCCGTCGGCTGCCTGGCCACCGGGCCCGGCGGGCATCGGCCGCATGGACTGGGGCGCCGGGTCGGAGGTGGTGACGTTGGTCAGCTCTTCCTTGAAGGCGTCGGACAGCTCGGTACGGGCGTTGTAGATGCCCAGGCAGATCACCAGGGCGATCACGGAACCGATGGCGGCCTTCAGGCTCATCTTCGTGACGACCGTGATGACGACGGCCGCGAGGATGAACAGCTTCAGGGCGCGTTCGGCCCAGCTCTCCCCCATGCCGAACAGGTGGTTGCCGATGTCCTGGAACGCAGCGGCCATCACGACGGTGGTGTCGACGGAGTTCATGAACGGTCTCTCCTTCAGGAGGCGGGGGTCCGGCCCGGCACAGCCGGGCCGGCGGAACGGGAGGAAGAGGCGGAGGGGGCGAAAGAGGCGGAGGGGGTGGCGGGGGCGGGGGGCTTCGCCTGCGTCGTGGCCGCGGTGTCGAGGCCGGAGTCGAGCGCGGCGACCTCCCAGCGGCCAGCGCGGGCCGTCAAGGAGAGCGCGTACGACAGGGGCCACTTCCGGCCCGCGCTGTCCGTCGCGGTCACCTCGGCACGGACCCGCGCACCGGAACCGTCCCACCCGAGGGCCTGGCCACTGGTGCGGCGGTCGGCCAGGAGCTGGTCGACCTCGACGGCGATGTAGCCGCCGGCCGCGGGGCGGGGCAGGGTCACACCGGGGGCGAGGTAGCGGTCCGCGCCGCCCTCCGCGCCCAGGAACGCCGTCAGGAACCCGGTCACACTGCCGGCGAGCGGACCGTCCCCGACGGGGCTCCCGTACGGGGAAGCGGGCATCCGCCCGGCCGCCGGACCGGCGACCTCCATCGGCGCCCCGGCCGCGGCGAAACCCCCGGCATCGGAGGTGCCGGACTGCTGGAGAACGACGGGGACCGTGAAGTACCGCAGCCCGACGCCCTCTCGGTCGAGCTTCTCGGCGGCCTCGGTCAGCTGCACGGCGACGGTGACCGACCAGATATCGGCGCCCTGCCGTACGGTCCGCACGGCCGCGAGCCGCTCAACGACCACCGCCCGCTGCCCCCAGTCCGGGATCCGCACCGACGGCGCGAGCAGTCGTAGCCGGCGGGCCGCCGCGCCGTTCACGTCCGAACCGGCGCCCAGCCACAGGCCGAGAACAAGCTCGGCATACCCGCCCGGGCCGGTGTCGGCGGCGGTCTCCGGCTGGACGGTCCGGGTCACGGTGGCGGGCCGCTCGACGACGCCCGGAGCGACGGGGCGGCCCCAGCTCGCGAAGAGCGCGACAGGCCCGGCAGCGAGCACCGCCCACACACCGAACCGGGTCAGAGCCGCACGCCGGACACACAGCACGGAAGCCTTCCGCACTGTCTTCTCCCCGGCAGGGGCTGAGGGTGCGCGCCGGTCGCGGCGCGGCGGGGACGGAGGCATCGGTGGCTCCTCGAAGAGCTCGTCGGGGTCGATGCCCCACTCTTCGACCGCGTCCTCACCACACCGCTGACCACCCAGACCACCCGGCCGTCACAACGCCATAACTCCTCATGATCAGTGACGTGGTAAGAAGCCCCTGACCCGACGGCAAGCATGGTGGTAAGTCAGTCCTGCCGGGCAGGAGACTCCTACGACGTGCATGAGGTCCTCGGGTGCTGTCCAGCGCGAGTTAGGTGGTGCAGCGCCGGACGGTGACCATGACAACGGAGGTTCGCTGCGGGCTTGGAGCCCGGCGCCATCACTGCCTCGCTGGCTCTACGGCGAGCGCGGCCAAGCGCTGCATCTCGTCCACGCCGTTGTCACAGCACTGCCCGCACACTAGCCGCCGGCCCTTGGGCCGCTCGGGCGGGCGGATGTCGAACGCCATCCGGGTCTCGTCCCTGGGCTCGCGCAGGTCGTAGTCGCACTCCGTGTAGACGAGCCGGGCAGCGCGGGCTGGCTTCGTCCACCAGGCCCGGCAACTCTGCCGGCAGCGTCGGCTGGGCAATGCGGCAGCCCTCGCAGCGCTAGCGTTCGTGCCGGGCGCAGACCTTGAACTGCGCCTTCCGGCAGCCGCCGCAGTTCGCCTTCAAACGCTTCGAGATCTGGCCGTAGGCGAACGGCTCGCGCAGTTTCGCGAGCCGTTCCACCCGGTTCGGGACGCTCTGGCTCAAGCCCTCCGCCGGTGTGGCGGCCTGGGCCATGACGTCTCCTATGGGGTTGCAGTGCTGCAGCGGCAGCGGGGCCCAGTTGATGAATGATCGTCGGGCAGACCCTGCGCGATAACGCTCTACTCGCATTGGCAGGCGGACAGGATGGTGTCAAGTCCAGCAGCCCACAGGACACCCTCCGGGGCCACCGGAGCCAGTCCACAGCTCTCAAAGAACGCCATCCTGCCCTCAGCGTCCGTTTGGTTGGGGAAGAGGCTGAGGGAGTCCCGCCCCGCCGCCTTGGCGCCCTCGCTGAACCTTGCCATCAAGGCCTTCCCGATTCCGCGGCGCCGGGCCTCACTGTGGACGAGCATGTTCATGATCCGGGCGCGGGGCGGGGGAAAGACTCCTGACGAGAACTCGGAGAGCTCGCTGAACTTCCCCTCGATGAAGCCGACGACCTTGCCGTCGGTCAGGGCGACGTAGTTGTTCGGGTTCGGCCGATGCAATTGGTCGAGGAACTCATGGGCCAACCTGTGCCAGTCCTGGCTGATCAGCAACGCCTTGAGAGACACCGCGTGCGTGTCGTCGAACTGTTCGATCTTCATGTTCACGCTGCAACGCTAGGCAGCCTTCGTCAACAGCCCGCAGGTAGGGCGGCTATCGGCCAGCACGGAGCGCCGCTCCCTGGAACGCGCTGCGCTCTCCACTCGGAGGACACAGGGGAGGTGAGCGCACGACCAGTCAGCCCGGCCTTGCGTGCTGCACCCGCCCGGTGCAACGTGCGACGGCTTCCCGGGCGGGCTCTGCCTCTCATCGTGCGCCGCGACACCGCCGGGCGCACGCGGTGGCGTGGTCGTGGGTCAGCTTCCCTGCTGCTTCTCGCGCTTCTTCTACGCGGCGGCTGCGGCGAGTGCGCCGCGGACGGCCTGGGGGCCTTCCTGGTGCATGTCTGGCGCGGCCAGACATGCACTGCCGAATCAGCGCCATCGCCAGCCAGGCCGTCATTTCGCGGACTCGGCCAGCTCGGGCCGAACCCGACCACAAAACAGTCCCACACACCCTCACAGCATCGCCGTTCACCAGGAGAAACAGGCCATGAGCCACACAGAGAACACTCACCACAAGGGCGCGGGCAGCTCACTCACCGCAGCCCGGAGACAGGGGCGACCCGGCGGTACTGCCCCCCAAGCGCATCCGGGCACCAGCCTCACCCACGCACACCAGATCGACACGGACTGACACAGACCCCACGCCGTGTCCGGCGAGCCCCGCCGGGCTTTCGCCGTCGCGTCCGCGCGGGTCATACCGGTGCGGGCGCGGTGCCGGGGTCGGCTGGACGCCGCCGAGACGCCGCCGGCCCTCTGGGAGTCCGGCGGGCACAAGGGCGGGTTCGTCGGACCACACCCCGAAGGCCGCGAGCTCGGCGGCAGCCGGCGCGCGCGAGGGCCTCGGGCGTCCGGCTCGGGCAGGACGCAGCCGCGGCCGGGGTTGAGGGCCTGGCGTCGTTCAGTGCCCACCACGGCAGCCTCCTCCAGGCCGAAGAGCCAACCGAACGTGACCCCGCACCGGTCACCTGCCCCACTCACAGTCCGGCGAGCAGGTCTCACCGGCGCCATAGGGGTTCCCGGCCCGATCCGCAGTCACGCTGACACGGGCCTCTTCGGTAAGGCCGTCGACGAAGCCGTAGTACAGCTTCGTCGACCGACTCGACCAGGCCGGAGCCGGGGTGCGCTTCACGGACGTGGGCGCTCACTGCCGCTACGACGTCGGCCAATTCCATGCCGGTCCAGTGCCTCGGCCCCACGTACAGAGCAGAGGCGCCAGACGGCGGTCACAGTGCCGGCCGACGGCCCCGGCAGCCGGACAGCCGAGGAAGTCAGTAGCAGCCACGCACGGGTCAACGACCCGGCTGCCGAGGGGAGACGGCAGGCTCAGGGGCGCGGCATCGGTCAACGGACTGCGAGCACGACAGCGACAGCGACAACGGCGCCCCACACTGGCGGCTGAGAACGGCTGGGCGACCTGCGGATACCCGTGGGAGAGGCAGACGACCGCGCCGAGAACGAACAAACCGACGACAACCAGGAACAGAACGACGAGGAAAGCAAACGCGGACACAAGCGGGGTCCCCTGCTGGCCGGGGCCGGCAGCCGAGCGGCACGCCCGCTGCCACAGCCGTACTCCGATCCAGCCGACCGGCAGCGCCACAGCACCGGGAATGGGGATGGGGATGGGGATGGGGATGGGGATGGGGATGGGGATGGGGGGACTGTGCAGAGGGCGGGATTCAGCCCCGCAAGCCGCGCCGCCCGGCGCTCTGACCTGCGATGGTAAGCACAGTGGTAAACGGCACCGGGCCTGGTGAGCACGGTGGTAAACGGCACCGGGCCTGGTGAGCACGGCCCGGGACCCGTACTCACCACAGCGTCAGCGGACGTTCAACGCCTGCATCTCGACGACGCGGAGGTGAACGCGGCCTCCCGGACCTCGGCCGGGATCCGGAGTCGCCGAGGGCAGGCCCGGGCCATTCCATATCCACGCGAGGCGGCTCCTGGTGGAAGGCGCGTTCACGGTCGCCGTGGCGGTCCGGGGCGGGCCCCGCAGCGGTCCGGGCCCACAGCTGCCCCTTCTTGCGGAGGGTCTGGGCACGGACGCTGCACCAGCACGGCAGAATGACCGGGGTCGGCGGACCGCCTCGGGCAATGGCTGCACACACACCCGGCAGTGGCCGGGGGCGATACCCGGCACGAAGCGCTGCAGGAGCCGGTCGACCCGGCTTTCGTCCTCCTGGCCGAGCGGGGCGATGCCGGCCGGGCAGTCGGCGAGGAGTTCGGCGAGGGCCGCGCGCAGGGCTGGAAGGTCGCGTCGGCACGTACCGAGCAGGTCGAGGTACTCCTCCACGGGCCATGCTGAGGACGCCGGAGCCGGTGAGGTAGAGGCGTAGAGTGTCGATGCGATAGCGGTCGCCGAGACGGCCGCCCTGGGCGTGCGTGTCGTACGGCTGAGCAACGGGCGGCAGGCGGATGCGGGGGCGCGGAGCAGCTCGGCCGGCGGTGACCCGGCGCTGTGGCGAGGCTCGATAGCTGTCACCCGCTCCCGTTCCCGTAGGCAAGCGGCGTGGCTTAAAAGGGCTGGCTCCATTGCACATCAGCCAGTCAGGATCGTCCTGTGATGCGCCACGCCTACGAGGATGCCGAACTGCTGGCCCTGGTCCGCCGCTATGTCACGCCCGAGCGCCGCTATCTAAAGCTCGGCGGCAGTGTGCTGAACATGCCCAGTCCTGAGTACGAGCGTTTCGTGCAAGCTCTTGGCGAAGACGCGCGACTCATCACCCCGGACGAGATCGCCACCCTTCTTGAAGGCGGGTGGCGTGAGCGGAGGACCGCCGCATGGCTCATCGCCGTCGGCCGCCGGACCGATTTCCGTGAGCGACTCGGTGAGCTGCTGCTCGCCAGTGAGGTCTGCTGTGCGGGGTTGGCGTACTGCGTGGCGCTGGCCTGCTTCGGTACTCCACGCGACGCCGATCTGCTGGCCACCTATCTTGATCGCTACCTTCGCCGCCCCGACCTCGGCTACGACCAGACCGCAGCCATGGGCGCCCTAGAGTTCACCGCCCTGAACCTCGGAGGCGATCAAGCCGATCGTTTCCTGGGCCCAGACGGCATGTGGGAACAGTGGCTCCACGACGCACCCCACATGCAACCCACCGCGCACCCCGCCACCTACCTGAGCCTGATCCGCCGACTCTGCGCCTTCGTCGACGAATGCGCGGAAACGAGATGACCGCAGCCCTCCTTGGCTGTACCGCAAGACGGCGGCCGTGGCGATCACCGCGCCTCGAATCCTGTCGCGCTACGTATGGTGGGCTGCTGACCTGCACGGTTGCCAGGTCGTTTGAGAACGCCGTTCTCCATGGTGCCGCGATGTGGAAAGCCCCGAACCCGCCCTCGCGGCCTCGGATCTGCACGTGGTGATGTGCTGTGTGATGTGCACCTTTACCTGTACGCGGTGCTGAGCTGCGCTGTTGATGGGGAATCGAACCCCCGCGTTGCTCTTCACGCGCCAGGAGTGGGCTGGAAACCGCCAACCCTCGGTGTGTGCACGCCTCCGAAGCTACTACCTGCTCCACATCGCCCCAGCCGGCCGGACTGCTCAGTCCAGCAGATCGACTTAGGTGCCCCAGCCCCCGCCGACCCGCGTCCGGGGCGCGAACGTACCGTCGCCCTTGCCGAGGTACAGCCACAGGACGCCGTCGTGGTCACGGGCGAGGAGGTCGCCCATGCCGCGCCGCCGAGGTTTCCAGGGGCGATGAGGAGGTCGTACGGGCAAGGTCAGTAGACGTCGGAGGGACGGGCGTACGGCAGGGGGACGAGTGCCCCGGCGTCCTGCGGGTAGGTGAAGGGGGCGCGCCAGTCCCCGGTGCCGCCGTACAAACGCCAGACCGATCCCGAGTACATGCCAGCCAGGTCTCCGATGCCGTCGCGCGGGAACTCGTCGCCGATGCCGATCAGCGCCGAGAAGCCGTTCCAGCCGGGACCGACCCGAGTGCGGGGTGCGAAGGTGCCGTCGCCCTTGCCGAGGTACTGCCAGAGGACGCCGGTCCTGTCGCGGGCCAGGAGGTCGCCGTGGGCGGCGCCGCCGAGGTTCCCGGGGACGATGAGCTTGTTGTAGACGCCCCAGCCCGTGCCGATCTTCTTGCGGGTGGCGAAGGGCTTGGTGGCGCTGCCGGTCCCGGGGTAGAGCCAGAGAACGCCGGTCTTGTCGGTAGCGAGGAGGTCGTTCCGCCCGTCGCCGGTCAGGTCGGGGCCGGCCGCCAGCTGGTCGTAGATCTGCCAGCCGCCGCCGATCCGGACGCGGGGTGCGAGGCCCTTGCCGTTGCCCTGGTGGAGCCAGAGCACGCCGGTCGTGTCGCGGGCCAAGAGGTCGCCGTGGGCGGCGCCGCCGAGGTCGCCGGTGGCGGTGATGCGGTCGTAGGCGTTCCACCCGGTGCCGAGCGGTGTCGGCGGCAGGGACGGCGGGTCGCTCTCCCGGTAGGGCTGCGAGAGGTACTGGCGGCCCTCGTACAGTGCCAGGCGGCCCTGTGCGTCACGGACGAGCACGTCGGGGCTGCCGTTGTCGTCGAAGTCGTGAGGCCGGGCCGCCCGGGTGATGGTGAAGGATCCGGTGCGGACGAGAGTGGGTCCGATGCTGTTGGCGGGCTTCGCCGTCATCGTCCACGTGTAGGCGCCATTGAACGCTGGGTACTTGCCGTCGAAGGAGCCGTTCCAGGTAAAGGTGAACGGCTGGGCGGGCGTCCGGGGAGCCAGGGCCGGGGAGGTCCACACGCGGCCCGAAGCTGTGTGTCTGATGACCAGGCGGGCCTCGGCGTTGTGCCGGTTCAGCGTCCATGAGGGCTTCAGCGTGCCGCCCGCGCGGTCCAGGTCCACGATTCCGGCCGGGGCGTCCTCGGTGGTGACGGCGAGGGTGGTCGGGGCGCCGGCCGTCGCCAGGAGCGAGACGGTGGGCGAGGTTTCGTCGTTCGTGCCGGTCGAGATCCGGTACACGCCCTCACCCCGGTCGAGTGTGCCGCCGGAGGCGAGGAGCGAGCCGTCCGGGGCGGCGACCAGGGCCGAGGCGTGCGCGAGAAGCGGGACCGTCTCACCGGAGGTCAGCGAGCGGGCCGTCACCTGGTGCAGGGTCTCGGTGCGCGGAGCGGTTCCTCCGCCGAGCGCGGCGTACACGACCCAGTCGCCGACGATGCGCACGGTCATGGTGCTGTTCGTCTCCGGGGCAGCCGGGGCTGGCAGGTCGGTGCGGGCGATGCCGGAATGGCCCCGCCGCGCCGTGCCCAGGACCGTGGGGTAAGGGTGGTTCTCCGGCTCCAGCCACGCCACGTGGGTCGCCGACACGGCGGCGGGCAGCGGCGTACCCCTGCCGTAGATGTGGTCGTATGTCTCCACCACCGATGCCGAGGCCACGTCGACGACGGCCAGCCTCTGGCTCCATACCCCGCCCACGGTGGAGTAGGAGCGGACGAGGAAGGTGTCGGGCCCAGCGTTCTCGATCCCGACGATCTCCTCTGCGGGCACCCCGGGCACGGGCACGTCCGTGGTGCGGCCTTCGGCGTCCTTGCCGATGATGTGCAGCTCGGCCCCGGTGGTCGCGGTCGGGAATGTACGGACGACGAGCCTGGTGCCCTGGTGGAGCACGGGCACGGGGGTACCGACGAGTTCCGCGGTGCTGTAGGAGACGACCTCTCGGGCCGTGCCGGACGCCAGGTCGAGGTAGGTGTGCCGCGGCCCGTCGATCCGGACGACGAGGTCCGTGCCCTGGTTCCCTTCATACCGCCCCGCGGGCAGCGGGATCGGGGTGCCGTCGTGCCGTACCCAGGTATGGGTGGTGGCCGTGCCCTGCGGGTGGGAGGTGAGGAATCCGCTCGGCCCGCTGGCAAGGACGGTGGTGCCGGCCGGGACGGAGAACGCCGTCGTGGGGGCGGGGGCCGGCGCGGCCGGTGCTGTCCGCCCGGCCGGGGCGGCTGCGACCGCCGGGGCGACAAGACTGCCGGCGGTGATGCTGAGGACGACGGCGGCGACCGTGGTGAGCCGGCGTGAGGGGGTGGGTCCCTGACGGTTCACAGGGGGGACTCCTTCTGAAGTGGGTGCGGGAGCAGGGGTATGGGGCGGGGCGTCAGAAGACGTCGCCGTCCCAGTTCTCGTACTGGGGGACGGAGGTCTCCCGCGATCCGAGTGGTGCTTTCCACTGGCCCGTGCCCGGGTAGATGTGGAACAGCGGGTACTGGCCGACGACGTCCTCGTGCGCGAGCAGGTCGTTGTGTCCGTCGCCGTCCGCGTCGCCCACGCCGACGACGCTCTTGAACGCCCCCCAGCCGCCGCCGATCCGCGTGCGGGGCGCGAAGGTGCCGTCGCCCTTGCCGAGGTAGAGCCAGAGCACTCCGGCCTTGTCGCGGGCGACGAGGTCTCCGACCGGGCCACCTGCCAGGTTCCCGGTGGCGGTGAGCTGGTTGTAGACGCCCCAGCCGCTGCCGATCTTCTTGCGCGTGGCGAAGGGCTTGGTGGCGCTGCCGGTGCCGGGGTAGAGCCAGAGGACGCCGGTCTTGTCGGTAGCGAGGAGGTCGTTCCGCCCGTCGCCGGTGAGATCGGAGCCGCCGGCGAGCTTGTCGTACGCCTGCCATCCACCGCCGATCCGGACGCGGGTGCCGAACGGAGCCCTGGCATCGGCCCGGCCTGCGTAAAACCAGAGGACACCGGCCCCGTCGCGGGCGACGAGGTCGCCGTGACGGGTGCCGCCGAGGTCGCCGGTGGGGGTGATCCGGTCGTACGCGTTCCAGCCGCGACCGATCCGCGTCTCGTCCGCGTCCTCCCAGCTTCCCAGGCCGAGGATCTGCCGGGCGTCGTACGAGGAGAGGAAACCGAACTCTCGGATCAGCACATCCGGGGCGGCGTTGCCGTCGAAATCGCGCGGCCTGGGGGCACGGGTGAGCGTGAAGGTTCCCCTACGTTCGATCGCCGGACCGATGCCGTTGGAGGGTGTGGCCGTCAGCGTCCAGGTGTAGGCGCCGTCGTAGGCCGGGTACCCGTCGCCGAACCGCCCGTTCCAGGTGGCGGTGGGCCGGCTCAGGTCTCCGCCCGGCCAGTAAATGTACGGTTCGGCGATCCGGCCCGAGGCGGTGTGCGTCAGCTTCAGGGTCATGTCCGCGTTGGGGCGGCTTAGCGTCATCCCGACCGTCAGCTGCCCGCCCGCACGGTCGAAGTCGAAGGTGCCGTCCGGCGGCAGGGTCTCCGCCACCACGACCAGGGCGGTCGGCCGGCCGGAGCCGCGTACGAGGATGGCGGCGGGCTTGCCGGTGGCCGCGGCGGGGGCGATCCGGTACAGGCCCTCGCCCTGAGCGAGGGTGCCTCCGAGGACGAGCAGGTTCCCGTCCTGGTCGTAGGCGGTCGACGACACGTGGTCCAGGACCTTGAACGTCTCACCGGTCGTCAGGGAGCGGGCGGTGAGCGCGTGGAGGGGGTCGGCCCCCGTGTAGGCCGTGCCCCCGCCGGGCCGGGCGTACAGCGCCCAGTCGGCGAGCGGGCGGACCTCGACCCCGCTCGCCTCGCCCGTGGTCGTCAGCGGTACCCGCTCGACGTCCTGCGTGCCTCGGAGCATGCCCCTCAGCATCGGAGTCTCGCCCCACGCGATCCACGCCAGGTGGTTCGCGGTCCGCGCGACCGAACCGACGCCCTCCGAGCCGGAGCCCGCCTCGTAGTTCTCGGTCACCTCGCCGGTCGTCGCGTCCACCAGGCAGAACCGCCGCGTGGACGAGCCCGCCCCGGACACCACGTAGCTGAGGACGATGCGCCCCGGCCCGGCGTCGTGCAGGCCGTAGTCGAACCGGCCGATCGGCTCCGCGACCGGGCGATCGACGGTCCGGCCGTCCACCACGGACACCAGGTGATGCGTCCACCGGGAGTTCGTGTAGTGGCTCATCAGCAACGTCGTGCCGATGACCCGGCGCAGGTGGTAGGGCTCGCCGGGAGTGCCGAGCCCCGATACGTCGATGACGACCGGCTCCGACTCCCCACTCATGTCAGTGAGCGTGTACACGTCCCCGCTCTTGGATACGACGAGGTCTGTGCCCGTGCTGCCCCACTTGGGCCCGGCGGGGAGCGTGACGGTGGCGCCACCCCTGTGAGGCGTCCAGCGGTAGACGGAGGTGTCCGCCTGCCGGCCCGTGCTGGTCAGCATTCCGGTCGGACCCGTGCTGAGCAGTTTCGAGTCGGCCGGGATGTCGAGCGGTGCCTGCTCGTCCGCCGGTTCCTGGGCGGTGGCGGGCGGCGCCGGCTGCCCGGCGGCGACCGCCGGAGCCGTCAGCGCCCCGGTCGTCACCGCGAGGGCGACGGCGACGGAGGCGCTGAGGTGACGCCGGGTGATGCGTCTGTGGTGCTTCACGGGGGTGGGTTCTCTCCGAGTTCTGAGGAGGGTGAGGGCATCGGCAAGTCCGTGGAGCCGGCGGACTTGACGCGGATCAGTGGATGTCGTGCGGGCCAAGCCGTGCAGTCCGCGGACGCGTACTCGACGGGGCCGAGGGGGGTCTGCCACCGGCCCGTCCCGCGGTGGACGAGCAGGCCCGGATCGGGGCTGGTGGGCGTGCCGTTCGCGGCCAGGTCGTTCAGGCTGTCACCGTCGATGTCACCGAGGCCCGGGGCTCCGTCGGGAAACCGGTCGGTGCACCGGGCAACGCCGTGGTGCCCGGCGGCACGCCGAAGGGCTCTTGCTGGTCGGCTGCCGGGGCCGCGGCAGCCGTGCTCGCTCCGAACGCCGGGCTCGTCACTGCCGCACTGGCCGTCGCTGCGAGGGGGACCGTGGCGGCCACGGCGAAGCGTCGGCCGGCGCGGCGAAGGTGCTTCAAAGGGGGATTCCTCCGGAGGTCCGTGGTCGAGTCGGTGTGCCACGACCAAAGGACTCATGAAGGCCGTTCAAGGTTGTACAGCAGTTCGGAAGACAACCGCCAGTTCTTCGAGTCTGGTTCAGGTCCGCGTGCGGTCGCCACCTCGCGTAGTCGCCCAATCGTTGGAGATCGCACGTCCGAGTGCGAACGCGTATACAACCCCAGAGGGCTGTCGTGAGTCCTGTGATCGTGGTGCATGGACGCCACGACCGCAGCGCTCCTGGAGAATCACCCTTGAATCACCAAAGCAGTGTCGGCCGGCTCGCCCTCTCCGTCTCCGTCGTTCTCACGGCGACGGCCGGCCCTGCCATGGCAGCCGGTCCGGGAGCCGCCCTTCCCACGGCGGACGGGGGCCCGGTCTCGACCACGGCCCCGCAGGAGCAGAAGCGCGCGTTCGTCATACCCGGCGACGCAGATCTGTTGGCCGGAGGCCCGTCCGGCTTCGTGACCTACGCACCCGTCGGATCGAAGTTCACCTACCAATGGCACCGGTCCGAGGACGGGGCGACCACCCCCCTTCCTGCCAGTTCCGACGGCTCCCTCCCCGGCGTCGCCCTCGACAGCGACCATGTCGTGGTGCGGGCCCAGGAGAACGTCTACCGGATCCTGGACATGGCGGGCGGCGAGCCCGTCGATATCGACGCGTCCTCCGTCGGGACGGGCAGGAGCTTCAAGATCCTCGTACAGGGGACGCTCGTGCTCTGGAAGATCGGCACCGACGAGGAGAGCCTGCACCTCCTGTCCAAGTCGGCGGACACGACGATCCACCGTCAGGTCACCGGTCTCCCTTCCGACATGACGATCAGGGGCGTGGGGTATTCCCTGCCAGGCACCCTCGCCGTCCACTACCAGGTCAACGTCGGCCACACGTCCCAGGAGCGCCTGGCCGTCATCGACCTCGCGGAAGCGAAGGTGATCGAAGACCGGGCGCTGGCCGACGCCTCCCCCTTCTCCGACATCGCAGTCTCCACGACTCATGTGGCCTGGATAGAGCAGAGGCCCGACGGATCCGGCACCCTGGTGACCGCTCGCCGCGGCACGGAGGAAGCGACACGTCACCCGGCCATCATTTCCACCACCGCGCAGATCGGACTGCTGGGAGACTGGGCGGTGTACGGGGGTCGCGACCAAGACCTCTCAGCCGTCTCCCTGGAGGGCGGCGCCACGATCAACTTGCTCAAGGGCATGAAGGTCCTGGCCGGCGCCGATCAGGGCCTGCTGGCGCAGGGCACCACCCCAGAGCGCGGCACGGGCGTCTACCGGATCGGGCTCGGGCCGGACGGCCGGCCCGCCGCGGTGTTGTTGGCGACCAACGGCGTGACCACGGCGACCACGGTAGTGTCCCAGCAGGTCCCCGCCATAGCCGACTTCCGCGCGGCCGGCGCCAAGACGGTGCTGCGGTGGACATACGGCCGCAGCGACCTGCTGGTGAACCTGCGCGTCACGCACAAGCAGACAGGCAGGACCTGGACCGCCGGCACGACGCTTCTGGGCACGGACACCGAGGCCGCCTTCGAGTGGAACGGGACCTTCAGCACAGGCATTGCCGCCTACAACGGCCCCTACGAGTGGAAGATGACCGCCACCCCGACCAGCGGCATCGGCGGCACGGCCGAGCGCACTGGCACCCTGACGGTCACGAGCGGCACCGCGGCGCACGACTACTCCGACAACGGCTCACCCGACATGCTCGTCCGAACCGGCGAAGGCCGCCTGGTCTCCTACGACGTCGGGCAGTTCCTCCCCGAGCTCGACGGGTACTGGGAACGGACCGATCGGGGCGGCGGCTGGAACGTGTACGACCGACTCCTGTCCGCCGGGAACCTCGACGCGACCCCGCACTCGGACATCATCGCCCGCAACAAGACCACCGGCGATCTGTGGCTGTACCCCAACACCGGCCACTCCCTCGCCAAGCCGATCCGGATCGGCGGCGGATGGAACACCTACGACAAGCTCGCGGCAGGATCCGACCTCACCGGCGACGGCCGCCCCGACCTGATCGCCACCGACAAGGCGGGCGTCCTGTGGCTGTACAAAGCCACGGGCTCCGTCGCCAAACCGTTCGCGCCCCGTGCCCGGATCGGCGGCGGATGGAACACCTACAACCTCCTCACCGCCACCGGCAACATCGGCGGCGCCAAAGCCGGCGACCTCTTGGCCCGCGACAAGGCCGGCGTCCTGTGGCTCCACCTCGGCAAAGGCGACGGCACCTTCGCACCCCGCACAAAGGTCGGCGGCGGCTGGAACGCCTACCAACAGATCATCGGCATCGGCGACGCCGACCACGACGGACACCCCGACCTGATCGCCGAAGACGGCTGGGACGGCGTCTCCTGGGTCACCTTCTACAAGGGCACCGGCGACTGGAAAGCCCCGCTCGGCCCCCGCCAGTCACCCGGCCGCGCCCCGTACTCCGCCCTGGGTGCACCACACCCCCTCCTCTTCTGAGACCCCCTGGCTCCGTCCTGAATCCCCTGAAGATCCAGCACGGCACCTCAATCCGCCGACTCCACGCCGGCTCGTCGGTTGCGCCGGCCCGACTGTCGCTGGACTCGCCGCTCGCCGCAGCCGAGCGGCGAATCCGCAGCCGGCCGACCTGGCCGTCGGCCTTGATGCCGGAACACTGCTGGACGGCCTTGACGGCGGCTTCGGCCCCCCGCCGCGCGCAACCGTCCAGCAGGCAGTTCAGCCCCCGCTCGGTGCAACCTCTCCGGGATGGGCGCGCCCTCCAGCCGGTCGAGCCGTTCGTCGAGGACGCGGACCAGGCGGGCCCGGTTCTGGACGCAGTCATCGACGCCGACACCAAACTCGTGGTCGCCGCGACACGTCCGGTGCCCGACAACACCGCCCGCGCGAAGGCCTGGCGCGACTCCGGCCTGGCCGCGACACGGGAACGGCTCGGCAATCCGGGCGACCGCTCCGGGCAGTAACGGCGACTCATCACTGTAGGAGCCCCGATGACGTGGCCAATGCGCAGACCATCCCTGCGGGATGGGCGGACTGTCGCTCCGCCCTCACCCAAACGTACGCTCGCGCGGGTTCGACGACCAAGACCCACCCCGGCCGCAGTCGGCGGGGCAGCACCGCTATGAACGGGAGAGCGCGGTGCAGGACGACTTACTCGTGGTCGGCTTCGACCTGGAGACCCTGCGGGAGGTACACATCGCCGAGGGACCGCCGGAGCGCCGGAAGCGCCTCGGGCACGGCGGCACGGGCCAGCTGGTGTGCTTCTCCTGCTTCCACGGGTTCGAGACCCCCGTGGGCACCCGGGTGCCGCTCGTGACGCGCGGGCGGCCGGGCGGGAAAGCCCACCGGCACTTCGCCCACCCGCCCAGGCAGGCCCCAGCCGGCGGCCACGGCCCGGAGACCATCTGGCACATCACGACCAAGCACACACTGGCGGCCTGGGCACGAACGAGACCCGGGATCGCCCGAGTGCGGCAGGAACAAAGGACCGAGGACCACAACCGCAGGGCCGACGCCGAAGTATTACTGGAGAACGGAACGAACATCCCACTGGAGGCACAGCGCAAGCAGCTCCAGGCCATGAGCCCGACCGGCTTCGAACACGCCTACGCCGAACTCCTCGCCCGGGACGGCTTCCCCCACCCCCGGCGAGTCGGCGGAGCCGGCGACCTCGGCGCAAGAGCAGGACCGGTAATCCGACTCGTACAGGTCGCGGTGCTCGGACGTTCGGCATCGAGTTCCGCAGCTCCACGCCCGTCGCGAGCAGCGCCAGAGGCCAGAGCGCGAACAGAGAAGCCCAGCCGAGCGGCCGGTCTATGCGGCAAGCAGGTCCCCACGCTCAAGGGCCTGGCACAGCACCGTGGAGATCTCCTCGGGCAGCAGGTTCAGGCCGGCGATGGCCTTGGTGGTGAGCGGGACCTCTTCGAGGACGTACTCGCCACGGTCGGTCCGAGCGAATTCGGGGCCGGTCCGGTTCTCGAAGTCCCACGTGTCGATACGGGTGAGGTAGAAGAACTCCTCCTCTCCCTTGGCGTTCTCCATCTCGTGAAACAGGCGGACGATCTCGGCGTCGCCGGCGATCTCCTCGCGTACCTCTCGCAGGAGGGCGTCCTCCCGAGTGACATCGCTCTCCTCGACGCCACCCCCGACGATCACCCAGTAGGGGGCAGAGCCGGGGCGGACGCGCTTCATGACAAGCGTGGTGAACTGCGGGGTGATCAGGATGGCGCGGACGCGCTGCTTCATGGGGTTCCCTTTCCGGGCTGGGCATCGGGGCGTGGTCAGTGGAGTTGCCAGCCGCCGTCGATGTGCAACGACTGGCCGGTGATGAACGATGCGCTGGGTCCGGCGAGGAAGGCGATGGCAGCTGCCACGTCTTCGGGCTGTCCGCGGCGGGGGACGCACTGGCAGGCGATCTGTTCCTCGGGCCGTGCTCGGTGGTGGGCGGGGAGACTGTCCTCGGCGGCGACCTGGATCGCTCCGGGGACGACAGTGTTCACGCAGATGCCGTGGGTGCCAGGTTCCCTGGCCAGCGAGCGGGTGCGGCCGATCAAGCCAGCTTTGGCGGTGCTGTAGGCGGTGAGGATGTACGCCACACCCACACCGCCGGCCTGACCGCCATCGCCGTCGCCTACGGCTACGCGAGCCGCGAGGACCTCATCGCCTCCGGGCCCCATGGGCTGCTGGGCACCGCTGCGGACCTGGCCGCCTGGTGCCGGACCCAGACCGCCAACGGGGGCCCAGTACCGGCGCCGGCTCCGTCCCGCACCACCTGACCGCATCCCGAGCATCGCCCGCCCACCCCCGGGGACCACCCGATACCCCGGGGGCCGGTAGGCCCTGCCCGGAAGGACCTTCCGCATGGCCGACACAACCACTGCGGCGCTGGACCGGCTGGCCCGCACCGTCACCACCGCACACCCCAACAGCCAGCCGCTGACCGACACCGACCGGGCAGCCCTCGCTCCCCTGCTCATCTCCCCCAACGACCTTCGGGCCCGTCTGGAGACCCATCTGGACGGCGAGGAGGGGCGGGTGAGCGCTGCCGCCGCGCGAGTCGCGCGGATCACCGTGGGCGCGAGCGCCCCGGCATCGGCGCGGCTAGCGTCAGCCGTCGTGGTGACCGTAGGTGCCAAGGATCTGCTCGGGGCTCTCACCTCTGAAGACCACGTGTACGTGCAGGTGCTTGGACTCCTGGTAGAGCCCCAGGTTCGTGGTCACCGAGCACGATCCATGCTCCTTCTCGACGTCGGCGGCCACCTCGCGCACCAGGGCGAAGACCTCCGTCAGGAGACCCGGGTCAGCACCGCCCAGATTCGTCAGCGACGATACGTGCTCCTTCGGAATCACCACGATGTGCACCGGGTGCGACGCGTTGGTGTGGTGGAAGGCGAGGGCCCGGTCCGTCTCGGCGACGATCTCGATCGGCACCAGGCCGGACAGCGCCTGGTGGCAGTAGAAATCGGAGACGGCAGCATCATCGGTCGTCACAGTCATTCGCCTTCTGTTTGCGTCGGACGGATCGGACGCCGACCTGCGTGGCGCGGCTCACCGTCCCTCGGGAATCCACTGCACCCGATCACGACCGAACTCACGATAAGCAACGGGTTGTTGCTGGCGGGTCCGATTTCCCAAGCCACCCTCGAACCCGCGCTAACCCCCACCCGATCAGGTGACGCGGCGCAGACGCAGGACCGCTGGCGCCCGGCCCGGCACAAGGCGGGTGGAAGAACGCCGGGCATCGCCTCCGAGTCAGTCGGCCTGTACTGGCGCGCCAATCGCTCGGGCGATACGGCGGCCGACAAGGCGCTCGGCAACGTCCAGCGCATACCAGCCGGCCCCGGTCACCTCGGATTCCTGGATGCGTCCGACCTCACCGCGGATCGTGGTGCAGGCGTATCCGATGTCCAGGTGGTAGCGCTCCGGCTCGTTCTTCTGGGGTCGGGCCGGCACCTTGCCGTACTCGACGTAGACGGGCGTCGGCGAGACCACGGAGACCTGGCGGGGGTCGATGCCGGTCTCCTCCGTCAGCTCGCGGACCGCCGCCTCGACCAGCGCGGCATCGGTCGGCTCAAGGTGGCCGCCGGGCCGATGGGTGATCCCGTAGGCGAGGTGCTCGATGAGCAGGATCTCGGCGTCGTCGCGGACAAGCAGGGTACCGACGGTCACGTGCATGGGGAAGCTACACCGGGAGGCGAAGCCTCGGCCCTGCTCCAGGAGTCGCAGGGCCTCGGACATCTGCTCGGCATCGTCCGGGTAGCGCTGCAGATAGGCATCAAGGGCGTCCGGGATATCGGAATCAGTGATCGCCATGAGTCACCTCCACGATGGCCAGGGAGGAACACTCCTGATGAGCAACTGCCCAGATTCGGGAAACCAGCACGTGCACCGTCAGCTCCGGTGAAGGTGCGCGGTGTACGGGGAAGCCCGCAGCCTACAAGCCGGGCCGGAGTCGCTCCACGCCAACGCGCCCACCGCGACCTCCGTAGCGGCATCGTCGGCGTTTCGGCCAACCACCCTTCAGTGCACTCCTGTTGCGGGAAGCGGGTCGATGCATCGCTCACGCTCCTTCGCCCGCACCATCCCGGGATTTCATGCCCGACCGAAATACACACGTTCGATATCCCGGCCGGCTCGTTGAGCCTCACGAACCGGCCCCGACCACGAGACTGGGGGACAGCTTGACCGTGGAAAGCACATCCAAACAGGCGCACGCAGGCGAAGCTGGGGGAACTCACCCGGAAAACACGAGCAGCGCCCAGGAGGAGGAGTTCCAGTTCCGGGACGAGTCCCGGCTGGGGGCCGGCGCGCAGATGACAGCCGCCACGATGGCACGGCGCCTGCCCTCGTTGGTACGGCGGTCGCTGACGATGGCCTGGCAGGTGGACCGGGGCGCGACGGCCGGGCTGCTCGCGTGCCAGATCGGCTCCGGCGTGCTGGCCGCCCTGGGGCTGTTCGCCGTCACCGGGACGCTCACCGCGCTGATCTCCTCCGGCGACATCACCGAACGACTAAGGGAGGCGGCTCCGCAGCTGGCAGTCGTCGCCGCGGCCACCGGGCTGCGTGCCCTGCTGGGAATCACGGTGACGTGGCTGACCGGTCGGCTGCGGCCCGTGCTGGCCCGGGCCGCGGAGGTGAGCATGGTCGAGGCGGCGCTCGGCGCCGAGGCCGCGGCGAACAACAAGCCCGGCTACAACGACTCCTACGACATCGCCGACCGCGGCGCCCAGGTCACCCCCGACCTCGTCGAGGAAGCCCAGGACGTCCTGGCCTCCACCGCGACCCTCGCCGCCGGAGCGACCGTCCTCGCCGTGATCCACCCCCTTCTCCTTCCCCTCCTGCTCTTGGCGTGCCTGCCGCAGGCCGCCGCGTACGTGCGAGCCGCGCGGGTGGTGTATCTGGCGGGACTGGAGACGTCGGGGCGCCGGCGGATGCTGCACAAACTGCGCTGGCACATGTCCTACATGGAGTCCAGCGAGGAGATGAGAGCCTGCCTCGCGGGCCCCTTCCTCCTCGGCCGCTACCGGCGCCTCGCCGCGGTGGTCAACGCCGCCGAGCGCAAGGCCGCCAGCACCGGGGCCTGGATGGGTCTGGTCGGGGCGGCGGCTGGCGGCGTCGCCTCGGCGGCGGTCTGGGCGACGCTGCTGTGGCTCCTGGTCTCCGGCCGGATGGACCTGGCCGCCGGAGGCGGCGCGGTGTTAGCTCTACAGACGGCGACCAGCTCCGTGCGCGGCATCATCAACGGCGGAGCCCGGCTGGTCCGCACCGGCTGGTACGTGCAGGACTGGCAGCATTTCCTCGACAACGCCCATGGGCAGGCAATGTCAGCCTCGCGCGGTTCCGAGTTGCTGCCGGGGGCGCCGGAGCGGTTCGAGGTCCGCGACGTGACCTACCGGTACGACGGTGCGCAGAAGGACAGTCTCACCGGGGTGTCGCTGCAGGTGCGGCGCGGGGAGATCGTGGCGCTGGTCGGGGAGAACGGATCGGGGAAGACGACGCTGTCCCGGCTGATCTGCGGCCTGCTGCTGCCGACCTCGGGGGAAGTCGCCTGGGACCATGCGACGACTGCGCGGATGGATCCGTGGGAGGCGTGGAAGCACGTCGCGCTGGCGCCGCAGCGGTTCACCTACCTGCCGCTGACCCTCCGCGACAACGTCAGCCTCGGGCAGGGCGACACCAGCGACGCCGCCCTCATGGCTGCCTGCGAGGCGTCCGGCGCCGCGGACATGCTGCCCGACCTGCGGTCCGGGCTCGACACCCTCTTGACGTCCGAGTGGTTCGGGGGCCATCAGCTGTCCGGCGGGCAGTGGCAGCGCGTCGTCCTGACCCGGGCGTTCCACCGGCAGGCGGCCCTGCTCGTGATGGACGAGCCCACGGCCGCCCTCGACGCCCGTGCTGAGCATCATGTCTTCACCGGCCTGCGGCAGTTGGCCAAGGACCGGGCCATCCTCCTGATCACCCACCGGCTCGCCAATGTCGCCGTCGCCGACCGGATCGTCGTCCTCGACCGGGGACGCCTCGTGCAGGAGGGAACGTACGAACAGCTCACTGCTGAACCCGGGCTGTTCCGGACCCTGTGGGAGCTGGAGCAGCGCACCGGCCATGAGGTGAACCGTCCCGCCTGACTCGGTGCCGTCGCCCTGGGCCGCCCCGGCCGGCAACAGCCGGGGCGGCTACCCCGTATCCGCCGATCCGCCGCCTCACCGAGAGGGCTCCCGATGGACGAAGAACCGACCGCCAGCCGGGGCACTACCCCGCCGCAAACGACGTACCGGAGCATCTGCCACGTGATGGTCTTGCTCCAGCGTCCCGGTGATGGCCGGGTGCTCACCCTCCGGCACCAGCTCAGCTCCTGGCACTCGCCCGACTTGCTCACCGTCGTCGGAGGCCGGCTCGAAGCCGGCGAGTTCTTCGACGAGGGCTCGGCGCGCGAACTCGTCGAGGAGACCGGCATCCGTGTTCCACCGGCCCGGCTCGAGTTCTGCCAGCTGGTCCACCTGCACGCCGCGGACGGAGAGCGGGTGGCCGGCGTCGTGTTCCTGGCGCGGGAGTGGGAGGGTGATCCGTACAACCGGGAGCCGGACACGCACACCGAGCTGGTCTGGGTCGATCCCGCCAGCCCGCCGAAGGGCTGTCACCCCTTCACCCATGAGGTCCTGCGCCGCTTCGCCGCCGGGGACCGGTACGCCAACGTGACCGCCCCCGAACTGGCCGGCGGGGGTGGGTCCCGGTGACGGTCGCCGCCGGGGTGCGGAAGTCCACGGCCTGGACGGTCCCGGGCTACCGGTGCCTGCTCGGGAGCGAGGTCGTTCCTCCAGGTCCTGCCGGTCCTCCTGCTTCTGGCGTCCCCCGTACGCGCTCTGCGGACCATGCCCCCCGCCCGGCTGTGCCGCCCGTCCGAGAGGGAGCATCATGACCACCACCACGTCCACCGCGAGCCCCGCCTACTGGGAACCGCTCTGGGCCGACGGCCGCCGCTACCGGAAGCTGTGTGAGACCGAGAAGCAGCTGATGGCCGAGCACCTCGACCTCGGCTGCGGCCGGCCCGCCCTCGACGTCGGTAGCGGCGACGGCGCCCTGGCCCGCTACTTGCAGCACAAACTCGGCTACCGCACGGCGGGGATCGACTGCTCCCCCAGCGCCATCGCGCTCGCCGCCGCCCAGGACACCGGGCCCGGACCGGTGCCGGCCTGGCAGTGCCTGGACTTCGCCACCAGCGACCTCACCACCCTGCCGGATCCTGCCTACGCTCTCATCGCCTGCCGCCTGGTCTACCGGTGGATGGACGACAAGCGGTCCTTCCTCGACCGAGTCCACCGACTCCTCGCACCTGGCGGCACCTTCTGGGTCGTCACCGAGATCGCCGGCCGCCGTACGACCACCGACCCGGCCCTCCTCGGGCTCGGGATCTCGCCCGCGGACGCCGAACTGCTCACGACCGGCTGGTCCGTCGTGCGAACCGCCGACCTCGGCGTCCTGCGCTGCTACGCCCTGCACCCCTGACCACCGCTCTGCGAACGGAAGGAAACCTCTCGTGCTGGACATCGAAAAGCACGCCGGCGAGATCTGGAACCTCTACGGCCTCCACCAGCTCGGCCGGACCTTCGACCTGCCGGAACTGGACGGCTGGGCCTGGGACATCCTGCAGGCCGGCCCCGGCATCGACGTGCTCGGCGAGGTGGCCGGTATGCGCGTCCTGGACCTCGGGGCCGGAGTCGGCCGGCACGCCGCACGTCTCGCCGCCCTCGGCGCCGACGTCACTGCCATTGACGCCTCTTCCATGCAGCACCAGCGTGCCCTCGCCCGCTACCCCGACACCCCCGGCCTGCGCCTGGTATGCGCAGACGCGGTCGACCACCTGCTGGAAGCCGCCCCGTACGACCTGGTCTACTCCGTCAGCGGCGTACCGTTCATGGACCCGCACCGCCTCCTGCCTGCCCTGGCCACCGGCCTCAAGCCAGGCGGGCGGCTGCTGTTCAGCGCGCTGCACACCAACTCGGCCGGCGACGGGCCGTCCGACTCCGTCACCGCGCGCCCCGAGATCCTGCGGCTGCCCGGCACGGATGCCGAGCACCAGATGCACATGTGGGTCCTCGAACCCCAGCTGTGGGAGGACCTCCTCGTCGACCACGGCCTGGTCGTGGACACCGTGACGGCCATGGACTCGCCGCAGGCCGGCCAGCCGCTGTCGTACCGGCTCTACACGGCCCGCCGTCCGGAACGGGTGCCGAGCCGGCCCCGCTCGAACAACCCGCCCCTGCCTCACGCCGCCGTCGGGGTGGGTGTGATCGTGCATGGTCCGGACGGTCTCCTGCTGGGGAAGCATCGACGTGGTACCTGGGAGCTCCCCGGCGGCTCCGTGGAGCCGGGCGAGACCTTCGCCGAGGCCGCGGTACGGGAACTTGCCGAAGAAGCCGGTCTCGTCGCCGTTCCCACCGACGTGCGGGTGCTGGGCACGCTCCTTGACCGCGTCGGCGACGTCGTCCGAGTGACGGTGCCCGTCCTCGTCACCCGGTGGTCCGGCGTCCCGCAGCAGCACGAGGACGCCATCGGCCCCGGCCGAGTGCCGTCGCTGGAGGCGTGAGTCGTAGATCGAGGACGTCGAACTCGACCACGGCGCCTACCGCTTCGAGCTGTCCTGCTGGTGCCACGAGGCGGAGTGGACGAAGGACGTCACCGTCGCCGAGACCTGGACGCTCGCACAGGAACGTGCTCTTGGCCGAGTGCGCTGGCGCGGTATGGGCTGCAGCGCGGCAGTGGGGGCGGGCGCGGTGCGGGTGGGGGCACAGACAGGACGCACATGGCCCGGCGCGGTGCAGGCGACGACGCCGGGCCGTGTGTCGGTGAACTAGTGACTGCTTCGGTCAGTCGGCGGTGGGCTCGAGAAAGTACTCGTAGGTGTCGAGGTCGAAGGTGAGACCGGTGAGCACCGCGAGCTTGGTGGCCTGCTCTTCGGTGACCAGGTATGTGTCCCCGAGATGGTCAGGATGTGCGATGCGGAAGATCTTCGCCAGGGTTTCCTCGCAGAGCGAGCTCACGTCCCACCGGTCGTCGGTGAAGTCCTCGGTCTTGCGATACTGGGCGATTCGGTAGATCACTTCTCCACCTCTCGTGTGGGGTCGCGCGGCGTGGTCTGCTTCCCGGTGCGGTAGTCGTACACCCCGATATGCTTGCCGTTCTTGCTGTACTTCTCGACCGTGTCGTGCTGACGCTCGTGCTCGTAGATGTTGCCCTTGGAATCCTTCCAGCGGGCACGCCCCCCTGGACGGGCGTCTTCGACTTGGTGCGCTGGGTTCCAGGAAGGCAGGCAGGTCCTTCGGGGTAGGCGCGGGACCGGTCTGCACCTTCTGGGAGGCGTTCGTCCTGCCCGTGCGTTGCGGAGCGCGACGTTGAGGCCTTCGTCGATCCGGGGATTGCCGTCCGCGGGCCACGACGGCGCCGCCGACGATCAGTCCGGCGCCAACGGCGATTGCGGGAGCCCCGGCCAGACAGCCGAAGCTGGTGAGGCAGACCGCTCCGCCGCCGACGATGCCGCCGACGCCGGCTTCCATGGCGTAAGTGTTCAGGGCGGTCTCGAAGGCTGCGGTCAGAACGTCGGTGTTGGTGAAGATCTCGGTGGCGTAGATGCCGACCGTGTTGGCCTTCTCCTCCAGCCAGTCGGGGACCCAGCCTTCGTCGACCTCCTGCTCCTCGGCTCCGGCCTCGGCCTCCGCCTCACGCCGGAGCAGGCGGGGAGCAGAAGCGGGTACGCCCCCGGGGAGCGGACTCCCAGGGGCGTGCGCCGTGCCGAAGACTCAGCTTTCGCCGTTCCACGACCGCCACAGGTCCGAGTACGGTCCGCCCGCGCCGACCAACTCGTCGTGGGTGCCCAGCTCGACGATGCGGCCGGACTCCATGACGGCGATGCGATCGGCGTCGTGCGCGGTCTGCAGCCGGTGGGCGATGGCGATGACGGTGCGGTCCGACCGGACGGCGGCCACTGCCCGCTCCGCCTGCCGGGCCGTCGTCGGGTCGAGCAGTGACGTGGCCTCGTCCAGGATCAGGGTGTGCGGGTCCGCCAGATGCACCCTGGCCAGGGTGAGCTGCTGTGCCTGGGCGGCCTCCAGTTCGACTCCGCCTGAGCCCAGCGGGGTGTCCAGGCCCTCCGGCAGTTCGGCCACCCAGTCCGCTTCCACCGACCTCAGGGCCGCGAGGACGGCCTCGTCGTCGGCTTCGGGCGCGGCCATGGTCATGTTGTCGCGAAGGGTGCCCATGAACACGTGGTGTTGTTGCGTGATGAGGACGATGCGGTTGCCCAGTTCGCCCGCCGCGGCCTGGTCGGCGACGGGCACGCCGCCGACCAGGACGTGGCCGGTGTCAGGGACGTCCACACCGGACAGCAACTTGGCGAGGGTGGACTTGCCGGCTCCTGACCGGCCGACCACCGCCAGCCGTTCACCGGGACGGACCAGCAGCTCCACGTCCTTGAGGATCTCGTGCCCGGGGACGTAGGAATACCCCACGCCCTTGACCTCAATGAGGTCGTCCACGGGGGCCGACACAGGAGCGTCAGCTGTGTGCGACACCAGCCCGACACCCTTGATGCGGGCGAACGAGGCGCCGCTGCGCTGCAGTTGTTCGACCCAGATGAGCATCTGGTTGAGCGGTTCGACCAGCTGCCACATGTACAGGCTGCCCGCCACCACGACTCCCAGGGAGATCGCGCCGTTGAGGTAGCCGAACCCGCCCACGAGCAGGATGAGCGCCATGGGCAGCGTGTGCGCGAACTCGGTGACCGGGAACAGCACCGTCCGTAGGGAGAGCGTGCGCATGCCGGCGCGGTAGGTGGTGTCGATGGCCTTGTCGAGGGTGCTGTTCCGCAGTTCGCGCAGCCCGTAGGCCTCGACGGTACGGGCGCCGTGCGCGGTGGAGTTGAGGATCTCGGAGACATCGCCGGCGGCCGCTCCCTCGGCGAGATAGGCGTCGCGGGAGCGCGCGAGGTACCAGCGGCTCACGCCCCACACGAGTGGCAGTCCCACGACCGAGCAGAGACCGAGCAGCGGGTCGAGGAGGAAGACCGCGGCGAAGATGAACACGACCTGGATGCCGGAGATGAACATGTCCGGAGCCGCATTGCGCAGCGTGGCCGCGACGGTCGAGACGTCCAGGGTGGTACGGGTGACCAGATCACCGGTGCTCACCTCGTCCGCGACACGCCCCGGCAGCGAGAGGGTGCGGTCGACGACCTCCTCGCGGAGCCTGGCGAGCGCGCGCTCGCCGAAGCGATGGGAGAGACCTCGCGCATAGCGCGACAACACCAATCGGGCCGCCGAGAAGCCCAGAACCGCCGCGGCCAGTCCGTCGACCGCGGAGACGGACAGGTCACCGGACTCGACCCTGGTCACGATGCGGCCGAGGAGCCAGGGACCGGCCGCGCCGGCAAGCGCGGCAAGGCACGTCAGCAGCAGCATCGCGCAGACGGCGCCCGAGTCGTCCCTCAACAGCTGCCAGCCGGCCTGGCGAACCGTCCTGGCATCGGCGATCGGCAGGCGGGGCGTCTTGTCGGACCTGCTCATCGGGACTGTCCTTCCACGGGCTGTGCCACGGCGGCTTCGCCAGGGATCTCGGAGCTGCCGCGGAACACCAGTGCCGCGTATCCCGGCTGGTCGGCGAGGAGCTCTCCGTGCGAACCGGTCGCCTGCACCCTTCCGTTCACGAGGTAGGCGACTTCGTCGGCCTGGCCGAGCACGAGCGGCGATGTGCTGACGACGAGGGTGGTCCGCCCGTGCCGGTGCGTTGCCACCCGAGCGGCAACGGTTGCCTCCGTGTGCGCGTCCAGTGCCGACGTCGGTTCTACGAGCAGGAGCACTGCCGGATCCGCGAGCAGGGCCCGCGTCAGCTGCAGCCGCTGGCGCTGTCCTCCCGAGACGTTGCGGGCCTGATTCTCCAGGCGGGTGTCGAGCCTGTCGGGGAGCGCGTCGATGATGTCCTCCGCTGCGGCGGCGTGCAGCGCCCGCCGGATGTCCTCGTCGCAGCGGCCGGTGCTGCCGGAGACGACGGAACGCAGGGGGCCCGGGAACATATAGGCATCGTTGTCCGTGAGCAGAATGTGCCGCCTGAGAGCCGTGCGGTCCCAGTCGGACAGCTTGAGGTCCCCCCAGGAGGCCTCGGAGTCCGTGTAGCCGGCCAGCCGGTCCACCACGGCGCGCGGCTCGTCGGGACGGGCACCGACCAGAGCCGTCACTTTCCCCGGGGCCACCACCAGGCCCGATACAGGGTCGTGCAGCAGGCCGGGAGCGGCTGGGGGGTCGAGCCGGGTCCGGTGCTCCTCGGGAGCCGGCGCGAGCGCCAGGATGTCGACCACCCTCCGTGCGGAGACGAGCCCGCGCGGCAGGTCATCCGCCCCTTCGAACAAGGATGAGACGGGTACCAGCAGAGCCGCAACATATCCGTAGACCGCCACCAGCTCACCTACGGTGATGGCCCCACTGGCCGCCATCCGCGCGCTGATCCACGTCACCACGGCAAGGAAGACCATGGGCAGGCACGCGGTGAGTGCCTGGACCCAGCTGGTGATGGCAGCGACGCGGTATCCGAGGGGGACCAGAGCCTGGGAGCGTTCCCGGTACCGCCCGGCGAACAGGGGCTTGCCGCCGATCCCGTTGAGGACGCTCAGGCCGGCCACCATGTCGCCTGCGAGAGAGGTCAGAGCACCCTGGTCCTCCCGGTAGCGGCTTTCGGCGCCGTGCAGCTTTCCCAGCAGAGGGCCGACGGTCAGGGCCAGGGCCGGGACGCCGAGAAGGACCACCACAGCGATGACGGCCGAGATCCGGACCAGCAGGACAGCAGTTGCGGCATACGCGATGCCCGCACCTACGCCGGGTCCGGTGATGGTCAGTGTCTGGGCGATCCTGCTGATGTCGCCGACTTGGAGGTGTGTGAGCTCACCCGCAGACACCTGTCGGGGTAGCGCCGACCCCAGCCGGGTGACGTGGCGCGTGACGACCTGGACCGTCCGGTAGGCCGCGTCCACACGGATGCGCGTCATGGTGCGGTGCCGCAGGATGCCGAGGATCGCTGTCCCGGCCCCGGTGACGACCACGGCTCCGATCCAGAGGAGCAGCATCCCGGTGTCCCGCGCCTTGAGCCCCTCGTCGATCGTCTTCGACAACAGGTACGGCGGAAGCATGAGCGCACACATCCACGTACTGCCCCATAGGGTGCCGACCAGTACCCGCCTGTACTGACTTGTCGTCAGCCACCACAGGAACCGTAGCGGGCTCCGATGATCCGGCAGGCCCGGGGACTCGTAAGGAACCCGGCGCGCGCCTTCGGGCAGGTCTGGTCCATGTATCATCTCGGCCGTCCTTGCGTGGGATCGAGGGGCGTCAGCGAATGATCCGGCTGCGGTACTGCATGCGCCGTACGCAAGAAAATGCCATACGGCCGAAGGGCCATACGCCGTGAGGTCGCAATGCGCCAACGAAGGTGACAACGTCGAGCCCTTCGCCTCGGCGTATCGCCATCCGCTCGGCCTCATCGGGTAAGCCGGAGCGAGGTTCCTGGCCTAGTGCGCCGACTGACTGCAGTCTGTTGGGGAACGATCACTCGCCCCACGGGAAAAGATCTTCAAAGGGGCGAGTAGCTCCTGGTCAGACACACTTCTCCTGGTCAGACACACTCGTGAACGCCCCCGAGCAAGGCCGAAACCGATCACGGCCGGGCGGCGGGGGGCTCACCGCAATTCGGACCCGTGCCGGCAACGGTCCGCGTGCCCCGCATCGGGCCGGCCGCGCGTCCGTCCCGATCGCGTGCGCGCCGGCAAGGCGTACGCCTCCCGCAAAAACCGCGCCTACCTGCGCCGCCGGCGGGATCCGCCACGCACCTCGGCCCTAGCCTCTGCCCCGCCTTGTCCCTCAGGCTGCGTGATTCACATCGTTCGGGGGATCATGAACTTCACGCGATATCGCAGGCCGTCGGCCTTCCTGCTGCTGACGGTGGCAGTCGTCCTCGGCGTCGCGGCCGTAGCCGGACTCGAGTCGGGAGAGGAGGGCGCGCTGATCCTGCTTCTCCGGCTCCGCGAGTATGTCCCTTTGCTGGGATGCCTCTCCCTGGCGGCACTGACGGGCGGTCCTCCTGGGGCTGGCAAAGACCTCGCTACGCGTGCCCCTGGCCATCCTGCTGCTCGTCATCGGGTCCCGACACTGCTAATCGGAGGCTGGGCCTCGGCGGTGTTCGGCGGCTCGGACGAGGCGGTGAAGACCGAGTCGGCCCCCCGCCGCGGCGACCGCCAACTGGTTGTGATGGCACGCAGCGGCTCCCTCGACCCGGTTTGGTGCGTCTACGTCCACCAGGGAAACCCACCACTGGAACGCCGTTGGACCGTCGACTGCTTCAATGGCGACTCCGAAGACAACGCACTCAGCGAAACCGTGTGGACGGCTCCCGACCGGATTCGCAGGACCACCGAGGGAGGCGTAGCCCACCACGTAACCGTTGCCCCAGGTGGACGACCCGACCGGATAATTTCCGTGAGGTGGGTGCCCCGATGCCGGCGCCCTCGGCGAAGACCGGGGCGCGATCGCGGCAGACGACCTCGATCTCCGGGTGCTCGGCCAGCCAGGCCGCGACAGTGGCTGCCTCGCGATCCGGCAGTAGGTCAACCGGCTTGCGGGTCTCGACGTCGACCAGCACGGTCCCGTAGACACGGCCCTTGCGCATCGCGTACTCGTCGACGCCGGCCACACCCGGGACCTGTGGCTGGGGCGCCGGGAGAGCGTCGATCAACCGCAGGACCGCGTTCCGGCTGACTCTCGCCCCGAAGACATCGGCCGGCCGGGCACCAGCGGGACCGGCCAAGTTGAGGCCGACCTCGGCCGGCACCGACCGCATTCGTTCGGTCCGCTGGCTGTATCGCCGGGTCAGACTCGCGACCTGCTCGACGAGAATCCGCCGCCCGCAGGAGCCGTCTTCGCACGTGAAGCGCCGGACACCCCGCCACAGGAAGGTCAGCGGAAACCGCAGGTAGGAACCATGCACGCGCCCGGACCAGCTTCCGTCGAAGTAGCGCGCGACGGCGCGGGCGTCCGCTGTGTGCGCTTCGGGGTGCAGTGCTCTTTCCCACCGCCCTCGTCGCGGCCATCAGCGAGTGGCTGTGATCATCGCTTTTACCAGGGACACGGAAAAGCCGTCAGCGGTGACCCAGCACGTTGACCACCTGCCCGCTCGGGTCACGGACGAAGAACCGCCGCACGCCCCACTCCTCATCCTGCAAAGGGTGAATGATCTCCGCGCCACTCGCCCGTATGACTGCATAAGCCGCATCCACGTCGTCCACCTCGACGCTCATATCGGGGGCGACAGGCGCAGTCTTGTCATTGGTCATGACGCTGATCTGCGCTGCCGGACTGGACGGGGATGCGAGCGTCATGATCCAACCGTGGTTCATGACCTCTTCGAAGCCCAGCAGGCCATAGAATTCCCGGCTCTCCTGCGCTGCCGGCGACTGGATGTTGGGCACCACACGGCGAACGGCCATCGACGACTCCAAACAAGAAGGTGTCTCTGTCTCCCAGGAGTACTACGACACGCCAACCGCCGCACGCACTTTCGACACACGCTTCAGCCCGGGGCGGGGGTCGCCAGAGCCTTCTGTCCCGCCGGGATCGGATTCCGGATCGGATGCGTGGTCGGGTCCGACACCCTGCCGCCCGTCATGGGGCGCAGACGATCAACTCATGAGATCACTCGGGAGCCTGCCCGGGCCGGACCGTCGTACGAAGGCGCGGACTCACGTGGCGGGGCGACAGTGCACGCTGACGGCGTAGCCGCAGCCTTGGTAGTAGGGCTCACCACTCCAGGTGGCGTAGCGCTGCCGCAGGGTCAGTCCGGCCTGGGTGCACCAGTGGTCGAACTCTGTCAGGGTCACTGTGGGTTCCGGCAGCGGCAGGTGTGCTGCGTCCAGTCCCATGCCCGTGACCAGTAGACCGCCAGGGCGCAGTGCGGCGGCCAGCTGCCGAACAACCATGGGTTCGGTGCCCGGGGCCAGCAGGGGGATGACGTTTCCGGCGGCGAGCGCCATGTCAAAACCCTGATCCAGGCCGAGGGTGTCCAGGCGGACCAGGTCACCGAAGAGCCATTCCTGCGTGGGGGCGTCTCGGCGGGCCACCGCGAGCATCGAGGGGTCGACGTCCACGCCGGTGCAGTGGTGGCCTAGCTCCGCGAGTCGGATCGCGATCCGACCGGTGCCGCAGCCGGCATCTAGCACCCGGGCGGCAGGCTTCAGCAATGCGGTGCAGAAGGTGGCCTCGCCGTGGATGTCGTGGCCTGAATCGGCGAGCTGCGCGAAACGCTCAGCGTAGTCCTCTCCGGATTGTCCGCCGGTCAGTTCCGCCCAACGGTCGCGTTGCCCAGTCATGTTCCCAGCGCCTTCCGGTCAGCCTCGCCCAGCAAGCAGGAGCGAAGACGGTGGCATCACCCTACGTGCGGCCGTAGGTGCGCACATCGCGAGGCACCCCGTTCGTCACCCTCGAGCAGTACGCCGGCTCGATGGCGGGAAGGGCTCTGTTGGTGTGGATGTGCGGGCTGGTAGCAGCCGATGCGCCAGCGCGCAGTCGCTCCTGGGCAGCCAGTTGGTCACCCCGTGACAGAGCAGCCAATCCGGTGCTCTCTCTAAGTGGCTGTTGTTGTTCCGAACTTGAGGAGTGCTGGTCGAACGGGAGTCACCTGAACTCCCGACCCGACCGGTCCTCCCCCGCCGTCGTGACCTCCGCGGCCATCACATCGAGCGGCAGCATGACCGCGCGCACCGGGTGGACGTCACGTCGCCGAGGCGCCCGGCCGCACGGCGAGGCCAGAGCACCCACAGGCACGACGCCTGGCGTACCGCCACCACCAGCGTCCTCGCAGCAGTGCGCAGCTTGTCACCCGAGCGGGGGAGGCGAGGACGTCCGCAATGGCCAACCTGCGGCGACTGTGAAAATCGCTGTCCGATCATCGGAGCACGGTGATAGACATCCGGCGTGGAAAAGAATCTTGAGTTCCCTGACCTGTTGCGACTGATCGATGAACGGTCGACCGCCTTCCGCGCCGTGGTCGCCGCCGCGCCCGGTCTCGACGCGCAGGTGCCGACCTGCCCCGGGTGGACGCTGTTCGATCTGGTGAAGCACCTGGGTGGGGGAGACCGTTTCTGGGCCGCCATCGTCGGCGCGGGGTCTGCCGGCGCTCCCCCGGCCGAGGCCGTCGCCGCGCGCGCCGCGCTGGAAGTGCCGCAGGAGCGTGAGGCCCTGCTGGCCTGGCTGGACGCGTCGACGCAGCTTCTGCTGGACGCCCTGCGCGCGGCGGGACCGGAGAGCGGTTGCTGGACGTGGTGGCCCGCGTCGCAGTCACCGCAGACCGCCGGCGGCACCGCCCGGCACCGGGTCCAGGAGACCGCGGTGCACACCTACGACGCCCAGCTCGCCGGGGGCGTCCCGCAGCCGCTGCCGGTCGAGCTGGCACTCGACGGTGTGGAGGAGTTCCTGTTCACCGTCTGCGGAACGCCGAGTGCCTGGCCGCACAAGCCCACGGCCTTCGACTTCCACTCCACCGAGGGCCGCTCCTGGCGCCTCACCGTCGACGGCGACGGCGCACGCACCACCCGCATCCCCGCGCCCACCGCCGCGACCGGCGAAGACTCGGACGCAGCCGGCGCCTCCGTCCACGGCACGGCCAGTGAGCTGGTCCTCTACCTGTACGACCGGATCCAGGCCGACTCCTTGCACGTTGACGGAGACGCAGGGCTGCTCGACCTGCTCCGCGCCTGGGAGCCGGAGGAGAAGTAGGACGTAGCGGGGGCTGTTCGCCGCGCCTCGAGCCGGTAGGACACGACTCTTCGCCAGGTTCGTCAGTCGCGGCACCGGACTCAAACCCGCGAGGCGGCCTCGGGGCGTCACCAAGCCGACCGTCTACCTGGATGGCAGTGCGAATTTGTCCGTCCCAGCGATCACGAGAAGCGACGCGACTGCCGTCGTCCCGATCTCGTCGAGAAGTCAGTCGATCGGGTGACTGCGGCGGCTGCCGTGCATGAGAGCAGGGCCTCTTGGTAACTCGAAGGGTGTCAAAGCCAACGTGCGGTCCAGGAGGCCCTGTTGTCGTATTTCTACGGCAACGCGGGAGTGGGATCCAGTTCAGCCACTCTCGCGTGTGACTGTCTGGCTCACAGGTTCGGGAACGCCAGAGAGCACGGGGCGCGCGAGCGTCGGTATCCCACCGACATGTCGGACGCCGAGTGGGCGGTGGTCCGGCCACTGCTGCCGGTGCCGGGCTGGCTGCGGGGCCGGGGCGGGCAACCGGAGGCTTATTGCCACCGCGCGATGCTGGACGCGATCCGCTACCTGGTCGACAACGGCACGAAGTGGCGGGCCATGCCTGCCGACTTCCCACCGTGGGACCGGGTCTACGCGTTCTTCCGGCGCTGGCGCAACCACGATCTGGTCCGCGAGTTCCACGACCGGCTCCGCCGCCTGGTCCGCGAGCGGGCCGGGTGGGACTCGGAGCCGGGCGCGGGCGTGATCGACTCGCAGTCGGTCAAAGCGGACGCGGTCGTCGGCTCTGACAGCCGCGGCTTCGACGGTGGCAAGCTGATCAACGGGCGCAAGCGGCACGTCGTGGTCGACACCCTTGGCCTGCTGCTCGCGGTGATGGTCACCGCAGCGGATGTGGGCGACCGCGCCGCGGCCCAGGTCCTGCTCACCCAGGTCACTGCCGCGCACCACCTGCTGGCCTTGGTCTGGGCCGACGGCGGATACACCGGCAGCCTCGTCGAGTACTGCCTCGCGGCCCTCGCCCTGGTCCTCGCCATCGTCAAACGCAGCGACGACATGCGCGGCTTCGTCGTGCTGCCCAAGCGGTGGATCGTCGAGCGGTTCTTCGCCCACCTGATGCGAAGTCGCCGTCTCGTGCGCGACTTCGAGCGTTCCATCGCCAGCGCGGAGGCGATGGTCTGCTGGTCGATGACGATGCTCATGACCCGCCGCGTTGCCCGGCCACGTCCTTCGCGAGCGTGAATCGGCCAGGTGCCGGCTCAATCAGCCAGCCGCGCGCCGTCAGCCGCTTGGCCTTCGATCGCAGTGCCTCCACCTTTCCCGGTACGGGGTCCAGGCCGAAGCAGGCGGCCATCTCCTGGCACGTCGACGCTCCTTGACCGAGTCGGTTACGGTCGCTGAGGGCCTACAGGATGCGCTGGTAGTCCACCGACAGCGCCGACCAGGCCAGCCCCGCGCGCCACACCGGCACCACTGTTTTCGGCTTCGCCGCCTCCGCCGGTTCGGGCCGCGCCGGTTGCACACCGGGAGCCGGCAGACCCTCGGAGGCGGCGGGGCCGACGACGGCGTCGTTGCCCGGGGCCAGTACCTCGCCAACGCGTGAGCGGGCGATGACCCACTCGTTCCACTCCCGCTCAGCCAAGGCCGGCTCCGCCTGGAGGCGGTCGGCCTCCTCCCGCAGATCGTCGACACGACGGCGAGCGGTGAGCTCACGACGTTCCAGTAGTCCCACGACCGACGGCATCCTCGACCTCCACCAAAGCAACGACACGACACGTCACCACTGCCACGAGACCGCCGACCTTACGTCTGACCAGCGAGAACGCAGTCCTCAAGCCCGGAAAGACAACAACCTCTAAGAGCCGACCTGAGGGAACCGTCGACCTTGCCCAGGGACGCCGCCTGTTCACGCACCCACGGCGGTGACAGCTGATGCTCGCGCGTGGTGAGGAAGATCGTTCTCGCCTCGTTAGTAGGGCGTTGGTGACGCAGGGCCTCTATGCGGCTTGGGTCAGAGTAGTTGCTGCTGGTTGGAGGTCGTTCTCGTAGGTGATCGGAGACCGCTTGCCGACGCAGGCACTCCGCCAACGGCCACCTCAGCCCCAACGAATACGAACGACGACACCACACCGCTGGGCTCACGCTCGCCGCGTGACCAATATCCGCGTGTCCGCCATCACGGGTGAAGCCCCTCACCCAAGCCGCATAGGCGCGTGTTCAAAGTCCGGGGTCAAGGGCCCTTCAGTCGACCCGAAGACCGACCGCCAGCGTCAGTTCAAGGACCCGGTGTGGCGATGCGAGATCCGGAAACAGCTCCCGCAGCTGCGACATCCGGTACCGGACCGTCTGGGGATGGACGAACAACGCCGCCGCCGCCTCGTCCCGCCTGCCCTGGTGCAGCAGCCACGCCCGCAACGTCTCCTCCAGCCGCCGTGCGGTCGCGACAGGCAAGGTCCGCAGCGGTGCGAGGGCTCGGGCACGCAGGTCTGCGAACGCATCCATGTCGGCGCTCAGCACCAGCTCGGGCAGGTGGTCCTCGGTGTCGCGAATATCAGAGGAGAGGGAGCGCGCGCGTACGGCTCGTGCGTACGAGGCGTACGCGCGCGTCCATGGCCGGGCCGGGCCGACCACGGGGGTGCGGTCGGTGAGCTGCCGCAAGAGATGTGATCGGTCGGCGTCGGGGACGAGCAGCACACCGGTGGCGTCCGGCAGATCGTCGAGGACAAGGGTGCCCGGGTCGAGCGAGCGGTAGGCAGGCCGGGCCTGGGCGGCGGGCAGCAGGACCGCGGTCAGCGAAACCGGGGGCTGCCACCCGGCCCGTTGCACAGAGGCCAGCAGCACGTCCGGGCTCGCGCCGGCGAGGAGGTCGCGGGCCAGGTGTTCCAGGTGACGCTCGTGGGCCCTGCCCCGGGCGGCCAGTTCGTCGGCGTGGCCCGCGGCGCTCGCAGCGGAGAGCTCGTCGATGTAGGCGAAGGTCAGCTCGGCGAACTTGGCGACCTCGGCGGCGGGCAGACCTGCCGGTACGGCACCCGCTGCCAGGCATCGCCAGGCTACACGGGCGCCGACGCGGTAGGCGCTGAGCAGGGCGTCCATCGAACGGCCATCGCGCACTTCGCCGCGGCCCAGCTCGTAAGCCGCGTCGTCGCCGTCGCCGCCCGTGGCGTTCCCGCTCGCGAGGTCCAGGTAGTGCCCCAGGGCGGTGCGGACGGCTCGGCGGATGGTGCCGCCCATGCGGCCCGAAAGGGCGTTGGCGTAGGACGGGACCTCGTCGATGATCGCCTGGACTACCTCGTCGGCGGTGGTCTTCAGCGCGGCCCGAAGTACTGTGACCGTTGTCTCATCCAGGGCCAGCTCGGTGGCCCTTCGGATTGCATGGCTCATATTTTTGTTCCTTGCGAACAATTCGGCCGACCAGATTCACGTCCTACGGACAGGACTTTACGTCCTGAGGCGCATCAAGCTGGAGTCATGACGAGTGCAGCCCTCCGCAGTAGGGCGTGGAAACTGCTGGAGATGGTCACGACGCCGCTGCTGCCGTCGGATTACCTCGACCTGATCAGCCCGCTGCGTGCGAGTGCTGACCTGCGTGGGCGCATCGAGTCCGTGCACCCCGAGACGGGTGACGCCGCGACCATCGTGATCAGGCCGGGGCGGGGCTGGCGCGGCCACACGGCGGGTCAGTACGTGCGGATCGGGGTCGACGTCGACGGGGTGCGCCTGTGGCGTGCCTACTCGGTCACCTCGCCGACAAACCGCCAGGACGGCCGCGTCACGATCACCGTGAAGGCGATCCCGGACGGAAAGGTCAGCAACCACCTGGTCCGCAGGGCGAAACCGGGCACGCTGATCCAGCTCGACCAGCCGACCGGTGACTTCGTGCTGCCGCAAGCCAAGCCCGCCAAAGTGCTCTACCTGACGGCCGGCAGCGGCATCACGCCCGTGATGGGCATGCTGCGCGACGTCGAGTTCGACGACGTCGTCATGGTCCACTCCGCGCCACAGCCGCAAGACGTGATCTTCCGCAGGGAACTGCACGACCTGGTCGCGGACAAGAAGCTGCGTCTCACCGAGTTGCACACCGACACAGACGGCATGCTCGACATCGCCCGTCTCGCCGAACTCGTGCCCGACTGGGCCGAGCGCGAGACCTGGGCCTGCGGGCCCGCGGGCCTGCTCGACGCCGCCGAAGAGCACTGGACCGGGCACGGCGTACGAGAGCGCCTGCACACCGAACGCTTCCGCCCCAGCATCGTCGTCGCCGGCGACGGCGGCGAGGTCACGTTCAGCGCCACCGGCAAGACCGTCGACGCGGACGGCGCCACGCCGTTGCTGGACATCGGCGAGGAGGCCGGCGTGCTCATGCCCTCCGGGTGCCGCATGGGCATCTGCTTCGGCTGCGTCACGCCGCTCAAGGCGGGCGCCGTCCGCGACCTGCGCACCGGCGAGATCACCGAAGCCGAGCCGGGCGTCCTCATCCAGACCTGCGTGTCCGCCGCGGCGGGCCCCTGCGACATCGAACGGTAGGAGCACCTTGACCGCCATCGACCCCACCGCCCACCTGACCGCGGAGCAGATCGAGGAGCTGGGCCGCGAGCTGGACGCGATCCGCGACGAGGTGATCGCCGACCGCGGCGAAAAAGACGCCGCCTACATCCGTAAGGTCATCTCGGCGCAGCGCAAGCTCGAGCTGGTCAGCAGGGGCGTGCTGCTGTTCTCGATCTTCCCGCCCGCGTGGCTGATCGGCACCGCCGGTCTGTCCGTGGCGAAGATCATGGACAACATGGAGATCGGTCACAACATCCTGCATGGCCAGTGGGACTGGATGCGGGACCCGAAGATCCACTCCACCACCTGGGAGTGGGATCACGTCTCGCCGGCCGAGCAGTGGAAGCACTCGCACAACGAGCTGCACCACACGTACACCAACGTGATCGGCAAGGACAACGACCTCGGCTACGGCATCATGCGCGTCGACGAGGACCAGAGGTGGCACCCGTTCCACCTCGGCCAGCCGCTGTGGAACTTCATCAACGCCTGCTTCTTCGAGTACGGCATCGCAGCGTACGACCTGGAGCTCGGCAAGAACCTGCACAAGCGCCGCCGCAAGAACCCGGAATTCCGCGCGCGGGCCAAGGCAGTGGGCCGCAAAATCCGCAAGCAGGTCCTCAAGGACTACGTGATCCACCCGCTGCTGTCCGGCCCGTCATTCCTCACCACGCTCGCCGCCACGTTCACCGCGAACCTGGTCCGCAACATCTGGTCTCACTCGGTGATCATGTGCGGGCATTTCCCCGAGGGCGTGCAGGTCTTCGAGCGCCGGTCGATCAAGGGCGAGACGCGCGGCCAGTGGTACCTGCGCCAGATGATGGGCTCGGCGAACATCAGCGGCAGCAGGGCCATGCACTTCATGACCGGCAACCTGTCACACCAGATCGAGCACCACCTGTTCCCGGACCTGCCGAGCAACCGGTACGCCGAGGTCGCAGTGAAAGTGCGCGCGCTGTTCGAGAAGTACGAGCTGGAGTACGTCACCGGACCGCTGCCCAAGCAGGTGTTCTCCGCGTGGCGCAAGGTCTTCCGGCTCTCGCTGCCGAACAAGAAGCCCAAGGTCAAGAGGCCGGACCGCGAGCAGGAGCTCGTCGCGGCCTGAATCCCGGTATTAAGACGTCGCACCGGTCCACGGACGGCCGGTGCCGGGCGGGGTGAGGTGCTCGGCGAGCACGCGGGCGGCGTCGGCAGGCCGGGGCCTCAGGCTGCGAACCGGTCGGTGTGGCCGGGCAACTGCTGCCCCGGGCGCAGGAACCGCTGGCCGCCCTGTTCGTCACGCACCGCGAGGAACCCGGCGTCCGTCAGGCGCTGTGCGATCTTCCCGCGGCGGATCGCGCCCACCTTGAACGCCACGGTGAAGAGCAGCGCGACCGCCCCGCCTGAGGCGACCGCTTCGACCGACGACCTGTCGATGAGCAGGAGGACGGGCAGGACCACGCAGGCGAGGTAGCCCGTTACCTTCTGTCTCCGGTCGGCGACGTACTGGGCCATGACGTCGAAGGTAATGAGGTCTTTCAGCACGGCCACGGCACCGACCGCTTCGGGCAGCGGCTTCAGCAAGCCCTGCTCCAGCCTGGCACTGTCCCGCCATTGCCCGCCGGCGGATGGGCGGTGATGGTTGCCGCCTCGCGGACGCGCGCGTCGGGCTGCGGGTCCCGGTACATCCGGACCTGGACGAGCGAGTTCTTGAACCCGGTCCTGTACGCCGTGCCGTACGTGTAGCCGTACTGCTCCGCCACGCGCGCCAGGGCGGCCGCCTTCGGCGTGGAGCCCTGGGGGGGCGATCTCGACGATGTCCTGCTGGCGGGCGGTTCGAGAAGAGCGACTCGCTTCTCCTGGGGTGTTGCTCTGATGCGTGGCGTGGCAGCGCGACGGGCGAAGGGGCGGGCATACAGGCATTTCTTGTACGGCCATCCGGCGGCGCGTGCTGAACCGGCGGGAGTGAACGGTGCTGTCGCCAGAGGGCAACCTCTTCAACAAACCCGCAGTCAGCCTTGTCCAGGTGCCCCGTCGGCTGGAAGGGACTCCGCCATGGCTTTGGAGCTGATCCGGCCGACCCACGAATTTGATGTCAGGGGGAACCACACGATGTCGATCTCGACACCATGAAAGGTGTGGGTGAGGTCTGCCAGCGACGTGAAGACTGCAGACTGCACGTCCTCAGGGACCGAGTCGGCGGGCATCCGGATCTTGCCGCATCCGCCACCCGCGTCGTCGGCGATGAACGTGTAGGGCCACTCGTCCCGGCCCGTCAACAGGATGATCTCCCTGGGTATGCCGAAGGGCGGCTTTTTCTTCGTGCTACGTCGTCTAGCCACCACGTCATTCAACCCCACGGACACAACCTCGCCACCTGCGAGTGGATCCGCAAGGGCGAACCTCTCTGCCTGATCGGCGACTCCCGCACCGGCAAGTCCCACCTGGTGATCGGCCTGTGCACAGCCGCCGCCATGGCCGGCTACCTCGTCCGATACGCGCTGGCGGCCAATCTCGTCAACGAGCTCGTGGAGGCAGCCGACGACAAACAGCTGACCAAGACCATCGCCCGATACGGACGCGTCGATCTTTTGTGCATCGATGAGCTGGGCTACCTGGAACTCGACCGGCGGGGCGCCGAGATGCTCTTCCAGGTTTTGACCGAGAGGGAGGAAAAGAACAGTGTGGCCATCGCCTCGAACGAATCGTTCGGAGGCTGGACCAGGACCTTCACCGATCCCCGGCTCTGCGCGGCCATCGTCGAGGGTCTCACCTTCAACGGCGCGATCATCGAGACCGGCACTGAGTCATACCGCCTCGCTCACACCAAGGCCCAGCAGCAGCTCAAGGCAGTCTGAACCAGGTCCGCCAGCGTTTCCAGGTGGGGACGACGGGCCTCGGCGTGATCACGGGCGCCAGCAGCCCCGACGGTCTCACCGGGGCGCTCGCCGCTCCCCGGCTCGTCAGCCGCTACCGGACCGACCCTGTTCCCCTCTGCGCGTGGACCGTGCACGCGCAGATGCACCTACTCGCGCTGCTCACCCGGCCGGGCCCGCCTGGCCGCCTGCGCCTCACAGCGCTCATCAGCGTCCGCGCCGTGATGGACATCGGCGTGATCTTCCTCCTACAACCCGCAGCCATACTGTGGCGCTCACCCGTCCGCCGCCTGACGGCCAAGGACGACTGGGGCGCTCGATGGACCTGACGCACGGCGAGAACCGGCAGGCCCACTGTTCTGAGGCGGAGGCTGCCCCGCGTCGCCGCCACCCGGGGGAGGATTCCGATGGTGTACCGGCGGAAGGGGCTGTGCCAGTCGAGGGCGGGTCAGTGTACGGCCGGTGCACTGAGCAGCGTGCGCTGCCACTGGGCCGGATCCATCGCGGTGGCGGCGTCCGCGAGGCTGCGGGCGGAGTCGGTCTTCAGCGCGGCCCGGCACCTCTCGATCTTGCCGTCAGTGCGGTAGCCGATCGTCCGGTACTCCAGAGCCCGGTAGAGGCAGTCCAGCTTGTCGACGTCGCGGGCACATCTGGCTTCGAGGGTCTCACGTTTCGAACTCCTCGACGGCCGCCGTCACGGCGCTCCCGACGGCCGGGTGGGCGTCGGCTAACTGGTCGACTGTCACCTTGCGCGGGTCTGCGGTCGTGACGTAGCGGCGGGTGACAGGCGTCTGGTCTCCGATACGGGTCTCGTGAAGGTCGTGGAGCGCGCAGAGCAGGGCCGTGTGGGCGGGATCGGCGCCCTACATCGCGGCCAGCGTGACGCCGATGACCGTAGTGCGGTGGCTGTGCTCGGCGACGGTCTCGGTGGCAGAGACGGGAACGCCGTCGTAGGGCCAGCCGGTGCGCGTCTGGTTCCGCAGGGCGCCGGTCTCAAAGAGCAGCGCGGCTGTGGCGGCGGTCTCGGAGTCTGTGGGCATGTGTCCGGGCACATCGTTGCTCCTGGCGGTACGTCAGTTCGTCTGCTGGAGACGGTAGTGGACCGATTCGATGTCTCGCCGCGATACCGGGGACAGAACCCGAGCGTCGAGGAGTTCGACGGCTCGCTCCCGCAGGTGCCGGGCGGCGGAGGGCTCGTCCCTTACGGGGCTGCCTGTCCCCGAAGCGGGGGTGATCCCTCGTCCGCCCGGACGTACCCACGCATGAGGTTGGGGCCGTCCGGGCAGGCAGTCGTCCAGACGGCCCTTGCGGGGCGGCGACGGGACGAGGTGCAGCGTGGCACGCGGCAAAGCACGGCACGACCGGGGCGCCGGGCTGCTCACGCGTCTCCGGCGCGACCCCTTCGCCGTCCAGACAGTACGGTCCACGGCGGCTGCCACCCTCAGCTACGTCGTCGCCCTCAGGCTCAGCAGGGAACCGGTCCCCCTCACCGCACCCCTCACCGCCCTCCTCGTCGTCCAGGTCACGCTCTACTCCACCGTGACCACCAGTCTGCGCCGGGTGACCTCGGTCGTCGTCGGCGTCCTCATCGCCATCGCGTTCAGCGTCGTCGTCGGCCTCTCCTGGTGGAGCCTCGCCCTCGTGATCCTCGCCTCGCTGCTCGTCGGCCGGCTCGTCAGGGTCGAGGAGTTCATCCCCGAGGTCGCGATCAGCGCCATGCTCGTCCTCGGCGTCACCCAGGTCTCCGACACCGCCTGGGACCGCGTCCTGGAGACCCTCATCGGCGCCGTCGTCGGCATGCTCTTCAACTTGCTTCTCGCCCCGCCCGTCTGGGTCGACACCGCAGGCGACTCCATCGAGGACCTCGCCCGACGGATGCGACTGCTGCTCCTCGACGTGGCGGAGGAGTTCACCGGCGCACCCCCCGTCGAGCAGGCCGCCACCCGTCTCCACGAGGCCCGCCGCCTCGACAACGACGTCGCCGGCGTCGACGGGGCACTGCGCACCGCCGAGGACAGCCTGCGGTTCAACCCCCGCATCAAGGAGGGCCTCCTGCACCGGGTGGTGTTGCGCACCGGCCTCGACACCCTGGAGATCTGCGCCGTCGTCCTGCGGGTCCTCGCCCGCACCCTCACCGACCTGGCGAAACATCGTGGTGGGCAACAGCTGCTGCCCGAGGGGGCCGCCCCGGCCATCCGGGAGACCGCCCAGTACACCGCCGACGCCCTCGTCAGCTTCGCCGTCCTGGTCACCACGCGGGGCAGCGAGGGCGCCCAGGCGGCGGAAACCCGGCTTGCCGCCGAGCTGCGGGCGGCCAGGGCCTGCAGGGACCGCGCCGCCGACAGGCTCCTCGCCCTCGCCCTCGCCGATCCCAGCAGTTGGCAGCTGTACGGGGCACTGCTCACGGAGGTCGACCGAATCCTCGACGAACTCGACCCCGAGCACCGGGGCCATCGGCTGATGGAGGAGCTGGACCGGCGGGTCCGCGAGCGCAGTGACCGTCGGCGTCTTCCCGCCCTCCGTGACCGGTGGGACACGCGGCGGACCACCCGCGGCGACGGATGACCGCTCGCGACGGGGTACCGGCACCGGCGGGCCTCTACCTCGCCTGCCTCGACCCGATCGGCAACCGGCTGCTGGACGCCATCCGCGCCGCCATGGCCGGACACGACACCGACGCGCCGCCCACCCCCCTGCGCGTCCGGTACGCCCCTTTCACCGCACTCGACGGGCAGCGCAGGGCCTGGTTCGTCCTCTACGACCCCGCAGTGCCTCCCGGCAGCGACGCCGCCCAACGCGCCGCGCACTACCGCGACGCCATCGACGGCCTCGCCGCGACCCGGTGCCGCCGAACTCCTGCGCACGGCCGGGAACCACCAACCCACTGGACGCCGATGCCCTCAAACACGCCTGGCGCGGCCTGTGCACCGCTCTGGTCCGCTGGTGGATCGACAACCCCGACCAGTCGCCCGAGGCCATGACCCGGCGCTGCACCCGGCTCACCGAGGCCGCCCACACCATCTTCGCCGCTGGCGACGACAACACGTGAGCCGGACCGACGCCCACCTTCTGCTGTCGCATCCCGCATTCCGGAATCCTCGCGAACGGAGTCCGCAGGTTCGCCGCCGGCACCGAGACCGGGGTGAAGACCGTCCAGCAGCACTCCGGCTCACGGCAGACAGCCAGGCCGACTGCCGGGTCGTCAGGGACGATCGCTCCGCTGCTCCCCAATGGTCCTCAGGTCACAGCCGCCCGGTTGTGGCCACAGGGTAGCGACGGCCTCGATGACGGGAAGGTCGGCTTCCCGGACGGCCTTCGGGACCAGGCGGCGCCCCGCGGCGGGTCTGCGGAACCGGTTCTCGGTGCCGTCGATGATCCTGGTCTGCCCGCTCGCGCCGAGATGGTCAATGGCCTCGGCAAGGGTGCGGAGCTGGATGCCGGGCGGGATGGTGCAGCCTCGTTCGGAGAGCAGCGGCCGCACCTCACCGATCGCACGCGTGATGGTGGACCGGTCGGCACCGAACCAGCAGGCAGTACGTCATGGGTGGCACCGTGGCGAAGCTGGACGACAGTGGCCAGCAGCCGATCGACGAAGACCAGCTTGTGCTTCGCCCGGCGCCCACTGCCCGGTGCCGAGCCCGCGAGGCAAGCACGGACTGATGCCGTTCGTGCCATAACGGGCCGACCACGGCAACGAGTTCAGCAATCAACTCGGGCAACAGCCCCGTGATCTGCCGACTCCGGATGATCAGTGCACGTGCCCGGTTCCCCACCATGCAGACGATGCTCAACGATCAGAGGTCCGACGCACCAGCGGCCAATCATGCACGACCTCGTTAGGGCGTGTATCGAAAGTGGATCTTGGGCTGTGAATGATCACGGTTCATGGGTCGGGGAGATCTCACGGACGAGCAGTGGGCAACGCTGGAACCGTTGTTGCCGAGGAGGACGAAAGCAGGGCGGCCGCCCGTCTGGCCTCGGCGGCAACTGATCGACGGCATCCGGTTCCGGGTCCGGACCGGTGTTCCGTGGCGGGACGTGCCCGTCGAGTACGGGCCGTGAGGCCGGGTCTACGACCTGTTCCGCCGGTGGCAGCGGAACGGCACTTGGGGCCGCATCCTCACCCGGCTTCAGGCTCTGGCCGACGCGAAGGGCGCGATCGCGTGGGACCTGAGCGTCGACTCCACGGTGTGCCGCGCCCATCAGCATGCCGCCGGAGCCCGCAAGCGGGGCGATCTGCAGAAGGAACCACCGGGCGGTGTGTTCATCGAGCCCGGAGATCACGCACTGGGGCGCTCGCGCGGCGGGTTCACGACCAAGCTGCACCTGGCTATCGAGCAAGGCCAGAAGCTCATGTCGATCGTGGTCACGGCTGGGCAGCGCGGCGACTCGCCGCAGTTCGAGCCCGTGCTTGAGAAAGTCCGCGTGCCTCGCATCGGGCGGGGCCGGCCACGTGTCCGCCCCAATCGGGTCCGCGCGGACAAGGCGTACGCCTCCCGCAAGAACCGTGCCTACCTGCGTCGCCGCGGAATACGCTGCACCATCCCTGACAAGGCTGATCAGGCCCGCAATCGCCAAAAGCTCGGATCTTACGGCGGCCGGCCACCGCGCTTCGACCCGATTGACTACCGCGAGCGTCACGCGGTCGAGTGCGGGATCAACCGCCTCAAGAGAAACCGCGCTGTCGCCACGAGGTACGACACGCTGGCTGTGCGCTACGAGGCGACTGTACTGGTCGCTGCGATCAACGAGTGGCTGTGAGCCTGCGACGTCAGGCCAGGCTGCGGCGTGCCAGGGCGAGGAACTCCGCCTTGAATGGCTCGAGGCGCTCGGACAGGTTCCCCTCATCACGCTCCTGCCAGACCGCTTGATTGAGAGCGCGGGCGTAGGCGGTCGTCGGTGAGTGAAGGCCAGGAGCACTCAGCAACTCGATGCTCTTCTCGGCTATTCGAAGACCGTCCATCGCGGGCCTGGCCGTCACATACCAGTCATCACCAACCTCCCATTGAGGCGGCCGCGCATGCGCCACGCCCTCGGCCTCCAGCGCGCACCGGATGAACTCCAGCACGGTCCTGATCTGCTCGGTACGACGCTCCTCCGCCCACGCCGCAGCCCGTCTTTGTTCTTCAGCCCGGTCGGCTGCCCGCTGCGTCGTGCGCTGGGTCAGATACGTCAACGCACCACCTACAGCCACACCGACCATCGAAATCACTGGGGTCCACAGGTCTACGGCCACGGCCGACTACTACCAGTACCTGCCCACCGACCGCTACCGATCTTGCGAGAGAGGCATGCCTTCCCAGATACCGAGCCGCTCTAAGACACACTTCCGATACACGCTCTAGTCCCTTTTGCCTCGGCGTACGAGAGCGACGATCGCGCCGGGTGCCAGGACGATCGCCGCGACGAGCATCACGAGGAAGGTGGGGGACTCGCCCTGGTAGGAGTCGCTGACCTCCACCTGCGAGGCGAAGAGGCCGGCAACCAGAACGAGGACAACCGAGACACCCAGAACGATCATGCCCCACGCCCTGCCGGCCGGGATGCTGCGCATCGGGATGAGCGAGATCGACAACCAGACCACCGCGACGACCAACAGCACGGTCAGTGAACCAAACATCGGCACTCCCAAATCATCGTTAAGCCACCTCACATGGCTTCGATGAACTTAGGACGGATGCAGCACGCGCAATGTGTCATGCGTGCAGGGAACCTTGTTGCCTGTGCACTGTTGAATGCAGTCTCTGCGCCTCGACCTCGTTGCGTGGCATGACTGGCCTCTGTCATCCTGGTGCCTGGCTGACTGCGCTGGGGGCGACTTGTGAGGTTAGGAGCCGCGGCGTCACACCGCAGGGCCGACAGCGGGTCCCGACCCGTGCCTGTCCGGTGAGCCCCATCCTGGACACCACCTCTGTTCCACCGCGAGACCGGGAAGAGGTGGTCCGGTACGCCGTGTGGGAGTCCGTCGTTCGGATCGACATCGAACACCATCTGCCGCCCGATGACCTAGCGGTGCACATCGGGCTGGATACCGTAGGGCCCATCGGGGTCTGCTCGGCGCGAGCGACTGCGCTCACTATTCAGCGGACTCCGCGGCTGGCGCGAGAGGACGTTGAGCCGGCCGTCTTCCTTGGCCTTCAGGTGACCGGGACCAGTGTGGTGGTGCAGAACGATCGCGAAGCCCTGCTGAAGCCGGGAGACTTCGCCCTCTACGACACGTCCGCCCCCTACACCCTCCTCTTCAACGAGGGGGTCGACCAGCACTTCCTCCGTTTTCCCCGCGCGGCACTCGCGCTGCCTGAGAGGTCGCTCCGGGATATCACCGCGGTAGCCCTCGCCTCCGACAACCCTCTTGCGCGTCTGGCCTCTGCCTACTTTCGCCAACTGGCCGTCAGTGAGGAGCTGCACCGGGGCCGGCCCGCCGAAGCGGTCGTGCAGCCTAGTGTCGAACTCGTCCGGGCCGTCGTGGCAGCCCAGGCCGGAAAGGGGGACCTGGCCCGGGGACCATTGGCGGAAACACTCGGCCTGCGCATCACGCAATACATACGGGCACACCTCGCAGATCCTGACCTGTCGGCGGCGCGGATCGCAGCCGCGCACGGCATTTCGGTCCGTCATCTCTACACCGTTCTGGCCCGGTCGGGTATCAGCCTCGGAGACTGGATCCGCACGCACCGGCTGGCGGAATGCAAGCGGGAGCTGGCCACCCCACAGGGTCGGCACAAGACCATTGCGGCGATAGGTCGAAGCTGGGGCTTTGCCGACGCGACCCACTTCAGCAAGATGTTCAAACAGGCCTATGGTATCTCGCCCCGGGCCTGGCGCGACCACAACCGCCCCCACCCCTCCGCCTGAAGAAAGGCGTCGTTCCGCCCGTCGCCACACGAATACGTCGTCATCTCCCGCTGGCCCCGGCTCGATCACGCCGCGGGGTGCCGGACGGTGCTGCAGGCGGGCGGAGACCTGGGCGGAGGCGTTCCTGCCGCCGGCGGCAGGCCAGGCCGATCCGGGCCGGAGGGCATCCGAGGGCATCCACCCGACCACATCGTCGGCCCGCCCCGGCACATTCGCCGGACCTGTCGTGCCGAGCGGCCTGCCCGGCCCCAGGGGCGGCCCGAGACTCACCCGTGACCTGCGGAAAGATCCACGACGGGGTTTCCGCCGGTTTAGTCGCCACGCGCACAGGATCGTCACCGAACCGACATACCAAGCGGTCGGAAACCCCCTTACGCAGGAGCTATACCCATGAGTAACGTACGCGGACCACCAGCGCCACCCGCCCGTTTCCCGGGGCGGCAAGGAGCAAGATCGATGTCGTACCACCAGCCTTTCCCCGGCCCACCGCCCGTACCCCAGCACCGGAACGCCGGGCGGCACCGCCAAGAGGCGGCGTCGCAGTCCTGGGAGGGTGGATCGCCGTCCTGGAACACCGATCCACAGGCAGCCTGGGACTCGTCCCCGCGAGCGTGGGACTCCTCGCCACAGGCCCGGGACTCCGCGCAGCAGCCCTGGGACGCGTCCCCGCAGCCGCCCGCCGCCACCGACGATCGTGATGATCTGCACCGGCTCGGATCGGCTTACCGCAGGCTCCGCCGCGTCGCCACCTTCACCGCGCTCGGCTACTTCGTCATCTTCCTTTTCCTGTCCGGCTACGCCCCCTCGATGATGACCAGCAACATCACCGGTGGTCTCACCACCGGTCTGGTCCTGGGGCTCCTCCAGCTGCCCGTGGCACTGGCTGCGATCGCGCTGTACGAGCGGATCGCACGCAAAACCGTCGACCCGCTCGCCGCGGCGATCCGCGAACGCGCCGAGCAGGCGGCCGCGGCAGCCGCGCCCCGGCCAGAACGCCAGAGCCGCTCCGGACGTCCCGTGTGGCAGCAGCCCACCGGAGGTGCGCGCGCATGACCAGCTTCAGCTCCGAGGCCCAGACCATGTCGCTGATGGCGTTCATCGCGGTCATCACTGTCACGCTGCTGCTGTGCGTGATGACCGGACCCGATCGTGACAACCTGGGCGATTTCTACACCGGCTACCGCTCGCTCTCCCCCGTGCAGAGCGGCCTCGCGATCGCCGGCGACTACATCTCCGCCGGCACCGTGCTCGGCACCATCGGCATCATCGCGCTCGTCGGCTACGACGGCGTCACCCTCGCCCTGAGCACCGCGCTCTCGCTGGTCCTGATGATGTTCCTGCTCGCCGAACCGCTGCGTAACGCCGGCCGGTTCACGATCGGCGACGTCTTCACCCGGCGTCTACCCGGCCCCGCCGTGCGGATCACCACGGCCGCGGTCACCCTCGCCGCACTGCTGCCGCTCGTGATCTTCCAGCTCGCGGGCGCCGGCGATCTCCTCTCCGTCGTCCTCGGATTCGACTCCGACGGCTTCAAGACCGGGGCGATCGTGTTCCTGGGCCTGCTCATGATCGCGTACGCGGCGATCGGCGGCATGAAGGGCACCGCCTTCATCCAGATCGTCAAGACCGTCACCCTGCTCGGCGCGTCCCTCGCGATCGCCGCGCTCATTCTCAACCGCTTCGACTTCAGCCTGCCCTCCCTGCTGGACGCCGCCAAGCGCGGCAGCGGGGCGGGAGACGCCTATCTCGCCTCCAGTCTGCAGTTCGGCGGCAACGAGCTCGACATGATCAGCACTCAGTTGACGGTCGTACTCGGCGCCGCGGTGCTGCCGCAGATCACCATGCGCATGTTCACCGCGCGCAGCGCGGCAGCCGTGCGGCGCTCGATGTCCTGGGCCGTGTCCATCGTCGTCGTGACCTGTCTGCTGATCGCCGTCATCGGCTTCGGCGCGGCAGCGATCGTCGGCCACCAGGGGATCGTCGCCGGCGACCCGCAGGGCAAGACAGCGTTCCTCATGGTCAGCCAGGCCGTCATGGGCACCGACCAGACGACCGTCGAGACACTTCTGTTCACGGCTGTGGCAACAGCCATCTTCCTCACCCTGTTGGCCTCGGTCGCCGGGATCACCCTCGCCTGCGCCAACACCCTGGCGCACGACCTCATCACGCACGGGTTGGGCCGCAAGGCGCAACTGAAGGACTCCACAGAGATGGCCATCGCCCGGACCGCCGCGGCGGGCGTCGGGTTCGTGGCGATCGCAATCGCCGCCGGTACACGGCATCTGAACCTTCAGGCACTGCTCACCCTGTCGTTCTGCATCGGCGCGTCCGCGGTCGCACCGGCCCTCGTCTACAGCCTCTTCTGGCGCCGCTACTCCCGTACGGGACTGCTCTGCACCCTCATCGTGGGCAGCGCCTCCGCGTTCATCCTCATGACCGGCAGCAACCTGGTGTCCGGATCGCCCCAGGCGATCTTCCCGGACCAGGACTTCAACTGGTTCCCCTTCACCACATCGGGCATCCTCTCGGCCCCACTGGGCTTCCTCGCAGGCTGGCTCGGCACGGTGCTCCACGAACGCGACCCGGCCGACCAGCGCATGCGATACGAAGCGGTGGAGGAGACGATCCTGGCCGGCACACCCGCGGCAACCAGCGCCTCCGCGTCCTGATCCGCACGCCCTTTCAGCTGTCCCTAGGTGCCTATACCTTGTTTCAACCTCCCGAGTTCGAACGCATGGCGGCATGGCTCTCGAAGGGCGGCCACGTGGGGCTCGTGCACGGGGTGCGCTCCATTCCGAGGACCGGGGTGCACGGGAAGTGGATGTCTCCGGCCCGCAGCCAGTGCCCGAAGCAGGTGTCCCACTCGGCCTCAACGTCCGGGCGGTCCACGCCGTTGTAGCCGGCGATCGTGATGCCTCTGGTCAGCAGACGGTAGGTGTCGAGCACGGCAGGTGCACTCCCACCCGCTCGGTCCGGGGACAGCTGACCGTCCGACGCGCCTACCAGGGCGATCCGGGCGCCACGGTTCGCTGCGTGGACAGCGGCCGTCAGCAACTCACCGCCCACGGTATCCAGGACGACGTCGATGCCGTCCGGCGCCGCCTGGGCGAGTTGCTGGCCGAGAAAACCCGCTCCGCGCAGCAAGGTGGCGTCATAGCCCAGCTCCCGCTCAAGTCGCTGAGCCTTCTGCGGTGAGCCGGCACCGCCGATCACCCGGGTGGCGCCCAACAGTCGGGCGATCTGGCCCGCCATGGTGCCCACGGCTCCGGCGGCGCCGGTCACGAACACGGTGTCTCCCTCCTCGACCTCGGCCAGCCGGGTCAGCGCGCGCCGTACGCCGCGGAGCCCTGGGCGAGATGGGCCACCGGGTCAGGCAGGGCGCCGTCCAGCAGCCGGCACTCGGTGGCGGCGGGCGTCGCGTACTCCCGCCACCCCTGAAGGTGCAGTACCAGCCGCCCCTTCTCCAGCGGCCCGTCGACCACTTCGCCGATCGCGGGGCCGAACAGGGTGTCGCCAGGGCGCAGGGGCGGCAGCGGGACATCGCGTGTCTCGCCCCCGATTAGGGTGCGCAAGCCCGGGAAGACGAGAAAATGGGTGTTCCGGACGAGTACCTGGCCGGCGCTCCCGCAGTGATACCGCGGCACTGGCCGGCAGACGTGTCGCTGACCGTCTACCTGAAAGGGAGATCATCCAACGCTATGCGGCTGTGAGTCGCTGACCGCTCTGGGGCTGCGCTATGGGGTTCACTCCCCGACCATCCGACGGCGCATCCCGCAGGACGTGATCCGTCCCCGCGGGCGGATCTCCCCCCTCGCAGCGCAGAGGGCCACGAGATCTACCGACGGAAGAGATCCGTCAGCGCTACCGAAAGGGCGAGAGCGCCTACAGCCTCGCCAAAGCCTTCGCGGCGTCCCAGACAGCCATTCGCTGCGGATTCCCGATGACCAGTGGCGCGGCCTCCCACTCCGGAAATCCGCCCCACCGCCGCCGCAACCAAACCCCGCACGTCGTTCCCCGGCACGCAGGACGATGTACGCGCCACTGGGCGCGTTGCCGCGCGTCCTGGGCAAGTCACTCGCACCGAATGAGGCGGCCGCGCTGGTGGTGGCCCACCTGCTGCACGACTGTGGGCCGTCATTCGAAGGGCCGTGGCCCCCAGCGGAGAGGCCAACCCCCTGCCCGCCGACGAGGCGAAGCCGGCGGAGGAGATTCTTCGTGCACCCCGAGCTGAACGGCGAGCCGGCGGAACGCTCCGTCTCCGCACTCGTCGCCTGGGCCGCCCCGCCGGACGCCGAGCCCAAGAAGCGAGACCAAAGGGACTGACGGGTGACACGCCGAGCAGACCGGGCTCGCGACGCCCGGCACCGCCCCTCTCCCCCTACCGTCAGTCCCCCTCGGCCTCGAAGGTGCGCAGCAGATCGGCGGCGACGCTCACGGCGATCGTCGCGGGTTCCTTGCTGGTGATGTCGCCCAGCCCGATCGGCGTCTTGATCCGGTCGATGGTGGCGTCGTCGTGACCGCCCTCGGTGACCAGGCGCTTGCGGAACCGCACCCACTTGGCCGCCGAGCCGATCAGCCCGACCGAGCCGAGACGGGATGTGCGCAGGGCGGCGTCGCACAGAGCGGCGTCCTCGGCGTGGTCATGGGTCATGATCAGGACGTGGGTGCCGTGCGGCAGCTCCTCCAGTACCTCCTCGGGCAGCAGCGGCGTGTGATGCACGTGTACCTGCGCCACAGCGTCCGCCAGCACGGCGAGCCGGTCCTTGGTGAGCATGCCGGCGCGGGTGTCGATCAGATGGAGGTCGAGGTCCTGGCGTGCCAGGATGCGCGCCAGTTCCAGCCCGACATGCCCGACGCCGAAGATCGCCACTGCCTGTACCACCGGCAGCGGTTCGAGTAGCACCAGGACCGTCCCGCCGCAGCACTGCACGCCGTGCCGGTTGACCACCTTGTCGTTCAGCGCGAAGTCGATCAGTTCCGGTTCCGGCCCGGCCGCGGCGATCATCTCCCGGGCCCGGTCGATCGCGACGGCCTCGACATTTCCGCCACCGATCGAGCCCCAGGTCTCGGTCTGTCCGACGACGAGTTTCGCACCGGCGTCGCGCGGGGCGTGGCCGCGCACGGTCGCGACGGTCACCAGCACGCCGGACTCCCGGCGTGCCCGCAACCGCGCGACCGCGGCGACCCACGTCATGTCAGGCACCGCTCAGCGCTTCCGCGTCGGTGCGGAGCCGGCCGTCGGCGGCCTGCTCGTCCCCGGTCGGCAGGTCCCCGGCGTGCCCGTTGCGGGACGGATCGCCGTGCCGAGCCGCCTGGATCGCCCAGTACACCGCCTCCGGCGTCGCGGGCGACGCCAGCTCGACACCGACCCCGCCCGGCCCGAACGCGGCCGCGGCCTGCCGCAGTGCCTCGCGCACACAGAACGCGAGCATCAGCGGAGGCTCACCGACCGCCTTGGACCCGTAGACCGCGCCCTCTTCGGTGGCGTTCTCCAGCAGCGTGACGTTGAACTCCTCGGGCATCTCCGAGAAACTCGGCAGCTTGTAAGTGCTCGCGGCCTGGGTCAGCAGCCGGCCGCGGTGCGGGCCATCACCGGAGTCCCAGCGCAGGTCCTCCAGCGTGAGCCAGCCCGCGCCCTGCACGAAACCGCCCTCGACCTGACCGATGTCGATCATCGGGGACAGGCTGTCGCCGACGTCCTGCACGATGTCCACCCGCCGGATGCGGTAGGCGCCCGTGAAACCGTCCACCTCCACCTCGGCTGCGGCAGCCCCATGGGCGAAGTACTTGAACGGTGAGCCCCGGAACGTCTTCGCGTCCCAGTGCAGCCCTTCGGTCCGGTAGAAACCGGCCGCCGACAGCTGGACCCGCTGGAAGTACGCGGTGCGCACCAGGTCGTCCCAGGCCAGCTCCGCGTCGCTGCCCAGAGCGCGCGCGACGCCCTCGACGATCCGGATGTCGGAGGCACTCGTCCCCAACTGGGTGGCGGCCACCTGCAGCAGCCGCTGGCGCAACTGCTCACAGGCGTTCTTCACCGCCGCACCGTTCAGATCGGCCCCTGCACTGGCCGCGGTGGCGGAGGTGTTGGGCACCTTGTCGGTGCGCGTCGGGGCGAGCCGCACCTTGTGCAGCGGGATGCCCAGCGAGGTCGCCGCCACCTGCAGCATCTTGGTGTGAAGGCCCTGGCCCATCTCGGTGCCGCCGTGGTTGATCAGGACCGAGCCGTCCTTGTAGATCAGCACCAGCGCGCCGGCCTGGTTGAAGGCCGTGAGATTGAACGAGATCCCGAACTTGAGGCCGGTGACGGCGAGCGCCCGCTTGGTGTGCGGGTGCTCGCCGTTGAAGGCGGCGATCTCACGCTCGCGCTCGGAGACGCGTGCGTCCGCCTTGACCTGGTCCCAGACGGCGGAGATCCGCTCCGGGTGAACGACCGGCTGTCCGTACGGCGTGGACTGACCCCGCCGGTAGAAGTTGCGCTCGCGGAGCTCTGCCGGGTCCAGGCCGAGCAGCGGCGCGCACCGGCCCATGATGTCCTCGATCACCAGCATGCCCTGCGGGCCGCCGAAGCCGCGGAAGGCGGTGTTGGAGACCTTGTTGGTCCTGGCGATGCGTCCGGTGACGCGCGCGTGCGGAATCCAGTAGGTGTTGTCGATGTGGCACAGCGCACGGGCCACCACCGGCTCGGACAGATCGAGGCTCCAGCCGCCGTCCGCGGTCAGGGTGGCGTCCAGGGCCTGGATGCGGCCGTCGGCGTCGAAACCGATCTTCCAGGCGGCGTGGAAACCGTGCCGCTTACCGGACATGGTCAGATCCTGGGTCCGGTTGAGCCGCAGCCGAACCGGCCGGCCGGTCAGCTTGGCACCGAGCGCGGCGACGGCAGCGAACCCGTGGGGCTGCATCTCCTTGCCGCCGAAGCCGCCACCCATCCGCAGACACTGCACGGTCACCTCGTGACTGCGCAGGCCGAGCACGTGCGCCACGATCTCCTGGGTCTCGGAGGGGTGCTGGGTGCTGCTCTGGACGAACACCTGATCGGCCTCGTCGACATGGGCCAGCGCCGCGTGTGTCTCAAGGTAGAAGTGCTCCTGATCGGAGAACTGGAACTCGCCGGTGAACACGTGGGCGGAGTCGGCGAAGCCGGCGTCCACGTCGCCGGTCACCATCACGGGCCGGGCACCGTGGAAACTGTCCGCCGCGATCGCGTCCCGCAGACTGATCAGGGAGGGCCGCTCGTCGATCTCCACCTCGACGGCCGCCGCACCGAGCCGGGCCCCCTCCAGGGTCTCGGCGAGCACCCAGGCGACCGCGTGGCCGTAGAACATGACCTCGTCGGGGAAGAGCGGTTCATCGTGCTTCATCCCGGCGTCGTTGACGCCGGGCACGTCGGCGCCGGTCAGCACGCGGACCACGCCGGGCACGGCGAGGGCCGGCTCGGTGCGCAGCGCGGTGATCCTTCCATGGGCCTTCATGACCTGGACCGGGTAGGCGTGCAGGACGTCCTTGGTGCGGGTGGACCAGGTCGTCGGTGTAGAGCGCGGTGCCGGTGACGTGCTGGAAGGCACTCTCGTGCGGCATCGAGACGCCGACGACAGGATTCTCGGGGCGCTCGGACAGATGGCTCATGAGGAAACCGCCTCGGTGGTCTGGGCGTACAGCTTGAGCAGGCTCTGGCCGAGCATCGCGGAGCGGTAGAGGGAGCTGGCCCGATGATCGTCCATCGGCGTGCCCTCGCCCCGCAGCACCCCGGCCGCGGCCTCGACGGTCTCGGCCGTCCACGGCTCGCCCTCCAGCGCCGCCTCGGTGGCGAGGGCGCGGATCGGGGTGGCGGCCACACCGCCCAGGCCGATGCGTGCCTTGCGTACGGTCCCGTCCTCGACGTCGAGCGCGAAGGCGGCCGCCACGCTGGAGATGTCGTCGAAGCGCCGCTTGGCGATCTTGTGGAAGGCCGTGACCGACGACAGCGGCAGCGGCACGCGCACGGCCCGGATCAGCTCGCCGGGGCGACGCACGCTCTGCCGGTAGCCGGTGAAGTACTCCGCCAGAGGGATCTCGCGCTCACCGTCGGCGTCGGCGAGCACCACCGAGGCCTCCAGCGCGAGCAGCACCGGCGGGGCGTCACCGATCGGGGAGCCGGTGCCCAGGTTGCCGCCGAGGGTCGCACCGTTGCGGATGAGCCGGGACGCGAACTGCGGGAACAGCTCCGCCAGCAGCGGGACCCTCCCGTCGAGACGGCGCTCGATCTCGGTGAGCGTCAACGCCGCCCCGATCTCGATGTGCCCGGATTCAACGCGCAGCTCGCGGAGTTCGGACAGCCGGTCGATCGCGACCACGCAATCCGCCCGGCGGGAACGGATGTTGACCTCGACACCCCAGTCGGTGGATCCTGCGACCACCACCGCGTCCGGCCGCTCGCGCAGCACCCGCAGCGTCTCGGCGAGGGTGCCCCTCCGGAGGAACACCCCTTCGCCCGGGGCGTATTCGGTGGCGACCGGGGCGGGCGGATCCTGTTCGCGACGCCGTGCCAAGGGGTCCTCGTCGGTCGGCGCGCCGACGGCGAACGCGGCATCGCGAATCGGGCGGTAGCCGGTGCAGCGGCAGAGGTTGCCGCTCAACGCGTGCAGGTCGAAGCCGTTCGGACCGTGCTCGGCGTCGGTGCTCCCGGCCGGGTCCTCGTGCGCGCAGCGGTCGGGCCGGTAGTACTCGGCCGCCATGCTGCAGATGAATCCCGGTGTGCAGTAGCCGCACTGCGAGCCGCCACGGACCGCCATCTCCTCCTGCACCGGGTGCAGGGTGGGCGGCGTTCCGGGTTCGCCGGCGGTGGCGAGTCCCTCGGAGGTGATGATCTCCTGACCGTCGAGTGCCGCGACTGGCACCAGACAGGCATTGACCGCCACCCAGTCGGTGGGCTTGTGCACCCCGGGACGGGCCACCAGGATCGAACAGGCACCGCACTCGCCCTCGGCGCAGCCCTCCTTCGAGCCGGTGAGCGCACGCTCGCGCAGGAAATCCAGCACGGTGGTGTGGGGTGAGGCCGGAGCGAGGGGTGTTTCTTTCCCGTTGACCGTGATCCGCGCCCCTACCATGACGGGCCTTCGTTTCGGTGCGCGATCGGTCGGTTCATCATGTTCGCCAATTTCAGGCAGCTTTCTGTGTTCAGGGGCGCCACATGCCGGAGGCGGGCGCGAAGGAGCACGTGACAGCGACGTGCCAGAAGGTGGTGAAAGGAAGATCAGAAGGTGCCACGGAAGGGCACGTCAGAACGGCGAGTCAGCAGCCGTGCGCGATACGACCCGGCACCCAGATTGTGCTGTGGGCGAGGCGACTCAGATCAGTGGCGGTGTACATCCGCTGGTCGCCTCCTCTCGGTCGTGGTGGGTCCACGTCGACCGCAAGTTAGTTGCTGACACCACCGAGGTCAAGAGGGCACCGCCCGCTGCGGAGGAATCCACCTGACGCGTCCCCCGACCTCAGTGCGGCGACGGCACCCTTGGCGGACCACTCATCGAGGCCTCCGAAGCCGCGGGCACACCCTTGTCGCCCACCTCGCTCCGTACGGCGGCCCGCCCACGTCTCCTGCTTCGCCACGGCCAGCGCAGCGGGCAAGTCCAGGTCCAGGTCCAGGTCCAGGACGGTGATGCCCGGCAAAGCGGCCAAGTGCTCGGCGGTGCCGGGGCGGGTCTCGGTCAGTTTCGACGAGCGCGCACGAGGGGGCGTAGAGGAACCAGCCGGTATCGGCGTGCGCACGGTGGATCAGCCGGAAGGCCAGCACGTTACCCTTCCCGGCCGCCGCCATCGCCGACTCGTCCAGCACGATGTGCATCGCCTCGCTCACGGGCGCTCCACCCGCGCAAGACGCCGGTCCAGCTCATCATCGAGCTCGCTCTGCTCGGCCGAGTCGGCGCGTACCCGTTTCATGGCCGCCGGCGCCTTCCTCGGAGGCATGGGCGGCATCCTGTGGACGGTGAACTCCCGCACCATCGGCCAGCGCCTCGTCCCCGACGCCATGTTCGGCCGCTACAACTCCGCGGCGCGGCTCTTCAGCTGGGGCGCGATGCCGCTCGGCGCCGGCCTGTTCGGCGTACTGGCCGAATGGCTCGGCATCCGCACCGCCTTCGCCGTCTTCACCCTCCTGACCATCGTCCCGTTCCTGCGCACCGTGACCCCACGAGACCTCGCCGCAGTCGACGCGGCTCCCGCCCGCGACTGACCTCCGACGGGGACCGCCAATCCGGGCATTCGACGGACCTGCCTGACGGGTCGGCGTGCGGATGACATGGCTGTTCGTCACTCGTGTCGGCACCAGCCCGTCACGTCACTGCCTGTCGATGTGAACCACGAGGTCGTTGGGGCCGCACCGCCGACGAGCAGAGGACAAGCCTCCGCCGGCACTCCCCCGCAGACCATCGCTCAAGGGAGGTACGTCACTGCCGGGAAGGCCGGGGACGGCCCGTCGAGCAGGTGTCCCCGGCGGTGGCGCAGGTGCTCGTCGAAGAACGCGAGGGGGTAGGCCTGCTGGATCTTCACCGCCTGGTCGGGATCGAGGGTGCCGATCACTTCCTGAAGCTGCTGCCCGCTCCATCCGTACAGCTTCGCCACCTGTGGGAACAGTGCCTCGTTGTCACCGTAGGAGATGTGGGCGGCGCCCTTCGCCTGGATGTTCAGCCGCCAGCCCCGCAGGTGCGACCAGAACGCGGCGGCCTCGGGATCCGTGGCCCGGGTGAACTCGGCGGACATCATCATGAACGGCCGGTGCAGGTCGCCGGTCAAGGGCGGGTTCATCTGCATCGGGGCGTCGAGACTCAGCCCGGCCCGGATACGCTCGTCCGCGAGCGTGGCGCAGGCGGTGGCCGTCCCGCCCTTCGACCAGCCGAACGCACCCATGCGCCGCGGGTCGAGGGAGCCGAGGAGCCCGGCCGGCAGCTCCTTGTGTTCGACGTCGGGATTGCGCCCGGCGGCGAGCTCCTCGACGCAGCCGAGGACGAAACGCAGGTCGGCGGCGAAGTCCCCGGGGAACGTCGGTGCCGGCCTATCGCGGAGCGGGACGGCGACGCGGCCGTCGGGGAACTCGGTGTACGTGTCGTATTGGTGAGCCACCGTCACCACCGCGTACCCGTGGCTGGCGAGCTCCTGGACCATGACGGTGTGGTCGCCCTGGTGGCTGCGCGCGCCGTGCGAGAACACGACGACGGGCAGCCGCCGGCCCGACCGCCGTACCGGAGCACCCACGTGACCGGCGGTGAGCGGTCCCAGGGAGGCCAGTTCGCTGAACCCCACGTCGGCGAGGAACGCCTGGAATGCGCCGGCCGGCATCCAGGGCGCCACCGGGTACCGCTCGACGTTACGGGCGGGGTACCAGAGGGTGGCCATCAGCTCGCGGAAGTGCCCCGGGCCCGCGATGCCGTCCGGACGCGACCGGTCGACAAGGTGCAGCTGGACCATGCCCACCGGGTACGGCCCGGTCGGCCCGGGCAACACGAGCCGCGACGCGGCGGGGGTGGGGGCGGGGGCGGCCTGGTCGGCCCACGCGGGGCCGGCAGCGGCGGCAAGCGGCAGAGCGGCACCGGCGGCCAGCGCGGCTCCCAGTATGCCGCGGCGTGTCATGCCCTTACTGCTGATGAACGACGTGGTGGTGGTCATGGAGCCTCCCGTGGTGACGGATCGTCAACCGTGCCGCGACGGGGTGTCCGTGGGCACACAGGAACGCTGTCACGCGACCCTCCCGCGCAGCATCCGCCCACCGTTTGATTGCGACGTGAGGGCATTGGCCCACGGGTTTACACCCTGGGGCTGACGCAGTCACCGCTCGAGGCCGTCGGGGCGCCGGCGCAGACGTAAGCGCTGGAAGCGTCCGCGTGACGGCAGTGCGCGGCCCTCCCCACCCCGGCAGGCCCCTGAAGACCCCGCCGGGGCGGCGGGCGACGACACGGGTACCGGGGCGGCGGAGGGGTGCCGGGGATCAGTCGGTGTCGATGCCACGCGCGGCGAAGACCTCCGCCGCGTCCAGCACCGCCAGGACGCCGTCCTCCACGAAGGTGACCTCCCGCAGGTTGGGCAGCAGGGCGAGGTCGTCGAGCGAGCGGACGTCGAACAGGTCGTCCTCGCCGTCCCAGGCGGGGGCACAGTGCCTAAAGACGTCCGCCCCGGCGTCGAAGCACAGCTCCTCGACGCGGGCGAGGAGCTCGGCCGGGATCTCCAGGGCCTCGAAATGGGCCCGGGACTCCGCCAGCGCCTCCGCATGGAGGCCGTTTGCCAGGACGTAGGACGCGGGGTCGCCGATCCCCCGCTCGGCCAGCCGCGCGGGCAGGTCGTAGACCGGGAGGAGCGGCTCGGGGCCGTACATGAGCTCCTCGATGACAAGCAGCTTGAAGTTGAAGTCGCGGAACTGGCTCATGAGGCATGAGTACCACGGAGGTACGACACGGCTCCTCCGCCCGGCCCCCGCCGGTCCCCCGGCCCCCGCCGGTCCCCCGGCCCGGCCCTGCCCCGCTCGGCCTGAGCGGGGCCGGGCCAGCCCCGCTCGGGCCGCCGTGACGGTCAACCCTGCACAAGCGCATGTCGTGGCGGACGTGGAGGCGGTGCAGCTCCAAGGCAGCGACCTGAGTGGTGGCGAGTGGTGGTGGCGAGGGCGCCGTCGAGGCTGCCAGGGCGGGGACGTACGGGCAGTCGTTCAGCGGGGAGACAGGTGTCCCGCGGGGCGAGTTTCCCAGCAAGGGCCACCGTGATCAGGACGGGGAGCGCTGAGAACTCCTCACGGAATGACTCTTTGGGGTCGGTTCCTCGTCGTGGGGTGGTGTCGGGCAGCAGGCCGTCCGTCATGCTGATGACGGCTGGGATCCTGGCCCGGTAGGCTCGTGATCTTCGGCTGGCGCAAGCTCCCGGAGTCCCCAAAGGCGAACGCCCGTGATGAACCTCGATCAGTCCCGCGCACGACTTCGTCTCGGGGCCGCGCTGGGCGGCCTGGCCGTCACCTTCCGCGGGATGACTGCTCACCCCGATGAGTTCAACTGCGAGTGCCACTGGGGCAGCGCGGAAGACCTCGCGCAACTCAAGGTGGCGGACGCGGAGCTGGACCTTGATCTCCTGCAACGCGCATGGCAGGCCACCGACTGGACAGACAAGGCATCCGTGCTGCGCCGGATCCTGCCCCAGTTCGCCTCGGCCCTCGTCAGCGGCGTCATCGAGCCCCACTTCGGCATGGAGAGGGTCGGACTCTCGTTCGCACTCGCCTCCTGGCAGGGGTGGCCTGCCGAGCAGACCGCCGCAGTGGACGAATTCCTCAATGCCTGGTGGGCGTACACGCTCACGGATCCGGATCCCGTCGTACCCGCGCATGACCTCCTCGTCCTGAATGCGGAGGCCACGGGCACCCTGAGCCCGTGGCTCAACACCTGGGAAGCGCTGAGCGGCCCTGTGGCCGACCGACACCTGGCCGCGGCGGCAGCCCACTGGGAGTACGAACTGCTCGGCGACCAACTTCCCTGGCGAGCCTGGGAGAACGAGGAGGAAATGCGCGCCGAGCTGACTTCCTGGCTCGTCCGCCACGCGCCTGCCCGGCTCCGTGCCCATGGCGCACCGGAGGACCTCCTTCACCGGATACGGCTGCTCGGTGTCACCGGACCCGACCGCTGGGAGGACCCGCACTGGCCCGGCCACCACTACTGACCCAGCAAAGCGCACGATGCTCCCCGGTCACCGCCCAGATACGTGGGCCTGAACAGGCAGCGTCACAAGATCTGCGAGAGAGCCCCTTCGCGTGCCTGACCCGCCTCAGTCGCCCCACCTGGATCGAGACAAGGTCTGCCCGCCGTCTCACTCAATCCGAGGCACACCCGGTCACAGGCCCCGTCCTGCCTCACATCGGCTGAGACAGGACAGGTCAGCTGTGACAAGCGTCGCCAGCAGATGACTGCGCGCATCCCAGGACGAGGAAGGCTCCGTGAATGTCGTCGCGGATCTCCCAACGGATCCGCGGGCGGCGGAACCCGTGCAGGAGGGCGAAGGCACGCTCGACGCGGGCGGCCTACTGCGCCTGTCGCCAGGGCGCTCCCTCAGCCGTCCGTGCGGGCAGCGCCAGTGGTTCGTGCCGGAGATCCCGTTCAGCTGGAACAGGATCTGGCAGCGGGCGCACATGACCGATGACAGCATGCCGAATCCACACTTGCCTGCGGACTAGCAGCTACGTCGAACCTGTCAGCCATGCCGTCGACCCTACGCGGCCGCCACCCTTCGGCCAGACGGCACAGTGGCCTCACGAAGCATCCGACGCAGCCTTGAAACGGCCCGTTCACGGAGCACCGCTCTGGCCTCGGGGACCTCTGGACACCCGAGGGCAAGGATCCACGCCCCGCCGGCTCTGACGTCGGGGTGCGCATCTTCGAGAGCACACCTCCCTACCTCGTACACCTCGCTTTCGGAGATGGCGGCAGCCCACTCCTGAAATGCCCCTGGACGCAGTGCCGGTTCAGGTTCACTCCGGGCCCGATCCTGAAGGACCGCAGGAGTCTTAGACGAGTCGAGAAACGCCTGCGCCAGCAGCTGGAGCGCAGCCCGACGGGGGTCTTCGTGGGGGTCGGTGGCGGCGCGGTCGGTCAGGAGCGGGAGCGTGCCCGGCGATCAGCAGCGGGGCACAGTACGAGCTCTGGGTCCGCGTCACCGGCCCCTGACACAGGAACCCTGGTGCGCCGTTTCAGCCCGGCCCGTACGGCACATCCTTCGTCGTCCAGCGGCCAAGGACACCGGTCTCCGGTTCGCCCGGAATCGGAAACCCGGGTTCGAATCCCGGCGAGGCCCACCGCGCACCCCTTCCCGCGCGCAGCCAGGAGTGCGATCACGAGCCGGGGCTGCATAGCCTGGGACTGTAGATCTAGCGGCTGGCGGCACACGTCACCGCTGTGACCTGGGGCTCCCGGATCTGTCTCACCACCTGTCGGGGTTGATCAGTCTCACCACGGTGGCGGATCCCCAGAGCTGGGCTCGTCACTCGTTTTCGCCATCGAAGTCGTAGGGCGGGATGGTCCATCGCAACACCATCCCGCCCGCCTCGTCAGCTTCGAGCGTGACTGGATGGACCTGTCCGGGGTCCCGTTCACCGCGGTGTCTGATCGAGCGATCGCCTTGGTCCCATTCGATGCCGAGCAGCGCCGGCCAGCGGGCTCGCCGACGTCACATACTGGGGCGACCGGTACGAGGACAGCGGCAGGGGAGCGCCTTGGGATGGTGCCGTCGCCTCCGCGGCGGCCTGCCGGACTACCGCTCGGCCGATGTCTTGGGCTGCTCGGAGATCCGGCCTGTTTCTCGTGTGTGCGGGTGGTTCAGGTGCGGGCGAGAGCGGTGAGGATGCGATGGCGGGGGAGGGTGCGGGCGGCGACGAGGAGGAGGCGGTTGGCCGTGCCGGGCACGACCGTGGGGCGGCTGCGGCGGCGCAGGGCGCGTAGGGCGGTGGCGACGACCTGTTCGGGGGTCTGCACCAAGGCGGCCGGTGCGTCGTCGTGCGACTGCGACTCGGTGGCGGTCATGCCCGGGCAGAGCGCGAGGACGTGGATGCCGGATGCCCGGTGCTCGGACCAGAGCGCCTCGGAGAAGGCGGTGACGAACGCCTTGGTGGCGCTGTAGACGGCGAGGTCCGGCAGCGGGGTGTGGGCAAGGGTGGAGGAGACGTTCAGCAGGGCGTCGCCGGGGCGGGCCTGGGCGAGGAAGGCGTGGGAGAGGGTGACGAGGGCCTCACAGTTGAGGCGCAGCATCTCGTGGGCGTGGGTGAGTGGGGTCGTGGCGAAAGGGCCGGTGGTGGCGGTTCCCACGTTGTTGACCAGGAGGTGGACGCGTCGGTCGGCGAGGAGTTGGGCGGCCTTGTGGAGGCCGTCGGGGTCGCCGAGGTCGGCGGCCAGGTGGTCGTGGCCGGGGCCGAGTTCGGCCATCAGTGCTTGGAGTCGCTCCTCGTTCCGGGCGACGGCGACCACCCGGTGGCCGATCGCGGCCAGGTGGTGGGCGAAGGCGCGGCCGATGCCGGCGCTGGCTCCGGTGACCAGGGCGGTGGGGCGGTGGGCGGTGTCGGACGGCCGGGGTGTCGCGGCGGTCGGCCGGGTGGTGGTCATGACGGCTGCGTCTCAGTTCGCGGCGGGTCGGGTGGCCGGCTGGAAGCGGAAGGAGACGGCCTCCGTCAGGGGCTTGCGCTGGGTCTTCTGGACGGCGGCGATCCGCCACCGGCCGTCGGCCTCGCGCACCACCGTGTACGTGGCGAGCTTGCCGAGCTTGCCCTGCTTGCCGTCCTGCTCCGGGGTGCCGCCCTTGCGGACGTCGCCGCGGGTGACGACCACGGCCGCGTCGGTGCCGCAGAAGCGCAGGTCGGTGATGTCGAGGATCAGCCGGGTGCCCTTCAGGAAGCTGTCGAACAGGGCCTGGTGAGCGCGGCCGATCTCCTCGCCGCCGTGGTAGACGGTGCCGACGTAGGTGACGTCGGTGGCGTCCTCGGTGAAGCAGGCGCCGTACGCGGTGCCGTCGCCGTAGGCCCAGGCTGCGGCGCCGCGCTCCAGCAGGGCGCGGATCGCGGCCGCGTCGGTCGCGCGGGAGTCGGTGGTGTGGTGGTTGGCGGTCATCGTGCCGTCCTCCGGGGTGGGGTGTGCGGTGGTGGTGGCGTGCAGGCGCGGGGTGCCGGTGTGCGGGCGGATCCGGTCGGTCACTTCTCGGCCTCGGGCATGGTCGCCGAGTCCCAGAGGAAGGAGAGCCGCTCCATCACGTTCTGGCGCTGGGTGTTGTGGAAGGCGGCGATGCGCCAGCTGTGGTCGCTCTGACGGACCAGCGTGTAGGACTGCGTCTTGGTCAGCTCGGACGGCTTCTTGGGCGTACTGCCCTTGTAGGTGTCGCCGCGGCTGGTGACGACGGCGGTGTCCGGCCCGTAGAAGCGGATGCCGAGGACGGAGTCGGCGAGCTTGGTGTCCTTGACGAATCCGTCGAACAGGGCGCGGTGGGCGTCGGCGATGTCGCGGCGGCCCTGGTAGTGGGTGCCGACGTAGGTGGTGTAGGTGGCGTCGACGGTGAACTGCTCGCCGTACGTGGTGGCGTCGCCCCGGCCCCAGGCGTCGGTGAGAGCGCGGATGGTGTCGCAGACGGCACGGTGATCGTCGGTGGTGGGCGTGCCGGCCGGGGTGGCGGTGACGGCGGGAGTGACGGCGGTGCAGTCGGTCTGACCGAGGTTGCGGACGTCGGACGTGGCGTCCAGCCAGAAGTACCCGCCGGCCGCGGCGACGGCGAGGGTGAGGGCGGTGATGCCGAGGGCGCGCTTGACGGTGCGCCGACGGTTGGTGCGCCGGCCGTTCCCGGTGCTCGTCGGGGCGCTCTTCAGGTCGGTCGGCTCGCCCGTCGGGTCGGTCGCCTCGGTGGTGGTGACGGTGCTCATGGTCTCCCCTTCCATGATAACTTCTTTGAAGAAGTTACTTCTTTGAGGATTTCTCTTCTCTGAGGAAGAGATTAGGGAGTGGAGGAGCCCGTGTCAACGCCTGCCGTGCCATCCGATGCGAGTGAGGTCTACCGCCGGTACCTGAGCGCCGTGATGCTGCACGGCCATGCCAGCGCCAAGGCCTGCGAGCTCGGCGCCACCGACCTCTACGCGCTGAACATCCTTCAACTGACCGGCCCGATGACCCCCGGCGAGCTCGGCACCCGCACCGGCCTCACCACCGGGCCGACCACCCGCCTCATCGACCGCCTCGAACAGGCCGGCTACGTGCGCCGGGCCCCGGACCCCGGAGACCGCCGCAAGGTGATCGTCGAACCGATCGGCAAGCCCGCCGACCTCGACCGGGTCATGGCCCCGGCCCGGCAGCGGATCGGCCAGCTCCTCGGGGGCTACTCACCCGAGCAGCTCGAAGTCCTCTTCGACTACTTCGCCCGCGCAACCGACGCCTACCAGGAAGCCGCCGAGCAGCTGCGCACCCACAACGCCGACTGAAACGCCGACGCGGCGCCGTTGCGCTCTGCCAAGAGCGGCGGGCGCGACCGGGCGGTGTTGGTTGGTGGGCATGACGGCGTGCGGCGTCTCCTTCGGAGGCGGCTCACAACTGACCCAGATGCCTCCGGGGCATCCGGCTCGCGGAAGCCCGATCGACCGCGCTCTTTCAGCTCGCCACCGAGCTGCCCGCCGCCGCCCTCGCCCGCACCCTCGGCATCGACATCGGCATCGACATCACCGTCGCCGTGAAATGGCAGCGAGCCGCCGCCGGGGACTGGGGGCCTACGCGGCCGAAGTCAGCCGCCGCCACCATGACGTCTGAAATCCGAAGACAAGGGAGCAACACAGATGCTGCTACGTGATGTTGAAGACAACGACGTCGACGCATACGTCCGGATGCGATGCGACCCGGTCATGATGGCCGAGCTGGGCGGACCGCTGCCCCGCGAAGGCATGGAGGCAAAGGTCCGACGTGATGTTCAACGGGTGGCAGCGGACACCGACTGGACAAAGATGATCGTGCCCGAGGAGGCCGAGCTGGACGTGGTCGCGGGAACCGTGACCTTGTGGCCCCACGACACAGACGGCGAGCGCATCTCCGAGATCGGCTGGATGGTGCTGCCGGAGTACCAGGGACGGGGACTCGGAAAGCAGGGCGTCCGCACGCTGCTTGAGCTGGCCCGCGACGACGGCCGGTGGGGGCTGATACACGCATTCCCCGCAACAGCCAACGCCCCGTCCAACGGCATCTGCCGCACCCTCGGCTTCCGATTCCTCGGCAAGCAAGACGTGCCCTTCGCCGGTCGAGTCCTGCAGACCAACCACTGGGCTATCGACCCTTGCACCGACCTGCCCTGAGGCGGACGAGTCGCTTGTAGCAGCAGATGGCGGCAGCGAGGCCGAGGAAGGCCAGGCAGTTGCGGGGGTGGCGTTCGTAGCTGTGGTTGAGCGGGCGGTAGCCGGTCAGCCAGGCATGATCCGCTCGATGACCCACCGGCGGCGCCCAAGTCGCTCTCAGGACTCGACACCGCGTGATTCAGCGCGCCGGTCAGACAGCGTGGTCGAATCCGAACCCGATGCTGTAGGACCAGACAGTTTGGGCGCTGAGGAGTGGGGCCTTCCAATTGCCGGTGCCCCGGTAGAGCGACATGTCGCCGTTGCTGCGGATGGCGAGCAGGTCGGGGCGGCCGTCCTTGGAGACGTCTCCGCTGGCGATGAGGTGACTGTAGGTGTTCCAGCCGCCGCCTACGCGCGTGCGAGGGGCGAACGTGCCGTCGCCCTTGCCCAGGTAGCTCCACAGAACGCCCGCGGTGTCGCGTGCGAGGAGATCTCCAGCCGGGCCTCCTGCGATGTTTCCGACGGCGGTGATGTCGTTGTAGACGCCCCAGCCGGCGCCGAGCTTCTTGCGGGCGGTGAAGGGGCTGGTGGCGTTGCCGGTTCCGGGGTGGAGCCAGAGAACGCCCCCCTTGTCAGCGGCGAGGACGTCCGGCCTGCCGTCTCCGGTCAGGTCGCCGCCTCCGGTGATCCGGCTGTAGATCTGCCAGCCGGTGCCTACCCTGATGCGGCTGTAGAAGCCGCCCTTGCCGTTGCCGGCGTGGAACCACAGCGCCCCGGAGATGTCTCGGGCCAGGACGTCGCTCACGGCCGAGCCTCCGAGGTTGCCGACCGCCTCGATCCGGTCGTAGGCCTGCCATCCCGGGCCGATGTACTCACGACGGTAAGCGGCCATCTCCAGCTCGCCGCTGTAGTACGTGCTGTCGGTGCGGTACAGGCGGCCGTCTTCGGTCCGCTGGAGGAGGTCGAAGGCGCCGTTGACGTTGAGGTCGTGCGCAGCGGGCCGGCGGACGAGCTTGAAGGAACCAGATGCCTTGAAGTTCAGCGGGGTGCCGTCAGCCGTTTCCGTCGTGATCGTCCAGGTGTAGTCCCCGTCGGGGACGTCGCCCCTCTCGGCGTCGAATGTGTCCCAGGAGAGACGGAACGTGCTCGAACCCGAGGCCGTCCCTATGTGGTCGGTGGTCGTGTGACCTGTGCGGATGTTGCGGATGACGATCTTGGCCCACGTACCGCCCGACAGCTCCCAGTCCAGCCAGATGTACTGGCGGTTGGTCATGTCGATGACGGGCGGCACGCTGTGCCGGATGAGCGTGACATCGCCCTCGGCGGAGGCGGCCACGGCTGCCGGGCTGCTCACGGCGCTCGCGCCGGACGTGACGGCCAGGATGGTGGCGAGGGCAGTGACGAAGCGCCGGGTGGCACCGGGACAGGGCAATTCGCTTCCCCCTCAGACGTATCTGGTGCACCGTGCACCACACTCCTATGACGCATGAGAAGTCGAAAGGTTGTACAGACCTGCACGGCCAATCGGCTTGCACTGTCGTTCACCTGGCCAGCGGGTCGACCGGTGGCCATGGAGAGCCCAGTTGCTCGGCATCATGCGAACTCCCCGCCTCCCAAGGGCCGGCTTCATGTGCCCGCCCGGCAGGAGGTGGTGCGGCGTTCAGGCCGCCCTCGTCGATCTCTTGCCTGGGCGCGAGCCACCCGACCGGCCACCAGCTCGCCTTTGCGCGGCTCGCGTTCTCTCTGCAGGGCAGTGGCCAGCACTACACGCCGCCCGGCCTTGTCGAGGAGCTCCTGCACAAGCCGATCGGGGCGGAGCCAGATCCCCGTCAGGTGGCGATCTGGCGCCGGTTGACCCGCATGGGAATCTCGGACCGACCGCCGGCACCGGCGGCCAGCTGACGGAGGCCGCCAGGTGGCTTCAGCTGACTGCTGTGTCCGCAGGATGACATCGCGCCGTCCCGGTGAGCTCCCTCGCCGGGACGGCCCCGCAGACCTGTTGGAACCACGAGGGGTGACCGTGGTTGCGTAGCAATGCGAAGGCCCTCGGTTCACCGTCGAACCGGGCGCCGCCATCGACATCGCCGTGACCCGCGGCCTCCACAAGGCCGGTAGCTGGTATGCCTCCCATGTGCTCCACACCTCCGGCTGTGGAGCACAGCCCTTCCTGTGGCCGTGAGCGCCAGGACCTGTCGTCAAAGTGATCTTGGATTGTGGATCATGGTGGGGATACGCTGCCATGAACTGTCCGATGCCGGGGGGAACTTGTGCAGCCGATGCTGCCAAGAACCTTGCTGAGGCGGCCGCGTCTCCATGACCGGATGGTGCTCAACGGGATCGCGTGGAAGTTCCGCACCGGGATCGCCTGGCGGGACGTGCTCGAGCGATACGCGTCGTGGGCCAGTCTCCACACCCGATTCCGCCGGTGGGCGGCGGACGGCACGTTCGAGCGGATGCTCCAGACCGCGCAAGCGCAGGCCGACGCGGCCGGTGACATCGACTGGCTGGTGTCGGTCGACTTCACCATCGACAGCGCCCACCAGCACACCGCCGGAGCCCGAAAAGAGGGGGGGGCTCGGAGCCCTGCCCTCGGACGGTACCGAGATGGTCTGACCAGCAAGATTCACCTGGCCTGCGACGGCTCGGGCCGTCCGCTCGCGTTCGTACTGACGGGTGGGAACACCAACGACTGCACCCAGTTCACCGCTGTGATGGATGCCATCCGGGTCCCCTGAATCGGGCCGGGACGACCCCGGATGCAGCCGCACCACGTCATCAGCGACAAGGGCTACAGATCCAAGGCGATCCGCACTTGGCTATGGAGGCGGGCATCGCGCACACCATCCCCGAGCGGCCGATCTGGCCGCGAACCGCCACCGTCGGGGAAGCGGCGGCGGCCGCCCGCCGGCGTTCGATCGGGACTTGTACATGCGGCGCAACGTGGTGGAGCGGTGCTTCAACCGGCTGAAGCAATGGCGCGGCCTCGCCCCGCTACGACAAGACCGCCGAGTCCTACCAGGCAGCCGTTGCTCTCGCCGCGCTCTTGATGCGGGCGCGATGTCCCGACGACGAGCGCCTGGCCCTCAGAGATGAAGTTCGGTCTCCCAGGCTTCGAACGGCGGCTCGACCCGATAGCTGCGGTCGCAGCGCGCCCGAATCCACTGCGCGGCCCGGTACTGCGCATCCCCGTCATTCAGCACCATGCCGTTTGCGTCAACCTGCAGCACATTGCCATAGATCGCGAAGACCATCTCCAACGATGAGCCGGAATGAAAAACGGTCGAGCGGTAGTCGAACCCATCGAGCAACTCAAGGTCGATGGTGCCGTTCGCCAGGTAGAAGGCGAACAGTCGAAGCGAAGCGCGCACGTCGACAGGAAGATGTTCCACGCACGCATCATGCATGACTTCCGCACCGTCTCGGCAAGATCTTTTGACGACAAGACCTAGCGGGCCGGAGGCTTCCCGCGCTGCGTTGATCAGGGGTGCCCTACCCTGACGGAGCTTCGACCGTTCGAGCCAGGGGTGGGGATCCATATGGCAACGCGCACGACCGACGACACGGAGCCGGGGCGGGAGCGGCGACTGTCGGGCCGTCAGGGAACGGGGCGGCTCCGCCCCCTCCTCTCACCCGTCACCGCGCTCCTCATCGTCGGCCTCGCTGCGGGCTGCTCCGCCCTGGGGAGCTCGCTGCGCGTCGTCTGGGAGGCCCCTGTCGACAGCAGCGCCATGAACTACGGCAACGGGGCCTGGCTCGTCGGCGACATGCTCGTACGCAGCCGTTATGACGCAGTCACCGCCTTCGACGCAAAAACGGGGAAGGGCCGCTGGGAGTACGCCACACCCGGACAGGAGCACATCTGCGCCGTCAGCCGCCGGACGGCTGACTCCGTCTTGCTGATCGCCCGGGGGCGCATGACGGACGCAGGCTGCTCGACCGTCGCCGCACTGGACCTCACAACCGGTCGCGAGCGATGGCACACGCCCCGTACCCCGGGAGGGGACCTGACCGAGACGTTCACCGACATGGTCGCCGTCGGTGGCGGGATCGCCGTCCTGCGCGACGCCGACGACATGTGGGCCCTCGACGACGACCTGCGAACCCCCAACGCCCGGCCCGCCGTCTCCGGAACAAAGGCCCTGCGCGCCTTCGACCTGCGGACCGGCGCCCCGCGCTGGACAGCGGCCGTACCCGAGATCTGCGTGCCCGAGCAGGTCGCCGCCGGCGAGCGGCAGGTCGTCGCCGTACTCGCCTGTGGCCGCAGCGAGTTGCGACTCGCCGCGTTCGACCCGGCCGATGGCCGCCAGCGGTGGACCGCGTCCCTCGGCGGCCGGACGATGCCCGCAGCGGACGGGCAGTTGACCCTGCTGTCCGCCGAGCCGGCGGTCGTGCAGACCGGCGGGACGACGGAGGGCCAGCCAGGCGCCTTCCTCGCCTTCGCCGCGGACGGGAAGGCCGCCGGCCGGATCGAGACCACCGGCGTATACGGAACGGTCCAGGCACACACGCCGGCCCTCGTGGCCGTCGTGGACGGGCGGCTCTATCTCGGTGCCGAGAGCAGGGAGCGCGAGGCGTACCGGGACCGTGTGGTCGCCTTCGACCTCACGAGCGGCAGCCAAGTCTGGCTGGAGGACGTGGCCATCGCGGGCGGTCTGCGCGCCCTCGACGTGACCAGCGGCCGGGTGACCGTTCTCGCCGACCGCGGCTCCCGGCACGACGGCCTCGATGAACTGCGGGTACTCGACGCCGCCACCGGCGACGAGAAGGAGAGCATCGACACCGGTGTCGACGTGGACCGGGCACAGGGCGAGCTGGCAAACCTGCTTGTATACGAGGACCTGGTCGTCGCCGTGCGGCAAGATTCAGGGGCGCGCCCCTTCTCGGTGTACGCGCGCAAGTAACGGATCAGCCAGGACGAGGCGGGATCGCTTCCTCCACGATTGTCCGGGTAACGATCGTTCCGCAGGCGTATCCGGGCGGACATCTCTCCCGCGCGGTGCGGCGACGCACCATGCTCTTGGGAACCGGCGCCGCGCTGCTGACCGCCGTCACCCCTTCCGCAACGTGAGCTCGGCTTTGTCCCCGAGGAGCCCTTCCGCGGGTACCACCTTCCATGGACGGTGGCCTGCCGGTTCTGCCACGAGGATGTCCGACGCATCCGCCTCAGCCGAGCAGTAGCCGTCCTCAACCGGCCGCCAGACGTCTGTCCGGTGTGGCGGCCCGGGTGGGGTATGTGATCACACGATCCGCTCGTTCTCCGCCTTGGACAGGGCGTGGCGGGTGCGGTCGATTTCCGTCACCGCGCGCCCCGCAGCTGCTTCAGCATCTGCGCGGACTCGCCGGTGACCGTGTCCACTCCCGCTCGGTCCTCCGGGATCAGGCTCTTGCGCCGGGCGGCCCACGCGCCCTGCGCGGCGGTCAGTTCCGCGACTCGGGCGGTGTCGCCCGCCTCCTCAGCCCGGGCGATCAGCCCGGAGTAGGCACCCACCACGTGGCTGATGCCCTCCAGGGCCACCTCGTACGCCGTGCCGTCCTCAGCCGACCACGAGGCCGTCCCCATATCGGCCAGTACCGCTTTCTGCTCCGTCACCATGCTCCCCTGTCCCTGTCGGTCACACACGGGCCGTGACGGTCGACCACCACGGGACGAACGCCCCGACTCTGCCAGAAAGCGCCGACAACGCCCGCGCACTCTTCGCGCCCTCTCCCCCGGACAAGGCCCGAGGCGGGCCCGGATGATCGACGCAGAGCCGCATGAACCGGGCGAGCGGGCACTCCTGGTGCGCCTCGGTTCCGTCACCTCGTGCTCGACCCCACGAGCACATACGGCGCCCCCTCCCAACGCCCTATGCCGAGCTCGCCGTCTCACACCGCGGCTGGCCGGTCGCCGAGATCGTGCCGCTGCTCCGCGCGTCCGCCGACCGTACGCTCCACGGCTTCACCGACGCCGACCTCGCCGAGCAGGCGGAGGCGATCAGCAGTGGCGCACCGTACGAGCTCCGGGTCCGCGTCACCCCGCAGGTCAACAGGAGGTGCGGTTTCGCATGGACAGCATCGATGCATGGTGGGCCAACCAGTACGTCTCCTGGAGGAGTAGGGATGCCCCGGCCCCGGTGGTCCAGAGCGGTGTCGTTTGGCCTGGTCACGGCGCCTATCAAGCTCGAAGCTGCTACGGATGGGCACGACGTGTCCCTACGCCAGGTGCACGTCGAGTACGGCGGCCGGATCCGGTACCGCAAGACGTGCGAGATCGACGGCCAGGAGCTCCGCGAGGACGAGATCGGCAAGGACTACGAGGCCAGCAAGGGCCACGTCATCCTGATCACGGAGCAGGACCTGGCGGAGATGCCGCTGCCCACCGCGAAGGCCATCGAGATCGTGGCGTTCATCGATCGGGCCTCCGTCGACCCTGTCCAGTACGGCGCCGGCTCGTACTACCTGACCGCCGACGGACAGGTAGCCGCGAAGCCGTACGTCCTTCTCCGCCGCGCGCTCGAGCGCAACGAGAAGGTGGCGGTCGCCACGGTCGCCAAGTTCGCGCTCCGCGGGCGCGAGCGCCTCGGTCTGCTCCGCCCTCTCGGCGATGCGCTGCTGCTGTCCCGTCTGCACTGGGGTGACGAGATCCGCTCCCCCGCCGAGCTCACCCTGCCGGAGACCGAGCTGACCGACGACAAGGTGGAGGGCGCGCTCGCGCCGATGGGCACGATGGCCGTCGAATCGATCGACGAGCTGGACGTCACCGACCACTACACCGAGGCGCTCCACGGGGTCATCGAGGCCAAGGCCGAGCACCGAAGCCCGCCGAGGTCGAGGAGGCGCCGGCAGGGCAGGTCGTCGACCCGATGGCCGCGCTGCGGGCGTCCGTCGCCAAGGCCAAGAAGTCGCGCGGCGAGACGGGGGCGCATGCCACCGTCCACGAGATGCCCGCGCCCAAGAAGAAGGCCGCAGCGTCCAAGAAGACCGCCGCGAAGAAGACAGCGACGGCCAAGAAGGCGGCTCCGAAGAAGGCGGCGTCGCGGCGCCGGAAGTCCGCCTGAGAGGGCGAGGCGAGGATCATGGCAGCGAAGCAGACTGTGTACCACGTGACACCGTCCGGCGAGCGGGCGGCCGCCGCGGGCGTGAAGTGGCAGGTCGAGGGTCGAGAAGGCCCGCCGGATGCTGCAAGAGCCGCACCGGACGCAGAAGGACGCGCTCGACACCGCACGCCGGCGGGCCAAGGAGCATACCCCTCGCAGGTCATCGTCCACGCCCAGGACGGACACATCCGCACCGCGTACACCTACGGCGCCCCCTACGGCATCCCCAGGCGAACGCGGTCGCCAGGCAGGACGCGGAGGCCTCTTCTAGGCCTTGTCCGGGCGATCACGAAGGCCGGGCATTCGAGGGCTAGAGAGGACCGCTTCACCGCTTCTGCGGCGGCAGGACACTCCTGCCCCGGCGTGCTGGTGTGCCACGATGGCCTCCAGGAGGCGGGATGCAGTATGTGGGGCTGGGGGCGCTCATCGCGGTTTCTCTGGCGGTATCGATATGTGGTGTGGTCGAGCTTCTCACCGGGTGGATTCATCCCTGGGAGCGAGGCCGGGTCGTGCGCTCTGTGCCCCATGGGCTTGGTCAGGTGCTGACGGGGAGCGGTCTCTGCTGTTTCTTCGGTGTTTTCACCCTCACTCCGTCAGGGAACGCCCTCCCCACGGTCACGGCAGTGGGCGCTGGGCTCTTCCTCACCGGAACCGTCCTGGTCGGTGTGTCCCGTGTTCCAAGCCGCTAGGGGGTGTCCGGAAAGTCATGGGAGCCAGAGTCGGAGGCAGGCGAGGGTGACCATGGCTTGGTAGTGGACGGCTCGTTTGTCGTAGCGGGTG
>NZ_JBVJEH010000015.1:0-206157 GCF_055581845.1 Streptomyces sp. NPDC042346 | reverse complement strand
GGCGGTCAGGGGGCCCCTCACCCCCCCCCACACAATCTGCATAAAAATTCACTGGGGGGGGGGGGGGCGCCCGCGGGGGGGGGGGGGGGGGGCCCCCCCCCCCCCCCCCGCCGAACAGCCCACCCCAGTACTCCACGGGAGACCACGATGACCTCCGCCGCCAGCAAGCGATCCACCCAGATCCACGACCGACTCTCCGGCCGGGCTCAGCGCGCACTGGAAGACCAGAAGAAGAAGCTGGTCGAGCACTGGGACCGGTTCAAGGGCATGGACCCGGGGATCATCAACGCGTCGAGCCTGTTCAAGGGGCTGGAGCTGCGCCAGGAGCTCATCAAGATGTGGTCCGAGGTCGTCGGCCTGTGCGCGCTCAGGCACGCCTCGCTGGTCTTCCAGGACGCGATCGCGAGGGCGGAGACGACTGCCGACAGGGGAGTGACGGGCGGCATGGGAACTCACGTGTCCAACGCCGAGCAGGAGATGTACGTCGAGGCGTGCGAGTACTTCCGTGAGGAGGCGGAGGCCATCTACAAGGCGCTGACCTGAGCCCGCCCACAGCCCCCACCGCTCGACCCGGACCGACCACACCACCACACGGAGGACGCCATGGGCGCCATCGAGAACCACACAGCCCTGATGTACGGGTACCGCCTGGGAGGTCCGGCCGACGGCTGGGCCGGACTGGCGAGCGACCTGACCTGGTACAGCGCCGACGGCGAATCCTGGCTGATGCCTCGCGTTTCGTGGGCAACGGAGGCCATGCGCGAGGAGAACCACGGCGACTACTTCGCCGGTGCAGCCGAGGAGCGCCTGGCGGCCTTCGGGCTGGGCGAACTGCTGCTGCGGACGTACTCGATCGGCCCGGACGACGAGGGCCACATCCTCGCCGCCACCGTCCGCGAGGCCGACGGGAAGCCGCTCCCCCTGGACGTCGCGGCGATGAGCGCCGTCCCCCAGTACGACGGGCCCCTGGCGCGGGCACTGTCCGTGCTGGAGTTGCGTCCGCACGCCATGAAGCCGGAGTGGATCATGGCGAGCTACTACGCATAGCCCACCCCGCTCCAGGTCCGGAGACCGCCGCTCGGGCCCCGGCCCCCCAGCGTGGCCTGTCGGCCGCGGCCCGCAGGTTCCACCCACGACTCACTTCGAAGGGAATCATGGACGACACGAAGTCTGACGGAACGCCGCGGCTCCGGGCCCGGCGCTTCGCCCTCCCCGGCAACGACGGCCTGCCGAGCCGCCGCACGCACTTCATCTGGCATCTGGAAGAGGTGCGGCTGCCGCCAGCCCCCGGAACTTCCCTGGCCAAGGAGCCGGGGACCTCGGACCGACCCTCGCGCGCCAGCCGGCCGCAGGGGTGCGCACCGAAAGGAGGCGCCTGATGGGCAAGTCCGCCCTGCGGCGCACGAAGGTGTCCGCCACCCGCAAACGCGCCTGTCTCGACAAGCGGCCGTACCCGTCGCCGGACTCGGCGCAGAGGGCCGTGGATCGGCTGGCGCGCAAGTTTCCGTGGAAGCACCCCAAGGTCGCCTATGAGTGCCAGTACAGCGGGCGGAAGCCGCACTGGCACATCGGCCGCCCCTTCGACATCCCACGGAGCCGGAGGCGCTGAGAGTTGCTTAAGTCTATGACTCTAGATATTGTTTGAGTATCGCCCGGCCGACGGAGCTCACCCCAAGGGTCTGCTCCTGGTTCGGCGCACTCTGCTCCTCCGCGAACGGACCACCCCGATGACTTCACGCCACATCCTGGTCTGCCTGCCCCCGCAGGCCGCCGAAACCGCTTACGACCTCGCCGCCCGAGCACTGTGCGCTGTCGAGGAAGCCGACGACGACGACTCCGCCAGCTACCGGATCTCCGAAGGCCGGTACACCAGCCACTTCCCGCTGGTCACCGGAGCGCCCGTCGACGATCCTCGCCTCGTACGGTCCACGGCAGGAGAGCCCGGTCGGTGCGCGGGCGGCGTCCTCAGCCTCCTCGACCTCGCAGCTCTACGGGACCAGCGCGCGGCGAAGGCGGCCGACCTCTACGACGCCTGGGCGCACGCCACCGAAGGGATGCCCCCCGCCCAGCCGTGGGCCACGTTCGCGGAGCAGTGGGGCAACCACTCCTCCCGAGCTCTCACCGCCTTCCGCGACCAGCCCCGGCTCAAGGCCCTGGCCAAGATCAAGGGCGGGTCGGGAGGGACGGGCTCGCGGCAGTGGCGCGGGGAGGTGGCGCTGGTCAGCCTGGACCGGGCCGGGTTCATCGCGCGGGCCCGCCGCCGGGCGGTACCCGGCCACATCCTCCTCGAACTCGACGGCACGTGGACCGCCGACCCGGCCGACCTGGACTTGGACGACGCCGCCGAGACGGGCAGCACCGCGTACCACGACCACGCGAACGCCTACATCGACGCCCTGCCCGCCGACTTCCTGGTCGTCGGTATCGACTGCCGCCGCTGACATCCGGCCCCGCCGGAGACGGCCCTTCGCCGCCGGGCGCACAGCCCGGCGGCGCCGTCCCACCGAACTCCCGCTCCAGCTAAGCCCGTTACAAGGAGACCCTGTGTCCTGGGACCTCATCCCCGGCGAGCACATCGACCGCGCCGACCTCCACGCCCGCTTCGGAGGCCGCATCCACGGCCGCATCAGCCCGTCGAGGCAGAGCCCGAACGTCCACCTGTTCATCACACCGGACGCCGAAGCCAGTTGTCTCGACGGCTGGACCGGCACGCATCTGCACTTCGGCGGGGAGGGCGGCCTCGACGGCACTGACCAGACGCTCTCGCAGGGAAACCGCTCCGTCATCGAACATGAGCAGGACGGCCGGGCACTGCGCGTGTTCCTCCAGCTCCACGAACGACCGGCCCAGTACCTGGGCCAGTACCGGCTGGACCCCGATGTGCCGGTCGTCTACGCCGATGCTCCCTTCGACGCACGGCGGCCCCAGCAGGTCAGACGGGCCATCGTCTTCCGGCTGCTGCCGCTGAACGGCGCCCCGACGGGCCTGGGCACTGCCGACCCCATCGCGGAGCTGAACACCGTCCGTCAGATCGGTCCCGGCATCGGCATGAGGGCCGCCGATCCCAACCCGGCCGAGGAGGCCGCGGGCAGGCTGCTGCGGGCCTACGAGAGCTACGCCCGGTGGGCGTACCAGGCGAAGCTGTCCAGCTTCCGGGTCAAGGTGGCCGGGGCCTTCGCCGAACTCCACGTCGACCTGTACGACCTCACCCGCAACGAGCTCGTGGTGGCCCGCGCGACAGCAGCTCGCACTGTCGTGCGGGAAGCCATCGGAGAACTCCACGACCTGGCCCGCTACTTCGATGCGGAACCGCGCGGGGTCCTGCTGCTCCCCTCCGCTCCTGACAAGGACCTGACCGACCTGCTGCACCGCCAGCAGGTGAGCGTCGTCTGGCCCTCCGGCCCCAGGGTGTTCGCCCGCTCCGAGGCCCCGGCCTGATCCCGACCACCCGGGTGCCCTGCCGCCGAGCGGCAGGGCACCGTCCACGACAAGGAGAACCCCGTCCCGATGACGGATCACCCGCCGCTGGCCGGCTGCCTACCGGCCTTCGGCCGCCACCGGACCTACCCCCCGAGGCAGGGGTGGCTCCTGAAGGTCCACCACGCCGTCCAGGACGACCCGCTGGTCTTCCGCCGCCCCGACGCACCCGTCGTCCTCGGCGTCGGTTCCAGCATGGTGGCGAGCATGCGGTTCTGGGCCGGCGCCTTCGGCCTCGTCGAGGAGGACGCCGCAGGGAGCGGAGCGGTGACGCCGACCGCCCGCGGCCACTGGCTGCTCGACGAAGCCGGCGCCGACCCGTACCTGGAAGACCCGGCGAGTCTGTGGCTGCTCCACTGGTGGCTGCTCAGCGGCACGCCCTGCCCCGTCCCGACCTGGCACTACCTGTTCGCGCGCGCCGGACTCTCCACATTCACCCGGGCCGAGCTGCGCACCCACGTCCGCCGAGCAGCAGAGCTCAGCGGCTGGAGGACGCCGTCGGACGACACCGTCGGCCGCGACATCGCCTGCATCGCGACGATGTACGCCCCGCAGGTCGCTTCCCCCGACCAGCCGCGCGCCGGCCTCGAGGACATCCTCACCAACCAGTTTCGCGACCTCGACCTGCTCTCCACCGCCGCTCCGGGGGAGCACCACCGCGGCGACCGCACTCACGTGCTCAGCCTGAACCGCGGGGCCGGACGGCTCGCTCCCGCCGCCGTCCTGGCGTACGCCTGCCTCGACCACGTCGCTCGCAGCTGCGCACCGACTCCGGGCAGCGTCGCCCTCTTGCGGCTGGCCAACGAACCCGGCAGCCCCGGACGGGTGCTGCTCATCGACACCCACTCGCTCCACAAGGCCCTCGAACGGGCGGCGCGCCGGTACCCGGCGCTGTCGGTCGTCGAGTCCGCGGCGGGAGAGGCCTTGCTCGCCTACGCGGAGCCCCCTGCGGGGCTGGCCGGCGAGGTCCTGGCCGCCGCCTACCGCCGCCTGGAGGGCCCCGGTGACCGCTGAGCTCTCTCGGCCGAGCGCCGGCGCCGCCGTGCGCCAGCCGTTCCCGGCGCCGGTCTTCCGGTTCGAGTACCAGCAGCTGCTCGCCGACGGCGCCCTGGTCGACCGGGCCGGGCGGCCGGTGAGCGGCGCACCCTGTCCGACCTGCGACTGGCTGGTGGACACCTTCACCTGCCCCGGCTCCCTGCCCTGCCCGCGCTGTTCGGTCACGGCCGAGCAGCGGTGCATCCGGCCGAGCGGGCACGCAGCCGACCGGTTCCACACCGGCCGCGTCCGCGCCGCCGAGGCCCAGGACCGGGCCCGCGAGGACGCCGGCGACCCGACCCTGCTCGCGCCCTGGCCCGAGCAACCGACACCCGACGAACGGCTCCTGCCATGACCGCCCCCGCCCTCACCCCAACTCCCGTCAGGTTCCACCTGGGCGTCCACCAGCCCGCCTGGATGGAGCACCTCGACTTTCCCCTGTTCGTCTCCAACCGGCGGCTGATGAACCGCAAGTCCCTGCCCCGGGCCGCCGGCCCCTGGGCCCTGGACAGCGGCGCGTTCAGCGAGGTCGACCTCTACGGCCGGTGGAAGACCACCGCCCAGCAGTACGCCACCGCCGTCAACCGCTACCACGACGAGATCGGCAACCTCGAGTGGTGCAGTCCCATGGACTGGGTCTGCGAGCCCTGGATGCTGCCCAAGACGGGCCTCACCATCGACGAGCACCTGAGGCGCACCGTCGACTCCGTCGTCGAACTGCGCTCCTTGGGCATCAAGACCCGCGTCATCCCGGTCCTGCAGGGCTGGCTGCGCCCCCACTACCTCCGCTGCGCCGAGATGTACGCCGACGCCGGCATCGACCTCCTGGCCGAGCCGCTGGTGGGCGTCGGCAGCATGTGCCGGCGCCAGAACCACTGGCGTGCCTCCCTCCTCCTGGACGAGCTCGCCCGCCTTGGCGGCGAAGGGGCGCCGCTGGTGCCGCTGCACGCCTTCGGCTTCAAGATCCAGGGCCTGACGCTGTCCCGCTCGCTGGCGTCGGCCGACTCGATGGCCTGGAGCTCGGCCGGCCGCAGGGAGCGCGGGTGCAGCCCGACCCACAAGACGGAGAGCAACTGCAAGTCGTACGCGCTCTGGTGGAGGAGCCACCTGATGGAGCGGCTGGAGGACGCGGGGGTGCCGGCATGCGCGGCGTGACGCCCACCACGGCGGAGATGCGCGGCATCCTTTCCGGCCGGCCGCAGGGCTGGACCCAGCGCTGGCGGTACGGCCTGCCCAGCTGGAGGCACGTCAGCGAGGGCGGCTTCCGGCGCGAGCGGTACAGCGTCACCGAGATCCCCGAGGCGCTCGCCCGGTCGTTCATCGAGCACCACCACTACCTGGCCGGCTGGCCCTCGGCTCTCCACCGCTACGGCCTGTGGGACCACGAGCCGCCGCAGGGCGAGGAAGGACCCGGCCCCGACGGCGCCGCCCTGGCCGGCGTTCTCGTCCTGGGCTGCCCCATGAACGAACGTGTCCTCACCAGGGCCTTTCCCCGATTGAGGCCGTACTACGAGAGCGCGGAGATCTCGCGCCTGGCCCTCACCGACGACGTGGCCGCCAACGGCGAGAGCTTCTTCATCGCGGCGGCCCTCAGACGTGCCGCCGAGCGCGGCATCCGGGGAGTGGTGAGCTTCTCCGACCCGGTACCCAGGTCACGGCGCACGCCGAACGGAGAGTTGATCATCTCCAACGGGCACCTCGGCATCGTGTACCAGAGCTGCAACTTCCGGTTCACCGGGCGCGGGACGAAGCGAACGCTGACGCTGCTGCCGGACGGCACCGTTCTGACGGCCCGGTCCCGAGCCAAGCTGACCAGCCGCGTGCCCGAGCCCGGGGCCGCAGGGGTGGAGAGTCGGCTGGCCGCTCTCGGAGCGCCGCCCCGCACGGCCGGCGAATCCCCGGCGCAGTGGCTGCCGAGGGCCCTGGAGCAGCTCGGAGCCCGCTCGATCCGTCATCCCGGCAACTTCCGCTATGTCCTGCCCGTCGGGCGCAGTCGCGCTGAGCGCTCCCGCACGCTCATCGCCCTCGGCGCAGAGCCTTACCCCAAAGCCAATATTGCTTAAGTCGATGAGAATGGGTATGGTTAAGGAGTTGCCGGGGCGGTGCCTCCGACCGTCAGGAACCGCGCCGCACAGACCGGGCCCTCCGAGCGCTCGCTCTGCCGCGTGAGCACCGCCCACCGTCCGCCTGATGGTGGGCGGCCTCCTTCCATCCGATCAGGAGCCCAGCCATGCCCAAGCCCCTGTCCGACATCGAGCGTCACGCCCAGGACGCCGTACTCCGCGCCACCGAAGAGGACCTGAAGCACGCCTTCGGCGCCTTGGCTACCGCGTCCGCAGCCCTCCCTCCCGAACTCGGCGCCACGCCCTCGCGGGGCCTTCCGCCCGACGTCGCCGCCGCATTGCGCGACGCCTTCCCCGTCACCCGGGGCCCTGCCCACGACGTTTACCCCCAGGTTCCGGCCGAGCTGCGCACGGACCTCCGGGAAGCTCTGATCGAGTTCTTCGCGGACAGCCCGAAGCACCCGGCGCCGAGCGCGGTCACGTTCATCGTGACCAACGACTACGACGACGGGCCGGCCTGGAACACCTATGGCGCGACGCTCCACTACGGCCCCCACGTCACGGTCGAGGCCCCCGACTTCGACCGGACGTTCGTGGCGGACGTACTGATCGAAATCGCCGACGACGAGAAGCCCTACGGGACGCCGAGCCCCGTCCTCTTCGTCCCGCTGCACGAGTGACACCCACTCAAGAGCGCGTGCGCGTGAGACCACGCAGCCCAAGCAGCAACCACACGAGGAGATGACGATGAGTTCGGCACGCAGCCCCTGGACCCCAGGGGCCTCCGAAAGTCAGCAGGCCGTGCACGCGAGGGTGAAGGCCCACCTCCGCAATCCGTACTTTCCCTACAGCTCCCGGGAGGAGCGGGATGCCGTGTACGCGATCGGGAGGAAGGCCGCAGAAAAGGCAGCCGAGGTACGCGCGAAGCTGGGCCGCGATCCGATCGTCCACTACGTCAAGGAGGCGGATCGCCTTGTGGGCCGCACAACATGCTGCCATGTCGGCCTCAAGGACCTGAACGAACACGACTTCGGTTCACACCAGCGACGACGCTGCACGTGCCCGGAGGTCAGCGCCCGGAAGAAGGCGGCCGACCAGCAACCGTAGCCAGCCCCTTGCCGCCGGTGACCGACGGCGCCCCGGCCGGCGAGACGAGCCGCCCTACGGGACGCCGAGCCGCGCCCGTCGCGTCCCGCTGCGCACCCGAACCCAGTCCGGAAGAAGAAAATGATCATGAATGACAGTCGCACCGCGACCGCCGACGGCCACGACCGCACCAACGGGCTCTCGGATGCCTCCGGCCCCAGGCCGGACGCCGCCGTGGAGCCGGGCATTCTGCTCACCAGGGCGATGCTGACCAAGGACCACATGAGACCTCTGCTCCCACTGCTGACCCGAGACGAGCTCGACGAACTGGGCAGCTGGCTGCGGGGGGCGGCGGACGAACGGGTGGAGCAGGAGCTGCTCCAGGTGTTGCGCGCCATGTGCGCCCGCTGCCCCGACCAGGCCGACGGCACAGCAGTCAGCGTCGAGTTCGTGACCAACGCGAACTACTCCGATGGCGTGTACTGGGACGAGGAGACGCTCTGGCTTCACGGCACGGGCGGCCGGGAATGGCAGTACGAGGCCCCGGAGCAGCAGGACGAATCGGCCGACGCGCTGGACGCCCGGTTCCGGGACCTCCTCGCGACCTACTCGCGCCTCGACCCGCCGGGACACAACTCGAACCTGACCGTGAACCTCTCCACCGGCACCTTCGAGGTCACGCCCCCGTAGCAGGCACCGAGGCGGCCCTTCCGCCCGTGGACGACACAGAAGGCCCAGTCAGTCACCTTTGGAGCCCCCGGCGCACCAGCACCCGGCTGGTGCGCCGGGCTACAAAACGCTCTATCCCATACCGCCGCGCCGGCCGAGCCGCGCAGGGCACCCACACACGATCGGAACTCCGCATGACCGCGCAAGTGGTGGTCTTCATCGCCTCCAAGAACTCGAACACCGCCCACCGGCGGGTGCTCTGGCGGATGAGCGAAGCCGACGCACGCAAGATCTGCTCCGACGAGCGCACCTCGGGCCGCAGCCACATGCTCTGCTGGACCGCGCACTCCATCGACGATCCCGAGATCAACCGCTACGTGCGCGACAACGGCGCGTACGCGCAGGTGCTGGCCGACCACGACGTCACGATCCTCCGCTCGTTCGAAGCGCACCAGAGGCCGGATCGGCGGCCGGCAGCATGACGAGGCCCCGGCCAACTGCTACCGGTACGCCCATCCGATACCGAGCGGACTACAGCGACGCCGAGGGCAGCTGGCCGATGGAACCGCTCTTCGACGACCTGGCCACCGCGCAACGCCGCTGCGAGGAGGACCTTCGTGCGGCCCGCGAAGACGGACCCGCGCTGGAGTTCCACTGGGAGGCGGACCCGGGATTGCCGCCGGAGAGCTGGCAGATGGAGGTGCATACGCCCCGGCTCGGCCGGTTCGTGTCCACCGGCTACTGGGTGACGATCGCCGGATCGCCCATGGACAGCACCACGCCGGCCGGCCGCTGTGGGCGGCGCCCTGCACCCGAGGGCGCCGGATGAGTCCCCGGCGGCCTTCCAGCGGTCCGTCGGCGGCTGCACCACGCATTTCGACCCACCCCGTCGCCAGCCCAGCCCAGGGTGCCGCCGCGCACGCGAGCGCGGAAGACCTGCGGCACTCCGCCGCCGCGGCTCGACCGCCCGCTTGGCGAGCGTGCCGGACGGGGAGACGGAGCCAATACACAAGAGGTTGCTTAACGCTATGAATAAGGGTATGGTTTGAGTATCGTCGCTCGATGCGGCCGAACCCCGTGCCCGGCAGCCACCTCGCGCCCCGCGACCGCATCCGGGCGGCACCGCTCGACGACGGAACGGTCGTCAGCCACCACCAGCAAGAAGGACACGAACGTGCCGAACACCTTGGCTCCCATCACCGACGAGGACGCCTACCTCCGCGCCCTGAATCAGGCCCGGAGCGCCGCGGCCGCGTACCACGGCGGCGGTGACTCGCAGATGGACGACGTCTCCTACGACCGCCTCATGGACGCCATCGCCGCCTACGAGCAGAAGCACCCGGACCAGCGCGCGGCCGAGTCGCCTACCACCCTGGTGGCCGCCGGGGCGCTGCCCGAGGGATCGGTCGCACACACGACCCCCATGCTCTCCCTCGACAACGTCTTCGAGGCCGAGGAACTGGCCCGCTGGATCCAATCCCTGGGCAAGCGACTGGGCAGCGAGCCGCGCGGGCTCCACGCCGGCCCGAAGATCGACGGGCTGGCGGTCGCGGCGCACTACAACGAGGGCAAGCTCGTCCGGCTCGTCACCCGGGGCACCGGCACGACCGGGGAGGACGTCTCCCACGCCATCGGCACCATCGACGGCCTGCCGGTCGAGCTGGACATGCCGGTCTCGGTCGAGGTCCGTGGTGAAGTGGTCCTGCTCCAGTCCCGCTTCGAGGAGGCGAACCGCATCCGCGTCGCCCACGGCGAGGACCCGTTCTCCAACCCCCGCAACGCCGCCTCGGGCTCGCTCCGCGCGACCGGCCGGGAGTACACCATCCCCCTCAGCTTCTACGGATACGGGCTTCTGCCCGTGGCCGACGGCACGACCGGCCGACTGATCCGCGAGGAGATGACCCACACCGAGCTGATGAAGACCCTGGGTAGCCTCGGGGTCCAGACCGTGGACGACACCCCGGTCGGCACGCTGACCTCACCGCTCATCAAGGACATCCAGGCGTACGTCGAGAAGGTCGCCGCGCAGCGAGCAGACCTCCCGGTCGGGATTGACGGCATCGTCATCAAAGCCGACCACCCACAGGACCAGGCCGCCGCGGGCTCCGGCTCGCGCGCGCCCCGATGGGCGATCGCATACAAGTTGCCCGCGTTGGAGGTGATTTCGACGCTCATCGCCGCCACCTGGACCACCGGGCGCACGGGCAACATCGCTCCGCGAGGCGAGGTCGAGCCGGCCGAGATCGAGGGCGTCACGGTGCAGTTCGCCACCCTCCATAACCCCGGCATGATCGCCCGGCTGGGGCTGCGCATCGGCGACCGCGTCGTACTCCGCAGGGCCGGCGACGTGATTCCGCAGATCCTCGCCCCCGTGGCCTCGGCCCGCACCGGCCAGGAGACGCCGATCGAGCTGCCCACGGTCTGCCCGGGCTGCGGAGGGGAGATCGACAAGAGCCAGGAGCGCTGGAGGTGCCTGAAGGGCCGCGCGTGCAACCTCGCGGCGTCCATCACCTACGCCGTACAGCGCGATGTCCTGGACATCCAGGGCATCGGACCGAAGGTCGTCGCGCAACTGGTCGCGCAGGAGGCGGTGCAGGATGTCGCCGACCTGTTCACCCTCACGCTGGGGCAGCTCACCGCGGCAACCGGCAGCGAGAAGACGGCCGCCAAGATCCTGGACCGCCTCGCCGCAGCGAAGCAGCAGCCCCTCGCCCGGGTGTTCTGCGCCTTGGGGGTCCGGGGGACGGGGCGCAGCATGTCCCGCCGGGTGGCCGACTTCTTCGGCAGCATGGCCGCCGTCCAGGCCGCGTCGGCCGCCGAGCTGCGCCAGGTCGAGGGGATCGGCTCGGAGAAGGCGGCCTGGATGTTGGCCGAGCTGGTGGAGCTGGAGCCGGTGATCGCCAAGTTGGCGGCGGCGGGCGTCAACCTCGGCGGACCGCAGGACAGCGCCCCGTCGGCCGACATCTCCGGCTCCGTCCCGGATGCGGGAGCGGTGCTGCCGCTGGCCGGGATGACGGTCGTGGTGACGGGGGCGATGAGTGGCCGCCTCGGACTGCTGTCGCGCAACGACATGAACGAGCTGATCGAGAAGGCGGGGGGCCGGTCCGGGTCCAGCGTCTCCAAGAGCACCAGCCTGGTCGTCGCCGGGGACAAGGCAGGCTCGAAGAAGAAGAAGGCGGAGCAGCTGGGCATCCCCGTCATCGGGCCGGACGAGTTTGCGCAGAAGGTCAGCGCCTACCTGTGACCGTGGGGTTGGGGGCCGGGTCGCGCCCGGCCCCCAACCTGCCCCCGGTGTCAGGCCGGCCCCTTTTCCCGCAACGGAGGACGAGTGAAGAAGAAGACCTCGATCGGCACCGCCCGGCACCTGCACCCTGTGGGGACCCCCGGCGAGCTGTGCCGGTGGCACAACCGCGCGGCGCTCGCCACGACGGTGGCCGCCGTCGCCCGCCGCCGCGGCCTGGGCGCGAGCGCCGACGACGGGGAGCTGGCGGCCTGTGCGGCGGAGGCCAAGGCCGCGCCGTTGAAGGCGCCCTTGTCTGCGGACACCCTGGCGGCGATCCGCTCGGCTCTCGGGCCGGCGCTGGGCCCTGGCAGCGTCCCGGAGGTCGTGGCGGCGGCGGTGTTCGGCGCGCTGCCGGACCGGCCGATCCGCGTGGCCGCCGAAGGCGGGCAGGAGTTCTTCCTGGTGCCTATCCCCGTCACGCCATGATTGCTTAATTCTAGGAGTTACGTTATGGTTAGGGCATCTTCGGTGTGAACGGGTCATCGGCCCGGCGCAGCCCACTGGCCGCCCCGCACCGGTTCCTCCCCCGGTGGACCGCCGCCCAGCGGTCCACCGGGACGCCCCGGCCCGTAGGGCCCGTAGCCACAGGGATGGCCAAGATGAATCGCCGACACTCCCGCGCGCTCAAGAGCCGCGACATCAGCGAGGTCTTCGTGGAAGCGCTGACCGAGCGGGAGAGCGCGCTGCGCGGCAACCACCTGTGGCTCGCCCCCAAGCTCGACCAACTCTCCACCGGGCGGCCGGTCACCCTCCGGCACACCGCCCCGCCTGGCCTGACGCTCGCCGAGCAGGCCGACCTGATCGACGTCGCCAGCCACGTGGGGGTCTTCCGCATGTGGGCCCGCAGGGGAAGGGTCACCTACGACCTCAACCAGCACCTGGCCGCCGAGTTGTACCGCTCGACCTCGGAAACGCTGCCCGGCAACATCTTCAGCCAGCTCCCGCACATCAACCCGCTCGTCGTCCTGCCCGAACCCTGGCCAGTCCGTTACAAGGAGTCGGACGGCCTGGTCCGCGGCTTCTACCTCTTCGGGTTCAACCAGGCCCCCGAGCAGCAGACCTACACCGACGAGGAGATCGAAGGTCTCGGCCTGCTCTTCGTGATCGACCTCCTCGACGAGGAGACCTGGGAGGTGCGTGGCCAGACCTACATACGGATGAACATCCCCACCGGGATGGAGAAGTTCACCATGACCCAGGCCGTGGACTTCGCCGCCGCGAGGGCCGAGGCCCACTGGAGCCGGACCCGTGACAAGGCCGCCGCGTACACCCTGTTCGAGGAGCTGCTGCGCCCCGCGTTGAGCATCCTGATCTACCTGTGCTGCGACAACCGGGACTTGGCCGAGCCGCCCGTCGTCAAGCCGTCGAAGAAGAAGCGCCGGGCGGTCAGCAAGAGCCGCGACCCGTTCTTCGTCGAGATCGGCTGGCGCGTCGGCCCCGCGTTGCACGCGGCCCGCCGGGCGGCGGGGCGTGTGCTGGACGGCGACGGCATCCCCTCCGGCGTCCAGCAGGCACCCCACCAGCGGTGCGGTCACTTCCGCCGGTTCCGGATCGGCAAGGCGCGCCAGGGCGAGACCACCCGCTGGGTGATGCCCTACTGGGTTCGCCTGGACCTCCTCCCCGAGGATGCCGACCCGATCACCACCGTGGTCCCCGTGGACGAGCAGCGCCACGACCCGCTCCGCACGCGGGGGCTGAGGAAGCGCCAGCGTCCGGACGCCGCGCTCGCGGCCTGAACCACCCCGGGGGCGGTGCCGGAACCGCACCGCCCCCGCCCCTGACCCATCACCCACTCACCCGATACGGAGATCCGTCATGTCCGACCGCTCACCGATGCAGCTGTTCGTCTACGCCGTCCACGAGGACGAGGAGGCCGCCGTGCTCAGGGCCATCTCTGACGAGGACCTGGGCCTCGACTGGGGAGACACCGAGGAGCCGGAACCCTCCCGGCTGGCGCTCGGCGCGTGCTACGGCATCCACGAGACCCCGCTCGGCAGCTCGGACGACCTTGCGACAGCCCTCCAGGAGCAGGCCCCCACCGCCGTCTTCAAGCTCTGGCAGGACCCCCACTGGTCCGGCGCGGACGGCCACTTCGTCGCCCACGTGCCCGGGGTCGGCACCTACAAGGCCGGCTGCACCGCCGAGGGAGCGCCCCACACCGACGTCGCGGACCTCGCCAAGCAGCTGTCCGGCGTTCCCGCAGGAACGACGGTCCAGGACTGGCTCGCCGGCGCCGGAGCCCAGGTCCTCGGCCTCACCGTGCTCGCCGCACTGGAGCCGTACGAGGAGAGCCACCGATGAGCCACGACCGCCTCCTCGGGCCAGCGGCAACCACCCCGGCCGAACGGCTGCCGGCCCCGGCGACCGTCTGGGACGACTACCCGCTGCTCGACTCCGGCGACCCCGCCAACCGCGACCTCGAACTGGTCCACACCGGGCGTGGAGAGCACCTGTGCAATGCAGAGTCCGGCGACGTGCTGCCCACGCTGATCGGCATGGTCACCGACCACCACACGGCGTGCGCCGGACAGGGGGCCGAGCGATGAGCAGCCCGACCCCCGCCCTTCTCCAGCCCTGGCAGGCTTGCGAGTTCGAGTCGTTTCTACGCACCTGCCTCGACGAGAGCCCAAGAAACCAGGGGCAGGTCGCCACCTTCGCCGAGACCGGCTGTACCCACAGCCGGTTCGGGCTGCGGCTGACCCTCCCCACCGGCGCCGAGGTCTACCTCCAGATCGTGGCCGCCCGCCCGCCGGACGGGCGCGCCGAACCGCAGGGGGCACCACCGCCGCGGCTGCGCGCCGCCGCGCTGCCGGCCGTCGGCAAGACGCCGCTCACCGCCGTCGAGCGGTACCTGATCGGCGTACTGACCGCGCAGCAGGACCCGTTCATCCGCCGGGTCGAGCCGCTCAGCGCGGGGAGCGGTGCGATCCCCTTCGGTCTGCACGTCACCTTCCACTGCGGCGCGACCGTCTGCTGCTACGTCGCCTACCTCGTACCCGCCGGCTACAGCAGGCCGCTCGGCGGCCCGTACCCCGCGCTGCGCCAGGTCTGAACCGGCCAGTGACAGCCGCCGGACGGCCGCCCCTCCAACCCCCTTCAAGGAACACCCCACATGAACACCATCGACCGCGAGACCGTGCGCGAGCGGGCACGGCAGCACAGCGCCCGGATCGCCGACCTCCGCCTGGCCCTCCGTGCAGGCGACCCAGCCACGATCGAACGTGCGCGTGCCGAGGAACTGAGGGCCGCGCACACCCTGTTCGACGCGCAGCTTGAGTCCGGTCTCATCACCGCCGAGCAGCACCGCCGGTGCACCGCCGCGCTCAGCAGCGAGTACCCCGCAACGGAGGCGCAGGCATGATCCTCAAGCCGTTCTCCCTGGCATTCGCCGCTGCCCAGGCGTTCGCCGAACACGTAGTCCGCCTCCCGGACCCCGACGACCATGGGCAGGCCATCGAGGCGTGGGCGAGGCGCGCGAACGAACTGTCCCGTACGGCAGCCGATGCGGCAGCGGAGTACGCCAACGAGTCGTACCGCCTGGGCCTGATCAGCGCCGACCTCCTGTTCGGTCGCCTGGTCGCGGCGGAAGCCCTCCATTCCAGGAACCAGCGGATCTTCCGCGAGGGGCTGGCCGCCGTCGCCCGGGTCCGCGAGTACACCGGACCGCTCGCCGTCAGCGGGCCCCGCGAACCCGAGGCAGCACAGGGAGCAACGGGCGCATGTCATCGGCTTGTGCTGCCCGGTGCGCCCGCCGCCCGACATCGCTGAGGTTCGATCGCCGGCTGTTTTGGCATGATCCCCGTTCAGGAGCGCGATCGCGCGCCATGACCGAGGGGAAGAATCATGCGCAGCACACGGGGATGGGCCGCCGTAGTCGTGATGGCCGTCGCGGCGCTGTCGGCTGGGTGCGCCGGCTCCACGTCGGGGCCGCCTGCTCCCGGCCCGGCGTCCGCGTCGGCGACCGGCGGTGCCACGCAGGCCGGGCTGCCGGCCGGGATCACCGAGCTGGGGCGGGCCGTGCCCGTCGCGGCGCAGGGCTGGACCTTGGCGGTGGCCCCGCTCCAGCAGGCCAGCTCCTCCTCCGGCGAGGTGCCGGCCGGCTGGACCGTCCTTCGCACCACGGCGACGTTCACCAACACCAGCGACCGGATCACCCTGCTGCCGGACACCGCGCTCACCGTGCGCTACGGACCGCTGGGGCGCCAGGCCGTCCCGGTCAAGGACCAGACCCTCTCCGGGCTCCCCGCGCACGACGCTGCGACGAAGGTCGCGCCGGGCGCCACCTTCACCGCCGAGATAGGGGTGGCCGTTCCTCCGCAGGGCCTGGGCCAGCGGGTCACCGTCACCGCCGAGGCCACCCAGGAGGGGATGGCGGAGGCGGACGACCTCTTCTTCGAGGGCACCCTGCCCGGGAACGCCTCGGCGGCCGGCTCTCCCGAGCCCACCGCCACGACGCCGTCGTCGCCTGGCCCCCTCCTCCCCTTCGGGGCCTGGTCGCCGGCGGGCTTGCGGCTCTCCCCGATCACGCTCGGGCCGGACACCGGCGGCAAGCGGACGGCGACGGCCGACCTCACCGTCACCAACGACGACACCCGGCCGCGGCCGGGCCTGGGGATCACCCTGCGGGTGATGACCGGAGCCGGCCTGACCGACGCCGCGACCGTCACCCCGAGCCTGAACTACCCCGACGCCCCGATCGCTCCCTCGCGCTCGGCCACCGTCACCGTGCGGTTCACCCTCCCCTCCTCCGCCGTCCCCGGCCCGGTCACGGTCGAGGCCGATGACCGCGGCGACCGGATCACCTTCAGCGGCACCCTCGGCTGACGCCGAGGCGCGCCACGGGAGCGGGCGCGCCGAACTTCTCGACACCGGTGGGGCGGGAGTGGTCACACGGATACGCCGCGCGGCACCTCTATGGGATGACGCGCACCTCCGACCAGTCAGGAGCACCACTCCATGCCCCACCCTCTTCGCGCCGCGGCCATCGGCGCCGCCCTCGCTGCGGCGGCCACGCTCGCCGCCTGCACCCCCGTCGACATCGTGAAGTCGGCGCCCGAGGCAGCGGCCGGGCCCATGATGTCGGCCACCGCCGCTCTCCAGGAGCTCGACCGGCTCCCCGTCAAGGGCAGAGCTCCCCAGACCGGGTACAGCCGCGATGAGTTCGGTCCGGCCTGGAGCGACAACAGCACCGCGCCGGGAAGCCACAACGGCTGCTCGACCCGCGACGACATCCTCGCCCGCGATCTGACCGGCGTCGTGCGGCAGGGTCCGTGCACGGTCGTCTCCGGGACGCTCCACGACCCGTACACCGCGCGCACCATCTCCTTCATCCGCGGCGTCAAGACGTCGTTGGCCGTCCAGATCGACCACGTCGTGCCCCTGAGCCTCAGCTGGCAGACCGGCGCGCAGCAGCTGAGCGCCGCCGAGCGGCTCAGCCTCGCCAACGACCCGCTCAACCTGGTGGCGGTCGACGGCCCGACGAACGAGGCGAAGGGGGACGGCGACGCCGCCACCTGGCTGCCGCCGAACAAGTCGATCCGCTGCGGCTACGCGCAGCGCCAGATCGCGGTGAAGACGAAGTACAGGCTCTGGCTGACCCCGCCGGAGAAGGACGCGCTGCGCCGCGTCCTGGACAGCTGCCCCGGGCCGGCCCTGCCGGGTGAGGGGGCGTCCAAGTGATGGGCGAGTTCCGCGACGGGCTCCGGCCGCTCCCCTACGGCGGTGACGTGGACCGCTGGCACTGCGAAACGGTCCACGCCCTGCAGTACCACCTCGCCGCGTCGGGAGAGAGCCGCGCCGACGCCGCGGCCTTCGAATCTGCCGTCGGTGCGGTGCGGCCGGTGGAGCGGACGGAGTGGGGGTGGGTCCGGTGGGGGTACCCGCTGGACTCGGAGGCGCGGTTCGAGGACGCCTTCCCCGCGGAGGTCGGAGTGGTCGCCCCGGCTGCGGGGGCGCGGTGGAAGCCGCTGCTCGCCCGTACGGTGTGGGGTCGGCGGCCGGCACCGTTCCTGCGCAGGATCGGCGGCGCCGAGCTGCCGGCCGCGGTGAGCGTGGGGCGGTTGGCCGTGGTCGTGGCCGCGGTCCTGCTGCTGCCCCCGGTGCTGGGCGACCGCCTGTCCGCGGGCGCGGCCCTGATCGTGGCCGCGGCGGCGGGCGTCGCGCTGGCCTGGGGCGGGCCGCGCCTCGCCGCGATCGTCACCCGCCGCCATGTGCGAGTCGTGGATGCCACCGCCCCTCGGGCGGAGTGCATCCACCGGCTCCTGGCCCTGCAGCAGGAAGTGGCCGCGGCGGCAACGGCGTCGGGAGTTCCCGAGCTCCGGCGCGCGGCCGAGGCCGGACACCGGTTCCTGTGGGACGCCGCCGGCCTGGTGCTGGCCGCCGGCGAGGACGGCGAGGGCCTCGACGTCGTCGAGGGCTACGAGGCCGCCTACCGGCGGCTGGGCGTGTCGGCGGCCGCGGCCCTGGGCGAGCACGAGCGCCTGGAGCACAGGCTGGCTGACCTGGACGACGCCGGGCCCGGGGCCGAGGCACCGGGTGCCTATCGCGGGAGTCGGCGGTCCCGGCTCGTCGAGGACGCCGCGCCGGCGGAGCTCCTCGACGAACTCACCGTCGGGCTGGACGAGCTGGCCGCCGGCCTGCGGGATGCCCAGCAGGCCGTCGCGCGCACAGCCGATGGAACGTCTCGGACCGGGGAGCAGCGCCATGGCGGCCGGTAAGCGGCGGGCCGCAGAGGCGACCGCGCGCGGGGGAGTGCGCGATTCTCTGGCGGCCGAGCGGGCGCGTCTGGCCGCGGGGTCGTTCGCCCGGGGTGTGGTGTGGGCGGTCCTGACGGTCAGCCTGCTGGGGACGGTGGTGACGGCGCCCTATCTTCCGAGCCCCTGGGGCAGGCCGGTGCTGCTGCTCGCTCTTCTTGGTGGCCTGGTGGCCGGGCTGGTGACGCTCTACCGCCTGTTCATCGCGTTCATGGCGTTGCTCGCGCTCGGACGGGTTGCCGTTCCGGGCCGGCTGGTCGCGCGCTCGAAGTCGGCTGCGGAGCCTGCGCGTCCGGAAGAGGGGTCGTGATCTCCGCCACAGCGGCCACGGAGCGCCGTGGCGGCACTCCGTGCCTTGCCCGAGGAGGGGGTGGGACCTTCGGCATGGCCGAAAGTACGGGGCCGACCGGTGCGGCTGCGGAGGGCGACGGGTGCTCCACCGACCGCTGCCGGGTAGATGGCCAGGTCAGCGCCACACCAGAACAGACCGGACATAAGCCGCAAAGCGCAAGATCATCGTCAGAATAGATCTTGACGGCCGGAAAAGGCCGTGCAAGATTCGTATAAGTTACCGGTCAGATTCAGTCACGGGGCGAGCACTATCCGCACACATGTGTGCGGTCACGGGGAGGGGGGTCGTGTGCATTTCAACAGAATGCTGACCCCCTATCAGATTCGGGGCGCAAGCCAATCCGAAGAGGTGTGGACGTACTTGGCGGCCGGGCGGCACACAGTCGCCGCGTCACCGTCTCCTCCAGGCGCGGGCGAGACCAGCCCGTCCGGCGAGGAGCACCTCGAGACCCCCGTCGAGACGGAGCAAGGTGGCGAACCGCGGAGTAACAGCCTTCAGCGCCGCCGCCCTGCGCCGACTGCGCACCAAGGCATCCCTGTCGCAGGACGACCTGGCGGCCATGGCCCGCACGCGCGGGGCGCGGGTAGCCGGCACCCACATCTGCCTGTACGAACAGGGCCGACGAAAGCCCCAGTTGCCGACGGCGCAGGCCCTCGCCGACAGCCTGAAGGTGCCCCTGGACTCGCTCTTGTCGACCAGTCGGCCGGACGACGTGCAGAGGCTGCGGCTGCTGGCCGGCTGGAGCCAACGGGCTCTGGCGCACCGGCTGGGCATCGCCCAGGCCCGGTGGTCACGGATCGAGCGGGGCCTCGCGTCGCTCGATCCGTCCAAGTTCCGACTGGCCGCCGAACTGCTGAAGGTCACGGCCGAGCAGCTGGTGCGCTCACTGGACGTCGCCACCGGCAGCCGACTACCGCGTGGTCGTCGCTAAAAGCATGTGACGACCCCGCGACGGCCGATTTAGGCTCCTTATCCATTTGATCAACCGTTGGCGTACTGGACGCGGAATTCCGCGGTCCGCCGATTTCCCATGCCTTTCAGCTTTCTGACCACCACTCATCAGGGGGATATGCCAGTGGCACCTTCAATCAGTGCTGAGATACGCCGGGCCGGCGTCTCCGCGGTGGTGGCCGCGGCCGCCGTGGCACTGCTGGCCGGCTGTGGGTCGGGCGGCGGCGAGGCCAAGGCGAGCGCATCACCGTCCGCCTCGGCGACGTCGGCCGCTCCTTCGCCCGACCCCAGTGCCACCGCGGCCGAGCAGGTCCTCGCCGCGTACCGGGGGATGTGGGCCGAGCAGACCAAGATCTACAGCTCGGGGAGCTTCTCCGGCTCGAAGCTGGAGGAGTACGCAGCCGACAAGGCGCTCTCCAAGGTCAAGGTCGCCGCGCTGTACTACCAGGACAACGGCTTGGTGGTGAAGGGCGCCCCGGTGCTGTCCCCGAAGGTCACCGACCTGTCGCTGGACACCAATCCGCGGACCGCGACCGTCGTGGACTGCGTCGACAGCTCGAACTTCGTCCCGGAGAACGCCAAGACGGGCAAGAAGTCGGATCTCGACGGTGCCAACCGGCGCCACGTGCAGACCTCGAAGGCGTATTACGGCAGCGGCAAGTGGCTGATCGTGGACTCCACCATCGACAAGGACAGCACATGCTGAGCCGCAGAGGGGCGGGGGCGCTGATCGGCGCTCTCATCGCGCTGCTGGTCGCGCTCACCGTGCCCGTCGGCACGGCCAGCGCCGACGGTGGTGTCAAGTGCCCCGACCTCGTGCCTGACTGCGACATCCACGTCGGAGGCGGCGGAGGCGGTGGCGGCGGCGGAACCGGCGGCGGTGGCGGAACCGGTGGCGGAGGTGGCGGAGGTGGCGGTGGAGCTGCTACCTGCGTCATCCACTGGAAGAACCCCAACGGCCAGGAAGTCGGCGAGGTGCCCTGCTACAAGGAGGGCGTCGGCTGGTTCAACTACACGGACCAGTGCTACTGGGACCTCCTCAACCCCCAGCCCCCCGCGGACGCCCCTGACTGGCAGTGGGGCAGCGGCGCGCCGTCGGATCCCGCTGCCCGGACCAAGGGGAAGGCGTACAACGTCATCTGCCCAGGCATCGGCCGTGAGTTGGCCGGCGGCACCAGCTGGAGCCTGAACCCGCCTCCGGGCTTCGGCGGCGGCCCCTCACCCGAGGAGCTCGCCCAGGAAGCCATCAAGAAGATGCGGCTGCTCGGAGCCCAGATCGGCACGGCGCCCGGTACCGGCACGACCGGCATCGTCGGCATGCCCGTGTGGATCTGGAACGTCAAGACCGACCGCACCTGGGGCCCCGTCTCCGCGAGCGCCTCGGCCGGCGGCATCACGGTCAACGCCACGGCCAACGTGCAGAAGATCGTCTACACGATGGGTGACGGCGGCGGCGTGACCTGCACCAGTGCAGGCACTCCCTACAACGAGTCCTACGGCGGCAGCGCCTCTCCTGACTGCGGCTACCGGTACACCAAGACCTCCAGCGCCTTCTCCGTCAGTGCCGTCACCACCTGGACCGTGCACTGGGAGGGCGGAGGCCAGCAGGGCGACATCACCACGACCCGAGCCTCCGGGGGCGTGAACCTCGCCATCGGCGAAGCCCAGGTCGTCGCCAAGCCGTGACTCGCCCGCACACGTAAGGAATTACCCAGATGAGCACCACCACGGGGCCCGCCCCCGAAACCACAGACCAGCTGACGCCCGCTCCCAAGTCGATCGTCCGCCAGCCCGTCGTCCGCCGCCGCCGCCCCGGCTTCATCGCCATGGCCGTCGCGCTGATCGCGGTCGGCGTCGGCGCCAACGCGTGGCTGTACATGTCCACGGGCAACCGCGAGCCCGTCGTCGCCGTCGCGCACGACGTGCCGATGGGCGCCCAGCTCACCGCCGACGACCTCGTGGAAGCCCGGATCGCCACTGACCCGGTCCTCACTCCCGTGCCGGCCAGCCAGCTGAAGAAGATGATCGGCAAGCGCACCACCGTGGGCCTGACCAAGGGCAGCCTGCTGACCACCCAGTCGGTCACCGACCAGCCGCTGATCAAGCAGGGCCAGTCGCTGGTGGGCGTCTCACTCTCCCCGGCGCAGATCCCCGCCAGCCAGCTGAGCCCCGGCCAGAAGGTCAACGTCATCCACACGCCGAAGAACAACGCCGCCGCTGCTGCCGACGGCGCCGCCGGCGGCAACAAGAACACCACGGTGCAGGCCGTCGTCATCGAGGTGGGCAAGGCCGACAACAGCGGCGACCGCGTCGTGGACCTCGCCGCCAACACCCTTGACGGCGCGACCCTGGCCCAGTGGTCCGCGAACGGCGAGGCCTCCCTCGTCGTCGTGCCGTCGGGGAGCTGACATGGCCGTCATCGCCTTCGCCGGCGCCAGCGGCGGCCCCGGAGTGACCGCGACCGCCCTCGCGGCGCTGCTCACCTGGCCGCTCCCGCAGGGACGCCGCGCCATCCTGGCCGAGTGCGACCCGGACGGCGGCTCGATCGCCGCGGGCTATCTCGAGTCGCGGATCCTGGGCGACTACGGCCTGCACAACCTGGAGGTCGCCCACCGCCGCCGCCAGCTCGACCAGGATTTCTGGTACCAGCTGATCGACCTGTCCGACAAGGACACCCAGGACCGTCTGCTGCTGCCCGGCCTGACCAACCCCGCCCAGGCCGCCGGCCTCAGCCAGGTCTGGCAGCGCCTGGGCCTGCTCTTCGAGCAGTTGCAGACCCAGGACCCCGGCTACGACGTCCTGGTGGACCTCGGCCGCTCCGGTGCCACCGGCACGGCCAGCGCCCTGGCCAAGTCCGCAGACATCGTCGCCGTCGTCGTACGCCGCACCCTGCGCTCGGCCAGCGCCGCCAAGCCGAGGGTCGAGGCGCTGCGCGCCGCGCTCGAGGTCCGCGGCCGCGACAGCGGCCGGCTCGGCCTGGTGGTCATCGACGACGGCGACTTCCGCCCCCGGGACATCTCCGAGCAACTTCAGCTGCCCATCTTCGCCACCCTCCCCCACGACCCGAGGGCCGCACAGGTCCTCTCCCACGGCGGCGACGGCGGCCGGTACTTCGGCCGCTCCGCCCTGTTGCGCGAAGCACGCGCCATGTCCGAACAACTGCGCGGCCTCGCCCTCCAGGAGCAGCAGAGGCTCCTCGCACCGGCGGCGCGTACGCAGACCGTCCTCGACCGAATGAAGGGAGCTGTCAATGCAACGCGGTAAGCCCCTGTACGCGCCGGGCCAGGCCTCGTACCTGCCCCAGCAGGTCCCCGTCGCGGGATTCCCCGTCGTGCCCGGCCCGGTGGCCCCGGCCCCGGTGACGGCGCAGAAGCCGGCCGGGGACGGCCGCGTGGTCTCCCGAAAGTCGCTGTGGGACTGGGAGACCGTCAACAGCCTGCGTGAGGAACTCAGTCGCCAGATGGCGCCGGAGTTCCAGGCGTACAGGGAGAGCAACAAGCGGGACATGCCCGCCGACGACGCCGAGCAGCGCGGCTGGGAGATCATCAACGAGCTCGTCGCCCGCTGGGCGGCGGACTTCGCCGCTGCCCGGCAGGTCTCGCCGGCCGAGTCGGACGAGACCACCCTCGCGCAGGCGGTGTTCGACGCCCAGTTCGCCCACGGCCGTCTCCAGCCTCACCTGGACGACCCGACGGTCGAAAACATCCTGATCAACGGCTGCGACGACGTGTGGATCGACTACACCGACCGTCCCCGGCAGAAGGTCGACCCCGTCGCGGAGAGCGACGAGGAACTCGTCGAGTTCCTCCAGATGCTCGCCCGCCGTCACGGCGCCGGCGAGCGGAGCCTGTCCAAGGCCTCGCCGACCCTGGCCCTGCGGCTGTCGGACACCTCGCGTCTGCAGGCGATGACCGAGTCCACCCCGCGGCCGTACGTGACCATCCGAAAGCAACGGATCCGCTCCGTCACGCTGGAGGACCTGGTCGAGTACGGCAGCATCGACGCCGGGATGATGCACTTCCTCAAGGCCGCCATGGCCGCGGAGAAGAACATCATGATCAGTGGGACCCAGGGCGTCGGCAAGACCACGATGATCATCGCTCTGGCCCGTGAGATCGACCCCCAGGAGCGCGTGGGAACGCTCGAGACGGAGTACGAGCTCTTCCTCCACGAGGTCGGGCACCTCAAGCAGGTCGTCCCGATGGAGGCCCGCGAAGGCAACGGCGAGAGGGTCGACGGCCGCGAGGTCGGCGAGATCGAGATCGCGGACCTCATCGCCCCCTCCCTGCGCATGATGCTGCGCCGCATGATCGTCGGAGAGGTCCGCTCCCGCGAGATCGTCCCCATGCTCCAGGCGATGTCCGCCGGTGAGGGCGGGTCGCTCTGCACCATCCACAGCCGCAAGGCCGAGGGCGTCTTCGCGCGCATCGCCCAGCTGTGCATCCAGCACGGCGACGGGATGACCCAGGAGCTCGCCTACCTGATCGCCGGCGCCGCGCTGGACTTCGTCGTCCACGTCAAGATGATCGACGAGACCCGCCTGGGCGGTAAGAAGGTCCGCTTCGTCGAGCAGATCCTGGAGGTCACCGGCGAGGCCAGCGAGACCGGGCTTCCGGCTACCAACAAGATCTACGCGCCGCGCCCCGGGTCCCGTGACCCCCGCGCCGTACCGACCGGCGTCAACCCGGCCTGCCTGGACGACCTGGTGCGCGCCGGATTCAACCCGGAGTGGCTGCGCAACGAGAACGGCAACTGGGGCGGCCCGCTGGAGCTGAAGCGGACGGCGGTGGCCTGATGGGTCTGTTGATCGCCGGCTTCGCCGCGCTGTTCCTCATCGGCGGCCTCGTCCTGTTCGTCGTGGGCGTGCGCGGCACCGAAGTGACCGACCGTCCGGTCAAGGTCAAGCGCACCCTCCCGCCGAAGACCAAGCGGCTGCGGCAGCTGCAGATCAGCGGCGCCGCCGTCGCCGGCATGCTGACCTGGCTGGTGTCCGGGTGGCTCCCCTCCGCCCTGCTGGTCGCCGGCGCCGTCTTCTTCCTGCCGTGGCTCATCAACCCGAACAAGGCGGCCAACGAGCAGATCGAGCGGCTGGACGCGCTCGCCCAGTGGACGAAGCGCCTCTCCGACCTGGTCCGCACCGGTACCGGCATCGAGGAGGCGATCGCGGTGTCGGTCCGCACCGCACCGCGGCCCATCGAGCGCGAGGTGGCGGACCTGGCGGTGCGCCTGCAGTCACGGGTCTCCGCAGGGGACGCGCTGACCGCGTTCGCGCGGGCGATCGGCGACCCGCGGGCGGACCTGGTCGCCGCGGCGCTGCTGCTGCGGATGAAGGACCGCGGGCCCGGCCTGGCGGACGTCCTGTCCGACCTGGCGGCCCGCACCTCCAACGTGGTCCGCCGCCGCCGCGACGTCGAAGCGGACCGGGCCAAGCACCGCACCACCACCCGCTGGATCTGCGCGATCACCCTGGTCGTGATCGTCGGGTTCAGCTTCAACAAGGCCTACATCGAGCCCTACGGCACCCCGCTGGGGATGCTCGTCCTGGTGATCCTGATGGCCGCGGTCGTCGCCCTGTTCTGGTGGATGAGCCGCCTCGGCATGGACAAGCCCCTGCCCGGCTTCATGGAGTACGACGAGCGTGCCGCCGGCTCGGACGCCGACCCAGTGCTCGCGGAGGTGGCACGATGAACGAACTCACCGTCGCCCTGCTGGCCGGAGCCGGCATCGGACTGGGCTTGTTCTTCCTCGTCCGCGAGCTGCTGCCCTCCGGACCGGCACTCGGCCCGGCGCTGGAACGCCTGCACGGCAAGGCCCAGGCCCCGGTCCGCCGCCGCGACGACCAGCGTCCGCTGATCGAGCGTGTCGGCGACCGGGTCGCCGAGCGGGTCAGGGACTGGCCCGGTGTCAGCGTTCCGGTCAAGAACCTCAACCTGGTCGGCGACAGCGTCGGCGAGTTCTTCGGCAGCAAGGCCCTGCACTTCGTCGTCGGGCTGCTCCTTCCGTCGTTCTTCTCGCTGGTCGTCACCCTCGCGGGTATCGACCTGCCCTTCTTCCTCACCGGCCTGGCCGGTGTGGCCACCGGGGTGGGCCTGTGGTTCCTCCCCGACGCGCAACTGGCCAAGCGGGCCGCCCAGGCCCGGGCGGAAGCGGCACAGGCCGTCATGGCCTACATGGAACTCGCCGCGATGGAGCGCATCTCCAGCTCCGGCGCCCAGGACACCCTGGAGCGGCCGGCCGAGGTCGGCAACGGCTGGGCCTTCCGCCGTATCCAAGCCGCCCTCGTCCGCGCCCGTCTGGACCGGGCGCCTGCCTGGGACGCGCTGCGCTCCATCGCCGACGAGCTCGACGTGCCCGCGGCCGGCGACATCGCCGACATCGTGGCCAGCGCCGGAACCGACGGCGCCGCGATCTACAGCACCCTGCGCAGCCGGGCCGAGAGCCTGGCCGACGAGCAGGCCGCCGCCGAGCAGGCCCGGGCGAACGCCGCCTCCGAGAGCCTGATCGTGCCGGTGACCCTGCTGTCCATGGTCCTGCTGGTCTTCTTCGGCTTCCCCTCCGTAGTCCGCATTTTCCTCGTCTGAACCGCACTCACAAGGAGCACATCACCATGAACACCTCTCCCGCTCTGCGCATGGCGGTCACCGCGTACACCGCGCTCGCGCACCTCCTGTCGACCGCCGAGCAGAAGTTCACCGACGCCCGCGAGGAAGGCGACCGCGGCGACAACAACATCTCCACGATCATGTGGATCGTCGGCATCGTGGCGTTCGCCGCGATAGCCATCGCCGCGTTCAAGGTCCTCGGCCAGTCCAAGCTCGACGACATGAAGGGCCTGTAAGTGGCTCTTCGGGCACTCGCCCGTCGTATCCGGCAGCGGTGGCGGGAGGACGACGGCGACGCGAGCCTGCAGATGCTGATCTGTTTCCCCGCCGCCCTGCTGCTGACCTTCATGGTGATCGAGACCTGCAACGTCTACTTCGCCAAGCAGGCCGCCACCACCGCGGCCCGCGAGGCCGTCTCCAGTGCTCGCGCCTACGGCAACAGCACCGGAGACGGCGTCGCGCGGGCCAACGCCGTCTTCCAGCGCGTCGACGGCACCCTGGTCAACCCCCGGGTGAGCACGTCCGGCTCCAACGCGAACCGCGTCGTTTTCACCGTCACCGCCAAGGCACCGTCCCTGCTCGGTCTCAGCATCACCGTCACCGAGCGCGCCACCGGCCCGGTAGAGAGGTGGACCACCCCGTGACCAGCCGCCTGCGGTTCCTGCGCCGCCTCCGTCGTTGCGACGACGACCGCGGCAGCGTCGCCATCGAGTTCGTGATGTGGGTCCCCGCCGCGATCCTGTTCCTCGCGATCGCGTTCGTGGCGGGGCGCATCGTCATGGCCGGCAACGCCGTCGACTCCTCGGCGGCGGCCGCCGCCCGTGAGGCGTCGATCGCCCGCAGTCCCGCTGAGGCGCAGAGCAACGCGCGCGCCGCTGCCGAGGTCGCGCTCTCGGACCAGAAGCTCAAGTGCGCCAGCACCAGCGTCAGCGTGGACACCTCCGGCTTCAGCGCCCCACTGGGGACCTACGGCGCGGTCACCGTGCGGGTCAGCTGCACCGTGCAGCTGAACGACCTCGGCTTCTCCATCGGAACCAAGACCGTCCAGTCCAGCTTCACCTCCGTGATCGACAGGTACAGGCAGCGATGAGCACCACCACCTCCGCCTCCCGCCTCGACTGGCTCCGCGACGACCGCGGCTCCCTGTCGATGTGGTGGCTCCTGATGGTCATTCCGATGTTCGTCATGCTCGGCCTGTGCTTCGACCTCGGCGGGAAGCTGCGCGATGTCGAGCGGGCGGACGCGATCGCTGCCGAGGCCGCGCGCGCCGGCGGCCAGGCGATCGACCCGGCGAAGGCGATCGCCGGCAAGGCCGTCGTCCTGGACCCCAGCGCGGCGCAGCAGGAGGCCTACCGGTACCTCAACTCCGCCGGCGTCCGCGGCACGGTTACGGTCAGCGGCGACGGCAAGAGCATCAACGTCCACGTCACCATTCAGCACAAGACGATTTTCTTGCAGGTCATCGGCCAGTCCTCGCTTTCCGTCGAGGGTCACGCCAGCGCTGAGCTCCTGCACGGCATCGGCGCTCCGGAGGGATGATCCGCGCCATGACACCGACTCGCCCCCACACCGCCCGGCGCCGCCTCCGGGCGGTCGATGTCGTCCGCGGCCTGGTCAGCCTGGTGGTCCTGATCGCCCTCCTCGCGGGGCTGCCCGTGCTGCTGTGGGCCCTGACCGGCGTGCTGCTGCCCGAAGGGGTGTCACTCGACGAGATCACCTCGCTGCTGACCAGCCACCAGCTGGGCGCGCCGTTCTTCGCCGTCGTCATGGCGATCGGCTGGATCGGCTGGGCCACGTTCGCCCTGTCCACCCTGCTGGAGATCCCCGCCCAGTTGCGCGGGCGTCCCACCCTGCGTCTGCCGGCCCTCGGCTTCCAACAGCGCATGGCTGGCGCCCTGGTCAGCGGCGTCCTGGTGCTCCTGCCCGTCGGAACCGCCATGGCGGCGCCGGCCTCGGCCGCCCCGGTCGTTACGCACTCCCCCACCGCCGTCACCGCCCCGGCGACCGTGCAGGCGGCCACGACCGCCGACACCCCCGCGGCTGCGGCGCGCACTGCCGACCAGCACCCGGGGACCTACACCGTCGAGGCCCGCGACAGCCTGTCGAAGATCGCCCTCAAGCAGCTCGGGGACGCCTCCCGGTGGCGGGAGATCGCCGCGGCCAACGACGGCAAGACCATGGTCGACGGGACGACGTTCTCCACCCGCAGCGCCCTCCAGCCGGGCTGGAAGCTGGCGATGCCCACGGACTGGAACCCCACCGACCGCGAGCACCGGGTCCAGCCCGGCGAGACGCTCTCCTCGATCGCGGAGAAGGAGCTCGGCAGCGCCGACGCCTACCCCAAGCTCGCCGAGCTGAACGAGGGAGTGCAGCAGCCGGACGGCCGGACCCTGACCGACCCGGACAAGATCTACCCCGGCTGGGAACTCCAGCTCCCGCACACCGCCGCCAAGCCCTCCGGCGACACCTCCGCACCGGCGCAGGCCCCGGACGCGGGACAGGGTGGTCAGTCCGCCCACGGCACCCAGGACGGCAAGGGCACCGGATCGACCGCCGACACCCCCGCGCCCCACACCGGCGACGGGGCAGGCCAGAGCAGCACCCCGACGGCGGAACCCACCAAGGAAGCTCCGAAGGCCCCGGCGACCCCGGACGCCGGCGCGGACCACGGTCAGCCGGCGGCCACCCCGAGCACCGCGCCCACCAACCCGCAGGCCGAGCAGCCCCAGACCCCCGTCGCGGCGCCGGCCGACGACGCCGATGACTCCTCCGTCGCGTCGGTGGCTCTGGCCGCCACCAGCCTGTTCGCCGCCGCCGTCCTGGGTGTCCTCGGCGGCCGACGCGCGCTCCAGCAGCGCCGCCGGCGCCCGCGGCGGCGCATCCCGATGCCACAGCAGGCCACCGCCACGGCCGACCTGGAGAAGCGGCTGCGGGCCGCCTCCGACCCCGAGGGCCTCGACCTGGTCGACATCGCCCTGCGCACCCTGGCGGCCAACTGCGCCAAGGCCGGCCAGCCGCTCCCGCCGCTGGAGGCCGTCCGCGTCACCGCCAAGGGCCTGGAGCTGCACCTGTCGGCGCCGACCCCGCAGACCGCGCCGTTCACCGAGATGGAGGAAGGCCCGGACCGCTGGTGGTGCCCGGCCCGGGGCGCCCAGCTCCTGGGCGAGGACCAAGCCCGCGACACCATGCCCCCCTACCCGGCGCTCGTCAGCCTCGGGGAGACCGAGGAGGGCGAACCGGTGCTCGTCAACCTCGAGTCCGTCGGCGCGCTGCGGCTGACTGGCACCGGCGCTGACATCCGCGCCGTCATGCTGGGCATGGCCGTCGAGCTGGCCTCCTCCGGCCTGTCCGACGACACCACGCTGCTCCTGGCCGGCCTGGGCGAGGAACTCGCCGGCGTCTTCCCCATCCGGGTCGAGTACCAGGAAGATCTGGCGCAGGCCTTGCCGGAGCTGCGCGCCCACGATGCCCTGCAGCGCGGCGCGCTGGAGGCCGGCGACTTCGACGGCCTCGGCCAGGCTCGCCTGTCCGAGGACGGCGGCGACGCCTGGATCCCCAAGGTGCTCATCGCGCCGGCCGCGCCCGGCGGCGACGATGCGGAGGCCCTGGCCGATCTGCTGTCCTCCCGCCCCCGCACCGCGACCGCGATCGTCACCGAGGCCGGCGACGAACTCGAGGTCCCCGGCGCGTGGACGCTTCCGACTGCGGCCGGAAGCGCCGTACAGCTGCCCGGCCTGGATTTGACCGTCACCCTGCAGAGGCTGGAGGAGGAGGCGTACCTGCCGCTGGTCCAACTGCTCGCCACGGCTGCCCGCACCGACGACGTCCCGGCCCCCGCCTGGACCCACGCACCCGACGGCACCGCCGTGGTGAACGGCCCGAGCCCGGTCCCGCAGCGGGGCGACTTCGCCCTCGCGCAGGACACGACGGAGGACGGCACCGACGACGAGGACACCGAGCTGGAGGACGCCGACCGACAGCAGCCCGCCGCGCCGCCGGCCGCTCCGATCGTGCAGGTGGCGGTCAGCTCGCTCGGCTTCGCCTCCGCCACCGCGGTGCCCGACCTCGGCCTCAGCGCCCTGGCCCCCTCGGTCACCGGCGCGGGCGGCGGCGACCTTGTGGAGGAACCCGAAGCCGAAACCGCACAGGAGGGGGAGGCGTTGCCCAAGGAGCTCTTCGACGAGACGCTCCAGGAGGTCCTCGACGAACGTGACACGGAGGACCCCGAGGAGGACGAGGCCGCGGCCGAGCCGCAGGAGCCCGAGGACTTGGACGAACTCGTCGGCGATCAGCCGCAGGAGGATTCTGCCCTGGCCCCGGCCGCCCTCGGACGGCCCGAGGCCCGCCCGGCCGATCCCGCAGCCGCGGCCCCCGCACGGCCGGCCGCCCGGGTCACAGCCGTCACCTCCGGCGTGCTGGCCGCCCTGAACACACCGCCGGACCCGCCGTCCGCCCCGCAGATCCGCGTCCTTGGACCCGTCGACGTGATCAGCACCCTCGGCAAGGTCGAGTCGTACCGCCGCAACGGGCTCACCGAGATCGCTGCCTGGCTCGCCCTGCACCCTGGCAAGTCCCGTCACGAGCTCGACGAGGCGATCTGGCCCGGCCAGCGGATACTCGCCGACACCCGCAACACGGCGATCTCCAAGCTGCGGGCCTGGCTCGGCCGCGACCCGCTCCTTGCGGTCGACGACCCCTCCGGCGCCTACCTGCCGACGATCAGGGGCGGCGTCTACAGCTTCAACGACCAGGTCACCAGCGACTGGCAGGAGTTCCAGGGGTACTACCGGGAAGGGATGCACTACTCCGGCACGGAGGCCGACACCGCGCTGGCCAACGCACTGGCGCTGGTCCGCGGCCGGCCGTTCAGCGACATCAACCAGGCCAAGTACGCCTGGGCCGAGTACGACATCCAGGAGATGATCTCGGCCGTCGTCGACGTCGCGCACGAGCTCGCCACCCGGCGCATGGCGGTGCACGACTACCGCGCCGCGCTCGCGGCGGCTTCCCGCGGGCTGGTGTGCGACACGATGAGCGAGCTCCTCTACCGGGACCTGTTCACCGTCTACAGCGAGACGGGTGATCGCCAGGGGATGGAGCGGACGGCTCACCAGCTGACGCGCATCGAGATCGAAAGCGGGTCCGATTCCGCGCCCGAAACGGTGGCCCTGATCAACGCGCTGATGGACGCGAACCGCATCGCGTCCGCCTGACCGGGGACACGAAAGGGGCCTGTCCGCACCGGAAGTCCGGTGCGGACAGGCCCTCGACGTTTCGAGTCCTTGCCCGCTTCGTTCAGGCGTCGGCCGCGAGGCTGAGCGTGGCCACCCGGGCCTGTTCGAGGAGGGGCAGGAAGTCCTCTTGGCAGGTCCCGAGCGTGAGAGGCCGCTCGGACGGGGTGACCAGGTCCCAGCCGTGGGGCTGGAGACGAACCACGAGACAGGGCTTCGGAAACTGGTCGCCGAAGCGCATCGGCCCGGTCCGGGGCGCGATGACGAGCACGTGCAGACCGGCCAGCGGCACGTCCTGCGATCGCACGGCGCGCACCGCCGCACCGATGCGGTCAAGCTCCCGGGCCACTGCCGCTGTCTCTTCCGGGGTGGCCGAGCGCTCCACCCGCCAGTTGATGTTGACGGGGTCCTTGCCGGGCCTGAAGTCCGGCCAGCTCAGAGAGGGGTGCAGACTCTGCATCCACGCGCGCATCGCGGTCCGTTTGTGGGCCTCGTCCCGTCCACGGCCTCGCTCCGACCACCAGCGGAGAACGCCCTCCGCTCCGCCGCGGGCCAGAGCCGTGGCACTCTGGGCCGCCACGATCCGCTCTTCCAGGTCCGTGGCCTCGCGCTCCAGGGCCGTCACCCGGCCGCGTGCGGTCTCGAGCTCGGCGCGCGTGGTGGCGAGTTGCTCACCGAGGCGCACCGGGTCATCGGTCGGGTCCGTTGAACCAGCCATCTGCTACTGCCTCTTCTCTTCGGGTCGGGTGCCGGCCTCGGTCGCTGTTCGTCCGGACTGCGGGCTCGGCCCGTGACTGTTCGCCAAGAAGGGCACGCCGGCACGCCTCTACTTGGCGGGTGGGGCCCCAGGCGGGGGGACAACTGGACATTAACGCAATTCATAGAGTTAAGCAAGTATTGTTTTGGTGCTACGCCCCGAGAAGAGCCGGGCCGTGGACGTCGGCCCCGCCCGCCCGTGGACGCGCGGCGGTGCTCTGCGAGGATCGGCGGCGTGGAAGAGATGCGAGCCCGTCCCGGGTGGAAGCAGGTCCCGATGCCGCTGGCCGTGGCTGGCCTCCCCCGCGACGGCCGGGGATATCCGGTGGGCTGGACGACGCTCTGGGAACCCCGCGACGCTCCGGGCAGGTCATCGGTGATCCGCAGCCCCGAGGAGGGCGCGGTGCTGTGGTGCTACTGCGCGACCGGCACCGGGACCCCGCTGCTGGGACAGGTGTGTCCCCGGCGCCAGCGCACGGCAATGGCCCGGCGGCGCTGCCAGCTGTGCGGTACTTCGATCGACCGGGACGCGAAGGTGGTCTTCATCGCCGGCGAGTCGGAGGGGACGGCCGCCCAGCTCGTACGAGAACCACCACTGCATGCGGCGTGCGCCGCCTACGCAGCCCGCGTCTGCCCCTACCTGGTGGTCGGGAGCCGTGCGGGGGCGCTGCGCGTCGCCGAGGCGCCGTCATACCAGCTGTTCGAGGAGCGGGTCCGGCCCAGCGGCTTGGATCCGCAGGCGGACATGCTCAGGGAGGTGTTCCCCCTTGGGAGCAGCGCGGCGCCGGGATTCGGCGCGCTGGAGAACCTGCTGGCCGTTCCCGCGGGCACGTGGGTTCCCTTCGATGCCTGGTTCGCCGGCCTTCCTCCCGCGGGTTCCCGGGGCTGACCCTGCGCGATCCCGGCCGGCACGGTCACCGAGCACGCCAGTCGGAACGGACTTCGTCCCAGACGCGCCCAAGCCACCACAGCCGGGCCGGGTTCTTCCTCCAGTACTTGCGGGCCAGCCACCGGTACCGGCCGGGACGGAGCCGTCCCACCGGCGCGGGCAGGCGCAGCCGCGTCATCTGCGCCAGCGGTCGCACTCGGTACTCTCAGGAGGCGTTCCAGGCGTCCAGCTCCGCGTCGCCGGTCGGGTAGCGGGGAGAGGCGGGGATCCCGTGCCGGGCGCAGAAGCTGCTCCAGGCGCGGAGCAGCTCGGCGTCGTAGGTCTCGGGGGCACCGCGGTGGCGGAAGCGGAATCGGGGCATGGGTCTTCCCTCGGCGGGTGGTTGGGGCGGTGCCCGGTCGCGGTCAGCAGTCCGGGCGCTGCGCGGCTTCGGCTCGGCGGGCGGTTTCGCAGAAGGCGGGCTGGCACGGTACTTCCCGTACCCGGTAGCGGCTCCAGACGACGTGGTGGTCGCACAGGATGCGTTTCGTCTCGCCGTGGATGCAGCGTTCGGCGATGTGCAGGTGGGGCGGCAACGGGGGCTCCTGCTCGTGGGGCCGGGCCCGGCGGTCGAAGAAGCCGGGCCCGGCGGGCGGGCGGTCGTCAGTACCGGAGGCGGGTGCCGTCGAACACGGCGTCGGCCGGGAGGGAGGCGCCGGGCAGCAGGCCGGTGATGACCCGGTGGGGAGCGCCGGGGACGGCGGCGAGCCGGACCGCCGGGCGCAGCGGCTTGGCCGACATGCGGGTGTCGTCGGTGGTCATGCCGATGAGGCGCTGCTGTGGGAGGTGGATCAGGAGGGCGTCGCCGATGGTGTAGCCGTGGTGGCGGTAGAAGTCGTCCAGGGCGGGCTCGTGGTCGACCGTCACCAGGCCGTACCCGGCTCGCGTGAACCGCTGCTCGGCGGCGCCGATCAGGGCGGCGGCCACTCCCCGGCGGCGGTGGTCGGGGTGGACGGCCACGCCGTGGATGATGCCCAGGCTGCGGACCATGTGGCCCAGCAGGGGAAGGCTGTCGATGCCGGGGTGGGTGTACAGCCATTTCGGCGGGCCGCCGAGCAGCGCGCCGATGAGGGTGCCGGTCTCGTTGTCCTCGGCGACCAGGGCCAGGCTCCGGTCGTGGGAGAGAGGCGGCATGGGCAGTGAGGCCAGGACGCCCCGGGCCATGCCGAAGGGGTCGGGGTCGAAGGGGTCGGCGAGGGCGATCACCGGCATGAAGGTGTCGGTGTCACCGGGGCGAGCGTCGCGCACCGTGAATGCGGCGCTGACGGTGGAGGGTCGGGGGCCGAGAAGCGGTGCCATGGCAGAGGTCTCCTGGGAAAGTGAGAGGGACGGTCGTCGCGGTCAGCGGGAGGCGCGGCGGTCCAGGGCACGCAGAACGTCGGTGAGCGTGCCGTCGGAGACGGTGTGCATCGGATCGCGGGTGCTGCCGAGCTGGGGGTCGTAGGCGTAGACCCGGGCCTTCGCGCCGAACGAGCGCATCAAGGTGTGGGCCGTCTCCAGGAGTTGCGCCTCGTCGGGCAGGCTGCCGAAGTCCGGTTCGGTGTGCAGAACGGCGAACCGGCGGCGGTCCGCGTACGGGAACTCGCCCCGGTGCATCCGGCGTGGGGCGAAGCCCCAGCACTCGTGGAAGTTGTCCCAGTGGGCGTGGACGGCGGCGGAGGGGTGGCCCTGATAGGGCTCGCGGGTGATGGTCGCGCCGGGCTCGTCGAGCAACCAGGTGATGCGGTGGGGCTTGTCCCACATGGCGCCGCTGTCGATGAAGAGGCTGTCGTTGGGGGCGGTGGCTGTCCAGACCTCCGGCTCGGTCCACTCCCCGCCGCCTGCGCCGGGGAGTTGCTTGGGGCCCACCCCGGCGACGACGGCCGTACTCGTTCCGTCGCCGTTGTCGCGCAGCCAGGCGTAGTCGCCGGCGGTGGCGGTGAACCCGGGCCCGGGGCTCCACTGCGGGGCGTCGGGGAACGCCGTTTCGGGGAAGGAGAGCACGACCGTGACGCGGCCGCGGCGGTCGAATCGGCGGGGGTTCCAGGTCTGGTTGATGGCGGCCTCTATGTGGCGGCGCAGGCTTCGCTTCATGTGCGGGAACTCCTCGGCTGGAACGGGGCGCGGCAAGGGACGAGCGGACGCGCGCCGGTGAAGGCAGGCCAGGCCGAGAAAGGTCATCGGCGGCCGATCAGTTGCCGCCTCGTTCGGCGACACCCACACAGTAACCCCAATTCATAGACTTAAGCAATCAGCCAAAGCTCTTGACCTTCATTAATCTAATTCGTAGAGTTAGGCAATCAGTGGGGCGTCTTCGCCACGCCCTCGCGGCACGCCGCCGGACCTCCGCGCAGGCACCGCCGCCCCGGTACACACCCCTGAGGACTCCTCTTCATGCTCTCCGCGCACCCCTGGGATCACGCCCAGGCCGTCACCTCGCTCGCAGCACCGGGCGGCACAGGCGACCGGCACCGCTGGCAGGTCGCCGACACCGGCCGCATCTTCGCCGTCCACGGCTCCCACGCCTTCCCCGACGACCCCATGTACGACATCTACGAGACCACCGACGGCACCCCGCCCGTCCCGGCCGCCCGCCTCGCGCAGCTCCACTCGCTCATGCGGGCCAGGCTGCTGATCGCCAAGCTGACGCGCCCCGCATTCACCGCGAACTGGACGGTGTGGGAGACGGCCCTCGTCATCGGCGAAGGCATCGACCTGGCCACCGCCCCCGTCCGCGAGCGCGGACCCTGGACGTTCACCTTCGACTTCGCCCTGGACAGCGAACGCCAGGGCTACCGGTACGAGGCGCAAGGCCCCCTCCTCGAAGCGGCGTTCCAGGCCGCCGCCGACTTCTTCCACGACAACGAGGTGACCGACCCCGAGGCCAACGAGGACGGCATCCTCGGCATCGTCCTGGCCTCCTACACCCGCCGGTGCCCGCTGCCCGGCCGGACGGCCGGAGCGCGGCCGTGACGGCCTACTGGCGGCGGATGGACCGCACCGCCATGACCGGCTCCCTGGTGAACTGGCCGACCCGCCTCGACAGCTACGGAGGCTGCGGCACCAGCGTCTACGCCGTGTGGCCCGAGGCGGCCGACGAGCCGATGCTGGCCTGTTCCCGCGGCCTGCTGCTGCACGCCCTGCTGCAGGAAGAACCCATCGGCGACCCCGGCCCGTGGGCCGCCGCCTTCCCCGATCTCAACGACGGCGACCTCGATGCCGCCGAGCGCTCGACCGGCCTCCTGGCCGCCCTCCTGTTGGGCACCACGGGCGCGAGCTGGGCACTGCGCGAACCGGACACCGACCCGGCCGCGCCGATCACCGAGGCCTTCGCGGGCTTCTGGACCGCCGGCGAGCAGGATCTCACCGCCGCAGGCCGCGCCGTCGTGGACGCCCTCACCCAGTCCTACGGCCGCCCCCCGGTGCTCCTGACTGTCCAGGACACCTGATCCTCCCCCAACTCCCCATCGGAGAAGCGAACATGACCCAGCACCCCACCCCCGAGATCGCGGCACTCGCCACCGACCTGATCGGCATCAGCGCCTCATTCACCCCCCTCGAAGTGGAGGGCCTGGTGCGCACCGCTGCCGAAGCCGTCCACGGCGACCCGGACGATCTCAGCACCCTCCAGCGCGAGCTGGCCGCCCGCGCCCACGCCCTGATGGCCGAAGAGGCCGAGGGGACCTCCGACACCACCGAGGAGTCACCGGCCGCCGCCTACACCCGGATGTCTGCCCTCCAGGAACGGCTGCGCGCCGAGGCGGAGGCCGCCGCCGAGGAGTTCACCGCGCTCCTGCGCGTCCTGCTCCCCCACGCCGCGTACGTGGTGCTGCAGGTCCGCGGCAACGACACCTTCCGGATGGACCGCGCGGTCACCGCCGACGGAACGACCGTCCACGACTTCGACGACCCGCTCCCCGCCCTGCCCGAGGCCCTGGCCCGCGCCTGGGGCAAGGACCCGCGCTTCGAACTCGACCTCGATCACATCGTGGGCGAGCTCCAGGCCGCCGGAGTCACCTTCGGGTCGCTTCCCGAGACGGCCCGCGACCTGGAAATCGACAGCCAGCACGAGTACCTCCCCTCCATCGACCTGGGAACCGTCGCATGACGAGATCCCCCCTCGTGCCCTCGGCCGTTGGCACCCGCGCCTCCTTCTTCCACCGCCTCCCCTCCGTGAGGGGCACTTCGTCTTCCCGTTCCACCACCTTGTGAAAGGCCCAACTGCTGTGACCCGCCTGATCAACACCGGAAGTCACGCCCGCCGACTCCTGAGCCAGGGCGCCCGCGGCGCCATCGGGGCCGCCCTGGTCACGCTGGAGCGCGGGTACCACGAGTCAATCGCCTGGGGCAGCCTGCCGGTCACCTGGATGCAGATCCGCCTTCCGCACCCGGAGATGACCGGTCAACCCGCCACCCACGCGGTCGCAGTCGAGAACATGGACGTCCCGGCCTGGGCCCTCCAAGGCGGGCCGAAGTTCCAGGGCGCCATGGAGGAGTACGGGCAGGCACTGCTCGACGAATCCGCAGGTCTGGGCCCCGACTCCAGGACCGACCCGATGGGCCCGGTCGTGGGACTGCTCGCCCTCGCCGAACGGTCGGCGCTCGACCAGGACGAACTCATCGAAGGCGTGGACGTCCTGGACACTCCCGGAGCCAAACAGCAGCGCAACCTGACCGCAGTGCTGGCCGACGGCACTGTCCTGGCCGTCACCCGCACCGTGGGTGAGCCGACGACGCACCGTTCCCAGAACCACATCTCCCGCTGCCTCCGCGGACGTACCCTGGCCCCCGCGCTGTGGCTGATGGGACAAGGCACGGGCGCCTTCCCCCTGGAGATGCCCCCGCCGGTGCAGCGCGTGTAGAGGAGCCGTCTGGCCTGATCGCAGTCCGCGCGAGCCGTCGCCGCTCTGCCTCTCTGGCCCCGGCTGGGCTTACCCGGCCGGGGCTCCGTCGTGGCCGTCCCAAAGGAACCGGCCGCGCGGGGACGGGCGTTGCACGGTGCCCTGGCCCCGCCGGCGGAATCCGCCCGCTGCGTCCTTCCGGTCACCCGTGTCCGAGGCAGGCACTATGTTGGCCGGGTGGAATCCCCTGACCTCCCCACTGCCAGCCCGGTCCCGGGGTTCTGGTTGGTGTCGACCGATGGGATCGCCCAAGCCAGACCAGGAGTCGACTGCTCCCGTCCGCCGAGTGCCTCCGACTCCGATGTCCCGGCACGGAACTTCGCCTGCACGACGTGCGCCAGTCCCGGACCCCACACCGTGGCCGGACGGCTGGGCGGGGAGGCCCGAATCGTGTGCCACCTGTGCGGGGCACTCTGGGTTCCCCACTTCGGCCCCGACGTCGACCAAGTCCAACGCCGGCGCGACCTGCTGAGTCTGGCCGCCGCTGCGGCCTACGGAACGGGGACGACGTTCACGATGCCGGCCGAGGCAGGCCCGGAGTCGCTACGACTCGAGCTGCTCACCCGGCTGTGGGAACCCACTGCGGCCGACATCGAGTGCGCCCGCTGGCTCAAAGCGGAACTCCGTCTCGCCTCCCAGACAGGGAGCACCGGGCCGAAGCCGGTCTCGCGGTCTATGTACTGCTGCAGCCGACTCGAGTACTGGAAGCCGACCCGATCACCGGAGTTCTCCCGCCTGCTGGCCGGGGTTGTCGCCGTGCTCAGCGACGATGTCCTGACTGCCCGCCCGGCGGCGCAGAGCATCCTCGAAGCTCTCGGGAGCCTCGTCGAAGAGGTCGCCGCGTGCACGCCTCCGTCCCCCGTCCCCGTCTCCCGATGGAAGCGCGTCACGGCGGCCGGGCTGTCCCGCTGGCGACGGAGCCCCAGGGCGGAGGACCGGTAGGACCACGGCTGCGTCTTCGGCGTTCTCCACCCTCATCGGGCCACCGAACGGCACACCATCGCCACGGCGAACCGTGCGGACCCACCGCCAGCCCGTGCACGCCCCGGAACGAGGCCGTGGCCTGCACCTCTGCACTGATCGCGGACCGGTGAAACAGCCGGCCCGGGGCGACGGAGCACCGCGAGGGCCGGGCGAAGTCCGGGGATCGTCTGGTGTGGGGCTTGTCCGAGCGGCGACAATAACGGCATGCGTTTCGACCTGACCGATCTGCTGCCCGCGACCGCCGAGGTGCTGGACGCAGCCGGCCCGCTGGAACCCCTGCGGCTCGCACTCGCCGGCCGGGACGTCCAGGTCTCCTTCGCGGAGTTCACCACGATGGCAGACCAGCGCAGCAGCGTCGACCGGCTGGCAGCGGCGACCGGGGCCGACCCGGTGTTGTCCGAGCTCGGCGCACGTGCCTACACCTACACCCTGACCGCGGACCTGCCCGGCGGGATGGTGCTGGTCGCGGGAACGCACCCGACCCTGAACAGATCGCGTCCCGAACGCTCGACCTCCACCGCCGCCACAGCGACGCTCCTGCGGGCCCTTGTGCCCTGGGCGCAGACCCTGGCCGGCCTGCCGGTCTCGGTCAGCGGGCTGGAGGTCACCGACACCGCGCACCGGTTAGGAGTACAGCTGCTCGTCGACGGCGCCGACGACCCCAAGGCGGCGATGGTCGCGGCCTCGACAGGGGTCACCGCGCTGCGGACCGCCCCCGCGATCCCGTTCGGGATCGACGGCCGCGGACGCCTGCCGTCCGGGCACCCGGTGCTGATCAGCGTCATGTAGAGGAGCCTCGACCACCCGCCACACGGAAGTGTGCACCTGAGTAGACACTCGACAAAGCTGTGTGTACCTTCATGCTCACTTATCGTGAACAGGCGAGGTGGCTGTGCCCGTACCTTTCGACCAGGTCCTTCCCGCCGGGGACATCCCGGATCTCGAGGACGCCCCGCTGTGGCGCGATACGCGGGGCCAACCCCTGCGCAGGCAGTGGGGCGGCGCGACCTACGAGGTCCGCAACCACGTCGACGGTTGCATCGTGGTGTGCCACACCGCCGAGCCGACGGCGGTCAACTACCCGCTCTCGCAGGAGGCCGAGCTCGCCTTCCACCGTGCCCTGGCCGATACCGTGTTCGCCGACGCGGCGATCAACAAGGGCTGGGACGCGGACAACCGGGCGGCGGCCGGCGCGGAGCCCGGCGGAAGCCAGTGGGCCGCAGCCTGGGTCAGCAACGGCGTGCCGGGCTTCGCCGAGCACGACACCTGGGACGGAGCCCACCGCGCCGTGGCCGAGCGGCTCGACGAGATGGCCGACGGCCTCGTGCTGACCGGGGACACCCTCACCGCGCAGATCGCCAGCGCCCACCTGAGGCGCTGCGCGAACCAGGTCCGGGACGTGGTGCTGACCGCCGAGTTGGGCGATGCGGTCCGCCGGGGCAAGGAATGGATGAAGGAGGAGCGGCTCGTCACGCAGATCGCCGCCGGCCTGGGCATCAACCGCCGCTTCCTCTACCGGGTGTTCCACGGCACGGAATGGCGCCGGCTGTGACCGGGCCGGCCCGCTCCCCTGCGCGGCCGGCCTCGACGCCCGGCGGCCGTGGGCGGCGGCAGGAAGCGGACCGCGCCGCGCTGGACCGGTTCCTCTACGGCATGCCGTACGCCGATCTGCTCGCCCACGGTCCCAGGCTGCCACTGAACACCGCCTGGCGGCGCCTGCTGCACCGCACCGGCGCGGTGGACGCCGTCCGGGCGGCGTGCGGCGGATGGGCCCCGGCCGTCGACGCCCCGGAGTCAGAGCAGACGATCACCGCATTGGTGCCCAGCACAGGCCCCCGCGCCGACACCGTCGTCGACGTGGTCGCCGTGGCGGGCGGCGCCATCGCCGATGCCCGGCGCCGCGACGAGACATTCGCCCGCTACGACGAACGGTGGGCCGGCGGCCGCGGCACCCTGCGCGATCTGGTGCCCGCCGATATCGGTACGGTGCGCAGCCGGCTCGCCCCTCCCGGCGTCCTCCTGGCCCATCACGGCCTGGCGACCCCTCACCATCTGCAGGACGGGCGCCTGCTGCGCGTCTCGGCCGGCCTGGCCGCGTACAGCTCGGTGCCGCACTTCGTCCCGGGCCCGCTCGCCGAGGACGCCGCGACCACCGCGATGATGGACGCGCGGACCCGCGCGGAACTGACGCTGCCCGCCCCGTCGGTGCTGCTGTTCCACGACGGTGTGCCGTTCGACGCGGTGGCCGGCGATAGTGACCTGGTCGAGGCCGCAGGTGAAGGGCGCCTGCCGCTGGGCGATGCGCCGGTGGTGATGGGCGGAGTACTCACCGCCCGCGAGGACGGGCACTTGGACGAGGGGCTGGGCTGGCTCCTGACCGCGGCCACGGACCGGCGCACCGGCATCCCGCTCTACTCCCTGGTGCCGGTGCCGTACGGCAGTCATCCGGCCGGGCGCGCCCTGTACGGCTACGCGGCGCTGCTCGCGTTCGAGAACTGGCGGCCGCCGCCCGAGCTGCCCCGGCGGGACGGGGCCCGACGCCGGGACAGGGAGATCAAGAAGCTCGCGCGGACCCGGCAGGCCCGCGACGGCGGCTTCCACGGCGTCCACCTGCTCGACTACCTGCCTCCGCCGGATGAGCCGGCCGCGCGGATGCGCTCCGCCGCAGGGTCGGGCGAGCTCACGGCCGGCACCTGGCGCCGTGCCCACGTCCGCCCACGCGTGCGCTACGGGATCCGCGACGACACCGGGCGCAAGGTCGGGCCGGTCTACAAGGAGAACGCGGTGCTCGGGGTGACCTACGAGTACCGGCACCGGTGGGTGGCGCGGACCCGGATCAGGCCGGACCTGCCGTTGGCGGACCGGGAGACGGTGTACGCGCTGGACGGCCCCGGCCGCAGGGTGTGAGACCCGGTCGAGCGCGAAGGCGAGCCGGCTCGGCCGCAGCGGATCCCGATGTGTACGGCCTTGGCCCCTGCCGGTCGGATGCCACTCCCGTCGGCTGCAGGCCACGCGATCAGCGCTTCACTTGCCGTCGAGCCCAAGCTGATGCCGGGCACCTTCGGGATCGGCTCGGACAGCGGTGTCCGCGATCTGCATCCCTGCCGTGTCCAATGCGCGGTATAGGCCGTTTTCGCCCGCGACAAACTGGGGGTTGTCCAGGTCGTCGCGGGGTGCGAGCCGGTAGCCGGGCGGCAGCAGATCGCCATCCGCAGGTGTCTCTACCCACCACAGCCGCCAGACCGTGCCGTGAGAATCCTCGGCCTCGAACGTGTCGCTGCCGTAGCCCCCAACCGCGCCCCACTCCGGCAGGGGGCCGCGTGTATAGCTCACGAAGCGTTCCTCTCATGTCATGTACACCCGCATGTCGCGACGAGTGGACTGAAACTCTTCGGCGCCGCACTGAAGAGCCTACTGAATCTTCGGCGCGCCGCTGGAGTCCTCGGCGCGATCCGACAGGGGCGTTCGGAGCGGAGCCATCCAGAGATCGCAAAAGATTGCTTAACTCAATGAGTTCGCTTATGGTTGGGGTCACCGGGCCGGTTGCAGTCCGGCCGCCCCGAGCCGGGAGTCTCAATGATCACCACCATCGCGATAGACGGCTTCAAGTCGTTCCAGGACTTTGAGGTCGAGTTCCCCTCGGGGCCGCTCACCGTGCTGACCGGTCCGGCCGGCACCGGCAAGACCAACCTCCTGGACGCCCTCACGCTGGTCTCCCGGACCCTGACGGACGGCTGGGAGGCGGCCACCGCTTCCAGCCCCCGGCTGGCTGCCGACGTCCTCCTGCTCCAGAGCGAGCACGAAGGGCGGCCCCGGACCGCGCAGCGGATGCGGATCGTGGTGCGGGCTCTGGTGCCCGGCGCGGCCGGGCCGGTCTCGGTGGAGCTCAGCGCGTTCCGGGCCCCCGACGGTCGCACGGCCGTACTCGACGCCGCTGGCAGCGGTGTGCGGACGGCCGCGCGGACCGGGGCAGCGCAGCGCCTGCTTCCGCTGGACGGCGCTGGGGCGCTGATGGACACGCTCCGGGAGCAGGCCGGGAACTGGCAGGCGGTCTCCGGCGGTACAGGCGACACCGCTTCGATGCTGCGGCGGCTCGGCCCGGAGGCGGCGGCCCGGCTGGATGCGGACCTCGCGGCGCTGGTGCACGGCTCCTCCGGCGTCCGGGCCGTCGATGGACGGATCGAGGTCCGGATGGCGCACCGGGGCTGGGCGGCGGTGGACATGATGCCCGCCGGGGTGCTGCGGATCCTGGAGGTCCTGGCCGCCTGGCACACCCGGCCGGGCGTGCTGGTCCTGGACGGGATCGAGGAAGGGATGCACCCGACGGCCGCCGCCGAGCTCGCCCGGCGGTTCGCCCGGCGGCTCGGTTCCGCCTCCTCGCCCTCCCAGTTGGTCGCCAGCACGTACGCACTGGACCTGGTCAACGCGCTGTCCGGCGGCGACCACGGCGCCGTGGTCGTGGTCGAGAAGGCCCATCGGGTCGACCCGGCTCAGCGGACCATCACACCAGTGAGCATCGCCCTGCCCGTCCGGGAGCCCGGGCCGCAGGAGGAACCGGGGCTCTGCGTCCGGCCTTCCCGGCTCGCCCGGATGCTCACCGCCGCATGAACCCCGCCGGGGTGCCGGGCTGATCCCGGCCCGGTCCCCCGGCCCGTTCCTCCCGCCGCCGGCGCAAACCCGGCCACCACCCCGTGTACTGAAAGGTCAGTCATGCCTCCGCCCGTCCTGGTACCCGGTCTCGGCCCCACGCGCCGCAGCCCGTTCGGCGACCTCACCCCCCACCGTTACCTGGAGCTGCTCCTGGAGGAGATCCGGGAGTTGTACCGGGCCGACCAGGTGCCCTGGGTCATCGGCTACAGCGGTGGCAAGGACAGCACCCTGGTCGCGGCGCTGGTCTGGTGGGCCCTGGCCTCCCTGCCGCCGGAGCAACGGACCAAGACCGTCCACGTGATCTCCACCGACACCCTGGTGGAGAACCCCCTGGTGGCCGCGTGGGTGGGCCGGTCGCTGGACGCGATGCGCGAGGCCGCCGCCACCGAGCAGCTGCCGATCGAGGTGCACCGGCTGACGCCGGCCGTCGAGGACTCCTTCTGGATGTGCCTGATCGGCCGCGGCTACGCGGCGCCCAGGCCGAAGTTCAGGTGGTGCACAGAGCGGCTCAAGATCAAGCCGTCGACCCGGTTCATCCGCTCCGTCGTCGCCGCCCACGGCGAGGCGATCCTCGTGCTTGGCATCCGCAAGGCCGAGAGCGCGGCACGGGCCAAGTCCATGGCCCGCCACGAGAAGGGCCGCGTGCGCGCGCGGCTCTCACCCAACGGCGACCTGCCCAACTCGCTGGTCTACAGCCCGATCGAGGCTCTGACCAACGACGAGGTGTGGATCTTGTTGATGCAGTACGACAACCCGTGGGGCCACAGCCACAAGGACCTGCTCGGCCTCTACCAGGGGGCAAGCCCCGACTCCGAGTGCCCGCTGGTGGTCGACACCACCACCCCCTCGTGCGGCGACAGCCGCTTCGGGTGCTGGACGTGCACGATGGTCAGCCAGGACAAGTCCCTCAACGCCATGATCGCCAACGACGACGACAACATCTGGATGCGCCCGCTGCTGGAGCTGCGCAACGCGCTCGACATCGACGACGACCGGCATCTGCGGGACTACCGCAGGTCGAACGGCTCCCTCATGCTCTTCCACGGCCGGCTGGTGCACGGCCCCTACACCCAGGCCGCCCGGGAGGACTGGCTGCGCCGGCTACTGCGCGCCCAGCACCAGATCCGCACCCGCGGGCCCGAGTACGTGCGCGACCTGGCCCTCATCAGCCTGGAGGAGCTGCACGCGATCCGGCACGAGTGGGTGGTCGTCAAACACGAGGTCGAGGACATCCTCCCGGCCATCTACCAGGAGGAGACCGGCGAGCCGTTCCCCGGCCCGGCCGTCCTGGACGGCGGCGTCGGCTTCGACGCCGACGCCATGGCCGTACTGCGGGAGGTCTGCGACGGCGACGAGAGCCAGTACCAGGGAATCCGCGCACTGCTCGGGCTGGAGCGCCGCTTCCGCACCGCCGGGCGCCGCGCCGGGTACTTCGAGGCCCTGGAAAAGACCGTCACCAAGTACATGTTCACCGACGAGGACGACGCCCTCCAGTACGCGATCGCCCGCGAGCAGATCCGCTCCGGCCTCTACGATCAGAGCGGTCCCGAGCCCCCGGGCGCAGGTGGGGACGACGACAACCCGTACGGATCGAAGGAGAGTTCGTGACCGAGCAGCCGCCGGCCGCACCGCACCCCGACCACCGGGGCCTGCCCGCGCTGTACATGGCCGAGCTGGCCGTGCACCGGGAGCGCTGGCAGCTGGTCGTCGTCGCACCGGGCCCCGAGGTCGTCGTCGACGCGGTCGACCTCGGGCCGGTAGACACCCTCGCCGTCGCCGACCCGGACGGCCCCGGGCGCCACCTGGTCCCGAGCCCGGAGCCCCAGCCCGTTCCGCCGCTCACGGACGCGATCGGGCTGCTCCCCGCGGTGGGCTACACCGTCGACCCGGCGGCCTGGGCCGACCCGGCCAAGCTCCACGGCTGGACCCAGGTCACCCACACCATCTGGACCGCCCCTTGCCATCGGGCCGCGCCCCCGGCGCAGCGACTGTAGCGACCGGGGCCCCGAAGACCTTCAACGAGCAGGAGAGCGACGGCATGACGACCGCCGAGCCCGACCCGGCCTGCCCGGACTGCGCCGAGCAGCTGGAGTACGACACCGCCAACGCCGTCTTCGTCTGCGGCAACGGGCAGTGCGCGTTCCTCGGGATGGAGAAGCCGGTGTGGAGCACGCTGGAGGAGGCCGGGATGCTCCTTGCTCCGGTCACCGGGCTGCCCCGCCCGACGCGCCAGGGTCTGCCGGTGCCCTGGGTGACCCCGTGGAGCACGGCGCGGGTGTGGTGGCGCGCCATGGACCCCCGGCTCCTGGCCCGCGCCCACAACGAGTGGCGCTGCCAGGTGTGCGGAGACCTCCTCCCCAAGCGGGCGTGGGTGCTGGCCACGCCCTTCGGCGTGGTGCTGCAGGCCGCGCTGCACCAGGCGTGCAGAGATCTGGCGCGGGCTTCCTGCCCGCACCTGTCCGGCCCGGCCACCCGCAGCAGCGCCCACCTCGTCACCCGCGCCCAGCTGACCTCCAACGGCCGGCCCCTGCTCCAGGCCCCGCCCTCCGACCCGCACTTCCTCCAGCAGTGGGAACTGGCCGCGCACGCGGTACGACCCGAGCACGAAGCCCCTTCCGGCCCGGCGGCCGCGGCACCGGCCTGACGCCCGCCCCGGGCAATCCGACCATGCAGGAGAGCACGATGAACGAACGGTCGCCCGATGTGGCCGACCGGACCGGCCCCGCCGCGGGACCCACCGGACCCGCCCCGGCCGCCGGCGGGCTCCTGGTCCCCGCCGAGACCGCCCTGATCCGCTACCTGCGAGAGCGCGCAGCCGAGGTCGACCCGACCTCCGAGCCGGTCCTGGACGGGTGGAGGTACCCCTCCCCCTTCCACCTGCTCCTCGACGCCGGCCGGCTCTTCGCCCCGGCCCCGCTCCCGCCCGGAGCCGACCCGCTCATGGTGACCTTCTGCTACACCAACGCCGCGCAGACGATCGAAGACCAGGAGGACCCGGACCTGGTGTACGTCGAGGGGTACGGCAGCTGCACCGTCGACAGCGCCGTCCACCACGCTCCCCATGCCTGGGCCACCGGCGGCATGCACGCCATCGACCCGACCTGGCCTGCCGATTCGGGCTGCGCCTACCTCGGCATCCCCTTCGCGGATCCCGAGATGTGGCCGCACCCCCTGTACGGCGACGGGATCCTCAAGCAGTACGCCACTCTGCTCCCGATCCTGCGCGAGGGTCTACCTGCGGACGCGATCGCCGACATAGGCCGGCCACTCCCGCACCAGGCACGCCGCCGTGCCGAATCCGCAGGCCCGCTCAGCCTCACGCCCTCCAGCTGATCCCCGGCCCCGCCTTTTGCCCTTCGCCAGGAGCCGAATCCCCGACGCCGACAACGCCGTTGGACATGATGCGAAGGACGGGCTGTCTGGAAGCAGCACCCCCACGGCCGAACCACTCCGTCCACGAAGGAATCGAACCGTTGTCTCAGTCTCTGACCACCCAGCCCTCCGTCCTCTCCGACCTGGCCCCTGCCGTCATGATCGACCGCCCCGGCTCCGTCGACCGCGACGACGCCATCAGCGTCGAGCGCGTCGGCGACGGCTGGCACCTGACCGTCTACGTCGCTGACGTGGCCTCCGGCGTCGCGCCGGGCAGCGCCGTCGACCGGGAAGCCTTCACGCGCCGCGAGTCGGCGTACGGGGGCTGGCGCGGCACCCAGAAGATGCTGCCCCAGCCGGTGGAGGCCCAGCTGACCCTGGCCGAGGGGAGGCCGTGCGCCGCGATCGCGATCCGCGTGCACGTCCTCCCGGACGGAGAGGTCGGGCGCGTCGACGTCGAGCGCGCGACGGTGAGCGGCCTGGTGGCCCTGAGCCACTCCCAGGCCGCCGAGGCGGTCCGCGACCGCGCGCATCCCCTCCACGAGGTCCTGCGTGAGGCGGCGGCGGTGAGCGAGGTCCTGCTCGCCCGCCGGCGCCGCCAGGGGGCGCTCGCCCTGTACGACCTCCTCAGCGGGTGGGCGACCAGTGAGGACGGCGTCGTGGTCCGGCTCGCCTCCTTCGAGCGGACCATCGGCTACAAGATCGTCCAGGAGTGCATGATCGCCGCGAACACCGCGCTGGCCTCCTGGGCCGCGGAACGCGACCTCCCGCTGCTGTTCCGCAACCACTCCGCCGCCCGGGTCACCGCCCCGCGCCAGACCCTGCTGGACGATCTCGACCTGGCCTTCACCGACGGGTCCGCCGCCCGGCTGGAGGCACTGCGTGAACGCACCCTGATGACCCTCAGGGCCGCGGAGTACGCACCGTTCATGGGCGGCCACTGGGGCCTGAACCTGCCCGGCTACGTCCACGCCACCTCGCCCCTGCGGCGCTACGCCGACCTGGTCGTGCAGCAGGTCATCTCCAGCTACCTGGACGGCGCCGACTCCCCGTACGGGCAGGACGCCCTGGCCGCGATCGGCAAGGCGCTGAACACCGGCGCCCGGCAGGACCGCGAGGCCGAGCACGACTCCCGCAAGTCGGCCGCGCACTCCGCGGCCCGCCGCGGTGCCGCGGCGGCGGAGGCCGACTACACCGGCCTCGACGCCCCGGCGTTCCACGCCCTCCTCAAGCGCGGCTGCAAGGAGGGCATCGCCGGCGCGCCCCTGGTCGCCGAGACCTCCCGGCGGGCCGCCGCAGGGCAACTCACCTCGCTGGAACTCCAGATGGTGCTGCTCGTCGCGGGCGGGCCCGGATGGGAGTCGGCGCGCAGCGCCTGCCTCAACGCCATCGCGGCCGCACCCGAGACGGCCGTGTCCATCCTGTCCGTCCACGCGCAGGTCAACGCCCTGCCTCCGGTCGAGTTCACGGACAAGACCGTCGGCCAGAGCCCCAATACCGTCTTCTGCGCGCAGGCGTCGTGGTCGGCGGCCGAGAGCCCGGTCGAGGGAGCCCGGCGGTCCGCGTCTACGAAGAAGGGCGCCCGGCACCAGGCCGCGCTCAGCCTGCTCGCCGCGCTCACCGAACTGCCCGACCCCTCCCTCGACCTCGCACAGCCCGTCCCCGAAGCCGCGCAACCCCCGGCCGCCGAACCCGCCGCAGAAACGGCGGAGGGGCGTTCGCCCATCTCGGTCCTCAACGAGTACCAGCAGATCAAGGTCATCAGCGGCCTGAGCTACACGATGACCTCCAAGGGCCCCAGCCACCTCCCGACGTTCACGTGCACCGCCCAGGCCACCCACGACGGCACAACCGTCGTCGGCTCCGCGTCGGCCCCGACCAAGGCGGCGGCCAAGACGGCAGCGGCGGCCGGTCTGGTGGATCGGGTCGACGCGGCGCGGGCCGCGCACGTCGGCTGATGTCCGCGCCCACTCCGCGGGCCGAGCCCGTACGTGGGACGGGGCGGGAGACGCCGGCGGCGGCCGCGGTGGATCCGTGGCCGCTCGTGGTCCGGGTGACCGGCGGTCGGCTCGACCACCGGGCCCGTCCTCGTCTGACCCGGGCGGGGCGGCCCACCGGGTGGCTTGACCTGGCCTGCGGCGGCAGCTGCCTGGCCCGCGTGATGGACAACGCCCTGCGGAAGGCCGAGTGCGCCCGGTGCGCCGAGCGGGCCGGGCGAGACCGCGACCCCGAGCGGTGGCGGACCGCCGCTGCCGAACGCCGGGCGCAGATGGCGGCCGGCCGCGGCCAACACCCGTTGCCGTTCCCGGTGTGACGGCGAGACAGCTGGCTGGCATTCGGCGCGGTTGCCGCCGGCCCGTTCCGGTCCGCCGTCCGTGCCCCAGCCCGTACGATGGCCGCAGCCGGCCGGTGGACTTCGGACCGGCATGAATTCCAAGGGGGCATGGTGACCGCGCAGCCGTCAGCCGTCGGCAGGGACTACCTCTCGCCAGACGGCCGCCGAGGTGTCCTGGCGGGCCTGGAGTCCGCCACCGTCGCAGAGCTGCGCGCGGGCACGCCGGTCCACCTCGACCTCGCCCGGCTCGATGTCTGCCCTCGGCCGCTGTCCCTCCTCGACGGGGACTGGATGGCGGCCCACCCCGACATGGGCCTGATGCCGATCGGCCCCGTGCTCGAACTAACCGGGCCGGAGTTCGACCAGCTCGCCGCGGGCCACGTCGTGGAGCGGGAGATCGACGCGACGGCACTGTGGGAGGCGTTCCCCGTACGGATCGCCCAGGCCGAGACCACCGGCGAGCTTCAGGAGCGCTTCGCCGCACTCGACGAGGGACGCGTCGACCCGCAGGTCGGCCGGTAGCCGTTTTCCATTCGACCGAAGGACTGAGCCGTGCCGGACCGACCCGAGATTGTCTGCATCTGCGGCTCTGCCCGGTTCGTGGACGAGATGCGTGTGGCGAACCGTGATCTGACCTTCGCGGGTGTCATCGTTGTCGCGCCTGGCGAAGCGGACGGACCGGTCACCGACGAGCAGAAGACCGTGCTGGACGCTCTCCACTTGCGCAAGATCGACCTGGCTGACCGGGTGCTGGTCGTCAACCCTGGTGGGTATATCGGTGAGTCCACGAGCAGGGAGATCGCGTACGCCCGCGCCGCCGGCAAGCCGGTCTCGTACACCGATCCCGTCTGACCCCGTGGCGTTTCGCACCGGGCCGCCGTGGCGTGGTCTGCGCGGACGACGCATCTAGACCGGGGACGGGTTCAGCAGCCGTACGATTCCAGGATCTGCCGGGCCTTCTCGTCGGCCGGGGTCAACGCGTGCAGCCCGCCGCGGACAGCGTGGTCCAGCACCAGCGGCGGGTAGGTCTTGTCCAGCGGGGCGACCGTCATCCGGCCCGCGGTCTGGTCGTCGTAGGTGACCTGCGAGGACCTCGGGAACCCCCGGTCGCTGGCGTACGGGGTGCTGTGCAGGCACTGGCCCGGACCGCCCAGCTCCCGGTGGTAGCGCGCCATCGGGTCGGGGAACACGTACGCGGCGGCGTCCGGAGCCTGCGCTCCCACCCAGCACAGAACCACCGTGGCGAGGATGATGTGCCACCAGTGCGCGCCGAAGCGGCGGAAGAACGCCCTGGCCCCTAGGAACACCCCAAGCGACGCGGTGACCGTCACGGCGACCACCACGGCGAGGGCCACGTTGCGGTGGTCGTGCAAGAGCCGGGACTCGAGCGCGAAGTACATGGCCGTGATCATGGTGACCCAGACCGTGCCCACCGCGATCCCGCCCGCCGGCGCGGTGTAGTCCGGCTCGCCGTGTGCGTCGGCCGAGACCGGAATGCGCGAGCTGAAGGTCACTTCTCCCCCTGTGCCCGGCCGGGCCGGTTCCTCTGTTTCTGCTGGCCGTAGCACCTTACGGCACCGCACCGTCAGGCCCGGCCGGGATATCGGTGCGCCCGCTGGTGCCGGGGCGGGGTAGGTGGAGTGCGGCCCGGACATGGGTGCGGCCCGGGCGCCGGCTTGAGCCGGTGGGCGGGCCGCCGCGGGCGGGTGGTGGTCAGGTCTCGCGGGCGCTGAGGATCAGTGCGCGTTCGCGGACGAGGTCGCCGTGGACGGCGGCGTCGGTATCCACCGGCAGGGCCTCCAGCGCCTGCCCGATGGAGGCCAGGGCTTCGTCGAAACGACGCAGCCGGCGCAGCGCCGCTGCCTGGCGGAAGAGCGCGACGGCATCGGGGCGCTGGTTGAACGGCGGCCGGTTGAGGAGTTCGAGGATCCGGTGGGGCTGGCCGGGAAGGTCATGGCCGAGCCACAAGCCGTGCAGCAGCGCGTGGAAGACCTTGGGGTGGTTCCCGGACTCCTCCAGCAGCGGGTCGATGAGGTCGAGCGCGGCCGGATCGGAGCGGCCGAGGAGGGCGAAGGCGTGCAGGGACCGGCTGAAGGGGTCCAGGTCCACGGTCCGGCCGCGGTGGTCGAACAGGTCGGTCAGCACCTGGCAGCGGAAGTCGTACCGCAGGCCGAGGCCGTACAGGTGCAGCCGGGTCCGCACGGTGAGCGGCGGCGCGGCGCCCAGGACCTGCTCGGCCGTCAGGTGCGTGAGCGCGCTGCTGCCGGACTGCCGGCCCTTCCAGGCGATGTCGGAGAGCAGTTCGGCGGACTCCTGCCAGGAGGGGCGGATCACCTCCGCCCAGTGCTCCGCGCGGGCTGTCCACGGCCGATCGAGGTGGTCCGCGATGTCGTAGCCAGCGATCTCCAGTACCGCGCCGCGGGTGAGCGAGGTGAAGGCGGCCCGCTCGAGGACGGGGTGGATGTTGGGCGAGCGCAGCAGCCGGCGGGCGGCCTCCCTGCGGGCCCAGGCCGAGGAGGCGGGGAGGCGGGAGTAGGAGATCACGGCTGCTACGGCGTCGTCGAGCCAGTCCTCGGAGCTGGGGAGGTCGAGCACGGTGTCGGTCACGGGAAGGCCCTTCGTCCGGTGGGTGAGGAGCGGTACGCCCACTAGAGGTGTGAGAAGGGCCTGCGGTGTGACCAGCTGTCCGCGGCCTGCTGGCGGACAGGACCCTGGCGGTGTCGGCGCCGATCGCTATGCTCAAGGCAGCGCACCTCGCTGTGCGCGCCGGTCCGGGCCCACCCCCGGGATTTCGGTGAATCGTGCTGCCGCGCGGGTGCGAGTGACGACCGGTGCCTCTTCCCGAACCGCACCCTGGCCTGCTCGTGGTGGGACGAACCGCAGCGCCGGGGCGCGACGAAGGAGAAGCGGTGACCCCGTCCTCGCCCAACACCAGCAACCACCAGCGCATCGCCCGGTTGCTGAACAGCTCGACCGGCTGCGGCTACCAGAAGGCCCTCCAGCGCGTGCAGGCCGCGGCCAGCGCGGGCCGGCTGCCCGCCAGGCTCGACCAGGCCGGCCGCGAGGAAGCCGTGCGGATCCTCACCGAGACCCACCCCCAGCCCGTCCCGGCCCCGGCCCCGGCCCCGGCCCCGGCCCCGGCGGAGGGTGCCCCGCCCCTGGACATGCAGTCGCCGGCGGCGCTGGTCGGGCTGGTCCGTGGGGGCCTGGAGAAGACGGTGGCGGTGGCCGACGGCGGCGTGTGGGCCCGGGGCCGGCGGGTGCTGCCGGTCGACCTGGGCGACCTGCCGGCCACCGAGCTGGCCGCCACCATCGACGAGGCGATGGAACGGCACCGGAACTTGCAACGGAAGGAGCAGGTCGTCGCCGCCATGCGGGCGGAGCGGGACCGGAACCTGGCCCCGTACCCTTTTCTTCCCGCCGTCCCGGAGGCTGTGCGCGAGGAGATGGAGCGGCTGGCGGCGCGGATCCACCCGAAGCCGCGGAGCGGCGAGCCGCAGTGAACCGCCGCCGGCCGGGCGCCCTGCGGACTTCCGCAGGAGCCCGTCTTCCGCAGGAGCCCGTGCCGGTTCGGGGGAACGGACCGGCGCGCGATGGCCGGGGCCGGTCGAGTCGGGCTACGCGCCGGTGGCGGTCCGCTTGACTCCGCCGCGGCGGCCGAGGCCGTAGGCAACCCGGTAGACGTCGGGCATGTCGAGCTGTCCGCTGGTGCGGCGGCTCATCACTCCGACGTCGACCAGCTCCTCCAGCAGCTGCGGGAGGCTGGCGGGGCTGCGCGGGCCGGTCCGGGCGCGGCCGGTGCCCTTCCCGGCCTCCGGGACGGATTCCTGGAGCCGGTCGGCCAGGCTGCTGCGCTGCCACAGGTCGAACACCTCCTCCTCCCAGATCGGGACCTGCTTCCCGGCCAGCGGCTCCAGGGCGAGGCGGACCCACGGCAGCGCCCGGTGGAGTTCGGTGGCCCGCGCCCCGTTGCGCACGCTGTGGCGCAGATCGTCGTGGTGCAGTGGCCGGTCGTGTCCGGGGCGGTGGCGGCCGGTTTCCTCAAGCGCGGTGGCCAGCGCGGTGAGGAACGGGCGCGGAGTGATCACTCCCAGCGCGTCCTGGAGGTGGTTGGGCAGGAAGGTGTAGGTGTAGCCGGTGCGGGCGTTGGTGCCCATGAACCGGCCGGCGAGGGTGGTGAAGAACTCCTCCTGGATCTTCGGGTCGCCGTTCAGCCCGGAGGGGGCGAGGAAACGGCCGTCCTGGCTCTGCTCCCAGGTGGGCCAGGCCGCGCGGAAGGCGGCGGCCTCCGCGCTGTCGTGGTTGCCCAGGAGGTGGATGAACAGGCCGTACAGCTCGGTCCTGCCGGTACGGCCGAGGTAGTCGGACCGGCCCCAGGAGAGGTCGGCGGCCCGGCCTGTCAGGAAGCCGCGGTCCGGGCGCGGGACCCCGGTCAGGGCTCCGTCCAGCATGTCCGGGCGGATGAACACCTTCGCGCGCAGCCGGGTGGTGCGGCGTGAGAGGGTGACGGCGAGGTTGAGCATGCCGGAGGCCAGGTGCTCGGCCAGTACCCGGTCGGGGTGGAGCTGGTCCAGGGCGTCGAACAGGACGAGCCGCACGGTGTCATCGCCGCGCGCGGCGCTCTCGAGTTCGGCCAGGGAACGCTCGGTGGCCCCGGGGTTGCGGGTCAGCCAGTCGACGCGCTCGGTCCAGGTGGTGAGGGCGGCAAGGTCCGGTACGCCGAGCGCGGTCAGCGCGACGGCACTCCACAGGACGGTGGGCGGCACCCCCCACCCCGTCAGGGCGCGCAGCTCCCCTGCGGTCGGCTGGCCGGCGTCCGGCCGCGCCCCGAAGGCGGTGACCGCCTCCGTCTTCTCCAGCCTGGGCATGCGGTACTCGCGCGCGGCGACGGCGCGCAGCTGCGGGTCCGTCAGGGCCCTGGCCCAGAACGTCTTGCCTTCGCCCGGCCGTCCGCGTACGACGGTGCTCTCCATGTACAGAGCCGGGCGGTGAACGCCGGGGGTGTACATCAGCGGGGCCGGGAGGGTGAGGGCGTCGGTGGCGAGCGCGGCCGAGAGCGCGTCGTGCAGCAGTGTCCGGAGTTCTACGACCGGGCGGGTGAGGGGCATCGGGGCCTTCCAAGGTGGGGTTCTGTGGCGTCGGTCTTCGTTCGTTCCGGTCACCACCAGTGCCGGAACAGGTAGTTGCCGCGCGGCAGTTCGCCGCGTCGGATGAGGTCGGCGAGAATCAGTTTCAGCGACGGGGAGAAGGCGCGATCGGCGAAGAAGCGGTCCTCGAACACGGCGTTTTCAAGGTCTTGCGTCTCAGGCGGGTTCGCCTCGACGGTGGCTGGGGTGGTCTCGTCGGCGATCCGGATGCTCAGCCAGTAGTTCAGTTCCGTCATGCCGGTCTTGCGGACGCTCTCGCGGGTGCGGGAGTCCCAGCCCAGATAGATCTCGGTGTCGTCGAACGCTTCGAGTGCTTCCAGGTAGTCATCGTCGGAGGTGAGTTCGTACAGCTTCACGCTGTCATTGCGGATGTGCTCCTCGTCCCGTCGGCATCCGCTCAGCGAGCTGTACGGCTTGCCATAGACGCGCTCGGCAATGGCTTCGATCGGGATGTGGCCGTTCTCGGCGGTCGCATAGTCAGCGTGCGGCTCCAGCACGTAGATGCTGTACGGCGTGTACTCGGGTGCATCAGGCATGACGGATCTTCCTCATGGGTGGTGAGTGCGTGATTGCCGGGAGGAGGGCGTGCAACTCGGGTCCGCGGCTCCCCAAACATAAAGCAACTCATAGACTTAAGCAACATGTCCGGTGCTCCAGCCCTCGCCCCTGCCGTCGACCACCACCCTGCATGCCGGGGAACGACACCGACGGCCAACGTCGACCCCCGCGCAGCGCCGCCGGCCAAGCGGGAGGTCGATCGCGCAACGCGCCGCCGGCCGGGCGCGACAGGAGTGCGGAGGGAGGGGTTCGATATCAAGGAAGTTGCTTAACTCTATGCGTCTATGTATTGTTTGAGGTGTCGCCGGGCGAACGAGTGCCCCATCCGGGCCCGGGCCGTGCGACTCCCTCCTCTTCTCCGCGCCTTCTGGCCCGCCCACTTCTGGAGGCATCCGTGCCCGAGACAGCCCGCCGCCCCGCTCCCGCCGGCCGGACCTCATCCGCCCGCTGGTGGCGCTGGAGTGTCCTGTGCGCCCTGCCCAGCGCCGCCGTCGCCCTCGGCAGCTCCTGGCTCTACGAGCCGCACACCGCCGCCGACGCCCTGATGGCCGCCACCCTCTCCAGCGTCGCGGTCTACGTCTTCGCCACCACCATGCCGCTGCGCCGCCGCAGCACCACCTTCCAGGCGCGCCGGGCCACCCTGGCCATCGTCGAGGCCGACCCCGACCCCGAGGGCGGGAGCCCCAGCGACACCTACGAGCTGCGGGTCTACGGCGTCAGCGTGCTGGTACGGCTGCGTCGGCACTGGAAGGGCGAGCACCTGGTCCCGTACGTGCACATCGACCACGAGGCCGACCGGCCCCGGCTCCTGCTCGTCGAGGTCGACAACAAGGGCGAGACCGAACACCGCTGAACCTGACCCGCCACCGCGCCCGTGGCCGGGCCGTCCCCCAGCGCCCCGGCCGCCTCTCACCGAAGGAGCAGACGTGCAGCCCGAGTTCACCGCCGGAGACCGCATCAAGGTCGTCCTGTGCACCGACGAGCACGACCCCGTCCCCGCCGGGGCGACCGGCACCGTCACCCACTGGAATCCCCACCCGCTCATCCGGCAGCTCGGCGTCGCCTGGGACGCCCCGCACGACCACCGCCGCCTGATGCTGGTCCTCACCGACGGCGGCGACAGCGTCACCCGCATCTGACCCGCCCGCTGCCGGGCGGCCCGAGGCCGCCCGGCAGCACCCCGCCCGTCCACTCACCCCGACCCCCTTGAGAGACGCTCCTCATGCCCGCGAACACCCCCGCCCCCGCAACCGCCGCCGAGGTCCGGGCCGCGATCGACTTCGACTCCGAGTACGTCGTCCACTTCCGCGACGGGAACACCTGGGACCGGCCCGAGTCCGCCGAACACCACCAGCTCCACGGCATCGACGTCTGGCACACCGTGCGGCGCGGTCGCCGCTACGACGCCGCCGTGCACCTCTTCGAGGAGGGCGTCCTCACCCTCACCAGCCCCGGCGCGGCCGTGCGGTTCATCCCGACCGCGACCTACGAGGAGTACTTCTGCTCGGCCGAGGACTGCGAGGAATCCACCGCGGACGGCGAAGGGTGGGCAGGGCTGTGCGGCAACTGCGCCGACCGCGCCGAAGCCGAACACGAAGCAGACAACGAAGAGGCCGACGCCGGCACCCCACCGGGGCCGCCCGCGCTCCCGCCCTACACCATCGCCGATCTTCGCCACGCCGCCGCCACCGTCCACCACATGCTCCTGCTCGCCCTCGACTCCCAGTCCGGCGTCGGCGAAAGCCTCTGCGACCAGCCGATCCCCCACGCCGCGGACACCGACGAGCCGCGCACCTGGCAGTCCCTCGGCGACGAGGCGGCCAGCACCGCCTACAACGCTGTGCGGCAGCTCCTCGACAAGGCACCCGACCTCGGCGGATGGGCCATCGGGCTGGCCACCGACGACCTGGTGCCCGAGCCCGAACCCCTCACCCGGTGGGAAGACGACGAAGCCGCCTTCCGCGTCCACGTCGCCTTCGCGGACCACGTCGACGCCGAGCGGCGCGCCGCGGTCTACGACGCGCTGCGCCTGGCGCTGCGCTCCGGCGTCTGACCCCGCCGGTCCGCGTACGCACCTCCACCTCGGGGGCCTCCGCCCCGGCACCAGCGCGGCGCTCCGGCCGGCTGCGGCCCACAAGGAGCAGCCGCGGCCCGGAAGGCCGATCTCCACGACCCCATCCGACCGACCGTCCAGGGAGAATCCCGTGTCCCCGCTGCCGCCCGGCGATCTCGACCCCTACGAGCACCTCCACCACGCCCAGCTGCACCCCGTCGCCGACTCCCCCTGGCTCGGCAGATCCGTACGCGGCCACTACGGCAGGCGCTCCACCGTCCAGCACGTCTTCGCCACCCCGTTCGGAGTGGACGTCGCCCTCTGCCTCTACCCGATCCACCAGGCGGCCATCTACGACACCCTCCGCCTGGAGGTCACCGACATGCTCTCCACCCCGGACACCCCCGCCGCCCAGCGCACCGCCTACCTCCGCAACTACCGCGAACTCCTCAAGCTCCACGGCCGTGATCCACAAGACCGAACCCCGAGCACCCACCGCGCCATCCAGCGCCGTCAGGCCTTCTACGAGCAGTTCCGCAACGCGCAGGTCTACGTCGAGGCGACCCTCCTCGAAAAGGTCCGGGCCGGCGACCGGGTCGTCGACAACCTCGGCGTGCAGATGACCGTGACCGACCCGGACGCCAAGCGTGACAAGTACCGCGGCTGGCGGACCGAGATGACGGTCAGGCTCGCCCCCGAGCACACCCGCGCCGCCAGCCACTGGCGTCCGGCCGACACCGAGATCCCCTGGCGCATCCGCCACGAAGGGTGGGGCGTGCTCCCCACCCTCGGCCTCCTCTGAACCCTGCCCCCGCCGACCCCACCACCCGGAGCCCGACCCCCGTGAACGAACCCGAGCACCGTGTCCCACTGCCCGGCGACCCGCTCCCTCGAGACCAGTTACGCGCACCCGACCACGTCGGCGGACGCAGCCGGCAGCCCCGCACTCCCACCCGCCGCGGCTCCGCCGCAGCGCCGACGACGAGCACGGGGCGGGGACGGCAACTGCGTCCCGCCTCCCCGCCCCGCCACCAACCCGCACCCAGCTTGGAGACCGCCGTGACGACCCCCCATCCCCTCCCCGCCCAGTGGGCGATCAACATCCACCCCGTCGCCAACCTGGCGATCCTCACCCTCCTCGACGGCGACGGAGCCCACCGTGACACCGGCTTCCACCCCCTCACCGCGCCCGAAACCACGGAGCACTCCGTCCACGCGCTGGACGAGATCACCGACCCCGAACTGCGTGCCAGCGCACAGAAGCTGATCGACACCTTCTACCGGCGCACCGCCCAGGCCCGAGCCAGCGCCGACGCCTTCGGCGCAGCTATCCCCGACCAGCAGCACCTCGTCGGCCGGCTGCGCTCCGACCTTCCGGGCAGCACGATCGACTTCGGCATCGACGACGAGGCGCTGAGCATCGTGCTCAAGCTCAGCGCCGCAGGTCCCACCGCCGGAGCGCTCCTCGCCCTGGTCGCCCTCTGGCCCCGCACCACCTCCCCCACCAGCCCGGCGGACGGCGTCACCCAGAACCTCGCCGACGACGGCACCCTGACCGTCGCCTTCGACCAGCGCCACGCCGAGGGGTTTCTCACCTGGTACCGCGACCTGCCCTGACCCTCGCGCAGGCCCGCGACCGCCCCGCCCACCCCGCACAAACACCACCAGCACCCGAAGGGCACCACCATGGAGAACTGGGAGAGGCGCACAGTCCTCATGCCGACCACACCCCTCTGCCTCTGCGCGGACAAGATGGCCGACGCCATGGCCACCGCCCTGGCCGCCATCGAACAACGAGAAGGAGAGCGCCGGGGCTGGGGCAAGCCCGCCCGACTGTTCACCGTCCACCTGGCCGACCTCGACACCCGCTCGATCGAACTGCGCGTGGTCCCGGCCCGGCTCTGGGGAGCCCAGGTCCGCAACCCCGCCGACGCGATCACCCACACCGCCCGGCGCCTGCCCACCGTGCCGACCACGGTGAAGCACCGCTCGTACGCCGACGCCCCGGTGGCCGGCATCGCCGCGATGTTCGAAGGCTGGGGCCAGCCCGCCGACCGGGAGCCGACCGAACACGAGAACCTCTCGAACGCGCAGGGCCGGCGCGTCAACCACCTCGCCCCCGACCGGATCGAAACCCGCCTCGTCTACGCCGTGGACATCAACCAGGAGGAGTACTACGTCCATCGCCGCCGCGGCCACCAGCCCCAGGTGCTCTCCACCGCCCAACACGACCAGACCACGGTAGGCACCGGGCTCGTCCCCCTCGGCCTGGGCCGGATCGCCCACGCGCTCCGCGAGGGACAGCCCGTCTTCTGACACCCCCTCCCGGCTGCTCCGGCTCCACGGCCGGAGCAGCCGCTCCCATCTGCGCAGACAGGCAGATCAAACCCAGTAGATAATTGCTTAACGCTATGAATATGAGGTAGGGTGTACTCATACCGGCCGCGACCACCCGGCCCTCCCCCGGCATAGATCGGCCCGGCGCGCCCCATCGCCCGGCCAGCATCCGCCGGACCCCATCCGCCCACTCACCGGGCCGACAGAGAAGAGCGACCATGCAGTCCTGGGAGAAGCGCACCGTCCTCATGCCGAGCAAGCCCCTGGGCCTCTTCAAGGACGATCTCGCCGACGCCATGGCCACGGCGCTGCACGCCATCGAGGCGAGGGAGGGAGAACGACGCGGGTGGGACCGGCCCGCCCGCCTGTTCACCGTGCACCTGGAAGGCGTCGACTCACGCGCGATCGAACTGCGCATGGTACCCACCCGGTCATGGAACGGCCGGGACATCAACCCCGCCGACGCGCTCACCAGCATCGCCAGAAACCTCCCCCACCCCCCGGCCGACCTCCGGCGGCGCGAGTACGCCGACTCCCCCGTGGCGGGCGCGGCGCTGATGTTCGAAGGCTGGGGGCGCCCCAACAACCGCGCGCTCACCGAGTACGAGCAGTGGGCCGCGGAACTGGGAATGAGGGTCAACCACCTCGCACCGGACCGCATCGAAACACGGTGCGTCTACGGCGTGGACATCAACCAGCAGCAGTTCCACGTCTTCCGTACCCGAGGCGAAGAGGCCCAGGTGTACTCCAGCTCAGAACCCGACTCGGATGCCTCGGCTGCGGGGTCCGGACGCATCCCGCACGCCCTGAACCGGATCGTCCACGCACTCCGGGAAGGTCACCGCGTCTTCTGAACCCCCAGGACCACCAGTGACATGCGCTTGCCATCGCCCCACAGCCTTTCGGCCGAACAGAAACTGCCCCCTCGAAACCGAGCCGCCGGTGCTACTCGTCGCTGACTCGGATGTGCGCTCCATGCTCGTTGAGCTCGTACGTGCGCCGTGTGTTCTTCTCGATCTTCCGGGCAACCTCGGCGTCCAGGTCTACGCCTGTCATCTGTGCGAGGGCGGTGAGGTAGAGGAACACGTCGGCCAGTTCCTCTCCGAGGTCAGGAAGGCCCTTACGCCAGGCCGTGAAGGCTTCGCCTACCTCGGCGCTCAGAAGGCCGAACTCCAGAGGCACGTCCGTCTGGTTGAACCCCTTCAGGGTCTTGTTCTCCCAGGCGAGCTTCTGGGCGTCTGCGATTTTCACGACTTCTCCGGCGGCGGGACGGCAGGTGCTACCGCAGCCTACTGGGAACAGCGGAGTGCCAGCAGGCCGCTTTGGCCGGCCATCACCCGGCTGGTGGGAATTCGATGGTCGCCGCGTCCACCGTGAGCACCTTCGTGTAGTCCCCGAGGGTTGAGAAGGCCCGCTGGTAGCCGGTGACGAGGGCGGTGATCTCCTCCAGGCCCGCGGCCTCGCCGTCACGCTGGATGAGGCGTCGGCGGATCACGTGGGGGTCTGCGGTCAGATGAACGAAGAGGCCGGAGCGGGCTATGACGGTCTCGGCCAGGTCGATGGCTTGGCTCCAGGTGATGCGTGAGCGGCCGCGATAGAGCGGGCCGTACACCAGTTCGCTGATGAAGCACCGGTCGAAGATGATGCGGCCAGTGCCGTCCAGGATCGTGCGGTAGCGGCTGGTGAGGTCGAGGTGGTCGGGTGTCTGGGGAGAGTGCACGACGGTGAAGTCATATTCCTTCGACAGGCGTTCGGCCAGCGTGCTCTTGCCGACTCCGTCTGGTCCTTCGAGCACCAGGGTGTCGCAGGTGCTGGCAATCTCGGCGAGGTTCATTGTGTGGCCAGCCACGCCCGCACCGCTTCGATGTCGGTGAGGAGGGTGGTGCAGGCGTACTGGATCATGAGGTTGCGCCAGTTGGGCTCACGGCCCTCGGCGCGGGTGTATGTCGGACGCGCCTGGAACGCCGCGACCTGCAGGCCGGCCGCGGCGGCCGCGCCGATCAGCAGGGCTGTTCCCGGGGGAGTCTCCGGACCGGACACGTCGACGAGGAGCCGATCCGCCGTCCGCACGGCTGACAGGTCAGCCAAGGCCCCAGCGACCGGGTCGCCAGCGGTGAGGCGTCGGGGCAGGAGCACCGTGCGGCCGGCATCGACGCAGGCTTCGGCCAGGTGGTCGCGGCCCCATGCCGCGTAGGGAGATCCCTCGACGTACACCGATTCGGTCCCGGGGCCTCGTGCTGGCTGGCGATGGCCGGTTGGCACGGTCAGCAGTTCCTCGACGGCCGCGTCGAGCGCAGCGTCGACCTGGGAGAGATTCCGGGATTGGAACTCCGCGTACCGGGAGCGGACCTGGCCGCCGGGTGACGGGCCGAGGCGGGGAACACGGACGATCCGGGCGGCCAGCGCCTGGATCAGCGGGTCGGGGAACTCGAGCAAGGGGCCCTGCTCGGTCAGCGAGTACGTCTGGAAGTCGGTGGTGACCACGACCACGGGGACGCCGCTGGCGGCGGCGTAGCCGATCTCCATGCACACACCGTCGTCGAGGCTCGGCCCATGGAGGAGGGCAACCATCGCGTCCAGCCGGCCGAGCCGAGCCCGGTCCAGCTCGAACAGTCGGCGGCCCTTGACCTCGGCGACGAGTTCCTCCTCGTCCGTGTCGCAGAAGGGGAGGAAGACGCGCTCGGCGCCGGTCTTGCGGGCCAGCCGCTCGGCGAGATCGGCCGCGAGCGCACGGTCGTGCGCGGCAAACAGCCGGTGGGCTATGTAGAACACCGGGAGGTGCCTCCAAAGGTCAGGAGCGGCGTTGCGCCGGGATCGGAAGGGACGGTGCCGTCACGTGCTGCGCTGCGGCTGCCGTGGCCTGCGCAAGGGCGTGGGTGGCAGGGGCGCTCTGGGAGCGACGAGCCAGGAAGGTCCCTGCCAGGGTGTCGCCGGCTCCCGACACCTCGAGGGGCGGGCGCGGCGGAGGAACCGCGGCGCCGGTCTGCCGTCCATAGGCCCAGACCGTCGCCGCTCGGGGGCCGTCGGTGACGACGATCTCTCGCAGCTCGGTGGTGTCGACGACGGACTGCAGGAGCCGGTGCTCAGCCGCGTTGACGAACACGGTGGTCGCGTACGCGAGCCACGGGGCGGCCGCCTGGATCATGGCTTCGGCACTGGGGAGGAAGAAGTCCACGCTGAAGTCCGCACCGGTTCGCACGAGTCGGTCCAGGACGGCTGCCGTGTCGAGAGGGCGACGGCAGCAGACGTGGTACTGGCTGTCCGGGTGGTGGTCCACGTGTGCGAGGGCGTGTGCCGTCAGCTGGTCGGCGACTCCGTAGTCCGGGCGGACAGCGACCAGTTCGCCGTGTTGGTCGTACTCCAGCTCGAAGTGGGCGGATGGGCCCTCGGCTCGGCGGTGGGCCGACCAGTCGATCGTGGTGAGCTCCGCTGCCTGCGGAAGGTGGACCAGGTCGTCGCCGAGCACGCAGACAGGCGCGGCAGCGCGGCCAGCCTTGGCTGCGGCCAGCGCCACCAGGAGCGCGGCACCTCCGAGCCGCGCTCCTCCTCGGTGGTCCGGATAGAAGGTCACGTCCCGGCTGACGTTGCCGATCACGTCGAGACGCTTCACCGTCGCCGCCCGGCAGCCCGCAGCTCGCGGGCGCGGTGCGTGCAGTCAACGACCTTGGTGCACACCGGCCGGTTGCGGCACAGCCGCGGCGATGGCCCGTTGAGGTACAGGCGCTTGAAGTAGATCAGGACGAGGTGCACCCACCAGGTGGGTTCAACGTCGTCCGGAACGGTCACGCGGTACTCGTGTTCAGCGATCAGGGCACGGAAGTCGGCGGCGCGGGCGTGCACGGCGGCCTCTAGGACGTGGCGCATCCGTTCATGGGCCACCGCTCCCGACGGGAGGGCGATGCCCAGCGCCGGGGCCAGCTTGGTGACCATGCCGGAGTCCACCGGGATGATCCCGCAGTGGTAGCCGCGAGCGGTGAGCAGCGCGCACTGGGCCACCTTGTACGAGGCCCCGCGCACGCGGCCGGCGAAGTCGCCGATCAGCTCGTCGCTGCTCGCCGCCGATGAGGTGGGGTCGATGCCTTCCTGCTCCCAGTTCTGGAGCAGCCCGGCGAGGGAGTGCAGGTAGTCGATCCTGGTCTGCGGAAGGCCGAGCGGGCGGACCAGTTCGGTGAGTTCGGTGTCCGTCGCGGCGATCAACTTGTCGAAGCCGCGGGTGTCGGCGGCGCGGATCACTCGGGCGTAGGTCTCGACCATGCGGTAGGAGACCCGGGTGGACCAGCCTGCGGCGAGCATGCGCACGCGGGGGTCGGTGATCGTCGTCGGCCACCACCGGTTCTCGTCGTGGTTGGCCTCGACCTCTGCCTGGACGTCGGGCAGGCCAGCCGCGCGGGCGACGAGCCGGTGCACTCGGCGGATCTCCAGCGCCGTCGCTGCGGCGCGGTCGGCGGTCACGACGCGATCCCTGCGCGGGCGCGGGCGGCCAGTAGGGCCATGGCGAGGTTGGAGGAGAAGACGGGCTTGCCCAGGCGGAGTTCAAGTTCGGCGACGACCGGGAGGGTGAGCCAGCCCGTGCAGGACAGCACCACCGCCTCAGCCTCTTCGAGCGCCTTGTCCGGCAGCTGGTCCACGAGCGCCAGGATCCGCTCTGGTGGGATCCGCGGGTACCCGTCGTCCAACCCGAGGCTCGCGTGGGCCAGGACGTCGATGCCGGCCTCGGCGAGCGCGGCGGCCTCCGCCTCGGTGACCGGTTCGGGGTACGGGGTGGCGAGCACGATCTGCTCCAGGCCCTGGGCGGCCAGCGCGTCGAGCAGCGCGTCGAACGCTGTGAAGACGCCGGTGGGCAGCGGCGGTCCGCCCGTGAAGCCCGCCGAGGTGCAGGCCAGGACGACCGCGTCCAGCGCGAGGTGGGACAGCGAGTCCAATGCCTGCGCCGACGCGTCGCGCAGCCCGTGCCAGAAGGCGTCGTCGACCGCGGTCGTTCTGGACGCCGGCACGAGGCGGGCGTGGTGGAAGACCGTGTTCTGCAGTCCCAGGCGAGGCAGTTCGGTCTCGACCGCCACGTTCGCCCAGGGCAGCAGCAGCCCGACCCGGGTGATGTGGGCGGCTGCGCTGTCCAGGGCGGTGAGGGCCGCAAGCGATCCGTCAGGCAGTTGGGGCAAGGCGCTCTCCATGGATCAGCCGGGGCGCGTGGCCGGTGACCACGAGGTCGGCGGTGGTCCCGAGCGGTACGGCCGCTCCGCGTTCGACGACTTGGATGGAGTAGGAGCCGAGACGGCGCCACCAGGTCCCGCCCTGCCCGATGAAGTAGGAGTGCAGGCCGGGCAGCTGCAGGCCGGTCGGGTAGACCCGTTCCTTCATCGGCAGGTCCCAGGTGAAGTCGATGTCCGCCTTCCACGAGTCGAAGTGCTCCGCCGACGGCAGCGGCTCCCGCGCTCCGAGAGCGGCCAGCGGCGTTCCGGGGAACGGTCGGGCCAGACGGACGTTCGTGCGGTGGCACAGCAGTCCGGCGTCGAGGATCTCCGCCAGCCGCCGAAGGTTCGCCGCGTGGGTGCGGTGGGTCTCCCCGGGCAGGCCGTAGATCAGGTTCAGGCCCGGCAGCAGCATCGGCAGGCCGCCAGGGCCGCGGGCGGCGCCGGCTTCGTTCACGTGCTCGACGGCCCTCAGAAGGATCTCGGGCGTGCAGGTGAGGTTGTTGCGTTCGATGACGACCGGGTCGAAGCTCTCGATCCCCATCGGCGCACAGTTGCCCTCGGTGCAGTAGTCCGCGACCAGCTTGGCGATGCGCAGGCCCACGGGCGCGGCGACGGCGAGGGGGTCGGCGTTGTCGATGTGGAGCACTTCGAGGTCTGGGCAGTGCTCGCGGATGCCGCTCAGCAGGGCGCGGATCGCCTCTTCGTCGCGGTTGCGGTAGGAGAAGAAGCAGGTCTGCTGACCGAGGCGGAAGTTGCGGACACCGGCGGCGTAGAGCTGGGCCGCTTCGGCGACGACGTCGTCCACGTCGCGGAAGGCGACGAGCGGGGACTTGGCGGGCTCGTTGCAGAAGTCGCAGAACTTGCGGCGGGTGCAGCCGCGGTACAGCTCCAGCTCGGCGATGGGCCGCCACGGCATCTGCTCGATCAGGCCGGTGAACGAGGTCCGCTCGCGCCGCATCTGATCGTAGGCCGCGGGTTGGCGGCTGCCCAGCAGGAGGTCGCCGGAGGTGACCGTGTGGGTGTGGACGGCGTCGAACAGGCCGGCGTACTGGGCGGGTGCCGCGAGAGCGTAGGTGGACAGCGGTCCGAGCAGGTACCGGCGCCCGCGCGTGCAGGCGAGCGTGCGAGCGATCTCCTCCAGGGATCCGTTGACGGCGTGGAGGTGAACCGAGGGCACCGCGTCTCCGGCGATCACAAGGACGCTCTCGGCGTCCCGCAGGAGCTGGATGGCGTCGTCCCGGTTGACGGTTGTCGAGTAGGTGAGCGGGTCGCTCTCGGGAGGTTCGACGAGAGGGCCACCACCGGCCAGGCACCACCGGACGTCGTCGATGGTCAGGTACCGCACGTCCTCGCCGGGCCGGGCCTGCTGGAGCGCCGACCAGGCGTTGCGGACGTAGGTGGACAGGTAGGGCGGAACACCGAGTCCACTGGGCTCGACGGTGAAGCAGTCCAAGATCACCCGCATGTGTCTCCCTCCGGAGCCTCGAGCCGCGAGGGCGGTCCAGCAGACCAACACTCTGGAAGGTCGACAGCCCAAAGCCCTCCCAGTCTCGACGCAATCACGCCCTCGGAGGAGGGGGCGCGAGGGTTGTACGGTTGCACGCGGGTTGTTCCTCGATACCCGTGTGTCGAAAGCCTGGGACACAGGGTGATCGGCGCGGCATCATCTACGCATGGGTGTTGCGAAGGGGGTCGGCGAAGGCAACGCCGCGCTGGTGGCTCTGGTCCATGAAGCCGGATGCTCGCACGCGGCCCTGGCGCGCAAGGTCAACCAACTCGGTTTGGCACAAGGGGATGTGACGCGCTACGACAAGGCGTCGGTGACCCGCTGGCTGCAAGGCATGACGCCCAAGGGGCCGAGCGGGCGATCGCCCCACTACATCGTCGAGGTCCTCGCCGGCTTCTTAGGACGCCCGGTCACCCCGGCCGACGCCGGCTTCGCTCAGCAGGCCCAACGTCCGGTCGTCGCTCGCGCACTGACGTACCGTGAAGACGTGGGTGAAACACTGCACACGCTCGCCGAACTGGGCTCGACGGACATCTCCCGCCGCAGCGTGCTGGGAGCGGTTCCGTTCGTCGCGAGCGCCCTGCTGGATCCGCAGCGGCGCTGGCTCTTGTGGCTGCTTGAGGAGGAGAACGCACCCGTCCTCGCCGCTGTGGCCGGCGGCGGATCGGTCGCCCAGGTCGAAGCCATGATCGAGATGTTCGACCTGATGGACAACCGCTTCGGCGGCGGCGGGGTCCGCGCGAGCATCGTGCACTACCTGAGCACCCAGCTCACCCCCATGCTCCAGCAGCGCACCCTGCCCCCGTCGCAGCGCCGGCTCCTCTACACCTACGCCGCCAAGCTGGCGGCGATGGCCGGCTGGTGCTCCTACGACACCGCGGACTACGGACTCGCGCAGCGGTACATGATCCAAGCCCTGCGGCTGTGTGCCGAGGGCGGCGACCGCGTCCTTGGAGGACAGATCCTGGCGGGGATGTCGCACCTGGCCACGAACCTCGGCAATCCGGCCGAAGGCGTCGCCCTCGCCCGCGCGGGAGTCGCGACGGCGAAGCGCTCGGGAAGTCCTCTCGGGCTCATGCGCCTGCACGCCATGGCCGCCCGCGGATACGCCGCGCTCGACGACGCAGGGCAGGCGACCTCCTCCCTGCTCGCGGCCGGCGCCGCCCTGGAGACGAGCAGAGGGGCGGACGGGGAGTCGCCGTGGGTGCGCTTCCTCGACCACCACTACCTGGAAGCGGAGGCGGCCCTGGTGCACCGCGACCTGGGCGAGTCGGCCCAGGCCGAACAGCTCGCCTCGGCCTCTGTGGAGGCCAACGGCGACCGTCGCCGCCGCCAGGCGATCAGCCGCTCCGTACTCGCCACCTCCTACCTCCAGCAGCACCGGCTCGACGAGGCGGTCGACACCGCGAGCACCGCCCTCGAACACCTGGCCGGCGTGCACAGCGAGCGCTCCGTCCAGGCCCTTCGCACCTTCCGGGCCCGCCTGGCACCGCACAGCAACGAGACGATCGTGCGGGAGTTCGAGCGCAAGGCGCGCCCGATACTCGGCGCCCCAGCAGCGTGATCTGATGATTAGTACCCGTCTGGAGTCGGCGCGTTCTGCCCTCTGTCAACGGGGATGTTGACCCCCGTCACGCCCCGCGACTCGTCGGAGAGCAGGAACGCGACCACGTCTGCGACCTCGGCCGGTTGCACCAGCTCTCCGCCGGGGAACTCCTCGCTGAAGCGCTGGAACGCCGCGGGCTCCTCCCGGCGCATCCGGTCCCACCGCTTCCCCGGGATGAGCATGGAACCGGGAGACACGGCGTTCACCCGCACCCCTTCGCCGCCCAGCTCCCTGGCCAGGGACGCAACCATGTGAAGCTGGGCGGCCTTCGCCGCCCCGTACTGAGCCTGGGGCCCCGGCTTCCAGCCCGAGATCGACGACACCACGACGATCGAACCGCCACCAGCCGTCCGAAGGTGCGGGATGCTCGCCGCGGTCAGGCGGGCGAAGTGTCCGGCGTTCAGCTGCCAGGTTTCCAGCCAGTCCTGCGCGGTGGCATCGGTGATCCCGCGCCCCCGTGCACCGCCCGCGCAGGCGACAGCACCGTCCAGGCCGCCGAGTTCGAGGGCGGCTTGGTCGATGAACTGCTCAAGCCGCTCCGGGACGGCGACGTCGAGCGCGTGAGCGAACAGGGCCTTGGGCGAGTCAACCGAGTTGCGAAGCGCCTCCAGCGACTCGGCCCGCCGTCCGCAGGCTGCGACGCGGGCCCCCTCCGACAGCAGTAGGCGGACGATGTGCTCGCCGAGCCCCCTGGAGCCTCCGGTCACTACGAACCGGCGCCCCGTGAATCGCCCTGCCGGCCCGGGCCGCGTGCCGCTGTCCATCAAGTCCGCCACCTGTCCAACCTCCCAGCAACCGTGCCAACCCCTGTGGCCGAAACCAACCTCTGCGCACCCTTCTTATCGCGTTGCGATCACGGTTCGCTGGTGGCCGTACCCGATCACGGGACTGATTTCGGCCAACGAACTGGAATCGCCATGCGCCTTCGCCGCCACGCCGCAGAGCCTTGCGCCACCCGGAACTCGGGCCAGCCGTCGGGCGCTCGGCAAGGGCGCGCGGTTGGCCCGCAGTTCTTCCCACCTAGCGAGGTGGTACGGGCCGCCGTTGGCTTCCTCGGCTCAGAGGATGCTCCACCGCCGTCCAGTATCGCCGCTGGCAACCTGACTGATGCGGCGCTGAACCTCTTGGTGGGTGACGCTGCCCGGTACGGCGCGCCTCGCATTGGTGGTGATCATCCGGAGCTCGCGCAGGGCGGCCAGGACGGGGTAGCCAGACCACTCGGTGATGTCGAGGCCGTACTTGGCGGCGAAGGCGTCGTAGTGGGCTCGGCCGTAGCCGAAGCGGCGGCAGTGGATCTCGACGGTGGTCAGATCCCATTCGGGCTGGCCGAACGAGGCGGTGTCCCAGTCGCAGAGGACTGCTGCGCCGGCGCCGTCGTGGAGCGCGTTGCGGTGCTGGGGGTCGCCCTGGACGACGGACGGCTCCAGGAGGTAGGTAACGCTGCCGAGTCGATCTTCGAGTTCGTCCACCCGTCGGCTCAGGAGGCCGTGCTCGTCGGGGGTGAGTACCACGGCGGCGGTCAGGGAACGGCGGATGGCGGCGACCGTGTCCAGGACGGGCAGTTGGACGGGCGGGTCGGTCAGCTGGTGGAGGATTCGCAGCGGGCCGGCAAGCTGTTCGGCGGAGACCGGGTGCTGTGGCTGGGGGAGGTAGGTCCAGACCGTCGCGAGGTGACCGTCGGCTTCGACTGGCTGCTGTACGGGGTGCAGACCGACGGTCGGGAAGTCCAGCCCGGTGAGCCAGGCGACCAGCGCGGTCGTGCGGCGTACGGATTCGGGCGGTGTGCCGAGACGGGCGATCTTGAGGACGACCCGCGCTGCGGGCAGGTGGTAGACCGCGTTGGTGTGGCCGCGCAGCAGGACGGCGCCCGCGGGATCGAGGCCGGCGGTGCGGCACGTCTGGTCGAGGACGGTGGCCAGGCGTGCGGGCGTGTACCCGCCGGCAGTGACTGCGGTGGTGGACATGGTGGTCAGGGTTTCGTACGGCACGGTCCTGTGTCACGCCCGTCCGGCGGGCAGTGCGAGAGCCTGCGCGAACTGCCTGGCCGGACGGCCCGACTGGAGCTGGTTGGGGAGTATGTCGATGACCTCCTGGGCCCGGGCGCCGAGGATCGCGGTGCGGTGCGGGCCAGGTACCTCGCTGTAGGTGTGCACGGCCAGCTGCAGCGCGTCGACGGGGTTGTGCTCGATCACCAGGCACATGGCTTCCTCGAGCCGGAGCAGCGCCGGGTCGATGCCGCTGTGACCCTCCGGGTAGAGCGCCAGCGCCTGCTGCTGGGCGTGCCGGGCCTGCATGGTCTGGCCGAGGGCGGTGAACGCGCCGGACAGGTAGAGCCACAGGCGCCGCTCGGGGAAGGCCCAGGCGTCGTTGTCCGCTCCGCCGTGGCAGTGCTCGAAGAGTTCTTGGGCGAGACGGATCGCGGCCTTGGCTCCGTCGTGGTCACCGAGGCGGGCGAGCGCGCGTGCTTCGGCGGCGACGGCGAACACCGCTGTCGGGCTCGGGCGGCCTCGACTCAGGAGGCGTGCCTCCCGGGCGAGCTGCGCGGCTGCCGCCAGCGGGCCGTAGTAGTACGGCAGCATGGCCGCTTGGACGCGGACCCGCGCGCGGAGTTCGGGGTTGCCGGCGTCGTCGGAGGCCAGGCGGGCGGTGCCGTACCAGCGCTGGGAGTCGTGCAGGCGGCCGAGCTTCATCATCGCGTCGGCCACCAGGGTGGAGGCGACGGCCGTCAGCTCGGACAGGCGGCACTGCGTCGCGGCGGGCTGCCGTTCGGCGGACAGGGCCTGGATGTCCTGCAAGTCCCTGAGCAGGATCTGGATCATCTGCTCCGGTGGAGCGGTGACGTAGAGGCAGCGGGCGCTCTGGAGCCGTTCGTCGAGCAGGTCCAGCTCGCCGGGGCTGACCGTGGTGTCGGCGAGGGAGCGGTTGATCGCACGGCGGGTGCGCTCCGCGAGATCGTGCACGGGATCCGGCTGCTCCATGCCTGGCGGCGGCGCGGAGGCGAGCGCCACCGGCGCGGGGCTCGCCAGTCCCAGGGCGCTGGGCGTCGACTCGTAGAGCAGGCAGAGGAGGCGGACGGTGTGCTCGCGGGGGCGGACGCCGAGGTCCTCCCAGCCGCGCAGCAGCTCCTTGGTGCCGCGGAAGGGCCCCTGGTCGGTCTGCTCCGCGAGTTCCGCCAGCTTGGTGACGACCTGGGGGCGACTCCACCCCCGGGCCTGCCGGTGGGCGTGCAGGGCGCTGACTCCGCAGCACTGCTGCAGAGCGGCTACGAGGGCCGGCAGTCCTCCGCCGGACATCGCGCGATCATGCCGCAGCCGCAGTACGCAAGGCCGACCGTGACGATTCGTCATACCGGTCATTGTGCGGGCCCATTGACCCCAGCCGTGCACGTTGCGGCGACTTCGGTTCGAGAACGGCTCGGTTTCGCTGCTGAAACCGAGCCGCGCGTCGGCGACGGCCCAACGTTCGGCCCGGCTTTCTCCGTTCGGCCCGTTTTTGCTTGGTTGTCACGTCCGGCCACCCCGGCGAGTCTTGCCGAGCTCGCAGAGCCCCGAGGGCCACTCGGCCGTCGGCTCCGGCGTTCATGGCAGTCGGCATCTCGAAGGAGGAACGGCGTGGAGTCCACCAGCTCAGCCAGGTCGGGTCTCGCCCTGCCGAAGCGCCTCCTCGTCGTTGCCGGGCGCGGTGACCGCCCAGTACGGGATCGGGTAGCGGTGCCTGCACCAGCAGGCTGCGGGCTCGGTGCTGCTTCAGCGGCTACGGTCGGCGGCGTCGTCCCAGTAGTGGGTGAGCATCTCGCTCGGCCAGGCCGGCTCGACGATCGGTCCGCGCGGGCCCATCGCGGCGAACCAGGGCGCCAGGTCGATCACGGGGGTGCCGTCCACGGCGTCCAGGTCCGTGACGTGCAGGTCCCGGCCGTCAACACGCAGCAGGCGCGGGTAGGACGTGGCGATCTGCGCGGGCCTGCGGTGGTTGCGGTGGACGAAGGTGCCGGTGGCCGGCCACCGGCTGTCCCCGCGGGGGCTGCGGGCGTGGAGCTGGACATCGTCCGGCGAGGCCAGGTGGAAGAACCAGGTGACCGTGAGGTGGGAGAACTGGTCGATACCCAGCAGGGTCTCGAGCGGGTACTCCTCGTTCAGTCGGATGATCGACTCGACGCCGCCCTGGTAGTCGTCGGCGGGCTTGAGGTGCCCGCCGACGAGGGTGGCGATCGGCGTGAAGTGGAGCGTTTCGGGCACGGCTGGCTCCCGTCTCGGTCGGCCTGTCGATCCGCCCAAGGGCGTGACCGGGGCCGGGTGTTCGTAGCTGTGGCGCGGTTAGCCTACGGTGCGCAGGAACTCCTGGGCGCGCCGGTCGAGCTGGGCCGCGGTGCTGCCGCCCCGGCCCCGGACCGGGGACAGGGCGCGGCGCATCTGGACCACGGTGCTGCGGGCCCGGCCGGACTGGAGTCCGGCCATGGCGTCCAAGGCCTGGTGCCAGGTGACGCACGCGGCATCCACCCGGCCTTGGCGGACCTGGACGTCGCCGAGGTATCCCAAGGTGACGGCGCGGGTGCGGGCGAAGGCCGGCGGGCGGGTGCGGACGCTGTGCACGAACGCGGTCTCCGCTCCCCGGAGGTCGCCGAGATCGCGCAGGGTGCAGGCCGTCTCGTGGGCCAGGCTGGCCTCGCCGAAGAAGCCGACCCTGGCCGGATCGTCGCCACCGCCGGGTGTGCCCGCGTTGCCGAGGTCGTCCTCGGCCTGCCGCAGCGCCGTCAGGGCGTCGTGCCGGCGGCCGGCGGCGGCCAGGGCCCGTGCGTGGACGACACCCAGCAGCGACTTCTCCCGGGAGCCGGCCAGGCCGTAGCGGCGGCGGTCCACGGAGGCCTCGGCGAACTCCAGCGCCCGGCCCGGGTGGCCGAGATCCACGGCCTGGTGAGCGGCGGCGCGCAGGATGTGGCCGGCCAGCGGGGCGTCGTCCGCCTCGGCGGCCAGGGCGAGCGCCAGCTGGAAGTTGCGCTGGGCCGAGCCCTGCCGGTCGGCGTCGAAGTCCATCCAGCCGGCGAGGTAGACGAGCTCACCGGCCGCCGAGACGAGGTCGCGGCGTACCTGCTCGCTAGGGAATCGCCCGGTGACGTAGTCGACGACGTCGGTGCGCAGGTAGGTGGTGAGGGCCGCTCGGCCCGCGCGGCCGCCCAGGCGCTGGTCCCGCGAGGAGAAGAAGGCGGTCGCCTCGCGCACGGCCTCGACCTCCACCGGGCTGATGACCAGGCGCGAGACCGGCGCCCGCTTCCGCGCCGTGGCGAGCCGGCCGTCCCACCAGTGGACGGGCGGGAGTGCGGCTCCGACCGCGGAGTAGATCGAGCCTCCGATCACCTGTCGCCGGCTCAACATGTCGCTGGTGCTCCCGAGGTCTGCGAGTGCGGAAACGCTGTCGACGTCCCACTCGGACGCCGGGCGTGCCTGGCTGGCCGGGGCGAGCCCGACCTCCGAGGCCGTGATCACGCGCCCCAGTCCTCTGGAGAGCGTCGCGCACAAGATATCCGCGGCGCGGTCGCTCGGTTTCACTCCCCGCAGCCACTGCGAGATGTGACTGCGGGTCACCGACAGCAGTTCGACGGCTCCGCTCTCGGTGGCCACGTGCCGGAAGTGGGTGGCCACTCGCTCCTGCGACCAGCCCAGCTCCTTGATGGCGGCCTCCAACGCCAGGTTGCGCTCAAGCGCCACGGCTCGCCGCCCTTCTCCGAAACGATCTTTAGCAGCTTTAGCGGCATCCGCAGCCGCTGCGGGCTACCCACAGGCGGTGATCGGCGGTTCGCTCACTGTCGACGATATTCCTCCGCGGCACCGGGCCGAGGCGGTTTCGTCAAGGTCAACGACCGGGGCCCGCGATCGTGCTGCCCGTCGTCGGCCGACACCGGCTTCGACGCGAAGGGCGGAGTGAGCGTGAGTCACATACCAGCGACGGTCTCCGGCCCGCTCTGCCCCTTGCCGGCAGTACACCGCGGGCGCCCGGCGGCGGCAGCCGCTTCGACAGCACAGGTGCGCAGCACGCAGGGCCAGGTGCCCCGCAGCGGCGCTGACGCGAGGGAGCTGAAGGCATGACGACAAGCCCGGACCTGTCCTGGCTGCTCCCTGAGCCGGAGCCGGGTACGCTGCCGGACCGCAGTGAGGTCGAAGAGCTGCGCGCGGTGGAGCTGGTGGCGGACGAAGCCGCTCCCTCGGCCGGCCGCCGTCTGGTGCGCGACGAGCTCGTCGGCTGGGGCCTGGCCGACTTGGCCGACGGCGTGGTCCTGGTGGCCAGCGAGCTGATCACCAACGGATTCCTGCACGGGCGAGGGCCTGGCGACGGCAAGGGTTCCGTGACCGTGACCGTCGCCCGGTACAGCAGCATGGTCGCCGTCTCGGTCGAGGACCAGAACCTCACCCGCCCGGTTGAGCGCGTGGCGGGAGCGGGCGATGCCGGTGGCCGCGGGCTCGAACTGGTCAGCGCGTTGAGCGACCACTTGACCCTCGGCCGGACAGAGGCCGGTGACGGGAAGCGGATCACGGCCTACTGGCGCAGCGACGGCACCGCCAAGTGCCTCCAGAGAGTCACCGAGCCAGCGCTCGCTACCTGAGACGCACACGTCACCACATCCAATCACCGTTCCCTGGGGGGGAAATGATCACCATCCGCGCTGGAGGAGCACGGCGGCGCAAGCCGTCTGCGCCGGGGCGCCGGTTCCTCAACCGGCTCGGCAAGCTGATGCGGACCGGCTGCGCCGATGGCCCCTTCCAGCCGTATGCGTGCGGCCGTGCCGCCGACCACGATCACCGGCCGTCGTCCGGGCGCGTCGACCCGGCCGCCACTGCACCGGCGCAGGCGGCCGGCCAGCCGCTGACGGCGGTAGCCGCTGTGCACAGCAGCGGAGTTGATCTGCTCTCGGTGTCCGGGCATCACCCGGCGGCGCCCGAGCAGACCATCGACCAGCGGGAGGCGGGAGACTTCACGCTCGATGACCTGGTGGCCGGCCAGCTCGTCCGCGAGGCCGATGCCGTCCGCCGCGCGATCCGGCGGCAGGCCAGCACCGGTGACTACACGTGGGCGGAAGCGCGGCTGAAGGCCGCCCGGCACGCGGTGGAGCTCCTCACCGCGATCGTGGCCGACCACGGGTGGCCGTCGTACCGGCTGATTGGTGAGGAGGCCAGCACCGCAGCACTGCTGATCGCCACCGAGGCCGATCTGGCGATTCAGGCGCAGCTGCGGGACGCCCTGGGCAGGGCCGTCGACCACGGCAGGGTGCCGCCCGGCTACGTCGCCTTCCTCGACACCTACGCGCACGTCGTGTTCGGCACTGCGGCGTCGCCGACCCGACGCACCCTGGACCGTGAGCGGCCCGGCCGGCACCGGTACGCGGGGGCCGCCGCATGCTGAATCCCTCGCGCTCGGAGCCCGAGCTCCAGCTCAGCCGACCCCGTGAGCTGGAGTTCGGATCGACTCGCTTCCCCGGGCCGCACGCCGTCACCTCGCCCCCGTGCTCGCCCGCAGGGCTGTCCACGCTGGTCACCGGCATCAGTGGCGGAGTCGGCGCGGTGCGCACGACCACCGCGGGGGTGGTCCTCGCCCACACGCTCGGGCTCGACCCCGCAACCGAAGGGGCCCTGGCCCGGGTCGCGGTGGGCGGCTGGCGGTGGGCCCGGGAGGGCGGCTACCTCGGAAGGACCTGGTACTGGGCACGTCGTACCCACGACACCCAGGCCATGGTCACCGCTCTCGACGACAGCTGCCTGCTCGTCGTCTCGGCCGACGGCACCACGCCCTTCGACACGATGCGATCCGCGCTGAAGGCCTTCGCGGCGTCCGTGGCCCGCCCGTGCACGGCTGACCTCGTGCCCTTCGCCGCCGGGCAGGTCCGGTGACCGGCGCGACCGAGCGGCGACGGCCGGCGCCCGGGATCAGGTCCCAGACCCCGCGGAGCGGCTACGGCAGCTTCGGCGTCATCCCGCACTGGGTGCCCCGCGACCAGGTCGAATCCGTCGTGGTCGGAGACCACCTCGACGTCGTCCGGATGCCGCAGGCGATCGGACGCAGGGTGATCGCGGCGCTGGGGGACGAGTGCGGGATGGTCTTGGCCAGCCGCTTGGCCGACTCCATGGACTTCCTGGTCGAGCCAGGACTCCTGAACCCGGGCTGGCGCGACCGCGGCGCCCGGCTGATGCGGGCCGACGCCCGCCTGAGCGTGCCGCCCGCGGTGGTGCGATCCGGCCGGGACGTGCACTGGGTGGTACCGCCGGGGCGGCTGGTGGCCACCTCGCCCCACGTCCTGCTCGCCGCGCTCGGAGCCCCCGAGCCGACTTGACCTCCCCTCATCCGCCCCGCCCCCACCCGATGACGAGCACTGCCTTGGAGGTGAACGTGAGTACCAGGTCACTGATCGGCCGCAGCAAGCACCGACGTACCACACCCCCGCCGGACGCCGAGCTGGACAGCCGTCGCCACCAGCTCGCCGAAGCTGGCCGGACGGCGGTGGCAGAGTTCGTGCGCAGCAGCCTGCCCCGCGTTCTCCGCACAGTCCGACCCGGCGGTCAACCCCTGCACCCGAGCGCCCCGCCGGAGCTGCATCAGGCGGCCTGGCAGATCTCGAACTGCCTCGGCCAGCTCCAGCACGCGGCCCGCCAAGACCTGCTGGCCAGCGTCGAGCCCCTCCTCGACGTCCTGGCCAGCCAGCGCCGCATGTTCGCCCAGCAGCAGCAGTCGCTCACCGACCCCGACGAGCTCGACTCGATGATGAGCCTCGACCACGCCAACGCGATGGCATACCACGGCGTGCTGCGCGCGATCGTGCTGGCCGGCGGGGCCTGGCCCGAGCGACGACGCAGGCCAGCGGCCCTGGTCGAGGTCGCGCGGGGCGCCCAGTGCGCGATCGCTGACTTCCGGCGGGTCCAGGTGGCTGGCGACTCCACTGTTCAGGTGCACGGCCAAACGGTGGAGCCGCTGATGACGGCCCTGACCGAACTGCTCGACAACGCCGTCCGCGCCGGAGGCGAGGAACTCGTACACCTCCACGTCGGGCGCAGCACCGACGGCGGCGCGCTGGTCACCGTCACCGACTCGGGCCCCGGCATGGACGACCTCTCGCTGGCCCAGGCCACCGCGCTGGTCCAGGGCCGACTCCACCCCGCGGCAGACGCGACCCCCGCCCCGGGGACCATCCGTCCGGCACCGCGCCGGAACCGCCCCCGGATCGGGCTGCGGACCGTGGCCCTGGCGGCCACGGCGATCGGGTTCCACGTCCAGCTGCAGTCCGCCCCGGGCAGCGGCACGTGCGCCACCGTCTACCTGCCCGTCCCCCTGCTCGCCCCCGTTGACGCTCCGCCGGCACCACCGGCGTCCGCCCCCGCTCCTGCCGCCGACACCCTGGAAGACACGGTTCGATGAATCAGCCCCGCACCGACCTCTCCGAGACTCTGAACGCCCTGTCCGGGAAGCTCTCCGGCGTGCGCCACGCACTCCAGGTCAGCTCCGACGGTCTTCTCCTCGCTGCCACCGACGGCATGCCCCGCGACATCGCCGACATCCTCTCCGCAGCGGTCACCGGCATGGGTTCCCTCAGTGCTGGCGTCGCCGGGGCCCTGAAGGGATCCCCCACCCAGCACATCGCCGTCGACTACCGCGACTCCCAGCTGCTGATCGTGACGGCGGGCGACGGGTCGCTGCTGGCCGTCCTCGCCACTGGCGAGGCGGACCTGGGAGTCATCGGCGGGGAACTCGCTGCACTGGCCGACCGCCTGGCCCCCGCCGCCGCACTGCCGGCCTGACGTCCAGGTCCGATCCCCCGCCGCCCGCGACAGCCGGAGAACCCGATGCCCCGCACCGCCCACCGCCCCGCCGGGCCGCACCGCCCCGCGACCAGGCTCCACACCCTGCCGCGCGAGGTGGGCGGCGCCGGAATCCGCACCCCCTGGCCGGCCACCGCCCCGGATCTCGGTGAGGACCCCTGCCGGCGGCTTGACCTGCATCTCGCGCAGTCCGCCCGGGTGGAGGACTACCTGCTCCGCGGGCAGACGCACTTCCCCGCGGACCGGGAGGCAGCGCAACAGGTCCTGGACGCCCACCCGCACGCGAGGAAGCTCGCCATGGCCCGCAAGCGGTTCCGCACGCTCGCCACCGCCCGCCTCGCCCAGCTCGGCGCCGACCAGTTCATCGACTTCGGGTGCGGCCTCCCCCTGCCGTACTGGACCCTCCGTCTTCCTGAGTCGGCACCCGGCGAGATCCACCGCCTGGCCCCACCCGGGGCCACGGTGGTGCATGTCGACCGGGACCCGCTGGTGATGACGCACGCACGGGCCCTGCTCGCCGCCCCGGTGGGCAGCCTGGTGCGCGTGCGGCACCACCAGGGCGACTTCACCGACCCGGCCGCCGTCCTCGGCCGGACCGACGTGCCGATCCATACGGACCGGCCGGTTGCGCTGCTCTTCTTCGACGTTCTCCACGAGATCGAGGCCGCCGCCGAAGTGGTGGCCGCCTACAAGGCCGCCGTCGCCCAAGGCAGTTGGTTGGTGGTCAGCCACCGCAGCGCCGACACCCCGGTCGGCCGCGCTGCGGCCGCCGGCCACAGGGCGGCGGGTCTGCCCCACGTCGCGCGCAGCCGGGAGGAGGTTGCCGGCCTGGTCGAGGGCTGGGAGCTCCTCGGCCCCGGCGTCGTCCCCCTGCCGCGCTGGTCGCCGTCCCTGGGCCCGGACGCGCCGTCGGCCCCGCCCCGGGCCGACGTCTACGCCGTGATCGCCCGGAAGCCGTAGGGGGCCGCGATGAACAACACCCGAGTCCCGGCCCAGGCGTCGTTCCCGTCCCGGCCGGTGTGGCTGCCGGCCCACACCGTCCGCTTCTACTGCGGGCGTGCGTTCGACGCGCTTCGGTGCAACGAGCAGGAGGCGGAGACGGTGCTGGCCGCGATCGGCTTCGACTGCGGGCCGGTGATCACCTCGGCGCTCGGCTACTCAGATCTTCTCCTCCCGCCGGGAGAGCACTTCCGCGAGGCGGTGCCGCGCGCACCTGTGGTGCGGATGATGCCGCAGGGCACCCAGATCGACGTCCCGCCGCTGACCGCCACCCCGTCGGAGGGCTTGTATTGGCGGGTCCGGCCGGGTGTCGGGTTCACCCGGCTTGCCGACGTCGCCGCGGTGCTGCGCCCGCCCGCGCCGCCGCCGCGTGCCAGGCGGGCGGCGGCGCCGCGTGCCAGGCGGGCGGATCCGTCCCTCGCCGAGCGCCCGGTGCCCGCATGGCGGCCGGTCCGGTGACCGCGACCCGCCTCGCTTCCGTTCACCCCGATCGCCCGAAGGAGCCCGCGATGCCCGCCGAAGCGCCCTCGTCCAGCACGACGTCCGACACCGAGGAGGACAAGCTTGTCTCCTTCGCCCCCGCGCAGGGCTGGGGGCGGCTGGCCAGCGGCACGCTGGTCTTCGACGACGGCGGCCAGCTGGGCCCCGATGGCACGGTCGTGCCCCCTGTGTACGAGCGGGTGACCTGGTGAGAGCCGTCGTCCCCGGCCGCGCCCCGGGCTGCTTCACCCGTGTCCCGGCCACCGCGCCCCAGCTGACCTCCGAGCAGCTCGCCGTGCTCAAGGGCGGCCCGGCCGACCACGACCGGCTCGCAGCCTGGCTCGCCGGCCCCGAAGCGACTGCCAACCCGTGGGCGGACCAGGTCCTGCCCGCGGAGATCGACGGCGTGGGCCGCTTCGAGGTGGTACGCCTGCTCACCCCGGTCGCCGTCGCCGCCGTCGCCCGGCTGCTGCTGATCGGTGACCCGGTCGGCCCGGTGCTGGCCACCACCCCGCGGAGCTGCCTGGAACTGCTGTGCGAGCCGGGCACTGCCGACGGCCTCGCCCTGTACGGCTCCGTCCACTCGGCGCACTCCGTACGGTGCCCGCGCCCCGGCCGCACCGCCCAAGGCCGGTACTGGCTGTCCGTGCCGCCGACCGACACGCTCACCCGGCCCGCCGACCTAGTCCAGGCGATGCTCGCCGACGCCCCGCCGATGCCCGGCGGTGGTGCGGGATGACCGCCACCGTGTTCCACCGCGACATCGAGAACCTTCCCGGCGCGGCGCGCGCCCAGGCCGTCGCGGACACGTCCGGACTGCCGGTGGCACTCCTCGCGTCAGCCGACACCCCTTGGGCAAGCGCCGAAGCCACGGACGTCGCCGGCCCGGCGTTCACCGTCTGCCGGTACGGGGACGGCAGCCGCACCGAGGTTCATCGCCTCCCGGACTCCGCACTCCGTTCCGAGAGGAGTCGGCAGCGCTTCGTCCAAGCGCTGCTCGCCGCCACCGTGCCCAACGGCGAGGACGCCGGCTACCTCAGCGCCTTCGTCCAGGGGCAACTCCAGGAATCCACGGTGAGCGCCGACGGGACGTGGCGCTGCTACGCGAACGCCGTCGAGCGCTGGCTGGTGCTGGCGGTCGTGCCCGACCGCGCGGGCGCAGGCACCGCACCGAACATGGTCTTCGTGCATCCCGCCGCGCCGGCCGCCGACCGCGACCGGGGGGCCGCCGCGTGAGGCAGATCCGCACCTTCGCCGTTGTAGAGGACAATTCCGGCGACCGGCCGCTGGTCTTCGACCCGCTGACCGGGGCCGCCCACCGGGGCCCGCAGCCGCTTCCCTGCGGCCGGGTTGCCATGGACGACCAGCAGGTCACTGGCTGGCCGGAGGAGCGGCGCGCACCGGTGCTCGCCGTCAGCGCCCCCAGTAGGACGTTCGCCGAAGCGCACGCCGCGCCGGCCGCTCTGGGCCGGGCCGGCGTCGTCGCGGTGAACCTGCTGGCTGCTGGCCCGGACGAGACCCTGGTCCGCTCGGCCTGGCTGCTGCACCGCGCGGGCCTGCTGGTGACCGTGACGACCAACCGGCCCGGCCTGTCGCGACTGGCCGAGGACTTGGCCGGTGTCGTCCATGCCCTGCGGGTGCGGCTTCACGCGCCCACCGAGTTCGAACACGACAAGCTGGCCTTGCCGCACCAGGCGAGCTACCAGCAGTCGCTGAGCGGCATTCGGGCGGCGATCGACGCCGGGCTGCCCGTCCAGCTCCTTGTCGAGGCACCGCCGCCCACCGTCGGGGACGCCGGGCGGCTGCTGCTCGTCGATGCCGCCGCCCATCGGGCAGCTCAGCTGGGGGTCTGCGGTCTCACCTTGCTGCCGGGCCCCGGCAGTCTCGCCGGCCGCGCGACCGCGCGCGGCGCTGGCCGGGCCCTGGAGGCCAGGGCCCGGCTGCTGCACCGGCGCAGTAGCACCGGTCTCCGAGTTCCGGTCCGAATCGGCGTCGGGCGTGCGGAGAGGCCGGCTTCCCGAGTGGGCGTCCTGGCCGCGCTCGGCGCTGCCGCCGCCGCGGAGGTGGCCTGATGGGACGCGCACCGCTGTCACCGACCGAGGCGCCCGTCCCTTACCTGACGGTCCGTCACGGTGAAGTGCAGGACCGGCCCACCGTCGTCTACACCATGAACGGCCCCGCGCCGGTCGGGATCGGCTACGCCGACGAGGGCGAAGAGGACCGCGACGCCCGCGGCGTCCTGTGGGAGCGGGTCAGCGAGTGCCCGGACGGCGCACCGCGGTACCGCTACGCCCATCCGGAGCGCCAGGCCGCCGCAATGGACGACCTGCGCTGCCAGGTGTTCTTCACCGAGGCCGACTGGACGGAGAAGGGCGTCCTCTTTCTCCTGAGCGACGTCCGGGGGGAGGAAGAGACGCCCGCCGGCTGGCCGGAGGGCGCGGTGACGCTCCACCCTCCGCTGTCCCTCGAAGGGGCGGCCTGGTCGGTCCTGGCCTGCGGCCACCTGGCGGAGGGCTGGGTCGCCGTGCGCTCCACCGACCCCGACCCGGAGTACGGCTACTGCGGCACCCTCTACCAGCCCTCCCCTGCCGGGGCCGTCCCCGTACCCAAGGTCAAGGCCTCGACCGTCCCCTACAACCACCCGCTGGTGGGCTGGCTGGTCGCTTCCGCCCAGGCGGCGGTCCTGCGCGGCTGCACGGTCGTCGACCTGGCCGCCGAGCTCACGGACGCCGGCCACGCCGAGCTCGCCGAACGAGTCGCCGCCGCCTACCCCGAGGTGCCGGTCTGATGCCGGGCACCGACGCCGACCGCGTGCCCCGGCGGAACTGCAGCGCGCCGCACCCGCCGATCCACCGGGCCCGGCCGCCGTAGCCGTGGGCGCGACCGCAGTTCCACCGCCCGCCACCTGCTCTTGTGTCTGGAGATCTCGCTGTGCCGCCCGTTCCCACCGCCGCCCGACCGGCACCATCCATCGGCACCGGTGCCCCGCGTGAGCGGACCGCCCAGCCGAGAGGCACAGCGGCTGCCCTACCGCCCGCCCTGCCGGGCGCGGACACCGCCACCGCCGCGCCCGGCGCACCGGAGCCCGCCGCTCCGGCGGAGGTGCTCGGCGAGCCGTGCCCGTGCGGCCACACCATCGTGGTTGCCGCGGCCGACGCGGCACTGCTGCTGCCCCTGGCCCGCGGACTGACCGCGGCGGCCATCGCCCGCCAGCTCGGCCTGAAGGAGAAGCAGGTCAGTGACGGCATCAAGAGGTTGCGCACGCTCCTCGGGGCCGAGCGGATCCCGCACTTGGTGGACCTGGCCATCCGGTGGCGGCTGATCGACCCGGGCGACGTCGCCCCGATCCGCCCGGGGCGGACCAGCCGCGACCTGAAGAGCGCCGAGTCCGGTGCGCTGGCGAACGCCGCCGCGGGATTGAGCGCGGAAGCCAGTGCGAAGAGCCTGGGCATCTCGATCGGGCGGATGCACAAGGTCCTGGCCGCGGCCCGAGACGTTCTGCTGGCCCGCGACACCGCCCACGCCGTCGCCCTCGGCCACCGCTTGGACCTGCTGCCCGACACCCACCCGCACCGCGCCGCGCACGAGACCGACCTCCCAATCGGGGGAGGGGTCGCGTGAGTGTCGAGAGCCGCAACGAGATCGGCGGCAGCGGCGTCTTCGGCGCCGTCGTTCAGGCCCGCTCGGTCGGGAGCTTGACGATCAACTCCGCAGCCCCGGCCGGCCGACCACCCGCGCCGCTTCAACTGCCTCGCCGCGGACCGCACTTCCTGGACCGGCGCGACATCACGGCGCACCTGACCGTCGAGCTGGGGCGAGCCCCGGACCGGATCCACGTCCTGCACTCCCCGGCCGGCACCGGCAAGACCGCCCTCGCCACCGAACTGCTCACCAGTCTGCCGATGCCGCCCGGCGGCCAGCTGTACGCGGATCTGCGTGGTGCGGCCGTCGGCGGACCGGCCCGCGAACTCGACGTCCTGGCCCGGCTGCTGCGCTCGCTGGGCTGGGACGGTCCGTGGCAGGACCTGGGCGAGGCCGCCGCCTGGTTCCGCAGCGCGACCGCCGAGCGTCCCATCGCCCTGCTGCTGGACGACGCGGCCAACGCCGAGCAGGTGCGCGCGGTGCTGCCGGCCGCCGGGTCCACCGTGCTGGTCACCAGCCGCAGCGCCTTGCCCGGGCTGGTTGCCGTCGGCGCCGATCACCACGAGCTGGGGCCGCTGCCGACGGCCGAGGCGGTGGAGCTGCTGACGCTCCTGGCCGGAGCGCGGCACGTTCCCGACCCGCGGGTGGCCCGGGCCACGGTCGAGGCGTGCCGGAACCGTCCGCTGCTGATCGCCCTGGCCGCCGCCCGCCTGCAGACCCATCCCGGCGCCGAGCCGGTGCTCCGCTCCGACGACACCCTGGACGTGATCACTGTGCACCTGACCGAGTCGTACCGGGCGCTGCCCGAGGACGTCGCCGCCGCGTACCGGGCCGCCGGGACCGTGCCGTTCGACAGCATCACCGAGCAGATGCTCGCCGCCGTCCTCGCCACCGACCGCGCGACCGCCCGGGGCAGCCTCGCCGCGCTGGAGCGGGCCGGGCTCATGGCGGCCACCGGTGACGCCTTCACCCTGGTCCCGGTCGGCGACGGCCGGCGCGCCGCCGCCGACCTGGCCCACCTCACCGACGGCCCGGAGCAGCTGACCGAGTGGCGGCGCCGGGCGCTGGAGTGGTGGCTGGCCGCCCTCACCCGCGCCGAGCGGCACCTGGCCCCCCACCACCGCGACCTGGCACGCACCTACCTCCACCCGGTCACCGCCGAGCCGCACTTCGACTCCCGCGAGCAGGCATGGGCTTGGCTGGCCGGGCAGGGGGAGCAGATCCGCCCGGCCCTCGCCGCCGCCGCGGCGGCCGGCTGGGACGACCTGACCTGGCAGATGGTCCACGCGCTGTGGCCGCTGTGGCACCGATTTCGCCCCTACGAACTGTGGCTGCCGGCGTGCGAACTCGCGGTCGGTGCCGCCCGCCGCACGGGTGACTCTCTGGTGCTGCGCGAGATGCTCAACCAGCACGCGGTGGCGCTGCGCGGCCTGCATCGCCCCGCCGACGCGATCCCCCTGATCGAGGAGGCCTTGGAGCTGGCCCGCCTGGACGCTGATCCGCGCGGTGAGAGCCAGCACCGGCACGAGATCGGCGCCACCCTCATCGAGATCGACCGGGTTGGCCCCGGTGACCTTCCCACTCCCGGGCAGGCCGCCGCCGCACTGTCGCACCTGGAACAGGCCCGGCAACTGCGCGAGCAGATCGGCTACCGGCGCGGCGCGGCGGTGACCGACATCCTCCTCGGTCAGGTGCACGCCGCCCTCGGTGACCACGCTCAAGCGCTGGCGGACCTGGACTGGGCCCGCGACACCCTTCTAGCGGTGGAGGACCTCCACGACGCAGCCCGGGCGCTCGCCTGGCGCGGCCGGATCCAGCTTCTGCACGGCGAGACCGCCGACGGGGCCAGGACCTTGCACCACGCGCAGTCGGAGTTCGCCGCCGAGGGCTCGCGCGCCTGGGAGGCGCTGACCCTGGAGTGGCGCGCGGACGCGGCCGCAGCCGCCGGCCACCCGGACAAGGTCGCCCAGCTGCTGCGCGCGGCGCTGGCCCTCTACAGCGGAAACCCCCGCGACGCCCGGCGTCTCCAGGCGCGCCTGGTGCAGGCCGAAGCCGGCGTACCGCCCGGCCCGTGACCCGATCGGCAGCCGCCCCCTTCCGGCTGCTCACCCCCTTCGGCGGCCCCGGCCGCCGACTTCCTCGACCGGCCCCGAGCCGTTCCCACCCACCCACACCGAAACGGAACAGCCACCACCGTGCAGACCACCACCTTCGCCCCGCCCGCCGCCGCTCCGAGCACTCCACTGGAGGAACTCGTCCCCCTCGGCGATAACCAGGCCGCGGTCCTGCTGAGCACGAGCGGCGTCGTCGAGTACGGCGCGGACCGGATCGGCGGGAGCCTGCACTTCGCCCGGCTGCTCGGCGACCAGCGGCACGGACAGTGGAGCCTGGCGCCGGCCGGTGCGGGCCGAGCCGACCGCAGCGGCTGGGACGGCGACAACCTGATCCTCACCCAGGAGTGGGACACCCCCGACGGCACGGTGCGCATCATCAGCTTCATGCCGCCGCAGCCACACGGCGGCGCGCTCACCCGCCTCCACCAGATCGTCGAAGGCGTCACCGGCACCGTCGAGATGCACTCCGTCTTCCAGCCCCGCTTCGAGGACGGCCGACTGCCCGGCCACTCCGAGATCCTGGAACGCGCCGACGGTCGGCACACCCTGCGGCTGTCCGCCGGTCCCGTCACCCTCCTCCTCGACGGCCCCGTCCACGGCCTCGACTCCTTCGGCCGGTGGAGGGTCCGGTTCACCGCTGCCGAGGGCACCCGGACGGCACTGACGCTGACCATCGGCGACACCGACTCCGACAGCCGTCCGCACGCCGACACCGACCTGTACGCCACCCGCCGCGACTGGGAGGAATGGACCGCCGAACTCACGTACACCGGCCCCTACCAGGAGCCGGTACGGCGCAGCGCCATCCTGCTGCGGTCCCTGACGATCCGTCTCACCGGCGCCGTCTCGGCGGCGCTGACCCGCGGCGTGCCCGAGGCGCTCGGCGGGAAGCGGAACTGGGACTACGAGGCCTGCTGGCTGCGGGACGCGGCGCTGACGATCCTCGCCCTGGTCCGGCTGGGCGCGCTGAAGGAGGCGGCGTGGTGGCGGAACTGGCTGCTGCGCGCCATCGCCGGGGACGTGCAGAACCTGGCGATCATGTACCGGCTGGACGGATCCCGGACCCTGACGGAGCGGGAGCTGCACTGGCTGCCCGGCTACGAGGACTCCCGCCCGGTGCGGGCCGGCAACGCTGCTGCCGACCAGGTACAGAACGACATCTACGGCGAGGTCATCGAGGCGCTGGTGGCGGCCGAGCGCGCGGGCCTGCCTGCCGACGCCCGCGTGGACACCCTCATGGTCGCGCTCGGCGAAGAGATCGTGCGGGTCTGGCGCCGGCCCGACGAGGGGATCTGGGAGGTCCGCGGCCCGAAGCGGCGCTTCGTCCACTCGGCCCTGCTGTGCTGGCAGGGCCTGCACCTGCTGGTCGACTGGGCCCAGGACCGCACCGCCACCGGGACCGGGACCGGGCCGGCCGACCCGGCGACCGTCGCCCGGTGGGCGGCCGAGCGGGACACGATCAAGGACGACATCCTCCAGCGCGCCTACAACCCCCAGGTGCGGGCCTTCCCCCAGTACTACGGCGGCAGCGACCTGGACGCCGCGGTGCTGCTCATGGCCACCAGCGGATTCCTGCCCCCGGACGACAAGCGGTTGATCACCACGATCGACGCCATCCAGCGCGAGCTCACCGACGCCGCCGGGCTCGTGCGCCGCTACCTGCCCGACCCGACCGGCCGCGTCGACGGGCTCACCGACGACGAGGGCAGCTTCCTCGCCTGCAGCTTCCATCTCGTCGAGGCTCTGGCCTACATCGGCCGCACCACCGAGGCCCACGCCCTGTTCGACCGGCTCCTGACGCTGCGTTCGCCACACGGCGTGCTCAGCGAGATGTGGGACGCCGCGAAGCGGCGCCTGGTCGGCAACCTGCCCCAGGGGTTCCCGCTCTGGGCGCTGATCTCGGCAGCCCTGCGGCTCGCCCGCACCCCCGGCGCGGGTGAGCGGACCGTGCTGCCCAGCCAGCAGACGCCGGCCACCGCCCAAGACGCCGCCGTCGCGGTCGCCGTGTGAGCGCCTCGGCGACCGGGACGCGGCCCTCGGCGGCACCCGGCCACCCGCACCACCATCAGCACCTGTCACTTCGTGAGCGGCAAGGAGCCCTCATTGATCTCCCTCCAGACGACTGCCGAGCCACCCGCCGCCCCGAGCCGGGGACCGTCCGCCCGGCGCGGGCTGGTTCAGGCAGCGGTCGACTTCGTCACCGCCCTCACCTGGACCAGCGCCCCCGGCGAGAGCCTGTTCGACCCGGTGACCCTGCTGTGCGTCCACACCGCGGTGGCGGGCACCGATCTTCTGCCGCCGGGCACCGTCGAGCGGATACTGATCACGGGCGCCGCTCCCTACGGCGGTGCCGCCGGTTGGACCCGGGAATGACGGGCGAGAGCGCCGCGGCCGGGATGCCGCCCGTGCCGCTGCTCGATGCCGCCGAGCTGGCGCTGCTGCGGTACGCGCTGCTGCCCGGTGGCCGCCTGGCTCGCCAGGCCGCCACCGGGCTGAGCGCCGGTGAGGTCGCGGACGCGGGTGACCGGGCGTGCTGCCTGGTCGGCGCGGCGACCCTGGTGCAGGCCGGTGCGCTGGTCGCCGCTCACCGGTTGCTGACCGCCGGCCAGCTGGGGATCGGCCCGTTCCCGCCCCGGCGCCCTTCGGTGCGGCGCACCGAGGCGCTCCGGCTCGCCGTCGGCGGGTGCACCGCCGAACAGACCGCGGCGGCCATGGACGTCAAGGAGCACACCGTCACCGCGTACTGGCGGGCCCGGGAACTCGGCACCCGAAGCCACGGGCAGGCCGGCTACGCCGCCATCGCGACCGGCCTGCTGCCCCTGAACAGCATCCGTCCCACCTTCCCGGCCCTCACCCTCGCCACTTACCTCGCCGCAGAGGTCCAGACAGCACCGCAGGAGAGCGCGTGACTGCTCACCCGACTGTGTCCGCCGGCCCGCTGTGGCCGGTGCGGGCGGAACTCCTGCTCAGCGATCCGGACGGCCGTGTACTGCTCGTCGGCGCCGGTCCGAACGTCGGCCTGCCCGGTGGCCGGGTCCAGCCCGGCCAAGACCCGGCCACCACCGCCGCCGTCCACGGCACCGCAGTCACCGGTCTGGTCCGACTGGAGGCCGGCCGGCTCCTGGCCCTGTGCTGGTCCCCCGATCCGGCCGGGCCGATCGCATCCCCGGTGGACGCCGAGCAGGTCTGCGTCTACGACCACCCTCCGCTGACCGCCCGGCAGGTCGCCGCCCTCACCGCAGACCGCGGCCTGCACGGCGGGCCGCTCCTGGTCGCCCCGGACGAGCTCATCATCGCTGCGCCGGGAGCGGCACGGCGCATCCTCGCCGCCCTCGACGCCCGCACCCGCACGGTCACCACTGAGCTCATCCACGGCCAGCCGCGCGCGGTCCTCCCCGGCACCGGATCGGCGCACGCGCCCGGCCCGGGGCGCGGCGAGAGCACCGACACCGCGGTCGGCGGCCGGACCGCGACCCAGGGGGTACGGCAGTGAGCTCCACCGACCTCGCACCCCAGCGCCCCGGGGCTGCCCCCGCCCGGGCGCCGGGGGCAGCGGGGCTGACCGTGAACGCGACCAACCCCCTTCGAGTGGCGGTCCTCGGCTCCCCGGCCCTGCACATCACGGCGCTCGCCTCCGCACTCACCCGCCGCGGGCACCAGGCCACCACCTACCCCGGGCCCGGCCTGATCGTCCCGGCGCCGGGACGGCCGCTCACCGCAGTGCTCTTCAGCCTGGACGCGGCCGACGGCACGGCGGCCGCGGAGGTGCAGCAGCTGCACACTGCCCTGCCGGCGGTCCCGGTGATCGTCATCGGGAGGCCCGACCCCGCCGGGGTGCTGGCGCTCCTGAGCGCCGGCGCCGCCGGGTTCGTGCCCGCCACCACCGGCCTGGAGGAGGTCGAACACGCCTGCCGACTCGCCCGGACCGGACGCGCCGTCATCGCGGCCGGCCTCCTCCACGACGCGCTCGCCTCCCGCGACCATGCCGCCTCGCCCCACGACCAGGAGCGGCAGCAGCTGCTGGACGCGCTCACCACCCGCGAACTCGAGGTCCTGGGTCTGATCTGCGACGGCCTCGACACCGGCGAGATCAGTGTCCGGCTCGGGATCACGGTCAGCACCGCCCGCACCCACATCCAGCGGCTCCTCGCCAAACTCGGCGCCCCGACCCGCCTGAGCGCGGCCGCCGTCGCCGACCGGTACAGCCTGCTGGCCGATCGTCCAGCCGCACCACCCCTGCAAGGAGCACGAACATCATGACCGGAGGAACGGTCAGCCCGGCCGAGCTTGCGAAGTACCTCCGGCTCAAGAAGAAGAAGGAACCGGCGCCCCTGACGGCCCCGGAAGCGGAACTCAGCGCCCTCCCCGACCGCGCGTTCGGCCGGCTACTGCGGACGGTCTGCGCCGACGGCGTGGTCCCGGAGCCGTTCAAGGACGAGCTGGTGGTGCGGGTGAGCGCCGGCCGGGTCCGCGCGCCGTACCTGCGTGCCCTGCTGCTCGGCGACAAGGCGCCCGGCCTCCTGCCGCTGGCCGGCGCGGCGTGGGAGGCGATGGCAGCGACGCCGCGCAAGGCGGTCACCGTGCTGACCGCCCACAACCAGGCCGCCGACAGCTCCGCCCGGCTGATGGTCCGCCAGGCCCCGGTGCCGGGGGAGGGAGTGGCCGTCCAGGCCGGTCGGCGCTCGGACGGCGGTTTCGCCCACGGTGCCGCCGCGTTCTCCTACAGCCTGGAGGAAGCGCAGGACCTGGCGTTCCTGAGCCTGCTCGGACACCTCAGCGGAGCCCACCCGGTAGCCCAGGACACACCGGACGGAGACAGCTGGTCGCCCCACGGCGCCCGACCGGTGCCGGAACCGCAGACCGCTGGTCCGGGCGCGTTCCACAACGAGCTGCTGCGGCTGTGCACGCTGGAGACGGTGGCGCCGGCGGTCCTGGCCGAGATCTCCGCCCGGACCCGTGCGGGAGCCCTGACCGCGCGCGACCTCCACCAGATCCTGTTCCGGGCCGCAGGGCCGCAGTGGGAGCCGGTACGCCGAACCGCGCTGGAGGCCGCAGCGGCCCCCGGCAAGGCCCAGGCGGTGCTGAAGGTCCACGCCAAGGAGGCAGGGGTCCGCAGGCCGGTCTACCACCAGGAGCCAGCCGCGGACCCCGCCGACCGCGGGAAGCGCCTTGCCGTCCGAGCCGTCTACAAGGTCGGCGAGCACGCGCACGAGGTGACCGGCGGCGCCTACCGCTCGCCGACAGTGGCCCTCTCCGTCGCCGCATTGCACCTGCTGGCCAACCTCGCCAGCCTTCCAGCGCCCGACCTCGACGGTCCAGCCGCCGCAGACCCTCAACCTGGCCCTTCGGCCGGAGACAAGAACAGCGTCACCACGCTGCGCGAGATGGAACAGGCGATGCTCTTGACCGGTCTGCGGATCGAGGACGACGACGCGCTGACCGGTACCTCCCTGATGTTCAGCTGCCGCATCTCGTGCAGTGCCGGAGGCGAAGACCTCGAGTGCCGTGGGAGCGGAGCGAGCACGGGAAGCGCCCAGGAAAAGGCGGCTGACGCGATGTTGCGGCGCGTCCTCGACCTGCCGTCCCTCCAGCCCCGGCAACGCCAGCGCAGGCCGGTGAGGATGGTGGCCCCACCCGAGCGCACCGACGGCCTGGACCCGCTGCGGGTGGTGAAGGTGCTGAGCGACCAGCGGACAATCACCGACCTCAAGGAGGACATCGGCGTTCCGACCGGCCCCCAATTCCCCTGCACCATGTCCTGCCGCGTCCAGGACTCCTTCTACACGGCCACCGCTCGCGCCGTCGGCAAGCAGGCTGCCCGGCGCGAGGCGGCGCGTGCCCTAGTCCGGCGACTCAGTACCGTACCCGCACCCACCACCGCCACCGCATCTGCCACCCCACCTGCCCCCGAACCCGCGTTGGTCCCGGCGCAGCGCCGGCCGTCGGCAGCGAGTACCGCCGAAGCAGTGGCGGCCGAGCGAGCGGTGCGCGACGTCCTGCTGGACGGTGCGGCGCTGGTCGCCGAGCTGGTAGACGGCGGCGTGGCGATGGCCCTCTACCGAGTGGACGGCGCTTCGCTCCCGGGCAACTGCCCCGCGCCGCTCCTGCAGAGCGACCTCGAGCTGGTACTCCCGCACATGGGTGTGGGTGTCCGGGCGGTGGCCGTTCCCGTCTGGCGGGTGCCGGTGCGACTGCTGACCGGTGTCCTGGCCCAGCTGCCGGACCACGGTTTGCATCCGTCGGCGTGGCTGTGGGCGAGGGCGACCCGGCTCGCGTTGACCACGATCGCGGCCGGACTGCTCTATCCGACCCTGGACGCTGCCGAGCGAGACGTGTGGCGCCTGGGCCCGCTCCCGGCGGCGGTGGCCGCCGAGGCCGCAGGGCTGGCCGACGCCATGCCACCCCACGGCCACTGCGTGCCAGTTGCCCGTACGCCGTACCGGCTGTGGGCGCCGCGCACGGTGCTGCGCCAGTACCTGGACGCTGTCGCTGAGGCGGTGGTCCGCGGGCCCGGCGCAGCCGCCGTCCTGGGGACCGGACCGTGGAGCGGCCCGGTGCCGCGCCCGCAGCAACGCCAACTCCGGTCCTGGTGCGACCAGGTGGAGCGCAGCATCGGACGCCGTCTGCCGGCGCTGGTCCTGACCATCAAGCAGCCATCCGAGGGCAGCCCCCTGGACACCGATCTCCTGTGGGCCCACCTGGGCTTGCGCACCGCCACCATGCGCGGCGGCCGTCTCCACCTCGTCCCCGCCGCAGAGTACCTGCCGGCTGCGGGCTGCGACCCCGTCCGGCTGGAGCGGGTCCGAAGCGCGCTGCGGGCGGCAGAGCCCGCCTGGCCTCCGCTGGGCCGGCTGCTGGAGCAGGAGCGGCCCGGCCGGTTCACCGTCCGCCCCGCGGAGGCGGCCTTGCTGCTGGGCGAGATGGGCCAGCGCCTCACCCGGGCCGGCGTCGAGGTCGCCTGGCCCGAGCACTGGGCGATGGGGCTGCAGCTGCGGACCGTCGTCGGCTCCCGCCCCGTTCCCGACGACTCCGACGCCCCGCACCGCTTCGGCCTCGCCAACCTGCTGGACTTTCGCTGGCAGCTCGCCCTCGACGGCGACCACCTCACCGAGGCGGAGATGGACGCCCTCGCCGCCTCGGCCCGGCCGCTGCAACAGGTGCGGCGGCGCTGGGTCCTCCTTGACGAGCCCACCGCCCACCGCGCCGGCCACCGCGGCATCGGCACCCTCGACGCCCCTCGGGCCCTGGACGCCGCGCTGACCGGCGCCGCTGCCGTCGATGGAGTGGACCATCCCTGCGATCCGGCCGGACCGCTCGCCGACCTGGTCGAGGCACTGCGCCCCGGCGCCCGCGAGCCGGTGCCCGCGCCCGCCGCGCTGACCACCACGCTGCGCGACTACCAGGAACGCGGCATGAGCTGGCTGGCCCACACCCTCGACCTCGGGTTCGGCGCCGTCCTGGCCGACGACATGGGCCTGGGCAAGACCGTCCAGACCATCGCGGTGCGGCTTCACCGCCGGGAACGGGCTACCCGGCCCCACCCGGACCTGATCGTCTGCCCCGCGAGCATGCTCACCGTCTGGCAGCGCGAGATCGCCCGCTTCGCCCCCGGCAACCCGACCCACGCCTACCACGGCCCCGAGCGCACCCTCGACGGCGTCACCGCGGACACGGTCGTCATCACCACCTACGGCACCGCGCTACGCGACATCGAGACCCTGGCTGACTACCCCGTTGACCTCCTCATCGTCGACGAAGGGCAGCACATCAAGAACCACTTGAGCCGCACGGCCCGCGCCCTTCGCCGCATCCCCAGCACGCGGCGCATCGTGCTGACTGGCACCCCGATGGAGAACCGCCTCCAGGACCTGTGGGCCGTCTCCGACCTCGCCAACCCCGGACTCTTCGGGACGGTGCGTGCCTTCGGCGAGCGCTTCGCCCGCCCGATCGAGGCGGACCCCGGTGGTGAGGCGACCCGTCGGCTGTCCCGGCTGATGAGCCCGTTCCTGCTGCGCCGGCGCAAGAGCGACGCCCACATCCTCCAGGAACTCCCCCCGAAGATCATCTCCCACCGGTACATCCCGCTGACGCCCGAACAGGTCGTCCTGTACGAGCGGGCGGCCCAGGATGCAATGGAGGAGATCCGCACCGCCAAGTCACTGCACCGGCGCGCCCTGGTACTGACGCTCCTGTCCGAGCTGCGGAAGGTGTGCAACTCCCCCGCCCACTACCTCGGTGAGAAGCCGCAGGACCCAGACACCTACGACGTGCTGGCGGCGCGGCGCCGCTCGGGCAAGCTCGCGGCACTTGACGAACTTGTCGAGCAGATCACCGATGCCGACGGGAGCGCGCTGGTGTTCACCAACTACGCCACGATGGGGCGTCTGCTGGTCGCCCACCTCACCGCGCAGGGCATCGCGCCCCTGTTCCTGCACGGCGGCATCCCGCCCGGCCCCAAGCGGCAGCACCTCGTCGACACATTCCAGGACGGACACAGTCCGATCCTGATCAGCACGATGAAGGCCGGCGGAAGCGGGCTGACACTCACCCGCGCCGGGGACGTGATCCTCTACGACCGCCCCTGGAACCCGGCGGTCGAGGACCAGGCCACCGACCGCGCCCACCGCCTCGGCCAGGAACGCACGGTCCGCGTCCACCGGCTGGCGACCGAGCTGACAGTCGAGGACCGCGTGGACGCCCTGCTCCACCACAAGCGGGCCCTGGCCGACGCCGCCGTACCCCATGCCGCGGAGACCGCGCTCGGAGAGCTCTCGGACTCCGCGCTCGCCGACTTCATCACCCTCGGAGCGCGCCCATGACCCCGCACGGCCCGTGGGCCCAGACCTGGCAGCTCGCCGCGCAGCAGGCCGCCGCCCACCAGCACACCTTCCTCCAGGGAAGCGCGATCCACCTCGCAGGCGGAGTCGGCGACCTGAACCTGGCCGCAGGGAGAGCCAGCGGGATCGTCACCGCCCACCAGGACGAGCCGGCCCGCGCCCGGCTGGACCTCACGCCGTTCACCGCCGACGAGCAGGCCACGCTCGGCACCGCCCTCGCGGCCGGCCCGCACCGGGAACTGCTGCTCGCCGGGCACCTCCCGGCCGCGCTCACCGACTCCGACCACACCGGCGGCGTCGCCATCACCCCCGACCCCACCCACTTCACGTTCGACTGCTCCTGCGGCCAGGCACCCTGCCGGCACACCGCCGCCCTCGCCCACGCCGTCACCGACCGCCTCAACGCCGACCCCGCCCTCCTCCTTCTCCTGCGGGGACTTCGCGGGCACCGCTTCACCCAGCTCCTCCACGACCACGCCCCCGGCGCCCGCTCCAAACGCCAACGCCATTACGTCGCGTTCGTCCCCGCTCACCAGGCGTTCCAGGCCCGGCCGGCCACCCTGTCCAGCACCCCCGAAGCATCCAGCCCCCTCTCCGAGCCGGGCACCGTCACGTTCACCAACGCGTCCCTGCCCGCACCGCCCGAACGTGCCCCCGCGCTCGCCCAGCTACGCCATCTCACCGGCCTCGCGGCCAACGACGCCACCCGCCTCCTCGCGGGCCGCGGCACGCTGGACAGCGACCCGGTCAGCGACGCCGTCCGCATCGCCGCCGCCCTGCCCGGAGCCGGGAAGGTACCCGACCTCGCCCACCGCCTCGGCCTGGAACCCGACGAACTGCGCCTGCTGCTCGCCGCCCACGAAGTGGCCGGCGCGGCAGGAGTGCGGGCCGCCCGCACGGAGTTCCCCGCCGACCCGGCCCTGCTAGAGCGAGCCCAGCAGGCCATCGGCCCGCTCCGGCCCGCCAGCCGGGCGCCCCTGTCGGCCGAGGGCAACCGGATCACCGACATGCTCGTCGGCGTCCAGGTTCGCGTCGACGCTGAGGGGAACTGGTACCCGTTCACGGCGGCCGACGGCGACTGGAGGCTCGCCGGGCCGGCGGCCCAAGACGCCGCAGGCGCGTACCGCAGAGCCCTGGCCACCCGGCGAAACCGCATGCAAATCCCCGTCCAGCCGGTCGGAGACCGCCGTGCCTGAGCTGACAACTCCCCGGGTACCGGATCACCGCCTTGAGCGGGATCCCCTGAACGCACACAAGTGGTCGAGATCCGCCTCGGCGGTATGTCCTTTGGCCTCCCGGCAGCGGATCCCCGCGCCGGAGATCCGTTCCGCCACTCATGGACGAGGAGGCTCGATGCCGCAGATGGTCACTGCCGCTGACCAGCCCGACGGGATCCGGCCGTTCGGGGCATCGCTACGGCGCGGCCGAGATGCTCGGCCGGATGCGCTGCCAAAGCGCCGGGTCCATCGAAGTGGCGGCGTGCGCCAGGCGGCGAGCGGAATCAGTCTTCAGCGCGGCTGTGCACCTCTCGATCTTGCCGGCCGTGGGGTAGCCGACGGCCGCGTACTCCAGGGCGCGGTACACACAGTCGAGCTTGTCGGCGTCGTGGGCGCACCTGGCCTCGGGTGTCGCGTCGACTTCGAACTCCTCGACGGCTGTCGCCACGGCGCGCCGGACGGCCGGGTGGGCGTCGGCTACCTGGTCGGCCGTCACCGTACGGGGGTCGGCAACGGTGACGTAGCGACGGGTGACGGGCGTCTGGTCGCCGGTACGGGCCTCGGGGAGGTCGTGAAGCACGCACAGCATGGCGGTGCGGGCGGGGTCGGCGCCTTCCAGAGCGGCCAGCGCGATACCAATGATGGCGGCGCGGTGGCTGTGCTCGGCGACGCTCTCACCATCGGGGATGCCGTCGTAGCGCCAGCCAGTGCGCGGCAGGTCCCGCAGGGTTCCGGCCTCGAAGATCAGGGCGGCCGTGGCGGCGATCTCGGCGTCGGTGGGCTGGTGTTCGGTCACGGTTGCGCTCCTGCCGGTGTGTCAGTTCGTCTGCTGGAGAAGGTAGTGGACCGATTCCAGGTCGTGCCGCGATACCGGGGACACGAGGCGGGCGTCGAGAAGTTCGGCGGCCCGCTCGTGCAGGTACCGGGCGGTGGCGGGCACGGCAAGGGGCAGCCAGGGGTGCAGTCCGAGCAGGGCTGTGACGGAGTGGACGTACAGGTCCACGGTGCCGGGAGCGTCGTGGAGCGAGCCGACCAACTGCTGGAACAGGTGGAGCGGATTCCACGCGGTCGGTTCCGGGCGGTGGAGGAATCCGTCGTCTGCCTGGTGGGCCGGCATGGAGCCCAGCCAGTACGCCCAGTACGAGAGGTTTGCGAGTTCGCCGTGCTCGTCGTCGGCCAGAGCGGTGGCGACGAAGTCGCGCAGCGGGCCGGGGTCGCCCTGGCGAGCGGCGACCGTCGCGGCGGTGCGGGCCTCGATCCACCGCGGGGTGTAGCCGCGCAGGGCCAGCGCCGGCCGCATGGTGCGCAGCGCCTGCTCCGACCAGTCCTCGGCGTCCGGGGCCGTGTCGTAGGAGGCGAGATAGAGGCTCTGGCGGCGCAGGAGCAGGCCTTGTTCCCCCGCCCGGTCGGCCATCTCGGCGGTGCGCCGAAGGCTCGTGAAGAAATCCACCCGGTCGGCGGCTGCGAGTTGGGGGCTGATCGGGGCGGGGCCACGCCGTGGCCGCGCGGCGAGAGCCTGGAGGGCGGGCGGGGCGATGCCTCGCACCGCCCAGGCGACCAGGTGCGCGGTCTCCCGGGACTGCACCCATCCTGCCAGCGGGTGCTCCGCTGGCTCGACCGGCGGGCGCAGGACAGCGGTCAGGATGCGGTCCGCGTCCATCGCGGCGTCGAGCCAGCCGACCAGGGCACTGTCGGCACCGAGGAGCACCAGGGTGCGGCGGAGCCGGAGCACTTCCGCGGAGCGGACGTTACCCAGGGGGCGGCGGCCGCTCTCCCAGCCCTGGAGGGTGCCGAGGTCGACGCCCAGGCGGTTGGCAAGGCCGGTCTGGGGTTGGGGGATGCTCTCGCGCAGCAGGCGCAGGAGGAACCCGGAGACCACCCCGATCTCCGCCCGGTTGCGGGCCTCTGTCGCCATCGCGATTCCTCCCGGTCGTCCCCGGCATCGACCGGGGCCCGGCTGCGCGGGCCAACCCGTACCGCGGGTGAGTGTTCATCAGGAAAGCCAGTTCCTAGGCTGGTTCAGCAAGGATCGCCGAGGACGGTCCGCCGATCAACGGCGCATTCGTTCCTGGTGCGATCGCGGACCTCGGCGCCCGGCAGTGGACCGCACGCGACCTGGAGATGCTCGGCCAGAGCGCAGCGGCTGCCGGACGGGCGCAGGACGCGGTCGCCCTGTTCGCCCGGGCCCTGGAGCAGTACGGCGGCCTCAGCGCCGTGGACGCGGAACGCGTCCGCCGGCAGCTGGAGACCGCACGGTGAAAACCGATCCCGTCATCCGGGTCGCGTACCGACGTGGGCTCTTCCGTCGCAAGGACAACCGTTCGTCGACGCCAGCCGCCGTGTCCGCCATCTCGGCGACCAACCTTGTCGAAAGGCCCAAAGTATGAACGACATCCGGCACATGAGCACCGACGGCGTCCATCGCGCTGCTGTGGTCCCCTCCCGGCTGAACGGCGCGGACTACCGGATCGACCTCATCAGCGGCTGGGGGGCCGACCTGTGCGAGGAACTCGCCGGTCTCGCCCAGCAGTGCATCGTCGGGTACAGCGATAACCGGCCGGTCAGTGCCTCCCTGGTGCGATCGCGGCTGACGAACGCACTGACCGGGGCGCCGCCTGTCCTCGCCGTCGCCCGGGACGGGCGGGAGGTCGCCGGCTGGTGCGCCGTCCGTCGCCCGGAGCCGGGCGAGCAGAGGGCGCGGCTGTGGGGCCCCGTCGTCGATCCGGCGGCGCGCCGGGCAGGTCTGGGCCGCAGGCTGCTGCAGACGGTGGTGGAGGCGGTGGAGTGGCCGCTGGTGACCACCGACGTGCCCCTCGACCGGGACGGCGCGATCGACTTCTTCACCCGGTCCGGGTGGGAGGTGCTGGACACCATCACGGTGCTGCACGGCGCCCCCGCCGACGGTGTGCTCGGTGCCGTCACCGCCGCCGACATCGCGGAGGCGGAAACGTACGTTGCCACGGCCGCCAGCCGGTTCGGCGGGCTGGAGGTGTCGTTCGCCGAGTCGACGTGGCCTCGGTGGCGGGACGACGCGCGATTCCACCCGGAGACGTTGCTCCTCGACCCGCCGACCGGATCGCTGCTGCTGTCCCTGGTCCAGAAGAACGCCACGAGCAGCGAGCTGCTGCTGGCTGAGGTGTGGGCCGCCGACACCGAGGCCCGCAGGCGACTGATCGCCCAGGCGCACATCCTGGCCAACGCCCGGCAGGTGGCGACCGTGCGCGCGGTGACCCGGCAGGACCCGGCCGACTTCGTCGCCTGCGGCATGCGCGTCACCGGCAGCTGCCAGACCTTCACCCTTCCCGGCAGGCGCTGACCCGCCGCACTTCCGTTGATCCATCACCCCCTTTTCGACAGGAGGGCATTGATGCCCGCATCCGTGAAACCGCCGCTCGTCCACGCGGTCGACGTCATCGCCACACCGGACGAGGCCCGCCACCTGGCCGGTGAACTCGCCGCCCGCCTCGCCGTCAGCCCGGACGTGCAGAGCATGGACTGGGACGAGGCGACGGCGTCGTGGCGGTGCGCGCTCGTCGACGGCGGCCGCGGCCGGCTGACGCTGGCCGCCCCTGCGGACCCGGCCGCGGCCGCCGCGAACACCCACCGGCTCGTCGCGACGTTCGAGCAGGGCAGCCCGGCCGAGGCCGAGGCGTTCTTCGCCGCCGCGCGGCATCTGCCGTTCACCCAAACCGAGATCGCCGCGGCCGTGGCCGAGCTGCCCCTGACGAGCCGGCTGGCCGACCGGTGGCCGGACAAGCCGCTGGCCGGCACCGGGGTGCTGCTGACGATCCACCACATGCGGGACTTCCTCGTCCTGGTCGACAGCCTCCTCGCCCTCGGCGTGGACCCGGCGCACATGACCGTGATCGACAAGGAGTACCCCTACGCGCACACCCACCGCGTGGACGCGCACCTGGTGCAGCGGCACGGCATCGCGGTGTGGCGCTACCGGGACTTGCGCGAGGGAATCGAGGACCACATCGGACGGGTCGCCGCCGCGGGCAAGCGGAGCGTGGTCATGGACGACGGCGGCTACGTGATGCCCACCGTTCTTCGCGAACTGCCGGAGCAGGTCGCTCACTTCACCGGGCTGGTGGAGCAGACCACCTCCGGCATCCGCAAGGTGGAAGGGCTCGACCTGCCGCTGCCGCTGTTCAGCGTCGCCGAGAGCGACATGAAGGGCATGATCGAGTCGTACGGCATCGCGGACGCGGCCGTCCGCAACACGCTGCGGCTGCTGCCGGACGAGAAGCTTGAGGGCCAGGCCGCGCTCGTGCTCGGCTTCGGTCGTATCGGGCACGAGGTCGCCCGCGTCCTGGACAACCGGCGCATGCGGGTCGCGGTGTTCGACTCCGACATCACCCGTCTGGTCGCCGCGCACGAGGAGGGCTTCCTCACCGGCCGGTCACTGGACCAACTGGTGCGCATGCACCGGCCGCGGCTGGTCGTCGGCTGCGTCGGGAGCCGCAGCTTCGGCGCCCGCGAGGCCCGGCTCCTGCCTGACCGGTCGTTCCTGGTCAGCACCACCAGCAGGAACTTCGAATTCGACCTCGACGAACTGCGCACGGGCAGCACCCAGGTCACCGACCGCGGCGTGCTCGGCACCGGCTACCAGCTCGCCAGTAACGGCCCGGAGATCGTCGTCCTCGGGCACGGCATGCCGATCAACTTCCACTACGCCGAGTCCCTGTCCAACCGCTACGTCGACCTGGTCCTGGCCGGGCTCGCAGTCGGCGCGGAGGCCCTGGCCCGCGGCGACGAGCGGCTGCGGCCCGGCCACAACGTGGCCGCGACCAACCTGATCCTCGCCGAGGCCGGCATCGTCGACGACTACTACCGCCTCTACGGCCCGGCCGCCGGCGGCGGACGTGGCTGAGCGGATCTTCACCCTCGGCGACCTCACCGGAACCCGCTCGGTGTGCGGCTGCCTGGCGTGCAACCTCAGCGCCGTGTTCGCCGACCACCTGACCGCCCTGCGCAGCAACTACCCCGGCACCGTCACCACACTCGGCCACCGCGGCGCCTCGCCGGGGACGACCGCGGTGCCGCACTTCCTCGCCGTGCGCCTGGGCGTCGGGCTCGCGGACGTCGTGGTGTGGGAGGAGATGCGCCCGCAGCAGCTGGCGGCCTGGCTGCCGGCCGCTGACGCCCGGGCCCGGGTGCCGGAGCTGGCTGCCCGGATCCCGCGCCTGGTCCGTGTCCGCCAGGCGCTGCGCGCGGGCACCTTCACCCCCTCCGGAGCGGCCGGTGAAGCCTTGGCGACCGGAGGCCGTTACCCCTCGTTCCGCTTTCTCGTCGAACACTGGCCCACCCTCAAGAAGGAGTTCACCCCATGACCACAGCCTCCTCCTCCGACTTCGCGACCGTCGGTAGCGGCTACGCCGCGTACTCCAGCGGCGGCCGCGGCCGGCTGCGCCACGACATCACCGCGCGCCGGGTCCTCGCCGAGCTCGGCGAACGCTCCGCCCGCGTGCTGGACGTCGGCTGCGGCGACGGGGAGATGGTGCTGCGCCTCGCGGCCGCCGGCCACCATGTGACCGGCGTGGAGAAGTCTTCCGGCATGCTCACCTCCGCGGCCGACCGGGTCGCCGCCGACCCGGCGATCGCCGGGCGGGTGACGCTGGCCGAGGGCGACATCTACAACCTGCCGTTCGAGGACGGCGCGTTCGACGCGGTGGTCTGCCACGGCGTGGTGATGTACCTGGCCGACTCCGTCGCCCCGCTCGCTCACCTCGCCCGTCTCGTCGCCGTCGGCGGCGTCCTCAGCGTGCTGACGAAGAACCAGCTGGCCGTGGGCGTGCGCGAGGCCCTGTCCGGCGACTACGCGTCGGCCCGGGCGCAGATCGAGAGCGGGCAGGCCGCCAGCGTGGGCAACCTCGGCATCACCACCCGGGGCGACACCCCCGAGCACCTGGACGACCTCGCCCGCGTCAACGGGCTCACGCCGCTGCCGTGGCAGGGCGTGCGGATCTTCCACGACCACCGCAACGACTGGAAGCCCACCGAGGACGAGTACCGGGAGGCGCTCGAGACGGAGTGGGCGGCCTCCAGCCGCAGCCCGTACCGCGAGCTGGGCCGTCTGGTGCACGCCGTGGCCCGCCGCGAGGCCAGCGCATGAGCACGCCATCGGCCATCCCGCCGCTGACGATCGGCCACCTCGCCCGGGACCTCGCGTCCCGGGCGGGGCAGCCCATGCCGGCCCTGCGCTGCTACGAGTCGCTGGCCGCCCTGTGGATCCGCTCCTGCGACACCGGTCTGCCGGGGGCGGGGACCCTGCGGGACATGACCCTGCGCGCGGGCCGACTACTCGCGGCCGGCGAGGACACCCTCATCGCGCCCGAGACCGACCGCGTTCCCAGCCGGCTGGCGCGGGACGAGTCGTTCGTGCGTCTTCCGGCGTCGCTGGCCGTCCAGGGAGTGGAGTGGCAGGACGCGGTCCGGCTGGCCCGGACGTGGCTGGAGAACCGGGACTGGTCCGGCCCGGTCCTCGTGGCGGGTGTGCGCACCGGCGGGGCGTATCTGGCGCCGCTGGTCGCCGCCGGCCTGGAGGCCGAGGGCGTGGATGTGCGGGTGGCAAGCGTGCGGGCCGGTGAGAAGCCCGAGGTCGGCGACCGGCGGGTGCTGCTGGTGGACGATCCACCACTGACCGGGCAGACGCTGCTGGCTCTCGCCCGCGAGGTCCCGGGAGCGGCCGGGGCCGAGGTGCTGGTGCCGGTGTTCGCGGCTGCCGATGTCGAGGGACTGCGCCTGGCGGGGCTCACGGTCACCGTGCTGCCGCGCGAGGACTGGCAGTCCACCCGCCGCCTGAAGCCCGAGGCGCTCGCCGCCTACTTGACGGCCGAGGCCGACTGGCTGGGGGCGGAGGGGGCGCCGGTTGTGGACGGCCTCGTGCCCGGGCGGGAGAACTCAGCCCTGGTCCCGTGGCCGGGGGTGCGGCGCCGCTCGCCGGCCCGGGCTGCCATCCGGCTGCGCACCGCCTGCGGTGTCCGGCACGCGGTCGCCGGGTGGGTGCCACCGGGAATCTTCGGCGACGCGGCCCGCTCCGCGGCCCGTGCACTGCGCAGTCCCCTTCCTCCGGCCACGCTCGCCGTGGCCCCCTCGCTCGTGGTCAGCGAGGACCTCGTCCCCATGGCGGCACTGGGCCCGGAGCCGGCACCGCACCTGCTGGAAGAGGCGGTGGACTACGTTCTCGCCCGCGCCCAGCAGCTCACCGTGGAGCCCGCCCGGCCCGACCGGCCGCTGCCCACGGTCCTCCGTGCGGTGGCCCAGGCCCTGACCGGAGCGGACGAGGAAGCGTCCGCCGCGCTGCTGCACCGTCTGCTGTCTGGACTCGGCCCCGCGCTGCCCGACAACCGGTGCGAGGCGGAGAAGTGGTTCCTCGACCACGGCGGACGCCTGCGCAAGACCGGTCACCTCGCCCACTCCTACCGCCGCGACAACGAGCTGCTCACACCGCTGCTCGACCTGGCAGCCCTCGCCGTCGCGTTCGGCGGTTTGGAAGCCGTCACCGAGAGCGTCGCCCGGCGCCTGCCCGGTGGTCACCAAATTTGGTACTCGGCGCTCGCGGTCGCGCTGCTGTGCTACGGCACGGCCCGCGGGGGCCAGCTCCCGCGCACCTACAACGCCCACCGCGCCGGCGAGATGGCTGTGGAGGCGTACCGGCTTCAGCGCGGCATGTCCCAGGCGGCCGCCATCGTCCAGGACCTGCTGGCCGCCACGTCGGCCGACCGTGAGGCGGCCGCACCGGGTGTCGTCCACCGGTGGGCGCAGCAGCCCGGCGCGCTGGTGGAGCCGCGGCTGCCTTTCGGCGGCACCCCCGCCGCCGAACTCCGACCCGGCCCGACGAGCGAGGAGATGGAGATGACGCTGAAAGCCGTCACGCAGTGGACCGACGGCGGCTTCTTCCAGTCGGTCCGGGAGGGGGACGTGCTGCTGCTCGCCCCGCTGGGCGCACCGTCGTCCTGGCCCCAGGCCGGCGAGGCGCTGGTGGAGCTCTCCCGGCTGCTGCCCCGCCCCGGGCTCCTCGGCTGGTGCGGGGTGCCCGTGGTCTCCCTGAGCGAGGTGGGCTGATGCTCACCTTCGACTTCGACGGAGTCCTGCACGACTCCCGCGCCCGGGCCTGGCGCTGCTACCAGGACGCCCGCCAGGAGATGGAGCTGGACAAGCTGCCCGACCTGGCCGGCCCGGAGAACCTGCCCGTCGTGTACCAGGGCGTGCTGAGCGCCTCCCTGACCCGCTGGATCGACTTCGAGACCGCCGAGCGGTTCTGGAAGCGGCACGCCGAGCTGACCGCCCGGGCCGCCGCCGACGAGCCGCACGGCGTCATCGCGGAGATGATCGGCCCGCTGGCCGAACTGGCCGCCGGGCCCGGGTACGCGGTGGTCACCGGAAGCCACCGCAGCACCGTGCACGGCCTGCTCGCACGCGACCTTCCCGCCGAGGCGATGCCCCGCGTACTGCTATCCCGGGACGAGCCCGGCAGCAAGACCGACAAGCTCCGTCTCCTGCTCACCCGGCACGGAGCCACCGCGTACGTCGGCGATACCGGCAGCGATGTCCTCCACGCCCACGCCGCCGGTCTGACGGCGATCGCCGTCGCCTACGGCTACGCGAGCCACGAGGACCTCGCCGCCGCCGCACCGGAACGAATCCTGTCCACCCCGGGCGACCTGGCCGCCTACTGCCAGACCCGCACCACCTGACCCCGATACCCCATAGCGCCCGCCCACCCCCGGGGATCTCCTGACGCCCCGGGGCTGGTGGGCCCTGCCCTGAAGGACCTTGCGCATGGCCGTCACAACCACCGCTGTGCTCAACCGCCCGGCCCGCCCCGTCACCACAACGCCACCCGGCAGGCACCCGCTGACCAACGCGGGCACCACCCTCGCGCCCGGCGACTTCGCCGCGGGCTGCCACCCGGCACGGCGCCGCAACGAGAACGAGGCACCGGAAACCCCGACCCTCCGGTCCGCCGCGACAAGCAACCCCCGACCTGGAGCTGCACGCACCGTCCCACGATCCGCACTCTCCGAAGGGCACTGCTAATGAACGACTCCCCGGTCCGGGAACAGGCCGTACGGCTGGCCACCGTCCTGGAGCACGCGTTCCCCGCGGCGCCGCCTATCGACCCCGACGACGCCCAGGAGATCGGTGCTTTGGAGCTCCTGCTCCTGACCCCCAACGACCTTCGCACCTTCATCGAGGACCGCTACGCCGAGCACGCCCTGCGGGTCCGCGTCACCGGCACGCTCGACCGGCGGCTGGTGCTGCTGGAGACCGGCGGCGGCTGGTGGACGATGGCCGACCTGTCCGGCCGGCCGCACTCCGACAGGGCCTGGCCCGAGTGGACCCGTCGCCGGCTCGCGATCGACCAGCCGGACTCCTGGCTCTCGGCCGCCGTCCTCGACGAGAGCGCGGTGGAACGCCTGAGCAAGCCCGACGTGCTGCTCGCGGCGCTCTACCACCCCGAGAACTTCCCCCTGCCCCGCTTCCCGCTCGGCATCAGCGACGTCGCCCGAGCCGCGCGCGCCACCATGACCGGCACCGTCGCCCTGGTCGACATGCAGCTGGGCACCACCCCGGAGGACCTCCTCAAGCAGGTCACCACCGCGCCCCCGGACATCCTCGGTATCAGCGCCACCTTCGGCCAGCACGACCTTCTCGAAGAAGTCCTCGACGCGGCCTACGCCTTACCCGAGCCGCCGCTGGTCATCGCCGGGGGCAGTCTGGTGGCCCGCAACGAGGGCCTGCTCCTGGCGAAGTACCCGAAGCTCCTGATCGCCCGTTCGGCCGGCGAACCCACCATGCAGAGCCTCCTGGCCTACTGGCACGGTGAGATCCCCCTCACCGACATACCCGGGCTCGGCTACAACGGCGCCCCGCGCGGCGGCGGACTCGGCATCGCGGCCCGCCGCACGGCCAAGCTGCGCGCCGCCGTCGCCGCCGCCGACATCCTTCCCGAGCTCGACCTCCTGCACCGCACCCTCCAGCTGCACGGGGTGGCCCAGCTGGAGATGAGCCGGGGCTGCACCAACACCTGCAGCTTCTGCCCGCGAGGGCACAAGGGCATCTGGAACGGTCCGGACCCGCTGGCCGGCTGCTGGATCCTGGCCTGGATCCGCCGCGTCTTCGACGAGTTCCCCCAGGTCTCGCGGACCGCGTACCTGGTCGACGAGGAGATCATCGGCCGCGGCGAACAGGTCGTGCCCCGCATCCTGGCCCTGGCCGCCGCGTTCCACCGGGCGGGCTTCCGCTGGGAGTCGAGCTGCCGCATCGACCAGGTCACGCACCCCGACATGGACGAGACCTGGCACATCGAGCGGGTCGCCATGTGGCGCACCCTGATGGACCTGGGACTGCGCCGGATGCTCTTCGGCGTCGAGTCGGGCGTGGACTCCATCCTGGACCGGTTCAACAAGGAGAACACCGCCGAGCAGAACGCGGTCGCCATCCGCACCCTGTCGGCGCTGGGCGTGCCCACCCGCTACACCTACATCACCTTCGACCCGCTGATGACCCTGGAGGAGCTGAAGGAGACTCACGCCTTCCAGGGCCGGACCGATCTGCTGCTGCGGCCACAGCCCGGACTGCCGGCGGCCGACATCGTCCGCGGGGTCCGCGACGACGCCTGGGTCGCGGAGCACACCACCGGCCGGGCGCTGCACACCGGCATCAGTTACATGCTCGTCAGCATGGAGTCCCTCATCGGCGCCGCCTACACCCGGATGGCCGCCGCCGAGGGCCTCACCGGGGCGGAAGAGCCGCTGATGGGCCGGGTCGCCTGCCGGTACCTGGACTGGCGCATCGGCGTGGCCAGCAGCTGGGCACAGCGGTGGGTGGACCGCCACTTCGCGCTGGACTACACCTTCAAGAGCCTGGAGAAGGTCCTCGACGATGCACCGCGGCATGCCGTCCGCCAGGCCCGCGTCGTGCTGAAGGACGCCGCCTACCAGGTGCTGGGCGACCTGATCGCCGCGATCGAGCAGCACGACCTGGACCAGCCGGAGCAGGAACCGGTGCTCGCCTCTCGGATCGAGGCGACGCTCGAGGCGCGGGCCGGGAGTCTGCGCGAGCAGATGGCCCCTACAGTGCGCGAGGTCACGACGCACCTCACCGGCGAGCACGCGGCCACGCTGGCCGGGGTGTACAGCCGGTGGGAGGCGACGGCCGGCTGGGAGCTGATCAACGCAGGGGACTCGTGCGCCGACTGAGCCGCCGCCGAGCCTGGGTGCCCCGCCGCACTGCCACGAGCGGGGCACCCAGGCCGTCGCGCTCAGGCGCCGCCGATCTTCTCCGGAATCGGCACCCAGTTGAACTCCGGGCAGAAGCGGGCGTACGTGGTCAGCTTCCAGGTCGCGTACTCCTCAGTCCGGCCGGAGCTGCGCAGCAGGTGCTTGACCCAGGTGTGCGCGATGCGCTCGTCGGGGGTCATGGTCACGTCGATCTGATCGAGCATCCGGCAGGCGACAGCGAAGTCCTCGACCGTGAGCGCGCTCAGGTCGATCTCGATGCCGTCCAGATGGAAGGAGAAGACGAGCCGGGAGGTGGAGTAGCGGGTCTTGCGCTCGCCCAGGAACGTCGTGTGCGGCGCGAGGGCCGCCCGCAGCCGGTCGCGGTCCTCGACCGGGTAGCCGATGCCCAGGTCCAGGTCCGAGGTCTCCAGGTTCAGGCGGGTGCCGAAGCTGCCGACGTCGCGCGGCTTGTGCCCGGTCCACTCGCTGATCATGGCGGCCGCGTCCGCGCGCACCTGCTCCAGGCGGTCGTCGTGGACCCGCATCTCCTCGTAGAAGGCGCGGGCGCGGGCGAACTCAGCGTCCGTGAAGTCGCCACGGTCGACCCAGCGCCGTCCGGCGATCGCGTTCAAGTCAAGTTCGGTGAAGGGAGGTTGTGTCGTCACGCGAGGCACCATACTCACTCCCCGAAGCGATTCATCATTGTTTGCAACTAATTGAGAGTTAAGAGGTACTTCCTGTGAGTGCTCCGACTTCCATCGCGCGCCGTACGCTCGCTCGCGGCTTGTCCGTTCATCCGATCGGGGTCGGCGCCTGGGCCGTGGGCGGCGCCGACAACAACCTCGGGCTGCCCATGGGCTGGTCCACGGCCGACGACGACGCATCCCGCCGCGGCCTGGAGAGGGCCCACGAACTCGGCGCCAACCTCATCGACACCGCCGACGTGTACGGGCACGGGCACTCCGAGCGGATCATCGGTGACTTCGTCGCCACCGTCCCCCGCGACAGCGTGGTGCTGTCCTCCAAGGTCGGCTACCACCGGGGCACCGCCCGGCACGCCTACCTCCCCTCGGCCATGCGCCGCCAGCTCGAGACGACCCTGGAGAACCTGCGCACCGACCGTCTCGACATCTACTTCCTCCACAACGCCGACTTCGGACCCGACGACCGCTACCTGGGGGAGGCCGTCGCCCAGATGCGCGACTTCCAGCGTCAGGGCCTGATCACCGCAATCGGGATGCGCGGCCCGCACCGCCACGCCACCGAGCGGGTCACCGTCGCCAAGGACCAGCGAGGCGACAAGTACGCCCGGTTCGCCTACCTCGCCGAGCAGATCCGCCCGGACTACCTCGCGGCCCGGTTCAACGCCCTGACCCCACCGCCCGCCGCGGGCCGTCCGGACGTCTTCGCCCTTGCTGCCTCCCTCGGCGCGAGCGTCCTGATCAACAAGCCGCTCGCCCAAGGCCTGCTCACCGGCAAGCACGACCCCGAGAACCCGCCCGTCTTCGCGCCTGGCGATCACCGGCAACGTAAGGCGTGGTTCACCCCTGGGGCGCTGCGGATCATCCAGAACGGTCTCGGCCCGCTGCGGGAACGCTTCGGCGACAGCCCGGCCGCTTTGACCCGTGTCGCCCTCCAGACGTGCCTCCAGCGAGCCGAGAACGCCGCAGTCCTCGTCGGCTTCACCCGCCCCGAGCAGGTCACCGAGAACCTGACCGCCGTCGGCACCCCGCTGACCGACGACGACCTCGCCTTCGTCCGGGACACCCTCGGCCGCCTCCAGCAGAACCTGGACGCGCACAGCGAGGTCTTCCTCGACGAGAAGGAAGCCGGCCGATGAACCTCACCGCGGAGCAGCTGTCCCTGCTCGCCCCCGGCGAACCCGCCCACCAGCCAGCCACCGACGCCGTGCGGCTGCTCCTGTTCAACGCCCAGCACGCTTCTCCCGAGCGCTCGCGGCGGCAGGCGGAATGGATCGCCAGCCAGGAACACGCCGATATCGCCGTCCTCACCGAGGTGTCCTCCACCCAGGGCGGCGACGCCCTCGTCGCCGCGCTCACCGAGCGCGGGTACGCCACCGTGATCGCCCCTCAGCCGTCCACGCCCGACTACCGCACGGTCATCGCCTGCCGCACCAGCGACGTCCGGCCGGTCCCCAGCCCGGTCACCGTCAGTCCCCATCGGGCCCCGGCAGCCCGCGTCACCGTCGGCGGCCACAGCATCGGAATGCTGGGCCTGTACGTGCCCTCCCGCGGCTCGAAGGACCAGCGCAACGTCGCCAAGCGTGCCTTTCAGGAGGCGGTCACCGAGGGCCTGCCGCGGCTGCTCGCGACCTTCCCGGAGATGCCCGTCATCGTGGCTGGCGACCTCAACGTCGTCGAGCGCGGGCACCAGCCCCCGCACAAGGTGTTTGGTGAGTGGGAGTACGCCTTCTACGACTCTTTCCAGACCGCCGGCCTCACCGACGCCTACCGGCATCTCCACCCCGACGAGGTTGCCCACTCCTGGTTCGGGCTCACCGGCAACGGCTTCCGTTTCGACCACCTCTTCGTCTCCACACCCCACGCCATCCGCGTCCTCGGCTGCAGCTACCACCAGGAAGCCCGCGAAGCGGGGCTGACCGACCACGCGGTCATGACGCTGCGCCTGGGGCTGCTGTCCACCTCAGACGGACAGGGCGAAGCCTCGGCTACGAGCTCTGGCTAACCGCTGCCCGAGCCCTTCCTGGTTCACTCGGCCCGAGGAGGGGTTCCGCCGAGATGGGCCGCTCGAAGGCGGTCACCAAGCACGTGCACAGTCAGCTCCAGAGTCCCTCGCCGCCGTTCTGCTGCTAGCCTCCCGGCGCCTCGGCGTCCGCTGGTGCCACGGAATCGCGTCCGACCCGATCCGGCTCCACGCCTGGGTGCAGACTATGAACGGCGACGACGTCGCCGAGCCGTCCTCGACCCGCGCCTACACCCCCGTGCTCACCATCGGAGACCGCCATCACCAGCCCCGCTGACCCGATCATCTGGCTGCGCACCGAGACCTGCGGACTCGGCCCGTATCGCGCCGACCTCGTCGAGACCTACTGGCGCTGGGAGCAGGACCCCGCCCTCCTGGTCGGCTACAGACGCCAGGCCCCCGAGTCTCTGGAGGCCCGCACGGAAGGCATGGCCCACCAACTGCGCGGCGAGAACATCCGCTTCACCATCTACGACCTCACCGACAGTGAACCCACTCCTGCTGGTGTTGCGACTCTGCTGCCCGACCACGGTGTCCGCACCGCCGAGTTCGTGATCATGCTCGGTCCGGAGGTGCGCGGCCGGGGGCTGGGCACCGCCGCCACTCGGCTGACACTCGACTACGCCTTCCACATCACGAATCTGCGGATGGTCTGGCTGAAGGTCCTCGCCCCGAACACCGGGGCGATCCGCGCGTACGAGAAGGCCGGCTTCCGGCACGTCGGCCCGATCCGCCAAGCCGGGTACTGGCTCGGCCAGGTATGCGATGAGATCGTGATGGACGCCCTGGCTTCGGAGTTCACCACCCCGTCGGCCATCACCCCCGGAGCATCCACCTCTGCCTGAGCGCCTTCGTCCGCGGTGTGACCTCGTGGAGTCGGTGGACCCAGGGCAGGCCGCAGCGTAGCGTCAGGGGTGAGGTCCCGCCGCATCCCCCGTCGGCGGGACCTCCTCGGTTCCAGCCGGCGGCGGCGAAGGTCCCGCTGCCCTGTTCGTCAGCCGCAAGGCTCGGGGCCGGCCTCCGTCACCAGGGTGATGCGCTCGGCACAGACGGACGCGTCTCCCGCACGGTGCCCCGGCTCGAACACCGCGACGGTGTAGCTGGCGATCCCGGCGGGCAGTTGCAGGAACATCTCGTTGAGGCGCGCCTTGGTGTCTTCCAGGGCTTCGGACGCTTGAGGCTTGTCGACGGTCAGCATGCGCGGGCCGATCCCGGGGATATCCACCTCGACGTTCCACTTCATGCGGCCATCCTGACAGGGCCGGGCTACGTAAGCAGGCTGGTGTGCGGAAGGCGCACCGCTGGCTGAAGGACGACCTTCTTCAATGCCCGGTTGATGTCGGGGTTGCGCCCGGGGACGTACGAGCGGACCGGCGCGTAGCCGCATGCGGTGTACAGGGCGAGGGCGGCGGTGTTGTGGACGCCGGTCTCCAGCAGGACCTCGGTGTGCCCGCGGCCGAGCGCGTCCTGTTCCAGGGCGGCGAGGATGCGGCGGCCGAGCCCTTGTCCGCGGGCGGCGGGGGCCACGTACATCCGCTTGATCTCGGCTGTCGAGGGGCTGAGGGCGCGCCAGCCCCCGCAGGCCAGGGCCGGTCCGTCTCCGAGGCGGGCGAGGAGGAACTGGCCGTTGGGGGCGTCGAATTCCGCGCTGTCGGTGGCCTCGGGGTCGTCGGCGCTGCCGTAGGTGGCCAGCTGCTCCTGGTGGAGGGCCCGAGTGAGGGTGCGGGCGTCGGCGGTGCCGTACGAGACGGCGGTGAGCGTCCACTGGGGGGCGGCCTGGAGCAGCGTCATGGTGTCGATAGTGCCGTGCGGAGGGCGTCCAGCGCATCCCCGTGCCCGGCTGCGCGCAGTTGGCGGCGGGCGGCTGTGCGGACGGTGGTGAGGAGGGTGCGGCAGCGGATGGACTGCACCTGCGGGAGGGTCGGGGCGAGGGCGGTGATCCAGTGGGCTGTCGCCTCGGCGTCCCGGGCCCCGATGCTGGCGCGGACGAGGTGGATTCCGTGGAGGAGGCCGGAGCGGCGGTATCCGGTTGCCGTTCCCTGGGCGGCGATGGGGCCGAGGAGTTGGGCGGCTTCGGTGAGCAGGAGGGAGCGGCGTCCGCGGGTGTGGGCGGCGAGGTCGACGAGCGCTTGGCCCGCTTCGGCGTCGACCTGGTGGGAGGTGAAGTAGTACAGGGAGGGTGGGTCGTCGCTGTGGCGCTGGCCGATCAGCTGCCGACATCGGTCGGTGGCCCGGCGGAAGGCGTCGAGGTCGCCGGCGGCAGCTTGGGCGGTGGCCAGCCGCCCCCATGCCCGTGCCTGGACCAGGGGAACGGCCTTCGCCGAGTGCTCGACCGCAGCGTGCGCGAAGCGCAGGGCCAGCCGCGGGTTTCCGCCGGCGGCGTGCTGGTAGGCGAGCATTCCGAGGGCGTTGGAGACGGTGTTGGTGTCACCGGCGGCGCGCGCGATCCGGATGGCCAGGAGCTGGTAGCGGTGGCCGGCCGGGTCGAGGCCCGCGTCGAAGCTCATCCAGCCGGCGAGCTGGGAGGCACTGGCGGCGTGCCGAAGGAGGCGGTTGCCGGTGGCGGCGTCGTAGCGGCCGGTGTGGATGAGGACCAGCGACTCGTGCAGGGCGATGCGGGCCTGGCGCTGGCTCAGGGGGCTGCCGCCGGTGCGGTCGTCGAGGCGGCGCAGCGCGGCGAGCTGCTCGAAGAGCATGTCGACGAACTCCGGTGCGACGTAGTCGCCTTCGCCGTGGCCGGGGGTGGGTGGGGCCGGGGGTTGGCGGGTGGCGTCCCAGACGGCCGCGGTGAGGTACTCGGCGGCATCCGAGTGGACCAGCGCCGGTTCGACGGACCCGCTGGTCCACGCGGAGGCGGTGCGCAGGACATCCCCCAAGGGGAGGGGGCCGAGGAGCTCCTCGGTCTCGGCGGTCTCGACGGCAGGCTGGTCGAGGCCCCACAGCTGCGCCGAGGTGTAGCGCCGGCCGGTTGCCTCGGTCAGGACCACCGCCGCTACGTCGCGTACGGCGGGAGAGCGGGGCAGGTGCCCGCGCAGCCATTTGTAGCCCGCGGTGAGGTCCACCGGGGGGTGGCCCATGGCGTTCAGCCGCGGGTTGATGGCCTTCACCAGCTCGCGGGCCGACCACTTGGCGTGGTCCAGGGCGTCGGCGAGTACGAGGTGCGCCTGCTCGGGGGCGAGATCAGTCACCACGGCATGACGTTAGGTCACAATCGGTCGGGGCGGGGAGTTTCACGGGATTTCACGCTTGCCGTGCCCACTTCACATCCTTCACGGCGCGGGGCGCTGCCGGACACCGGGTGGTGGTGATGGGCTGGGCGAGTGCCGGTCTTCCTGCTCCTTCACGTTCTACGGTGGCTTTCATGATCCCTGCCTACGTTGCCGCGCTGCGCGCCCTGGTCGGCCCTGACCACGGGCTCTGGCTGCCGGGGGTGAACGCGGTCGTCCTGGATGCGGGGCGGGTGCTGCTGCACCGCCGCTCCGACACCGGGGAGTGGTCGATCCTCAGTGGCATCCTCGACCCGGGAGAGGAGCCTGCCGCCGGTGTGGTGCGCGAGGTGAGGGAGGAGACGGGGATCACCGTGGTGGTGGAACGCCTCGCCGGGGTGACGGTGTCCCCCGAGGTGGTGCACACCAACGGGCACCGGGCGCAGTACTTGCAGCTGGTCTTCACGTGCCGGCCCGACGGGCCGGGCCAGGTGGCCCGGGTCGCCGACGACGAGTCGCTCGAGGTCGCCTGGTTCCCCGTGGACGCGCTGCCGCCGATGCGGGAGCGCACGCGCGAGCTGCTCATGATCGGTTTGGAGGAGCGGGAGCGGGCCTGGTTCCGGCCGGCGTGACGGTGTGGCGGATCACCTCGAACGCCTCGGCGGCGTCGTGGCCGATCTGGGCGCCGCGCAGCCTGGCCGCGGCCAGGACCGCTTCGGTGGAGCGGGTGTGCGGCCAGGGCCGCATCTCCGAGGCGTAGACCGCCAGGGCGCGTTCCTTGACGGTCAGCGCGGCGGGGGTGAGGGGCTGGAACCAGGTGGGGTGGAAGGGCCGCTGGCCCCATTCGGTGGCGGAGCGGACCTCCCAGGCCAGGACGGTCGTCACCGGGTGGCCGGGCTGGGGCCGGGTGGCGGCGGCGACGGTCTCGGCGGTGATGCGGTGGTCCAGCGACAGGTCGGCGCTGCTGTGGGTGTAGACGATCGAGGGCTGCCAGCGCCGGATCGCTGCCTCGACGGTCTGGGTGACGGTCAGCCGGGGCGTGGTGTCGAAGGCGTTGTCGGGCAGGTCGGCGATCTCGACGTCGGCACCGTAGAGGGCGGCGGCCCGGTGGGCGCAGGTGCTGCGGTGGTCGAGGTCGTCGTAGCCGGGGCGGCTGGTGGAGCTGGCGCTCAGGATCAGGACGTGCACCTGGTCGCCGGCGGCGGCGTGCTCGGCCAGAGTGCCGCCGGCGCCCAGGGTCTCGTCGTCGGCGTGGGCGGCGACGGCCAGTACGGATCGGGGCGTGTTCACGGCGCTCCTCGTTGAGGGATCGGTCCGGGCCGCGGAGCCCGGTGACGGAAAGGGGGGATGGAGCCAGTGCGGACTGCGGGGTTTCCCGGTGTCGACCTTCGGGTCGGGAGGGCGCGGATCGGTCGGGGGGTACAGGTCGGGGAGGGCACGGTGATCGTGGCCGACGACCTGGTGCTGGCGGACGGGGCGGTGGTGGGGCCGGGCTGCGATCTGCGCTCGGCCCACCTGGAGCTCGGGGCGGGCGCGCAGGTCGGCGTCGGCGGCCGGTGGTTGGTCGCGGACTCGGCCCGGCTGGGTGGGGGCTCGGTGGTGGACGCGGGCTCGGATGTGGTGTGCCGGGAGCTGGCGGTCGGCCAGGGCACCTACCTGGGGCAGCGGCTGCGGATCGGTGCGGGCGCGACGATGGAGGAGCGCTCGATCGTAAGGATCGGCGACGGCTGCCAGATCGCGCCGGACGTGACGCTGAACGCGACCGAGCCGGTGCTGATCGGCAACCAGGTGGGGATCAGCGCCGAGGTCGCCGTCTTCACCCACGGGTACCACGCCGGGCACCCGGTCCGGGACGGCCATGGCGCATCGTTCGCGGGTGTCGAGCTCGCCGACGCGGTGTGGCTGGGCTTCCGGTCGGTGGTGCTGCCCGGGGTGCGGGTGGGCGAGGGCACCGTGGTGGCCGCGAGTGCCACGGTGACCCGGACGCTGCCAGCCGGGGTGCTGGCGGCCGGGGTCCCCGCGGTGGTCAAGCGCGAACTGCGGCCGCAGGCCCTGGACGAGCGCGGGCGCCGCGAGGCGGTCGCCGCTCTGGTGACCGCCTGGCTGGAGCGGCTCGCCTTCAAGGGCCTGAACGTGCACGAGCTGCCCGGTACCGGAGTTCGGACCAGCTGGGAGGTCTCGGGCCGGGGCGGTGGCTGGCAGGTGCGCCTGGACACCGCGGCGGTGTCGGTGGAGCTGCGACCACGGGGCGGCGAGGCGGCGGTGTTCTCCTTCGCCGAGCCGCTGGCGGTGGCGGGGGTCCTGGACGAGGTCGGCCACGATCTGCGGGATTTCTGCCGCCGGGCGACGTGGCTCTTCCCGTACGAGGTCAACAGCCGGGGCCTGGTGCCGGAGCGGTTCGCCCGGCTGCTGGACGGCGGGGCCGGGGCCGGTCATGGGCGGGATTCGAGGTAGGCGGCGAGTGCGGGGGTGATGCGGCCGGCCTGGGCGGCGCCGGCCATGCTCTCGGCGAGCTGGTGGCGGGTGCGGGCTCCGATGACGGGGATCACCGGGGCCGGGCGGTGGGCGCGCAGGTAGGCCAGGGCCAGGCCGTGCGGGGTCATCTGCAGCGCGGCGGCCGTCTGGTGGAGTTGGTCGCGGCGCTCGCGCCCGGCGGCGGTGTCGTAGGTGCGGGCGTGGTGGTCGGTGTGCCGGCCGCTGTGGCGGGTGGCCAGGTAGCCGGCGGCGAGGGTGCGGTAGGGGACGACGGTCATGCCGTGCCGGGCGGCCATGGCCAGGTGGCCGGGGTCGGCTTCGACGAGCCAGGGTTCCTCGGGCGGGTCGGCGCGGGGGATGAAGCTCCACAGCGGGGCGGTGACCGTCGGCGCGGTCAGGCGGGCCGCGGTGGCGTGGCCGGCCCAGGCGGTCAGGCGGGCGGTGGTCCAGTTGGAGGCGCCGACCTGCTCGGCGACCCCTTCGCGCACCGCCCGGTCGGCGGCGTCCGCGATTTCGGCGACGGGCACCGCGGGGTCGTCGCGGTGCAGCAGCAGGACGACGGCCCGGCCCAGGCGCTCGGCGCTGCGCCGGGCGGAGGCGAGGATCCGCTCGGGCCGCAGGTCGCCCAGGTGGGGGCGGGCGGGGTCGAGCCCGGCCTTGGTGATCACCCGCATGCCGGTGGCGCCGGCGGCGCGCAGCCAGGCGCCGATCAGGGGCTCGGCCCGGAAGGCGCCGCCTGCCGGGCCGTAGGTGGGGGCGGTGTCGATGAGCCGGCCGCCGAGCTCCTGGAAGTCGTCGAGGAGGAGGCGGGCGCGGTCGTCGGGGATCGCCGGGGTGCCGAACTCGAAGGTACCCAGTGCCGCCACGCCCGCGAGCGGGGTGGCGGCACTGGTGGAGGGGAGGGTCACCGGCCGGCTCCGGCCGGGGTCCAGGACAGGGCGCGGACGCGGGCGGTCTCGGCCAGGAGCTCCTGGAGCGGGCGCTGTCGGGGCAGGGGCTCGTAGGTGGCGGTGAACAGGCTGGTGTCGGCGGTGAAGGAGCGGATCTCGTTGGGCCGGGGCTGGACGTGGGTGATGGTGCCGCGGCCGGTGGCGCGGATGACGGCCCGGGCCAGGTCGAGGACGGTGGTGGCCTGCCCGGAGCCGATGTTGACGACGGGCAGCAGCCGGTCGGCGTCCAGGATGCGGCCGAGCATGGCGGTGGTGGTGTCGATGTGGGTGAGGTCCCGGGCCTGGGTGCCGGTGCCCTCGATCATCAGCGGCCGGTCGGCGAGGGCCGCGTCGATGAAGGCGGGGACCACCGCGTCGGGGTCCTCCCACGGCCCGTACGTGTTGAAGAACCTGGCCACCCCGATCTGCCGACCAGTGCCGAGCCGCAGCCGGTAGATGTCGGCGAGATCCTCAGTGGCGGACTTCCCGGCCGCGTACGGGGAGCGGGGCCGGCGCGGGGCGTGCTCGGCGAGCGGGCCGCTCTGGTCGCCGTAGACCTCGCAGCTCGATGCGAGGAGCAGACGGCCAGCACCGGAAGCGGCGAAGGTGTGGATCATGTGCCGGTCGACGCTGGTGTTGTGCTCGAAGCCGCCGACCTCGAACGAGCGGGGCACCGACTTGTGGGCGGCGAGGTGGATGACGGTGTGGAAGCCGTCCAGGTCGGCGGGGGTGAGGGTGCGGACGTCGCGCTCGACGAGGTGGTCGGGGCGGGGGCGGGGCGAGTGGACGGACAGGTCGTCCAGGGCGGTGACGGTGTGCCCGGCGGTGCGCAGTGCGGTGGTGAGGGCGGAGCCGATGAAGCCGGCCGCGCCGGTGATCAGCAGGTTCACGAGCGGTCCTTGGCGGTGTCGAGGGTGTCGAGGGTGTCGAGGAAGGCGGCCAGGGCGGCGGGGCCCTGGTAGGTGTGGGCGCGGATCCCGAGGGTGGTGGCAGCGTCGGTGACGATGGTGATGTCGTCGACGAGAACGAGGTCCTTCCGGTGGGCTCCGTGGGCGGCGGCCACGTGGTCGAAGAAGGCGGTGCCGGGTTTGGTGGCGCCGATCTCGTGCGAGCAGTGCACCGCGTCCAGCACCGGCAGGTCCTCGCGGTACAGGTCGCGCCAGAAGGGGGCGTGCAGCGCGTTGGTGTTGGAGACGCCGACGACGGCGTCGAAGCGGCCGCGCACCGCCGGGGCGGCCAGCAGGGCGAGCAGGGTGGGGTCGGTGGTGCCGTAGATCGCGTTCCAGCCCGCCGCCAGCTGCTCGTCGTCGAGGTCGACGGCGAGCAGGTGGCGCAGGTGCTCCAGGTAGGCGGCGGGTGGGATCTCGCCGCGCTCGAAGGCGTCGAAGGGGGCGTCGATGAGCCAGCGGTCGCGCAGCTGCTGCGGGTCCTGGCCGGCGGCGGCGGCCCACGCGTCGATGGCCTTGAGGAAGGAGTAGTCGAAGAAGACGCCGCCCATGTCGATGAGCAGGACGCGGCGGGGGCGGTCAGGCGAGGGCACGGGTGGTCTCCGGTTCGGGGAGCAGGTGGCTGTAGTGGACGGTGATCAGGTCGCGGCGGGGTTTGCCGGTGGAGGTGACCAGGAGGAGTTCGGGCCACCGGTCGGGCAGGACGTGGACGGCGGCCAGGTCGCAGTACGGCAGCTCGCCGCTGCGCCGGGCGGTCTCGACGCCGCGGTGGAGGTCGCTTTCCAGGGCGGTGACCTCGGCGGGGAGCCAGTTGGCGGTGGAGGGGGCCGAGACCAGGGCGACGGCGCGGGGCAGGCCGGGGCCGAGCAGGCACGCGGCGTCGACCCGGGGGTGGGTGAGCAGGTGGGCTTCGATGGGCTCGGGGTGGATCATCTCGCCCGATCCGGTCTTGAACGCCGACCCGATCCGGCCGCTCAGCCGTAGCCCTCCCGCCGCGCTGTCCTCGCGGTTCACCCGGTCGCCGGTGCGCAGCCAGCCGTCGGGGCCGGTGACCGGGACCAGGTGCGGCCACTGCGCGACGTATCCGGCGGCCACATGCGGTCCGCGCAGGAGGAGTTGTCCATGGTCGTCGATCCGGTGCTCCACGCCGACGGGCCGGCCGAGCCCGGGGGTGGCGGCGTCGTCGTGATGGAAGGCGGGCACGGTGGTCTCGGTCGAGCCGTAGGCGCCGCTGATCCGCAGGCCCGTGTGCCGGTGCAGGGCGCCGGCGACCGCGGGGTCGAGGGCGGCGGCGCCGTTGACGGCGGTCCGTACCCCGGCCAGGGCCTGCCGCAGCCGGCGGCCTTCGTCGCCGGGCTGCTCGCAGGTGGCGGCCAGGCGGGCCCAGATGTGAGGGACGCCGAGCAGGGTGTCCGCCCGGTGCTGCAGCAGGTCCTCTTCGAGGCGCTGGGGCGTGGAGGTGATCTGGGTGGTCCCGTACAGGCACATCAGGGTGTGGCCCATGATCCGCTGGGCGACGTGCGAGACGGGCAGGTAGGACAGGGTGCGCGCCGGGCGGCCCCTCCACAGGCCGGTCCAGGTGTCGGTGCCGCGCACCAGCGCCGCTTCGGTCAGGGCCACGGCGCGCGGCAGGCCGGTGGTGCCGGAGGTGAAGACGATCGCCGCGGTCTGCTCCAGTCGGCGCCCGGCCATGCGGCGGGCCACCGTGCGCCACTGCGCGGGGGTACCGCCAGGCCGGGTGCTGTGCTCGTTTACGGTGTGCACCGGCGTCCGGGCGTGGCCGGCGATGTCGGCGAGCGCCCAGTCGCCGACGGTGTCGAGGACCGCGGCGGGTTCCACCACCGGCCACAGCGCGGCGAGCTGCTGCGGGGTCAGGTCCGGCAGGACTGCGGGCACGCCGCCGGCCAGGAGCACGGCCAGGTCGGCGACGCTGAACAGTGCGCCCGGGCCGGTGCGCAGCAGCACGACGCGCCCCGTCACCTCGGTGGTGGCCCGCAGCTGCCGGGCCAGGGCCAGCGCCCGGCCCAGCACCTCGTCGAAGGTCAAGACGGCGCCGTCCAGGGCGACGGCGGCCGGCCTCCTGCCGGGGTGGGCGAGGAAGCGCGGCAGGATGCGGTCGTCCATCACAGTTCCCCGGCGGTGGTCGCGGTCAGGTGGTGGGCGCCGGCGAGCTGGCGGCCGCGGGCGGCGACCAGGGCGTGCCGGGAGATCGTCATCGCGTCGCGCCAGCAGCCCTCCAGGCCTGCGGCGCGGTGGATCGCGGCGGCCCCGGCGGCGTCGAACAGGGTGCGGCACGCGGCCTCGGCGGCCTCGGCCATCTGGCAGCAGGCGGTGCGCAGCAGAGCCCGCTGTCCGGGGCTGACCTGGCCGCGCAGTGCGCTGCTCCACGCGGAAGCGGTCGCGGCGTCCAGCAGGCCGGCCGCGGCGCGGATGCGGCCGTCCGCCTGGTCGAAGGCCGCCTGGATGGCGGGCTGGTGGGCCATCGGTCCGCTGCCGTAGCGGCTGGCGGTGGTCGAGGCGAGGGTGGCGAACGCGGCCAGGGCCCGCTCGCCGCTCGCGCGGGCGACCTCGGCGATGCAGCCGGCCAGCAGCCCGTAGAGGGGGTAGCGGTACAACGCCCCCTCCACCAGCGGCGGTTCGGTCAGGCTGATGCTGTGCGCGCCTGGGACCAGGGTGTCGCAGGCCACGGTGTAGGAGGCGCTGCCCCGCAGTCCGAGCGCGTCCCAGTCCTCCTCGACGGTCAGCTGGCCGCGCGGGACGAGCCACCAGCGGCTGCCCGGCGCCCCGTTGTGGTCGGCGGGGGCGGCGAGGGCGGCCAGGGTCATCGCCGGGGCGCCGGTGACCAGCGGCCAGCGCCCCCGCAGCCGCACCCCCTCGCCCTCCCGCTCGGCCAGACCGACCGGCACCGAGGAGCCGGCGACCACCGGGGCATCGCCGGCCAGCTCGCGGGCCACCTGCACCGGCAGGCGCGACAGGAACGCCCCGGCCGGGCCGTGAATCGCCGCTACCCATCCGGCGGCGGGGTCCGCGAGGGCGACCTCGCGCACCGCCGCGAGGATCTGCGGCGCGTCCCACTGCAGGCCGCCGCAGTCCGCGGGCACCGCGGCCCGGGGCAGCGCCGACGCGGTCAGCGCCTTCCACACCGAAGGGTGCAGCGTCCCGTGCTGCTCCCCGAACTCCCGGTGCTCGCCGGCCGTGCGGCTCAGCTGCCCCACCGCCACGAGGGCGGGCTGGTCGTGGACAAGGGTCATCGCGATCTCTCCAAACAGGTCGGGTCGGGCGCAGGACGAAGGCGCCGCCGGCGGCGGCGGCGGAAGCAGCAGGGGTGCGGGTCAGTGCGGGCCGGGGCCGGCGATCAGGTCGCGCAGCACGGGGGCGATCGTGTCCAGGAGGTCGCCGGTCAGCCAGCCCGGCCCTACCGCGCGGGCCAGTGCCTCACCGGCGGCGCCGACCAGGTGGCAGGCCAGCGCCGCCGCGGCGGCGGGCGCCAACATCTGGGCGAGCAACGCGGCGGCGACACCGGCAAGGACGTCTCCCGTACCGTGCCGGGCCAGGCCCGGGTGCCCGGCGGGCACCAGATAGCTCCGGGTGCCGTCCGTGATCCGGTCCGGATCGCCCTTGGCCACCAGCACCGCGCCGGTCTCCCGGGCCGCGTCGGCCAGCGCCGCCCCATCGACCGCCTCTCCCCGGACCGGCGGGCCGGGGACAGTGAGGAGGGCGTGGGCCTCGGCGCGGTTGAGCAGCACCAGGTCGGCGCCCAGGCGCCGAAGGCGCTGCCGGGCGCGGGGGCCGCCACCCAGCGAGCCGTCGACCACCAACGCCGCGCCCCGATCGCGCTCCCGGACCTCTTCCAGGGCGTCGAGCACCTTCCCGGCCAGTCGACTGCCGCCCAGCCCGGGGCCGACCAGCCACACCACCCGGCCCCGTGCCCCCGTCTGCGCGAGGCCCTGAGCCATCCGCCGCGACGCCTCGACCGCGGCGTTCACGGCTGAGGGGTCCAGCTCGGGCCCCAGCCCCGCGATCAGGTGCGCTTCCAGAGCCACCTGCTGCGCCGCAGGAGCGGGCGGCGCAGCGACCCGCACCCCGTGCGTCCCGGCCCGGCGGGCCGCCAGCGCCGCCACGTACGGCGGCGCGGGGTACTCCCGCGAGCCGCCGATCACCAGCACCAGCCCGCCGTCGCCCTTCACTCCCCCGCCGGCCACCGCGGCGGCCCGAAGAGCCAACTCCCGGGCAGCGAAAGCGTCCACGCGTACGACATCCTTGTCCTCGCCGCCGCGAACTTGGCGGTATGACGATTCGTCAGTCGCTACGCTCGGAGATGACACCCGCGCCGGCACCCGGCGCCGGGCCGCTTCGAGGGGACCTTCGTGACCGCTTCCACCCGTACCTGGCCGCACCTGCTCGCCACCCTGCTGCGCGGCGAGGACCTGACGGCGGACGACACCAGGTGGGCAATGCGCGCGGTCATGGACGACGACCACGAGCCCGTCGCCCTCGCCGGGTTCCTCGTCGCCCTGCGCGCCAAGGGCGAGAGCCCCGCCGAGCTCAGCGGCCTGCTCGACGCCCTCATGGAACGCGTCGTACCCCTGCCCGTCGACGGCACCGGCATGCTCGACATCGTCGGCACCGGCGGCGACGGCGCGCACACCGTCAACATCTCCACCATGGCTGCGATCGTCACCGCCGCCGCCGGCGTGCCGGTGGTCAAGAACGGCGGCCGCTCCGTCTCCAGCAAGAGCGGCTCCGCCGACGTCCTGGAACAGCTCGGCGTACCCCTCACCCTCGGCCCCGAGCAGGTCGCCCGCTGCGTCACCGAGGTCGGCATCGGCTTCACCTTCGCCCCGGCCTTCCACCGGGGCCTGCGCCACGCCTCCCCCGTGCGCCGCATCCTGGGCGTGCCCACCGCCGTCAACTACATCGCGCCGCTGACGAACCCGGCCCGCCCCGGGGCCGCCCTGGTCGGCTGCTCCAACCTCCAGCTCGCCCCCGTTCTGGCCGCCGTGCTCGCAGGCCGCGGCACCCGGGCCCTGGTCGTCCGCGGCCACGACGGCCTGGACGAGATCACCACCGCCGACGTCACCGACGTGTGGAGCGCCGATGAGACCGGCGTGCGCAAGTCCACGTTCGACACCGCCCGCTTCGGCCTGGAGCGTCCCGGCCCGGACGCACTGCGCGGCGGGGACGCCGCCTACAACGCCGATGCCGTCCACACCGTGCTCTCCGGCGCCCCGGGGGCCGCTCGCGACGCCGTTCTCGCCAACTCCGCCGGAGCCCTCGCCGCCCACAACGCCACCGCCGCACTCGAGGACGCCTTCGCCGACGGCCTGGACCGGGCCCGCACCGCCATCGACAGCGGAGCCGCCGCCGACCTCCTCTCCCGCTGGACCAAGCTCGCCGCCGAGCTGGCCGAGCCGCACTGACCCCCTCACCGCGGTCACCGTCGTGCCCCGCCGGTCAGCAGCGGGACCAGCCGCGACCAGCGCGAGACCGCCTCCCACCGCGGCCCCATGCCCGCAGCGGCGATGTCGCGCAGCAGCTCCGCGAACGCCTCCCCCCGCCTGCTCGGCACCCGGCCCCCGGCGGCGCCCAGCGCGGCCCGGCCGGACGACGGCTCCGGGTAGGACGCCACCACCGCGGCCAGCGCAGCATTCACGGCCGGGCCCGACCCTTCCGGGCCGGCCACGTGGGCGGACGCCACCAGCGCGGCCCGCTCCCGCCAGGGCAGGAACACCGCCAACTCCCGTACGACATCCAGCGGATCGTCGCTGGTGTGCACCATCGTCAGAAGCCGGTTGGGGCTCCCCGCCACCTCGCGCAGCGAGTCGGCCTCGCGCCGTCCGGGCGCGTTGTCGCCCTTCAAGCGGGTCAGGCGCCGCGCGGCATCACCGTCCCGGTGCCGGTACAACACCAGCAGCCCCGGCCCCAGCCCCACCACCGCGTCCAGGAGCAGCAGCCGCTCCGCGGTCGCACGCCGCAGCTGCCACCACCACAGCGCCCGCACCCCGGCCCGCTCCAGCTGAACCACGCTCGCGCCGACCGGGGTGAACCCCGCCGCCTCCACCCTCGCGAGGACGTCCACTGCGGCACCGGCCGCCACAACGTCCGGCCGCAGCCACAGCAGTGCCGTCTCCCCAGCGAACCGGTGCGCCTCGCCGGTCCCGAGCACCCCGACGAGCGTCGCCCAGCCCTCCCGCACCAGCGGATCGACGGCGTACTGCCGGCGCTTCTCCGCATCCCGCGTCAGCCGCTCAAGGTCAGGGGTGGGCATGTCCGCCCACCCCTGGCCCGTGGCCGCCACCGGCCTCACGGATGTCCCCACCGCGATCCCCTCCCACTTCCACCGGATGTGTTCCGCGACCAGCACACCTCGGGCGGCGGGCTGGCCCCAGTGGGCAAGGGCGTGAAGACCGTGAACGCCGGATCGTTTGCGTGAATCCGCGTGAAACCGGATCCGGCCCGCCGAGTGGCCAAGTCCGGAGCCGCCGCCTGCCGGGCTTCCGCACGCCTCCCGATGACGCAGAAGCCGACGCTGACGCTGTCGGGTGACGCTGCCGCGCTCGCCGGGCTGCCGCATTGACGTGGGGTTTTCTCCCGGCCGGGTGGACGGCGGACGCTGATGACGCTCGGGCGCGCCATGTCTCCGGCCCCTACTTCCCTTCTCTCCCCTTCAGTGAGATGGGGTACGAGAGCGTCATCAGCGTCATTGCCACACGGCACACCACGAGAACCTGCAGCTCACAGCCACTCCACGCCGGGCCGCCGGGTGCGTCACAGCCAGCGTCATCCCCGCGTCACCACCCCGTCGCGGCAACCGACCCCAGCTGACGGACGCGGCCTGACGGTGGGCTCCCGCCTCCAGTGCGGGCTCCGCGGCCCCGGCCGATGGAGGAAGGGATCCGCCGGCCGGCCGGGGCCGACGTTTCGGCAGCTGTTCGGGCATGCGGGCGGCCCGCGCGTCCCGGAGCGACGGCGGGTGGCAGGTGACCGGTGTGCGGGGTCTGGTTGGTTCAGGCGTACGGGCGTCGGGTCAGGTGCGCGGGTCCGGGGCGGGTTGGAGGGTGATGAGGAAGCCGCGCCCGGAGCCGGTGCGGGGCAGTTTGCGGATGTCGATGCCGCGGCTGCGCAACGCGGGGGCGAGGGAGGTCAGCCGGGCGGAGAGCAGCGCGGTCGTCTTGGGCCAGGTGTCGGGGAGGGGGCCGGGCGGCCGGAGGACGGTGTCGATCTGGCCGGTGGCGGCCTGCCACTCGGTGGTTGCGGCGGTGCTGGCCCAGCGGGTGAGGGCGGTGGCGACCGGGTCGGCGTCGAGGACGTCGTCGGTGACTTCTTCCTGGGTGCCGGTGTAGGTGGCCAGGGTGTCCCAGCCGGTGACCGCGTCCAGGGCCCACAGCAGTTCGGCCCAGTCGGCCATCCGCGGCCGCTGGTCGAGCTGGGCGGCCGCGTCGGGCAGGCGTGCCCAGACCTCGGCGGCCAGGTCGAGCAGGCCGCCGAGGATGCGGCCGTGCGCGGCCCGGTAGCTGCGCCACAGGTCGGCCTCGCTGCGCCGGGCCTTGGGGTCGATCATCTCCAGGGTGAAGGGCAGCAGCCGTTCGGCGAGGTCGGGTTGGAGGGCGCCGACGTCGATGCCGGTCAGCACGACCGGGCGCTGGTACGCCCAGGAGGCGACGTCATCATCCGTATACATTTCGCGTTTGGCGACGGAGGCCCCCGTGACGGTGCGGCACAGGAAGTCCGACAGCCACTGGGGGATGCCGGCGATGTTGTCCAGTCCCATGGTCCAGCCGGCCGAGGCGGCGACCGCGCCGTCGTCTTCGGAACGCGGCACGTTGCGAACCTCGGCGCGGATGCCGTCGAGGACCCGCAGCAGCTGCCTCGCGGAGGTGGTCTTCGCGGTGCCGCGTTCGCCGTTGAAGTACGCCACGGGGCGAGGCATATCGGGTCTGAGCCCGGCCAGCAGCCAGGCGACGGCCATCCGCCAGGACGGTTCGGCCAGCGCGGACAGCTCGCGCAGCAGGCCCAGGCCCACCCTCCAGCCGCCCGGATCGCGCTCGGGCATCGGGAGCTCGCCGGTCAACCTGGTGCGCCGCCACAACGGGCCCTCGCCGACGGGCGGAGTGATCACCGACCAGGCGCCCGGCTCGATGCACACGCTCTGCCCGTCCGAGCGGCCCAGGTCGAGCCAGGTCACCTGCTCGTCGACGGGGTCGGGGGCGATCCGCAGGTGGACCGGCTGCTCCGGGGCGTCCAGGGCGAGGGCGTCCATGGAAGCGATCGCATCCGTGAGGCAGCCCTGCGACGGGGCCCGGCCGGTGCGCAGGACGTAGGAGCGGTTGAGGAGTTGACGCAGGCTCCCGGTGCCGCCGAAGCCGCCGGCGGCGCGCAGCGGGCGGGCGATCGGCGGGCCCTCGGCGGGGACGGCGTAGGCGGTCTGGTCGCAGCGCACCAGGACGTACTCGTCGATGCCCAGGTGGAGCAGGACGTCGGCCTGGGAGAGTTTCGGCCCGCGGTCGGTGCTCTGCTGCTCGGCCGGCGCCGCGCCCACAGGCTCCCCCGTTTCGGCGGGCGGCGCCGACCGGGCGGGTCGGGGTTCGCCGGCCGGGACCGGGAGCGTCACGCGGGTGGTCAGGTCGGTCATGGCCGTGCTCCGGGGCTGGGGATGGTGCGCGGCGAGCGGACGCCCGCCTGGAGTGCGCGACGGAGGGTGGACTGGGCCTTGGCTTCGCCGGGGTCGACCCCGGCGAGCGCGGCGGCCTCGGTGAGCGCCTGGTGGACGTCGTCGAGCTCCAGCAGCCCGGCACCGACCAGCTGGCCGAGATGGAACCCCGACCGGTTGAGCTGGTCGTTGCGGCCGGAGCGGGCGGCCGCCACGGTCTCGGCCTCCCGGCGCAGCGCGGCGGCGGCGTACGCGGCCGCGTCGCCGGGCCGGTGCCGTACGGAGGGGCGGGGCAGCCGGATCCGGACCGGCGGCGGGTCGGCGGGGTCACGGCGGCGCATGCCGACGCGGGCCAGGTCGAGGGCGAGCCAGCGTGGCAGCCGGGCGGGTTCCGTGACCGGGCCGGTGACCTGGTAGCAGCCGGCCGGGGTGCGAGTGGTGGGCGCGACGGCCGTGGACCAGCCGGCCCGCACGTCGATCTGCCAGCCGAGCCGGCCCGAACCCTGGGTGAACCGGGCCGCGTCATCGGTCCGGTACCAGAGGTGGAACCCGCCGCCCGGGGTGCGCACCGTCAGGGTCGGCGGGGCGTGCAGCAGGCTCTCGGCACGCCGCATCCGGCACAGCAGCTCCAGCACGTCCACCCCGGTGCGCACCCGGTCGGCCTCCGAGACGGCGTCCAGGTCGATGCCGGGCAGCACCAACTCCCTTCCGGGGAGCGGATGGTGGTGGTCGTCCAGGTCGAGGACCAGGAGACCGGACGGCCCGGTGGCCACGCCGACGGCGAAGTCGCGGCCGCGCCACCAGCGGCGGATCAGGTCCGGGTCGGTCGTCGCCGCCCGCACCCCGTGGCAGTACCGTCCCTCCGCCAGGCAGCCGCAGCCGTCGGTGCCAAGGTCGGGAAACCCGCAGGGCGGCGGGCCACCGGGCGTGGACGGCCGACATCGGCGGCAGTTGCCGGCCGGAGTCTTCGATCCGGGGCGCAGCGGATGGACCCACCACCCTCTGCCCGCGCACCGCAAGGCAAGCTCGAGCTCGAGTCCGCTGCTCACGCCGCGCTCACCGCCTCCGGGGCCAAGGGCTGCCGGACCAGACCCGGCAGCGGCTCGTCCTCCAGCGGCCGGGCCGCGTACTGCGCCATCCGCTCCCGCCAACCGCTTGCCCGAGGCCCGGCAGGGGCCTCGACCGCGGTGCCGACCTGGTGGAGCAGCTGGACCAGCAGAGCCTGCGCGCACCGGCGCGCCGCCTCGCCGGCCGCGGCCAGGACCTCCGGTTCACCGCGGCGCCGGGCCCGCTCGATCCCGGCCACCCGCTCGGCCTCCGCCCGCGCCTGCGGTCCGTCGAGCAGGACCTCCAGCGCCACCGCGCGTTCCCTGGCCACCAGCTGCTCGGCGAACTCGCGCAGCTGCCAGACCACCGCCGCCTCCGGCAGGCCCTCGGCACGCCACCGCTCCCCCGCCTGCCCGATCTCGGCCTCCAGCCTCGCCCGGCACGCGCCGATCCACCCGGCCACGGTGCCCGGGACATCCGCACGGCCAGCGGCCACGGCCGCGAACTGCGCCGCCGAATCCAGGGCCTGACGCGCTGTCCGGGTCTCCGAGCAGATCAGGCACAGCCCGTCCGCCTCCGCCACCCCGCACTCGGCACAGGGCCGGGCCGCCGCCTGGGCCCGCGCAGCCGCATGGTCCTGGCGCTGGTGGGCCCACGCCTTCTCGCGCCGGGCCCGCTCCACCGTCGCGTGCTCCCGCCGGACAGCCTCCTCGGCCGCCAGCCTGGCCACCTCCCGGCTCAGCCTCCGCTCGACCTCCGCCCGGAACTCCTCCGGCTGCAGCGCCGGCAACTCCCCGGTGACGGCCCGTGCGACCTGGTGCCGCAGGGCCCGTCGGTCCTCGATCAGCAGCTCACAGGACGGGCAGACCATGCCGGTGTCCATCCGCACCCGGTCGTCGCACCCGGGCGCGTAGCACTCGGCCCGCTGCGGGAGCCCGCGGGCCAGCAGCCAGCCGATCGGGTCCCTCACCGGCTGCCCGAACTGCGCGGCCAGCCGCCGCTCCAGCCGCTCCGCCAGCACCACCGGAGCCTGCTCCGCACCGACGATTCCGGCCAGGCGCACCAACTCCGCCCGAGCTGCAGCACGGACCCGACGTCGGCCGCCGGCATGCCCGATCCGGGCCCACTCCCACCGCACCGGCGCCAAGACCTGCTCCAGCCCGCGCGGCAGCGACCACCGCAGCAGCACCGGCCCTCCACCGACATCCGTCTTCCCGAACTGCTGCTCCACGAGGTCCTGGTGTTGTTCCCCGCGAAGCGGGCCACGGCAACCACCCTCCTCGCGAACCTCGCCGAGGCCTGGCTCGGGCCGGTCCTCGCGCCCGCACGCGGGTTCCGGCAACGGCGGGCACCCCGAGGCGGCTTCGCCGGAAAAGCGAAACTCAGGATCACCAGAACTACCTAGAGCAACCACCTGAGGCGCGTGGTGGGCGTGGAGCAGTGCACCAGCCTCCACTTCGCCGCCTGTCACCCCAGAGCCTTGTTCTCCCAGGTCAGAGGCACTTTCGTCCGCTTCCGGCACTACGGCGGAGGGAACCTGATCCCTGAGTGCACCATCCATGCCGACGAGATCACCGTCCACGACGTCGAAGAGGTCGCCCTGGAGCCAGCCCTCCTCCCCCGACTCCGTCAGGTCCTCGTCCTCCAGCAGACCCGCGCACTGCGTACACACCCCGGCCCCGTCCGCCGGAACGCTCCCGACATCGAGGTCCTCCTCGACACCCTGCGGGACCAGCTCGGGGACGACCTCCAGATCAGCCTGCGACCGCCCGTGCGCCGCCGCGACCGCCGGCACCAGCATCCTTAGCCTCGCGCCTGGCAACCCGCGGCCAGGCACCTTCAGTTCTCCTTGCTGGATCAGCCCGTCAACCACGCGGGCCGCATCCGCCAACGAGCAACCGACCAGCCGTGCGACCGTCGTATCCGCCCGATCGAACCCGGCCGCCACCGCCCCAGCCACCAGCCGCACCCGGCCATCCGGCCGCGCAGCCAGCACCAGACGCAGAAGCGCGAGTCGCTCGGCAGCCGCTCCCCGACCTCGGCGCTCACCGAGCAGCCCAGGTGGCGTCTCCGGCTTACCCACTGGAGCCCAGCCAGGGCCGAACAACCGCTCGCACAACGCCAGGAGAACCGCCAACTCGCGCTTCTCCAGAATCAACGGATCAGAGCACCGCGCCAGGGCGGCCGAGAGCGGCAACAACTCCCACCGCAAGCCGGTCACCCGACGCACGCCCTCGACCGACGCCGTCATCACCACGGTCGAGACCGCGCCTGAGCGCCGGAGGGCTGGCAGCACCCGATGGTCGACGTAGGACTCCGATACCCCCGCCCATCGCGCCAACTCCCCCGCTGTGAGCTCCAGCCGCGACTCCCCCGCAGGCGACTTCGCGAGGAGCACAACGGTTGCTAGGACCTCAGCCAGCGGTCGGCCCTGAAGTGACCGATCCGCGAGTAGAGCGTCAACGGCGGCGGCCAGCCGCTCGCGAACACTCCGGTTCAGCGCGAGCGGCTGGTCAAGCCCTGCTCCTGGTCCCGTCGGCGGGTGGGAGAGTCCCACGGTTGACGTGCGAGAGCTCTTCACTCGATCGAGTGACTTTGTCTTGCTTGTGGTGATGTGGGCATAGTCCGAGGGCGACGCGAGTGACCCGGTTTTTGGCAAAGACGGACTAGCCCCATGGCTGGCGGCTATGATCTGCTCCAGAACAACATAGGGATGAGGGCAAAACTCAACTGGCCGCTTGACCCGTCGGCGGATATTGCCTGGTCAGCGGAGGTGTGAGTGTGGTTTGGGTTAGGTCAGCTGAGAGTTGAGCCCCCTCCCAAGCCGTGACCGTGGTTGGCCCCATGGGTCGCGGCAGACCGTGCCGACAGAGTCGGCTGGCTAAGCAGAGACATGAAATTGCTCGGGGTGGCTCCCCGGGCAAGGAACGGGCGGCATGGCTGTGCCGCCCGACAGGCGACCAAGATGGTCGCCTTTTTGTCTTCCTGGCCTCGAGCGCGCACAGTGACCGTCCCTGTGCGGACGGCCTTGGCGCCGGGAAGAGTTGGCTGACTCCCCCAGCTCGGCAAGGACAGACGTGAGGTTGCTGCTCTCTCGGGCGATGACACGCCAAAAGGCGCCACGACCCAGAGGGTCGCGACGTCTGCGAGCATCACACCAAACCTCACGCGATGAAGACTATCCTTAAACGCATCCTCTTGTGGTTGAAGCATTGGAGCGTGTCTGGTGGCAAGGTTTTCCGAGCAGCGGTGGCAGTCGCAGCCTGATGCCGACGCGTCGTGGGCGGCTGGACTGCCTGGAACCTTCCGCGCTTATGTGCCTGATGCGCTATGCGGGCGGACTGTCCGGCTCTCGGCGGAGGTGGCAGCTGAGGTCGCGACGGTGGATGCCTTGGTTCGGTCGTTGGGTGACTCGAGCCCGACTAGTCCGCACCTTGAATCTCTGGCCCGGTTCCTGCTCCGCTCCGAGGCCGTGGCGTCCTCGCGCATCGAAGGAGTCGTGGCGTCAGCCCGCGCGGTGGCCGAGCTCGAGCTGATGCTCGGCATGCGGGCCGGCGAGGAGCCGCGAGCCGCGCGCGGCGTCGACGCCAGTGCACGGGAGGTGGTCAATAACGTCCTGGCCCTCCGGCAGGCGGTCACTGTTCTGCACGATTCCCCCGCCGTCACCCCAGAAGATATCGACTCGCTTCAGAGGGCTCTGATGGTCGGCACGGACCAGGCTGAGGGAGCCGGCTCTGTTCGGCGGGTGCAGAACTGGGTTGGGGGCAGTGGGCTAAGTCCTCACGGTGCGGAATTCGTTCCCCCTCCCCCGAGCGAGGTGCCCGCCCTCATGGACGACTTGGCGAGGTTCATCTCTGAGCCGCACCCTCTGCCTCTTGTCCAGGCCGCACTGACGCATGCCCAATTCGAAACCATTCATCCATACACAGATGGAAATGGGCGAACAGGGCGAGCCCTTATTCACACTGTCCTTGCTCGGCAAGGACTAGCGGTGGGGCATGTGCTCCCGATTTCTATGTCTCTACTTGCCCATGCCCGCGAATATATTGTTGGGCTCAATGCATACCGATACGAGGGCGATGCGAGCGATCCTGCGGCTCTCGTAGGTGTCGACGGATGGATCCGTGTCTTCTTGGCTGCAACTCGAGATGCAGTTGCGGAGTCACGCCGCTTCACAGTGGAACTCGCTGCCATGCGTACCACCTGGGACGCGCGCCTGGCCAGCTTCCGGGAGAGGCAAAAGCGCCGCGGGCTGCCGAGGAAGGACTCGGCTGTCGTGCGACTCATGGAGCAGTTGCCTGGCGTTCCAGTGGTGACGGCACGTGCGGCTCAATCGCTTCTCAGTGTTTCCTTCGTGGCGGCGAAGTCTGCGCTTGACGAGTTGGCCGGAGCTGGGATCGTGCAGGTAAAGGAAGTTGAGCGGGGAACGCGGGCATTCATGGCCACAGATGTGCTCGACCTCATCAACAGCTCGGAGCGTCGGCTTACTTATCAGCGTTGGGATTTTTCGACTCTCGACCCGTCCGTGTAAGTTTCAACGCGCTTAACTTTGCGGGGCTGTGGCCGGCAGGGATCGTTCCACAGGGCACGAGGACCTCCGCATCAAGTTCTTCACCTCGAAGCTAGTGGGTCCGGCAAGAACTTGATGCGGAGGTCCCCGTGGCTGGGCCTGCCTCAGGCGGAGGCCCAGCACCGGTAGAGCGACGTAGCGAGCGCTGCTGTCCCTCCGGATGGCAGGACGGCTACGTCCGCGCGACGGTAGCCCACCGTTTCCTTTAACGCCGAAGCTGCGCCGTTAAAGGTTAATGTCACTCTCGGTGGCGGCTTGGATGTCGGCTGTTGTGGGTGGCCAAGGCTGACTCCGTGGACAATCACCAGTGAGGCGAGGGGGCGTGACGGCAGGTGTCAGCCCTCCTGTTGGGCGAGGGCCAACCTGGAGGATGCGCCCACGAGGAAGCGCGCAGCCATCTAGAGGTGGGCGGATCGCGAGTAGCCGGTGGCCGATGAAGGAGCCTGTTCAGTAGCTAGATCTGGTGCGATGGCGCCACAGCGCCCTCGGGCGCCCTGGCGACGAACTGCTACGTGTCGGGTGCGCCGGCCCGCACCGCGAAGAAGGCAAACCTGACAGGGATGTCGTGGCTGTGGATGCACCAGGCCCTGGTCATGTGCGGCGTGAATCTCGAGGATGGGCCCCCCGCCGGTGAGGTGACGGCGGTCAGGTTTCCCAAGGGGCCGAGGAGGCCGATCCTGGCTTGCTGCGAGCGTTGGAAGCACAGAATGGCTGCGTCGCAGGATGTGCCCCGGACGGTCGGAGCGAGAGGAGCCTGTGCGCGTAGAGGGCTGGTTGGCCCCGTCGGGCGGCCACTCGGTGTCGCCGAGATCGCGTGTGGGCCTCTAAGTCGCTGAGAGCCGGAGGTTGCCTCCCGCCGCAGGGGGAGGTGCTAGACCGCCTGCGGCGGGAGTTGTCAGAGATCCTGGCCAGGCGAGTCTTCCTCTTCAAGGACAGGCGGGTACCCGTGCGCTCGAAGCCATGCGTCGAGCGCTGCGGCGACTACGTTGCCAGCACCCGGATTGCCATGCTCGGCGTTGTAGGTATTGACACGCGTCTTCAGATCAAGGTCGGAGGGGACGGAGTAGTTGAGCTGCTCTCGACTCACTCCCCTCCGCTCGATGAGGTGGCGCGTAGCTGGATGTGGAGACAGCCATGCGTCGATGTCCTGGGCGTACTCGTCCATGGCTTCCACGGCGCGCGCCAACTCGCGGAGGCGGTCCGCCACCTTCACCTTCGGTGCCATGCTTCTCCCTTTCAGCGTTGATACGGATAGTGTAACACCTAGGCCAATAGTCGTAGCAACGTACGTTGAACTATTGCCATGCCAAAAGCAGGGGCCCAGCATCCTTTGATGCTGGGCCCCTGCTGGGTGAACCTGTGAGCTCAGAACCCCATCAGCCGAAGCCATCGGTCCATGGCCACGGCCACGATGTCTGCAACGGGGACCTTCCGCAGAGCCCTGTTGCTGACTTTGTACATGGCCAGGCGGTGAGGAAGCTGCAGCTCCAGGGGTACGGAAGCCTTAAGCTGCTCTCTCGTGATGAAGCGCCGCTGAAGTACGACCTCGGCGCGCGGGATCTCGGGGGAGGTGCCCGACCCGCGGTACTGATCCCACGGTGCCTCGATGTCGCTGAGATCGTTCACCGCTCCGCGAAGGAACCAGTCGAGCCCAAGGGCGACGAGGTCGGCCGGCGGAATACTCCTTATGCGCGACACCACCCTGAGCTTCTCAAGGCGGAGCCCGATCTCGAGCACCTCGGGGACGGAAGCATTCAGGGGCTCCCGGTCGAAGTACCGCTGAGACAGAACCTCTTCTGCGCGCACGAGATCCCCTGAGTCAGCCGGAATGGTGTAGGAGTCCCACTCCGACGCCAGCTGGGCGGCCCCGCGGTGAACCACGCCGTTCCCGCTTTGAACCCGTCGCTCCAGGCCGCGAGCCGGTGAGGCGTCGGGTCGAGAGGTTCCAGCGCCCTCACCGCTGGCCTCGGCTACTGCGTGAGGCTCGGCAACAGCCTTCGGCCGCTGAACCGCAGGCTCAGGGGTCGTGTCGGCTGCTTCGGGGAGTTCTGCGGGAGCGACTGCGGGAGCGGAGCCCGGCGAATCCGCCACAGCATCAGCAGACTCGGCCGACGTGCTCGACCCCACAGCCTCGACGAGAGGGAGGGTTGTGTCGTCCTCGTCGCCACTGCCCGCTGGCTTGTCGGCTGCTTCGGGGAGTTCTGCGGGAGCGACTGCGGGAGCGGAGCCCGGCGAATCCGCCACAGCATCAGCAGCCGAGGCGGCCGCGTCTGCGCTGGGCAGTTGTGCTGCGCCTTCGTCAGAAGCCTCAGACTGACCGGCTTGCGCCTCGGCAGGCGTAGTGCTCTTGGGGTTACGCGGCGGGGGCGGCCCTGTGCGCTTGCGAGTGGCCTTCACTCCCCGGAGCTGCGCCACTCCATTCGACGTCTCATCGGGCATAGTTCAACGCCGCCTTCGCTACCTCGCGGATCTGCTCCACGAAGGGTTCCTCCTTCTTGAAGATGGGCTCGGAGCAGATGGCGACGCGCTTACGGCGCAACCCGATCCACTTGTAGTAACTCACCATCGGTCCTACAGCGACCTCGTACTTCTTGGCCAGGCTCTCAAGCTCGTTGATCAGCTGCTCCGACGGCGCGCCATCGACCATGTAGGGGATCAAGAGCAACGGGTAGTCGCTTGCTTCCTCAAGCAGCTGCTCGAGGGAACGCATCTCGCGGACCTTGAGCACCACCGGTGTAAGGACGACGTTGGCAGCTGCCAACGCTCCGTAGGTGGAAGGGCAAGCATCGGGATGCGTGTCCACAACCAGCCGGCGCTTCAGCTCCTTCGACCAGCGCAGGAGGTCGTCAGCCACCTTCTCCGCTGACGGCTCGTTCTCTCCGAAGGTCGTGTGCCCGGGAATCAAGTCGGGCTTGCGGTCACCACCGCGGAGGGGGGTGGGCACCTTGCCGGACTCGAAGGCTTCGATGAGCGGGGCACCTTGGCGCTCCTCTTCGCGGTATCCCCACCCTGCGGTGAGGCCGCCCTTCGACCAGTCCAAGTCAACTGCGACGGCGTCGAGTTCCTGGGCCACCTCCTCACCAAGCGTGGTCTTGCCGATGCCGCCCTTGTACCCGAGGGACGCGATGATGAAAGGGTCTTGCTCGGGGAACGGCTTCAACTGACGGCCGATCACTTCGGAGGCCGACTGAACCAGTACTTCGCTGCTCACGTGCGAGCCTCCGAACGATCGGTATTCTGGGACTTCACGGCTTCTCTGCATTCCTCGGTCTTGTAGGGGGTCGTTTGTTTGCCGGGATCCGCCGGGGCCTCCCCCCGGCGGATCACTGGATCTCGGGGCTGAGCTAGAGCGTGGCCGCCCTGTTGCTGCTGGCTCTGGCGGCGTGGGGGCGGGAGTTCAGGTCGCGGTCCACGCCTTGATAGCGGAGTGGACATCGTCGACGCTCGCGTCGCCTTCTGCCACCCGTACTGCCAATTCAGCCCAGTCCGAAGGCCGGGCCCTGCAATCAACGCCGTGGTACTGCAACAGATCCAGCGAGGCAGCGATGGCAAAGAGAGCGTTGGAGAACTCCAGCATCGGCAGCCGCAGGAGCGTATGGAACAGTGAGGCGGCCTGCCCCACCGGTCCCACGTAGACGGGGGATTCGGCGATGTTTGCCTCGCAACGAGCGATCGAAGCCGCCGCTACTCCCCAGTCGGCAATGGCAGGGTTTCCGGGGATCTGCTGCGCTACTGCGGAGAGATGTCCGACGGTCAACCGTTCGCTCACGCGGCCGCTTCTCGCTCGGACTTCGGGGGGCGGTCGATCTTCGCGCTCAACGGGCCGAGGATCTCGGACGCCTTGGGGTCGGCCTCTAGCCACTCCAGCACCGCCCTGGTTGGTGCTGCGAAGCGATCAGCATCATGATTCACCTCCGCCATCACTGTCCGGTGAAGGTACGCGTTCACTGACAGTCCAAGGTCTGCTGCACGCCTGGAGATGCGCGCCGCATCCTCTTCGGGGACGCGCAAGGTCATGCTCTTCATGACTGCAATGCTATCAATGCAGTCACTCTTGATCTCACACTGGCCTGCCTCGTCGGCGTGTCACGACATGCCAGCGAGGCCGGCATCTGGACGTGGCACGTATGGGGCGGGAGAAATCAGCGTGCGATGCGGCCTGTGGGGAAGCGGCAGTGCTGAGTGCTGACCGGACTTGAGTCTGGATGGGGCAGGCGGAAGCCAGATCTACATGCCCACTGAGAAGATGACGACGGCACCGGCCACCATGTACGGGCCAAAGGCCAAACGGCTCTTCGTGGAGGCGCGCCCGGTCAGGATCAGTGCGAGCCCGGCGACCGCGGCCAAAGCGAACCCGGCGAAGGTGCCCCACAGCACGGCGGTCCAGCTAGACCATCCGAGGAGTGCGCCCACGGCAGGGGCGAGTTTGACGTCACCCATGCCCATGCCGGCGACGACGAGGACGAGGTAAACGGCGGTGACCACCGCCGCCGCGGTGAGAGCGCGCCAGAAGTTGCCAGGCTCTCCTGCCAGTGCGGCTCCGCCGAGCAGCAGGAGGGTGCCAGCGGATGCGGGCAGGGTGAGGATGTCCGGGAGGCGGTGGACCTTGAGGTCGATGACCGTCAGGGCGGCTCCGCACGCGAGGAGCCAGTACTGCGCGGCACCGGCCCAGCCGCTTGCTCCGGCGGCGGCGACGGCCGCGAAGGATGCCCCGGTGAGCAGTTCGGGCAGGCCGGCGGCCGGGCCGATCTTCGAGCCGCAGGAGGAGCAGCGTCCTGTGGCTGCCTGAAGTCGGCCGCGGAGTCCGGGGGAGGGGTAGCTGGTGGCGCAGGAGGGGCACGCCGTCCGGTTCGGCTCGCCCCGGGGTACAGCGCGGGCGAAGATCAGCGGCCGGGCGGCTGCGCCTGCTGCGAGGCCGGCGAGGAGCGCGACGACGACGGTGACCATGGGCGGCATCGAGGCTCTCCAGGCGATCGGGGTGGTGAATCCAGCCAGCTGGTAGGCAGGTCTACTGAAGCGTAACGAAGGCGTCGAGGCAGCCCGCAGGCGGGCAAGATCGTGATCTTCAGTACAAATCGGCAGGTGAAACGGGGTAACGTGAGAAAAAGGGGGTGGTTCGTAGACCTCATCCCTCGTACCGTTCAAAGCCACCGGGGTGGCCTGAATGCGAGGGAGGTCGATCCGTGTCACACCCGAGGCGTTGATCGCACCTCTATGTGCGATGCGCGCCTGCGCACGGACTCGACGAGAGGGAAGTACGACCGATGACCGCTGGGTCGAGCAGCACCGTCCTTGAGCCGTCCATACCCCTGGCCCCCACCCCGGGGCGCGCCCGGGTGAAGTGGACGCGGGGCCGCAAGGCGCTGTTCGGGCTGATCGGTGTCGGGTTGACTGCGGTTGCGGGTGGAGGCTTCGTCGGTTCCTACACCGCAGTGCGCACCCTTGCGGAGGAGAAGGGCTTCGGCTCGTTCTCCCAGGCCTTCCCCCTTGTGATCGACGTCGGGATCGTGGTCCTGCTCGCCCTGGACCTGGCCCTCACCTCGGTCGACCTCAAGTTCCCCCTGCTGCGGCACTTCGCTTGGGTACTGACCGCGGCGACCATCGCGTTCAACGCCGCGGCCTCGTGGCCGGACGCCCTCGGCTCGGCCATGCACGCCGTGATTCCGCTGGTCTTCATCGCCGTGATCGAGGCCCTGCGCCACGCGATCGCGAAGGCGATGTCGATCGAGCTCGACCAGCACATGGACTCCATACGGCCGTCCCGTTGGTTCCTCCAGCCGGTGGCGACCTTCTCCATCTGGCGGGACATGAAGCTCTGGGAGATCCGGTCCTACGCCCTGGCTCTGGAGCGCTACCAGGAGAAGATGCTGCTGCGGCAGGACCTGCGGGCGAAGTATGGGCGGGGCTGGCGGCGGAAGGCGAACGCCCGCGAGCTTCGGCCGCTGCGCCAGGCCCGGCTCGGCGTCGCGATCGACCGGAGCACGGTCGACATCACGGCACCAGCTGAGCGGCAACTCGACGAGGTGCCCGCCCCGGCGGCAGTTGAAGCCGCACCACCGGCCCCGGCCGCGCCCGCTCTGGCTGCGCCTGCCGCCGTCCCGGTGAATGTGCCCGCTGCTGCCCCGCTGGCCCCCGCCCCCGCGTCAGCGACACCGCCGGTCGCTGCTCCTCCCGCAGCTCCCCCCGCGGCCCCGGCCCCGGCCCCGGCCGCGGCCGCGGCCGCGGCCCCGGCCCCGGCCCCGGCCCCGGCCCCGGCCCCGGCCCCGGCCGCGGCCGCGGCTCCGGCTCCGGCTCCGGCGCCCGCCCCCGCCCCCGCGTCAGCGACACCGTCGGTCGCTGCTCCTCCCGCGGCCCCGGCTCCGGCCGTGACCCCGGTCGAGGCCCCGGCCGGCCCGCAGGGGCTTGAGGCGCAGGCCGCCGCAGGAGGGCCCGAGGAGCCCGGTGCCAGCCGGGAGCAGGCACCGGATCCCGAGCCGGAAGGTGAAGTGGAGGCGCCGCCCGCGGCCGAGGCGGAGGGCACCCCGGCCGCGGAGCCGGGTGAGGCGAACGATGAGGGTGACGAGGAGGACGACGAGGCGGCCGGTGCCGGTGCGGAGGAGCCGAAGGTAAATCTGGGCGTTGCCCCGCCCGGTGAGACGAAGGTCCAGCGGGCTGAGCGGATCTACCTGGCACATCAGCTGGCGGGAGTGGAGCTCACCAAGCCGAACCTTGCCCGGTGGGCGGGCTACCAGCAGGAGGGCTCGGGCCGCACGCAGTACAACAAGCTGGAGAAGAAGCACGGGCCCATCGTGGTCCGCGAGGGAGCGGACCAGCTGGACCTGGACTGGCGGGACCCGGCAGCACCCGGCGAGGGCCTGCGACCGGCCGAGCAGGTGAGCTGAGCCCGGGGGAGGGCCTGCGCCGCCGGCGCGTCCTCTCCGGGCCGGAGACTTGTGTCACCGGCGCGGACCGCGGCTAGAGCATCCTCGTCGGCGAGCGGAGCGGCGGGGGCCGGCGGCGCGCGAGCCCGCCCGGCCCGCCCAGTATCGGCGGGGCCGGGACGGCAGCCCGGGTGCCGCGGTTCACTGGAGGCATGCCGGGTTACAGCGCTAGCCCCGTAAAACGAGCCCGCCGCACGAAATCCGAGGTCGAGGCCCTGCGGCTGGCGATCTGCGCGATCGCGGAAGAGGCGCGGCCGTGCAGCGTCCGGCACGTCTACTACCTCGGTGTCGGGCTCTTGTGGAACAAGGACACCGGCCACTCCCGCAAGAACTACGCGCTGGTCGTCCGCGAGCTGGGCCACCTTCGCGAGACAGGCCGACTGCCCTGGGAGTGGATCACCGACGGGACCCGCATGGTCCGGCGGGAGACGCAGTACGACACGCTCGACGACGCCCTCCAGAGGCACACGGAGAGCTACCGGCGCAACCTCTGGGCCTCCCAGAACCGCCGCGTCGAGGTGTGGGTGGAGAGCGACTCGGTCGGCGGCGTGGTCGAGCCGGTCACCTCGGCGTGGGGCGTGGGCCTGTTCTCCTGCCGGGGCCAGTCGAGCAAGACCTTCGTCTGGGAGGCCGCGCAGCAGTACGCGCGGCAGGCCAAGCCGGTGACGGTGATCTTCTGCGGGGACTGGGACCCGACGGGCCGCTGTGTACCTCGCTCGGTGGCCGAGCGGATGCAGCGCTACGGCAACGGCGAGCTCGACCTGGCCTTCCGGCAGATCGCCATCACCGCGGACGACGTCCGCTCCGGCAGCCTCGCCACCCACGACGTCAACACCCGCGATGTCAACTACGCCCGCTACCGCGAGGAGTGCCTGCGCGAGGGCCTGGACCCGAACAGCTCGGTCGAGGTCGAGGCCCTGCGCCCCGGGGTGCTGCGGGATCGGCTGTCACAGGAGATCGAGGGCCTGGTGGACGACATCCGGCAGTGGAACATCGAGTTCAGGGCCGAAGCCGCGGACCGGGAACTGCTGCGGGCCCTGCAAGGGGTGGCGAGGAGGATCGTTCGGGGGGAGCCGGTCGTCGAAGACGATCGGGACGAGTAGCCCTGGCGGGTGCGGCAGACGTTCGGCGGCCTCAGTGGCGGACGGGTCAGTCCATCAGGGCGGTGGCGTCGTCCAGGCGCCTTTGCAGTGCCGCCGCCGTGTTCGTCAGCTTGTCCTGCTCGGCCCGGAGCCTGGCGAGGTTCTGCTGCTCGGCGTGGTGGCGGTCGGTGGCCCGGGCGTGCGCGGCGGCGAGCCGGAGAAGATCAATGTCGGGGCGCTGGGTGTAGCGGGCGGCCAGGGCGCGGACTACGGCCCACCAGCGGTGGTAGGTGGCCGCCGGGACGGGCTGGGTGGCGGCGGTGTCAGCCCGGGAGGGGCGGGGGAGCGTCGGCGGGGAGGACGGGGTGATGGGCGCCGTGCTGGAGTGGTCCCAGCCCCCGCGCAGCCGGATGCCGTTGACGACCGGCTCGTCGCTGCGGCCGTGTGCGCCGCTGATGCCGTACTGCACGCTGACGCCGGTGGGGATGGGGTCGGAGCTGTGCACGTACGGGCCGATGACGACGCCGGCGGACAGCCGGGGCCCGTCGACCCGGTAGGTGACGGTGCCGGGCGGCTCGTTGACCGCACTCTCGCGCACCAGCGCCGTGCCAAGCGCCTGGCCGTGCTCGTCGGTGTAGGCGAGCCGCGTGACGCCTGCCAGCGCGTTGGGCGGCGGTGGGGGCGCGGCGGCCAGCTCCTCCAGGCGCAGCAGGCGGTCCTGGTGCAGGCGCAGGCGTTCTCGGACGGTGTGGAGGTCGGCTTCGGCCGTGGCCAGGGCGGTGCGGGCGGCGCGGACTGCGGTGGGGGCCGCGAGGCGTGCGGCGGCCTGCACCAGGTCGTTCCGGTCGTCACGGGCCTGCCAGTGCTGGAGGACGGCCAGGACGACGTCCTCCAGGAGGGCCGCCGCGTGCTCGGGAACCCGTCGCGTGGTGTGGTGCTCGCCGAGGACGACGGTTTCCACGAGGACGGCGCGCGGGTCCGGAAGACGGTCGGGGGCCGGGCAGGTCGCGGTTCCGTGTACGCGCACGCGGTGGACGACCGGTTCGTCCGGGCGCGGCCGGTAGGGGTGTACTGGTGGTTCGCCGTCGCCGAAGCTGACCCGTACGCCGGCGGGGAGGAGTTCGTCGGCGACGGCGAACGGGCGGACCAGGAGGACTCCGCGGAGGTGGCGGGTGTGGACGGCGTAGCGCACGGTGCCGGCCTGCGGGGAGGTGGTGGCCGACACGGACAGGACGCCGCCTCGTGGGAGGGGGAGCGTGATCTGTTCGGGCTCGGTCGGGGGAGGGGGAGGGGGAGGCACAGGTGTACTCCGGGAGGTGGTGGTCTGGGGCCGTGACCGGCGACGGCATGGGCCCCGGAATGGGGGTGAGGCTCAGGGGCCGGGGCGGGGTTCGTCGGCGGCGAGGTCCTGTGCGGCTTCGCGGAGCCACTCGCGTTTTTCGCGGGCGCGTTCGGTCCCGTGGTGCAGTTCCTTGGGGTTGTGCCCGGGACAGCAGTAGTCCCGGCGCTTGCCCCGACGGGTCATCATGACGGCCATGGTTGCGCCTCATTGGGATGGGTACGGGCTGGCTGGCCCGATCGGAAGGGACTCAAACCATACATGGAGTCATGGAGTTAAGAAATCCATTTGGGATGGGGGCGGCACGCCGTCGGAAAAGCAGTGCAGCGCGCCGGACGCGATGGCGTAGGGTGAGTGAACACCGACGCGGGGTGGAGCAGCTCGGTAGCTCGCTGGGCTCATAACCCAGAGGTCGCAGGTTCAAATCCTGTCCCCGCTACTTCGCAGTGGCCCCGGCGCATCCCCCCCCCGCGCCGGGGCCACTGCCGTTCCCGGGCGCGGCGGCCGGACCGCCCTCCAGCGGCAGCGGCCGGGGTATCACGGGCCGGAGCCCGCGGGCCTTCACAATGGTGGGTGTGAACGACGGCGCGGGCGAGTACCAGAGCGGGGCCGCGGCCCTGGTCCCAGGCGCCGAGGCGCTGCTCGTCCGCCCCGTCCCGGTCCCCGGTCCGCAGCATCGACGACAGCCTCCGGCCCCCGCTGCACCCTCTCCAGCCGCTGCACCCGCTTCTGCCGGCCCCGGCGGCTCGACTCGGCCGTCCGGCCGCCGCCGCGCCGCTCAGCAGCGGCCTTCGGTGCGCGACCGCCTGCCGCACGGCTGTGGCGTAGCGAGCCGCCTCGACCGAGCCGCCGCACGGCACCGAGCCGACGTCCTGGTCTCCGGCCGTCACACGGGGACGCGGTTCGACACCTCTATCGGATAGCACCCAGCCATCCGATGTGGAGGACCCGTTGTCCCTCAGTGAAATCGCAGAGCTCGCCTGCCGTGACATCAACGCCCTGTACGAGCCCGACCCGGACCGTCCGGTTCCCGGCCCGGGCGCGCTGCGCTCCTGGGCGACCGGGGAGAGCGAGCACGAGGCGGGCCTCGAACTCGAGACGGTCACCGGGTTCGGGCTGATCCCCGTTCCCGCCCGGGCCCAGATGGAAGGCGAGGCCCAGGTCTTCGCCGCTCTCCTCGGCGCCTACGGCCGTCACCGCCCGGCCGTCACCGGCGGCCCGTTCGGCATCCTCGGCGTCATTCCCCGCCCCGCAGAGCTTGTGATCCGCGTCGACGCCGGGCAGCTTCACCACTGGGCCCGCGCCCTTGCCCACGCCCCCGTACCAGGCGCAGGCGGCGTTCCCCTCCTGCGGTGGGCCACCAGCGGCGAAGACACCCTGATCACCCTGCCCGGCATGCGCATCGTCCTCGCCCACACCGGCCAGGACGCCTGGCACAAGGCCCTGAGCGCGCCTACCGCCCCGGGCGAAGACCACCGGCTGCCCGAAGCCGGGACGCCGGCCCTCCCCGACGAGCACGAGCACCGCGACCACACCCTTGCCCGCCTTGACGCCCTCGTGCCGCAGCTGTCGGCCACCCTGCGCCGCGTCGGCCTGCTGCGCACCGTGGCGGCACGCTGCGGAACCCTCGAACTCCTGGTCACCGAGCACGACGGCCACCGCTACCTCGTCGACGCCTCGGGCGACTCGGCCAGCGTGATCCCGCTGTGGCAGTCCCTGTCGGCGCCGCTGGAGCTGTGGCCGGGCGCGGCCGAAGACAGCCCGACACGGCGCGTCGACCCGCGCGCAGCCGTGATCCGCTTCGCGCAGATCGGCGGTGGCTGGGACCCGTTCACCGAGCAGCCCTGGGACACGGACGCCGCACAGGCCCTGTGCCGGCTGGCCGGCCTTCAACCACACGCACTGACCTTGCAGGCCGCCGAGGCGGCCCTGACCGCCGCGGAGAAGGTCCTGCCGGATCCCCGCTTCGCGTCGCTCTTCGACGGCGCGGGCTGGAGCGGCAACTGCCGGCGCCACGGGGAAGGCGGCACCGCGCACGAGTCCTCCCGTCCGGCCCTGCCGCCCGGCGCCGAGGACTTCCTCGACTGCCTGGACGAAGACCTGCGCTTGCTCGGCGAGCTCGTCCGCGCCGACGACCTGGACTACTACCGCGGCTCCGACGGCGAGCTGGAGGTCGACCCCATGGTCTGGGGCGTGGAGACGCACGTCGAGCTGCTGGACTGGGCGCTCGCCGCCTCCACCGCCGTCGGCCCGCCGCTGGACGATATGGACCGGCAGTCCTCGCTGCGCACACCCGCCGGAGTGCTCGACCTCGAACTCCACGACAGCGGCGGAGCCCACAGCTACACGGTCCAGGTGATTTCCGGGGAGTTCGCCGAGGAGGAGTACACGGTGGAGTGGGCGGGCCAGGCCGCGCCCTCCGCCGGGGCCGCCGCGCTCATGGCCCAGCACGCGGCCATCGAAGCCGGCCCCGCCATGCGGCACCGGCGCGACGGCCGCAAGTACCGGCTCCTCCTGCCCCAGGAGGTCGCCGACACTGCCGAGCCGACCATCGCCGAGCTGCTCATCGCGTCCGCCCCGCACCGGGGCCTGACCTTCTTCGGCATGGTGGAGGGCCTGATCCGCGTCTCGGGACGCCTCTTCACGTCGTCGAGCCCCAGCGCGGGCCACTGGAAGCGCTCCGGCACAGACCCTGAGGACACCCAGGACTACCTGCACTCCATGAGCGCGTACGTCAACGAGTGGTGCGGCATGCCCAGTACGCACGAGGGAGAGGCCGCCAACACCGCCTCGGTGGACAGCGCCACCTACCGCCGACACCTGGCCGCCCACCGAGCGGCCTTCGACCCGTTCGTCACCTGCTACCTCGCCGCCGCTGAGGAGGCCGAGGGCGAGCTCGACCTGAACGACCGGCACCGAGCGGGCGTCCAGGCGCTGCGCCAGGCCGACCCGGCTCTTCTCGCGGCACAGTACCCCTGGCCCGTCTCCCCGCACTTGCTGGAGCTGGTCGCCTCCATCCCGCTCGATCTCCACGAGGTCCGCGACTGGTACGACGCCTTCTGCGAGCTCGAGTAGGAGTTCCTTCGGCCGGCCGATCCCGCAGGGGCCGAAGGCCCGTGTCCACGGTGAGGCTGTGGTGCGGCACCGGCATCGGGTGTCGCACCACAGCCTCCGACCTTGAGCGGGTCAGGCCAGCACCGTCAGGTCGAGGTCGACGCTGACGGCGCAGTGATCGGACGTCTCATCGTCGACCGGCTGCCGGTGGACCTGGTAGCCGGTCACCGCCGGGGCCAGTGCCGGGCTGGTGAGGATGAGGTCCTGGCGGCGGGGCACGTCGCCAGGACCGAACGCGGCCGTGGGGACCTCGGCCATCTCGCAGGCGAGGGCCGCGTCGACGAAGCCGCTGCGGGCCAGCAGCTCCACCGCGTCGCGATCGCCGACCTCGGCCTCACCGGGGAGCCGGAGATGGCCGTTGAGCAGATGTGGCGCCATCACCCGCCAGTCGGGTTCGGGGAAGCGCTGGCCGATCGTGTTCGCGTCCCCGCCGACCAGGGCCAGCCGCCCGGGCGCGGCGAGGACTTCCAGCGGGGCGACCTCGCGGGCGCGGTTGCGGGGGTCGAACGGGTCCAAGTGGAGGTTGCGGACGTCCAGGGCGTGCCCCGCCGGACCGGGGAGCCGGAGGCTCATCCAGCCCAGGACGTGGTGGTAGCGGGCGCGGTCGCAGTCCTCGGCCAGCACGGTGACGCGGGAGCTGGTCAGGATGGCGCTGTGGAACTGGTGGCCGCCGGTGGTGGGGTTGGCCTCGGCGAGGAACCCGGCGGCCAGCCCGAGCTCGGCCACCGCCTGGTTCAGGCGGCGCCGGCCGAGCAACTGCCAGAAGTTGCATTCCTGGAGCAGCAGGACGTCCGCCTCCAGGCTCTTCAGGAAGGGCACCTGGCGGCGCCAGCGTCGGTCGGCTCCGAGGCCGTCGTCGTCGCGGCCGCCGAAGAGCAAGTTGAAGGTGACGACCCGCAGCTTCACGAAGCCCTCCCCGCCGTGGCGAGCCGGGTCAGGACGACGCTGAGGGAGACGACCTTGTCAGCCCCCCAGCGGAAGCCCCAATCGTGCTGCATGTCGTCGGGGATGCCGGTCGGGGAGCAGTCCACACGAAGCGCGCTCCAGCAGGCCGCCACCGGATCATCCGGCACGTCCAGACGGTGGCCGGCCCGATCGAGGAGGGCGTCGAGGCGGGCGACCGCCGGCCATGCGCTGCCGGTGTCCGGGAGTTCGGCGAGTACCCGGACCTCGTCGGCCGAGACGGCCTCGACGGACAGGTCAGCGACGGCGGCCAGGAGGTAGTAGGCCAGGGCGAGACCTGCCGCGCCCTCGATCCACCTCTCCGCGTACGGGTCGTACGGGCCCTCCTGACTGGCGGCCCGGACCGGTCCGAGCTCGGCGATCGCCCGGTCCCATGCCCGCTCCCAGCGGTCGGGGCCACCGGTTCCGCGCCACCGGTCGACCGGCCCGAGCGGCCACCCGCCCTCCGGGGCGGTGACCGGCGGGAGCGGCCGGGCGGCGTCGTTCGCCCTCATGGCGGTGGTGAACTTCCCACCGGCAGCGCGGATCTCCCGCGAGCGCTTGCGCGAGGGCCTACGGTCTGACATCGAGCACACTCCGTACGGCGGCGCACCCCACGCGTACGCGCCCGGAAGCGGACACGACGAAGGTCAGCTGCACGATGCGTCGACGGACGGCTTGGCCTGCATGACGGGTCCGGCGTGGGCGGGCCCCTTCGGCGAGCGGCAGACGTGCCCGCCGCCCGGCAAATCTACTGCGCTACGCGCCCCGGCGTCCCCGGAACGGGCAGCTCACAGGCGCTGCGGGCGCGGGCGCTGCGACGGCAGCAGAGCCCCGACGGCCAGGCTGCTCACCACCCAGGCACCAGCTCCGGCCGCGAGAGCGGCCGCGACCGGCCCGTGAACGGCGGAGGCGGTCAGCGTGCAGCCCACGGCCCCGCTGAGCAGCCCGGCGGTTGAGGCGAGTTCGGCCTCCGGCCCGCCACGGCGCAGCAGTTGCTCGACCAGGGCCCGCACGCCGGCGGCGCCTGCCACGAGCACCGGCCCGGTCAACGTTGCGACCAGTACCGCCACCCACCACGCCAGCGTGCTCCACCCCAGCAGCGCCACCATCGTGACCGTGGCGATGAGCATCGCGGCGAACACCGCGACGACGCTGCCCTGCCCGCCCTGCCCGCCCTGCCAGCCGTGGACGGCCTCGTGCCGCTCCTCCAGGCGCGAGCCGGCTGCGACGCAGCCGCCGGCCACGAGCCCCAGCACAGTGCTCACCGCGCCGGGGAGGGCGGTGAACATGGCCAGCTGGCCGCCGACCAGGACGCTGGTCAGCGCTCCGGCACGCCACGGCGCCGACCTCCTGGGTACGGCGGCCGCGCGGCCGGAGTCCGTGGAGGCCGCCCCGGCGACGGGCCGCCGGACTTCGACCGCGCGCACCGTGGGCAGCTGGTCCACGGGCACCACGATGGTCTCGACCGGCACGGCAGCCGGCATGGCGGAGGCACGCGCGACGGTCGCCTGGAGGCGCCGGGCGACCGCTGCCGCGTCCGCGGGCCGCCGCTGCGGATCCTTGTGCAGCAGCTCCGCCACCAGCTGCTCGAGCTCGGCGGGCACCTCGGGTCGGTGGGAGCGGACGGGGGCCGGGGCTTGGTGCAGATGCTGGGCCAGCACCGGCCACCCGCCGCCGGGGAACGGCGGCGCGCCGGTCAGCAGCTCGTACAGCAGGCACCCCAGCGAGTACAGGTCGCTGCGGGCGTCGATCACCGCATCGGCGCGGGCCTGCTCCGGCGACATGTACGACGGGGTGCCGATCACCGCACCGGTCCCGGTCAGGGGATGGCCGACCGCGTCGGCCCGGCGCGCGATCCCGAAATCGCAGACCTTCACCCGCCCGTCGGCGGTGACCAGGATGTTCGCGGGCTTGATGTCGCGGTGCACCAGGCCCGCGGCATGGGCGGCCTGCAGGCCGCGGCAGATCTGCTCCCCCCAGGCCACGACGTCGCCGACCGCCGGCAGGCCGTCGGCCAGGAGCCGGCTGAGCGGCTGCCCGTCGACCAGTTCCGTCACCAGGTAGACGACCCGGCGCCCGGCCACCAGGGCCTCGCCGACGTCGTGGACGGCAACGACGTGCGGATCGCACAGGGCGGCCGCGGCCCGGGCCTCACCCTCCAGCCGGCGGACCAGTTCCTCGTCCTCCGGGCGCAGCAGGACCTTGATGGCCACCTGGCGGCCGAGCCGCTCGTCCACGGCCCGCCAGACCTCGCCCATCCCGCCGGCACCGAGGAGGTCGACCATCCGGTACCGGCCCGCCACCGTGGTGCCGCGCATGACGCCCTCCTCCCGGCCGGCCCCGCAGGGCGGTCCGCACTGCGCCGGCTCCGTGCCGGCGTCCGGGCGAGCCTACGAAAACAGTTCTGCGGCCCCGCCCGGACCGGGAGAAGGCGCCCGGTGGGGAGGCCGTGACGAGGGTGCCGGCCGCTCCCCAGCGGGCGGCGCCGGGCAGCGGCCGGCACCCTCGTCACGGGCGCTTGGCCAGCAGCGCCGACACCTCGCTGTGGTGCTGGATGAAGGCGGCCAGCTCGGGGCCCAGCAGCCCGGCGACCCAGGCCAGGTCGCCCATCCGGCGGGTGAGCGGTGCGGTCAGCAGCGGCTCCCAGTGCGCGGCCCGGTTGCGCAGCCCGTGGAGGTCGCCGATCTTCCGGTCGACCTGGCCGCGGTTGGTCCCCGGAGGGAAGGCCCGGTGCAGGTGCGGTACCCACAGGGTCTTCTCGTGCGCGGAGGACGACAGGTACCGCCACAGCCCCAGCGACAGGTCGGCGATGATCTTCCCCGGCGGGGCCTGCATCCCGTACCGGCTGCGCGCCGCGTCGATCGCCTTGCGGGGCTTGTCGTTGATGTCGACCTGACGCGGGCCGCGCGGGCCGCCCCGCTTGGTGCGCATCAGCGGGGCCCGCAGCGGACTGGCCGGATCGTCGAGCCAGTGGCCCGCCCCCGACCAGGTCGCGTCCAGCGCCGCGGCGTAGGCGTTGCGCAGCGCGACCTCCAGGTGGCCGAGGTCGTGCAGGACCGCGCACGACAGCTCGCTGTTCCACCGGTAGAGCTCCAGCGCCCGGGTGCGGTCGCCGCCGGCCTCGTTCAGGTACACCCCGAAGCGGGCCGGGCTCAGCCAGGTCTCCACCCACGGGCCGGCGCCGGGCGCCGGGGAAGCGTGCGTCACGTTGTTCCTCCTTCGGATTCGGGTATAGTCATGGGTGAGAAGCCCCGGTGGACCGCTGATCCTCGTGATCATGTCGCCGGGGCTAAGACGTTTTCCGGGCCCGGACCCCGCCTGTGCCGCACGAGAGCCGCAGCCAAAGGCCGCGGGGCCCGCGGGTACGGAAGCGGAGCTCGTACACACCATGAGACCCCGCCGGGACGCCCCTCCCGCTACACTGGCACCACGGATTGATCCTCATGTGTCGACACCTTGACTGGATAGATGGATGACGATGAGCACAACATGCGGATCAAAACGTGGCGATCAAAAGGTGAGAACTCGTCGGTGAACCGCTCCGCAGCTGCTACCGCCAAGGTCCAGGCCCGCCTCGACGCGCTCACCACGCTGCGCGCCAGCGGAGCCCTGGCCGCCGTCACCGCCTCGAGCGAAGAGCTGGCCGCCCGCGGCCGCACCCCGGCCTCCGTCCGGCTCCGCCGCACCTACCTCCGGCACGACGCCCCGCGCTTCGTCGACCGGGAGCGCAACGGACTGCCCCGCGCCGACCAGCCCCCCGCGGCCCGCCTGATCGCCCCGCGCGGCATCGCCGGCCGCTTCCACCTGGTCCTGCTGTTCGCCGCCCATTGCCAAGCCGCCCCCGGCCATCAGTGGGCCAACCGCATCCCCATCGAGCCCGACAGCACCCAGCCCTTCTCCTGGATGTCCCTGATCGGCGCGCACGCCCGCCACACCCCCGGCGGCCGGCGGATCGCCAGCCCGCGCGTCAACAAGGCCCGCCAGATCACCGAGGCCATCAAGAAGCTGCACGAGCACCAACTGCTCGAACTCCCCAACGCCGGGACCTCCCGGCCCTTCCGCGACTTCCAGCTGCTGTGCGACAGCGGCGCCAGCACCACCGCCGCCCCCATCCCGTACAAGGTGCCCCGCCCCGCGCTGCCCGGCGTCAACGTGCCGATCGAATTCTTCACCCGCGGCTGGGTCAACCTGCTGACCCCCAGCGAGACCGTCGCCTACCTCATGTGGCTCGACATCAATCAGAACCCCGTCCATGACGAGCCGTACGTCACCGGCGCCGAGCGCGCTGGCCACTTCGGCCTCGGTCGCGATGCCTACGAGACCCACCGCCAGCTCGAGGCCTTCGGACTCATCGACGTCGAGGCCGCCATCGGCCGGTACGACGACGGCAAGTACGCCGACTACGGCACCGACGCCGGCCGCCCGATCTGCCACCGGGCCACCCTTACCCCCGACGGCATCACTCGCGAGGCGGTCGCCGTGATCGAGCCCGTGCTGCGCGCCTTCGCCGCCCATGGAGCCTGGGCCCGCCCCCTGAACCTCCGCACAGCCGGCGGAACCTGACAGATCCCGGCGCCCCGCACCCGCAGCTGGCCCGGACCACGCCGGCACGCCGAAGACCAGCTTCTCGCCGAAGGCCATCACCGCGGTCAACGTGCCGCACCGGACGTAAGGACCCACCGTGCCCCAGCGACCCCAGCCCGAGGGTCCGCGAGACCCGATCGACGAGGTCTCGCGGCTCCTGGCGTCGGCCTCCGAGCCGACGAACTCCATGATCCTTTTGGACGGTGCGCCGCTGTCCGGCATCACACGGTCCATGTACGAGGGACTGCAGCGCACCCTCCCGCACGCCCGGCCCGCCCCGTTCACCGCCCTCGACCTTGCGCGCCGCGCCGCGCAGCCAGACTTCACCAGTTGGTTCAGCGGCGACGACCCGCACGTCCTGTGGCTCGACGGCCTCACCCCGGCCGACCTCGTGCTGCTGGGCAGCGGCGTGCTGGACAAGACCCTCCCGCATGCCTTGGTACTGGCCAGCATCGACACCAACTGGCGTGACCGCCTCCTCGCGGACACCTCGCCCGTCACCGCCCCCGCACGCACGGTGCTGCTGGAGTACGCGCACCGCATCCAGGTGCCCTTCACCCTGACCCCCCGCGAGCGCAGCTACCTCCGGGAGAAGGGCTACCCCGTCAGCAAGAGCCTCGCCGAATCCCTCGTCGGCGGCGAGAACCTGGTCAAGCACTACCACCGAGCCGCACGCAACGCCCCCGAAGGGCATCTCCTCGTGCAGGCGGCCATCGACGTACGACGCTGCGGCGTCAACCGCCCCCTCGGTGAGGACGAGCTGTACCGCCTCTGGTGCTCGCGAGGAGACCACGAGGATTCCTGGGCCCTGTTCGAGCGTGCACTCGACTGGGCCGGCGCGGTCCCCGGTGGCGCCTCGACCGGGCTGCTCTTCCGCGCCGCGTCGGGGGACTGGCGGGTACTGGCGTATGCGGCGGGCGCCGACGACGGGAATCACGGGCACAAGCCCCGTCCGCTCGGGGCCCAGGAGTGGAACGAGGTCTCGCTGCTACTGCCGGAACCAGGGGACCAGTACAGCCTCGGCATCGCCGCCCACCTTCACGGCCGAAGCACCATCGCGTACACCGCCCTCACCAAGGCTGCTCAGGCCGTAGGTTCGGGCCACCCGGCCGCAGACGCGGCGGCGACTGCTCTGCATCATCTGCGAGCCGAAGGCACCGGGTGAGCCCGCGAAGCGCGGGCGGTCGAGCAGACAGAGACGCCTTCCGGACTTGATCCGGCCCGGGACGAGCTGGCTTCTCGCTCCCGACCGGCACGGCCGCCGCTGCCCCCGGCATCCCCATTCCGCGCGAGCCCGTTCCATGGACTGCCCCCAGGCCGCCGGCCGGGCCCGCCCGACGGCCGCGGCCGACCCAAGGACCACGCAAAGTCCCCACGGGACCGCCCCGGCATATTCGCGCTGGCTCGATCCTTGTGGCTACTGTGTCGCCGCGAAGCCCATGTGGTCTCGTGGAAGAGGACCAGATCCGCACGGCGCACATCGTCGCCGAGGACGAGCACGGAGCCCGATAGCCATGCGAGCACTCTGGTGACGCCGGGGACGGACGGCGAAGACCACCTGCCGATCGGACACCGCGTCACCGGATGGCGAACCCGCCGCGGCATCACGACGACCGAGCTGGCGTCGAACTGCGGGCTCGAGGACCAGCTGATCCGCGACATCGAGGCCGGAGCCGACTGGGTCGACCGGCACCGCATCCTGTACTCCCTTGCGGCCGGGCTCCATCTCGATCCGGTCGACCTGACCGGCCAGCCCTACGAGCCCCACGGGGCGCAGCACGGCGCTGTCCGTGCCGCTGCCTGGCACCTGCGCCGCCATCTTGTCCACGCCGGCCCCCGCACACCGGAACCCTCCTCCCGGGTCCGGGCTGAGCTGCGGACCGGCGTCGAAGAGGTCCGGTCCGCGCAGGCAGCCGGTGACGAGCACGCGCTGGCGTTGCGCCTGCCCGCGCTGCTCGAACTGGCCGACCGGGCAGTGGCCGAGGAGGACGGGCAGTGCGATGCGAGGGCCGCGCGGACGGCCGTCTACGTGGCCGCAGTCGGCCTGCTGCGCCGCCTGGGGTACCGGGACCTGGCGTGGAGTCTTCTCCACCAGGCCGGTCCGGCCGCCGTCGGGGACCAGGTCGCGGCGACCGAGGGGATACGGCTGCTGACGGGCATGGGGCTACCCGGGATGGCTGGCGACCGCGCCGCACAGCACGTCGCCACGACGCCGTCCGTCGAGCTGTTGTGCGCCGCAGCGCTCGCCCACGCGACGGCGGGCCGGCGGCGGCAGGCCGAGGCCCTCCTCGGCGAGGCGGCCGGACGCGCAGGTAGTGAGGCGGAAGCTGCGGACGTCGCGGTGGCGACGGCGGGCAGCGCGATGCAGTTCGGTCTCGTGGACCAGGTCCTGGAGCTGGCCGAGGCCGCCGTCCCGATGCCGCCGGCTCGGCGGGCCGACCTGCTGCTGCTCGGGGCGGCGGCATCGGCCAGAGGAGCCGACGCGAATCGGGCCGCCGAGCGCCTGGCAGCGGCCGAAGAGGCGGCCCCGCTCTACATCCGGCTCGACCCCCTGGCCCGCGAACTCCTCCACGCTCTGCGGCTGCGGGCCGGGGACACGGACGGCGCGGGGTTGCTCGCTCGGATGGCCGGCAGCTTCGGGTTGCGGTGACGCCGCCACTTTCGGGGAATGCCCGCACACGGCGGGCCGACCTGGCCTAACCTGTTGATCTTCTGGACGTGGGGCGGGCGGTCATGGACGAGCAGCAGTTACACCGGGCCGCGGCGATCGGCGCCAATCTGCGGGCCATGCGGCGCCAGCGCGGGGTGAGCCTGAAGAGCCTGGCGCGGCAGACCGGGATCTCCCAGGGGTACCTGTCCATGGTGGAGAACGGGCACCGGCTGCTCGACAGCCAGGTGTTCATCGACTCCATCGCCGACGTCCTGCGCATCTCGCCCGCGGAACTCACCGGCCAGCCGGCCGCGCCGATGGACCCGGCCAGCGGCGCCGCCCACGCGGCGATCCCCGCGCTCAGGCTCGCCCTCATGGGACTCGCCCTCCCGACGGCACACGGGGAGCGGCTTGCCGAGGACCCCTTCCCACTGCTGACGGCCCGCGTCGCCCGCGCCAACAACCTCTACCACGCCTCCGAGTACGCGACGCTCGCCGTCGAACTGCCCGCCCTGCTGTCCGACCTGCGCGCAGCGGCCGACGCCCGGCACGGCTACGCCCGGCGCCGGCTGCTGCAGTTGCTGGCCGGCGCCTACCACCCGGCGTGCGTCCTGCTGCTGAAGTACCTGGGCTACCCCGATCTCGCCTACGTCGCGGTCACCCGCGCCGGCGAGGTGATCGCCGAACTCGAGGACCCGCACTACACGGCCCTGTCGGAGTTCTTCACCGCCCACGTGCTGCTGTCGGTCGGCAGCCCGGAGCAGGCCCTGCTGCGCACGGCCGCCGCCATCGCGTCCCTGGAGGCGCAGTCGGGGGCCGGGCGCGCCCCGCACGCGCTGCTCGGCGAGCTCCACCTGATCTCGGCCACGGCCATCACCCGCGACAAGACCCGGGCCGGCGAGGCCCGGCGCCTGGACGCGGCAACCCACCTCGCCGAGGCCGAGCGGCTCGCCCGGCGGACCGGCGAGACCCGCGACTGGCACCTCAACTTCGGTCTGACCAACGTCGCCATCCACCGCGTGAGCCTGAACACCGCGCTGGGCCGGCACAGCGACGCGGCCGATGCCGGTGAGGGCCTGCACCCCGAGACGATCACCGCTCCCGGGCGCAGGACGGCCTACCACGCCGACCTGGGTCGAGCCCTGGCGCATCTGCGCGGCCGCGAGGGCGACGCGACCCGCCACCTGCTGCTGGCCGAGCAGGCCGGAGCGCAGCGGGTGCGGGTGGATCCGCTGGTGCGGGACTGCGTCACCTACCTCCTGGGGCGGCCGATGACCGCGCACGCCCGCCGCGACCTGCGCGGTCTCGCCCACCGGGTCGGCGCCCTGAACTGAGCTCCCGGCCCCGCTGGTGAGGGGCTGCCAGTCCCGGGTTCTGCGTGGGTTCACAGCGGTGAACCCCGAGCGTGCACGCGCGGCTACGTTCAGTTCCTGCCCCGGACGGGGCCGAAAGGTTAAGGCGCTCTTCCCGCGCGCCTGATCTCCCGGTCTCCTAGGGGTTCGTGACGGCTGCGCCGCGTCTCCGGTCCGCGCGCGTGTCCGGCCTGGCGACCGGGGACCGAAGGGGGAACTCCATGCCTGAGCACACGCTCGACGAAGCGCCGGCGCCGGTGACGGACCTGCGGCGGCGGATCGGTGACCTGTCCCTGCGGCTGCGGACCTCCGGGCCGGTGAAGGCGGCCGAGCCGCGGTTCACCGACTTCGACAAGATCCGGCTGCCCGGCGGTGAGCTGGTCGGCCGCAAGAAGGTCATCATCATGTCCGGCGGCTGCAGCGTGCCGACGTGCACGATGTGCCCCTTCACCAACTTCAACAACTACGGCATCGACGGCGCCGCCTCGGCCGAGAGCCTCCTGGACCAGGTCCGGCGCACCCTGGCGCGGACCGAGGACGAGCCCGACTACGAGGTGCTCTGCCTCTACAACGACGGGTCCTTCTTCGCGCCGCGCGAGATCCCGCGCGACGTCCAGGTGGAGATCGCCCGCCTGGTCGCGGCGGCCGGGGTCAAGCGCCTGGTGGTCGAGTCGCTGCCGCAGTTCGTCACCGAGCAGGTGCTGGCCCCGTTCGTGACCGCGCTGGGCGGTGTGCGGCTGGAGATCGGCATCGGCCTGCAGTCCGCGAACCAGCTGGTGCGCGAGACGCTGGTGAACACCCGCATCTCGCAGAAGTCCTTCGAACGGGCCCTGGCGGTGATGGCAGGCCTGGGGGTGGACCCGAAGATCTACCTGATGGTCAAGCCGCCGTTCCTGACCGACGGCGAGGCGGTCACCGACGTCGTGGAGTCGGTCGACTACCTGACCGGGCTCGGCGTGCGGGGCATGACGCTGTGCCCGACCCGGGTCTCGCCCCACACGGTGGCGTGGGAGCTGTGGCAGGCCGGACAGTACACCCCGCCGAACCTGTGGACGGTCGTGGACGCGGTGCGCCGGGTCCACGAGCGGCTCGCGGTGCGGGTGGCGTGCGTGAACCTGCGCGGCAGCGACTTCGAGTCGGTCTTCCCCGACGCCTGCCCGGCGTGCGCGGACGGGGTGGTGGATGCGCTGATGCGCTTCGGGGAGACCGGTCAGGCCACGGACCTTCCCGCCGACTGCTCCTGCCGGCCGCAGCTGAAGGCGGCCGCGCTCGACCACGGAACCATCGTCGCCCGCGCGGCGCAGCAGCTGAACGTCCTGGAGCGCTCCGGTGTCTGAGCACACCGCGGCGCCGCCCGCCGCGCAGTTACCCCCACGGCACCCGGAGTGGGGTTTCGCCACCGACCCGCTCGGTGTCCTCCAGGAAGGGCACCGTCGCCACGGTCCGGTGTTCCGGATGCCGGTCGACGGCGTGGAGACGGTCCTGGTGGGCACCTGGGGCGGTCTGGGCGAGCTGTTCGCGGCCGAGCGCGGCCGCCTGGAGGTGCTCAACACCGCGCTGGTGCGGGACCTGTTCGGCCGGGCGCTGTTCAACCTCACCGGCGATGCGCACGGGCAGGCCCGGCAGCGGCTGCGACCCGCCCTGTCCGGGCGGGCCCTGCCCGGCTACGTGCCCGCCCTGCTGGAGGCGGCCGAACCCGCGGCGGCCCGCTGGGCCCGGCACGGCACCGGCGATCTGCACCGTGAGGTGCGGGAGATGACCGGCGCGATGAGCGCCCGCGTCCTGCTGGGCATCGGCCCGGGGGAGCAGGACGCGGCACGGTTCGCCGCCGACTTCGAGACGTTCGTCGCGGCGACCGGCGCCCCGCCCGGTACGGCCCGGTTCGCGAGCGCGCGGTACTGGGCCGGTCGCGCCGCCCGGCGCCGGCTGCACGCGCTGTTCGCCCGCCGGGCCGCCGCCGTCCGGCAGGAGGAATCCGCCGGATCGGCCCTCGCCGCCCTGGTGGCCGCGTTCGCCGACGCCCCGGCGCAGGTGGGGCCGCTGGAGGACCATCTGCTGGCGCTGCTGATCGCCGCACGGGAGACGACGGCGAGCCTGGTCACCTGGTGCCTGGTGGAGCTGGCCGGCCACGGCGAGCACGCCCGAGCCGCACAGCAGGAGGCCCGCGCGGCGGCCGGCGCACCGGAGCTGCTGGTGCGCCGCGAAGCCCTGCCGGTGCTGCGGGCGGTCCTCGCCGAGAGCCAGCGCCTGCACGCGCCGAACCTGCTGTCGGTACGGGAGGCGCTCTGCCCCGTGACGCTGGGCGGCCACACGGTCCCGGCGGGGACGCGGGTGGCCTACTCCCCGTCGGCCGGGCACTTCGACCCCGAGGTCTTCCCCCTCCCCGGCGACTTCCGGCCGGAGCGCTTCGGGTCCGGGCAGGCCAACGCGTCCCGGCTGTGGGCGTTCGGCGGCGGCGCGCACGCCTGCCTGGGCCGGCCGCTCGCCGAGCTCATGGCCCTCACCGCCGTAACGGCCGCCCTGGACCAGGGTCTGCCGCAGCTGCCCGCCGGCCCGCCGCACCGGATCCGCTACCGGCCCGCCAAGGCCCCGATCGACCCGCTGCCGTTCGCCCTCGACCGCCAGGAGCCCGCTTCGTGAACCGCACCCCGCCGGACGCGCTCGCCGTCCTGCGTACGGCCGCCGCCCACCACGACACCGGCCTGCGCCGACTGCACCTGGTGCCCAGCGAGAACGGCCTGTCCCTGGCCGCCCGGATCCCGCACCTGATGGACGCCGCCGTCCGCTACGCCTTCCCCGGCGGCGGGGGCGAGAACTGGGGGTGGCCCGGCCGCCAGGACCTCGTCGCCATCGAACAGGCGGCCGCGCAGCGGCTCGGAGCGCAGTTGGGCACCGAGCACGTGAACCTCAAGCCGACCTCCGGGGTGTCGGCGCTGAGCGTCGCGCTGTCCGCGCTGGCGGGCCTTGGCGCGACGGCGTTCAACCTGGCGGAGCGCGACGGAGGCCACGGCTCGACCCGGTTCATCGGCACCCGCCTGGGACTGGCGATGCACGACCTGCCCGTCGACCCGGCCACCAGCACCCTCGACCTGGACGCCCTCGCCGACCTGCTCGCCACCGGGCCCCGGCCCGAGCTGGTGTACCTGGACAGCTTCATGTGCCTGTTCCCCGTGGACCTGAGCGGCCTGCGGGAGGTCGTCGGCCCCGACACGGTGATCCACTACGACGCCTCCCACACCCTGGGCCTGATCGCCGGCGGAGCCTGGCAGAACCCGCTCGCCGAGGGCGCCGACAGCCTCGGCGGCTCAACCCACAAGACCTACCCGGGCCCGCACAAGGGCCTGCTGGCCACCAACGACGCCGGCCTCGCGGCCCGGCTGGACGAGCACGCCTCCCACTTCGTCTCCCACCACCACCCGGCCGACGTCCTCGCCCTGGCCGTCGCCGCCGCCGAGATGGACGCCCGCGGAGCCCAGTACGCGCACGCCACCGTGGCCAACGCCCGCCGACTGGGCGTGGCGCTGGCCGAACGCGGGTTCACGGTGTGCGGGGAGAAGGCCGGGTTCACCGACTGCCACCAGCTGTGGATCGACATCGCCCCGCTGATGGACGCCGAGCAGGCATCCCGCCGCCTGTTCGAGGCCGGGATCGTCGTCAACGCGATCCCGGTGCCGCACCTCACCGCCCCAGCCGGGCTGCGCCTGGGCCTGCAGGAGGTCACCTGGGCCGGGATGCGCGAGGACGGCGTCGACGAGCTGGCCGAGATCCTCACCGCCGTGCTGCGCGACGGCCAGGGCCCGGCCGCCGCCGCGGTGCGCACCCGGGCCCTGGCCGAAGCGCTGCGGCCGGGCGAGGACGCGGGCGAGCAGGTGCTGCGCGTCGCGCTCGCCGCGGCCGGGATCGGAGGCCCGGCGTGATCCCCGGCAAGGGCACCTTCCTCGGGCCCGTCCACACCACCGCCACGTTCGAGATCCATCAGGACTGCCGGCACTTCGCGGGCGGGATGCCGTGCCGGTTCTGGCGGCCGTGCCACGGCTGCCCGCACCACGACCCGGTCTACCACCGGGTGCTGATCGTGATGCTCGGCCTGCTCGGCGACATGCTCATCGCCTCACCCCTGCCCAAGCGGATCCGCGACGACCACCCGAACGCGCACGTCACCTGGCTCGTCGACGAGGCGAACGCCCCGATCCTGCGGATGAACCCCTTCGTCGACGAGGTCCTCGTCCACGACTGGCAGGCCGCCGCCCAACTGCCCTCGCGCCGCTTCGACGCCGTGTACTCCTTCGAGCGCACCCCCTCGGCCGCGGCCCTGGTCGACCGGATCGACGCCGACCACAAGGCCGGCCTCGCCTACGGCGGACCCCACCACACCCTGTACCCGATGGGGGAGGCCGCGCTCCAGTTCTTCCGGCAGAACACCTGGAACGACTACCGCACCACCACCAACACCCAGACGTGGACGGAGCTGTACTTCGCCGTCGCCGGATACCAGTACGCCGGCGAGCCGTACGTCCTCGAGGTCCCGGAAGCGGCGCGGCGGCGGGTGACCGGGCTGCTCGGCGAGCGCACCGGACCGCGGGTGTGCCTGAACCTGGGCGGCTCGCTGAGCACGAAGCTGTGGCCGGCCCGGCACTGGGCCGACCTCGCCGACGCGCTGCTGGAGTACGGCGCGCAGCTGGCGATCCTGGGAGGGCCGACCGACCGGGAGGCCTGCGAGGCGCTGGTGCGGCACCTGCGGATGCGCGGCGCCGACGAATCCCGCGCCGCGTACGCGCCGCTGTCCCTTCAGGAGGCGTCCGCGCTTCCGGGCCTGGTCGACGTAGTCGTCACCGGCGACTCCTTCGGCTTCCACCTCGCGCTCGCCCACGACAAGCCGACCGTGCTGCTCCTGGGCCCCTCCAACGGCGCCGAGGTCATCCCCAAGCACGCCACGAAGGTGACCGCGCTGCGCTCGTCGCTGGCGTGCTCGCCGTGCGCCCACCAGGTCGCCTGCGGCGGCGTCGGCGGCTGCATGGACACCATCGACCCGCCGGCCGTCCTCAAGGCGACCCTCAACCACCTCACCTGACCTGACCTGACCACCGGCTGAACCCGCCGCCCGGCCCCGAGCGCCGGGTAGCGGGCAGCAACAGCGAGAAGGAGCCCACGTTGGCCACCGTGCTGGGCCTTGGCGGCCCGTACTACCACGACGCCTCCGCCTGTCTGGTCGTCGACGGCCAGGTCGTCGCCTTCGCCGAGGAGGAGCGCTTCTCCCGGCGCAAGCACCACAAGGACTCGCGCAGCTGCGCGGTGGCCGCGGCGTACTGCCTGTCCGAGGCCGGGATCACCCTGGCCGAGGTGGACGAGATCGCGATCGCGTTCAACCCCGCATGGCCCGAGCCGAGCGAGACGTGCACCGACGCCGAGCTGATCGCCGAGCTCCTCGACCCCACCCTGTTCGGCCACCACCGGCCCCGGCAGGTCACCGTGATCGAGCACCACCTCGCGCACGCCGCCTCCGCCTTCCACCCCTCCGGCTTCCAGGAGGCCGCCGTCCTGGTGGTCGACGGCTCCGGCGACGGCGTCTCCGCCACCCTCGCCCACGGCACCCCCGGCGGCCTCAAGGTCCTGCGGCAGTTCCCCTTCTCCCAGTCCCTGGGCTGGTTCTACGAGACGGTCGCCGAACACCTCGGGCTGGGCGACTGGACCAGCTCCGGCAAGCTCATGGGCCTGGCCGGCTACGGCAACCCCGACCGCTACCGGCTCGACTTCCTCACCCCCCGCGCCGGCGGCTACCACCTCGACCTGTCCCGCTACGGCATCCGCCCCGACGAGAGCGTCGAGGACCAGTACACCGACCTGCGCTACTACCGCCGCCTGAAGAGCGCGTACGCCACCGCGTACACCGACCTCGGCATCCCGGCCCACCGCCGCGCCCGCACCTACACCGGCGGCCGGATCATTCCCGACACCGGCTTCCGCCCCGAGCACGCCGACCTCGCCGCCTCCGCGCAGCGCCTGCTGGAGCAGTGCCTGACCGAACTGGCCCGCGAAGCCCTCACCGCCACCGGCACCACCCGCCTGTGCATCGCGGGCGGCGTCGGCCTGAACTGCTCCGCCAACGGCCGCCTGGCCGCCCTGCGCGGCGTGGAGGAGCTGTTCGTCCAGCCGGCCGCGGGGGACGCCGGCTGCGCCATCGGCGCGGCGCTCGAGGTCGCGCTGCGCCGCGGCGACCTCACCCTCCCCGGTCCGGCGATGACCACCGCCGCCCTCGGGCCCGCCTTCACCCCGGGTGTCATCCGCACCGTCCTGGACGACTTCGGCCTGCCCTACCGCGACCTGGGCCAGGACCTGCCGACGGCGGCCGCCGGGCAGATCGCGCTCGGGCGCACCATCGGCTGGTTCCAGGGCCACATGGAAGCCGGGCCCCGCGCGCTCGGCCGGCGCAGCATCCTCGCCGACGCCCACACCCCCCAGGCCCGCGACCACATCAACGACCACGTCAAGAACCGCGAGCCCTGGCGCCCCCTGGCCCCGGTCCTGCTGGCCGAGGCCGCACCCGACCTGATCGGCACCGGAACCCCGCACCCGTTCATGATCGTCGCCCGGCCCGCGACCGAGACCGCCCGCCACCTGATCCCGGCCGCCGTGCACACCGACGGCACGCTGCGCCCGCAGACCGTCGCCCGCGACGACACCGATCCCTACGCGGCGCTGCTGGCCTCGTTCGCCGAGCAGACCGGCCGCCCGCCGGCGCTGCTGAACACCTCCTTCAACCACGAGGCCGAGCCGATCGTGTGCACCCCGCGCGACGCGGTCGCCACCTTCGCCGCCGGGCCGCTCGACGCCCTCGCGATCGGCCCGTTTCTCGTCCGCAAGGACCGCCCAAGCTGACTGTCCGACACCGGACGCTCACAGCCGGTACGTTGAGCCCGGCCCTGGCCATCATCCGCAGCAAGCGAAGGACCATCCCGCGATGACCAGCACGACCTCCCCCGCCCCCAGCACCGCCGAGCGGCTGCGCGCCGAGCACGGCCCGGCGCTCACCCTCGGCGACGACTGCGACCTTCCCGACGACCTCAAGGTCGAGATCGACCACGGCGCCCACCTGACGATCGGCGACCGGGTCTCCATCCGGCGCGGATCCACCATCCAGGTCCACCGCGGCGCCACCGTCGCCATCGGCCACGACGTCGCCATAGGAGAGCACACCTTCATCTCCGCCATGACCGGCATCCGCATCGGCGACGGCGCGGCCCTGTCCAACATGGTCGACCTGCACGACCACAACCACCGCGACCGCACCGCCGCGAACGTGCCCACCGGGCAGCTCCTGCCGTGGGCGTCCGGGTTCGAGGCCGCCCCGATCGTCATCGAGGCCGGAGCGATCCTCTCCAACAAGGTCACCGTTACCGCCGGGGTGCGCATCGGGGCCAACGCTCTGGTCGGCGCGAACGCGGTCGTCTCCCACAGCATCGCCCCCGACACCGTCGCCGCCGGCGTCCCGGCCACCCCCCGGCGCACCTTCGACGGCGCCCCCGCGCCGCGCGGGGACCGGCGCACCCTGACCGTCGGCTTCTTCGGGACCTCGATCATGGAGCACCTGGAGGCGGTCAACGCGCAGATGACCGACCAGGCGAACCTGCCCGAGGTCGGCTCCAAGGTCACCGTCGAGGCATGGCACCAGCGCGGCTGGGTCCACCGCCTCGTCCTGTCCCTGCGCGCCGCCCGGCCGCACCTCGGCTTCGACGTCCGCAACTTGGGCGAGGGCGGCGCCACCAGCCGCGACATCGCCGCCATCGTGGAGGCCGACCGGGCCACCACCGGTACCGACTACGACCTGGCGTTCCTCGGCTGCGGGATCAACGACGTGTGGCGCCGCTTCCAGGGTCGGCTGTCGGAGGCGGTCGACCTCGACGAGTACACCCGCCACGTCAACGCGATGCTGGAGCAGCTCGGCGGCTATACCCGCACGATCGTCGTCGTGAGCGAGACGCCGTTCGGGCCCGTCGAGGACCCGGGCACCGTCGTCGCGATGAACACCGAGCTTGCCCGGTACAACGAGGCGGCCCGCGCGGCGGCCGCCGCGCACGGCGCGCTGTTCCTGGACGTGTGGGCCCCCTTCACCGCTGCCGCCCGCCACCTCGCGCCCGCCGACGGCGATGACCGGGGCGGCCTGTGGAGCGACGGGGTGCACCTGACCGAGCTCGGCGACACCGTCCTGCTCCAGCAGGCCGAACGCCTCCTCGCCGAGCACCGGATCGTCGACAAGCTCCTCGACTACCCGCTCCTGGAGCGCGACGCGGCCCTCGCCGCGTACGGCCCGCTGTTCACCCGCTACCGGCCCGCCGCGGCCGGTTCCTGAACCGCCGGGGCGTCCGGCGCTGGTCGGCCACCGCCGGGCGCCCCGGCACCGCCCTGCCTCTCCCGCCCCTCTCCCGCCCGTCTTCTCCTTCGAAGGAGCCGCCCTGTGACCCCGTCGGGCCGCGCACACATACAGGCGCTCACCACCGCACTGCCCCGGCTCGACACCGGCCGCCTGGGGTCCTGGGGCCGCGAACTCGCCGACCGGCTGCCCGCCGGGGCCCGGCTGCTGGTCGCGGGCAACGGCGGCAGCGCGGCCGAGGCCCAGCACCTCACCTCCGAACTCGTCGGCCGCTACCGTGCCGAGCGCGCACCGCTGTCCGCGATCGCGCTGCACGCCGACTCCTCCTCGGTCACCGCCATCACCAACGACTACGGACCCGAGCAGGTCTTCGCCCGCCAGGTCCGCGCCCACGGCCGCCCCGGTGACGTCCTGCTGCTGCTCTCCACCTCCGGCACCAGCCCCAACGTCCTCGCCGCCGCCCAGGCCGGCCGCGAGATGGGCCTCACCGTCTGGGCCCTGACCGGACCGGCCCCCAACCCGCTCGCCGCCGCGGCCGACCAGGCCGTGTGCGTGGACGCCGACCAGGTCGCCACCGTCCAGGAATGCCACCTCGTCGCCGTCCACCTCCTGTGCGCGGCCCTCGACGCCCACCTCACCCAACCCGCCGCCGCACAACCGGAAGGCGGGCGGCGGCTCGTCGTGGTCGGCGACGCGCTGCTGGACCGCGACATCACCGGCACCGCCGACCGGCTCTCCCCCGAAGCCCCCGTACCTGTCGTCGCCGACGCCCGCTCCACCGACCGGCCGGGCGGCGCCGCACTGGCCGCCCTCCTCGCCGCCCGCGAGCCGGGCTGGCACGTCACCCTGGTGTGCGGTCTGGGCCAGGACGGTCCGGGCGTACGAGTCGGCACCCTGCTGGAGGAGGCAGGCGTCGAGGTCATCAACCTCGCCGCCAGCGGCACCACCCCGGTCAAGACCCGCGTCCGGGTAGCCGACCGCACCCTGCTGCGCTTCGACGCCCCCACCGCCCCGCTGCCGCTCGGCCCCCTCCCCGACCCGGTCCACCGACGGCTGGACGAGGCCGCGGCGGTGCTCGTCTGCGACTACGGGCGTGGCATCACCTCCCACGACGAGCTCCGCCAGGCCCTGACCGACGCGGCCGCCGGCCGCCCGCTGGTGTGGGACCCGCACCCCAAGGGCACCCCGCCGGTGCCGGGGACGGCCCTGGCCGTCCCGAACGCAGACGAGGCCCTACTGTTCACCGCGGACACCGGGCCCCGGGGCCTCGCGGGCGACACCGAGCGGGCCGCCCGACTGCTGGCCGCCTGGTCCGTCACTCAGGTCGCCGTCACCCGGGGCCCGCACGGCGCGGTCCTGGTCACCGACCCCGAAGGCCACCCCCAGGTCGTCCCGGCCCGCCCGGCCGCCGGGGACACCTGCGGCGCCGGCGACCAACTCGCCGTCACCGCCGCCCTCCTCCTCGGCACCCGCCGCCTGCCCTCCCACGCCCTGGCCCAAGCGGTCGACGCCGCCACCGCCTACGTCCACGCAGGCGGCCCCGCCTCCCTGACCACCCCGTCGGCCACCGGACGCCCGGGCCCGTTGGACCTGGCCACGCGCGTACGGGCACGCGGCGGGAAGGTCGTCGGCGCGGGCGGCGTCTTCGACCTCCTGCACGCCGGCCACCTCTCCCTCCTGGAACAGGCAAGCCGCCTGGGAGACGCCCTGATCGTGTGCATCAACGCCGACACCTCCGTCCAACGCCTCAAGGGCGACGACCGCCCGGTCGTCGGCGAGCAGGAACGAGCCGCCTTGATCGACGCCCTGGACTGCGTGGACGGTGTCCTCGTCTTCGCCGAGGACACCCCCGAGAAGATCCTGGCCGAGCTGCGCCCCGACATCTGGGTCAAGGGCGGCGACTACGCGGGCCGACGCGTCCCCGAGGCCGGCCTCGTGGAGAGCTGGGGCGGCACCGTCGTCACCGTGCCTTACCTGGACGGCAACTCCACCACCGCCCGCATCGACCGGCTCATCCAGCAGGCAGGAGCCCGATGACCCCCCGATCCCACGTCCTGGTCACCGGCGCGGCCGGCTTCATCGGCCGCCACACCGTCGCCGCACTCCACCACGCCGGACACCAGGTCACCGCCGTCGACCTGCGCCCCGCTCCCACCCACCTCACCGGCACCGCCCGCTGGCTGCGCGGCGACTTCGCCGACCCCGCCCTCCTCGCCGAGATCGCCGCCGGCCGCTACCGCACGGTCGTCCACCAGGCCGGCATCAGCGACACCCGCGCCCCGGCCGGCACCGAGCTGGACGAGACGAACACCACCGGGCCGCTGCGCCTGGCCGACGCCAGCCGCACCGGCCGGGCCCGCCTGATCTACGCCTCCTCCCACGCTGTCTACGGCACCCTCCACCGCCACGACCCGATCGCCGAGGACGCGGACACCGACATCACCCGCTGCTCCGGGCCCCTCAACCCGTACGCGGCATCGAAGCTCGCCCTCGACCGGCAGATGCGCACCCTCCACGCCACCGGCCTCCAGTGGGCGGGGCTGCGCTACACCAACGTCTTCGGCCCCGACGAGACCGACAAGGGCCCGATGGCCTCGATCCTCACCCAGCTCCTGCGCCAAGCCGCCCGCACCGGGCAGATCCGCGTCTTCGGCGACTCTCTGACCGCCGCCCGCGACTACATCCCCGTCGAGAGCGTCACCGCCACCATCGTCCGCCTCGCCGAGCAGCGGGACCTTCCGTCCGCGGTCTACAACCTCGGCGCCGGCACCGCCGTCTCCTTCGCCGACATCGCCCAGTGGTGCGCCCGCCTCCACCACCGGGCGACCGGCCGGCCGCTCATCGTGGAACTCGTGCCGAACCCGGTCGCCGCCGCCTACCAGTACTTCACCTGTGCGGACATGACCGCACTCGACAAGGTCCTACCCGAGCGGCCGACCACCTCGACGGCCTCCGTCGAAGCCCGTGCCGCCGAGCTGTTCGAGACCTTCCGCGGCCGTGCGACCGGCTGAACCGCTGGTCCCCGCCCCGCGCGCCGACGCCGACCGGCCGCTGCGGCGCGCGGTGTTCCTCGACCGCGACGGCACCCTCACCGAGCCCCGCCACTACCCCACCCACCCCGACGACTTGGTCCTCCAACCAGGCATCGGCGCACCACTGCGCTCCCTCCAGCGCGAGGGCTTCGCCCTGATCGTCGTGACCAACCAGAGCGCACTGGCCCGAGGACTGCTCGACGAAGACGGTCTGGCCGCCATGCACGACCGGCTCCGCGCGCTCCTCGACCACCACGGGGTGCACCTCGACGGGATCTACGCCTGCCCCCACCACCCCGAAGGCACGGTGGCCCGCTACCGCAGCACCTGCCAGTGCCGCAAGCCCGAACCCGGCATGCTCCACCAGGCCGCCCACGACTTCGGGATCGACCTCACCCGCTCGTGGACCATCGGCGACTCGCCCTGCGACATCGGAGCCGGCCGCCGGGCCGGGACCCGCACCGCGCTCGTCACCGACCAGCCACTGCACCACGACACTCCGGACGTTCACCGTGCGACGACGCCAGAAGCCCTCTCCCAGGTGCTGCGCCACCACCTCGCCACGCAGCGGAGCCGGTCGTAGCGAGGGATCCGAGACCCGGCCCGCTCGCTCGCGCTGGAGTACGACGGCGCAGGCACACTGGGACAGATCCGTTACCAACGAACACAGGCCCGAGAAGCTGCCCGCACCCGCCCGCGCGTGCCAGCACCTGCCGGTGACCGCGAAACCGCTCTTGGCCGGGCCTAGTGTTCTCGCGCCTACGCGTACTCGGAAAGGTCAACCACCTGGGCAACCTCGGCCCAGGGCCCGGCTGTCAGCAGTTCCAGACCAGCAGCGGTCAGTTCCGCGGTAGACGTGTTCGCGCCCGATGAGACGAGGCCGGCGCAGAGCAGCTCCGGTACGGCCCTCGCGTCGAGGGGATCCGCACCCAACCGTCCGGTGTCGTGCCATCCGTCGCGGCGCCGGACGATCCGGCCCTCACGCACCGCAGCGAGTAACGCCCGGTCCCGCTCGTCAACCGGGCGCACAGACACAGCGCGTACGGCGACGTTGCGACACCCTGGCGCATCGAGCTGTTCGGCCGCGATGCCTCCGGCCCGCAGCAACTGGCGGATCTGATCGTGGTAAAGCCCCTCACTGACCTCGTCGCCTTCGTGATGGACATAGCTGATCCGCCAGCTGTCGGGCCGCTCGTCGGGGACGACGGCGAAGCCGGAGCGCCGATGGACCACGGCTCCGGCGGCGTCACGTCCGGGCTCCTGGCAGGGCGTCAGGCCAGCTGCAGCAAGGACCGTCAAAACCCTGCTCTTCGCCGGGCGGCTGCGGATCATGATGGCGACTTCATCCGGCACTTCGACTCCCGGCTCGGCAGCGCGCGGCCTGGGCGCGCATGTACGAGGTGCCCGCCGATCCATTGGCAGGGCTGCCTTCGACTCTAAGGACTGCCAGCTGCCGACCCGGGGCAGTCATGCCGAGGATGCACCCGATCGAGTGACGGAGGCCCTGTCCTGCTCTGCTGTTGGGATGCCGTCCCTCAGGTGGAGATCTTGCGGTGCCGGCCGGTCCCCGGCCCCAACGGGTTGAATCCGGGCACCGGCACCGCGACGGCCGCGTCCAGCGTGGAGACGGCCCGGCAAGCGGCGGCGTAGTCGTCGGTCATGGAGACGGGCTGCCAGCTGTGTCCGTCCCACTCCTCGACGATCCGGGGAGCCTGTGGATCGACGTGCGCGCCCCGGGCCGGGCCGGCGTGCAGGCTGACGAGGCGGCGCTCGCCGATCGGCCGACGCTTCGCCTCCCGGCGCGCGTACCAGGCGCTCAAGGGCTCCTCGTCGTCTGGCATCCCTGCTCCCAACGTCGCTCACTTCAGCCGGACCGCGCCCCGGACCTTACCCAAGGCCCACCGCCGTCGGCCATCGAGCACCAGTTCCACGGCGGCTCAGCAGACGCCAACACCGTGTCCGGCGGGGCATGTTGTCCCCGACGCGCTGTCGGAAAGCACCACCGGCCCGGACGGGTACCGTGAAGCTCACATCTCGTCAGATCCCCGGGAGCCGGTGTGCCCATCCTTGTCGGTTCGCGGGGCAGCGACCTCGCCCGCACCCAGGTCCGCCAGTACCTGGACCTGCTCGCCCCGCTCTGCCCCGGCGTCGAGTTCAGACGCCGGGTGATCACGGAGGCGGGCGACCGCGACCGCGTCTCACTCCTCGCCGACGTCGCCGGGCGCAGCACGGGAGGCGCGTTCTCCAGCCGCCTGGAGGCGGCCCTGGCCGCCGGCGAGATCGACGTCGCGGTCCACTCCCTGAAGGACCTGCCGACCAGCATGCCGCCCGGCCTGGTGCTGCTCGCCCCGCCGGGGAGGGAGGCGGTGGAGGACGCCTTGTGCGGCTCGACACTGGCCGAGCTGCCCGACGGCGCCCGGGTCGGCACCGGAGCCCCCCGCCGGGCCGCACTGCTGCGGGCGGTGCGACCCGACCTGGAACTGGTGCCGATCCGGGGCAACGTCCCCGGACGGCTGGCGGCACTCAAGGGCCGCAGCCGGGTGCACGCCGTCGTCCTCGCGGTCGCGGGCCTGCGGCGGCTTGGCCTGGAGGAGCACATCGCCGAGGTGCTGCCGCTGGACCGGTTCCCCGCCTCGCCCGGCCAGGGCGCTCTGGGCATCCAGATCCGCAGCGGCCAGCAGGAGTTGCGGACGCTGCTGGAACGGGCGGCCGACCATACGGTCCACGCGGCGGTGCGGGCCGAGCGGAGCATGCTCGCCGAACTCCACGGCGGGTGCAGCGTCCCGGTGGGCGCCTACGTGAGCCAGGAGCCGGGAGGCCGCTTGCGCCTCACCGGGCAGGTCGTGTCCCTGGACGGAGCCGTCCGGCTCACCGCCGCCTCCACCGGCCGTGCCGACGACCCGGAGAAACTCGGCGCAGCGGTCGCACAGGACCTCCTCGACCAGGGGGCGCAGGACATCCTCGCGGCGATCCGCCCTGCAGTCGCCGGCGCACGGTAGGCCACCGAGAGGACGGGCAGACGCGGTCAGCCGGTGTCGGACGCGGAGTCCGCGTGCTCGGTTGCGGCCTGCCGCCGCGGCATCGTGGTGACGAACACCGCGAGGGCCGCGAGCACGATCAGGACGACCAGCACGGTCGACACAGTGCCGTGCGGGCGAATCACCCACGCGGCGACCAGGGCGACGGCCGCGCTGGGCAGCCCGAAGACGAACGCCCAACGCCTCCACCGCGCGGACTGCGAAGGCCCGTGAGCGGAGGATGAGTTCAGGGGCGGGTTGGGCACGAGCTTGTCTCCTGTCGGACGGGCGGCAACACCCCGAACCTAGAGCGCGGGGCGGCCGCTGCGGAATCACTCGAAAGCGTGACATCGGCAGAGCGACAGTAGCGGTCCTACTCTCCTTCTCCGTAGGTTCCGCGGATGGTGCATCGCCTACGCTGGTCGGTCGCCGAGGGCGAACCGGGTAGGGGCGGGAAGAGGAAGAGGGGCACAGTCGTGGGGGAGACGGATATCGACTGGGGGCGGGCCGCCTGCCGGGGGGTGGATCCGGACGAGCTGTTCGTCGACGGTGCCGCGCAGAACAGGGCCAAGAGCGTGTGCGTCGGATGCCCCATCCGCACCGAATGCCTGGCGGACGCGCTCGACCGGCGGGTCGAGTTCGGCATCTGGGGCGGCATGACCGAGAGGGAGCGTCGCGCACTGCTCAAGCGCCGGCCGACGGTGGTCTCGTGGCGGCGCCTGCTGGAGGCCGCCCGGGCCGAACACGCGCAGCGCGGCGGCGCAGAGCCGCTGACGCTCGCCGGCTGACGCCGTTCCCCGCAGCGCGCCTCCGCGCCCGGACGCACGCCCGGTGGCGCTGCGCCGGCCGGGAGCCGGAGGAGGGCACCTTCCAACCCGGGACGGGCGGAAACAGCTGCTTGTTCGCTCGTTCGGGGGACGGCCTTGCGCCGCCCGGCGGGGATTGGCGAGGATGGGTGGACAGGCCGCGCCCACGGTGCGCGGGCCCGCCGGTCATCCCCACCGTTGACCGTCCCCGGGTGAACTGAGCAAACGCTCGAACCGGCACGATGAGCATGATCGACATGATGACGGCGTCCTGACCTGTTGGCTTGGCGTCGCACCGAGGTGGGGCGGTGCGCCACGCGAAGCCTGGTTCAAGGAGCCCCCATGTCCACCAGCACCCGGCCCTCCGCCGACAAGCAGCGGCGCGCCCAGCGCACCCAGCCGACCCGGCTCGCACGCCTCCTGGATGCCGAGACGCAGATCGGCTACCAAAAGGCCGTCCAGGAAGTCGCCGGCGCCAGCCAGGCCGGCCGGCTCCCGGGCCGCCTCGACCACTACGGCCTCGACCTGGCCCTGCGGATCCTGATGCAGCAGGACTACGCGATGTGGAGCCCGCTCGCCGCCGGACACCTGTGGCCGGACGTCTACCAGCCGCTGACGCAGGCACTGCCCGGCACGCGGGCCAAGCTCGCCCTGGCCGCCCTGGAGCGGGCGCACCTCGCCGGCGCGCACGAAGCGGCCCAGGAGGGCGACTTCCACCCAGGCGACGTCCTCGACGCCTACGACGAGGACGACCTCGAGGACACGCAGGCGGACAGCGCCGACGCCCACGACGACGGCCCGGAGCCGGACGCCGAGGAACTCGGGATCGCCCCGGGCCCTCAGAAGGACGCCGAGATCGCCGCACGGTGGTGGCTGGACCGGCTCGCCGAGGACGGCGTGCTGCCCCGCTACCGGATGCCGCACCCCTACCCCGGCCGTACCGAAGTGCCCCTCGACGCCGCGCTGGACACCCTGCGGGCCACCGCGGACGTGGAAGGCTACGAGGACGAGTTGCTCCGCATCGTGGCCGCCGAGTCCCGCGACGTCGACGCCTACGCCCACCTCGGCAGCCTGGCCCTCCAGCGCCACGACGGGGAGTTCGGCGACCTCATCTCCTACGTCGGCCCCACCGCCGCCGACCGCCGCCGCCACCTGAAGGAGGCACTGGCCTGGTACGAGGCCGCCGTCGCCGTCGGCGAGGCGTCCCTCCCGACGATCTTCCACGGCCGGCTGCCCTGGTCCCAGACGGACAACCGGCCGTTCCTCCGCGCCGTCCACGGCCTGGCCCTGACCCTGTGGCGCCTGGGCCGCTTCAACTCCGCCGAACTCGTCCTGGTCAGCCTGCTCTACCTCAACCCCACCGACAACCAAGGCGCGCGCGAGCTGCTGGCCGACGTCCGCGCCCACCGCCGCTGGCACCCCGGCATCACCGAGACCGACGACCAGCGCATCCGCAACGACGTCCTGGTCGTCGCCCGCCGACCGGTCCACACCCGCCCCGACAGCCTGCGCACCCTGATCACCGGCGCCAAGCCGCCCACGCCCGACGCCCTCGCGGGCATCGTCCGCCGCGCCGCCGCCCAGGCCCTGGGTGCCACCTGGGACGGCCGGTCCTCCCACGTCGTCGTCGGCCACCCGCGTACCGGCATCAAGGTGACGATCGTGGCCCGGCACCAGCGCGGCCACAGCCTGACCCCGGACGAGTACTGGTGGGACGCGCACAACGCCGGCAGCGAGATGGACGGCCCCGTCCTGTTCACCCTGGTCACCGACCGCGGCTACATCGCCGTCGCCCAACTCCTGCGCGCCGACCACCTGGCCGCCTACCGCGCTGCTGATCTCCCCCGGCGCGAGCGCACCGCCTTCACCACCACGTTCATCCACGGCGACACCCGGTACGGCACCGACCTGGCCTCGCTGGTCGACCACGCACTCGACGTCCTCCCGGCACAGCCCGTCCGGAAGTGACCACCCCGGCCCGGCCTGGTGCGACACACCGGGCCGGGCAGGCCACAACCGTCGAACCCGGGCAGCCGATCACGCCGAACGAAGGGAGAGCGCCGTACTGCACGACCGGCCACCCCAGCTCCCGCATGTGCGGTGATCTGGCCACGTGCGCCCGTCCGGCACTGCCATCCTGGACTGATGGAGTCCGTTGAATCCGCTCTCACCCGCCTCTGGCCGGCCGTCCTTCGCGCCGAACGCGTCGTCCTGCGCCCGGTCACGGCCCAGGACGCGCCGGCCGTGCGGTCCCTGTTGACCGACACCCGGGTTCGCACCTTCCTGGGCGGCCCGGCCAGCGAGGCGCGCGTCGAGACCCGGCAACGCGATTACCCGGCCACACCCGGCATGTGGGCGGTCGCCCCCGCCGCTGGAGGTGAGGCGGTCGGCCTGGTCAGCATCACCGCCGACAGCCGCAGCGCGCACAGGGCCGAGATCTCCTACCAACTGCTGCCCTCAGCCTGGGGCCAGGGCCTGGGGCGCGAGGCCGTGCGCGCTGCCGTCGACTGGTGGACCGCGGCGGTGCCCGACGGCGGCCCGCTCATCGCGGTCACTCAGGAGCGCAACACCGCTTCAAGGCGCCTGCTGGAGTCGCTGGGCATGACCGTGCTCGACACGCTCCTCGAGTTCGGTGAACGGCAGTGCCTCTACACCCCGGGCGGTGAGGACACCGCGCTGCGCTGGGCCCGGGTGCTGGACGCACGCCGTGAGGACGTCGAACGCCGACGGGGAGCCGAAGCGCGGGCGACCGCCGTCGGCCGCACGTTGCCGGAAGACCTGTCCGTCCTGACCTTTGATCAGATGGCCCGGCGCTGTCCTGCCCGGCATGGCGCCCACGGGCGCATCTGCGCGCACGAGAAGGACCACATCCCCGACCTCCACCTCGGCAGAGCCGCGGACGGGGGCTGGATCGCCTGGCTGGACCGTGCCGAGCCGGAGCCCCCGGCCGGGCACGCGGTGTCGGTAGATCGGGGTACCACTCGGTCATGACCGACGAACTGGGCACCGCGGGCATTCACCGTGCCGGGCTGTGCACACCTGCAAGGGAGGAGGTGTAGTCCCGGACGTGGCTTCCTCGCGCCCGATGCCCAGGCCGGACCCGGGGGAGACGGCAGGCTGTCTCGTCGGACCTGCGCAGCGTGGGTGACCGCCGGCTGGTGCGGTACGTCCCCTGCCCAGCTGCCGGGGGCCCTCGGTCGGTGTCAGTGCCCGCGTGCATAGTTGTCCCTGGCTGACCGTGGCCTGGAGAAGAGAGCGAGCAGGTCGATGACCATCCCGAGGCGTTCCCGTGAGCGAGCGGCCGCAGTGGTGGACCCGGGGCTTCCCGCGTCGGTCGCTTCGACCATTCACCGCCTCGCCCGTCAGCATCCCGAAGTGCTCCGAAACCCGGAGGGGCCGCTGCCCAGGTGGGCCGGTATGGATCTTGCTGAGCTGGCTCGCGGAGCCAGGATTCAAGCGATCGTCGTTGCCGCCATGGTCGTCGTGGTTCCGCTCGTGGTGTGGATGCAGCGCGAGGTGCAGCGGGAACTCGACGGCACCGTGCCGCCCGACATCATGGTGATCATCATGGTGGTGATTATCGGCGCTGCGCTGGCTATCAACTTGCTGCGGGAGTGGAACGGGGCACGCACACCCGGCGGGCGGAAGACCGTCGCCCGGGAACTGGCCGAGGCCCGGGGCCGGTACCTGCTGCGCGGCACCGATCTGACCGACGAAGCCTGGGCGGCCGTCGTGCGGGCGCAGCAGGCGATGAACTTGGTGCTGGCCTCGACGTGGCTGGTGTCACCGGTGGGGACAGTGGACAGGGACGCCTTCGCTCAGGCGATCTGGACGATGGCCCGGACAATGGCGAAGGACCGGAGCGCGGCGGTCGGAGAGACCTTCGCCGCCGCGATCGAGGTGTACGGCCAGCTGATCGACGAGGCCAACAAGATCAACCTGGCCGAGCTTGAGGCCCGCACCCGCCCGCCGGCCGGAACCCGGTCCCCGGCCCTGGCCAAGGCCGTGGAGCGGGCCGACAACGCAGGTTCCCACGCACTGGCGCTGTCCCGGCTCTGACCCCCACCGGCTTGATCGCTCCGGACCGCCGTCCGGCACGCCGAGGCGAGCGCCTCTCCCCGCTTGCATGCGCGCGTCCTCCCGTCGCCAGCACCGACCTCGCCCGTCCCGGCCGGTCGGGCCCCGCGGGCGGGGTCGCGCGAGTTTCCTGAACCTCCCCGGTGAGGGTCTTCCGCAGTGCACGATGTGATCGTGACGAACGGTGACGTGAAAACCCCCGAGGTGCCGCTCAGCAGAGATGCCGCGATGGCTGCCCTCGACGAGGCTGCTCAGTGGTGGGGCTGCGAGGTGCCGGACGATCCCGGGACCAGCGAACTCACCGCTCTCCTTGACGAGCTGGTCGAGCGCCTGCGCGCCGACCGGAGAGACGAGCGGCTACGCAGAGCCGCAGTGGACCTGGCGGGGGTCGCCGAAGCGCTGGGGGCCGCATCCCGGCTCGGCGGCCTGCTGCCCGTCATCTCGCTGTGGCACCTGCGTACTGCCGTGGAGAAGGAAGCGCAGGCCCGCCGCCGCCTCGGGCGGGCAGCCACTCCCCAGCCGGACGGACAGCCGGTGTCCGCGGCGGCGTCCTGAGCGCCGACGGCCCGGTGCACTCCGTCGGCGCCCAGACCGGCGTGCTCCCTGCGTCAGTCCTCATCGCCGACGTCGGCAGGCAGAGCCTGCCGGTGATCGTCGCTCCAGGACACCCTGTTCCACCAGCTCGTGTGCAGCGGGATTCCGCGTCGCGCGTGCCCCGGCGCCTTGTCGCACTGCACCCAGATCTCGGTCTCCGCATCGACGTTGTAGAACATCGCCGAGCACACGCCGTCCATGTGCTCAGGGGTGGGGCCGTAGAGCCCGAGCTGCCCGAGCATGCCGTCGGCGAGCCTCTCCGCTACACCGTCGTCAAGCTGCGTGGAGGCCATGATCAGCTCCACGAGCCGCGCGTACGTCCCTGGGGGTGTGATCGTCGACAGGGCGGTCTTCAACGGGATCATCAAGTCCTCCAACACCGGATCGAGTGGCACCTTCACTCCTCGGTCCCGGCAGGGCCCTTGATCGGCAATAAAATTCAGCAGCACCTGAGTGATGTGCGTCACGTGGGCCGGGCGGGCTGCCGAGACTGTTGGCGCCGGACTTCCGGGGAACCGTCGATCGGGCGTTGTCAGGCTCGGTCGGACCCGGGGCGGGGCTACCGTTCGGCCGCGCGGACGACGCGGAGAGCCGCTCGTGCGTAGTCGGCCGGGGCGGCATCGGGCCGGTGGACCTCGGCCATGGCGGCCAGCAGCGCCAGGTACTGCGGGTCGGCATCGGCCGCGTCCTCGACCAACTCGAACGCGGCGGAGCGCAGTCGGGTGAGGCTCGCATGGGTCTTCTTGCCTGCCGACCCGCCGAGGTCGTGCTCCACCAGGAGGTCGGCGCGGGTATCCCCGACCGTGAGGACGCGTAGCCGCCGGTCGCGGGACCTCATGTCGGGGGCGAGGTCTCGGTAGAGCTGGCCTTTCGTGACGCTGGTAGCCATGAGTCTTCTCTCTGCTTTCGGGACTGCTGCCCTCCGGGCAGCACCATAGGGTCTTGGGCGTACGTGGGACCTTGCGGGGCGGCCTGAGTCCGCGCCCGCTGGCCTGCACCAGTCGGCTTGGGGCGCCTGCGGTCGCAGTGCTGATACTCCCGCTGGTCCTCGCGGTGCTCAGCGGCGGACGGGGCGCCGGGTGCGGGACGGCGTGGCGGCGGACGCCGGCCGGGTGGCCGTGGTGCGGGCGGTCCGGGTCGCCGCCCGGCCGGTGCGGGTCACGGTGGCGTACCTCTTCGACGCCCTGATCTGCGAGACCTTGTCTCGCTCGTCGGCGGCCTGGACGACGGGGAGGCGGCCGGGCTCGCGGAGGGCGTAGAGGGCGCGCACGTAGGCGCGGGTCCGGGCCTCCCAGGCGCGGCCCAGGATGTGGCCGATCCAGGCGGCGGCGACCATGGGGCTGACAGTGTCGGCGATGAGCTGGGTCTTGTTGCGGATGCCTTCGCCGCGGCCGACATGGGTCCAGGGGAAGTCGGCGCGGAAGCCGACGGCTCGGCCCAGGTCGGCGTGGCTGTGGGTGAGGCCGTCGGCCTCGCGCTTCCACCCGTACGCGGTGCCGGTCACCGTCGTGCCCGGCTCGTCGGCGTTGAACGTGCCGCCGCCCTTGGGGCGGCCGGTCAGCGGATTGATCCCGCGCACGCCCCGGGTGTTGACCTTGTGCCCCTTCTCCCAGCCCATGCACGCGGCCCAGGTGGTCCTCGGCATCGGCTTGCTGGGCCGGTAGCTGGTGAAGGGGCGGGTGTAGCGCATGCACACCATGAAGGTGCGGTTCTTCTTCGAGGCGGCCCCGTAGTCGGCGGCTTCGACCAGGCTGAACTCCGCGTACTCCCAGCCGGCTCCGTAGAACTCCGAGGCGATCGCCTCGACGACGTACTCGGCGGCCTTCGACTTCAGGAGGTTCGAGGACTGCTCCATGGCCACCCAGCGGATGTTGTTGTACTTGGCCTGCAGCGCCAGCGGCCAGATGACGGCTTCGGCCATGAGGCCCGTGCGCGCGTCCTTCAGCGCCGCCAGCGGGGCGCGGACCTCGTCCCAGGTGGCTCCGCTGGGCGGGGCGTAGCCCTCCATGCCGTCCCCGGCGTCGTCGACCATGATGAACCCGGCCGCAGCCCCGGCCTGGCTGATCACTTCCTCGACCAGTCCCATGGCTTCCTCCGCGAGCCCGGCCAGCTTCCCGCCGGGCGAAAGCGTCTGGCACGGCGGGGAGAGGATCACCGCGACCACGTAGCGCAGCGCCGGGCTCGCCGGGTCCAGGTCGGTGACCGAGGCGCAGATCCGTCGGAACCCGGCGGCCTGCGCGGTGGCGCACGCGGCTTCGGAGAGGTCGACCCCGACCATGTCGACGGGCTCGCCGAGCACGTGGACGATGCCCTCGCACCAACCACCCGGCCCGGCAAACAAGTTGACCACCCGGATGGGCGCTCCCGGCTTCGGCGCGTAGAGCCATTCCACCGGCCACGGTCCGGCGAGCTTCGCGCGCTCCTGGTCGCTCAGCGACGCGATGTAGGCATCGCGTTCCGCGTCGTCGAGGAGGTCGACGTCGTCCACCGGCAGGCCGAGAGACCTGCTCACCTTCGCCACCGTCACCCGGGCCGCCTCAAGGACCCAGTACGCCATGTGGGCCCGGGCCCAGATGTCGTGGCTCTCCTCCTCCAGCCCCCCGCGGTACTCCCAGCCCTCGTCCTCCACCGACTCGGGCAGCCGCCACCGGCGCGCCTGGCTGATGGCGTCGTACGCCGCGGTGATCTCGTCGGAGTGCGCGTCGGCCAGGGCCAACAGAGCCGCGCGCCTCGCAGCGGCGCGCTCGTGCAGCCGCTCCGCCTCCGCGAGGGGACACGGCGGGGCCACCGCCGCCCCGCCCTCGTTGTCCATGGCCGCCGGGCCGCCGGGGTCGCTGATCGTGTCGGTCGCCCGCCGGGCGCCGGGGGAGGGGAAGTTCATTGTTGCCTCTGTGCTTTCGGCCGGCCCGGGGCGCGGGCGGCGGGAACGGCCCCGGTTCCGGGGCGGCCGGACCGGGACCCGACCGTCAAAACAATAAGTGAACTCGTAGAGTTAAGAAACCGAGTTCGGATGGTTGTGACCCGCGGCTTCGCCTCGCAGCATCCGCTCGACCTCCTGCTCTCCGAACTCTTCGACCAGTGCGGCCACCGGGGCTTCCAGGCCGCCGTTGCAGATCGCACTCGCCTGTTCGTCGGCGTCGTCGTGCACGGCGTCGAAGGCGTCGAGGTCACTCAGCTCGGGACGGGCCCCGTTGTTGTAGGCGCCCGACGCGCCGCGGTGCACCATCTCGTACACGAGCTCGTCGACGTCCGTGTCTGTCAGTCCCAGCTCGCGGGCCAGGCGGACCAGTGCCGCGGTGCCCTGCGCGTCCTGGCCCGGGTGGGGCGGCGTGCCGGGCCCGGAGTGGTCGGTGTGTCGGCGCGAGGTGGTCATGTGGTCCTCCGAGAGCGAGGTGCTCCGCCGGTATCGGCGAGGCGGGGAACTGGAAAGGAATGGGTGTGTTCGACGGCGCAGCCGGGGCCGCCGGGGTGGCTCCGGCCGGCCGGACGGGCAGATGCCGGTCCGGCCGACCGGGGCCCACTACGGCCGGGACCGTTCGGCGTGGTTGTGCTTCCCGTCGGTCCAGGCGAGCTTGTGGACGGGGTACCCGATCGTCCCGCCGACCCAGGAGCCGGCCGGGCCGGGATGGGGCCGCTCGCCGGCGAGCCAGGCGTACAGGTCCCCTGCCAGGTCCCAGAGCCTGCCGAACCGGTCCTCGGCGAACCACTGGGAGTTCCCGCCGCAGCCGAAGCTGTCGCGGTACTCCCATACACACACCAGGCGCAGCCCGGTGGCCGCGCCCAGGACGGCGAAGACGACGTTCACCTCCTCCTCGGTGTACCCGTCGCGGAACCGGCCCTCCAGCCCGCCGTCGGCGACGACCGGGGCCAGCGCCGCGTCGGCGTACGGTGCCGGAGCCGGGCGGCCGTCCAATGCCGACAGCCCGGCCGCCCCTGCGGCAGCCGCGGAGCTGGACGGCTGTGGTGATCCGGCCGGATCTGTCGCTACGCCCAGATCGGCGAGCCGCCTCCGCAGCGTGGTGAGCTGTTCGGTGAGCTGCCGGGTGAGCAGCTGCTGGCCGTCGGCGGAGGGGAGGCCGGTGGCCATGGCCTCCTCGTAGGACGAGGCGAGGGTGTTGCTCAGGTTGTCGGCCGCGCGGTGGGCCTGCCACAGGTCGGTGGGGTCGGTCATCGGGATCACTTTCAGGGGTGCGGGGGCGCCGGCGGTCTTGCGGCCCCGGCGGATGGCGGATGGGGTGGATGGCTCAGTTGGCGTCGGATTCTCCGGCGATGCTGAGGTCGAACCCGAGGGCGTGGAGGCGCTCCTTGATGGTTTCGACGATGTCGCCGCCCTCCAGGTCGGGGTCGGTCATCGCGTCCAGGACGGTGTCCATCCCGACCCGCGGGTCGGGCTCCAGAGCGCTGACGGCGGGGCGGCCGAACTCACCCGCGAGGACGGCCATGACCGTGCCGAGCATCTGGACGAGTTCCCCGACGTGTCGGTCGGCTGCCTCGTCGTGGGTGTCGTAGTCGTTGCCCAGCAGCGCGCCCTCCGGCCCGACGAACGGGGCGATCTCGGCCCGCTGGCGGGCCAGCAGCGAGGCGTGCGCCGTGATCAGGCCGTGGACAACGCCGCGGGACGACCCTCCGGACGCGACCGGGGCCTCGTCCAGACCGTGGCTGTGGCACATCGCCGCGCACTGGAGCCAGCCGGTGAGCTCCTGGACGCGCTCGCTGCGCACGCGGTCCCACTGATCGAAGGGCTGCGCGGAGACGGCGGCGAGCTCGGCAAGGGCTGCGGCGACGGTGGCGGAGTCGGCGTCACCGGGGAGGGCGGTCAGGGCGGTGGCGGTCATCGGATTCCTCGGGGTGGGCGTCGCGCGGTCGGCGCGGACGACGGTTCAGTTGGCGGGTTCGCCGGGGAAGGGGAAGCGGCCGTACGGGTCCAGGAGGACCTCGCCGCGCTCCAGGAAGGCCCGGAAGTCGTGGTGGTGGGTGACGAGTCCGCCGAGCCCCTGGCCGCGGACGGCGTCGGTGCCGACGGCGTAGTGGGGGCGGACGATGATCTCGCCGACGACCAGCTGGTGGCTGCGTCGGCTGCCGTATCGCAGAGGGTGGGCGTCGCCGGTGCCCGGGATGCGGCTGGCACCGACGAAGGTGACCAATCCGGGCCCGGAGTCCTGGATGTACATCCAGGACGGGACGTGGCGGGCGCGGGGGTCGAGCGCGAGGCCGGCCAGGGCGGCATCGGAGGGGCGGTGCTCGTTCATCAGGGCAGTTCCTTGAGGGCAGGTCCGTGCCGGCGCCGCCAGCGCGGCGCCGGCACGGGCGGGCTACTGGTCGGCGCCGGTCACGTGCAGTCCCGAGACGCTGGGCAGCCGCGACAGGATCGTGTAGAACTCCGCCGGCCGGTATCCGGCCTTGCGCTCCTTCTTGCCGAGCCGGAGCTCCAGGTGCACCTCCACGTCGTCGATGTCGTGATCCCGGGTGGCGATGTATCCGGTGTCCAGGCACGAGAACGTCACCGACTCGACACTCGTCATCAGTTCGCCGAGGGCGACCCGGTCGCCCCTACGGGGCAGCGGCAGGTCGCCGGTCTCCCAGGTGAAGCTCGCCTCGTAGTCGACCTCGCCGTCACTGATGCCCAGGCCGAAGCTGACCTCTGCACGCATGGCTGTTCTCCGTCTCCGTCGTTGTTGTGGCCACGGCGCGCTGCGCCGCACAGCCGGGTGGTCGTGCTCCTGGCGGGACTCGAACCCGCGCCGGGTAGACGAGCTGGGAAAACGCGCTTCCCTGCCGGGGGTTCGGGGGTGTCAGCCCCTCGTCGAGGTTCCCCGACCCTGGGGCTTTTGGCTGGCCAGGGCCCGGTCCCGGTGCATCCGCAACCGTCTCGTCATGACGCCGTTCCGTTTTACGGCCGCTCTTCCACTGAGTTACAGGAGCGGGGCGGGCCTGCGCCCTCCCGCAGCAGATACATTACACAGACTCAGAGCCTTAAGCAACATCTCTCGATCGGTTGACGGCTGTGGCCGTCAGCGGGGCTCGCCTGGCTGTGCCGGGCCGGCTTCCCGCCGGTCGCTCCGGGTCTCCGGCGCGTCCTGGTACGGATGCCAGGACGACGCCGCGCGGTGGGGCAGGTGGGCGGCGACGATGGTCGGCCAGTCGGTCTGGTCGTGGTCCTTCGGGGTGGTCGGGTGCGTGATCCAGTTGGTCGCCCCGGTCTCGTCGCTCAGCAGCGCCTCGACCAGGCACTCCCGGCACAGGCCGATCTCGGGAGTCCAGTCCCGGAAGGTCGTGGGCGTCTGGGGGTGCAGTACCGCGTGGCGCTGGGTGGCCTCCAGGATCAGGCGCGGCCAGTCGACGGCGCGCGCCAGCCGCTCCAGGATGGCGGCCATGGCGTCCTCGACCGCCCAGACGTCCTCGGTGGGCATGGTGGTGTAGCGGCGGGTGCGTTCGTCCCAGCGGTGGTTCCCCAGAACGTCCTGCCGGAGGGCCTTGATCACGGCGAGTCGGTTGGGCATGGGAAGTCTCCTCGGCTTCGGTGGGGTGCGGATCGGGCGGGGGTTCCGCCCTGCGGGTTCGAGGCGAACGCCGGCCCGACTGGGCCGGCGCGGGCATTGGCCCGGCCGCGGGGTGCGTCACAGGGGCCAGTACGGCGACCGGGCGGGGGTGGGATACAGCACCGGCCGGCGCTCATGCTCGGCGATTGCCCGCTCGGCGCGCCGGTGGGTGGGCTCTTCGAGGTCTCGCGGGTCGCCGAAGGCGTCACCGCAGGAGATCGTCACCTTGCCGCCGAGCCGCCAAAGCCGCGAATTAACAGCACAGCAAGCCGAGTTGATGGTGTCGATGTCGTTCAGCCACCAGTGGTAGAGGCTCGGGTCGATGCCCTGGAAGCGCAGCGCTGCGGCGGCGGCCCGGACCATGGTGCCGGTGCCGGCGCACGGTTCGAGGAGGACGGAGCCGGGCGCCAGGTGCCCGGTCAGCGTGATCTCGCCGGCGGGGTCCGAGGCGATCGACGGAGTGAAGAACTCGCCGCGCGCCTGCTTCTGGCCGTGGCCGCGCATCCGCTGGACCAGGAGGCCGAGGAGGTCTTCCGATTCGCAGCGGGCGAGGTCGGCGCAGTACTCCAGCAGTCCGGCCCGCACGAGGATGCGCGCGTAGTCGGCCAGGCCGCGGAGGTCGCTCTCGCTCGGATCGGCGAGCCAGGCGTGCAGCGGCCCGGCGGCGTCGCCGAGGACGGGGTCGGACGCCCACAGGCTGTTCCAGCTGGCCCGCAGGGCGTCGGCGAGCTCCGCGTCGTCCAGGGGGATCAGCAGCGGGCCGTAGTCCGGGCCGTCCGAGCGGCTGGGGGAGCACAGGGCGAGCCCGGCCAGCGTGCCGACGGCGATGGCCACCTCGCCCGTGCCGCCCCGGTTCTCCTGCCACCACCCGTGGGCGGCGTCGACGATGGACCGGCCGTGCTCGCGACCGTTCTCGGGGACCATGAAGCGCCGGAAGCCGGCCGGAGGAATGCCGTACAGGGTCATGTCGTACTCCAAGAAGGGGCCCGAGGCCGGGCCCGAGAGCGGGACGGTGGGACCACCCCGCTCATTCCGTATGTGAATTCGTATCGTTAAGAAATCTGGTGGGCGTCTTGAGCGGCCCAGGGTTCACGGGCCCAGAGCGCCTGGATCTCGGCCTGGACCGCCCTCAGGTCGGCGTCGATCTCCTCCAGCGGCCGGGGCGGCGTGTAGACGTAGAAGTGGCGGGTGAAGGGGATCTCGTAGCCGACCCGTGTCTTGGTGCGGTCGATCCAGGCGTCGGGGACGAACTGCAGCACCTCCCGCCGCACGTATTCCTCCGGGTCCTGGCCGAGCGGGACGTTCTCGAAGTCCCGCAGCGCCGGGTCCGGCAGCGGCCCGTCCGCCGAGCCCTGCACCTCGCCCTCCGGATCGCTCACCCCCCACGCCTCACGCAGCGCCCTGGCGAACGCGGCACCCGACGGACACGCCAGTCCGGCCGAGACGACCGCGGCGGTGAGCGCATCGAGGGCATCCGCCTCCGTCGCCCACACCGAGCCGGTCAGCGGGCGCAGCGCCTTGGTGAACGCGACCGCGTCTGCTGCCCGCTGGACCGGCTTCGCCGCCGCCAGCTGGGCGATGGACGCCTCGCTGGCCTCGAAGCGGAGCCGGAGGGGGCGTTCGACCGTGATCCGCCGGTAGCCGAAGTCCTCGTTGCGGAAGACCTTCACCTTCCCGCTCGCCGTACCGCCGGCACCGTCGGGCGCGTGAGCTGGCGGGACCGGAGGTGCTTCGGAGTACAGGCGGGTCAGCTCGGCGATGTGTTCCTCACCGAGTTCCTTGCGCTTGTCGCCCAGCGCCCTGCGCATTTTGCGCCAGTGGTCCCGGGCGTCCAGCAGGACGACACCGCCCTTGCGGTGCGCGGCCTTGCGGTTGGTCAGCACCCACACGTAGGTGGAGATGCCGGTGTTGTAGAAGAGCTGGTCGGGCAGCGCGACGATGCCCTCCAACAGGTCGTTCTCCAGGATCCACTGCCGGATGCGGGACTCCCCGGATCCGGCCTGGCCCGAGAACAGCGGCGAGCCGTTGAAGAGGATCGCGATCCGGCTGCCGCCGTTGCCCGATGCGTCGACCGGCTTCATTTTCGCGATCATGTGCTGGAGGAAGAGCAGCGCGCCGTCGTTGACCCGGGGAAGGCCGGCGCCGAACCGGCCGCGCTCGCCCAGCTCCTGGTGCTCGCGCTCGACGGCGTTCTTGGCCTTGCGCCAGTCGACGCCGAACGGCGGGTTGGCCAACAAGTAGTCGAACACCGCGCCCGCATGGCCGTCCTGCGTCAGGGAGTTGCCGAGGACGATGGCCTCGGGGGCCTGGCCTCTGACCATCATGTCGGACCGGCAGATCGCCCAGGACTCGGGGTTCAGCTCCTGCCCGAACACCTCCACCGGGCTGTCGGGGTCAAGACGCCGCAGCTGTTCCTGCGCGGCGCTGAGCATGCCGCCGGTGCCGCACGCCGGGTCCAGGACCGTCCGGGGCTCCCCCGGCGTGCCCGGCGCCTGCCCGTCGGCCGGAGCGAGAAGGTTCACCATCAGCCGGACGACCTCCGGCGGGGTGAAGTGCTCCCCGGCCGTCTCGTGGGACTGCTCGGCCCACCGCCGGATCAACTCCTCGAAGAGGTAGCCCATCTGGTGGTTCGACACGCCTCCACGCTGCTCCCCGTCCGCGTCCGGTGGCGCCGCGAGCCCGGCGGGCTCCTCGGCTGGCCGCAGATCCAGCTCGGCGAAACGCCCTGCGACATGGTGCAGCAGCCCCGCCGCGGCCAGCCGTTCCACCTGCCGGCCGAAGGCGTACTGTTCCAGCGCCTCGCGCGCCTCCGGCGAGAACTCGCGGCAGTACGCGAGCAGTTGCTCGGCGCAGTCCGAGCCAGCGTCCGCGATGGTGTGCAGCGCGAACGGACTGGTGTTGTAGAAGCCGGCCCTCGTGATCGCCCGCAACCCGCCGTCCGGCGTGCCCTCGGCCGCCGCGGCCAGGACGGCTTCCTTGGTCGGCTCCAGGACACATTCCATGCGCCGCAGCACCAGGAAGGGCAGGATCACCCGGCCGTACTCCGACTGCTTGAAGTCTCCGCGCAGGAGCTCGCTCACCGCCCAGATCCGCGACGACAACTCCGCGTGCGTGGCACTGCTCAACGGGCACCTCTCCAACAAGGACGGCACGGCCGGGCAGGGCCCGGCGCGGCCGGTAGGAACGAAGGGAATATCGGGACCGGTCCGCCGGGCGCCCCGCACCCGGCGGACCAGCACAACCTCAGCCGCACGACTGCCCGCACTTCTCGGGGTCGTGGTAGCCGTCGGCGTACTCGGTGACCTTGTCGCGTACTGCCTGCGGCACCTCGGGCCCGAGCGCCGTCACCGAGCTCCACCACCCGTGGTCGGCCCCGCTGCGGCCCGGGTCGATCGTGTGCACGACGGCCCGAGCGGGGGTGCCGTCCACGTAGACGTGCACCTCCGTGCCGTCGTCGGGGGCGCGGTCCACCACCACGTCGATCCGGCGGCCGACGGGTGGCCCGGCGACCGGCGTCCGAGTCGGATGTTCGGCTGCCCTGACCCAGGCGCCGAAGATCTCGTCGCGTCCGTGAGGCCCCAGGGACTCGAGCAGCACCGCATCGAGGACGCCCAGGTCAACCGTCGCCCACCCCGAGGGAAGGCCCTTGTCCAGGTCATCGGCGCGGCGGTTGAGGAAGTTCAGGACGGAGGACTTGGTCACCCTCGGGTCGTCGGCGGTCAGTTCCAGGCGGCGTGCCATCTCGGCGGCCGCGTCACGCAGTGCGGCGCCGCCCGTGACGGGGGACTGGTGGAGGGGGCTTGCGGGCATCGGGTCGTGCGTCATCAGAAGTCCGATCTCGGTGCGTGCCGGGGCAGCCCCGGCACGGGGAGGGGAGCCCCGGGGCGGGGCTGGCTGGGCTGCGCAGTGGTCAGGCGTCCGGCGCGGCTTCGTCCCGCCGCCAGCGGCGCGATTCGATCCGGCGGGCGATCCGTCGCTCTGCGGCCTTCGCCCGTCCCCGGGCGAAGGTGTAGTAGAAGCAGGTGCATCCTTGGCGGGCCCGGACACACCCGCCCCGGTGTCCCGGGCGGGTGGCGGGGAGCAGCATGCGCACTGGGCCTCCGTGCGGGTTGGGGTGGTGGTAGCGCGGGCGGCGGAGCGCCGGGGACCGGTGCATGGCCGGGCCGGGGGGATCACCCGCGAGCGGCGTCGGCCCGGGCGTCTTCAGCGGTGTAGCCGCAGTCGCATCCCGGGTGGCAGTACGAGCCGGCCGGGGCGAAGCAGCCCTCGCACGGCTCGTCGAGCTCCTGGGGCAGGAACGGTCGACGCCTCGTTCCGTCGACGCTGGGCTGGGGCAAGGACATGGCTACTCCCGTAGGTGACATGGGACCCGGGGGCGGGCCCGGGGCGGTGGAGGTCCGTCGCGGGCCGGTCACCGCTCGATCGGCCCCGAGACGGTGATGGTGGTCGAAGCCGTCGTGGCTCCGTCGAGGGTGGTGCTGGCCCAACGCATCGCGCTGACCTCGGTGATCGGACCGAGTTCGCCGCCGTCGGGGTCTTCCCCGGTGATCAGGAGCTTGACGTCGACATCTCCGGCGCTCTTCCGCGCGTCGGTGAGCCGGGCGATGAGGTCGCGGACCGTCAGCGTGGGCTCGGAGGGCGGCTGCGGGGCGTCCTGGTCCTCGTCGCGCCCTTCGAGCAGCACCCTGATGGGGCCGGTTCCGCGGTGGCCCTGGTCGGTCTTCACGCCGACAACAGGCCCTTCGGCACCCTCCCACTTGCCGGACAGGAACGAGTCGACCGCGACGTCGCCTACACGCTGGTGCTGCTCCTCAAGCCGGGTGAGAAGTTCCGAAATTCGCATCGCTGTGCCCCTTCATGGCGAGGAGATCGACGTGGTGATGAGCGGCGCGCTGCGCCGCGACCAATGCCTAGACCATACGTGAAATCGTAGAGTTAAGCAACTAGAGGGGGAACTGCGCCCCGTCCGAGAGCGAGCACGCCGCATCGCCGGGGAACCGGCCCTCCCGGTCCGGCCACACCGCCTGCCAGACGGGCGGGGTGCTGCTGTAGACGGTGCGGACCAAGACGAACGGCGCCATGCTCTCCGCCTGCCTCAGTCGCAGCGAATAGCCGCCTCCGGCCGCGCCCTCGACCTCCATGGCCTGAGTCGGGGGAGTCTGCTGCTCAAGGAGGCGTGCCGCCAGGGAGTTCAGTACGGAGCAGGATGCCTCGTAGGTGGGCCCGCTGATCGCCAGCTCGTAGCCCTGGCGGAGGTGCAGTCCGACCGTGTACGCGAGAGAGGGCTCGCCGGTATGGGGGTCGGCCGGGATGAAGGGAATGGCGAACCCCTCCTCGTCGATGCGGGTCAGCAGTCGCTCGAGGTAGACGATCATCTGTGTGCGGGTGTCCGCGGGGGTCGGGAGGTCCACTGGTCATCCGTTCGGGAGTGCCGGGGGTTCTCCGGGGGTGCGCCCTGGGCCGGCGGGGTGGGTTGGGATTCGGGGCCTCTGCTGGGGGGCGAGGGTCGCCGAGTTGCCATCACATTATGCCTATTCATAGAATTAAGCAAGAGTGGATGCGGTGCCCAATCCGCCTGTCCCCTTATCGGGCGGGAGGGGTCGAAGGACACTCGGCACGTTCTGCCGAAGATCCAGAACCGCTACGGTCGATCTCACACACCCCGTCAACCCGCAGGGAGCAGGACATGAATGTCCACAACGTCATCGGCGCCGGTGCCACCCTTCACGGCCTCACCATCCAGGCGGGCGGGATCGGCCCCGGCGACGACCGGCCGTCCGCCGCGCTCGACCTCCTGGACACCCCCGGTGCGCCGGCCGCGCTGACCCGCGGCGAGTACGACGCGGTGATTGCCTACCTCGGCGAGCGCACCGACTCAACCGCCCGAGCACTGCGCGACCGGCTGGCAGGCCGCTGACCCGGCTCTCGGGGAGCCGGGCGCGGCGGAGCATCGGCCCGTGCCGTCCACCTTCCGGTCGGCAGCGGCGCTGTTGAAGGCGCTCGGTGTGCCGCCTCGGGCATGCTGCCAAGGAACCGCCGGCACCGGCGGACGGCCCTGCCCGGTCGGCCGGGCGCTTGGCGGTATCGCCGGACGGCGCACCGCGCCCACTGTGTGAGGAGCGCCCGCCCAGCCGTCGCTCGCCGACGGGAGGAGCGGCGGCCCGACCGGCGCGCCACCGGGCACGGTCCGGAGCAGCGGGCGGGCGCTGCCGGTGGACGATGGGCGGCGACGCCGTCAGGGCGGACAATCTGGTGTAGGCGCAGCGCCGCGAACTGCGGGGCGATGGGGTGGCGATCCGTGCTGCGCCCCCAGTCCGCCAGCTGTGGGCACCGGTGCCCTCTCTGCAGCCCCGGGCGCGGTCAGGGGGCGGGGTGCTGCCCCTTCGCCAGCTCGGAGTGCAGGTCCGCCGGGTACAGCGAGGTCTTCAGCACCATCTCCAGCAGCAGCAGGGTGTGGGCGGCCGGCAGGCGGTCGCCGTCGAGGATGGCCAGGATCGTGGGGTGCGTCATGCCCTGCCCGGCCTGCTGCGCGAGTGCGCGGGCGCCCAGTTTGCGGTGCTCCATGGCCGCTGCGAGAGCCAGTGCCACGGCCTGCCCGAGGCGGGCGCCCGGAGGCGCGTCGGGAGCGAGGGGCCCCTCCGGCCAGACGCCGCCGGGCGCGAGGTGCGCCCGGGGGACCACTGCCCATGGCATCGACTCGCACCCCGCTGTGATCTTCGGACTCAACTGACCTGCCCCATTCTCCCGTGCTCCGGCGCGCAGACCGTGCCGATCTTGGTGGTATTTTTTAATACCACCAAGGGAAGGAATGTTCGACCGTGCTGTTCGCGGGCATCGACTGGGCGGACCGCTGGCTCGACATCGCCGTACTCGACAAGGCCGGCCGGCCGCTACTCGAGCAGCGCATCGTCTACGCCACCACCCCCGATCCTGTCGCCACCTACCTGGCGCTTCTCCAGCCGCTCGCCCGCCGCTGGAGATCCACCGTCACCGGGATCGAGGAGACCGGCCTGCCCTTCGCGCGGGCCCTGTCCGCCGCGGACATGAAGGTCGTCCACGTCGACCCGACCAGGGCGGCCCGGCACCGCACCGCCCTGGGCATCCCCAAGAACGACCGCGCCGACGCGCGGATGATCGCCGACCTGGCCCGCCAAGGCGTCGCCCGCCCCGTCGTCGACAGCACTCCGCAGTCGCAGGCGCTCCGAGTGATGACCCATGCCTACCGGGCGGCCGTCCGCGACCGGATGGCGGCCGCTCACGCACTGCGCGCCACCCTCTCCCGGGCCTGGCCGAACGCGATCACCGCCTGGCCCATGACCCGTGGCGGCCTGGGCAGCCCGCAGGCCCTCGCCGTCCTCCTCGCGGCGCCCGGCCCCCGGGCAGCCAGCCGGCTCACCCGCGCCCAGCTGGCCGACCTGCTGCGCGGCGCGGGCCGCACCCGCGGCACCGACCGTGAGGCCGAACGCCTGCAACTCCACTTCCGCCGGCCCGCCATGCTGCTCCACCCCCTGGTCGAGGAAGCCGAAGCCGTGCGGATCACGGACCTGACCGCCACCCTGGCCGCCGCGGCCGACCGGGCGGCCCGCCTCGAAGCGCAGACCGCCGACCACTACGTCCGCCAGCAGCACCACCACATCGTCGCCGGCATCCCCGGCATCGGCACGATCCTCGGCGCGCAGATCATCTCCGAGATCGGTGACCGGCCACACGAGCGCTTCGGCAGCGGCCGCGCCCTGGCCGCCTACGCGGGCGTCGCGCCGGTCACCTGGGCCTCCGGAACCACCGCCCGGGTATCGCTGCGCCGCGCCTCCTCCACCCTGCTGCGCAGCACTCTGCACCTCGCCGCGTTCTCCTGGGCCATGCACTCCCCGGGCGCGTCCGCCTACTACCGCAAGCGACGCGAGGCCGGAGACGCCCACGCGACCGCCCTGCGCAAACTCGGCCGACGGCTCGTCCTGTGCCTCTACCACTGCATGACCACCCAGACCCCCTACGACGACGCTGCCGCCTTCGGCTACACCCCCGGCGAGGCCCCCGCCCTGGGCCGCAAGCCCCCACTCGGCGACGCCGAGATCGTCCACGCCCGGGAACTCCTCCTGGCCCCGGGCAGCACCATCGCTGAAGTCGGCCGGGCGCTCGGGGTCAGCGCCCAGACGATCCGCCGGCACGTACTGGGCGAGCCACGCTCCCGCTGACCGGCACCCGCCCGTCCGAGGACGGCGGTGTCCACCGCACCACGGTGGAGACCCCCGCCCTCGGCCGAGGGCGGACGAGGTGGGTGGGCCGCGGTACGCCCGATTATCTCCGGGCCGCGAGCCCCTACGTGGGAATGGCGACCGCACCGCCCGCCCACCTCACCAAGCTGACGCGCAGGCCGCGTTGAAACCGAACCGAAAGGACGTTCCTTGGACCTCGTCGCCCCGCCGGGAACCTGTTCTGTCCCCCGTCGACAGTCGACCGGTGTCCTGCCGGGTGCCGCGGGACGAGACGGGCAGAAACGCTCTGTGACTGTCAGTGCACGCCGGGACAATGGCGGCCGAACCAAGCCGGGAAGGAGTGCTGGACGGTGATCGAGGTGAGTGACCCGGGACAGCTGCCGGTGGACCTGGGGGCCGCGCTGGCGGCCAGGGCGCGAGGAGCGTGGTCGCAGGAGGCCGCGGTGTGGCTGCTGACCGGCGACGGCGGGATGTGGTTGCCGCGCCTGGAAGCCGGCGACTTCGTGAAGTGGATCGGGGACGACCACGCCATGGCATACGTGGACTGGCCGGAGGTCTGGGCGGTGCTGGACGAGATGCCGGACGCCGACGACCCGGACCCGCTGCGCGCGGGCACCACCACCTCGCAGCTGATGGTCCTCCGGATCGCCGGTGCGCTCGACTTCAACGGCTGCCCGGCAGTTCTGGCGCACCAGCTGCCCGGCCTGAACGAACACGACACCCGGAGAGTGCTGCACGCCATGGCTTGGTCCGCGCGAGGCCGCAGTTACGCCCGGACGCTGGGAGTGCTGACCGCGTGAACCAGTATGCCTACGCCGCACCGTCCCCGATCCGGCTTCCGGACTGGCAGCGCAAGACGCTGCGCTTCTATCGCACCGACACCGCCCGGGCACTGATCGAGACGGCCAAGCTGAAGCAGCGCATGGTCGGGGTTGAGCCGTCCTGGGAGTCACTCACCGAACGTCGGCAGGCCGCCCAGGTCATGGTCGCCGAGGAGGCCGCCCGGCTGTCGGCCGCCGAACTGCGCTGGATCGGACCAGACCTGACCGCCACCGCCCGCGAGTACGCGCTGGCCGACCTCGGCCACGTCTGCATCGACCACGGCTTCCCCGTCCCGCCCGGCGACGAGGAGGACGCCCCGCAGAACCAAGACGGCTTCGCGCTGTTCGCCGAGGCGTACGCGGTGACCGGCGACGGCGGCAAGCTGGTCGCCGCCTCGTGGTCGCGCTGGACCCCCGGCGACCGGGACTGGGAATCCAGGTGGCTGTCCTGGGACCAGTACGGGCGGGACACCGCTCAGACCGAACTGCTACGCGCTGCCGCACGGGACGGCGGCACGTGGGACGGCGGCTGGTGGCTCACCTTCTACTCGCTGTCCGCCCGGCCGGACGGACGCCCACGCGGCAACATCGGCCCGCTGCTGCCGCTGGCCGAGCTCGTCCTCCCGGACGGCTGGGAGTTGCCGGCCAGGGCCCGACTGGAAGGGGACGCCACACCATGGCACTACGCCCGGCCGGTGCTGGCCGCCCTGCGCCTGCTACGTGACCTGCCCCGAGAACGGACCGTCGGCGAGCTCTCCCAACGCGTCGAGCACGTTGAGGAGAGCGCTGCCCGGCAGCGAGCGGACCGGCGGGCCGGAATCACCGGGCCCCGCCGGGTGTCGGTGATCCACGAGGACGCCCCGCTGCCCGGCCCGGTGCAGCGACGTCCGGACCGCCAGGTGGTGCCGCGCGGCCCACTCGAGGTGCGCGTCCCGGTGCAGAAGTACACCCGCTGCCCCAACCGGGCCGAGCACGGCCCCGGTTGCCAGCACCGCGAGGTGAAGGGCTACACCCGCGGCCCCGAGGACGCGCCGCTGTACGACCGCTCGCAGCGTGTTCGGGCCGCTGGCGCTCGGCGCTGGGCGAACGGTGACACCGGAGGGTGATGGTGGCCCCTTCGGCAAAGATTTGCGATGAGCGCAATAGATTGCGTTCATCGCAAATCATGGTGCATGCTGTGCGACGTGAACGTATTCAGCGACATCGCCGCGATCTGCCATCCGATGCCGGGCCCCGGAGAAGTGCCCGATGACCTCCACAGCGACATCTGCCACTCCGTCCACGCCAAGCGGGAGGAGATGATCCAAAACCTCGAAGCCGCCGCCGACGCGGACAGTGAGGAGAACGAACCACTGTTGTCGGCCATCGGCATGGCCCGCTACCGCAAGGAGCAGGCCGAGGCCGAGATCCGCTGGCTGATCGCCTACGGGCGGGAGTTCACCCGCCCGCGCCCCTACGTGCTCGCGGACCTCGCCGCCGCCGCCGGCATGTCCATCTCCGGAATTCGTACCGCCTACGGCCACACCGAGGTCGCGAACGTGGAACAGACCCTGGGCCGCCCGCCCCGCGAGCGGGGCGCGAACCGACCGCACACCCCGGATGGCACGGACAGCGCATCGTGACGGCGCGCCGCTCCAACACCCACAGGGCCAGTGCACGGGCACCGCGTTCCGACGCAGCCGGTACCGCTCCCGCTCGCCGCTCTCAGCTTCACGCGCATGCTTCCCGCCCGCTGACGCCGGCCGACGCGATCCGGCTCAAAGCTGGCCTGACGGGGTGGTTCGGCTCGGATCACTGGCCCCGCTACCTGGCCGCGGACGGGATCGCCTACGGGGAGGCGGCATGGCCCCAGCAATGGCCGGGCGCCTCGCTCAAGGAACGGATGGCGCTCCTCGCCGCGGACGAACCGGAGCCACTGACGGTCTGGCAGAACGCCGACACCGTCTACGCGGACGCACCCATGTGCGACATGGTCACCGCCGCCGCCCAGACCTTCCCCCGTCAGCACGTCCGGCGCGACGAGTTCCTGGCCCCCATCGGCGTCCTCCTCTTCGCCAAGCCCGTCCCGTCGGCCGCCTTCGAATGGTCCCGCCCCGACCAACCGCCCGTCAGTGCCATCACCTGGGCCAGCTGCGACACCGGCATCAACGCCTTCACCTGGATCCGGCAGCCGCCCGGCGCCTACGAGATCAACGGCGTCACGGTGCAACTCACCGCGCTCTACCCCCACCTCGCCTACATCGTGCCGTGGGACGCCCCCGCAGATGCGGGCACACACGGCGTCTCCATGCTGCGAGCCCTCTCCGCGCTCACCAGGCAGCCCCTGACCCGCGAGGACTCCCCGAAGATCCACCAGTCCGTACGCGCCGTCGCCCGCAGCGCCAAGATCCGCCAGGAGAGCTTCCGGCGCATCTCCCTCCGCCGCCCCGAGACCGCCGCTCACGAACTCTCCGCCGCACGCGCCGCTGCCGAAGGCCGCACGCTGGCCGGCCACTGGGTCCGCGGCCACTGGCGCAACCACTACTACGCCAGCGTCGACGAGCATTGGCCCATCTGGATCGAAGGCTTTCCCCGCGGCGACTTCACCCGCCCCTCGCCCGCCGGAGACCGTCTGCTGGTCGCCCACGGAGACCGCGCGGTGTGAGCAGTGATCGGCCCCGACGACGTAATGGACGACAGACGAGGCCGAGGCCGCCCGGGGCGGTGCGCCGGCCGCTGCCGGACGCCCCACGCCAGGCAACCGTCTACCGGGAATGGCGCACGACCACGCGTTGCACCCCTTCCTCCGGACCCGGGTTCGCTGCCCGCGGTCGGCTCCACCACGCCTGAGCCGAACTGGTACGGCCTGGCGGGATCACCACCGGCGCGGCGGCGTGTACGGCTCCCACATCGGGGCCTCGTTCCGGCCGCGCCGCTCACGGTCCCCGGTCACGGCGACGATTCGGTGCACCGGGACCTGGATCGGCCGGTGGCCGTGCTGCGGAGTGAAGGTGAGTATCCGTCGGCGCGCCTCCCATCCGGTCAGCAGGCCGTACAGGCTCACCAGCACCGCGTCGGGGCGCGGCCCGGCCTCGACGTCCAGGCGCACGACCATCCAGGAGAAGTGGTGGTCGGCCAGGTCCTGCAACTGAGCTGCGGCCGGGCCGGTCGCGGTGTCGTCCGGCACCCACGCCCACACCCCGTCGCCGAACGCGTGCCGCCACTGCCTCCGGGCGTCACGTTCGCGCTGCTGCGCCCAGTGGGTATCGGAGATGTCGGGGCGGGCGGCGCGCTGGTCGGCGCGCGCCGCACGGACCTGCGCCGAGGCCTGCGGCCGTTTCCCGTCCGCGGCGACGTCCTCGGGCAGGTACGGGTACACGGTCCTCAGCATCACGCGCGCGGCCGACTCCGCCTCCTGCTCGGTCTCCGCTGCGGCGGTGCCGAGGACGTCGCCGGCGGTCAGCACCGTGACCCGGCCCCAGCGCGGCCGGTCCTCGTGCGCGACGGCGTGCTCGACCGCGTACCGGGGCACCGCCAGCACCACAGCGTGCCGCTTCCGGCTCCGCCCGTACTCCTCCTCGCGGAGCCCGGCAGGCACCACCGGCCCGACCTGCCGGAACTGCGACAGATAGGCGAGGTCGCCCCGGTGGGTCAGCGGCCAGTCGGCCACCATCAGCAACTGCTCGTCCTCGCCGACCGCGCGCTGGGCGGCGAACTCCTCCTCCAGCCGCCCGCACCACCGCTGGACGAACGCGGCCCACAGCTGCCGGTACTCCTGCTGCGCCCACTCGGCCGGGCTGGAGCAGGAGCCGACCGGGGTGAGCGCGGGGGAGGGCAGCGCGGACACGTCGACCACCTGCTGCCGCCCCCACCGCTCGAACAGCGCCCGCCGGGCCAGATCCTGGGCCTGGACGGCGCATCGTCCCTGCTCGCGGGCGTGTGCCCACGACAGGCGGACGCAGTCCCACACCCCGACCTCCGTCCACCGCCGGTCCCCGCCGGCGGCACGCTCAAGCATCCGGGCCTGCTCGTGCACGGCCGTCTCGCGGCTGACCGCGTCCAGCGCCGCGCCGACCGTCACGCTCGCCACCGCCGGCGGCGCCGCCTCCCGGTACGCGGCCAGCTGCTCCTCGGCCTGCTCCAGCACCTGAGACCAGCCGGCCATGGCCTTCCACGCCTGCGCGCCGAACTCGTCGACCGAAAGCACCGGCCGCAGCATCTCCCGCACCCGGGCGTCGTCCCTGCGCGGCGAGCGGTCCAGAGCGACCGCGTACCCGAGCCACGTCCGCGCCCGGGTGTCCTCGCCCAGCGAGCCGACGAACCGGTCCGCCGCCACCGTGAGCGAGCACGCCCGCCACAGGGCGACCACCGCCTCCGGCAGGCGTGCGGGCAGCCGTCCCGCGCAGCGGGCGCAGACCTGGTCCAGCACGTCCAGCAACACCAGGTCCGTCGGTTCGCCCGCCGCCCGCGCGGCATGCTGGCAGTGCTCCGACCACTGCTTCTTCTCGGTGGGGACGTGCCACTTCCCGCCCCCGCCCGAGCGCACCAGGCCGACGGTGGCCTCGATCACCGCAGGGAGAGCCATCCCCAGCCGGTCCAGGTCGGCGCGCGCCAGCACATCAAGGTCATGCCGGGCCATCGGCTCCCAGCTCCTTCAGCTCGTCCTTGTTCTCGTCGCCGTGCCGGCGGCCGTGGAACATCATCGAGGTACCGCCTTCGGGCAGGTACCAGCCGTCCGCGGCCATGTACGGCGGGATGTAGGCCGGGTTGGTGTCGGTGTTCAGGGGCGAGTCGGCGTCGGTGACATCGCGGATCACCCGGCGCTGGACCTCCCGGAAGTCGTAGCCGTCGGGTCCCTCGACCTCCCAGGTGATGTCCCGCAGCGCGGCCCGGCCGTCCTCGGGCCTGTCGGCGATCTCGACCATCGGGTGGGCCTCGATCAGCCCCCCGTACAGGCACAGGACGATCAGGAGCTGGCAGAGGCGGTCGGAGAACTCGCCGAAGCCGTACTCCTGCCCGCAGCCGCATGACGGGTCGTGGGCGTGGACGTCGAACTCCACCTCATAGGGCTTGCCGGTCAGCGCGTAGGCGGGGAGGCGTTGGCCCGGGCCGCTGGGGCACGGGTGGGTGGTGTCGAACAGGTTGATCCAGACCTTGACGGACGTGGCCGCAAAGCCGGTGTACTCCGCTTCCAGGGCCTTCTCCAGGCGCTGGTGGGCCGCGTACGCCTTCTCGTCCACACTCTTCCAGCCCTCGCCGAGCCGGTGCCCGGCCAGGTGCAGGAACCGGTCGGTCAGCAGGGACAGCTCCTCGGCCGTCGGCAGCGTCCCGTCCGCCGTACCGGACGTGTCAGCAGGCGCGGCGGCGGCGTCCTGGTGGCCGGCAGCGGCGTCGTCGTGGTGGGTCGGCCAGACCTGGGTGAGTTCCTCACGTGGTTCGGCGCGGCGGACGAGCGCGAGGTCGGACAGCATCATCCCGAAGAAGGAGTGGCCGTCCCACACGCTCAGCCAGGGCACGTCCACCGGCCCGGTGCTGCGCGGGTGAACGTCCGTGACCTCGACGCAGACCTGCACTGGCTCGGGGAACTGGGCGCCGGGCCCGTACCACAGAGCCAGCACCCGGGGCCGGGAGCCCAGGTACTGCCGGGCCTGGCGCACCGCGTGCCGACTGTGGTCCGAGGGGATCCACCAGCCGTCTCGCGTCCAGGCGTGGTCGGCGTCGACCATCAGGGGGCCGCCCGTGTCGTAGAGCGTTTCGGCGGCCTGTCGGCGTGCCTCGGCCCGCAGCGCCGTGCACGGCTCGCCGGCTGGGGCGGTGCTGCCCAGGCCCTCGGCGTCCGGCCCGGTGACCGGTGGGCCGTCCCAGGCCGGGACGCCCGGCGGGGTGAAGGGGAGCGTGCCCAGGATGACGGCGACCTGGTTCGCCCGGTCGATGCCGTGGCTGATCCGCGTATCCGTGCCGGTGGCGGCCGGGCGCTCGTCGTCGTCCTGCGCTCCGTAGCGGCGCTGCGGGTCGTCGGGTTCCTCGTCCAGGCTGTGCCCGAGCAGCATCGGCAGCAGCTGGTACTTGAGGAGGGCTTCGAGGCCGCTCTCGATGTTCGAGGCGTCCCCGGTGACCGTGAACGGCTTCATCGTCTGTCCGAGGCCGTCGCTGAGGGAGTGGACGAGGTGGTAGGGGGTGCGGTGGCGGTCCCGTTCGAAGGCCTGCGTGGTCAGGGCCACCGCGAAGGCGATCGAGGCCGGCCAGAGCGCGTCCCTCCAGCGCACGCCCACCTCGCGGCACAGGGCCTTCGCCTCGGTGCTGGCGGTGGGGTCGTGGCGGTTGACGGCGTCGACGAGCGCGGCCAGGTTCGCGCCGGCGCCCAGGCGCCGGAACATCGGGTGGCGGTCGGCGGGCGGCGGCAGCCAGATCCAGGAGCGGGTCAGCGGCTCACCCCAGCGTTCCATCACGAACGGCCACCCGCCGCGCTCGCGCAGCGCGCGGTCGAGGCGGGCGCGCAGGTTCGCTCCGCACGTCAGTGCGAGGACGGCCGCGACCGCGTCCCAGCCCGCCGGGGCGGACAGGTCCTCGTGCAGGAGACGGTCGAGTTGGACGGCGAGGTACGGAAGGTCGGTGCGGTAGGGCTGGTCGCCGTCGAAGACGCACGCGGGGCAAACCGGCGCGGCGCCGGGCGAGTTCTTGAGGAGGTGGTGCTCGGGGTAGCGGTCGCCGCAGATCGGGCACGAAGTGGTGGAGAGCTCCTCCATGCCCCGCACCCTGGCCAGCCGGGTCCGGCCCAGTCCGGAGTCCAGGCGCCGCGCGGTGACGCGGACCGGCTCGGTGGAGCAGTCGGCGAGGCCGTCCTCGAAGTCATCCACGGTGGCGTTCCCGGCCGGGCACATCGCCATCAGATAGAGCGGCTTGGCCAGATCGCTCTGCTCGGGGTCGTCCGGGTCACGCTCATCGGCGCCGTCGTCCTCGTCATCGGCGCGTCCCACCGACAGGCTCAGCCCGGCCACGGGCCCGGCGTGCGCGGTAAGCCCGAAGCACTCCAGGTCGGTCTCATCGTCCGCACCCCAGCCCAGGCGGCGGAACTCCTCGACCAAGGCATTCAAGTAGTCCTTCGCGAGCAACAGGCCCGGATCCGGCTCAACGGTGCCCTGCTCGGCGAGGAGGCGTACCGCCTCGGCACGGCCGGCCTCGTCCAGAACTGCGGGCAGCAGTCCCTTCTCGGCGGCGTCGACGACGCGCTGTAGAGCGTGCTGATAGCCCATCCGCGTCTGCGCGTTGAGGGCCTTGGCGATCTGCTGGCGGTTGGTGGGGTGCGTGCTGTGCTTCGGTGACACGAGGGCTCCTGCGCGCTCAGGGCCGTGCCGTCCCACCACGACACACGCCAGAGCGCGTACAGGGGCGGTCACAAGATGTTGGAAGCGCCAAGCATCGCCACTGCATCACCCTCCAGCGGCAGCTGGATTCGCCACGGCCCGGAGGTGGGTCCGGGCAAGGCACGTCACGGTGAGGTGCGTTTGCCCTGATGGTATCGGTCAGCCGGCCGTCCAAGGACGCGGAACGCCAAGTCCGCCGGGGACGGCCCGCAGGCTGGCCGAGCGCGCTTACCGCCGCCTCGGCGGAGGCCACCGGGAGCTGGCGTTCGAGTGTGGTGGGCCCGCGCGGGTGGGTATGCTCGGGACGCCGCGTCCCAGGGGGCGTGTTCTCGCCGGCTTGACCCACCGTTGGCCGTGCGAGTGAACCGAGCCGGTGCTCGGCCCCGGAGAGCAGATGCAGTGTCCGCGCCCGGCCTGTCGGTCCCGGCGCATCGAGGTGGGCGGTGCGGTATCGCGGGGCCGAGTCCAGGAGAGCGCTGTGTCCAACTCCCCCCGTACATCCCCCACGCACTTTTCCCGGATCGCCCGGCGGCTCGACGACGAGACCGGCATGGGTTACCAGAAGGCCCTCGCCGAGGTCCGGAACCACGCGGACAAGATCATGAGCTTGGGCGGACGGATGGACGCCGCAGGCCGCGACATGGCGCTGCGCCTCCTGCTGCACCAGGACGTCGAGTTCTGGGGTCCTGGCGTGGGCGCACACCCCTGGCCGCACTCCTACCACCCGGTGTCGATGACGTGGTCACCGACCCGCCCGTGCGAGGAGGCGTTCCAGGCAGCCGCCCGGGCCGGCGGCCAGGGGCAGCCGGCGCCGACCGGCGACGAGTTCGACCCGTCCTACCTTGCCGCGGCAGGAGTCGAGCCTCTGGACTACCACGGCGCCCCGGACGACGAGGGATGGGACGAGGACGCCGAGGAGGAGGCTGAGCCGCTCCGCTGGGAGGCGGTCGACGAGCCGGACCGGTGGCAGCGGCACGTGCTGACCCAAGGAGTACGCGCGGTCTTCCGGCTGCCAGACGCGCACAGCCTTCAGCCCTCCGAGCGCGCGGAGCTGCTGGACCTGCCCGCACCCGCGGCGGCGGCCCGACTGGAGGACCTGATCGCGCAGCGCCCGGAGGCCGTGGAGGCCTATGTCCTACGGGCAGAACAGGTCCTCGCACAGGCCCGGGACCGAGGCGAGGAGCCGGATCGGGCCGCGCTTACGCAGGCCCGCAGATGGCACGAGTGCGCGGTGGCCGTCGCCGAAGTCCCACTGCAGTTCCCCCTGTACGACGGCCGGGAGGCAGGCCCGACGATGCCGTGGGGTGTGGAGGCCAACCGCCCGCTGCTGCGGGCGCTGTACGGGCTGGCCGGCGTCGCGTACAGGCAGAACCGCTGGAACGCCGCCGAGATGATCCTCTTCCGACTCCTCTACCTCGACCCGCAGGACCAGCAGGACGCCGGACCGCTGCTGAGCCAGGTCCGCGCGGCCGCGGGACTCCGGCCGGCCGACCACACCACCCTGACGAACTCCGGCCCGAGGAAGGACGCCCGATGACGACAGTGACCGAAGACAGGTTGCGCACGATGCTCGCCGAGCACAGCGGCCTGGACCGGGACAGCCTGTGGTACCCCGTCTACGCGGTGCCGCGCGACTTCGGCCTGGCATGGCCGCTGACGGCCAGGCAGGCCGACGACGTGCTGAAGGAGCTGCTGGACGGGCTCCGCCGTGTGCTGCCGACACCTCGAGCAGAACCCGGGCCGGACGGCGAGAGCGGCGCGGGCGAGCGCTACGTGTACCTGTCGGAGATCACCGACCGCTACGAGCACTGCGACACCCGACGGATCCTTGAGCGGCTCCACGACCGCGGGATCACCCCGGCACGCCCCGACTTCGGCGGCGAGGACTGGCGGATGCCCGCCCCGTACACCGGAGAAGGCGACCCACCGGTCGACCGGGCCCTCGCCCTGCGCGAGCGCACCGGCGACACAGCCGCCTACCGGGCCGCGCTGCTCGCCGCAGTGCGTGAGGACCCGCGGCAGATCGACTGCTGGGCACACCTGGGCAACGACGCCCTCGACCGCGCCGACTCGGACGCGACAGCACTGACTGAGGCCCTCGGCTACTACCAGACAGCCGTCGCCGTGGCCGAGCTGTCGCTGCCTCCGGCGTTCACCGGCGTCCTCGCCTGGTCGCAACTGGACAACCGGCCGTTCCACAGGGCTCTGCACGGGCTCGGACTCGCGTGGTGGCGACTGGCAGAGACACCGAAGGCAGCCGCAGTCATGAGCAACAGCCTGCGGACCAACCCCAATGACAACCAGGGCGTGCGTCACCTGATCAGCAAGGTGAACAAGGGCACACCATGGAGCCGGACCGCGGAGAACTGACAGAACCCCCGCACCCCGGCCCCCCAACCGCGCGCACGACGTCGCCGCGGCCGCAGCCATGCCCGGCCTCGGCACCCTCGTGAGGCACCCTCGGGCCATCACTGACCGTGCAGAGCTTGCCCAAGTCGCTGGTGGCCGATCACTCCCAACCGCCGTGAATTCCGGCGTGCTGCTGACACTCTGCTGCAGTACCTGGCACCGGCATCCAGTACGTGGGTCTGCCGACCGAAGACGGACCGGGCGCCACGCACCGCCGGATAGGGTCGAAGGACCAAGGCAAGGAGGAGTAGGTGGGTGACCGGCAACTGTTCAAGCTGCAGCAGGCCCGGGACAAGAACGGCCTCGTGGTGTCAGCCCGCCAGATCGGGATGAAGCCCGAGCCGTTCACCCGGCCGCTGCGCTGCCCGTACTGCGAGCACGAGGTCACCGCCCAGCCCGAGCAGCCTCGCGTCTCCACCAAGGGCAAGCCCTTCACCCGCGGCGCCCACTTCGCCCTGGCCAAGGAGAAGGAGAAGGGCCGTACCGCCGAACACCTGCCGGGTTGCCCGCTGCGCTCCGACCACACCGTGCACGCCATCGCCCGACGCTCGCACGGCCTGGCCGAACTGCGGGCCGGCGGCCTGCAACTGCGCCTGGTCCTCGCTGCCACCACGGACACCAAGGCCCCGCTCCAGCCACCAGTCGGATCTCCGCTCCTCGCGCCTCCCGCCGACCCCGTCAACCTCAAGATCCACACCGTCGAACCCGCCCTCCCCCCGGCCGTCACGAGCGCCGCCCGGATCGCTCAGCTCCTGGCCCTGTACGGCAACGACCCCGAAAACGTGGGCCGTTTCACCGTCAAACACCCGGGCCTGCGAACCCCGGTGGCCTGGAACGACTTCTGCTTCGGCCCCGACCCCGACCATCTGGCCCACCTCTACCAGCGGCTGGCCGCCGACGCGATCCACCACCCTGTCGCGGTCCTCGGGGAGGTCACCCAGATCAAGACGACCGACAGCGCCACCTCCTGCAAGATCGCGGCTCGCGTCCCCACCGGGCTGCCCGGTCCCCTTGCTCACGCCGAGGTCTACTTGCGCGCCGACGCCCACCATCGTGCGCTCCTCGAACCCCTCACTGAAGGCACCCGCGTGCTGGCCCTTGCCGCGCCCGACGTCGCGTGGAAGCTGTGGAAGCCGAACTCCAGCCGACTGGGCCACCAGGCCGTGCTCTGGCCCCAGGCCCACTGGCAGATCGCCTACTGGAACATCGACGACGCCGGGCTGCCCACCACACCCCGGTCCCCCAACCCGCTGGACAGCCCCGTTCAGCCCCGCGCCCGCCAGCGGCCGGCTCGCCGCGGCACCACCCCGCCGCGGGCGGCCCGCCGCGCCACAGCCCCGCAGCGGCTCACGCCGACACCCGTTCAGGAGGCGCCGCCCCCGGTCAAGGCCACGCCCTCGCCGGCGGATCCCGCCACCGCCCCAGCGCCCCCAGCGCAGCCCGAGCGCCCGATCGTCCCACCCGCCGCCCCGTCCGAACCCCCGCCGCCGCCGGCCGAGCCCGCACGCCGACAGGGTTTCTTCGCGCGCTGGCGCCGACGATGACCACGACAGCCAGCCGGACGAAAGTCGCTGCCGGTATCGCGTCCTGAGCGTCGACGGGCCGGTGGCCAACCATGCCTGACGATCACCGGAGATCCCGAGGAGGGGCGGACCAGTGACTACCCCGCCCAGCGACGCGCGGTGCGACGGCCGCTGAGATCATGGAGACCGGCTCGCTAAAGACGCCCCGACGGGCGCCAGGAGGAGGGGATTCGGTGGACGACGACAGCCTGACGGTGCGCGCCGTGGTGTTCGACTACAAGGCGGTGCTGCGCACTTCCACCCGCGCGCACGACGGCGTCGCCGAGCTGCTGGACTGGCTGGCCGAGCGCGACGTCGCCTGGGTGCTGTTGTCCAGCGACCCGATGGACGCCGTCGGCGCCTGCGCCGCCGCCGACCTGCCGCAGCCCGCCCTGCACCTGTGCCGCGACGACATCCCCGGCCGGCCCGCGCGCGGCAGCGGCGCCTGGCTCACCAGCGTCGCCGAGGCCCTGGACCTGGACCTCACCCAGCTCATGCTGGTCGGCACCACGGAGTGGGACTGGTACACCGGCATCCAGGCCGGTGTCGTGTACGTCCACGCCCGCTGGGCCAAGGCCAACAAGAAGCCGATCACCTCGCTGCTGGCCGACTCTCCCGACGAGGTGCGCGAACTGCTCGAGCACTACCTCCTGCACGAGCCCAGCTGGGCCTACGCCCTCGACGACGAGGACGGCCGCTTCCGCCTTCGCTCCCTGCTCCCGCCGAACGTCTCCTTCCCCAAGGGCGGCGGCCGCACCTTCACCCTCCAGGACGTCTTCACCCGCTCCCACAGCATCGCCCTCGGAGAGCAGGACGCGCGCGACGTCCTCATGCTGAGCCTGCTCCTGTCCGCCTACCTGGAGGGCAACCTCCCCGGCCGCAGCCTGTTCTGCGTCTACCCCAGCAGCAGGCCCGGCCGGGTCAGCGCCCAGCTCGAAGGGTTCCTGGAGAGGGCGAAGGTCGTGGTCGGCTCGTACTACCGGGAAGACCTCCTCGAACGCGTCGTCGCGGCCCCCGACACCAGCCTGGAGCGCTACCGGGCCAGCAGGGGAGAAGGCACGGGGGTGGACATCTCGATCGCCGCCCAGGCCCGCACCGTACGGATCAACCCCAACTACCGGCGCAAGGTGCGCGGCAAGTCGGTGATCGTCTTCGACGACTTCACCACCGAGGGCAAGTCGATCGAGTGGGCCCGGATCCTCCTGGAGGAGGCCGGGGCGGCCGAGGTGATTGCCCTGACCGTCGGGAAGTACCCCAAGGCCCACACCGCCTACACGCTGCGCCGCGGCGTGAAGATCGACCCCTTCGACACCAACGATCTCGACCTCGCGGACTTCACGGCCACCAGCTGCCCCGGCGGCGTGGACGACGGACCGTCCCGGTCGCTGCGGCGAGCCATGCTGGAGTACCTCGACACCGCCCAGTACCAAGATCAATAGCAGCTGGGGACCGAGAAACTCGCTGGGCCCGGTCGGCCGGCTCGACGCACCGGCCGGCGCCCCCCGGGGGTCGGTTGTCGTACCCGTGCGCCATGATGGAGGTGGCCCAAGCACACCGCACCATCCTTCGAACATCCTCGGGCCGCGAGTAGAAGGACTCTTCTCATGACCGACCTCACTCTCACCGATCAGCAGCGCGATCTGCTCGCCCTGTGCGCCGCCCGCGTCGGCGAGCACCTGATCGACTGGAACCTGATCGCGCGCAACGCCCAGACGCCTGACGACCTCGCGGCCCTCCTCGACGGGCGACTGCGTGAGGACGGCACCACGACCGTCCAGCGCAACCGGCCCCTGCTCCAGGTGGCCATCAAGGACCTCGACCCCTTCCGCGCGTGGGTCGACAAGGAGATCGAAGCCGCCTGTAAGGCCGGGGCGCAGCTGGTCACGGTCCTGGACCCCGACTACCCGGCGAACCTGCGCCTGGTCCCCAACCTGCCGCCGTTCCTCTTCTACCGCGGCCAGCTCAGTGACCGCGATGCCCGCTCCATCGCCGTCGTCGGCACCCGCCAGGCATCCGAGGACGGACTGCGCCGTGCCGCCCGCATGGCCCGCGAGCTCGTCGAGCACGACGTCGTCATCATCAGCGGCCTCGCCAAGGGCATCGACCGCGCCGCCCACGACGCCACCCTGCGCGCCGGCGGCCGCACCGTCGCTGTCATGGGCACCGGCATCGCCGCGCCCGTCTACCCGGCCGAGAACCGCCCCCTGGCCGACGCGATCCTTGAGCACGGGGGAGCGCTGCTGAGCCAGTTCTGGCCGACCTCGCCCCCGGCCCGGTGGACCTTCCCCAAGCGCAACGTCGTCACCTCCGGCACCACGCTCGGCAGCGTCGTCATCGAAGCCTCCAGCACCTCTGGCGCGAAGATGCAGGCCCGCATCGCCGCCGAGCACGGCAAGAAGGTGTTCCTGATCCGTTCCCTGGCCACGAGCGAGCCCTGGGCCGAGAAAATGATCAAGGAAGGGCGGGCCATCCAGGTCTCCCACACCAGCGACATCCTGGACCGCCTCGGCACCGCCGAGAGCGTCCAGCGCGCCAGCGAGCAGCGGCAGCAGCTCGCCCTGGCCGGCCTGTGACCACGCCCCTTCCCCAACCGGCAGGCTTCCCCAACTGCGGCATCTGCGCCTACAGCCTCACTGGCGCCGCCCACCTCTGCTCAGCCTGCGCCCAGAAGACCCTCCAGCCGATCGCCGAGCCGCACTGCCCGGTCTGCTCCCAGGCCGTCGCTCCCGGGCAGCCGTGTGTCAACCGCCTGTGCCGGCTGCCGCTCGCCGAACGCGGCTTCTCCTGTGTGGACGCGGTCGCCGTCTACTCAGGGGCGCTGCGCGACAAGATCCACAAGCTGAAGTACGACGGGGCGCACGGCTGGGCCTTGATCTTCGGCCGTCTTCTGGTCGGCTGGATGGAGACACACCGCGACCGGATGGACGGCGTCGACTTCGTCATCGGCAACCCCACCCACGCCGGCCGCGTCCCGATCCAGCACATCGAGCGGATCATGGACGCGGCATACAACGAGGACCTCACCCACGCCTTCCCCCTCAGCCCGCCGGGGTCCCCACTCCTGGTCAAGACAGCGGAGACCCCCCGGTCCGCGCGCGGCACGCTGGAGGACAAGCGCCAGGCCGGCATCGCTCACGCCGCCGCCCTGACCTGGACGGGAGACCGCGCCGCGATCGAGGGCGCCACTATCCTGCTCGTCGACGACGTCCTCACCTCCGGCTCCCAGCTCCAGCACGTTTCACTGCGCCTGCTCGCCTCCGGCGCCGCCGAGGTCCGCGGACTGGTTCTCGCCCGCGTGCCCTGGGGCAACTGATCACTGCCAAACCTGCTGGCTACGCTGGTGCCACGTCCGCACCAGGGCCAGCTCGTCCTGCTGAGAGGAACCCCATGGAGAAGCCCATCATCGTCGTCCGAGACGAGTGCGGGGAACTGATGGAGGCCATCGAGGACAGGACCGCCCCGGAAGCCGACGCCGCTCACCACGGCATCGGCAGGGAGGAGATCCTGACGGGCCTCCTCCGCCAGACCCGCAAGGGAATGCCGTCCCGTCCCGTCACCGGCTAGAGCAACCCGCACCTGGCGGGTACCCACCACCCTGCCTCCTGTTCGCCCCCCGGCCGCCAGCACTTGCCCCCGACAGTCCGTCAGGCCGGCCGACCGACCCACGCCTCGTGCGTCGCCGCGACGAAGTCGTTCTCTCGAAGGCGGCCCCGCAGAATCCCGACGCGGGTCCGCCCCTCCAGCACCTGCAGACCGCTTGCCGACGAGTCCAGCAGCCTCCGGTCGAGCAGCAGCGGCGGACGCTTCCAGGTCCCGCGGTCCCGCCACATCTCCGCGACGCCGACGTGGATGCCCGAGTTGCGCACGCTGACGTAGTGGCCCGGGTGGAGGGCGAACTGCTCGATGCAGCCCGCCTCGGACGGACCGGTCGGCATCGTGCTCAGTTCCTCGGCCGTGACCGCTTCGAGCGTCCACACGATCGTGGCGAGGTCGACGTTCCCGTAGTCACGCTCGAAGGGACCGTGATCACCGTGGTCGTAGAGGAACTGCTCAACGACGTCGGCTGGCCATTGGAGCGAGGCGATCATGGGATCGGCGCGGAAGGTGTCAAAGCTCAGGCCGAGGCCGTAGTCGGCTCGGCGGCGGCGCATCAGTTCGCGGAGGTCGGTCAGTTTCACGGCTCTACCGTAGGACGTGTATCCCCGGCCTCGATCCGTGCCGCCGCCGACACCCGCTCTGGGTTTCGGTGATCGTCAGGGCGTCTGAACGAGCGGGGTCAAGACGCCGAGCCGATGTGCTTCCGGCTCGGCATGCGGGACACCGTCAGCGCCCAGGAACAGATAGAAGTACTGCGTCGTCAGCGGCCTCGGGGCCGAGGTTCCGCCCTTGGCGGTACCACTCAGGGCCTCTGCAGAGTAGAAGTGTGGCAGCCAGCCAGGGCCCACGATCGCCTCGACCCATGCCTTCGCCTCCTCCAGATCAACGGGCAGGCGAGTACGGAGCTTTTTGTGATGCGAGGCGAACGAGAGCGTCAGCACAGCCCCCTCCCGGCCGGACCCCTCAAGGAGCATGGCCTGATCGGTGACGTCCCCCACAACGCTGAGAACAGCATGCTGGTCGGTCACCGAGCGCACCGGCCCGAAGCGGCGCGGCACCACTCGCCCCTCCGACCGCAGCTGCTCCAGCACGGCCTCGGGCAGCACGGAGGCCAGACCGCTATCGGCCGGTTCCGTAGAGAACAGGCTCCGGCGAAAGAGGCGGAGCTCTTCCTCATGCTTGCGGAGAACCGTACGAATATCGACACACATAGTGCATACGGTACAAGTTACCTGCACTGGATCGTCCTGTGTCCGGCTCCGCCTCGCGGCCCGGCCGCCGTGCGCACTGCGGTTCCTGTCAACCGCCGGCCCGACGTGGGCGTTCGGGTGCCGTGACCCCGGGCCAACCCGGTTCCGCCGACACTGCTGGTGCTCCTCGGAGAGCGGGAGCAGCCAGGTGCCCGGGCCCGGGACTACCTCACCGGCCTGAGCACCGCGCTCCCGGCGTTGGTACCGGCTATCCCGCACATCGCTGACATGTGGAGCGGCCCTGGGCTGCAGAGCGAAGCTGTGGCGTTCGAGCGGGTTGCCGAGTCTCTGCTCAGCTGAAGCACTGCCCCCGCTCTCCGTCCCGTCCCGGCCGGTGGGCGGTCCGCCGGGCCTGCGGCCGCCGGTGGGGGTGATCTCTTCGCCCTGGCCGGGCCGCCCTCCGCCGACCGGCGCCGGGAGATGATGAGGGCCTGAGCAACGCACGAAGGGCGAAACGGCATGACGGAAGCGGCTTCAGTGGACTTGATCCATCTGGCTGACAAGCACAGTAGCGCCATCGTGCGCATCAGAGGTCGGATGGCTCCAGGCCGTCCACTCGGGCACGACATGCTCATTGCCGAGATTGTCGCCTCCGCGTACTGGGGGATCGACATCCGACTGCAGCTCTTCCTCGACCATGACGACCTTGACACTTTGCAGCGGGGCCTGTCCGAGGTCGGTGACGGCATTGAGGCGAGCATCGGCGGAAACAAGCGGGCGAGGCTCGCGGTTCGGCTTGAGGACGGCGGCGTGACGGTGGTGATCGAGGAGCCGGGCCGTCTTTCGGCCCGCATCGGCGTACAACCGCGCGGGGATTGGCTGGCCAAGCAGTACCGGCAGTTGGAGCAGGTCCGGCGGACCTGGCCGCGAGAGGTCGTCGAGACGGCTCCCGGCGAGTTCGCGTGGGCCTCGACGCCAGAGAGCTGATTTCTCCCTCACCGTCCGCGCCCGCCTGCCCTCCCCGGCCTCCGGCCGCCTTCGGCCCGGCCGTCCTGCCCGTGCCCTCCCCGGCCGTCCGGGCTCCGGCCGTGCCTGCTGTCGCACCTGGCTGTGTGGTCTTGGGTGGGGGTTGTAGGTCGCGTTCGTTGTCCGTGGGCGCTTGTATGTCGTGCCGGCGGGTCACCCCACGCGCAATGTTCAAGATCTTTTCGGGGTGGAGGGCCGCTCCGCCGAGGCCGCCGCGCTCCAGGCCCGCCCGGCCGGTCGTCGCCCCGGCGGCCGGCCCGGCCGGACTCCCGCCGCCTAGGCGGTCCTGTACCGAGTGATGCGGAGCGAAGTACTCGGCTCCTCTCTGGTAGCAGTGTGAAGCAGAGGCTGAGTCCGGGAATCAACCTCTTTCGCTACATGTGTAGAATTTTGGCTATGAAGACTCCATTCCGCGTCACGGCCGCCACACTGGACGTGCTGGAAGCACTTCTTGGCTCGCGCGAGGAACTGCATGGCTTCGCTGTCGTCCGGGCTGCGGGCCGGCCTAGCGGCACCGTCTACCCGATCCTGGGGCGTATGGAGGAAGCCGGTTGGTTGGAGAGCCGTTGGGAATTGGAGCACCCCCAGCTAGGCCGTCCGCGTCGGCGTTTCTATGCCCTGTCGGCCGTCGGCATCGCTGCTGCTGAGGCCATCGTTCTTGAGCAAAGAGGGAAGTTGCCGAAGCCTGGGGGCAGTCAGTAGGCCGCCCGCCTCCGCCCGCCCCGCCCCGGCCCCGTGCCCGCCTCCGGCCGCCTCCGCCGCCTCGCCGCCCGCCGGGCCGTCCGCCGGCCCGTCCGCCTCCGGCCCGCGCCCGCCGGTCCCCGGCCCGGCGGCCCGCCCCGGCCCTCGCCGCCCGTCCGCGCGTCCGCCCCTGGCCTGCCCGCCCGTCCGCCTCCGGCCGCC
>NZ_JBVJEH010000014.1:219315-338231 GCF_055581845.1 Streptomyces sp. NPDC042346 | reverse complement strand
TGAGGTGCTAGTGCCCTTTATCGGGCGTGGGGGTTCAAGTCCCCCCTCGGACACCGAAGAGAAGTGCCGGTCGATCTCGTATCGACCGGCACTTCTCGTTTTCCACAGGGCGAGTGGGCGGCCGGGACGGCGGGCGGTTGGCGCCTATCCTGGGGGAGTGATCGAGAACCTTCCTCCCTGTCCCCAGTGCTCCAGCGAGTACACGTACGAGATGAACAACCTGGTGGTCTGCCCGGAGTGCGGCCACGAGTGGGTCCCGGCCGTCGACGGGGCGACGGACGGTGGCGGTACGGACGCGGGCGGCGAGCGCGTGATCAAGGACGCCGTCGGCAACGTGCTCAACGACGGCGACACGGTGACCGTCGTCAAGGCCCTCAAGGTCAAGGGCAACCCCTCCGGCATCAAGGCCGGCACGAAGGTGCGCAACATCCGGCTGGTCGACGGTGTCGACGGCCACGACATCGACTGCCGTATCGACGGCTTCGGTGCCATGCAGCTCAAGTCCAGCGTGGTCAAGAAGGCCTGACCCGAGGGCCTGACGACGGCGACGGCCCGGCACGGCCGGCATGCGGGGGGCCGTCGTGCGTCGGCTAGGGCTTTCGGGCCACCACCAGGCGGCAGTGCGGGCTGCCGTCGCCTCGGTGGCCCAGGGCTTCGAGGGGGGTCAGAGCGACCTCGAAGCCTGTCTCCTCCAGGCGGGTGCGGACGTCCGCGAGGCGGAACGTGCGGTAGTACATGACGAAACGCGGGTGCCACAGCGCGTTCCGGACGCGCATCGCGGCGTCGAAGCCCCACAGTGTCCAGTAGAGGCGCGAGCCGACCTGGGGCGGCGCCGGGAGGGGGAAGGCGAAGGTGCCGCCCGGGCGGAGCGAGGCGTGGACCTGGGCGAAGAGCGTGCGCTGGGCGTCCGGGACGAAGTGGCCGAAGGCGCCGAAGCTGACCGCGAGGTCGAAGACCGGGGCGAACGGCAGGGCCAGGGCGTCCGCGCGGACCAGGGCCGCAGCGGGGTGGGCGCCGCGTGCCCGGGTCAGCATGCCCGTACTGAAGTCGACGCCCGTGATCCGGCCCGCGCACACGGAGCGGAGGACGCCGAGTCCGGCGCCGGTGCCGCAGCAGACGTCGAGCCCCGAGTCGAAGGGGCCGAGCTCCTCCAGGGCGTCGGACACCGCGCTCAGGAGCCGGTCGGAGGTGCGGAACGGGGTCGCGTCGAACTTGTTCGCGAGCAGGTCGTAACCGTGCTCGACCGAGGAGAGGGCCTGGACGGTCAGCTCACGGAGGCTGGGGCCCTGCGGGGTGAACATGGTTCCGAGCCTATGCCGTCACTGCCCGTACGTGTCAGAGCGCACTGCGCACGGGGGGCGCCGGGGGCCTGGACCAGGCCGGGGCGATGCCGGTGAGCTGGCAGACCAGCAGGTACAGGGGGATCGGCGGCGTGTAGGGGGACGTGCCGTCGGGGTGGTGGACGAGTCGCGGGCCGCGGTCCGGGACCTCGGCGCCCGGCGCGTAACAGGCGGGCAGCGGCCAGGTCAGGTCCAGGTCGGAGCCGGCCGGGACGAGCCACCACCACCAGTCGGTGTCGGCGTAGACACAGCCCTTGGCGGGGAGGCGGGAGAGGATCTTGAAGCCGAAGCGGGAGGGGACGCCGACGGCGTCGAAGCCGAGGCCGGTGTGCAGGCCCACGGGGACGGCCAGGCGGGTCGCGCCGAGTTCTGCGGAGTCGAGGGCGCCGGAGCCGGGTGAGGTGGAGCCGAGCGTCCTGCCGTGCGGTCCCCTGGGGTCCGCGGCGCCGCGCTGGCGCGGGACGGTGGGGTTCTCCGGCGGCTTGCGGGCCGAGCGGGGGATCAAGAGGGTGGCCATCGACCTCAGCATGGTTCCCCCATGCCGTGGGCCAGCTCCGCCCAGACGATCTGCGCCGTGCCGTGCCCGGTGCGGTCGGCGCCCCAGGCGGTGCACAGCGCGTCGACTATGAGGAGTCCGCGGCCGCGTTCCTCCTCGCCGCAGTCGCGCATCCGCGGTCCCGCCGCGCCGCCCTCGTCCCGCACCGCTATGCGCAAGGTGTCCTCGCCCTCGCGGAGTTCGCAGATCACCCGGCCGCTCGCGGTGTGGACCACGGCGTTGGTGACGAGCTCGGAGACGACCAGGGCGACGGTGTCACGTATCTCGGGGCCGCAGCCCCAGAGAATGAGCCGCTCCTCCGCGAGCCGGCGGGCCCGCGCGACCGACGCGGTCAGGGCCGGGAGCTCGAAGGCGAAGCGGCGTACGCCGTCGGCGGGGGTGCCGGTATCGGTCCGGGGTTCTGGGCGCTGGGCCATGACTCGAGGGCTCATGAGACCTGAAGGCTGCGCGTTACCAGAAGCCACGACCGGTTCCTCACAACAGTGGGCAGGAGTGCCGTACGGCGCTGCCTCCATGGCGCGGTGGCGCATGACGGCAGCGTGTACTGGTTCACCGGAACACTGTCCTCCTGACTCGGACACTTGGCAAGTGGCACTCTGAAAATTGCAGAGTGCTGTGTTCTCTACGGCCTTGCTTCGTGGCACACTCGTCGAAACAGTGCGTCGGGGAGGTCTGAGAGTGAGCGAGCCGCGGTCCGCCCCCACGGTGGGACAGGTTGTTCTCGGCAGGCGGCTGCAGGATCTGCGCGAGCGGGCCGGCCTGAAGAGGGAAGAGGCGGCCAAGATCCTCCGGGTGGCCCCGGCCACCGTCCGGCGCATGGAGACGGCCGAGGTCGCGCTGAAGGTTCCGTACGTCCAGCTCCTGCTGAAGGAGTACGGGATCACGGAGGCCGAGGCGGAGGGCTTCGTCGCCCTCACGGAGGAGGCCAACCTCCCCGGCTGGTGGCAGCGGTTCCACGACGTGCTGCCCGGCTGGTTCTCCATGTACGTGAGCCTGGAAGGGGCGGCCAGCCTCATCCGGGCCTACGAACCCCAGTTCGTCCCCGGTCTCCTGCAGACCGAGGCCTACGCCCGAGCCATTCTGCGCAGCGGGGCGGTCGGCGGCAGCGATGCCGGCAAGGACGAGGACGCCGAGCGTCATGTAGCCCTACGGATGGAGCGCCAGTCCCTGCTGACGAGGGAGGACGCCCCGAAGTTCTGGGTGATCATGGACGAGACGGTGTTCCGCCGACCGGTCGGTGACGGGCCCGAAGTGATGCGCGACCAGCTCGACCGGCTGCTCGAAGCGTCCGAGTTGCCGAACGTCACCCTGCAGATCGCGGAGTTCGCGTCCGGCCACCACCCCGGCACCTACGGACCGTTCGTCCTCTTCCGCTTCGCCATGCCCGAACTCCCGGACATGGTCTACAGCGAGTACCTGACCGGCGCGGTCTACCTCGACGCGCGCCCCGAGGTGGCATCCCACCTGGAGGTCATGGACCGCATGGCGGCTCAGGCCGCGACTGCACAACGCACGAAGGAGATCCTCCGGGACCTCCGCAAGGAGCTGTGAATGGATCGCATATACAACGGCATGCCCGCCGCTGAGCTCGGTGCCGATGGCTGGCACAAGCCCTGGAGCGGCGGGAACGGGGGCAACTGCGTGGAGGCCATGAAACTGGCCGACGGCAGAGTCGCCGTGCGACAGTCCGCAGACCCTGAAGGACCCGCGCTCATCTACACCCACGGGGAGATCGCCGCTTTCATCCAGGGGGCCAAATCCGGTCAGGCTGACTTTCTGCTCACCTGACCCTTCCGCCCCGCCCGTTCCGTCGCGTAACTCTTGCTGAAGTGCCACCCGTTCGTCCCGACCAGGAGAGCCGATGACCCAGGACCCCGCATCCGTACGGATCGACACCAGCAAGCCGCATCCGGCGCGCATGTACGACTGGTTCCTGGGCGGCAAGGACAACTACCCGGTCGACGAGGCGATGGCGAAGCAGCTGCTCACCGTCGACGCCCGGGGCCGGGACATGGCCCGCGTCAACCGGGCCTTCATGCACCGCGCCATCCGCTGGCTCAGCGCCCACGGCGTCCGCCAGTACCTGGACGTCGGTACGGGCATCCCGACCGAGCCCAACCTGCACCAGATCGCGCAGGGGGCCGCGCCGGAGTCCCGCATCGTCTACTGCGACTACGACCCGATCGTGCTCGCGCACGCGGCCGCGCTGCTGCGCTCGACCCCGGAAGGGGCCACCGAGTACATCCAGGCGGACGCCCGTGACCCCGAGACCATCCTCGAAAGGGCCGGAAAGGTCCTTGATTTCGACCAGCCCATCGCGCTGTCGATGCTCGCCCTGCTGCATTTCGTCGGGGACGAGGACGGTGCCTACGACCTGGTCGCCAAGATCGTCGAGAAGCTCGCGCCGGGCAGCTACCTCGTCCTCTCCCATGTCACCGGGGACTTCGACCCCGAGGGCGCGGCGAAGGCGAGCGCCATGTACAAGGCGCGCGGGCTGACCCTGCGGCCGCGCTCGCGCGACGAGCTGGCCGCGTTCTTCGAGGGCCTGGAGTTCGTCGACCCGGGCGTCTCGCTCACCGCCGAGTGGCACCCGGAGCTGGGCGAGCCCGTCCCGGTCCAGGGCGACGACCCGATCCCGGGGTGGGCCGCCGTGGCCCGCAAGCCCTGACGAGATCCCTGAACAGTGCGGCACGAAGGCCCGCGGACCGAGGTCCGCGGGCCTTCACCTGTGTGCAGCGCCTGATCCGACGGTCGCCGCTTAGGGGGCGACCAGCGTCACCCGGAAGCTCCGCGCCGGGCTCACGTTGCCGGCGGCGTCGATCGTGCGGTACTCGACCGTGTGCGTCCCGTAGTCCGGGGTGGCGTCGTCCCACGGCACCGCCCGGCTCCGGCCCAGTTTCCCGTACACGAGGTCGTCGATGACCGTGCCGCTCGGCGTGAAGCGGAAGGGCGCGTCGGCGTCCGTCGGCCAGCCGTAGTACGTGTACCAGCCGTCGCCGTCGACCCGGAACTGGCTCACGACGGCGCCGTCCCGGTCGTCCCGCGCGGTCAGCCGCATCGTGAACGGGCCGTCGTAGACGTACTCGACGGGGAGCCCGGGGCGCCGCACGGTGCGCAGCGGCGTGGACAGTTCGTACGAGGACGTGGCCGCGCGGGCGTCCACCGTCCAGCTCAACTCCTCGTCCGTGCCCGGGATGCGGGCCGTCAGCGTGTGCGTCCCGGGTGTCATGCGGAGCGAACCCAGGTTCAGGTCACGGTCGTTGCGGGTGGTCGGGTGGACCGGCCGGCCGTCCAGACGCCAGTGCACGGCCGGGGTGCGGTCCGCCGGGTGTGTGGTGTCCGCGTGGACGACCGTCCGCGCGCCGACCGGGTCGCCGATGGGGGTGTGCCCGGTGAACGCGGCGTCCACGGGCGTCCTCCGGGTGGTGAGGGAGGTGTCCACCGTCCAGTCGACCGTGCGGGTGAGCGCCGTCGAGGCGCGGACCGCCGGGTCGCGGACGAAGGGCGTCGGGTCGGTGACCGTCGCCGTGAGCGTGTGCGTGCCGGCGGAGAGGTCCATCCTCCGGAGGTCGACCGTGCGCGCGCCGCGGGTCGTGAGCTCGCGCCCGTCCAGGCGCCAGGTCACGGCGAGTTCACCGCCGACCGGGTGCAGGGTGTCCACCCACACGGTCCGGTCCCCGCCGATCGGCTCGGCGTCGGGTGTGTGGTCCTGGATCAGGTCGACCTTCGCGGAGATGGCGCGGACCATCACCTCGCGCTCCACCTGGTCGAAGGCGTAGCCGAGGGTCTTCATCAGGGAGTGACGACTCGGCCGCCAGACGCCCTTCGTGGTGTACAGGCCGCCCTCGTGGCGGCCGATGACCCCGCCGGACTCGCTCTTCTCGCCGAGCCAGCGCCACCACTTGGCCTGCTGGGACCGCATCTGATCCTCTGTCAGGAGGGTGTGATGGGTGGAGCTCGGCTCGGGGCCGGAGTACGTCCCGCCCGGCACTCCGCGTCCGTAGTAGTCGTACTCGTCCTGGAGGCCGCCGAGCGAATGGCCTATCTCGTGCGGGGTGATGAGGGAGGAGAGCGCGTTGCCTCCGGAGGCCGTGGCGTAACTCCCGCCCGCCCCGCCGTAGGTGGAGCTGTGGGCGAGGGCGACGATCTGCCGGTTGGCGCGACTCGTGCCCGGGACGAGGTCGGCGAGCGCGCCGGCCTTCGCGCTGTCGACGGTGAGCAGCCGCTGCACGCTGCCCGGGTTGCAGCCGCCCCAGAAGCCCATGTCGAGCACGGTGTCGCGCATGGGGGCCGTCAGGCCCGGGTCGCAGTCCACGCCGGACTCGGCCGAAGGGGCCTCCACGGCCCACACGTTGACGTACGAGCGGTACGAGGCGAACGGCTCGATGCTCCACAGCGTGTTCAGATGCCGTTCCAGGTCGGCCCGGAAGGCCGGCATCTCCGCGGCCGTGTAGCCGTCGCCCATGAACACGAGGTTGAACCGGCGGTCCGCGGGGCCGGTCGTCTGGACGGGGACGACGACCGGGCCGCCGGTGGTCGTCGGGGTCTCGGCGGCCGCCGGTCCCGTTCCCACGAGTCCGACGGCCAGCAGACACACCGCGACGAGGCGGGCCAGGCCTCTCCGTGCTCCCTTGCGACGCTGTGAGGTCATGGGGCGCGAGCCTAGGCCGCGCCCCCGATCCCGTAAAGATGTTCGTCAGCCGTACTGTTCCGCGACGGTGCCGTGAACGCTCCGCGTCGGTTGAGTACTGCTCAGTGCCGCAGATAGGCCAGGCCGGCGTGCTCCGCCGTGTAGTTCTCCACGAGCCGCCGGGCCACCGCCACCGAGTCGACCAGCGGATGCAGGGCGAACGCCTTGACCGCCGTCGCCCGTGAGCCGCTCTCCACCGCGGCGAGCACCTCCCGCTCCACCGCCTTCACGGCGGTCACGAGACCGACGGCGTGGTACGGCAGCGGCGCCACCGACACCGGATGGGCGCCGTTCGCGTCCACGAAGCAGGGGACCTCGATCACGGCGTCCGCGTCGAGCACGGCCAGCGTGGAGCCGTTGCGGACGTTGAGGATCAGCGTGGCCCGCTCGTTCCGGGCGACCGCCCGCATGAGGGCGAGCGCCACCTTCTCGTACCCGCCCGACTCCAGGTCCTCCTCGGCGCGCTCGCCGATGCCGGCGGCCTCGCGGTTGGCGGCCATGTAGGTGGCCTCGCGGTCGGCGAGCGTCCGGTGCCAGGTGTCCAGGGCGGGCGTGTCGGGTTTGCCCATCTCCTCGTAGAAACCGGCCTGTTGGTCGCGCAGGTAGGCGCCGCGGGTGCGCTCGGCGGTCCGGTAGGCGTGCACCGCCTCCCGGTTGAAGTAGTAGTAGTGCAGGTACTCGTTGGGGACGGCGCCCAGAGAGCGCAGCCACTCAGGGCCGAAGAGCCGGCCCTCCTCGAAGGAGCCGAGCGCCTCCTCGTCGGCGAGGAGCCGGGGGAGTTCGTCGCGGCCGCCGATCCGCAGACCGCGCAGCCAGCCCAGGTGGTTGAGGCCCACGTAGTCGATCCACGCCTCGTCCGGATGCGCGCCGAGGACGCGGGCGACGCGGCGGCCCAGGCCCACGGGGGAGTCGCAGATGCCGACGACCCGGTCACCGAGGATCCGGGACATGGCCTCCGTCACGAGCCCGGCGGGGTTGGTGAAGTTGATGACCCAGGCGTCGGGGGCGACTGCGGCGACCCTGCGGGCGATGTGCTCCGCGACGGGCACGGTCCGCAGCCCGTACGCGATCCCGCCCGCCCCGACGGTCTCCTGGCCGAGGACCCCCTCGGCGAGCGCGATCCGCTCGTCGGCCGCCCTGCCCGCCAGGCCGCCGACCCGGATCGCGGAGAACACGAAGTCGGCCCCGCGCAGCGCCTCGTCGAGGTCCGTCGTCGCCGTCACGACGGGCGCGTCCGGCACCCCTTCGCCCTGCTCCACGAGGACCTTGGCGATGGCCGAGAGGCGGCCCTCGTCGAGGTCGTACAGCGTGACGTGGGTGACCCGCCCCTCGGCGTGGTCGCCGAGGAGAGCGCCGTACACCAGCGGCACCCGGAATCCGCCGCCTCCGAGAATCGTCAGTTTCATGCCCGTACGCTACTCGGGCGCACGCGCCGGGCAGCGGGTCGACCGGCGGGCGTCCACGGCGGCGTCCACATGCCGGGCGTGGCGTCGGCGTGCCCCTGGGGGAGAATGGCGGCATGTCCCGACGCAAGACCCGCCCCCGTACGTCCCCGGCCCCCGCTGCCCCGGCCGTCACCGCGGACTCCCCCTGCCCCTGCGGCCTCGGCGCCGTGTACGGCGCGTGCTGCGGCCGCTTCCACAGCGGTACGGCGGGCACGGCGCCGACGGCGGAGCTGCTCATGCGCTCCCGCTACAGCGCCTTCGTCGTCCGCGACGAGGCGTACCTGCTGCGGACGTGGGCGCCGGAGACCCGCCCCGGTGAGGTCGACTTCGACCCGGCCCTGCGCTGGACGGGCCTGGAGATCCAGGGGGCCACGGACGGCACCGCCTTCCACCAGCACGGCACCGTCACCTTCGCGGCGACCTACGTCCACGGCGGCGAGCCCGGCGCGATGCGCGAGCGGAGCCGCTTCGCCCGCCACGAGGGCGCCTGGGTGTACGTGGACGGCGACGTCACCGACACCGACTAGGGACGGCGACGCCTCCGCGTGACGGGGACGCCCCCGCCTCACGTACGGCCACCTCACCGCGTCACGGCGACGCCTCCGCCTCACGTACGGCGACGCCTCCGCCTCATGTACGGCGACGCCCCCGCCTCACGTACGGCGGCGTCACCGCGTCACGGATACCGTCCGGTCGTCCCCCGACCGCCCCGCCGGAAGTCCGCTCGCCAGGTCCTCGGCGACGACCCTCTTGGCGATGGCGTCCGTCGCCACCCGCAGCTCGGGACCGCTGGGCCGGCCGCGCTCCTGCTCGATCCGGTCGGAGAGCCAGTCGCCCCAGGCCCGGGTGATCACCCCCGCCTCGCGCTCGCCCGCCGGGGTGTGCGAGAAGAGATTGCCGTCCCGGGTGAGGAAACCCTCGTCGACCATGCGGTCGAAGACCGGCACGAGCACTTCCGGTGGCACCCGCCGTCCGGCCGCGATCAGGCCGAGGCTGGCGTGTCCGACGGTCCGGGTGAAGAGCTCGACCTGCATCACCGCCCAGGCCCCCGCCGTGTCGAGCCGCGTGTCGGACGTGCCGACGATCCGCCGGGCGGTGTCGAGGTCGATACGGCGCAGGATCCGGCCGACGGACAGTTCGAGGAGTTTCGCCGAGTCGCCGGACGTGGTGGGGGAGGCGAAGCCCTCGCCCATGTCGGGGGCGGAGGCCCGCGCCGAGTCGCGCAGCGTCACCTGCTTGAGGAAGAGGGCCACGACGAACCCGATCGCGGCGACCGGCACCGTCCAGAGGAAGACGGTGTGGAGGGTGTCCGCGTAGGCGCGGACGATCGGTTCGGCGACCTCGTCCGGCAGGCCGTGCACCCCGGCCGGGCTCTGCGCGGCCTTCGCCAGGCCGGCCGGGTCGATGCCGAGGCTCCCCGCGATCGCCGCCGCCTCGCCGACCCCCGCCGTCAGGTTGGGCTTGAGGGAGTTGACGTAGATCGTGCCGAAGACGGCCGTGCCGAAGGAGCTGCCGAGCGTACGGAAGAAGGTGACGCCCGAGGTCGCGGTGCCGAGGTCGGCGTACTCGACGGTGTTCTGCACGGCGATGGTCAGGACCTGCATGCACAGGCCGATGCCGACGCCGAGCACGAACATGTAGAGCGACTCCAGCCAGGTGCTGGTCTCCGGGCCCATGAGCGAGAGCAGATAGAGGCCGACGCCCATCACCGCACAGCCGACGATCGGGAAGATCCGGTAGTGGCCCGTCTTGCTGACGACGTTGCCGCTGAAGATCGAGGCGATGAGCAGTCCGACGACCATGGGCAGGGTGCGGATGCCGGAGACGGTGGCCGAGTCCCCGTCGACGTACTGGAGATAGGTCGGCAGGAAGGTCATCGCGCCGAGCATGGCGAAGCCGACGACGAAGCTCAGCACGGAGCAGACGGTGAAGACCGGGTTGGAGAACAGCCTCATGGGCAGCATGGGTTCGGCCGCCCGGGTCTCCACCCAGCAGAACAGGGCGAGGGAGGCGAAGCCGCCGACGAAGAGCCCGATGATGACGCCGGAGGTCCACGCGTACTCGTTGCCGCCCCAACTGGTCGCCAGGATGAGGGCGCTGGAGCCCGCGGCGACGAACGCGATGCCGGCGTAGTCGATGACCGGGCGGCTCGCGGAGCGTACGGAGGGGATCGTGCGGGCGGCGGCGATCACGACCAGGATCGCGATGGGCACGTTGACGTAGAACGCCCAGCGCCAGCTCAGATGGTCGGTGAACAGACCGCCGAGGAGCGGGCCGATGACGGTGGAGACACCGAACACGGCCCCGATCGCGCCCTGGTACTTGCCGCGTTCGCGCAGCGGGATCACATCGGCGATGAGCGCCATCGAGGTGACCATGAGGCCGCCGGCGCCGATGCCCTGGAGGCCGCGCCAGACGATCAGCAGCGTCATGTTCGTGGCGAGTCCGCAGAGGAACGAGCCGGTGATGAAGATGATCGCCGAGATCTGGAAGATCACCTTGCGGCCGAAGAGGTCGCCGAACTTGCCGACGAGGACGGTCGCGACCGTCTCGGCGAGCAGGTAGGCGGTGACCACCCACGACATGTGGGCGGCGCCGCCGAGATCCGAGACGATCGTGGGCAGGGCCGTGCCGACGATCGTCTGGTCGAGGGCGGCGAGGAGGACGCCCAGCATGATCGTGCCGAACACGATGTTGCGGCGGCGTTTGTCGAGCACGGGTGGCTCGGTGGCGGCCGGGGGCGCGGGCACTGCGTCGCTGGTCGTGGTCACCTTCGCAGCGTCACACCGCCTCCGGCCTCATGCATGCGGGGGACGGCCGAACAGGTGTACCCCACCGTCAGGAGCCGGAGGCTTCCGACGGCCCGGGCCGTCAGGGGCCCGGCCTGTCAGGGCATGACGGGCAGCTGGGGATGGTGCTTGGCGAGGATCTTGTTGGCCCGCGCCAGCGCCGCCAGGGCGTGCTCGCGGTCCGCCCGGTCCTCCGCGCAGAGCGGCCCCCGGAACCGGTACACCTCACGCGCCGCGCAGTCCGCGTCGACCTCGGCCTGGAGGACGTGCAGCGGGAGACAGGCGCCGATCAGGGCGGCCACGCTGTCGGGGATCGGGACGGGGACGAGGGGCGACGGCGAGGCGATCACGGGGCAATCCTTGCGGGTCCGGGAAGGGTGCGGGAAGAGCGCGGAGGTCTCTCTCTTCATACGTACCGGATCGCGGTGCCGGTTCCGGACCGGGCGTGTCGCGGTGCGGCGACGACACGGCGGCGCTCAGCCGCGGAGCGCGGCCGGCGGGGGAGCGGGCCGCGCGCGCACTCCGCCCGCGGGCGTCCGCGTTCCCGCAGGTACGGGCTTGATCGGCGGCATCCGCACCGCGCACCGGCTCCGGTCGTCGCTCGATTGTTCGTCGAACAGGTTGCCGATGAGGGCGGGTTGGGGAGGACTGATCATCCGTCGGATGTGAAGCATCTCACTCGCGGTTCCGGCGCCTTCCCTCCACGGCGATTCCGTGCCCGGTCTACGAGAGGATCTCGGCCAAGTCGTACGAGAGGGGCTCGTCCAACTGCCCGTAGCCGCACGACTCCGGCGTCCGGTCCGGGCGCCAGCGCTTGAACTGGGCCGTGTGGCGGAAGCGGTCGCCCTCCATGTGGTCGTACCCGACCTCGCACACCCGCTCCGGCCGCAGCGCCACCCACGAGAGGTCCTTCTTCCCCGACCAGCGGCTCGGCGCACCCGGCAGCCGCGCCCCCGCGTGCGCGGACTCGTCCCCCCACGCCGCCCACGGGTGCCCGTCCGGCGGATCCATGCGCAGCGGCTCCAGCTCCTCGACGAGTTCGGCGCGCCGGGCGGCGGTGAAGGCCGCGCACACGCCGACGTGCTGGAGGACGCCCCCGTCGTCGTACAGACCGAGCAGCAGCGAGCCGACGACCGGTCCGCTCTTGTGGAAGCGGTATCCGGCCACGACCACGTCGGCCGTCCGCTCGTGCTTGATCTTGTACATGAGGCGGGCGTCCGGCCGGTACCGCAGATCGAGCGGCTTGGCGATCACGCCGTCGAGCCCCGCGCCCTCGTACTGCTCGAACCAGCGCGCGGCGACCTCCGCGTCCCGGGTCGCGGGCGCCAGATGGACCGGGGCGTCGACCCCGTCGAGGATCCGCTCCAGGGCCGCCCGTCGCTCGCTCAGCCCCACGTCGAGCAGCGAGTCGTCCCCGAGGGCCAGCAGGTCGAAGGCGACGAACCGCGCCGGAGTGGTCTCCGCCAGCATGCGGACCCGGGAGTCGGCCGGATGGATCCGCTCGCTCAGCCGGTCGAAGTCGAGGTGGCCGTCGTGCTCGATCACGATCTCGCCGTCGACCACGCAGCGCTCCGGCAGCCGGGCCGCGAGCGCCTCGACCAGCTCGGGGAAGTAGCGGGTGAGCGGCTTGCCGGTACGGCTGCCGATGACGAGCTCCGGCCCGTCGCGGTGGACGATCGCCCGGAAGCCGTCCCACTTGGCCTCGTACTGCATGCCGGGCGGAATCCGCTTCACGGACTTGGCGAGCATCGGTTTCACGGGCGGCATCACCGGCAGATCCATGGGGACGATTGTCCGGTATGCGGGACTTGTCGGCGAACCCTAGGCTGACCCGCATGGCAGGCAAGGCAGCAGCGGTGGAACTGGAAGTCGGCGACCGGACCGTGCGGGTCTCGAACCCGGACAAGGTGTACTTCCCCGAGCCCGGCTACACCAAGCTCGACATGGTCACCTACTACCTGACCGTCGGTGACGGCATCACCCGCGCCCTGCGGAACCGGCCCACCACCCTGGAGCGCTACCCCGACGGGGTGACCGGCGAGTCCTTCTTCCAGAAGCGCGCCCCCAAGTACCTGCCCGACTGGATCCCGACCGCCCACATCACCTTCCCCAGCGGCCGGTCGGCCGACGAGATGTGCCCCACCGAGCCGGCCGCCGTGCTCTGGGCCGCCAACCTCGGCGCCGTCACCTTCCACCCCTGGCCGGTACGGCGGGAGGACACCGACCACCCCGACGAGCTCCGCATCGACCTCGACCCGCAGCCCGGCACGGAGTACGCCGACGCCGTCCGAGCCGCCCACGAGCTGCGCTCCGTCCTCGACGAGCACGGGCTGCGCGGCTGGCCGAAGACCTCGGGCGGCCGGGGGCTCCACGTCTTCGTGCCGATCACACCCGACTGGACCTTCACGCAGGTCAGAAGGGCGGCCATCGCCTGCGGCCGGGAGCTGGAGCGACGGATGCCGGAACGGGTGACCATCAAGTGGTGGAAGGAGGAGCGCGGGGAGAAGATCTTCGTCGACTACAACCAGACGGCCCGGGACCGGACCATCGCCTCCGCCTACTCCGTACGCCCGCGTCCGCACGCGCCCGTCTCGGCGCCGCTGCGGTGGGACGAGATCGACGACGCGGTGCCGCGCGACTTCGACATCAGGACGATGCAGGTCCGGTACGCCGAACTCGGCGACATCCACGCCGACATGGACGACGAACGCTTCAGTCTGGAGTCCCTGCTCGAACTGGCCCGGCGGGACGAGGCGGAGCACGGGCTCGGCGACCTGCCGTATCCGCCGGAGTACCCGAAGATGCCGGGCGAGCCGAAGCGGGTCCAGCCGAGCCGCGCGAAGAAGGAGCCGGAGTCGCCCGAAGAGGCGTGAACGTGTGGGCGGGGGCGGTGACGGGGTGCGCTGCGGTGCGACGGGGCGGGCCCGCCCGTTCCGGGTGGGGGCCGGCCCGCCCCGTCGTTCCGACCTTAAAACAACACGAACGGTCGTGCTAACATTTTTCGTGTATCCAGGCCGACCGAGGAGATCCGGCATGTACCCGATGGCCCCGCTCGTACGCACCGTCCTGAACACCGCAGCCCGCGTCACCCCGGAGTCCGCCGGGCGCCTGGCCTTCCACCTCTTCGTCCGCCCGCTCGGCCGGGCGCGGCAGCGGCCCGAGGAGCAGGCGCTCTTCGCCGCCGCCCGCACGGGGCACCTCCGCGTCCGGGGCAAGGACGTCGTCACGTACGCCTGGGGCGACGGGCGCCGGCCGGTCCTGCTCGTGCACGGCTGGTCCTCGCGCGCCTCGCGGCTCACCGCCTTCGCCGAGGCCCTCGTCGAGCGCGGCTACAGCCCCGTCGCCTTCGACGCGCCGGGCCACGGCGAGTCCTCGGGCAGGGCGAGCAACATCATCGAATACCGGGCGATCATCCGGGAGTTGCACGCTGAGCACGGGGACTTCGACGCCGTCGTCGCCCATTCCTTCGGCGTCCTCGCCGCCCACCTGGCCCTCCGGGACGGCGTCCGCGCCGGCCGCCTGGTGGGGCTGGGCGGCGTCTCGTCCTTCACCATGCTGATGGCGGGCTTCCGGGCCGGCCTCGGCGTCGACGAGCTGGTGGTCCGGCGTATGCGTGCGTACGTCGAGCGCCGGGTCGCGCCGGGCGAGCCCGGGATCTGGGACCGGTTCGACGCCGACGGGTCACCCGCCGAACTCGACCTCCCCGTCCTGCTGTTCCACGACGAGGGCGACGACATGGTCCCGGTCGTCCAGGCCCGCCGCCTGGCCCGCGCCCACGGCGACCGGGCCCGGCTCGTCGTCACCCGGGGCCTCGGCCACCGCCGCATCCTGAAGGATCCGGGAGTGGTGGCCGAGGCCGTGGAGTTCGTGACGGCCGGGGCCGTCAGCTCGCCGGTGTCGTGATCACCGCCGGGTCGGCGCCGGCCCGCCGTGCGGGCCGACCTCGAGAGGTGACCGCAGTTTCATGCCCTGCCGGCTCACGCCGGTGGGGGGATCGTCCTCGGGGATACGGGTGGCGAGGAAGTCCGTCCCGGCCCGTTCGAAGCCGTAGGACATGAGGCCGACGACCCTGTTGTCCGAACGACGTCACCCCTGTCGCGTGCCTGTGAAGGTGGTTCAGGCGGGAATTCGGATGCCCGAAGGGCCGGCGATCGAGGAGCCGGAAATCGGGGGGCCGGTGGCCGAGGGCCGGTGATCGGGGGCCGGTGATCGAGGGCCGGCGGTCCAGGTGATGGAACCTACGACCATCCACAGCCGTCCATGCCGGTCCGGCCTGCGGCCTTCACTTCGGACGACGATCGGCCTCCATGCCAACGTACAACGATCCTCAGGCGGCGGCATGTCGCGTGGAGCGGGTCGGAAAGCGGCGAACGCCAGCGGTTTCGGGAGGGGTTACGGCTCAGGCGGACGCGGCGAGCGCCGTGCGGCCCCGGTCCGTGGCCGAGGAGTGCAGCCGGGCCGTGACGCCCCGCTCGGCGCGGCCGTACGCGCGCGTGTCGCCGAGCAGTACGGACTGGGCGTTGGCCGCTTCCATGAGGGCGATCACCTCGAAGGCCAGCTGCTCCACGTCCATGTCCTCGGTGAAGTCCCCCACCGCCCGCGCCTCCGACAGGGTCCGCTCCATGTAGGCGGTCCAGTCGAGGCGGGCGCGGGCCACGGCGTCGTGGACCGGACCCGTACGGGCGTCGAACTCGGCCGAGACCGCGTAGAAGAAGCAGCCGCCCGAGAAGACCCGGTCCGAGGAGTACGTCAGCCAGTTCCGGCACAGCGCGCGCACGCGCGGCGCCCCCGGCGGCACGTCCTTGAGGGGGGTGACGACCTGCTCGGCGAAGACGGCGACGGCGGCCCTGATGGTGGCGAGCTGGAGCTCCTCCTTCGAACCGAAGAGCGCGAAGACGCCGCTCTTGCTCAGCTCCAGCTCGGTCGCGATACGGCCCAGGGACAGGCCTTCGAGCCCCTCGACGGACGCGATGTCCATCGTCCGGCCGAGCACGAGCCGTCGCGTCTGGTTGCCGCGCTCGACGCGTCCGTCCGCCTTGGCGCCGGAGCGGGCGCGCGCGCCGGTCCCCGTGGTGGTGCTTCCCGTGCTGCCGCTCATGCCCCCATCGTACTGAACGCACGACCGTGCGGACATCTCCGTGCGTCCGCGTGCCGCACCCTCGGGGCGGGGCCCCGGGGCGGGACTCCGGGGCCAGGCTCTGGGGCGAGGCTCCGGGGCGAGGCGGGAGACGTCAGGTGCGTTCTGCGGGGTCCCGTCGTTCCGTCGGGGTGAGCAGCAGGACCTCCAGGGCCCTGGCGCACGACCGTGCCTGTGTCACGTACCAGTCGAGCCGTGCGTCGGTGATCAGCTCCGGTGTCGCGCGGACCGCGAGGGCGAACCGCGCGTGCCCCGCCCGTTCCAGGACCGGTACGGCCACGGTCCGCACCCCGTGCGCCGACTCGCCGTCGTTCACGGCGTACCCCGCCTCCCGTACGCGCGTCAACTCGGCTGTCAGCGCGGGAGGTTCGACGATCGTCCGCTCGGTGAACGCGGGCAGCGGCGGCAGGGAGCGGGGGCCGCCCTCGCCTGCGCGGGGCCAGGCGAGCAGGACCTTCCCGAGCGCCGTGGAGTGCAGCGGCCGGCGCAGACCGACCTTCGGCGTCACCGAACCGCCCGCCACGATCACCACGTGCGGTCCGCTCCGCAGCGCCAAGTCGGCCGTCGCGCCCGTCCGTTCGGCCAGATCGGCGAGCTCGGGCGTGGCCAGGTGCAGCCCCCGCTGGTGGTACGAGAGCCGGCCCAGCTCCGTCATCGCCGGGCCGAGCCGGTAGCGGGCGGTCCGGGCGTCCTGCTCCAGGAAGCCCGCTCCGAGCAGGGTCCGCGCCAGCCGGTGCGCCGTGGAGGTGGAGAGCGCGAGCCGGCGTGCGAGGTCGGAGGCGCTCAGATCGGGCCCGTTGTCGTGGAAACAGTGCAGCACGTCCAGTGCGCGGCGGACCGCCTGGGCGCCCGCCGGGGGTCGGGCGATGCCGGCCTCGGTCGTCATAGGGTTCGCTCCCCGTGGGTGATCGGGCTCCCACGCTCCCACATGGCGGGAGCCGAATCGGGTGGAGAACGGGGTCGGAAACACTCTGTTCATACGCAATCCCACATCGTGGGAGTCGAGTTGTGAGAGGCGGAGCTTCCATGGCAGGGTTCCGGCCAACACCACACAGCGGCACCGAGCCGGAGGGAGCAGGCCAGCGATGAACGGACGACGTACCGCCCAGTCCACGCCCGTCGCCTCTCCCGTGGCGCCGTCCCTGACCCGGCGCCGCCACATCGACCTGGCGCGCGTCGCCGCCGCCACCTGTCGCTGAGCCGTTCCGGACTGCGTCGTCCCACGAGCCGTCGTCCCACGAGCCGTCGTTCCGCACGGCGTCTTCCCCTGCGCCGCCGTCCCGCACGCCGCCGTCTCGCACACCGTCCTCCGGTGCGAATCGGTGCGCGGTACGGGCTGGACGCGCACTCGCCGCGCTGACCCCCTCGTCGTCGCGCCTGTCGTACGTGTCGCGGCCCGCCGCGCCGGTGCTCCCGGCCCGCGGGTCGCCCCGCCCCTCTCACCCGTCACGTCACCGAGCGGCCCGCACCCGCGCCGTCGCGACGGCCGCCTTCGCCGGTCGGGCCCCTCCGACCCACCACACCCGGGAATCCCTCCATGACCTCCGCGCCCCCTGCCCGCGTCCCAGACACGCTCTGGTTCACCCGCTGCCCGGTCCCCACCGCCACCGGCGTCGCCGCCGACCGCGGCTGGCTGGCCGGGGAGTTCGCCCCGGACGGGATCGCCGTCCGCTCGCTCCAGGACGCCGAACCCGGCGCCGACCGCGCCACCCACTTCACCCACGCCCTTCCCGGACTCTTCCGCGAGGGCGGCAACGTGCCCGCGCTGTGGGCCCGTTCACGCGGCGAGCGCACCCGGCTCGTCGGCCTCACGTGGATCGAGGAGCGTCAGGTCGTGCTCGTCGCCCCCGGTTCCCCGGTCCGCGGAGCCGCCGCCCTGCGCGGCCTCCGGCTCGCCGTGCCCCGTCACTCCGTGCCGATCGACTTCTGGCGGGCCATGGCCCTGCGCGGCTTCGAGGGCGTCCTCGCCTCCGCGGGGTACGGACTCGCCGACGCCGTCCTCGTCGACGTACCGGCCGACGGGCACTCCGGGCAGTGGGCCGCCGAGCTGGCCGCACTGCGCCGCGGCGACGTCGACGCCGTCTACGTGAAGGGCGCCCTCGCCGTCGAGGCGGCCCGCCGCGCCGGAGCCGAGGTCGCCGTGGAACTCGACGAGCTCCCCGACCCCGCGCACCGCGTCAACAACGGCACCCCGCGCCCCCTCACCGTGCACCAGGACCTGCTCGACGAGCATCCCGAGCTGGTCGCCCGCTTCCTCGCCGTCCTGCTCCGCGCCGCCGACTGGGCCGCCGACGAGCCCGCCGAGGTCGCCCGCATCCTCGGTGCCGAGACCGGCGCGGGCGCCGAGGGCGTCGCAGGCGCCTACCGGCCCGGCACCCACCGCACCCTCCACCCGGACCTGTCGGCCACCCGGCTCGACCTGCTCGCCCGCCAGGAGGAGGCGCTGCGCGCGCACGGCTTCCTGCCCGAGGCCGTGGACGTACGGGCCTGGGCCGACCCGGAGCCGCTGCGCCGCGCCCGTCTCCTCGCCGCGGCCACCGGGCAGCGGTCCCCGCACCCCGTCCCGTAACACCGAGGCGCCGCCGCCTCGCCCGTACCACCCCCACCCCCGCCCCGACCCGCCTCCGAGAAGGACGACCGCCATGCGCCCACTCACCCCGCTCGCCGCCCTGGCCGCCCTCGCCGCCCTCTCCACGGTCACCGCCTGCGGCGGCACGACAGGAGCGGAGTCGTCGAAGGGAGCGAACGGCACCGTCACCGTCCGCATCCCCGATCCCGGCAACGCCGGCGTCCTCGCCCGCGGCAAGAAGGACGGCACCCTCGACAAGGCGCTCGCCGCCGTCGGCGCCAAGGTGGCCTGGACCGGCAGCGCCGGCCCGTTCGCCCCCGCCGCCCAGGCCATGAACGCCGACCAGCTCGACATCGCGACCGGCTCCATCACCTCCGGCATCACCTCCCTCTCCCAGAGCCCCGGCTTCGCCTTCTTCACGGCCACCGACCCCGACCCCGTCGGCGAGGGCATCCTCGTCCGCGAGGGCTCGGACATCACCTCCGTCAAGGACCTCGTCGGCCGCAAGGTCGCCGTCAACAAGGGCGGCACCGGCGAGTACCTGCTGCTCAAGGCCCTGGCCCGGGCAGGAGTCCCCGCCGACAAGGTCGAGCGGGTGTATCTGCGCCCCGACCAGACCGCCGCCGTCTTCAACGCCGGCCAGGTCGACGCCTGGGCCGTCTGGTCCACCTACGCCGTCGCCGAGATCGGCTCCGGCAAGGCGCACTTCGTCGCCGACGGCACCGCGATCGGCTCCGACAACTACAGCCTCAACGCGGTCCGTTCGGAGTTCGCCACGCAGCACCCCGACGTCGTGAAGGCGCTCTACCGCTACCTCCACGAGAACAGCGCCAAGGAGAAGCAGGACCCGTCCGCCTACCTCAACGTCTTCACCGACGCAGGCCCCACGGCCGTCAACGGCAAGGCGAAGGAGGTCCAGATCGGCTTCACCCGCGAGGGAGGCACCGTCGACCCGATCGGCGCCGAGGACATCAAGCGGTTCGAGACCGTCGCACAGTTCTACGCCGACCAGAAGGTCACTCCGAACAAGGTCGACATCGCCGCCCACCTCCTCGACATCGAGAAGCTGTCATGACGAGCGTGACGACCGCAGAGCCCACGGCGCCCACAGAGCCCACGGCACCCACTGCACCCGCTTCGACCGCCGGACTCGTCCCGCCCCGCCCGCCCGTCCGGCGCCCCCGCTCCCGGGCCCGCTCCGTCACCGTCCGCGCCCTCGGCCCCGTCGCCCTCCTCGCCCTGTGGTGGATCTCCTCCGCCACCGGCCTCCTCACCCCCGACGTCCTCGCGTCACCGCCGCAAGTCCTCGACGCCGTAGGGGAGTTGTGGGGCAACGGTCAGCTCCCGGACGCGCTCGCCACCTCCCTCACCCGCTCCGGCATCGGACTCGTCATCGGCCTCGCCGCCGGGCTCACCCTCGGCATCACCACCGGCTTCACCCGGCTCGGCGACGAACTCCTCGACTCCTCCCTCCAGACCCTGCGGACCATCCCCTTCCTCTCCCTCGTCCCGCTCTTCATGGTGTGGTTCGGCATCAACGAGACCGCGAAGATCCTGCTCATCGCCGTCGCCACCACCTTCCCCATGTACGTCTCCACCTCCGGCGGCGTCCGCAACACCGACCGCAAGCTCGTCGAGGCCATGCGCAGCTTCGGCCTCGGCCGCCTCGCGATCGTCCGCCAGGTCGTGCTGCCCGGCGCGCTGCCCTCGCTCCTCGCCGGACTGCGGCTCTCCATGACGCTGAGCGTGATCGCGCTCATCGCCGCCGAGGAGATCAACGCCACCGAAGGCATCGGCTACCTGATGTCCCAGGCCCAGAGCTACGCCCGCACCGACATCCTCGCCGTCTGCATCCTCGTGTACGGACTCCTCGGCCTCACCGCCGACGTCCTCGTCCGCGGACTGGAGCGGATCCTCATGCCCTGGCGCACGGCGGGCCCCGGGGGAGGAACCCGATGACCACGACCACCACCACCAACACGCCCACGCCCACGCCCACGATCACGGGCACGGCGGTACACGTGACAGGCCTGCGACGGGTCTTCGACACCCGCCCCGTCCTCGACGGCCTCGATCTCACCCTCGCGCGCGGCGAGTTCCTCGCCCTGCTCGGAGCGAGCGGCAGCGGCAAGACGACCCTGCTCCGCATCCTCGGCGGCCTCGACGGCGCAGACGGGGGAGAGGCGCTCGTCCCCGCGGCCCGCACGATCGTCTTCCAGGAGCCCCGGCTCATCCCCTCCAAGAAGGTCCTCGCCAATGTGACCGTCGGCCTGCCGCGCGGCGCGGCGACCCGGGCGACCGGCCTGCGGGCCCTCGCCGAGGTCGGCCTCGACCGTCATGCCGACGCCTGGCCGGCCACCCTGTCCGGTGGCGAGGCCCAACGTGTCGCGCTGGCCAGGGCGTTGGTACGCGAGCCCGAACTCCTCCTCCTCGACGAGCCGTTCGCCGCGCTCGACGCGCTGACCCGGCTCCGCATGCAGGACCTGGTCGGTGAGCTGCGCCGGATCCACCGCCCCGCCGTGCTGCTCGTCACCCACGACGTCGACGAGGCCGTGCGCCTCGCCGACCGGGTCGCCGTCCTGCGCGACGGCAGGCTCGTCACCGACGAGCCCGTGACCGTCGCCCAGCCCCGTGACCCGGGCGACCCGGCCTTCGTCGCCCTGCGTCGCCGCCTCCTCGCGGACCTCGGCGTCCACACCTCCCCGTAGCCCGTAGCCCGTAGCCGAACACCCCCACCCTCCCGTCCGCCCAGTCCGCCCAGTCCGCGAAGAACGCGCAGTCCGCCCAGAAGGAGCCCCCGCATGACCGTCACCATCGGTGTCCACCGCAGCAACCCCTCCCTCTACCACCTCTCCCGCCTCGGCTACGCGGAGGAGGAGCTCGCCGCCCTCGGCGAGACGGTGACCTGGCACCCGTACACCGACGGCGTCCGCACCGGGGCCTTCCTGGCCGACGGCACCATCGACTTCGGCGGCACCGGATCCACCCCGCCCGTCACCGCGCAGGCCGCCGGCCACGACATCGTCTACACCGCCGTCTCCGCCCCCCGGCCCGACCACGGCGCCCTCCTCGTCCCCGAGGACAGCCCGGTCCGTACCGTCGCCGACCTCAAGGGCGGCACCGTCCACCTCGCGGTCGGCTCCTGGCAGACGCACCTCGTCGCCAAGGCCCTGGACGACGCCGGGCTCTCGTACGCCACCGACATCACGCCCGTACGCGGCGACTCCGCCAGCGAGGAGAAGCTCCGCTCCGGGGAGATCACCGCCTGGGTCGCGCAGGGCGCCGAGCTCGCCGCCGCGCGCCGCACCGGAGGGCTGCGCACCCTGGTCCGCACCGGCGAGGTCATCACCGACCGGTCCGTCTTCTTCGCCCGCCGTGACCTGGCCGAGCAGCGGCCCGAGCTCGTCGAGGCGCTCACCCGCGCGCTCCGCAGGGCCGACGACTGGGCCGCCGCGCATCCCCGCGAGGCCGCCGAGATCGCCGCCGCCGACCAGGGCGGCACGGTCGACGACTGGGAGACGGCGCTGCGCGCCCTCCCCTGGACGATCGAGGCGGTCACGGAGGAGTTCGTCGCCGAGCAGCAGCAGGCGGCGGACATCTTCCACCGCACCGGATTCATCGACCGTGCGATCACCGTCGCCGACGCCCTGCCCCGGAAGGCCTGATCGCCGTGACCACCCAGACACCCGACGCGGCACCCGAAGTCCTCTGGTACATCATCCCGCGCGAAGGCGCCTACCCTTGGGAACCGGCCGGCCGCCGCCCCGTCGACCTCGGCTACCTCACGCAGCTCGCCGGGACCGTGGAGCGCCTCGGCTACACCGGGGCGCTGCTCGCCACCGATCTCTACGACGTCTGGCCCCTCGGCTCCGCGCTCGCCGCCTCCACGAGCACCCGTTTCAAGCCGCTGCTGGCCGTCCACCCGGGCCTGATCGCCCCGACCCTGCTCGCCAAGATGGCGCTCAGCTTCGACAACCTCTTCGGCGGCCGGCTCCGCTTCAACGTGGTCAACGGTTCCACCTCGTCGCTGCGCGAGTACGGACTCCACGTCGAGCACGACGAGCGCTACGAACTGAGCGCCGAGTACTGGTCGATCGTCAAGCGGCTCACGGCGGGGGAGGTCTTCGACCACAAGGGCCGCTTCTACGACCTCAAGGACGCGGGCGCCTCCTTCCGGGACCTGCGGCCCGTCCAGGAGCCGCACGTCCCGCTGTGGTTCGGCGGATCCTCGGCGCCCGGCATCGAGATGGCCGCCGAGCACGTCGACGTTTATCTCACCTGGGGCGAGCCCCCGCACCTGCTGAAGGAGAAGCTCGACCACGTACGGGCCCGGGCCGCGGCCCACGGCCGGACCCTCCGGATCGGTCTCCGGCTCCACCTCATCGTCCGTGACACCGAGGACGAGGCCTGGGCGGCGGCCGACCGGCTGCTCGACGTCACCAGCGAGGCGACGTACGCCCGGCAGCTCGGCGAGCGGGCGGGCGAGGACGGCGTCGGCTGGCAGCGTCAGTTCCGGCAGCACGGCGGGCGGGTCCCCGCGCGGGCGCGCGAACTGGAGACGCACCCGAACCTCTGGCCGGGCATGGGACTCTTCCGGCCCGGCCCGGGAACGGCGGTCGTCGGCTCCACGGCCCAGGTCGTGGAGCGCCTCCAGGAGTACCGTGAGCTGGGCGTCGACACGTTCATCCTGTCCGGGAACCCGCTCCTGGAGGAGGCGTACCGGGTGGCCGAGACGGTCCTCCCGGCGCTGGGTATCCGCCATTGATCGAACGTTGATGGCCTGTTTACGGCAGGCAGGCAACGTGTAGGTCATGCAGACGATGACCGACGCGCTGACCGACGCGCTGACCGCTCCCGACTTCTCCTGGCGTGAGAACGCCCTGTGCGCCCAGGCGGGCCCGGAGTTCTTCTTCCCGGCCCCCGGCTCGTCGACGCGCGAGGCCAAGCAGCTGTGCGGGGCGTGCGAGGGGCGCGTGGCGTGCCTGGAGTACGCACTGGCCCACGACGAGCGGTTCGGGGTGTGGGGCGGGCTCTCGGAGAAGGAGCGCGTGCGGCTCAAGCGGCAGCAGGGCAGCCGCTGAACCGCACGCGCTTCTCTCCGGGGTGCGAGGGGTGACTCAGCCAGGAGTGGCCTGGCCGGGGCTGCCTCAGCCGGCCGCTCGGGCCGCCATGCGGGCCTTGCGGGCCGCGAGCTTCGCGTCGAACTTGGAGGCCTCGCTGTCCAGGCCGTTCATGTACAGACCCAGCTCGTCCTGGGCCTGAAGGCCCTCCGGCCCGAGTCCCTCGATCTCGAGGACCTTGAGGAAGCGCAGGACCGGCTGGAGGACGTCGTCGTGGTGGATGCGCATGTTGTAGATCTCGCCGATCGCCATCTGCGCCGCCGCCCGCTCGAAGCCCGGCATGCCGTGTCCGGGCATCCGGAAGTTCACGACCACGTCCCGCACGGCCATCATGGTCAGGTCGGGGGCGAGCTCGAAGGCCGCGCCCAGCAGGTTCCGGTAGAACACCATGTGCAGGTTCTCGTCGGTGGCGATGCGGGCCAGCATCCGGTCGCAGACCGGGTCGCCGGACTGGTGGCCGGTGTTCCGGTGCGAGATGCGGGTCGCGAGCTCCTGGAAGGCGACGTACGCCACGGAGTGCAGCATCGAGTGCCGGTTGTCGGACTCGAAGCCCTCGCTCATGTGCGACATCCGGAACTGCTCCAGCTTGTCCGGGTCGACCGCGCGCGAGGCGAGAAGGTAGTCGCGCATCACGATTCCGTGGCGGCCCTCCTCGGCGGTCCAGCGGTGCACCCACGTGCCCCAGGCGCCGTCGCGGCCGAAGAGGCTGGCGATCTCGTGGTGGTAGCTCGGGAGGTTGTCCTCGGTGAGCAGGTTGACGACGAGGGCGATCTTGCCGATGTCGGTGACCTTGGACTGCTCGGGGTCCCAGGCCTCGCCGTCCTCGAAGAAGCCGGGGAAGTTCCGGCCGTCGGACCACGGCACGTACTCGTGCGGCATCCAGTCCTTGGTGACCTTCAGGTGCCGGTTGAGCTCCTTCTCCACGACCTCTTCCAGCGCGTAGAGCAGGCGCGCGTCGGTCCACTCCGCCGAGCTGCCGAGGTGGGGAGAGGTGAGCGTCACGGGGACTCCTGGGGACGGAGAGAAAGGACATACGGGATTACCTACGGATTCGTAGGTTACGAGACCGTAGGTTAAGGCTCCGTAAGGCGTCGGCCAAGCCCGTCTGGACGATGTCCGGTTACGTTCCGTTATGTGCGCTGCTCCGGCGGGGTGCTGGAGATGCAGGTCACGTCCCTCTCGCGCGCCGCCGGTCGACCGGTCGGCTACGCAGAGCAGACGGTTCGGCGCAGACGGTTCGGCGCACACGGTTCAGCGCGTTTCGGTTCACCGCGGACGGTTCAGAGCAGGTGGTCCGCCGCGCCGGCCTTCACCGCGGAGATCAGGGCGCGGAGCGCCTCCACCGAGTCGCTGACGTACTCGCCGGGGGTGAGGGTCGAGCCGATGTAGGCCCGGCCGGCGTCGTCGAGGCCGAACCGGAAGCAGTTCGCGCCCTCGCTGCAGAAGGCCTCGTTCCAGTCGATCGCGATGTCGATGTCGGCGGCGACGGCGGTGGCGGCGGCGAGGGGGGCGTCGGTCGTGACGTTCATGGTGGGGCGGTCCTTCACAGATCCTGGGCGATGGTGCGTATGAACGCGCGTGATTCGGTCGTGGAGAGGGTGAGCCCGCGCAGCCGCTCCAGGAGCCCCCGGTAGCGGCGGAGCTTCATGTCGGCGTCGAGGAGGATCGATCCGTGCGAGGAGTCGAGCTGCACGGTGTCGAGTTGCGGCACGGGCGCGGACACATAGGTGAACGACTGGCCCGCCCCGGGGAAACCCCCCGCGGCGAAGGGGATGACGCGGACGGTCACGGTGTCCCGCTCGGAGTACTCCAGGATGTGCTCCAGCTGGTCCCGCGCGACCTTCGGTCCGCCGAACTGCATGCGCAGCGCCGCCTCGTGGATCACGGCTTCGTAGAGCGCCGGCCGGTCCCGGTCCAGGACCTCCTGGCGGCGCAGCCGCAGGGCGAGTCGGGCCTCCAGGTCGGGTCCCGGCAGGAGCGGGACGGCGGTGTCGAAGACGGCCCGCGCGTGCTCCTCGGTCTGTAGGAGGCCGGGGATGTGGGTGGTGACCGCGCTCTGCAACTCCGAGGCGTGGAACTCCAGTTCGGCGATGTCGATGAGCGCGGGCGGCAGCAGTCCGCGGTGCTCCTCCCACCAGCCCCGGTCCCGCTCCTGCGCGATGTTCGCGAGCAGGTCCACGAGCGCCGTGTCGGGGCAGCCGTAGTTGAAGGCGAGGGTGCGGACGCGCTCGGCGCTGATGCCGAAGCGGCCCGACTCGATGTTGGGGATACGGGTGCGGTCGACGCCCAGGAGGGCGGCGGCCTGCTGGGCCGACATGCCCGACTGTTCGCGCAGTTTGCGCAGTTCGCTCCCGAGGCGCTGCTGGCGTGCGGTCGGGCTGCTCCTGGGTGGCACGCTCGATCTCCCCTTTCGTTGCGTGACGGCGGCGACCCTCGCGGATCGCCATTTCGGCCGGAATGGCACGACTACCCGCAAGTAGTAGCACTGTGCTCCGCTCGTGCGCTACGGTCGGTAGCGCAAGTCTCACACGGGGCGACTGTGACCGTGTGTGCGTACACCCCCAATGCGCAAGAAATGTGAGCAACCCGATGAAGGGCGCACTGCGTTGCCTCCCGTCCGCCGTCGCGGCCGGGCCCATACCCCCCGCCACGGAGAACCTCAGCTACTCGATGCTCCTCCCCGGAGGTGCCTACTGCGCCGGACTCGCCCGCGATTCGGTCCGCACGCTCCTCACCCGGCACGGGCTCTCCGACCTCTGTGAGACCGCCGCACTCGCCACCTCCGAACTCGTGGCCGCGGCCTACCGCTTCACTCCAGACCGCGAGATGATCCTGCGCGTCCGCTGGCAGTACGAGGCGCTGCGGATCGTGCTCTACGACCAGCATCCGGCCCACGCCTCGCCCACCGCGGCCGAGGAATGCCGCGACCGCCGAAGCCGCAGCATGTGGCTGCTGGCCGCGGCGGTCGACGCGCACGGAGGCGATTGGGGCCTCGCCCCCGTACTGACACCGGGCGGCGGCACCAAGTCCTGGGCCTTACTCCACCGTTAGCGCCCCATGGCAGTTCTTCGCCCGACTCGATCCGATCCGATCTGACCCGACTCGATCCCATCCGCCCCGGCTCGACCGGATCGGACGTGGCCCGTTCCGTCCCGTCCTAGCGCGTCGAGGCCACCTCCCTGACCTCTTCCGCCGTCGTCGGCCGCAGCTCACCGTCGAGCAGCAGCCAGCGCGTGATGCCGAGCGACTCCAGGAACGTCACGTCGTGGCTCGCCACGATCAGAGCCCCTTCGTAGGCGTCGAGGGCCGCCGTCAGCTTCCGGACCGACCCCATGTCCAGGTTGTTCGTCGGCTCGTCCAGCATCAGCAGCTGCGGAGCCGGCTCCGCCAGGAGCAGCGCCGCGAGCGTCGCCCGGAACCGTTCCCCGCCCGAGAGGGTGCCCACGGGCTGATCCGCCCGCGCCCCCCGGAACAGAAACCTCGCCAGCCGCGCCCTGATCGCGTTCCCCGTCGCCGTGGGCGCGAAGCGGGCCACGTTCTCCACCACGCTCAGCCCGTCGTCGAGGACGTCGAGCCGCTGCGGCAGGAAGCGGAGCGGAACCCGCGTGTCCGCCTCGCCCGACAGCGGCTCCACCTCACCGGCGATCGTCCGGAGCAGCGTCGTCTTGCCGGCGCCGTTGCGGCCGACGAGCGCGATCCGCTCCGGTCCGCGCAGATCGAACTCGCCGCCGACCCTGGCCCCGTACCGCAGCTCCAGATCGCGCAGGAACAACACCTCGCGGCCCGGTGGAACCGAGGTGCGGGGCAGTTCGACGCGGATCTCGTCGTCGTCCCGTACCGCCTCCACCGCCGCGTCGAGCCGCTCCCTGGCCTCGGAGAGCCGCTCCGTGTGCAGGGCGCGGTGCTTCCCGGCCGCGACCTGGGCGTCGCTCCTGCGGCCGTTCGCCACGATCTTCGGGACGACCTTGTTCTCGTAACTCTTCTGCGCGAACCGTTTCCGCCGCGCCAACTTGACCTGTGCGTCGCTGAGTTCGCGCTTCTGGCGCTGTACGTCGGCCTCGGCGACCCGCACCATCCGCTCCGCGGCCTCCTGCTCCGCGGCGAGTGCCGTCTCGTACGCGGACCACGGGCCGCCGTACCAGGTGACCTCGCCGTCCCGCAGATCGGCGATCTGGTCGACGCGCTCCAGGAGTTCACGGTCGTGGCTGACCACGACCAGGACCCCGGACCAGCTCTCCACCGCCTCGTACAGCCGGGCACGGGCGTGCCGGTCCAGATTGTTCGTCGGCTCGTCGAGCAGCAGGACGTCCGGCTTGGCGAGCAGCAGCGCCGCGAGGCGCAGCAGCACGGACTCGCCGCCCGAGACCTCGCCGAGGGTCCGGTCGAGGCCGACGGCGGGGAGCCCCAGCTGATCGAGGGTGGCCCGGGCCCGCTCCTCGACGTCCCAGTCGTCGGCGAGGGCGGTGAAGTGTTCCTCGGCGGGGTCACCCGCCTCGATGGCGTGCAGCGCGGCACGCTTCTCCGCGATGCCGAGGATCTCGTCGACCCGCCGCGAGGTGTCCAGGACGACGTTCTGCGGAAGATAGCCGAGCTCACCGGTGACCCGGATCGTGCCGGAGACCGGGGTCAGCTCGCCCGCGACGAGTTTCAGGAGGGTCGACTTGCCGGAGCCGTTGAGCCCGACGAGCCCGGTGCGGCCGGGGCCGACCGCGAGGCGGAAGTCGTCGAGGACCTCGGTGCCGTCGGGCCAGGAGAAGGAGAGCGAGGAACAGGTGATGAACGTGGGGTGATGCGCCATGGAGGCCTCCCGGATGCGTGAACGCGAGCATGAAGGGGCGACGCGAGAACACCGGGGCGCGGGCTGGAAAGAACGGCTCGTACACCGAGGTCGAGAACGGCACGCACGGCACAGGGGCACGCGCGGCACGGTGTCTCGCAACCTCAGAAGAGCAACGTCCTTCTCCGATCAAGTGACGACTAGGTCAGATACGACCGTACGACCTGGATGGGGGAGGGGCAAATGATTTACGGGCGCTCGTTCTCCGGGCGCTCCGTCTGTGGCTGCTCGTTCTCCTGCCGCTCCGACTACGGCCGCTCGCGCAGCAGCTCCGCCAGGTCCTGGTCCCAGTTCAGGTACTGGTGCTCACGGCCGGCCGGCACCAGGTGCTCCGAGCGCTCCAGGAAACGGCGCAGCTCCGAGGTCCGTACATGGACCATCGCGACCCCCTCCGGGGCGTGGAACTCCACCACCGTGCGGTCGTACCCGTACGGGCGCAGACGGACGTCGCCGACGCCCGCCGGGCGCTCGACGCCCTGCACGAGCAGGTCGCGGGCGAAGGCCCAGGAGACCTCGATGCCCTCCAGGGTCGCCGGGGGCGGGAAGGCCATGCTCACGGCGTACGGGTCCTCGCGGTCGTACCGCAGGGTGGCGGGGACCGTCTCCATCCGGGGCGCGGATGCGACCAGGCGGGCCTGGACGGACTGCTCGATGACGGCGGACAAGACCGGCTCCTCTCGCGCGGTTTCGGATCCTGTGCGTCTCCCCGACACCAGGGCACCTCACACCAGGGAAGACGAGCGGCGCGGCCGGAACGTGCACTCGGGGACCACGTGACCTGCGTCACCGAGGGGCGATCCGCGACGTCAGCGCTGCTCGGCGACGTCGTCGTCCGGCTCCGCGCAGGGGCCCGAGTGGTCGCAGTACGGCTGGTTCGCGGAGGCCCCGCAGCCGCAGAGCATCACCCGGGTCTCGTGCCGGTCCCCGTGCGGGCCGGTCACGAGCAGGTCCCCGCGCAGGACGAGCTGGCCGGAGGGGGTGCGGCGCACGGTGGTGGGGGAGTCCGGGGGCTCGGGCGCGGCGGCCTCCGCCGGGTGGTGGTGGTACTGGAGCGCCCCCGAGGGGCAGCGGCGGATCACCTCGGCGACCAGGCCGGGCTCGGCGGCGTCGGGCAGCACCCACGGGCGCCGGGACAGGTCGAAGACCTCGGGCAGACCGTGGACGCACTCGGCCGCGTGCAGACAGCGCCGTGGCTCGAAAGTGACGGTGATGCCCTCACCCTCGTACTCCTTGAGCTTCGGCACCTCGTCGACCTTCGGCTTCTCGTCGGTCGGCGCACGCTCGCCCGTACGGTCGGTCATGGGACCCAGCCTAGGAACGACCGGCGCGGGGCGCACCCGGGGCGCTCCCGGGACGCACCGGGGACGCACCCTGGACGGGGACCGCCCCGGGGTACTAGCTTCCGGCGCCATGACGTCCATGGGGAAGACGAGACGAATGATGTCGGTGGGGCTGATCGGGGCGGCGCTCGCGCTGAGCCTGGCGGCCCCGGCGCGCGCCGGGGAGGCGCGTGAGACCGGTCGGGCCGGGGAGGCCGGGGAGACCCCCACGGCCGCGGCCGGCTGGGAGCTGACACCGACCGGCACCGACGCCCGCTTCCGCGGGCTCGCGGCGGTCGACCGGAGGACCGCCTGGGCCGCGGGCTCCAAGGGCACGGTGCTGCGCACGACCGACGGCGGCCGGAGCTGGCGAAACGTCTCGCCGCCCGGAGCGGGGGAGCTCGAGTTCCGTGACGTCGAGGCCTTCGACGCCCGCCGGGCCGTCGTCCTCGCCATCGGGGAGGGCGAGGCCTCGCGCCTGCTGCGCACCGAGGACGGCGGTGCCACCTGGACCGAGTCCTTCCGGAACACCGACCCGCGCGCCTTCTACGACTGCGTCACCTTCTTCGACCGGTGGCACGGACTCGCCATGAGCGACCCCGTCGACGGCAAGTACCGCATCCTCTCCACCGCCGACGGCGGCCGGTCCTGGCGGGTACTGCCGAGCGCCGGGATGCCGGACGCGCTCCCCGGCGAGGCGGGCTTCGCGGCGAGTGGCCAGTGCCTGGTGTCGTCCGGACCCCGGGACGTCTGGCTCGCGACCGGCGGTGGCGCCACGGCCCGCGTGCTCCACTCCGCCGACCGGGGGCTGACCTGGACCGCCACCGCCACGCCGATCCCCGCCGGGGACCCGGCCCGGGGCGTCTTCGGCCTCGCCTTCCGCGACCGTACGCACGGCATCGCCGTCGGCGGCGACTACCGCAAGGACCAGCCGTCCCCGCAGGCCGGCGCGGTCACCGCGGACGGGGGCCGCACCTGGCAGGCCTCGGACACGCCCCCGCCGGCCTACCGCTCCGGCGTCGCCTGGCTCCCGCACAGCAGGACGGCCGCGCTCGCCGTCGGCCCGACGGGCACGGACCTGACGACCGACGCGGGCCGCACCTGGCGCACGATCGACACCGGTTCGTACGACACGGTGGACTGCACGGACGACGGATCGTGCTGGGCCTCCGGCGAGAAGGGCCGGATCGCCCGCGCCGGACGCCACTGAGCCAGGCCAGGGGCGAGGTCCGGAGCGACGCCCATAGCGAGGTTCAGGAGGGCAGCTGCTCCCGGTACGCGGCGAGTCCCTCGGCCGTCTTGGTCGCGTAGAACTCCGTGATCCGGTACGCGCACACGCCCTCGACGGTGAACGGGTCGGCCGCCGCGATCGCCTCGATCTCCGCGCGGCCGACCCCGGCGGCCAGGATCACCCCGCCGTCGCGCGGGTTCTTCCGCCCCGAGGCGATGAACACCCCGGCGGCGTACTGCGCGTCCAGCCACGCGATGTGCGCGTCGAGGAGGGCGTCCACCCGCTCGACGGGCGCGGTGTAGGTCAATTCCAGTACGAACATGATCGCCAGGCTACCGGGCGCCCCACGGACCCCGGCGAGGCGTTCCAGCCCTCGGAACCGGGGTCGTAGGGTGGCCCGCACTATGACGATCATCGGTATTCCGGCGGGCTGGCCCGCCGACGAGGACGCCGCACGGGACGTCCAGCGGGAGCTGCGCGGGCGGATCGTGCGCGACGAGCCGGGGCCGGCCGTCGGCGAAGGCCACGTCACGGGGCTCGACGTGGCCTACGACGACGAGCGCGATCTCGTCGCCGCCGCGGCCGTCGTGCTCGACGCCCGGACCCTCGACGTGGTCGAGGAGGCCACGGCGGTCGGCCGCGTCTCCTTCCCCTACGTCCCCGGGCTCCTCGCCTTCCGCGAGATCCCGACCGTGCTCGCCGCGCTCGGCTCCCTGACCGCCGACCCCGGCCTGCTCGTCTGCGACGGCTACGGCCTCGCCCACCCCCGCCGCTTCGGCCTCGCGAGCCATCTCGGGGTGCTGACCGGCCGGCCGTCCATCGGCGTCGCCAAGAACCCCTTCACCTTCACCTACGAACAACCGGGCCCGGAACGCGGCGAGTTCAGCGCGCTGCTCGCCGCCCCCGCTGATGACGCCGACGAGGAGGGCGAGGAGGACGAGGAGGTGGGCAGGGCCCTGCGGACCCAGGCCGGGGTGAAGCCCGTCTTCGTCTCCGTCGGCCACCGGGTCTCCCTCGACCGCGCCTGCGCCCACACGCTCCACCTCTCCCCCCGCTACCGCATCCCCGAGACCACCCGCCACGCCGACTCCCTCTGCCGCACGGCACTCAAGGAGGCACTGGCACGTACCTGAGTACGTGTACGGATACCGCGCCGCGCCGCCGCCCGGCAGAGTGGGGTTCATGACAACTCCCCTTTCCGCTCCGCCGCGTTCCGCGGGGCGCGGCCTGACCCTGACCCTCGCCGCCGCCGGGCTCGTCGCCCTCGCCTGGGTCTGCGCCATGCTCTACGTCGTCGCCGCCTGGGTGCTCGCATGATCGGGCGGCTGCGGTGCGTCGTGCTCGACTGCCCCGACGCGCGGGAACTGGCCCTGTTCTACCAGCGGTTGATCGGCGGCGAGGTCGAGAGCCCCGACCCCCGGTGGGCGGTCGGCGAGGGATCCGCCGTCCTGCGCGGAGTCGGTGGCCCGCTCCTCGCCTTCCAGGACGTGGCCGACCACCGGCCGCCCGTCTGGGGAGCGCCCGAGCAGCAGTTCCACCTCGACGTACGGGTCGAGGACCTGGCCGCCGCGGACGAGGCCGTCCTCGCACTCGGGGCCACTCCGCTCGACGGCGGGGGCGGCGACCCGGCCTGGCGCGTCTACGCCGACCCGGCCGGCCACCCCTTCCGCCTCGTACGCTTCTGAGTCACGTCCGGCCTGACGAACTCGCTTCCGACCCGCTCCCCCTCCCGGCGGATCAGCCCCGGTGCGCCACCCGGAAGCGGATGCCCGCCGCGCGGAGCCGGTCGATCAGCGCGTCGCCCATCGCGACCGCCGTCGTCACCTGGCCCGCCGTCTTCGGCAACGGGTCGAAGGCCAGGCAGAGCGCCGACTCGGCGAGCATCCTGGCCGTCTCGTCGTACCCCGGGTCGCCGCCCGACACCTCGGTGAACACCCGCCGTCCGCCGCCCTCGCCGACGAACCGCACCGAGAACCAGCTGCGGGCGCGCCGCTCGGCGGACGGCCCCTGTCCCGGCCGGTAACGCTCCATCAGCCAGCGCCGCACTGGCGGGAGTTGGGCCGCCATCACGCCCGCGCCGACGGCCGCCGTGCCGCCCAGAGCCATCGGGAGCGTCTTCACGGAGGCGTAGTGGCGGTAGCGGAAGTCCGGGCCGTACCGGTCGAGGGCGGCGGCCGAGCGGGCCACGACCTGCGGGTCGAGCGTCGGCAGCGGCAGGGCCCAGGTGCCCGTCTCCCGGCTGAACCGGGGGCCGCCCAGCGGCGCGCGGGCCCGGCGCCCCACCAGCCTCGGCGCGTACAGGCGCCGTTCGCGGGCCGCTTCCAGGACCTGCCGGCCCCGGCCGAGCGCGGTCAGTGCCGAGGCGAAGGTACCGCCGGAGAAGGTGGCCCCGACCCGGACGAAGCCGTCGACGCGGAGCGGTACGCCCTCCGGGAGCTGCCGGACGGTGAAGTACGCGCCCAGGTCGTGCGGGACGGAGTCGAAGCCGCACGCGTGCACGATCCGGGCCCCGGTCTCCCGGGCGCGCGCGTCGTGGCGTACGTACATCAGGTCCACGAACTCGGCCTCGCCGGTGAGGTCGACGTAGTCCGTACCGGCCTCGGCGCAGGCGGCGACCAGGCCCTCCCCGTACCAGACGTAGGGGCCGACGGTCGTCGCCACCACCCGCGCGGACTCGGCGAGCGCGCGCAGCGAGCCCTGGTCGTCGGCGTCCGCGACGATCAGGGGCAGCTCCGCGCAGTGCGGCCACCGGGCGGCGAGCCGCTCGCGCAGGGCCGCGAGCCCGGCGCGGTTGCGCCCCGCGAGCGCCCAGCGGCACTCCGCCGGGGCGTGCTCGGCCAGGTACTCGGCGGTGAGTCCGCCCACGAAGCCGGTCGCCCCGAAGAGCACGACGTCGTACGGCCGCGCACCGCCGTCCGAGCGGGCACTGTCCTCCGAGCTGGCACCGTCCTCCGAGCGCGCACCGCCGTCCGAGCGGGCACCGTCCTCAGAGCGCGCGCCGCCGTCCGAGCGGGCACCGTCCTCAGAGCGCGCGCCGCCGTCCGAGCGCGCACTGTCCTCAGAGCGCGCGCCGCCGTCCGAGCCGGCACCGCCCTCCGAGCGCGCGCCGCCGTCCGAGCCGGCACCGCCCTCCGAGCGCGCGCCGTCTCCCGGCCGTGTCCCGTCCCGCGCGTCCCCGCGCCCCGAGCCCGCCCCTGTCTCCATTCAGCCCCTCATTTCGGCCGTACCGCGCCGCCGCGCGCGGTTGTCGTCGGCGGAGAATAGCGGAACTCCGCGCCGTGGCGATTTCCAAGCGCTTGCTCGGCCGGGGGGCTTGTGCCGAGTGGAACACGTTCCTAGCATCTCCGGTGTTACATCATTGGTGTCACACACTCCTGGGGGCTCGATGAGCACGACGCACACCGCCCGGAACGGTCCCCTCTCCGGGGTGCGCGTGGTCGAACTGGCCGGCATCGGCCCCGGCCCCTTCGCCGCCATGCTCCTGGCCGACCTCGGCGCCGACGTCGTCCGCGTCGACCGCCCCGGCGGCGCCGGCCTCGGCATCGACCCGGCCCGGGACCTCACCAACCGCAACAAGCGCTCCGTCCTCGTCGACCTCAAGGCCGAGGGCGGCCCCGCCACCGTGCTCGACCTCGTCGCACGCGCCGACATCCTGATCGAGGGCTACCGCCCCGGCGTCGCCGAACGCCTCGGCGTCGGCCCCGGGCCCTGCCTCGCCCGCAACCCCCGGCTCGTCTACGGCCGGATGACCGGCTGGGGCCAGGACGGACCGCTCGCCACGACCGCCGGGCACGACATCGGGTACATCGCGATCACCGGGGCCCTCGGCATGATCGGCCCCGACCCGGACGGCCCGCCCACCGTCCCCGCCAACCTCGTCGGCGACTACGCGGGCGGCTCTCTCTACCTCGTCATCGGCGTCCTCGCCGCCCTCCAGCACGCGCGGGCGCACGGCGAGGGCCAGGTCGTCGACGCCGCCATCGTCGACGGCACCGCGCACCTCACCACCATGATCCACGGCATGCTCGCGGCCGGCGGCTGGCAGGACCGCAGGGGAGTCAACCTCCTCGACGGCGGCTGCCCCTTCTACGGCGTGTACGAGACCTCCGACGGCGGACACATGGCGGTCGGGGCCCTGGAAGGACGGTTCTACGCGGAGTTCGCCCGACTCCTCGGCATCGAGGAGGCCGCCGCCCTGCGCGGCGACCTCGCCCGCTGGCCCGAACTGCGCGCGGCCGTCGCCGACCGCTTCCGGAGCCGTACCCGCGAGGAGTGGACCACCGTCTTCGACGGCACCGACGCCTGCGTCGCTCCCGTCCTCTCCCTGCGCGAGGCCCCGAGCCATCCCCACCTGGCCGCCCGGGGCACCTTCACCGAACACGCCGGCCTCACCCAGCCCGCCCCCGCACCCCGCTTCTCCGTCACCCCCGGCACCCTCCGCTCGGGCCCCGCCCTGCCCGGTGCCGACACCGCCGCCGTCGCCCGCGACTGGGCCGTCCCCGCCTTGCACCCCGAGGAGACCGAAGCATGAAGCGCCAGCTCTACACCGCCGACCACGAGGCCTTCCGCGCGACCGTCCGCACCTTCCTGGCCAAGGAAGTGCTGCCCCACTACGAGCAGTGGGAGCTGGACGGCATCGTCGCCCGCGAGGCCTGGCGGGCCGCCGGACGGCAGGGGCTGCTCGGGATCGCGGTCGACGAGGAGTACGGCGGCGGGGGCAACCCCGACTTCCGCTACGGAGCCGTCCTCGCCGAGGAGTTCACCCGGGCCGGCGCCCCCGGGCTCGCCATCGGCCTGCACAACGACATCATCGGCCCGTACCTCACCTCGCTCGCCACCGACGAGCAGAAGCGGCGCTGGCTGCCCGGCTTCTGCTCCGGCGAGATCGTCACCGCGATCGCCATGACCGAGCCGGGCGCGGGCTCCGACCTCCAGGGCATCCGCACGACCGCCGAGGACCACGGCGACCACTGGATCCTCAACGGCTCCAAGACGTTCATCTCCAACGGCATCCTCGCCGACCTCGTGATCGTCGTCGCCCGGACCACCCCGGAGGGCGGCGCGCACGGCCTCTCCCTCCTCGTCGTCGAGCGCGGCGCGGACGGCTTCGAACGCGGCCGGAACCTCGACAAGATCGGCCAGAAGTCCCAGGACACCGCCGAGCTCTTCTTCCACGACGTCCGCGTCCCCAAGGAGAACCTGCTCGGCGAGCTCGACGGCGCCTTCCTGCACCTGATGACCAACCTCGCCCAGGAGCGCCTGGCCATCGCCGTCGCCGGCATCGCCGGGGCCGAACACCTCCTGGAGATCACCACCCGGTACGTCAAGGAGCGCGAGGCCTTCGGCCGCCCGCTCGCCAAGCTCCAGCACATCCGCTTCGAGATCGCCGAGATGGCCACCGAGTGCGCCGTCACCCGGACCTTCGTCGACCGCTGCATCGAGGAGCACGCGAGCGGTGCACTGGACGCCGTCCACGCCTCCATGGCCAAGTGGTGGGCGACCGAACTCCAGAAGCGGGTCGCCGACCGCTGCCTGCAACTCCACGGCGGATACGGCTACATGAGCGAATTCCCGGTCGCCCGCGCCTACACCGACGGGCGGATCCAGACCATCTACGGCGGCACCACCGAGATCATGAAGGAGATCATCGGCCGCTCCCTCCTCGGCTGACCTCCCGCCGCCGTCTTCTCCCACCCTCATCGCGAAAGGCTTTACGTGAGCACCGAAGCGTACGTGTACGACGCGATCCGCACCCCGCGCGGACGCGGCAAGGCCAACGGCTCCCTGCACGGCACCAAGCCGATCGACCTGGTCGTCGGCCTCATCCGGGAGATCCAGGCCCGGCACCCCGGACTCGACCCGGCCGCCATCGACGACATCGTCCTCGGCGTCGTCGGCCCGGTCGGCGACCAGGGCTCCGACATCGCCCGGATCGCCGCCATCGCCGCCGGACTCCCCGACACCGTCGCCGGCGTCCAGGAGAACCGCTTCTGTGCCTCCGGCCTCGAAGCGGTCAACATGGCCGCGATGAAGGTCCGCTCCGGCTGGGAGGACCTCGTCCTCGCCGGCGGCGTCGAGTCCATGTCGCGGGTGCCGATGGCCTCCGACGGCGGCGCCTGGTTCGCCGACCCGATGACCAACCTGGAGACCAACTTCGTCCCGCAGGGCATCGGCGCCGACCTCATCGCCACCCTTGAGGGCTTCACCCGCCGCGACGTCGACGAGTACGCCGAGCTCTCCCAGGAGCGGGCCGCCGAGGCGTGGAAGGCCGGGCGCTTCGCCCGCTCCGTCGTGCCCGTCCTGGACCGCGCGGGACTCGTCGTCCTCGACCACGACGAGCACATGCGCCCCGGCACCACCGCCGACTCGCTGGCCCGCCTCAAGCCCTCCTTCGCCGACATCGGCGAGCTCGGCGGCTTCGACGCCGTGGCCCTGCAGAAGTACCACTGGGTCGAGGAGATCGACCACGTCCACCACGCGGGCAACTCCTCCGGCATCGTCGACGGCGCCTCCCTCGTCGCCATCGGCTCGAAGGAGGTCGGCGAGCGGTACGGACTGACCCCGCGCGCCCGGATCGTCGCGGCCGCCGTCTCCGGCTCCGAGCCGACCATCATGCTCACCGGCCCCGCCCCGGCCACCCGCAAGGCCCTCGCCAAGGCCGGCCTCACCATCGACGACATCGACCTCATCGAGATCAACGAGGCCTTCGCGGCCGTCGTCCTCCGCTTCGTCAAGGACATGGGCATCTCTCTGGACAAGGTCAACGTCAACGGCGGCGCCATCGCGCTCGGCCACCCGCTCGGCGCCACCGGCGCGATGATCCTGGGCACCCTCGTCGACGAGCTGGAGCGCCAGGACAAGCGCTACGGCCTGGCCACCCTCTGCGTGGGCGGCGGCATGGGCATCGCCACCATCGTCGAGCGCGTCTGACCGTCCCGTCCGCACCCCTCTTACGGAGAAGCAGAGACATGAGCGAGAGCACCACCATCCGCTGGGAGCAGGACGCGACCGGGATCGTCACCCTCGTCCTCGACGACCCGAACCAGTCCGCCAACACCATGAACCAGGCCTTCCGGGCCTCGATCATCGCGATCGCCGACCGCGTGGAGGCCGAGAAGGACTCCATCCGGGGCATCATCTACACCTCCGCGAAGAAGACCTTCTTCGCCGGCGGCGACCTCAAGGACATGGTCAAGGCGGGCCCCGAGCACGCCCGGGACATCTTCGACTCCGCCATCGGGATCAAGAACGCGCTGCGCCGCATCGAGACCCTCGGCAAGCCCGTCGTCGCCGCGATCAACGGCGCGGCCCTCGGCGGCGGCTACGAGATCGCGCTCGCCTCCCACCACCGCGTCGCCCTCGACGCCCCCGGCTCCAAGATCGGCCTGCCCGAGGTCACCCTCGGCCTGCTGCCGGGCGGCGGCGGCGTCGCCCGCACCGTACGCCTCATGGGCATCACCGACGCCCTGCTCAAGGTGCTGCTCCAGGGCACCCAGTACGCCCCGAAGCGCGCCCTCGACAACGGCCTCGTCCACGAGGTGGCCGCGACCCCCGAGGAGATGATGGCCAAGGCCATCGCCTTCATCGACGCGCACCCCGAGTCCCACCAGCCCTGGGACGTCCCCGGCCACCGGATCCCCGGCGGCACCCCGTCGAACCCGAAGTTCGCCGCCAACCTCCCGGCCTTCCCGGCCAACCTGCGCAAGCAGCTGAACGGCGCGCCCTACCCGGCGCCCCGCGCCATCATGGCCGCCGCCGTCGAGGGCTCCCAGGTCGACTTCGAGACCGCGATCACCATCGAGAGCCGGTACTTCACCGAGCTGGTCGTCGGGCAGACCGCGAAGAACATGATCCAGGCGTTCTTCTTCGACCTCCAGGCCGTCAACTCCGGCGCCAGCCGCCCCAAGGGCATCGCGCCCCGCCCGGTCCGCAAGGTCGCCGTCCTCGGCGCGGGCATGATGGGCGCCGGCATCGCCTACTCCTGCGCCCGCGCCGGCATCGAGGTCGTCCTCAAGGACGTCTCCGCCGAGTCCGCGGCCAAGGGCAAGGCCTACAGCGAGAAGCTCTGCGCCAAGGCCGTGTCCCGGGGCCGTACGACGCAGGAGAAGGCCGACGCGCTGCTCGCCCGCATCACCGCGACCTCCGACGTCCAGGCCCTGGCCGGCTGCGACGCGGTCATCGAGGCGGTCTTCGAGGACACGTCCCTCAAGCACAAGGTCTTCCAGGAGATCCAGGGCGTCGTCGCGCCCGACGCGCTGCTCTGCTCCAACACCTCGACGCTGCCGATCTCCGTCCTCGCCGAGGGCGTCGAGCGGCAGGCCGACTTCATCGGCCTGCACTTCTTCTCGCCCGTCGACAAGATGCCGCTCGTCGAGATCATCAAGGGGGAGCGGACCGGCGACGAGGCCCTCGCCCGCGCCTTCGACCTCGTCCGGCAGATCAACAAGACGCCGATCGTCGTCAACGACTCCCGCGGCTTCTTCACCTCCCGGGTCATCGGCCACTTCATCAACGAAGGCGTCGCGATGGTCGGCGAGGGCATCGAGCCCGCCTCGATCGAGCAGGCCGCGGCGCAGGCCGGCTACCCCGCGAAGGTCCTCTCCCTCATGGACGAGCTGACCCTGACCCTGCCCCGCAAGATCCGCAACGAGACCCGGCGGGCGATCGAGGAGGCCGGCGGCGTCTGGGCCACCCACCCGGGCGAGGCCGTGATCGACCGCATGGTCGACGAGTTCGGCCGCCCCGGACGCAGCGGCGGCGCGGGCTTCTACACGTACGCGGAGGACGGCAAGCGCGGCCCGCTCTGGCCCGGCCTGCGCGAGCACTTCACGAAGCCCGGATACGAGATCCCCTTCCGCGACATGCAGGAGCGGATGCTGTTCTCCGAGGCGCTGGACACCGTCCGGCTCCTGGAGGAGGGCGTCCTGACCTCGGTCGCCGACGCCAACATCGGCTCCATCATGGGCATCGGCTTCCCGGCCTGGACCGGCGGCGTGCTCCAGTACGTCAACGGCTACGAGGGTGGTGTCGCCGGCTTCGCGGCCCGCGCGCGCGAGCTGGCGGCGACCTACGGCGAGCGCTTCGAGCCCCCGGCCCTCCTGGTCGAGAAGGCCGAGCGCGGCGAGGTCTTCACCGACTCCTGAACGCGGCGCGCAGCTCCTCGCGGAGCGAGCGCTGGAAGGCCGTGACCAGGGCCTGGACCACCATCGGCTGCATATGGGCCGAGAGCGACCGCATGGCGCTCAGGTGGTCCGGGTCCTCGGCGCTCTCCCGGTACGGGTTCCACACCTCGTCCCGGAAGAGCCGGGAGAGCTCCTGGGCGGCGGCGCGCGCGTGCTCCACGAGGACCGTCCGGGAGGCGAGGATCGTCTCGTGCTCGATCGGCACGTCGAGCAGCTCGACCCCGAGCCGCAGCAGCGTCCCGTCGAGCCGGAAGGCCTCGCTCCCCGGGATCCGGTCCAGCACCCCCATCGCGGCGAGCCGCTCGACGTCCTGCCCGGTCAGGGGCCGCCCGGCACGCCGCTCCAGCTCGCGCAGGGTGATCTCCTCGGCGGACTCGGGCGCCCAGGAGGCCACGAGGGCCCGGTGGATGGCGAGGTCCTGCTCGCTGAGGTCGGCCGGCAACTGCTCCAGGTACCGCTCGATCGCGGCCAGCGTCATGCCCTGCCGCTGGAGCTCCTCGATGAGCGCGAGCCGCGCCAGATGCCCCGGCCCGTAATGCCCGACCCGCCGCGCCCCGATCACGGGCGGCGGCAACAGCCCCCGCGTCCCGTAGAACCGCACGGTCCGCACCGTGACCCCGGCCCGCGCGGCCAGCTCGTCGACCGTATAGCTCGGCTCGTGCTCCTCGTCGCTCACTTGAACAGTATTGCTGTCTCACCAGCTGTGTAAAAGACCATGGCCACGGTCAGTGGCCGAGGGAGGGAACGTGGGGATTCCGGTCACCGTGTACGACTTCGGCGCGTAACGGGCGTGGGGGCGGGGTATCGCGGGCGGTGTCGGAGGTGGGGGCTAGAGTCGGCGGCTGTTCGCATCGGGGGAATGGCAACAGGGGAGAGCGATGTACGTGCAACTCAGGGAGACGGCCGACGAGTTGGCCGGAATCCTGTGGCGGGAGCACACCGTTTACAGGGAGCGGGGCGGCGGGGTGGTCATCCGGGGCGAGCACGTGCGCCGGTGGATCAGCCTCGCGCCGACCGGGGGCAAGGACCGGGCGCTGCTGCGCGCCGGGCGGCTTCTCGACGGGGGGACCACGGCGCCGGCCCGGAGCGAGGTGGTGGTCGACCTGACGGTCGGGACGGCGGAGCTGGCGGCGGTCTGCCGGCGTCTGCTCGCCGATGTCGCGGCCGGTGCGGACACGGCCGAGGGGCCGTCCCGCGCGGGACGGCCGAAGGAGAAGGCGGGGAAGCGCGAGAAGCCGGGGCGGGCGGCTCGTGCCGCCGGCCCCGGCCGCCGCCCCCGCAAGGAGCGGCATACGAGCGCGGGCTCGTGGTTCGTGCTGCTGTGTGTCGCCGGCGTGCTCGGTGCCTGGCTCTACAGCCTCTTCGGCGGGTACGGGTACTGAGCCCCGTACCCGCAGCCGGGTCCGGTCAGAAGCCGATGACCGGGTAGTGGTCGGAAAGGTTGCTGTAGGTGTACGTCGTGCCCCAGCTGGAGACCGACCACGGAGCGCTCTTCTCCGGGACCACGTGGTTGGTCCAGCCGGCGGGGCGGGCGTTCCCGGCCCGGTAGAGGACGTAGTCGAGGTCCTCGCGCGGGTCGTCCGGGTAGCGCTCGGAGGCGATCGAGTTCAGCTCGGTGTCGAAGGAGTACGGGTGGCCGGTGCGGGCGTCGGCCCCCACCAGGCCCGCGTCGGCGAGCATCGTGCCGTACTCGGACGTGCGCGAGTCGACGTTCATGTCGCCGGCGACGATCACCTGCTCGTTCGCCGGGATGTTCTTGGCGTCGAGGAAGGCGTCCATCGCCTTGAACTGGCGGCTGCGCATCTGCGCCGCCTCGCCCGCCGAGCAGCCCGGGTCGGTGGACTGGGCGTGGGTGCCGACGACGTGGACCCGGCTCCCGTTCACGTCCAGGACGGTGTAGACGAAGCCCTTGTTCGAGAACCAGTCGGCCCCGCAGGCGTCCTTGTAGACGTACTGCTCCTTGCGGACGATCGGCCACTTGCTGAGGATCGTCACCCCGCCGTCCTCGGGCGTGGTCGCGGAGTAGGCCCCGCCGGTGGCGTCCCAGCCGCTCTTGCCGCGCCCCATGACCGGGGTCTGGTGCGGGTACTGCGCGGCGGCGTTCGCCTTGAGCGCGTCGGAGGAGGAGTTGTCGAAGGCCTCCTGGAGCACGACGACGTCCTGCCCCTGGAAGAAGGAGGCGGCGGGGATCGCCCCGGCCCGGTGGTCCTGGCCCCAGTTCGGGTAGAGCGTCTTGGAGAAGAGGAAGGTGTTGTACGTGAGCACCTTCAGGCGCGGGGCCTCGGCGGTCGCGGCGGAGGCGGCGCCGGCGGCCGGGGCGGTGGCCGCCAGGGTGGCGGCGGCGAGCGCGAGCGACAGAGCGGCGCCGGGGGCGCGGCGGAGCGCGGCGAAGGACACGGGAACTCCCATGGTGACGTGGGGGGTTGGCCTGGCGCCGCACATACAATCAGCCGTGGTTACCTTCCGGTAGCCTTTGGATGCCGGGAATCTTGCCGAACTCGCACAACCGCGCCAACTCTCCTCCCAGTGTCTGAATTGTCCTTATTTGGACCAGGTAGAATGCGCGCATGACCCTCGCGAGTAACCCCACAGTCTTCAAGATGGACCTCGGTCCCCTCAACCCCGTCTGGGTGGAGCTCATCCTCGGCGTGGTGTTGTTTGCGCTCACCTTCCTCATCCTGGCGAAGGGGATCCTCCCGAAGATCCGCCGCACCCTCGACGAGCGTGAGGACGCCATCGACGGCGGCACCGAGCGCGCCGACGACCTGCGCTCCGAGGCCACGCAGATCCGCGAGCAGTACGAGGCGGAGCTCGCCGAGGCCCGTCACGAGGCCGCGCGCATCCGCTCCCAGGCCACCGAGGAGGGCTCGGCCGCCATCGCCGCCGCCCGCGCCGAGGGCAACGCCGAGCGCGAGGCCATCATCGCCGCCGGTGCCGCGAAGATCGCCGCCGAGCGCGCCGCCGCCGAGCGCGAGCTCACCGCGGACGTCGACGCCTGGGCCCACGCCCTCGCCGCCCGCATCGTCGGCGAGCCGGTCGGCGCCGACCGCTCCTGATCCCACGCTTTCGACGAAGGGGCCGTCCCCGGGCAGCAGTAAGCCCGAGGACGGCCCCTTCGCCATGAGCGCGGCATCGGACGTCTACTGGATGTGTACGTGAGGAGAGCCACCGCATGAGCCGCCCGCAGGAGGAGTCCACCGCCCCCGCACCCCCGCCCGTCGGCGGGGTGCTGTGGAGCGTCGCCGGTGACGTCCGGGCGCTCCTGATGCTGCCCGCCGCCCTCGCCATGCAGGTCGCCCACCCCGCGATCGGCGCCGGCGTCGACGAGCACTCCGTCTTCCGTACCGACCCCTGGGGCCGTGGCGAGCGCTCCCTGCGCTCGGTCCAGCTCTGGGTGTACGGGGGCGAGGAGGCCGCCGAGGAGGGCCGCCGCCTCCGACGGCTGCACCGCGACATCCAGGGCACCGACGCCCACGGCCGCACGTACCACGCCCTCACCCCGGCCTACTACTCGTGGGTGCACGCGACCGGCTTCCCCGTCTACCGGTACGGTCTCGGCCTTCTCGCCCGCCCCCTCACCGACGCCCAGGAACGGCAGCTGTACGCCGAGTGGCTCATGGTCGGCCGCGTCCTCGGCATCCACGACCGGGACATGCCGCAGACGGTCGAGGAGTTCTGGCCGCACTACCGGAAGGTGCTCGCCGAGGAGCTGGAGGCCACCACCGTCGTCCGGGAGCTGCTCGACCCCGACCTGCCGGTACCGGCCCCGGACCGGGGCCCGAGGCCCCTCCGGTTCGCGCTCCGGCTGCTCTGGCCGGTCCTCCGCCGCCCGTTCCTGCGGCTGCGGGCCTTCCTCACCGTGGGCCTCATGCCCCCGGACGCCCGCGAGGCCATCGGCCTGGAGTGGACGGACGCGCAGGAGCGCGCGCTGCGCCGGTTCGCCGGGGTCGTCCGCGTCCTGGTCCCCGTCCTGCCCGAGCGGCTGCGCTACCTGCCCCTGGCCCGGAAGGCGCGCGAGGCCGCCCGCCGCGCGAAGCGCTGACGGACGGCCCCTCGTCGGGCGACGGTCAGTGGTCGTGGACCGTGTTCGTCGCCGCGATCTTCTTCCACGACTTCGGCTGCGCGGGCCGGGGAGCCGCGGACCGCGCGGCCGACCGGGCGGCCGGACCGGTCGCCGGCGCCGCCGCGGGCGCGGACAGGCCCGCCGCGGCCGCCGTCGACGCGGCCGGCTTCGACGGCTGGTACAGCCAGGTGTCGAAGAGCCCGGCCAGCGGCTTGCCGGAGACCCGCTCCGCGTACCGCACGAAGTCGCCGACGCGCGCGTTGCCGTAGGCGAACTCCTGCGGCCAGCCCTTCAGGATCGCGAAGAAGTCCTCGTCGCCGATCTCGTTGCGCAGGGCCTGGAGCGCCAGCGCGCCCCGGTCGTACACGGCGATGTGGAACTGGTTCTCCGCGCCCGGGTCACCCGGCTTGACCGTCCAGAACGGGTCCTCGGCCGTCCGCGTGGCGTACACGTAGTCCGCCAGCTCCTGCGCCGTGCCCTCGCCCTCCTTCTCCGACCACAGCCACTGGCTGTAGCGGGCGAAGCCCTCGTTGACCCAGATGTCCTTCCAGTCGCGGACGGACACGCTGTCGCCGTACCACTGGTGCGCCAGCTCGTGCACGACGACCGACACGTTCGCGCCGTTGGCGAACTGCCGCGGGCTGTAGAACGGGCGGGTCTGCGTCTCCAGGGCGAAGCCGCTGGTCACGTTCGGCACGTACCCGCCGAGGGAGTTGAAGGGGTACGGCCCGAAGACCCCCTCCAGCCACTCCGCGACCTCGGTCGTGCGCTCGATCGAGGCGCGCGCGGCCCCGTCGTTGTCGCCGAGGTCCTTGCTGTACGCGTTGAGGACCGGCAGCCCGTTGGCCGTCCTGTCCGTCGTGATGTCGAACTTGCCGACGGCGAGCGTGGCCAGATAGGTCGCCTGCGGCTTGTTGGAGCGCCAGTTGAAACGGGTCCAGCCGAGCTTCGAGCACTGCGACTGGAGCACGCCGTTGCTGATGGCCTGCGTGCCGTCCGGCACGGAGACCGAGACGTCGAAGGTGGCCTTGTCCAGCGGGTGGTCGTTGGACGGGAACCACCAGACGGCCGAGTCCGGCTCCTGCGCGGCGACACCGCCGTCCGGGGTGCGGGCCCAGGCAGACCAGCCGTCGACCTTGAACTCCGAGGGCTTGCCCGCGTAACGGACGACGACCGAGATCGCCTTGTTCTTCTCCAGCGGGGCGGCCGGGGTCACCTCCAGCTCGTGGTCGCCCGAGGTGGTGAACTTCGCGAGGCGCCCGTTCACCCGGACCTCGCTGACCTTCAGACCGAGGTCCAGATTGAACCGGGACAGGTTCTGCTTCGTCGTGGCGAGGATCGTCGCCGTACCTTCGAGCAGATCGGTCGCCGGCTGGTACTTCAGCCGCAGGTCGTAGTGGGAGACGTCGTAGCCGCCGTTGCCGCTGGCGGGGTAATAGGAGTCGCCGATGCCCGGGGCCCCGGGGGTGAAGTCGGCCGCCGATGCCGGGATCGCCAGCAGCAGGGAGGCCGCGAGGGCGCTCGGAACGATGATTCTGCGGTGCACAGGTGCTCCCCAAGTCATAAGAAACGTAAGACGCGCGGGTGGTCGTCGGTCCTTAGCTCGGACCCTATTCAGCCCTCCGACGCACCGTCACGTCCAGAGGACCCCCTGTCACACGATCGCCATTCGGCCGACATGAACCCGTCCGTCCCCGGAATGACCCTGAATCACCCCTGATTGCCTCCGGCACTCTTTTGCGCGGGAGTTGACCGGGGTACGTTCCCGCCCATGCCGATGCGAAAGCGGAGAACCCGCGGAGCCCGACTGCCGTACGGAACGCTCGTGGCCGCGGCCACGGCCGCCCTGCTCGCGACGCTGGTCAGCCCGGCCGGCGCGCAGCCGGAGCCCGCGGTGCCCGCGGCGCCCGCCGCGTCCGTCCAAGGCTCCCTGGGCTCCCCACGCGAGTCACGGCCCGTCCACTCCTACGCCGACGCCATCCGCGAGTCCGTCTGGGTCGACACCGGCCTCGACGGCGACGGGGACGGGCGCGGCGACCGGGTCGCCGTCGACATCGTCCGGCCCCGGGAGCCCGCGGCGGCGGGCCGGAAGATCCCGGTCATCATGGACGCGAGCCCGTACTACGCCTGCTGCGGACGCGGCAACGAGAGCCAGAAGAAGACGTACGACGCCGACGGGAACCCCGTCCAGTTCCCGCTCTTCTACGACAACTTCTTCGTCCCGCGCGGCTACGCCTTCGTCGCCGTCGACCTCGCCGGCACCAACCGCTCCGACGGCTGCGACGACGTCGGCGGACGCTCCGACGTCCGCTCCGCCAAGGCCGTCGTCGACTGGCTGAACGGCCGCGCCCGCGGCTACACCACCCGCACCGGTACGGCGCGGGCCGGGGCCACCGGCTGGAGCACCGGCAACGTCGGCATGATCGGCAAGAGCTGGGACGGCACCATCGCCAACGGCGTGGCCGCCACCGGGGTGGAAGGGCTGAAAACGATCGTTCCGATCGGGGCCATCTCCTCCTGGTACGACTACTTCCACTCCCAGGGCGCCCCGCTCTACAACGCCAACCCGAGCTGGCTCTCCGAGTACGTGAACAGCCCCGAAGCGCAGGCCCGCTGCGGGGCCGTCCAGGACCGGATCACCGAGGCCACCCCGTACAGCGGCGACTGGACGCCCGCCTGGACCGAGCGGGACCACGTGCGGGACGCCTCGAAGGTGAAGGCCAGCGTCTTCGTCGTCCACGGACAGCAGGACCTGAACGTGCGCGCCAACCAGTTCGGGAAGTGGTGGGACGCGCTCGCCGCCCACGGCGTCGAGCGGAAGATCTGGCTCTCCCAGACCGGCCACGTCGACCCCTTCGACTTCCGGCGCGCCGACTGGGTCCGCACCCTGCACCGCTGGTTCGACCACTACCTGCTCGGCTACGACAACGGCATCGACCGCGAACCGGTCGCCGACATCGAGCGCGCCCCGGACCGCTGGACCACCGACCGGCAGTGGCCGCCGCGCGGCACCTCGGCCACCACCCTGCGCCCCGCCCCGGGCGCCGCGCCCGGCGCCGGCACCCTCGGCCGGATGCCCGCCGCCTCCGGGTCCACCGCGACCTTCACCGACGACCCGGGCCTCGGCGAACTGGACTGGGCCGCCCGCGTCGACTCCGCGACCCCCGAGAAGGCCGGGTTCGTCACCCGGCCGCTCTCCCGCGACCTGCGGATCTCCGGCTCCTCGAAGGTGACGGTCACCGCCACCCCGACCACCGCCACCGCGCACCTCTCCGCCGTCCTCGTCGACCTCGGCCCCGACACGATCCGCGACTACGGCGCGGCGGGGGAGGGCATCACCACGCTGACCGACCGCACCTGCTGGGGTGCGAGCACCCCCGGCGACAGCGCCTGCTTCAAGGAGACCCGGGCCCGCACGGCGGACGTCGGGTACACGGTCGTCAGCCGTGGCTGGGCCGACCTCGGCACCTGGGCGAACCCGCGCGAGGAGCGGCCGCTGACCCCCGGCAGGGCGTACACCCTGACCCTGGACCTCGCCGCCACCGACCACGTCGTCCCGGCGGGCCACCGCCTCGCCCTGATCGTCGGCGGCACCGACAAGGACCTGATCGACCCTCCGTCGACCACCCCCACCCTGACCCTCGACCTCACCCGCACGTGGGCGAAGGTGCCCCTGGTCGGTGGCCCGGGCGCGTTCACCCGGGCCACCACGGGACCGTCCCCGGCCCTGCCCTCGCCCGCCGCCCGGCCGTCGCTGAGCGACAGCGGCCCCGTACCGCCGGCCGCCGTCACCGGTCCGCGCCTCCCCGCGGCGGGAGCCGCCCGATGAGACTCCGCACCGCGCAGAGGAGGTCCCGCCGCGTGCTCGCCGTCGCGGCGGGCGCCGCCGCCCTCGCCCTGCCGCTCGTCACCGTCCCCGCCAAGGCGGCGGACAGCGCGCCCCCGAGCCCCCTCCCGCGCACCGGCTTCGAGACGAGCCACGGCGCCCGGTGGACCACGGAGGACGAGGAGCGGGAGTTCCTCGCGGCCGTCGACCGGCGCAGCGACCGGGTGTCGCTGCGCACGATCGGCACCACCTCGCAGGGCAGACCGCTGCGGCTCGCCACCCTCGGTACGGGCGGCACCACCGTGCTCCTCGTCTGCACCCAGCACGGCGACGAGCCCGCGGGCCGCGAGGCCTGCCTGAGCACGCTGCGCGACCTCTCCACCGCCGAGGACACGGAGACCCGGCGCCTCCTCGCCCGGACCACGATCCTCGTCGTCCCCACCGCCAACCCCGACGGCCGGGAGGCCGACACCCGGGGCAACGGCGACGGCATCGACGTCAACCGCGATCACATCGCCCTGCGCACCGCCGAGGCCCGGGCCGTGGCCGCCGTCATCCGCGACCGGCGCCCCGAACTCGTCTACGACCTCCACGAGTACGGGGCCACTCCCCGTTACTACGACAAGGACCTGCTCGCCCTCTGGCCCCGCAGCCTCGACGCCGACCCGCACGTCCACGACGAGTCCCGGACGCTCTCGGAGTCCTACGTCCGGCCCGCCGCCGGGCTCGCCGGCTACAGCACCGGCATCTACGGCATCTGGACCGACCCCCTCACCGGCAAGCCGGTCAAGCAGGTCGCGGGCGACGGCCAGGAGCGGATCCTGCGCAACACCGCGGGCATCAAGCACGCGGCCGGCCTGCTCGTCGAGACCCGCGTGGACGCGCTCGACGAGGCCGAGAAGGACGACCCGGCGCGCAACCACCGGCGCCGCGTCGCCACCCAACGGGCCGCGTTGGACGGAGCGTTCGCCTATCTCGACGAGCGGCGCGGGCCGCTCCTGGCGGCCACCGCCGTCGCCCGGCACGCCGGGTTCGCCGACCGGGGGCCCGTCTTCCTCGGCGGCGCCGACAACGACCCGCCGGAGCCCGGGGAGATCCTCGCCGACCCGCCCTGCGGCTACCGCCTCGACGCCGCCCAGTACGCCGAGGCGGGCGACGAACTCGCCCTGCACGGGGTCACCGTCCGGCGGGACGGCGCCGGGGTGTTCGTGCCGCTGCGCCAGTCGCAGCGCGCGCTCGTCCCGCTCCTCCTCGACGAGCGCGCGACCTATCACCTCGTCAGTGGGAGTCCTGTGAAGGAATGTTGACGGTCGGGCGGCAGGGGCGCGCGATGGCGGGAAACCGACGGTGGCAGAGGTAAAGTTACCGACCGGTACTGACCATGCCTCAAACCGGCGTTCCACGCCGGGAAGTTGGAGAACCACCATGCGCCACACCATGACCCTGCGCCGCACCCTGACGGCCGTGCTCACCACGACGCTGCTCGCCGGAGGCGTGCTGCTCGGCCAGACAGTCACCGCCGAGCCCGCGGCCGCCGCCAAGATCACCTGCAACATCGACAAGCTGCGGGCGGACGCCCGCAAGGAGCGCGACCGGGCCGCCCAGCTCCGCCGCCTCGGCGCCACGGCGGAGGCCCGCAAGGCCGCCGCCCGCGCCGACGCCCTGGAGCGCCGCGCCCAGCAGTGCCACGACGCGGAGAACAACAACCGCCCGCCGCTCTGGAAGTAGCGGCTCGCGCGGGGCGGGTGCGGTCCGAAAAGGGCCGTACCCGCCCCGCGGCCGTTCTCTGCCGCACGGCAGCCGCACGGCAGCCGCAGAGCAGTCGTACGGCAGCCGTACGTCCGTCGCGCGTCAGCCGTGCGTCATCCGCCCACCAGCTCCGCCGCCCGCTCCGCGCAGCCCCAGGCCACCGTCACCCCCGCGCCCCCGTGCCCGTAGTGGTGCACCAGCCGGCCGCCGCCCGGCAGCGGCACCGCCTCGATCCGCACGCCGCCCGCCCGCGCGGGCCGCAGCCCCACCCGGTGTCCGAGGATCCGCGCCCCCGCGATCTCCGGCCGCACCCGCGCGCACCGCGCGACGATCGCCGCCGCCGTCGACGGATCGGCGTCGAGCCCCTCCGCCCCCTCCTCGGCCGTCCCGCCCAGGACCAGCCGGCCCGGCTGCGGGAAGAAGTACGTCGTCTCGCCCGCCCCGTCGTCCGCCGCCGTGAACCACTCCTCGACGCCCGGGTTCTCCACGAGCACCAACTGCCCCCGCACCGGCCGCAGTCCGGCATCCGGTACGAGCTCCCGCGCGCCGAGCCCCGCGCAGTCGACGACCACCCGCGCCCGCGCCGCGGCCTCCTCGAACCCGGTGACCGCACGCCGCTCGAAGACCCCGCCCGCGGCCTCGAACCGGCCCCGCAGCCACGTCAGATGGACCGGCATGTCGATGAGCGGGATCCGCGCCGCCAGGCCCACGCCGTACGGCCCCGGCACCTCCTCCGGAGCCAGCTGCCGCAGCCCCGCCACCTCCTTCGCCCACGGGCCCAGCGTGTCCAGGCCGACGTCCGCGTGGACCCCGGCCACCCAGCGCACCCCCGTCCGCTCCGGATCGCCGGCCAGCTCCCCGTACACGCGGAGCGAGGCCAGCGCCCAGGCGCCGACCTCCGCCGCCGGCTCGATCCGGTACGGCCACCACAGGGCACCCGCCACGGCCGACGTCGTCGCCGTCACGTCGTCCCGTGACCAGATCCGTACCCGCAGTCCGCGCTCCGCCAGCGTCACCGCCGTCGTCAGCCCGACGACCCCGCCACCCACCACGATCACGTCGCTGTCCATGGCGCGGACCGTACCGGGACCGGGACATTTCCGGGACTCCCCAGCCATGGAACGGGGCCGTATCCGGGGAAATACTTCCTGCATGCCGTCCGCGTACACGACCTTCGACCTCACCGGCCCTCACCGCGACACCCCCGATCTCGTGGTCGACGGCAGGCCCCTGCTCCACCGGCTCGACGAGGTCGAGGGCATCGACGCCGTCTCGCCCCTGGCCTCGGACCTCCCGCCCGCCGTCCGCGCCGAGTCCGTCCGCGGGCTGCTCCTCGACTCCGCGTCCTCCGCCGGCCGTCGGACCGTCTACTCCTGCCCCGGGTGCGAGGACCCGGGCTGCGGCGCCGTCACCGCGGTCGTCGAGCGCGACGGCGAGGACGTCGTCTGGCGCGACTTCGCCTGGCGGACCGGCGGCCAGGACGACCCCGTCGACCTCGACCGCGACGGCTACCCGGGCGTCGGCCCGTACCGCTTCCGCGGCGACACCTACCGCGCGGTCCTGCTCCGCCTCCTCGGCGACGCGACCGCCGAGCCCCACGGCGCCCGGCTCGCCGCCGCCTGACCGGAGCGGGCCCGACGGGAGCCGGCCGAGGGAAGCCGGGTCGACCGGAGCCGGCCCGCCCCGAGCGCGGCCCGGCCGAAGCAGGCCCGCTCCGAGCGAGGCCCGACGGGAGCAGGCCCGGCCGAAGCGCGCCGATCGCGGCAGGCCACGGAAGCCGGGTCGATCGGGGCAGGTCCGGCCGGGCGGAGCAGTGCTCCCGCCGTCGCCTAGGATTCGTACCCTCATGACTGCAACCCTCGTCGCCAAGGACCTCGCCGCCGGCCACGGCGAACGCACCCTCTTCGCCGGGCTCGACCTCGTCGTCGCCCCCGGTGACGTCATCGGCCTCGTCGGCGTCAACGGCGCCGGGAAGTCCACGCTGCTCCGGCTGCTCGCCGGGCTCGACACCCCGGAGGAGGGCGAGCTGCGGCTCTCCCCGCCCACCGCGAGCGTCGGCCACCTCCCGCAGGAGCCCGAGCGGCGCGCCGGCGAGACCGTGCGCGAGTTCCTCGCCCGCCGCACCGGCGTCACCGCCGCCCAGACCGCCATGGACGAGGCCACCCAGGGCCTCGTCGACGGCACGCCCGGCGCCGACGACGCGTACGCCGAGACGCTGGACCGCTGGCTGAACCTCGGCGGCGCCGACCTCGACGAGCGTGCCGAGGAGGTCGCCGACTCCCTCGGCCTGACCGTCGGCCTCGACCAGCCGATGACCTCGCTCTCCGGCGGCCAGGCCGCCCGCGCCGGTCTCGCCTCGCTGCTCCTCTCCCGCTACGACGTCTTCCTCCTCGACGAGCCCACCAACGACCTGGACCTCGACGGTCTGGAGCGCCTGGAGAGCTTCGTGAAGGGGCTGCGCGCCGGGACGGTCGTCATCAGCCACGACCGCGAGTTCCTCACGCGCACGGTCACCAAGGTCCTCGAACTCGACCTCGCCCAGCAGCAGATCACCCTGTACGGCGGCGGTTACGACGCGTACCTCGACGAGCGCGACACCGCCCGGCGGCACGCCCGCGAGGACTTCGAGGAGTACGCGGGCAAGAAGGCCGCCCTCGAAGCGCGCGGCCACATGCAGCGGTCCTGGATGGACAAGGGCGTCAAGAACGCCCGCCGCAAGGCCACCGACAGCGACAAGCTCGGCCGCAACGCCCGCAGCGAGGCCAGCGAGAAGCAGGCCGCCAAGGCCCGGCAGACCCAGCGCATGATCGAGCGCCTCGACGTCGTCGACGAGCCCCGCAAGGAGTGGGAGCTGCGCATGGAGATCGCCTCCGCCCCGCGCTCCGGCTCGGTCGTGGCGACGCTCCGCGAGGCCGAGGTGCGCCGCGGCGACTTCGCCTTCGGCCCCGTCACGCTCCAGATCGACTGGGCCGACCGGGTCGCCGTCACCGGCGCCAACGGCGCCGGGAAGTCGACGCTGCTCGCCGCCCTCCTCGGCCGTCTCCCGCTGGACTCCGGCGACACGGTCGTCGGCTCGGGCGTCGTCGTCGGCGAGGTCGACCAGGCCCGCAAGCTCTTCCACGGCACCGAGACGCTCCTGGAGGCGTTCTGCGCGGCCGTGCCCGACACCGAGCCCGCCGAGGTCCGCACCCTGCTGGCCAAGTTCGGGCTGAAGGCGGAGCACGTCATGCGGCCCGCCACCACGCTCTCCCCGGGCGAGCGGACGCGCGCCGCGCTCGCGCTGCTCCAGGGCCGGGGCGTGAACCTGCTCGTGCTCGACGAGCCGACCAACCACCTGGACCTGCCGGCCATCGAGCAGCTGGAGTCCGCCCTCGACTCGTACACCGGCACCCTGCTCCTGGTCACCCACGACCGGCGCATGCTCGACGCCGTCCGCACGACCCGCCGCATCGAGGTCGCCGACGGCAAGGTGACCGAGCTCTGATGGCGACCTCATGACGCTCTCCTTCGGCTGGGGGCCCGTCGAGGCACGGGCCCTCGCGCCGGCGGCGGCCTGTGTCGTCGTGGTCGACGTGCTCTCCTTCACCACGTCCGTCGGCGTCGCCGTGGAGGGCGGCACCGCCGTCCTCCCGTACCGCTGGCGGGACGCCACCGCGGCGGCGTTCGCGCGGGAGCAGGACGCGGTGCTCGCCGTCGGCCGGCGCGAGGCCACCGAGGCGCACCCGTGGACGCTCTCCCCGGCCGCCCTGCGCGCCGCCCCGACGCCGCCGCGCCTGGTCCTGCCGTCCCCGAACGGCTCCACGATCGCGGCGGAGGCCGCCTCGGGCGGGGCGACCGTGGTCGCCGCCTCCCTGCGCAACCCCACGGCCGTCGCCCGCTGGCTCGCGGACCGGGGATACGGCTCCGCGGACCGCCCGCTCGCCGTGATCGCCTCCGGCGAGCGGTGGCCCGACGGCTCGCTGCGCCCCGCCCTGGAGGACCTGCTCGGCGCGGGAGCGGTGCTCTCCGCCCTCGCGCGTACGGGCGTCCCGACCCCCGAGGCGAGCGCGGCGGCCACGCTCTGGGCGGCGACGGAGGACCCGGTCGCCGCCTTGCACGGCTGCGACTCGGGCCGTGAACTGTACGAGTACGGCTATCCGCAGGACGTGGCCGTGGCCGCCGAGATCGACAGCTCGACGACCGTCCCCGTCCTCGTGGACGGTGCATTCCAGGAGGCAGCACCATGACCGACCTACTGACCCGGCTGACCGCGATGCTGGACGATCTCGACGCGGACGTCGACGAGACGATCGACCTCGCCGACGAGGTCGCCGCCTCGGGCGACGCCGGTCTCCTTCCCCGCCTCCAGGCGGAGCTGGACCGCGCCCTCACCGAGCGGAACGCCTACGCCCGTGAACTCCTCGGCGGCGTCCTCGCCGCCATCGGCGGCCCTGACGCCCTCCCGACCCTGATCCGCGCCTCGGCCGTCGACCTCGGCGACGACCAGGACGGCCTGGCCGCCGAGATCGTCGACCTGGTCCAGGCGGACCCGAAGACGGCCACGCGGGTGCTCCGGCCGCTGACGGAGGACGACGACCTCGACGTCGCCAACCGCGCCGAGTGGGCCCTGCGCTTCGTGCCGTAGGGCTGTGACGTGCGACGAGGCCGCGACCCCGGTGGGGTCGCGGCCTCGGTCGTTCACGCGGTGGGCGGGGTGGGCCCGGAGCGCGCCCTACTTGCGCTTGCCGCCGTCCTCACCCAGGAGACCGGCCTTGCGCAGGGCGTCCGCCATCGCGCTGTTGCCCGGCGCCGGGGCCGACGAGCGGTCCCGTCCGCCCCTCTCGTCCCGGCCGCCGCGCTCGCTCCGACGGCCACCACCGCCACCGCCGGATCCGCCGCCCTGCCGCTGCTGCGGCGGACGGCCGCCCCGGTCGCCACGGGCGCTCCCGTCGCCCCGCTCGCCCCGCTCGCCCCGCTTGGGCGCGCCGCCCGACGCGTCCGCGCCCGCCTCGTCGTCGAGGCGCAGGGTCAGGGAGATCCGCTTGCGCGGGATGTCCACGTCCATGACCTTGACCTTGACCACGTCACCGGGCTTCACGACGTCGCGCGGGTCCTTGACGAAGGTCTTCGACATCGCCGACACGTGCACCAGGCCGTCCTGGTGCACACCGATGTCGACGAACGCCCCGAAGGCGGCCACGTTCGTGACGACCCCCTCCAGGACCATCCCCGACGCCAGGTCGCCGATCTTCTCGACGCCCTCCTTGAAGGTGGCCGTCTTGAACGCCGGCCGCGGGTCGCGGCCGGGCTTCTCCAGCTCGCGCAGGATGTCCGTCACCGTCGGCAGACCGAAGCTCTCGTCGACGAAGTCGTCGGCGCGCAGCGAGCGCAGCGTGCCCGTGTCGCCGATCAGCGCGGCGACCTGGCCGCCCGTCGTCTTCGCCATCCGGCGCACCACCGGGTACGCCTCCGGGTGCACCGACGAGGAGTCGAGCGGGTCGTCGCCGCCCCGGATGCGCAGGAAGCCCGCGCACTGCTCGTACGCCTTCGGGCCGAGCCTGGCCACGTCCTTCAGCGCCTTGCGGGAGCGGAACGGGCCGTTGGCGTCGCGGTGCGCGACGATGTTCTCGGCGAGACCGGTGCTGATGCCGGAGACCCGCGAAAGCAGCGGTGTGGACGCGGTGTTGACGTCGACGCCGACGCCGTTCACACAGTCCTCGACCACGGCGTCGAGCGAGCGCGAGAGCTTCACCTCGGCCAGGTCGTGCTGGTACTGGCCGACGCCGATCGACTTCGGGTCGATCTTCACGAGTTCCGCCAGGGGATCCTGGAGGCGCCGCGCGATCGAGACGGCGCCGCGCAACGACACGTCGAGGTCGGGGAGTTCCTGCGAGCCGAAGGCGGAGGCCGAGTAGACCGAGGCGCCGGCCTCCGAGACCATCACCTTGGTCAGGTTCAACTCGGGGTGCTTGGCGAGGAGTTCGGTCGCCAGCTTGTCGGTCTCGCGGGAGGCCGTGCCGTTGCCGATCGCGATCAGCTCGACCGCGTGCTGCTTCGCGAGACGTGCCAGCCGGTCGAGCGCCTGGTCCCACTTGTTGGCGGGGACGTGCGGGTAGATCGTGTCGGTGGCCACGACCTTGCCGGTCGCGTCGACGACCGCGACCTTCACGCCGGTGCGGAAACCGGGGTCGAGGCCCAGCGTCGCCCGGGTGCCGGCGGGTGCGGCGAGCAGCAGGTCCCGCAGGTTCGCGGCGAAGACCCGGACGGCCTCGTCCTCGGCGGCCGTCCGCAGCCGCAGCCGCAGGTCGATCCCGAGGTGCACCAGGATGCGGGTCCGCCAGGCCCAGCGGACCGTGTCCTGGAGCCACTTGTCGCCGGGGCGCCCCCGGTCGGCCACGCCGAAGCGGTGCGCGACGATCCCCTCGTACGAGGACGGCCCCGGCGTCTCGGACGGCTCCTCCGGCTCCAGGTCCAGGCTGAGGACATCCTCCTTCTCGCCGCGCAGCATGGCGAGCACGCGGTGCGAGGGCAGCGCCGTGAACGGCTCGGCGAAGTCGAAGTAGTCGGCGAACTTCGCCCCGGGCCCCTCCTTGCTGTCGCCCTGCCCGTCCCGAACCTTCGCGACCAGCCGGCCTCGGCCCCACATGCGCTCGCGCAGCTCGCCGATCAGGTCGGCGTCCTCGGAGAACTTCTCGGTGAGGATCGCCCGCGCGCCCTCCAGGGCCGCGGCGGCGTCCGCGACGCCCTTGTCCGCGTCCACGAAGGCGGCCGCGGCGGACGTCGGCTCCACCGAGGGGTCGCTCAGCAGGCCCTCCGCGAGCGGCGTCAGACCGGCCTCGCGGGCGATCTGGGCCTTCGTTCTGCGCTTCGGCTTGAAGGGCAGGTAGATGTCCTCAAGCCGCGCCTTGGTGTCGGCGGCCCGGATCCGGGCCTCAAGCTCCTCCGTCAGCTTGCCCTGCTCGCGTACCGAGTCGAGGATCGCCGACCGGCGGTCCTCCAGCTCGCGCAGATAGCGCAGCCGCTCCTCCAGGGTGCGGAGCTGCGCGTCGTCGAGCATCTCGGTCGCTTCCTTGCGGTAGCGCGCGATGAACGGCACGGTCGAACCGCCGTCGAGCAGCTCGACGGCCGCCTTCACCTGTCGCTCGCGTACGCCGAGTTCCTCGGCGATCCTTGCTTCGATGGACGTCGTCACGGTGTCCCGACTCGCCTTCTCGTGCCTCAAGCTTGCGAGTGCATTGTGCCGGGTCGGTCACCCGGATGCGGCAACCGACCCGTCCCGCGCGCGTCCCCGCGCCCGCGCCGGCCCCCGCTCAGCCCTTGCCGACGAGGTCCGCGGGGAAGGCGCCCGCGACCGCCGCCGTCATCAGGAAGCCGCGCCCGAGCTCGGTGAGCCGCTCGACCCCGGCCGCGCCGAGGTGCTCGTACGGGGCGGAGTCCAGCCGGTCGGTCCGCTCCTCCAGCTCGTCGCGGAGGGCGGTACCGGCCTCGGTGAGCTCGCCGTCGGCGGCGAGGAGCCCGCGCTCGCGCAGCCGCTCCGCGGCCGCCTCCCAGTCGGCGCGCTGCCAGCCGCGCGAGCCGAGGACCCAGCGCGGGGACATGCCCTTGCCGGTGGCGGTGTGGGAGACGAGGGCCTCGACGGGGTCGAGTCCGGCGGTGAGCAGGGCCGCGAGGTGGCCGTCGCCGCGGTGCTCGCGCAGCAGGGTGGTGGCGTACCAGTAGGCGAGGTGCGGGGCCTCCGGCACCGGCAGGTCCGCGTGGGCCGAGTAGAGCGGCCGGGCGTGCCGGGTGCAGGCCTCCGTGGCCCGCAGGGCGAGCATCGCGGCCTCGGCCATCTCCGGGGAGGAGACGGTGTCGTCGCCCAGGAGACGGCGCAGGGTCGCGTCGACGGTGCGCAGCCGCGCGTCCAGGACGTCGGCGGGGGAGGCGGTCTCCCAGACGGCGGGGAGGTGCCGGGCGAGCAGCTCGTGGCTGTAGTTGTAGAAGGTCGCGGCGACCGTGCCCGCACCCACCGCGCCGAGGGCGGCGCTCCGCGCGGCGAGCCGCATCGCACTCCGGTCGGTGAAGCCGAGGGCGCCGAACTCGCGGTCCAGGTCCGGCGAGAAGTAGAGCGTGGAGTGCAGCGGGTTGAGGGCGTTGTGGCAGCGGCGTCCGGCGCGCGGCGGCAGGGCAGTCGTCATGACCCGAAGGTTACCGACTGGTCGGTATGACGGGAACAGGCCGACGGACGGGAACAGGTGGTGACCGACGGGAACAGGCCGACCGACGGGAACAGGTGGCGACCGACGGGAACAGGCGGACCGACGGGACCGCGGCGGCCGATGGCAGAAAAGGTGGGATGTGCGTCGTTGCGGACGCCCCCGGCGCCGCCAAGGATGGGGGCATGACGCAGCGATCCGTACTCGTCGTCCTCTTCGACGGCGTGCAGAGCCTCGATGTCACCGGCCCCTTCGAGGTGTTCGCCGGTGCGGGCCGCGCCGCAGGCGACCCCGCCGCGTACGCGATCCGCACCGCCTCCCTGGACGGCGGACCGGTCCGTACGCACAGCGGGCTGCGGATCCTCCCCGACACCACCCTCGCCGAGGCGGTCGCCGACGGCGCCCCGCACACCCTCGTCGTCCCCGGCGGCGAGGGCACGCGGGACCCCGACCCCGCCCTCGTCGACTGGCTGCGCACGCACGCCCCGGACGCCGGGCGCCTGGTCTCCGTCTGCACGGGGGCGCTGCTCCTCGCCGAGGCCGGGCTCCTCGACGGACACCGGGCGACGACCCACTGGATGGCCTGCGACCACCTCGCCCGCCGCTACCCCGAGGTCGACGTCGAGCCGGACCCCATCTTCGTCCGGGACGGCCGCCTCTCCACCTCCGCCGGCGTCACCGCGGGCATCGACCTGGCGCTCGCCCTCGTCGAGGAGGACCTCGGCCGGGACGTCGCCCTCACCGTCGCCCGCCACCTGGTCGTCTTCCTGCGCCGCCCCGGCAACCAGGCCCAGTTCAGTGCCCAGCTCGCCGCCCAGACCGCCCACCGGGAGCCGCTGCGCGACCTCCAGCAGTGGATCACCGAGCACCCCGGCGCGGACCTCTCCGTCGAGGCGCTCGCCGCCCGCGCCCGGCTCTCGCCCCGGCACTTCGCCCGCGCCTTCCACGCCGAGACCGGCACGACCCCCGGCCGCTACGTCGACCGGGTCCGGCTCGAACACGCCCGCCGCCTCCTGGAGGAGACCTCGCGCGGCGTCGAGGAGGTCTCCCGCACCACCGGCTACGGCACCCCCGAGGCGATGCGCCGCGCCTTCGTCAAGGCGCTCGGCACCGCCCCGGCGGAGTACCGCCGCCGCTTCCACGTACCTGCCGGCTGACCACGCCCACTGCCATCGAAAGGGTTCACCATGCAGATCGCCGTCCTGCTCTACGACCGCTTCACCACCCTCGACGCCGTCGGACCGTACGAGCTCCTGGCCCGCCTCCCCGGCGCCGAGACCGTCTTCGTGGCAAAGGAGGCCGGCCCCGTCCGCAACGACCAGGGCAGCCTCGCCCTCGTCGCCGACCGGACCCTCGCCGAGGTCCCGCACCCGGACATCGTCCTCGTCCCCGGCGGCCCCGACGCGCGGGTGGCCATGGACGACCCGGAGATCCTCGACTGGCTCCGCGCCGCCGACGCCACCAGCACCTGGACCACCTCCGTCTGCACCGGCTCGCTGATCCTCGCCTCGGCGGGCCTGCTCAAGGACCGCCGGGCGACGACCCACTGGCTGGCCTTCGACGAGCTGCGGGCCCTCGGCGTCGAGCCCACCGGCGAGCGGGTCGTCTTCGACGGCAAGTACGTCACCGCCGCCGGGGTCTCCTCCGGCATCGACATGGCGCTGCACCTGCTGGGCCGGATCGCCGGCGACGAGACCGCCCAGACGATCCAGCTCCTCACGGAGTACGACCCGCAGCCGCCGTACGACGCGGGCTCCCCGGAGAAGGCCCCGGCCTCGATCGTCGCGCACTGGCGCGGAACGCCCGTCGAGTCGCTCGCGCGGGACTGAAGCTCAGAGCCAGTACGTGAAGCGGGGCGCGCGGCGCTCCAGGAAGGCGGCGACCCCCTCTGCGGTGTCGCCGCTGCCGCGTGCCTGCTCCGCCCAGTGGGCGTCCCGGTCCGTCCGTCCGTCGGCGAACTCCTTGGCCGCGGCCTGGGTCAGCAGCGAGCGCGAGACGAGCACCTGCCCGAACTCGGCCACCCGCTTGTCCAGTTCGCCCGCCGGGTGCACCTCGTCCACGAACCCCGTCCGCAGCGCCCGCTCCGTGTCCATCAACTCGCCCGAGAACAGCAGGTACTTGGCGGTCGAAGGCCCCACGAGGGCGGTCAGCCTTCGGGTCGACGAGGACGCGTAGACGATGCCGAGCTTGGAGGGGGTGATCCCGAAGCGGGCGCCCTCCTCGGCGAAGCGCAGGTCGCAGGCGGCGGCGAGCTGGCTGCCGCCCCCGACGCAGAAGCCCCGGACCGCCGCGAGCGTCGGCTTCGGGAAGGCCGCGAGCGCCTCCTCGGCCCGTACCGCGAGGCTCTGCTGCTCGTCGCCCGGCTCCCGCAGCGCCGAGATGTCCGCCCCGGCGCAGAAGGTGTCGCCCTCGCCGGTCAGAACGAGGGCCCGCACGGTGCGGTCGGCGGCGAGCCGGTCGAGCACGCCGGGCAGCGCGCGCCACATGGCGGCGCTCATCGCGTTGCGCTTGGCGGGGTTGGCGATGACGACGGTGGCGACCCCGTCGGTGACGCTGTCCTTCAGCTGCGGCTCCATGGGCCGGATGCTATCCGCCGTACCGAACGTACGATCAGGAAGGGCCGCCGGATCCGGGGCCTTCAGAAAGCGCGCAGGAGCAGTCGAACAACTGACGTTGGCATACCCACCCGATCAGAAGGTGGCCGATAAGTGTCGACTTCTGGTCAGTAGGCCGGTCCGCCCGCGCGGATTGCCAAGACTCGATCCGTGGCGAGAATCGAGCACGAGGGTGGGAACCGGACCGTGGACACCCACGGAGGTGTACCCGCCCGGTCACCGTCCTACGAAGGAGTCTGGCGCTTCACCGCACCCGCGGTCGACGTCTCCGTCCCGCAGGCCCGGCACGCCGTACGCGACCTGTTGGTCCGCCAGGGAGTCCCCGTCCATGACGAGATCATGGACGGCCTGCTGCTGATCGTCTCCGAGCTGGTCACCAACGCCGTGCGGCACGCGGCGCTGCTGTCGCCGGAGATAGCGGTGGAGGTCGCGATCGGCCCCGAGTGGATCCGGGTCTCCGTCGAGGACAACCATCCGTACCGCCCCAAGGCACTGGAGGCGGACTACGGACAGACCGGGGGGCGCGGACTGCTCCTGGTCCGGGAGATCGCCCAGGAGGCCGGCGGCGCCTGCGACGTCGAGCACACGGCGAGCGGCGGCAAGATCATCTGGGCGGCGCTGCCCCTGGCCCCGATGGCACCGGGGCCGGGGGGCGCACCTCAGGAGGTGGCGGTCACCAGCCCCCGGACGGACCCGTCAGTTCCCTGACGGCCGGACGCGCCGCGTCGAGCACCGTCATGAACCAGGCGGAGAACGGCGCGGCGGCGTGCCGCTCGGCCAGTTCGGCGGCGGTCACGAAGACGGTGTCATCGATCTCCTCCGGGTCGGGCCGCGGTGCGGCCTGCACCAGACCGACGAAGAGGTGGTTGAACTCCTGCTCCACCAGGCCCGAGGCCGGGTCCGGGTGGTTGTAGCGGACGGTGCCAGCCTCGGCGAGCAGCGTCGGCGAGACACCGAGCTCCTCGAAGGTCCGCCGGGCGGCCGCGGCGAACGGCGCCTCGCCCGGGTAGGGGTGGCCGCAGCAGGTGTTCGACCAGACACCGGGGGAGTGGTACTTGCCCAGCGCCCGGCGCTGGAGCAGCAGCCGGCCGGACTCGTCGAAGAGGAAGACGGAGAAGGCGCGGTGCAGCTGGCCCGGCGCCTGGTGCGCGGCGAGCTTCTCCGCCGTGCCGATGGTCGTCCCGTCCTCGTCGACCAGTTCGAGCATGATCGGCGCCGGGGCTCCGGACGGCTGGACGCCGTTCGACGTGATCTCCGGCGAGATCTGAGCCACTGTGGCTGGTGTGGTCGGCATACCCGTCCTTCGCTTCGGTCCTCGGCCCGGTGGGGCCACCCCAGTCTGCCGTACAAAAGAGGCTTGTCCCCACTTCGTCGGCCGGACGTCGCCGCTCCCACCGCACCGGAGTACACCCGGCGCGGCGGGAGCGGAAGGGGCTCAGGCGGCCGTCAGACCCCGAAAGCCGCCGGATAGACGAGCGTGCCCGACGGGACGGACGCGGAACCGTCCAGGACGAGCGCCATCATGACCTCGTCCGGAACCTCGAAACCTGGCTTGATTCCATATGCGGACGCCCGTACGAACCCGAACCGCGGGTAGTACTCCGCATGCCCCAGGACGAGGACGAGCGGCTCGCCCCGGAGCCGGGCCGCGTCCAGCACCGCCCGGACGACGGCCTGCCCGGCCCCCGTCCGCTGGTGCTCCGGAGCCACCGAGACCGGCGCGAGCGCGGCCGCGGGGGCGCCGTCCACCCGGCAGCGGGTGATCAGGGCGTGCGCCGCGACCGTGCCGTCCGGGGCCTCCGCCACGTACGACAGGCCCGGCAGCCACGCGTCGGCGTCCCGCCGGAGGGCGTCGACCAGATCGGCCTCCGTCTCCGACGGGGTGTCCACCGACCCGAAGGCCGTCGACACGACCCGCCGGATCGCCGGGGCGTCCTCGGCGGTCTCCTCGCGGACGCGCCAGCGCGGATCGGCCGGCCGCAGGACGAAGCCGGCGTAGCCGTAGTCGGTGCCGTGCTCGCGCCGCAGCGCGATCTCGGCGCGCGCCCCGGCCACGGCCTCGGCCATGCCCGGCACGGTGGTGTCCGCCGCCTCGGCGTGCGCGGCGAGCGGGACGTAGTACTCGTCCCAGTCGCTCTCCGGCTGCGGGACGGTTCCGAGGACGTGGTAGCCGGCCCCGACCGCCGCCGCCGCGTTCCCGGCGACGGTACGGAGGGCGTAGTGCTCCTCCCAGAAGGCGCGGGCCTCGGGGCCCGGCTCCTCGGCGGTCCACACGCACTCGGTGAGCACGAGGGTGCCGCCCGGCGCGAGCAGCCTGCGCCACTCGGCCAGCGCCCGGTCGAAGCCGAGGACGAAGACCGAGCTCTCGGCCCAGACCAGGTCGAAGGAGCCGTCGGGGAACGGCAGTGCGCCCATGTCGGCGCGGAGGGTGCGGATCGAGCCGTCGAGCCCGCGCGCGGCGGCGGACTCCCGCAGCTCGGCGAGGAACGGCTCGTGGGTGTCGACGGCGGTCACCTCGGCGCCCGCCTCGGCGGCCAGGAGCAGCGCGGAGCGGCCCGGGCCGCAGCCCAGGTCGAGCACGCGCGGGCGCTCCGGAAGCCGCCCCCCACGCCCCTGGGGGGACCCCCACGCGAGCGCGAGGAGCCGACGGGTGGTGGTGTCGGAGCCGGGGCCCTGCCGCGGAAGACCGTGGTGCAGGGCGAAGAAGGAGTCGTGCAAAGCGTTGTCGGACAACGTGGGAAACCCTTGTGTGAGAGGGCCCCGGCCGACGACGTGACGTACCGGTGGGAGGACCGGGATCAGGTCAGCCGGTGACCCGGAAGCTGAAGCTGGACCGGGCGCTGCCGCACTGGGCAGCCTCCATCGCGACGGTCATCAACCTCAGCTCCTCTCTCCACGGGTGCGTTCGAAAAGGCTAACAGGCCGGGTCCCTCAGAGGCAGAGCTTGGCCTCGTGCTGTGCGTGGCCGGCCGGCTCCAGCTGGAAGGTGCAGTGCTCCACGTCGAAGTGGGAGCCCAGGCACCCCTGGAGGTCGTGCAGCATCTTCTCGTGTCCGACCGAGTCCAGCGCGCCCTGGTCGACCACCACGTGGGCGGAGAGCACCGGCATGCCGGAGGTGATCGTCCAGGCGTGCAGGTCGTGGACGTCCTCGACGCCGGGCAGCGCCAGTATGTGGGCCCGTACCTCGGCCATGTCGACGCCCTTGGGCGCCGCCTCCAGGAGCACGTCCAGGGTCTCGCGCAGCAGCTTGAGCGTCCGGGGCACGATCATCAGGCCGATCACGATCGAGGCGATCGGGTCGGCGTACTGCCAGCCCGTGGCCAGGATGATGCCGGCCGCGATGATCACCGTCACCGAGCCGAGCGCGTCCGCGAGCACCTCCAGATACGCCCCGCGCACGTTGAGGCTGTCCTTCTGTCCCCGTGCGAGCAGGGAGAGGGAGATCATGTTGGCCACGAGGCCGACGACGGCGAAGGCGATCGTCAGGCCGCCCTTGGTCTCGGCGGGCTGTACGAACCGCTGGATCGCCTCGTACAGCACGTAACCGCCGACGACGAGCAGCAGCAGACAGTTGGCGAGCGCCGCCAGGATCTCGGCCCGGGCGAATCCGAAGGTGCGGTTCCCGGACGGCGGCCGGTTGGCGAAGTGGATCGCGAGCAGCGCCATCGCGAGGCCGACGGCGTCCGTCGCCATGTGGGCCGCGTCGGCGATCAGCGCGAGCGAGTCGGCGACCACACCGCCGATGATCTCGATCACCATCACGGAGAGCGTGATGCCGAGCGCGATGCGCAACCGGCTCTTGTACGCGGCCCCCGCGGTGCCCGTGGGGGGCGCTCCGCCGTGGCTGTGCCCGTGGTCGTGTCCAGCCCCCATGAGATGGCCTCCCGATCGCGTCGTTCCGTCTGCCCCAGGTGGCAAGTGAACTACGGGTGGGGGGTATGTGCAACACGGTACTGAACACCGTTGTCATATGCTCTGACCTGCGACGATGCCATCAGGACCGGCCATGGCGGGAAACGCTCGGCAAGGGCTCTCCGGGTGGTCTCCGGCCGGGGGCCGCGGTGCGGGCGGCCGATCGCCCATGATGATCTTCACGGGGGACGGCGCACCCGTGAGGCCACGGGTGGGCCCGGGGGAGTCCTGCCCGCGAAGCCTCGGTGAACTCACGCTCCGTTCATCCGATAGCCTCAGCCGACGTGCCGCCGCCCGGCGCCGGGCCGCACCGCCGCGCCCCGGGCCGCCACGGCCCGCAGGCCCCTCGTCAGCTCCAAGGAGTGAGTTCGTCTGTCGACCGCCATCCTCACCGGCCCGCCGGCACCCGGATCCTCGCTCGACGCTGATCTGCGGTCGCTCGGCTTCGACGTCCGGATCGCCACCGGCGCCGAGGAGACCGGATCCCTGCTGGCAGCAGTCCCGGCGGGCGAGCGCGTCGCGCTCGTCGACCCCCGGTTCGTCGGCCACCTGCACGCCCTGCGCCTCGCGCTCACCGACCCCCGGTTCCCGGCCGCGGCCGCGCCCGGCGCGCTCACCGCGCAGGGCGAGGCCCGCCCCGCGCTCACCCGCGCGCTGACCACCGCGACCGCCGTGACCGTGCCCGCGGGGGCCGCCGGCGCCGACGGCCCCGCCGACGACCTCACCGGCACGGTCGCCGCCGCCCTCGACGCCGACGGCGTCGCCGTGCACCGGCCCCAGCTCGGCACCCTCGTCGCCACCGTGCCCGCCGACGCCGAGGCCCGCCACGAGGCGCGCGCCGCCGTCGCCGCCGTCGACGAGGAGGCCGTACGCCTCCGCTCGGCCGTCAAGGCCCAGGACGGCTTCTTCACCACCTTCTGCGTCAGCCCGTACTCCCGCTACCTCGCCCGCTGGTGCGCGCGCCGCGGCCTGACCCCCAACCAGGTCACCACCGCCTCGCTGCTCACCGCGCTGATCGCGGCCGGCTGCGCCGCCACCGGCGAGCGCGGCGGCTACATCGCCGCCGGCGTCCTCCTCCTCGTCTCCTTCGTCCTCGACTGCACCGACGGGCAGATCGCCCGCTACTCGCTGCAGTACTCGACGCTGGGCGCCTGGCTCGACGCGACCTTCGACCGCGCCAAGGAGTACGCCTTCTACGCGGGCCTCGCCCTCGGCTCCGCCCGCAACGGCGACGACGTCTGGGCCCTCGCCCTCGGCGCCATGGTCCTCATGACCTGCCGGCACATGGTGGACTTCGCGTTCTACGAGGCCACCCACGACGCCACGGCGGGCACGAGCCCCTCCGCCGCCCTCTCCGGCCGCCTCGACAGCGTCGGCTGGACCGTCTGGGTCCGCCGGATCATCATCCTGCCGATCGGCGAGCGCTGGGCGATGATCGCCGTCCTCACCGCCGTCACCACCCCCCGGATCGTCTTCTGGGCGCTGCTCGCCGGCTGCGCCTTCGCCGCCTGCTACACCACCGCGGGCCGCGTCCTGCGCTCCGTGACCCGCAAGGCGAAGCGGACCGACCGGGCCGCCCGGGCGCTCGACGACCTCGCGGACTCCGGCCCGCTGGCCCGGATCGCCGGCCGGATCTTCGGCGGCTTCGGACTCGGGCTGCTCCCCGGCTTCGTCCTCGCGCTGATCGCCACGGGCATCCTGCTCGCCGCGGTCCTCGGCCGCCCCTTCGGGGACCCGCAGACCGTCGTCGCCGCCGCCCTCTCCGTGGTGTTCGCCGGCGTGGCCGTCCGCCGCCCCCTCAAGGGCGCCCTGGACTGGCTCGTCCCCCCGCTCTTCCGCGTCGCCGAGTACACCACCGTCCTCGTCCTCGCCGCCCGCTCCGACGCGGCGCACGCCCTCCCGGCGGCGTTCGGGCTGGTCGCGGCGGTCGCCTACCATCACTACGACACGGTGTACCGCATTCGCGGTGGCACCGGCGCGCCGCCCACGTGGCTGGTGCGCGTCACCGGCGGACACGAGGGGCGCACGCTCCTGGTGGTCGCTCTCGCCGCCCTCCTGGCGGACCGCGGTGACGACTTCACCCTGGCACTGACCGCCCTCGCGGTCGCCGTCGCGCTCGTGGTGCTCGTGGAGTCCATCCGTTTCTGGGTCTCCTCCGGAGCACCCGCCGTTCACGACGAAGGAGAAACAGCATGATCGGCCTCGTACTGGCAGCCGGTGCCGGACGCCGTCTGCGCCCCTACACCGACACCCTGCCGAAGGCCCTCGTGCCTGTCGACGGCGAGACCACGATCCTCGACGGGACGCTGAAGAACTTCGCCGAGATCGGTCTCACCGAGGTCGCGATCGTCGTCGGCTACCGCAAGGAGGCCGTCTACGCCCGCAAGGAGGCCCTGGAGGCGAAGTACGGCCTCACCATCACCCTCGTCGACAACGACAAGGCCGAGGAGTGGAACAACGCCTACTCCCTGTGGTGCGCCCGTGAGGTCCTCAAGCGCGGTGTGATCCTCGCCAACGGCGACACCGTCCACCCGGTCTCCGTCGAGGAGACCCTCCTCGCCGCCCGCGGCAACGGCCAGAAGATCATCCTCGCCCTCGACGCGGTGAAGAGCCTCGCCGACGAGGAGATGAAGGTCATCACCGCCGAGGGCAAGGGCGTCCAGCGCATCACCAAGCTGATGGACCCGGCGACCGCCACCGGCGAGTACATCGGCGTCACGCTCATCGAGGCCGAGGCCGCCGAGGAGCTCGCCGACGCCCTCAAGGCCACCTTCGAGCGCGACCCCGACCTCTACTACGAGGACGGCTACCAGGAGCTCGTCAACCGCGGCTTCACCGTCGACGTGGCCCCCATCGGCGACGTCAAGTGGGTCGAGATCGACAACCACGACGACCTCGCGAAGGGCCGTGAGATCGCGTGCCAGTACTGACCCGGCTGATCCCGTCGCCGGTCGTCGTCGACATCCGCCGAGGAGCGCTGGACGACCTCTCCGCGCTCCTGGCGGACCAGCGGATCTCCAGCAACGGCAAGATCGCCGTCGCCATCAGCAGCGGCTCGGGCCTGAAGCTGCGTGACCAGTTCGTGTCCGAGCTTCCGGGCGCGGACTGGTACCCGGTCTCCGGCGGCACCATCGACGAGGCCGTGAAGCTCGCCGACGCCATGCGCGGCAAGCGGTACGACGCCGTGGTCGCCCTCGGCGGCGGCAAGATCATCGACGTGACGAAGTATGCGGCGGCCCGGGTCGGCCTGCCGCTGGTGGCCATCGCCACCAACCTGTCGCACGACGGGATCTGCTCGCCGGTGTCCACCCTGGACAACGACAACGGGCGCGGCTCCTACGGTGTGCCGACCCCGATCGCGCTGGTCATCGACCTCGACGTGATCCGGGACGCCCCGGTGCGCTTCGTCCGCTCCGGCATCGGCGACGCGATCTCGAACCTCTCCGCCATCGCCGACTGGGAGCTCTCCCACCAGGAGACGGGCGAGCCCGTCGACGGGCTCGCGGCCGCCATGGCCCGCAGCGCCGGCGAGGCCGTGCTCCGCCACCCCGGCGGGGTGGGCGACGACGACTTCCTCGTCACGCTCTCCGAGGGCCTGGTGATGTCCGGCATCGCCATGTCCATCAGCGGTGACACGCGCCCCTCCTCGGGTGCCTGCCACGAGATCAGCCACGCCTTCGACCTGCTCTTCCCGACGCGGGCCGCGAGCCACGGCGAGCAGTGCGGTCTCGGCGCGGCCTTCGCCATGCACCTGCGCGGCGCCCACGAGGGCTCCGCGCTGATGGTCGAGACCCTGCGCCGGCACGGGCTGCCCGTCCTGCCGGAGGAGATGGGCTTCAGCGTGGACGAGTTCGTCCAGGCGGTGTCCTTCGCCCCGCAGACCCGGCCGGGCCGGTTCACCATCCTGGAACACCTCGACCTGTCCGACGACGAGATCAGGGACGCGTACGCCGACTATGCAAAAGCCATCGGTAGCTGAGCTCCGACCGGTCGTCCACCCTCCGGGTGTGAAGGACCGGCGGAGCGGTGAGCACTGGGGCGGCCGCCTGTACATGCGGGAGATCTCCCTGCGGATCACGCGGCGGCTGGTGACCACGAAGGTCACGCCCAACCAGCTGACCTACCTGATGACCGTCTTCGGCGTGCTCGCCGCTCCGGCCCTCCTCGTGCCGGGCATCCCTGGCGCCGTCCTCGGCGTCGTGATGGTCCAGATGTACCTGCTGCTCGACTGCGTCGACGGCGAGGTGGCCCGCTGGAAGAAGCAGTTCTCGCTCAGCGGCGTCTGGCTGGACCGGGTCGGTGCGTACCTCTGCGACGCGGCGGTGCTCGTCGGCTTCGGCCTGCGCGCCGCCGATCCGTGGGGTACGGGCCGGATCGACTGGCTGTGGGCCTTCCTCGGCACCCTCGCCGCCCTCGGCGCGATCCTGATCAAGGCCGAGACCGACCTCGTCGGCGTCGCCCGGCACCAGGGCGGACTCCCGCCGGTCAAGGAGGCGGCCGCCGAGCCGCGTTCCTCCGGCATGGCGCTGGCCCGCAGGGCCGCCGCCGCGCTCAAGTTCCACCGCCTGATCCTGGGGATCGAGGCCTCCTTCCTGATCCTGGCCCTCGCCGTCGCGGACCAGATCAGGGGCGACCTCTTCTTCTCCCGGCTCGGCGTCGCCGTCCTCTGCGGCATCGCCCTGCTCCAGACCGTGCTGCACCTGGTGTCGATCCTGGTCTCCAGCAGGCTGAAGTGAGGCCGGCCGTGAGTTCTCCGCTCAAGGTGGGGGCCGTCGTCATCACGATGGGCAACCGCCCCGACGACCTGCGCGCGCTCATCGACTCGGTCGCCAAGCAGGAGGGCGACCCGGTCGAGGTCGTCGTCGTCGGGCAGGGCACCCCGGTCACCGGGGTGCCCGGCTGGGTCCGTACCGTCGACCTGCCGGAGAACCTCGGCATCCCCGCCGGCCGCAACGTCGGCATCGAGGCCTTCGGGCCCGGCGGCACCGACGTCGACGTCCTGCTCTTCCTCGACGACGACGGTCTGCTCGCCCACACGGACACCGCCGAACTGGTCCGCCAGGCCTTCACGGCGGACCCGCGGCTCGGCATCATCGGCTTCCGCATCGCCGACCCCGAGACCGGGGCCACCCAGCGCCGCCACGTGCCGCGCCTGCGCTCCGCCGACCCGATGCGCTCCTCGCGGGTGACGACCTTCCTCGGCGGCGCCAACGCCGTCCGCACCAAGGTCTTCGCCGAAGTGGGCACCCTCCCGGGGGAGTTCTTCTACGCGCACGAGGAGACCGATCTCGCCTGGCGCGCGCTCGACGCCGACTGGATGATCGACTACCGTTCCGACATGGTGCTGTTGCACCCCACTACAGCGCCTTCCCGCCACGCCTCGTACCACTTCAACGTGGCCCGTAACCGAGTGTGGTTGGCACGTCGCAATCTGCCCGCACCCCTGGTGCCGGTGTATCTCGGCGTCTGGCTGCTGCTCACCCTGGCACGTCGGCCCTCGCTCTCCGCGCTCAAGGCGTGGTTCGGCGGTTTCCGCGAGGGGTGGACGACTCCCTGCGGGCCGCGCCGCCCGATGAGGTGGCGTACGGTGTGGCGCCTGACCCGGCTGGGTCGCCCCCCGGTCGTCTGACATCGTGGTACCCGACGTGCCGCGCATCTTGAACACGAAAGTTTCGACTGTGAGTGACACACACCAGGGCGGGGCGGTCGCGACGAGCGCGCCCCCGTCCGTCGACGAGGGCCTGGCCCCGGCCGAGCTGGCCGCGAAGTACGGTCTCGCGGTCAGCGGCGCCCGGCCCGGGCTGTTCGAGTACGTACGCGAGCTGTGGAGCCGCCGCCACTTCATCCTGGCGTTCTCCTCGGCCAAGCTGACCGCCCAGTACAGCCAGGCCAAGCTGGGCCAGGTGTGGCAGGTGGCGACCCCGCTGCTCAACGCCCTGGTCTACTACCTGATCTTCGGGCTGATCCTGGGCGCCGGGCAGGGGATGTCCAAGGAGGTCTACATCCCCTTCCTGGTCACCGGCATCTTCGTGTTCACCTTCACCCAGAGCTCGGTCATGGCCGGCGTCCGGGCGATCTCGGGCAACCTCGGCCTCGTGCGGGCCCTGCACTTCCCGCGGGCCAGCCTCCCGATCTCCTTCTCGCTCCAGCAGCTCCAGCAGCTGCTGTTCTCGATGATCGTCCTCGTGGCGATCGTGCTGTCCTTCGGCAGCTACCCGACGCCCCGCTGGCTGCTGGTGGTCCCGGCGCTGTTCCTGCACTTCGTGTTCAACGTGGGACTCGCCATGATCGTGGCCAGGATGGGCTCCAAGACGCCCGACCTCGCCCAGCTGATGCCGTTCATCATGCGGACCTGGATGTACGCGTCCGGCGTCATGTTCTCGATCCCGGTGATGCTCGCCGACAAGCCGGCCTGGATCGCCGACATCCTCATGTACAACCCGGCGGCGGTCTACATGGACCTGATCCGCTTCGCCCTCATCGACGGCTACGGCGCGCAGAACCTGCCGGACCACGTCTGGGTGACCGCCCTCGCCTGGGCGGTCATCGTCGGCGCCGGCGGTTTCGTCTACTTCTGGAAGGCCGAGGAGAGGTACGGCCGTGGCTGACCCGAACCCGAGCAACGTCCCCACCGTCATCTGCGACGACGTCCACATCGTCTACCGGGTCAACACCGGTGGCGGAGGCAAGGGCAGCGCCACCGCGGCGCTCAGCCGGATCGTCGGCCGCGGCAAGGCCGAGGTCACCCGCGGCGTCCGCAAGGTCCACGCCGTCCGCGGCGTCACCTTCACCGCCTACCGGGGCGAGGCCATCGGCCTCATCGGCTCCAACGGCTCCGGCAAGTCCACGCTGCTGCGCGCCGTAGCCGGTCTGCTCCCCACCGAGAGCGGCAAGGTCTTCACCGACGGCCAGCCCTCGCTCCTCGGCGTCAACGCGGCCCTCATGAACGACCTGACGGGTGAGCGCAACGTCATCCTGGGCGGCCTCGCCATGGGCATGAGCCGCGAGGAGGTGCGTGAGCGCTACGACGGCATCGTCGACTTCTCCGGCATCAACGAGAAGGGCGACTTCATCAGCCTGCCCATGCGCACGTACTCCTCCGGCATGGGCGCCCGCCTCCGCTTCGCCATCGCGGCGGCCAAGAACCACGACGTCCTCCTCATCGACGAGGCGCTCGCGACGGGTGACCGCAAGTTCCAGATCCGCTCCGAGGAGCGCATCCGCGAGCTGCGCAAGGAGGCCGGCACGGTCTTCCTCGTCAGCCACAGCAACAAGTCCATCCGGGACACCTGCGACCGGGTGCTCTGGCTGGAGAAGGGGCAGCTCCTGATGGACGGCCCCACGGACGAGGTCCTCAAGGCGTACGAGCGGGAGACCGCCCGCTAGAGGCCGATCCGAGCTGTGCGGAACCCCTGCCGATGTCATCCGGTAGGGGTTCTTCCGCCCTCCCGTCGCCCGCCGCCACCCTTGCCGGACGGTGCTTCGCACCGGCCCCTTTCTTCCCCGCGCGTCGTGTTGCCACCTGGAATGTTCATGCGGTCAACATCGGGCAGGATGATCCCCATGGCAGCGATCTCGGGGGGAAAGACCTACCACCACGGCGATCTGCGGAACGCGCTGATCTGCGCCGCCGTCGACCTGGCCACCGGCGGAGGCCCCGAGAGGGTGGTGCTGCGCGAGGCCGCCCGCAGAGTCGGTGTCTCGCCCACCGCCGCCTACCGGCACTTCGACGGACGCGGCGAACTGCTCCGTACCGTCAAGGCCCACGCCCAGTGCCTGCTCGCCGACTCCATGGAGCGGGCCGCCGCCCGCGAGCCCGGCGCCGACGACCCCGCCCTGGCCGCCGAGCGCAGGCTCGTCGCCCTCTGCCGGGGGTACGTCGGCTTCGCCGTGGAGCAGCCCGGCCTCTACCGGGCCGCGTTCTGCGTCGCCCGACCCGCCGAGGCCGACGAGCCGGCCTCCGGGCGGCAGCCGGCCGAGCCCGAGATCCGCGCGTTCACCCTGCTCAGGGAAGCCCTGGAGGGGCTCGCCAAGGCCGGTGGGCCCCGGCCCGGCTTCCGGCCCGCCGCCGGTGCCGCCGCGTGGTCCGCCGTACACGGGCTGTCGCTCCTGCTGCTCGACGGCCCGCTGCGGCGCCTTCCCGCGCAGCGCAGGGACGACGTCGTCGAGTCCACGCTGGCCATGGTGGTCTCCGGCACGCGTGTCCTCTGATCCCGGACCGTCCTCGAACTCCCTTGCTGTGTACGAGGGTTGGCGACCCGTACGGATGAAGTCCCGGATCCCTGCCACCCCGGAACGTCGACGGCCCTCGTACAACGTAAGCTGGACCGGTCTGTTTCGAGGCAAGTAGGGCGATACCCCACGGCCATCGGGTCGCCGGGAGACGGCCCGGCGGGCAGGAGTAGGCGGCGTGTCCGAAATAGGATGGATTGGATCGGCAGTGTAGAACGGGAGTCGTGACGGCCATGACGCAGAATCTCCAGCTCCACGAGGGTGTCGCCGTCCCCCCGTCGGGCAGCGCCCAGTGACGGGAACCCGGCAGGTGCGCCCCGACGCCTCCACGCGCACCACACTCGGCAAGGCCGCGGACGAGAACTTCCCCGTGGCCCCCTTCTTCCTGCCCCGGGCCTGGCGCGACGACCTCATGGCCGTCTACGGGTACGCCCGCCTCGTCGACGACATCGGCGACGGCGACCTCGCCCCCGGCGGCGCCGACGCCCGGCACCTCGGCCTCACCCCCGAGGAGGCGGAGGACCGGATCGCCCTCCTCGACGCCTTCGAGGCCGACCTCCGGCGCGTCTTCGACGGCGCCCCCCGACACCCCCTGCTGCGCGCGCTCCAGCCGACCGTCCGGCGGTGCGGCCTCACCCCCGAGCCCTTCCTCGGGCTGATCGCGGCCAACCGCCAGGACCAGCTGGTCCGGCGCTACGAGACGTACGACGACCTCCTCGCGTACTGCGAGCTCTCCGCGAACCCCGTCGGCCGCCTCGTCCTCGCCATCACGGGCACCGACACCCCGGAGCGGATCCGGCGCTCCGACGAGATCTGCACCGCCCTGCAGATCGTCGAGCACCTCCAGGACGTCGCCGAGGACCTCGGCAACGACCGGATCTACCTGCCCGCCGAGGACCTCAAGCGGTTCCACGTCACCGAGGACGACCTCGCCCGGCCCACCGCGGGCGCCTCCGTGCGCGCCCTGATCGCCTTCGAGGCCGAGCGGGCCCGTGAACTCCTGCACGCGGGCACCCCGCTCGTCGGCAGCGTCCACGGCCGGCTCCGCCTCCTCCTCGCCGGATTCGCCGCCGGGGGCCTCGCGGCGCTCGACGCGGTCGCCGCCGCCGGATTCGACGTCCTGCCCGGTCCGCCGAGGCCCACCAAGCCGAGCCTGATGCGCCAGGCCGGAGCGGTTCTGCTCCAGGCGCGGAGAGAGGGGTGAGCGCCACCGTGGAGGGACAGCTCCAGCCGACCGCACCGGTCCAGGCCGCCTACAGCTACTGCGAGGCGGTCACCGGGCAGCAGGCCCGCAACTTCGCCTACGGGATCCGGCTGCTGCCGACCGAGAAGCGCCAGGCGATGTCCGCGCTGTACGCGTTCTCGCGGCGCGTCGACGACATCGGCGACGGCACGCTCGCGCCCGAGGCCAAGCGGGAGCGGCTCGAAGCCACCCGCGCGCTGCTCGACCGGGTCCGCGCGGGCGAGGTCGACGACGACGACACCGACCCCGTCGCGGTCGCCCTCGCCGACTCGGCCCGCCGCTTCCCGATCCCGCTCGGCGGTCTCGACGAGCTCATCGACGGCGTCCTCATGGACGTCCGAGGCGCGACCTACGAGAGCTGGGACGACCTCAAGGTCTACTGCCGCTGCGTCGCCGGAGCGATCGGCCGGCTCTCGCTCGGCGTCTTCGGCACCCAGCCCGGCGCCCAGGGAGCCGACCGCGCCCCCGAGTACGCCGACACCCTGGGGCTCGCGCTCCAACTGACCAACATCCTCAGGGACGTCCGCGAGGACGCCCTGAACGGGCGCACCTACCTGCCCGCCGACGACCTCGCCAAGTTCGGCTGCGGGGAAGGCTTCGGCAGCGAGACCCCGCCCCCCGGCGCCGACTTCGCCGGGCTCGTCCACTTCGAAGTCCGGCGCGCCCGCGCCCTGTTCGCCGAGGGCTACCGGCTCCTGCCGATGCTCGACCGGCGCAGCGGCGCGTGCGTCGCCGCCATGGCCGGCATCTACCGGCGGCTGCTCGACCGCATCGAGCGCGACCCCGAGGCCGTGCTCCGCGGCCGGGTCTCGCTGCCGGGCCGGGAGAAGGCGTACGTCGCCGTGCGCGGCCTCTCCGGGCTCGACACCCGGCACATCGCCCGACGTACGGTCAGGAGGCGTGCCTGATGCGCCCGTGCGCCCCCGTCCGCCGGGCAACCCGGAACGCCTCCCCGGCGTCCCTGCCTGCGGCACCCCTGCCGACCGACGCGACCCGAACGGAGGCCGTGTGACGACCGAAGGAACCGAGCGGCACCCCCGGCAGCCCCACGCCGTCGTCGTCGGCGGCGGGCTCGCCGGGATCACGGCCGCGCTCCAGCTCGCCGACGCCGGCGTCCGCGTCACCCTGCTCGAAGGCCGGCCCCGCCTCGGCGGCCTCGCCTTCTCCTTCCGCCGCGGCGACCTCACCGTCGACAACGGCCAGCACGTGTACCTGCGCTGCTGCACCGCCTACCGCTGGTTCCTCGACCGGATCGACGGCGCCCGCCTCGCCCCCCTCCAGGACCGCCTCGACGTCCCCGTCCTCGACGTCGCGCACCCCCGCGGCCCCCGGCTCGGCCGGATCCGCCGCGACAACCTCCCCGTACCGCTGCACCTCGCACGCAGCCTCGCCACGTATCCGCACCTCTCGCTCGCCGAGCGGGCCTCCGTCGGCCGGGCCGCGCTCGCCCTGAAGAAGCTCGACCCCGCCGACCCGGCGCTCGACGGCATCGACTTCGCCACCTGGCTCGGCCGCCACGGACAGTCCCCGCGCACCATCGAGGCGCTCTGGGACCTCGTCGGCATCCCGACCCTCAACGCCCCCGCCCCGCAGGCCTCCATGGGGCTCGCCGCGATGGTCTTCAAGACCGGCCTGCTCTCCGAGCCCGGCGCCGCCGACATCGGCTGGGCCCACGTCCCGCTCGGCGAACTCCACGACACCCGGCCCGCGAAGGAGCTCGACGCCCTCGGCGTCCGCACCCTGCTGCGCACCAAGGCCGAGCGGATCTCCCGTACCGACGACGGGCGTTGGGCCGTCGAGGTGCCGGGGGAGACGATCGACGCCGACACCGTCGTCCTCGCCGTACCGCAGCACGAGACGCACGGCCTGCTGCCCGAAGGCGCCCTCGACGATCCCGACCGGCTCCTCGACATCGACACCGCGCCCATCCTCAACCTGCACGTCGTCTACGACCGCAAGGTGCTGAAGCGGCCGTTCTTCACCGCGCTCGGCTCCCCGGTGCAGTGGGTCTTCGACCGCACCGACTCCTCGGGACTGCGGGGCGGCGGCCAGTACCTCGCCGTCTCCCAGTCCGCCGCCCAGGACGAGATCGACGAGCCCGTCGCCGCCCTGCGCGAGCGCTACCTTCCGGAGCTGGAGCGGCTGCTGCCCGCCGCCCGCGGCGCCGGGATCCGCGACTTCTTCGTCACCAGGGAGCGGACGGCCACGTTCGCCCCCTCCCCGGGCGTCGGCCGGCTCCGCCCCGGCGCCCGCACCAGGGTCCCCGGCCTCTACCTGGCCGGATCCTGGACCGCCACCGGCTGGCCCGCGACCATGGAGGGCGCCGTCCGCAGCGGTTTCAGCGCAGCGGGCGCCGCGCTCTCCACCCTCGGCCGCCGTCATGACCATCCGCTGCAGGAGGCGGCATGACTGTGAGTACCGGAACAAGAGGAGAGACCGTGCCGACTGTGCCGCCGGGTAATCCGGCCGTCGACACCGCGGACGTGTCCGCACTGCTGGAACGGGGGCGGACCCTGTCCACCCCCGTACTGCGGGCGGCCGTCGACCGCCTCGCAGCGCCCATGGACACCGTGGCCGCCTACCACTTCGGCTGGATCGACGCCCTCGGCAACCCTGCCGACGGCGACGGCGGCAAGGCGATCCGCCCCGCGCTCGCCCTGCTGTCGGCCGAGGCCGCGGGCGCCGCGCCCGAGGTAGGGATCCCCGGCGCCGTCGCCGTGGAGCTCGTCCACAACTTCTCGCTGCTCCACGACGACCTGATGGACGGCGACGAGCAGCGCCGCCACCGCGACACCGTGTGGAAGGTGCACGGGCCCGCCCAGGCCATCCTCGTCGGCGACGCCCTCTTCGCCCTCGCCAACGAGCTGCTGCTCGAACTCGGCACCGTCGAGGCCGGTCGGGCCACCCGCCGGCTGACCACGGCCACCCGCAAGCTCATCGACGGGCAGGCCCAGGACATCTCGTACGAGCACCGCGAGCGGGTCACCGTCGAGGAGTGCCTGGAGATGGAGGGCAACAAGACGGGCGCCCTGCTCGCCTGCGCCGTCTCCATCGGCGCCGTCCTCGGCGGGGCCGACGACCGCACCGCCGACAAGCTGGAGGAGTACGGCTACCACCTCGGCCTCGCCTTCCAGGCCGTCGACGACCTCCTCGGCATCTGGGGCGACCCGGAGGCCACCGGCAAGCAGACCTGGAGCGACCTGCGCCAGCGCAAGAAGTCGCTGCCGGTCGTCGCGGCCCTCGCCGCGGGCGGAACCGCCTCCGAGCGGCTCGGCGAGCTGCTCGCCGAGGACGCCAAGTCCAACGACTTCGACACCTTCTCCGAGGAGGAGTTCGCCTTCCGGGCCGCCCTCATCGAGGAGGCCGGAGGACGCGAGTGGACCTCCCAGGAGGCCCGCCGCCAGCACGCCGTCGCGATCGCGGCCCTGCACGAGGTGGACATGCCCGCCCGCGTGCGGGAGCAGCTCACCGCGCTGGCCGATTTCGTGGTCGTACGGAAGAGATGATCACCATCACCCTGATATGAGTTCGCGGTCGCCGGCCGGTGCCTTCCGGCGCCGGCCGACGGCAGACCCGTAGAAGCAGAAGTAACCGACTGCGCAAAGGGGAAGCCATGACAGCGACGACCGACGGAAGCGCCGGGGCCGTGGGCCCCCGGGCCGCCGCGGCCAGCACGACGCACGACACCGACGCCTCCGCGTCGGGCCTCGACGAGACCGCCGCACGGGCCGCGGAACGCGCCGTCGAGCACCTGCTCGCCCGCCAGGACCCGGCGGGCTGGTGGAAGGGCGACCTGGAGACCAACGTCACCATGGACGCCGAGGACCTGCTCCTCCGCCAGTTCCTGGGCATCCTCGACGCCGACACGCTCCGTGCCGCGGCCCTCCACATCCGCCGCGAACAGCGGGAGGACGGCGCCTGGGGCACCTTCTACGGCGGACCCGGCGAGGTCTCCGCCACCGTCGAGGCCTATGTGGCACTGCGGCTCGCCGGGGACCCGCCCGAGGCCCCGCACATGGCCCGCGCCTCCGCCTGGGTCCGCGCCCGGGGCGGCATCGCCGCCGCCCGGGTCTTCACCCGGATCTGGCTGGCCCTCTTCGGCTGGTGGCGCTGGGAGGACCTGCCCGAGCTGCCCCCCGAGCTGCTCTTCCTGCCGAAGTGGTTCCCGCTCAACATCTACGACTTCGGCTGCTGGGCCCGGCAGACGATCGTGCCGCTCACCGTGGTCTCCGCGAAGCGCCCGGTCCGCCCCGCGCCCTTTCCGCTCGACGAGCTGCACACCGATCCGGCGCGCCCGAACCCGCCCCGGCCCCTCGCCCCGGCCACCGGCTGGGACGGGATCTTCCAGCGGCTCGACAAGGCGCTGCACGTCTACCACCGGGTCGCCCCCCGCGCGCTGCGCGGGACCGCGATGAAGACGGCCGCGCGGTGGATCATCGAGCGCCAGGAGAACGACGGCTGCTGGGGCGGCATCCAGCCCCCCGCCGTCTACTCCGTCATCGCCCTGCACCTCCTCGGCTACGACCTCCAGCACCCGGTCATGCGCGCGGGCCTGGAGTCCCTCGACCGGTTCGCGGTCCGGCGCGAGGACGGCTCCCGCATGATCGAGGCCTGCCAGTCGCCGGTCTGGGACACCTGTCTCGCCACCATCGCGCTCGCCGACGCCGGGCTCCGTCCCGACCACCCGGCCCTGGTGAAGGCCGTCGACTGGATGCTGGACGAGGAGATCACCAAGGAGGGCGACTGGGCGGTGCGCCGCCCCGGACTCCCGCCGGGCGGTTGGGCGTTCGAGTTCCACAACGACAACTACCCCGACATCGACGACACCGCCGAGGTCGTCCTCGCCCTGCGCCGGGTCGACCACCCCGACCCCGCCCGGGTGGAGGCGGCCATCGCCCGGGGCGCGCGCTGGACGGTCGGGATGCAGTCGCGCAACGGCGCCTGGGGAGCCTTCGACGCCGACAACACCAGTGTGTTCCCCAACAAGCTGCCGTTCTGCGACTTCGGCGAGGTGATCGACCCGCCGTCCGCCGACGTCACCGCCCATGTGGTGGAGATGCTCGCCTACGAGGGGCAGGCCCGGCACCCCCGGACGCGCCGGGGAATCGAGTGGCTCCTCGCCGAACAGGAGCCGAACGGTGCCTGGTTCGGCCGCTGGGGCGTCAACCACGTCTACGGGACGGGGTCGGTGGTCCCGGCCCTCACCGCCGCGGGGCTGCCCGGCTCCCATCCGGCGATCCGCCGGGCCGTCGCCTGGCTGGGCTCCGTACAGAACGAGGACGGGGGCTGGGGCGAGGACCTCCGCTCGTACGAGGACGCGGAGTGGATCGGCCGCGGCGCCTCCACCGCCTCCCAGACCGCGTGGGCGCTCATCGCCCTCCTCGCGGCGGGGGAGCGCGACTCCGAGCCCGTCCGGCGGGGCGTCGCCTGGCTCACGGAGACGCAGCGCGAGGACGGCTCCTGGGACGAGCCGTACTTCACGGGCACCGGCTTCCCCTGGGACTTCTCCATCAACTACCACCTCTACCGGCTGGTCTTCCCGCTCACGGCGCTCGGCCGCTACGTGTACGGGGATCCCTCGCCGCAGTCGGCCCGCTCGCCCCGTTCCGCCCATCCGGCGCGCTCCTCCCGGCCGACCGCCGAGGAGGGCTGATGGCCCGCGAGCCGGGCCCGGGGCCGACCCCCCGCCCCGGCACCGCTCCGCCGCTGCTGATCGCCTGCGCGCTCGGCATCGAGAAGCTCGCCCTGCGCAGCGGGGACCGGGGCGGGGCCCCCGGACCGGTCACCGTGGTGCGTACGGGCATGGGGCCCGCCCACGCCCGCCGCGCCGTGTCCCGGGCGCTCGGCGAGGAGCGGTGGGCGGACGCCGCCGTCATCGCCTCCGGCTTCTGCGCGGGGCTCGCCCCGGGCATGCACCCGGGGGACCTGATCGTCGCCGAGGAGACCCGGGGCGCCGACGGCACGACCCCCTGCGTGGGCACCGAGCTCCTGGTGAAGGCGCTGGTCAAGGCCGTGCCCGGGCGGACCGTCCACACCGGCCCGCTGACCGGCTCCGACCACGTGGTGCGCGGGCCCGAGCGGGTCGCGCTGCGGGCCACCGGCGCGATCGCCGTCGACATGGAGTCCGCGGCGACCCTGCGGACCGCGCGGGAGGCCGGCCGGCTCGGGGCAGGGCCGGACGCCCGCCCGGTTGCGGCCGTCCGGGTGGTCGTGGACGCTCCAGAACATGAACTGGTCCGGATCGGCACGGTACGCGGGGGAATATCGGCCTTCCGTGTTCTCCGTGCCGTCCTTCCCGCATTCTTCGAATGGCACCGTTCTTTGCTGCTCCCCAGGAGGTGAGCGAGTTATGGCCATGCCGCTCCGTCAGTCCATCAGGGTCGGGACCTACCTCTTCGAACAGAAGCTCCGCAAGCGGGACAAGTTCCCGCTGATCGTCGAGCTGGAGCCGCTCTACGCCTGCAACCTCGCATGCGAGGGCTGCGGAAAGATCCAGCACCCGGCGGGTGTCCTCAAGCAGCGCATGCCGGTCGCACAGGCCGTCGGCGCGGTCCTGGAGTCCGGCGCCCCCATGGTGTCCATCGCGGGCGGCGAGCCCCTGATGCACCCTCAGATCGACGAGATCGTGCGCCAGTTGGTCGCCAAGAGGAAGTACGTCTTCCTCTGCACCAACGCGATGCTGCTCCGCAAGAAGCTGGAGAAGTTCACGCCCTCGCCGTACTTCGCCTTCGCCGTGCACATCGACGGCCTGCGCGAGCGACACGACGAATCCGTCGCCAAGGAGGGCGTGTTCGACGAAGCGGTGGCGGCCATCAAGGAGGCCAAGCGGCGCGGCTTCCGCGTCACCACCAATTCGACCTTCTTCAACACCGACACCCCGCAGACCATCATCGAGGTGCTCAATTACCTCAACGACGACCTCCAGGTCGACGAAATGATGATCTCGCCCGCCTACGCCTACGAGAAGGCCCCCGACCAGGAGCACTTCCTCGGCGTCGAGCAGACCCGCGAACTCTTCAAGAAGGCCTTCGCGGGCGGAAACCGGCGCCGCTGGCGTCTCAACCACTCGCCGCTCTTCCTGGACTTCCTGGAAGGAAAGGCCGATTTCCCGTGCACGGCCTGGGCCATTCCCAACTACTCGCTCTTCGGCTGGCAGCGCCCCTGCTATCTGATGAGCGACGGATACGTCCCCACGTACCGCGAACTCGTCGAGGAAACCGACTGGGACAAGTACGGCCGCGGTAAGGACCCGCGCTGCGCCAATTGCATGGCGCACTGCGGCTACGAGCCCACCGCCGTCCTCGCCACCATGGGGTCCCTCAAGGAGTCCCTGCGCGCGATCCGGGAGACCGTCTCCGGGAACAGCACGTGAGAGCGGGGGAGGTGGGCGGGCGATGAGCGAGGAGTTCGATCTGCGGGCCCTGCTCGCCGAGCGCGGCGGCGAGCGGTACGAACTGCACGCCAAGTACCTCAACCACCAGCTGCCGCGCATGCTCCACACCATCGGCTTCGACAAGGTGTACGAGCGGGCCGAGGGCGCCCACTTCTGGGACGCCGACGGTGTCGACCACCTCGACATGCTCGCCGGCTTCGGCGTGATGGGCCTCGGACGGCACCACCCCGTCGTCCGCAAGGCCCTCCACGACGTCCTGGACGCCCAGCTCGCCGACCTCACCCGCTTCGACTGCCAGCCGCTGCCGGGACTGCTCGCCGAACGGCTGCTCGCGCACAGCCCGCACCTCGACCGGGTCTTCTTCGGCAACAGCGGCACGGAAGCCGTGGAGACCGCCCTCAAGTTCGCCCGGTACGCCACCGGGCGGCCCAGGGTCCTCTACTGCTCCCACGCCTTCCACGGGCTCACCACCGGCTCGCTCTCCGTCAACGGCGAGCGCGGCTTCCGGGAGGGCTTCGACCCGCTCCTGCCGGACACCGCGATCGCCCTCGGCGACCTCGAAGCCCTGGAGCGGGAGCTGCGCCGGGGCGACGTGGCCGCCTTCGTCGTGGAGCCGATCCAGGGCAAGGGCGTCCACGAGGCGCCGCCCGGCTTCCTGCGTGCCGCGCAGGAGCTGCTGCACCGGCACGGCGCGCTGCTGATCGCGGACGAGGTGCAGACCGGCCTCGGCAGGACCGGGGACTTTTACGCCTACCAGCACGAGCCGGGGGTCGAACCGGACCTGGTCTGCGTCGCCAAGGCGCTGTCCGGCGGCTACGTGCCGGTCGGCGCCACCCTCGGCAAGGACTGGATCTTCAAGAAGGTCTACTCGTCGATGGACCGGGTCCTCGTCCACTCGGCGAGCTTCGGATCGAACGCGCAGGCCATGGCGGCCGGGCTCGCCGTCCTCTCGGTCATGGAGAGCGAGGACACCGTCGCCCACGTCCGGCGGATCGGTGACCTGCTGTCCGGGCGCCTCCAGGAGCTCGTACCCCGGTACGAGCTGCTGCACGAGGTGCGCGGACGCGGTCTGATGATCGGGATCGAGTTCGGCCGGCCGACGTCCCTGGGGCTGCGCGGCCGGTGGGCGATGCTCCAGGCGGCCCGCAAGGGCCTCTTCGCCCAGATGGTCGTCGTGCCCCTGCTCCAGCGGCACCGGATCCTCACCCAGGTCTCCGGGGACCACCTGGAGGTGATCAAACTGATTCCGCCGCTGGTCGTCGACGAGGCGGACGTGGACCGGTTCGTCACCGCCTTCACGGCGGTCATGGACGAGGCCCACGGCGGCGGCGGGCTGATGTGGGACTTCGGGAGGACCCTGGTGAAACAGGCCGTGGCCCAGCGCTGAGCCGGACGGATCCCCGATCTTTGCCTCTGAGGCAAGAAACTTGCCTCAGAGGCATGATCCTGGCGCAATGGACGCATGGACCACGTCCCCGGGGACACCTCCCCGGACCCCGCCACCCCCGACGTCCTGCCCGACGTCGCCCCGCAGCTGCGGGCCCTGCGCCGCCGCCGGGGACTCACCCTGGAGGCCGCCGCCCAGCGGGCCGGCCTCTCGCCGGCCCACCTCTCCCGCCTGGAGACGGGGAACCGGCAGCCTTCGCTGCCGATGCTGCTCGCCCTCGCCCGTATCTACGGTACGACGGTCTCCGAGCTCCTCGGCGAGACCCCGCCCGAGCGCGATCCCGTCGTCCGGGCCGGCCGCTCCGAGCCCGTCGAGGCCGACGGCTGGATCTACCGCCAGGCCGGCGGCGCCGGGCGAGCGCTCCAGTGCCTGCGCGTCCACGTGCCGTACGCCACCCGGGGCGACATCGTGCGCGTCCACCCCGGCGAGGAGTGGATCCACGTCCTGGAGGGACGGGTGCGGCTCGCGCTCGGCGACGCCGTCCACGTCCTCGATCCGGGGGACGGCGCGCACTTCGACTCGCTCACCCCGCACCGCATCGGCGCCGCCACGTCCGGCGGGGCCGAGCTGCTCTTCGTCCACACCCTGATGCAGAGTCCCGTCGCCGAGCTGTGTCTCGGCGACGGAACCCCGCACCGACGCTGACCCCACGTGCCCCTTCGTCAGAAAAGGACCGAGATGTCCGAGAAGTCACGACCTGTCACCGGCGAGGAGCGCGGGGAAGGCAAGTTCCCCAAGGGGCTGGTCCTCCGTCTCTTCGCGTACCTGATCGCCGGACACCTCTTCGCCGGTTTCCTCTACCTGCTCTTCGCGATGGGCGCGAAGAGCTAGGAGCGGTCCGCGCCTACGCCTCGACGAGGAAGCGCTCCCGCAGCCGCTCACGGGTCTCCGGGGCCAGCTTGAGCCCCTCGGTCAGGTAGGTCTCCACCGAGCCCCAGGTCGCGTCGATCGTCTCGAACGCGGCCCGCAGGTACTCCACCCGCGCGTCGAAGAGCGGGCTCAGCAGCTCCATCACCTCGGGCGACATCGCGTCCGCGGCGGTGGAGCTGCGGCGCACCTTGTAGCGGCGGTGCGGGTCGTTCGACTTCACGTAGTCGGCCTCGATCGCCTCGCGCTCGACGTCGAGGGCGAGCAGTGTGATCGCGATGGAGAGGCCGGCGCGGTCCTTGCCCGCGGCGCAGTGCATCAGGGCCGGGACGCTCTCCTCCGCCATGGAGTGCAGGATCCGGCTGTGCTCCGAGGTCCGCTCGACGATCATCTTGCGGTACGAGTCGGACATCCGGGCGGCCGCCTTGCCGTCGCCCAGGATCTCCCGCAGCTGGGCGATGTCGCCGTCGCGCACCAGCTTCCAGAACTCCTTGCCGTCGGCCGGGTCGTTGAGCGGTATGTTCACGTTCCGCACGCCGGGGAGCTCGACGTCCGCGCCCTCGACCTTGCGGTCGGCCTCGTTGCGGAAGTCGAAGACGGTGTGCAGGCCGAGCGAGGCGAGGAAGGCGGCGTCCGCCTCGGTGGCGTGGGCGAGGTGGCCGCTGCGGAAGAGGCGCCCGGGTCGCACGGCGCGCCCGTCCGTCGTCGGCAGGCCGCCCACGTCCCGGAAGTTGCGGACCTCGGCCAGCTCGGGTTCGTTCGCTTCGGTGGGCGGGACCTGCGGCAGCTGCTGCGTCACGGATGCTCCTGGGGGTCGACGTTCGGGGGCCCGATGCGAGATCGGTGCCTAGGACAATCATCCAGGTGGGAGGGGGTCTGCGCACCCCCTCGGACGGGAATGGGCGATCTGTCCGAAATGAGGGGTAAGGGAGAACGCGCCCTGTTTGCAGGTGAGATGGGCCGAGCCGCGTGAGCAGGGTCATAGAAGTGACGGATCGTGGCCGAAGGCCCCCGGCAATTGCCGTACGGAAAAAGGAAATCGAAGGACCGTCATCGACGGAGGGTGACCGGAATTCCGCCCGGAATGCGGCCCGTGTAATGCCGGGGGAAATCTGCGGCTTGTTCGCTCCGACCCCGCTCGTCTAGCGTCACCGTCAATCCGGTCGGACCGCCGAATCCTGCCACCGTCCGGAATCCGCACTCATCCCATGCGTGGCAGGAGCGGGGGACCCAGGAAGTACGCCGGTCCCGCGACACAGGACGGCTCGGGGTGAAGCCGCGTGAGAACGCGGCCGGGCATCTCCAGTCCGAACCCGACAGCTCACCTCGTAGGCGCCGGAGAGGAATTCGCCATGCCCGCGAAGGGTAAGCACCGCCGTACCAGGACCAACCCGCTCACGCGTGGACTCGTCGCCGCCGGTACCGGAGGCGCCGTCGTCGCGCTTCCGCTCCTCGGCGCCACCGGGGCCCACGCCGCCGAGCAGGCCGCCCCGGCCGCCGTCCCCGCCCAGGCCGTCAGCGCCGCCGCCCAGGTGAAGGCGCCCGCCGCCCTCCAGGCCGCGCCGACCGCCGCCGCGAAGGCCGCGCCGAAGACGTACTCCGTCGTCAGCGGCGACTACCTGTCGAAGATCGCCGGCGAGCACCACCTCGCGGGCGGCTGGCAGAAGCTGTACCAGGACAACCGCCAGGTCGTCGGCGAGAACCCCTCGCTGATCCTGCCCGGCATGAAGCTCACCCTCGGCGCCAAGAACACCGCGCACGCCGCCCCCAAGCACGTCGCCCCGAAGAGCGCCGCGCCCAAGGCCGCCGCCGAGAGCACGCAGAGCTCCGAGAAGAACGGCGACACCTCGCGCGCCTCGCGCAGCAGCCAGCGCTCCGCCGCCCCGGCCGCCGCCTCCGCCGAGTCGCAGAGCTCGCAGTCCTCGCAGACGTCTCAGTCGTCTCAGTCGTCTCAGTCGGCGGGTGCCGATACCTCCGCGTCCGGCTGGGTCACGCCCGTCGCCGGCGGCGGCTTCTCCACCCCGTACCGCGCCTCCGGCTCCATGTGGTCCTCCGGCTACCACACCGGTGTCGACTTCATCGCCTCCTCCGGCACCACCGTCCGCGCCGTCGGCGCCGGCACGGTCGTCTCCGCCGGCTGGAGCGGCGCCTACGGCAACGAGGTCGTCATCCAGCACGCCGACGGCAACTACTCGCAGTACGCCCACCTCTCCTCCCTCTCCGTCTCGTCCGGCCAGACCGTCAGCGGCGGCCAGCAGATCGGCCTCTCCGGCTCGACCGGCAACTCCACCGGCCCGCACCTGCACTTCGAGATCCGTACCTCCCCGAACTACGGCTCCGACGTCGACCCGCTGGCCTACCTGCGCCAGCACGGCGTCTCCGTCTGACACGCACGCTCCCCGGCGGCCCGGCACACCTGTGCCGGGCCGCCGGCGTATTCCGGCTTGGGAGAATCTTTATCGGTGGCATATGTCACCCGACGTCAACCCTTCCTTACGGTCGCGTAGGTCACATCCGAAAGGGAAGGATGTGCTCCCGTGGCAGACGATTCGAGATCAAGAGACAAGAACGCATTCGGGTCGTACGCGGCGATCGGTGACAGCTTCACCGAGGGTGTCGGAGACCCCGGACCCGACGGGACGTACGTCGGCTGGGCGGACCGCTTCGCGGTCCTGCTCGCCGACGAGCTGCCGGAGCACGACGACTTCCGCTACGCCAACCTGGCCGTACGCGGGCGACTGCTCGACCAGATCGTGGCGGAACAGGTCCCCCGGGCGAAGGAACTCGCCCCCGACCTGGTGACCTTCTGTGCCGGCGGCAACGACATCATCCGGCCCGGCACGGACCCCGACGACGTGGCCGAGCGCTTCGAGCGCGCCGTCGCGGACCTGACCTCCGCCGTCGGCACGGTCATGGTGACCACCGGCTTCGACACCCGCGACATCCCCGTGCTCCGGCATCTGCGCGGGAAGATCGCCACGTACACCGCCCACGTCCGGTCCATCGCGGACCGCTACGACTGCCCGGTCCTCGACCTGTGGTCCCTCAAGTCCGTGCAGGACCGGCGGGCCTGGGACGACGACCGGCTGCACCTCTCGCCCGACGGCCACACCCGCGTCGCCCTGCGCGCCGCCCAGGTCCTCGGCCTGCCGGTGCCCGCCGACCCGGACCAGGCGTGGCCGCCGCGCCCCCCGCGCGGCACGCTGGAGGTGCGCCGCGACGACATCCACTGGGCCAAGGAGTACCTCGTGCCCTGGATCGGGCGCAGGCTGCGCGGCGAGAGCTCGGGCGACCACGTCGAGGCCAAGCGCCCCGACCTCATGCCTCTCTGAGCAGCGACGGGCCGCCGGCCGGGATCCGCTCCAGGACCCCGCCGGCGAACACGTCGTACAGCGGCAGCGTCTCCAGGTGGACGTAGCCGATGTGACAGTCGCAGACGCCGAGGGGGCAGGCCCGGGGACGCAGGGCGGCGCGGTACGAACCGTCGTACAGGTTGCCCAGCTCCGCCTTGACGAAGTGGCAGCGCCGTACCGTCCCCTCGCCGTCCACCGAGATCACCGACTCGCCCGTACGGCACGGCAGCCCCGCCGAGCGGTGCGGCCGTCTGCTGTAAGGGAAGAGCGGATCGATCCCCGTCCACTCCTCGGCCTCCGCGTCCGTGTACGTGTGCCCCTCGGCCGCGTTCACCCAGAGGTAGACGTGCGGCGGCAGGTCGGCGCGCAGCCGGCGGGCGTCGTCCCGGTGCTCGGGCAGGCCGACCACACCGACGCTGAACCGGATGCCCCCGTCCGTCAGCTCGCGGCACTTGCCGAGGAAACGCTCGTACGGCGTCTGGCCCGGGTGGTACGTGCACCACAGGGCGACGCTCGCCGGGTCCGCCTCCGCCAGCCAGTCCGTCCGGCAGCTCAGATTCGTCTGGATCGCCACCCGCTCGACGTGCGGCAGTCGCGACAGGTCGACGAGCGCCCGCCGGTACCAGGAGCGCACGAGACCCTCGCCCCACGGGGTGAAGAGGATCCGCAGCCGGTCGCCGGTCTGCCCGGCGGCCCACCCGGTGAACCGGTCGAGCGCGGCCCGGTCCGCGCGCAGCTGCTCGCGGCTGTCCCGGCGCTTGGCGAAGGGACAGTAGGGGCAGTCGAAGTCGCAGGAGGCGAGCGGGCCGCGGTAGAGCAGCGTCAGATCCATGCCCGCCCCTACTTCGGCTCGTACGCGGCCATGGCGGCCCGCACGTCGGGCGAGAACAGCTCCGGGCCGAGCCCGTCCGAGTACGCGAGCCCCTCAGGCGAGAGCCGGAGCAGCCCCGCGGGGGCGTCCGCGTCGAGCCAGCCGAGGGCCTCGAACCGGGCCAGCTCCACGGGGAAGTCCGTGAACGGCGAGGAGCCGAACCGCTCCTCGTAGCCGGTGACCGGCATGCCCTCCGCCTGGAGCAGCGACTGGAGCAGATGGCGGCGGCGGGCCTCCTCCGCGTCGACCCACCGGCCCACCTCGACGCGCGAGAAGTCCTCGGTCTCCGTGTAGGCGTCGATGATCGAGCGGATCTCGCGCATGTCGACGGCGTAGTCGAAGGAGTAGTGCAGCGCCGACGTGTACGAGCGGGCGCCGCAGCCCAGACCGATCATCCCGTCTGTCTGGCAGGCGTAGTCGTCCGGGCCGAGGGGAGCGGCGTCCGTCCGCCGGAACATCCGCATCGACACCTGCTCGTACCCCTGCGCGCGGAGGTGGTCCCGGCCGTACCGGTAGAGGCGCAGCCGCCGCTCGTCCCACTCGCGGTCGGCGTCGGGGGAGATCCGGCCGAGGCCGGTGAGCGGGCGCACGTACAGCGGGTAGAGGTACAGCTCCTCGGGCTGCCAGGCGAGCGCCGCGTCGAGCGAGGAGCGCCAGGACTGCTCGGTCTGTCCGTCGATCCCGTAGATGAGGTCGATGTTGAGGACGGGCACGCCGGTGTCCCGGATCCGGCCGAGGGCGGCCTCGACGTCCGCGCGCCGCTGCGGCCGGACCGCCGCCCGGGCCTCCGCCTCCACGAAGCTCTGCACCCCGATGCTGAGACGGGTCGCGCCCCGCTCGGCGAGAACCGCGAGCCGGTCGGCGGTCGCGGTCGCGGGGGAGGTCTCGACGGAGAGCGGCACCGCCCGCAGGTCGACCCCCATCCGCTTCTCGGCGATGTCGCACAGCCGCTCCAGCTCGCCGGCGGTGAGGAAGGTGGGCGTGCCACCGCCGAACGCGGCCGTCGCGAACCGCACCGGAGCGCCGTCCCCCCGGGGGTCGCCGAGCGCCTCGCGGACCGCCGTGGCCTGGCGGTCGAGGGCGTCGAGATAGCGGGTGGTCAGCTCGTCGGGCGCGCCGATGCGGGTGAAGAGGTTGCAGAAACCGCAGCGGACCTCGCAGAACGGTATGTGCGCGTAGAGGGAGAGCGCGTCCTTCGGCTCCGCCTCCCAGAGGGCGCCGAGGGAGGGCCGGTCGGGGAGCGCGCGGTACGCCGTCTTGTGCGGATACGCGTAGACGTAGCTGCGGTACGGGCGGGGGATGGTGGTCTCGCTCATGCCGTCGCCTCCAGCGCGGGGCCGTCCAGGACGAACTGCGCGTACGGCACGGTCCACACGACCTCGTGGCCGAGCCGGTGGCCGGTGTGGCCGTCCTCCCCGTACGCGGTGCCGTGGTCCGAGCAGACGATCGCGAAGCAGGGGCGCCGGCTGCTCATCGCGGCGAACAGCCGTCCGATGTGCCGGTCGACGTATTCGAGGGCCGCCGCGTGGGTGGCCCGGGAGTCCCCGGCCTCGCGGGTCGCCCCCGGCAGATGGAACCAGTTGGGCTGGTGCAGCGCGGACACGTTGACGAAGAGGAAGAGCCGCCGTTCGCGGGGGAGCGCGGCGACGACCTCCTCGGCGCGGTCCACCTGGGACGCGAAGGACGTCGGGGACGCGACGCCGAAGGACGGCTCCCAGTGACTCTCCTGGAACAGGCCGGGGAGGACGGAACCGAGCGGCGGCTGCTTGTTGAAGAAGCCCACCCCCCCGACGCAGACCGTCCGGTAGCCCTCGCCCGCGAGCCCCGAGACGAGGTCCGGGGTGTCGTGGACGTACGTGCCGTCGGCGGTCGACTCGCTGCCCGCGAACCGGGCCGCGAAGAGGCGGGGATGCGGCCCGGGAGCGGCCGGGGTCGGCAGGAAGCCCGCGAAGATCGCCTGGTGGGAGGCGTACGTGAAGCTGCCGGGCGCGTGCCGCCGCTCCCAGACCCCGCCCGGCAGGTGCCGGGCCAGGTGCGGGATGCGACCCTCGGCCGCCAGCTCGGCCGCCACGTCGTACCGCAGCGTGTCGAGGGTGACCAGGAGCAGGTCGTGGCTGCCGACGATCGCGTTCATGTCGGGCTGATTCACGTGGTGCTCGTTCCTGTGGTGCGGGGGGTCGCGTGGGTGAGGCGGGGGTCGGCGTGGGTGTGGCGGGCGTCGGTGGTGTGGGGGAACTGAGCGGCGACCTGCGCCGCGTACGTGTCGAGGCCCTCGGCGCCGCTGCCCGGCAGTCCCGTGAGCCTCGGCAGCAGATCGCCGAAGGCGTTGACCTCGCCCACCGCGAAGCGGCGCCAGCCGGTGGTGGGCAGCAGGTCGACGCCCACGCACCGGGTGCCGGGGAAGGCGGCGGCGGCCCGCTCGCACACGCCCAGCGCGTCCTCCCACCGCCCGCCTGCCGCGGCGATCGCGGCCCGGGCCGCGGCCAGGTCGCCCCGGGCGCCGCCCAGATGCAGATTGGTCATGGGGGAGCGGCTGGTGCGGACGACGGCATGGGTGGCCCGGCCGTCGATCACCACCACTCGCAGGTCGGCGGCCCGCCCGTCCTGCGTGGCCTTCGGCAGCCAGCGCTCGACGTGCAGCCCGTCGGGGGCGAGGGCGTCCACGATCGCGGCGATCTCCCGCTCGCTTGTGTAGCGCCGGACCCGGAGGGAGTTGAAGAGGCGTCCGTCCGGGCCGCGCTCCACCGAGGTGGTCGCCTGGATCCTGCCCGCGCCGTTCGTCTCCACCGCGAGCACTCCCGAGGCGGACGAGCCGTGTGCGAGCTTCACGAATATCCGCCGCAGCCCGGCCGTGTCGAGCAGCGACCGGAGGTCCGTCCAGCCGCCCACGGCCGGTGCGTCGGGGCCGGAGGTCGGCGAATCGGGCACCGGCACACCGGCCGCCCGCAGCCGGCCGTGGCTCAGCCGCTTGTCGAACAGGACCGCGAGCTCGCCGGGGTCGTCGACCAGGGACGCACCCGCCTCCGCCACGGCCCCCGAGAGCTCGGAGACGGCGGCGGTGAACCGGGCGTACCAGCGACCGGAGCCCTCGACGCGGGCCGGGTCGTCGACCCCGCGCAGCAGCCGGTCGGCCTCCGGATCCTCACCGGGGGAGTCGATGCGTACGGTCTCGCCGGGGGCGAACCGCGCCCGGCCGCCCAGCACGTCAGGCCAGGACACCACCCGCGCCCCGGGGAGCCCGGCGGACCGCAGCGCGTCCTGGAAGAACGCGACGCGGCGGCCCGCCGGATCGCCGACCACGACGAGGCGCGGGGCGGTGGTCATTCGGCTACCGCGACGTACCGGTAGACCCTGTCGCCGTCGTCCTCCGCGTCCTGCGGGTCATCGAGGTCGACCGTGACGCCGTGCGGGGCGAGCGCGGCCCGGACCCGCTCACGCATGGCCTCCGACAGGTAGTGGTGGGAGAGGTCGAGGTGGGTGAGGTGGGTCAGCGGCTGCCCGTCGAGGAGGGCCGCCGCGCCCTCGTCGGTCAGGACGCCCATGGAGAGGGCGAGCCGCTCGATCCGGGCGACGACCGGGGCACCGGCCACGGCCGCGGCGACCTCGTCCTGGATGACGCTGTTGCACAGGCCCAGGCGCCGCAGGGCGGGGAAGCCCGTGCCGGCGAGCAGGGGAGCCAGGTCCTCGACGGTGCTGTCGCCGCCGTACTCGTCGGTGCCGAGCCAGAGTTCCAGGTTCTCCAGGGCGGGCAGCTCGCTGCCGGCGATCCCGCGCACGACCTCGGCGTGCAGGCCGCCCGTCTCGACGACCAGGGTCTCCAGGGCGTCGTGCCGGACCGAGGGGAAGGCCAGCGCCGTGCCCCCGCGCACCCCGAACTCCCGCAGGGCGGGGTAGGCGGCGAGCAGCGGCGTCACATCGGACTGGATGATCCACGAGATCTCGCAGTCCTCGCCCGTCATGTCGCCGAGGAACACCGCGCGCAGGCCGGTGAGCCGGTCGGCGGCGGCGACCAGCGCCGCGACGATGGGGGCGGACGAGTCCTCGTACGCCTCGTCCCAGCCGCCGACGACCAGCGCGCGCACCCGCGCGGGATCGACCGTCTTGAGGAACCGCTCGAACTGCGGCTCCCAGAGCTCGTCCTCGGGCTCGCTGTACGTCGGGGCGGAGATCCGCCAGGCGACGGCGGCCGCGTCGGGCAGCGCGGCGGGCGCGGTCCCGTCCGCGTCGGCACTCGGGAAGTCGAACACGGGAAGGCCGTGGAAAACCTGCTGGTATTTCCCGATGGTCATGGCGGTGCTCCAGACAACGGACGACGTTGATCGGCTGATGCCAAGAGTTCTACCAAGCGGCACCGACAACGCCGTTCGCCGGGGGCCGCTCCACCGGGCTCGGGGCGAGGATCCGACCGATTGTCAGACCCGGCCTCTAGCGTCGTTCTCGTGTTCGGGCGAAGCGCGCCGAACGGGGAGGGGAGAGCCATGTACCGGCAGGGAGACGTGCTGATCGCGCCCGTCGACGAGACGGCCGTACCGGCCCGCGCGAAGGCCGCGGCGGGGGAGCCGAGGGACGCCAGGGGCCGCCTGGTCCTCGCCCTCGGCGAGGTCACCGGGCACGCCCACGCGATTCCCGGACCCGGGCGGCTCGTGCGGGAGTCGGGGCCCATCGGCCCGCTGCTGCTCGAACTGCCCGAGGGCGGCCGGGTGGTGCACGAGGAGCACGCCCCGATAGCCCTGCCCAAGGGCTGGTACCGGGTCGTGCGGCAGCGGGAGTACGTGCCCGGCGCCTACCGGATCGTCGCGGACTGACGACCCGACGGGCGTGAAGGGACGTGAGGGGCTCGACATGGGCAAGGACGAGGACTCGGGGGACATCGGCATGAACATGAACCGCACCACCGCACAGGACACGTGGCGGGCCGTCGCCGCGGCCACCGGACCGGCCGATCGCGCCGCCGCCGAGGCCGGCATCCGGCTCGCCTACCGCACGGCGGGGCTCGCCGAGCCCGCGCGCGTGCTCTGGGCCGACTCGCCGCTCGCGGCGGCAGCGCTCGTCAGGGGGCTTGACGACCCGGGCCGTTCGGTACGGGACGAGGTGCGCACACGGCCCTGGGCCGATGAGCGGCGGCGCCTCCACGACGAGCTCGGCCCGGCCGGCTGGGCGGCGCACTGGCAGGCGACCGGCGCGGGGCTCTGGGACCTCACGCGGGAGCTCGCCGAGCGGATCCGGGCCGGGGTGACGGAGGCCGCGGCGGAAAGGGTCACCGACGGGACCGCGCGGGAGGCGACCGCCGTGCGGCTCGTGCTGTTCGACGCGGTGCTCGGCCAGCACGACGCCGCCTGGCTCGCCGCGTTCGACGGGCGGGGCGAGCGGCTCGCGGGGCTCGCCGCCGTCGCCCGGCACGCCGGCTGGTGGTGGCCCTACGAGAACGTCGCCGTGGTCTGCGAGCGCCCGGTGGAGCTCCACCGGGACGAGGCCGGGCGCCTGGACCGGGGCGACGGCCCGGCGCTCGCGTACCCCGACGGCTTCGCCCTCCACGCCTGGCGGGGCATGCCGGTGGACGCCGACTTCCTGGCCGATCTCGCCGACCTCACCCCCGAGCTGATACGCGAGGAGGAGAACGCCGAACTGCGGCGCGTGATGTTGGAGTACTACGGCTACGACCGCTACCTCGCGGAGTCGGGCGCCCGGCACGAGCACCGCGACGAGACGGGCGTCCTGTGGCGCGTCGCACTGGCCGACGACGAGGACGTGGTGATGGTCGAGGTGGTCAACTCCACCCCCGAGCCGGACGGCAGCCACCGCACCTACTGGCTGCGGGTGCCGCCCTCGACCCGGACCGCGCGGGAGGGCGTGGCCTGGACCTTCGGACTGGACTCCGCCGCGTACGAGCCGCTCGTCCAGACCTGAGCGGGGCCCGGGGCGGGGTCCCGGCTGGTACGGAGAGGTGAAGGGGGCCGCTGGTCAGGAGTGGCGTGCGGGAGGCGACGGCGCCGGGTGCTGGGATGTGCCCGCCGGGGCTCCGGCACCCACCCCTGAAGGGACCGCCTGTGACGACCCGCCAGCACCGGACCGCCCGTACCGCGACGACCACCCGCGCGCCCGTGACGCGCCGCACCGCTCGGCTGCTCGCCGCCACCGCCGTGCTCGGCGGGCTGCTGGCCGGCACGGCGGGCCCCGCCCTGGCCGCCGCGCCCGGGCCGGCCGCTCTCCGCACCGCGGCTCCGGCGGCCGCGCCCGCCACGGTCTCCGTCACCGGGACGGGCCGGGCGTCCGCCGCACCGGACCTGGCGATCCTGTCCGTCGGGGTCGAGGCCGCCCGTAAGACGGCCAAGGAGGCCATGGCGGCGCAGAGCGCCTCGGCCGAGGCGCTCCTCGGCGTGCTGCGCAAGCGGGGGATCGCCGACCGGGACATCCGGACCGACAGCCTCTCGCTCTCCCCGGTGTACACGCAGAGCACGGACGGGGAGAGCAAGGTGACCGGGTACCAGGCCGGACAGTCCTTCTCCGTGAAGATCCGCGACCTCGACAGCACCGGGCAGGTCATCGGCGCCGTCAACGACGCCATCGGGGACGCGGGCCGGATCAACGGCGTCGTCTTCGACGTCGCCGACCCGTCGGCGCTGCGGACGAAGGCGCGTGAGGCCGCCTTCCAGGACGCGTACGACAAGGCCTCGCAGCACGCGCGGCTCAGCGGACACCGGCTCGGCCGGCTGGTCTCGCTCAGCGAGGGCGACTCGGTGCGTCCCGGCTCCGGCGCGGTGCCCCCGATGGCAGCGGACGAGCCGGGCGTCCCGCTGGCCCCGGGCGAGATCGAGGAGCAGGTCACCGTCTCGGCGGTCTTCGAGCTGCTCTGACGCCGCCGAGGTCCGCTCCGGCGGCTACGGGCCGGGCGGCTCCTCCGGCCCGCCGTGATCCCGCGCCCGGTCCCCTTCCCGTGTCCCGTCCTCGTCCGGTGCGCCGCCCCGTGTCTCCTCGGGCAGGTCCAGTCCCAGTTCCCGGGCGAGGGCGGCGTCCGCCCACCGCAGCAGCGTGGCGCGCGAGAGGGAGCCGGCGTACGCCGTCGTCTGGACCGCGAGCCCGTCGAGGAACGCGGTGAGCCGCCAGGCCGCCGCGGTCGGATCCGCACAGCGGAACTCGCCGGCCGCGACCCCCTCCGCGATCACCCGGGCGAGCGCCGCCTTCCACTCCCGGTCCAGCGAGGCCGCGACCTCGCGCAGCTCGGGGTCGCGCAGCGAGGCGGCCCACCCCTCGATCCACAGCCGCCAGCCCTTGGCCTGGCCGGTCGGCGCGTACCAGCGCACGGCGGCGCGCAGCCGGCGGACCGCCGTCGAGCGCCGTCCGAGCAGCTGTCGCAGGCGGGCGAGGTCGCCCTCGGCGGCGTGCGAGAAGGCGGCGGCGACCAGCTGTTCCTTGGTCGAGAAGTGGTAGAGCACGAGGGCGTTGCTCACCCCGAGGGCCGAGGCCACGTCGGAGATCCGGACGGCTGTGACGCCCCGGGCCTCGATCTGTTCGACGGCGGCCCGCAACAGCTCCTCCCGCCGCTCCGCCACGCTCAACCGCACTCTCGCCACGTCGGGCAGCCTACACAGCACATGACGCGGGCATGATCGTCGCGGAGCCCGGCGCGCGGAGCCCGGAGCCCGGCGCGCGGCCTGGGAGCGGCTCGGGCCGGGTCGAACCGGATCGGCCCGGCTCCGACAGCCTCCGACCGGCTCGGACCGGGTCGGGACGGCTCAGTACCAGCCGTAACGCTCGGCGATCAGCGGCAACCGCTCCGCGACCAGCGCGTGCGCCGCGGCGCGCGGGCTCGTGCCGTCCGCCGCCGCCCGGTCGAGCATGCCGCCCACCAGCTCCCGCATGGACCGCCGGACCCGGTCGAAGGCCTGCCCGGCGTCGGCCTCGATGTCGCCGAAGAGCGTCCACCACCACCAGGCGTTGGTGCACGAGTTCACGACCACGTCGGGCAGCACGGTCACCCCGCGCGCGGCGAGGGCCTCCTCGGCCTCCGCCAGGACCGGCATGTTGGCCGCCTCCGCGATCCAGCGGGCCGTGATCCGTCCCTGGTTCCAGGCGTCGATCGCGTACGAGACGGCCGCCGGCACCAGGACCTCCGCGTCGACCGCGAGCCAGGCGTCCCGGGGCTCCTCCCGGTCGCCGGGCCGCAGGGCCGTGCGGTCGACCGCGCCGTGGGCGTCGCGGGCGGCGAGCAGCGCCTCGACGTCGAGGCCGTCGGGGTTCACGATCGTGCCCCGGACGTCGGCGACGGCCACCACCCGCAGCCCGGCCCTGGCCAGGAACCGGGCGGCCGCCCCGCCCATCGTGCCGAGCCCCTGCACCGACACCCGGGTCCCGGCATGCGCCCGCCCGGCCCGGTCGAGGGCGACGAGCACGGACTCGGCGACACCGAGCCCGCCGACCAGTTCGTCGAGCCCGATCCCGTCCACCTCGATCGCGAACGCGTCGGCGAGCCGCTTCCGGGCCGTCGCCTCGTCGTCGAGGAGCGGGTACACCGCCTGCACGGACGAGACCAGCCCGGCCTCGGCCGCGGCCCGGTCCACCAGGTCCTGGGTGAGCCCGAGGTCCTCCCCGGTGGTCCAGAACCGCTCGATGTACGGCCGCATGGCCCGCAGATAGCGCACGAGGACGCCGTACGCCTCGGGGGAGCGGGGATCGCAGTCGATGCCGCCCTTGGCGCCGCCCAGCGGGACGTAGCGGGCCTCGGGGTCGTAGTGCAGGGCCTCCTTCATGGTCATGCCGCGGGCGAGCCCGGTGACCTCGGCCACCGTGCACCCCTCGCGCATCCGCAGGCCGCCGCTGGCCACCCCGCGCACCAGCCGGTCGACGACCAGATGGCCCCGGCGGCCGGTCACGTGATCGGTCCAGTCGACGGACAGCAGGGGGGTGGGGCTCATCGCGGGTCTCCTCGGAGGGGCTGGTGCGGAACGAGGGTTTTACTGAACAGCGATTCAGTATGACCGGCCTTCCCGGCCGTCAGCGGCGCGGGCCGCCCATAATGGAACGACCCCCAGAGATCAGGAGGTCCTGTGACCGGTACCGGCTCCGACCGTTCCCCACGGGCTCGGCTGCGCGCGCTGCGCCCCGAGTCCTTCGGCGCGGACCCCGCGGGCGCGCGCCTCGCCCGCATCCGCCGCTCGCCGAACTTCGCGGACGGGATCTTCCAGAACCCCGAACCGGCCCGCCGCGGGCCCTCGGGCTCCACCCTGGAGTTCGCCAAGATCTACTTCGAGAAGGAAGGACGCGCGCGCCGAGCCCCCACCGGCACGATCCCCGTCCATCCCACCACCGTCGCCGACCTGGCCAAGGCGCCGGTCACCGGGCTGCGCCTCACCTGGATGGGGCACTCCGGCGTCCTCGCCGAGATCGACGGGCACCGGGTCCTCTTCGACCCGGTCTGGGGAGACCGCTGCTCCCCCTTCCCCTTCGCCGGCCCGAAGCGGCTCCACCCGGTGCCCGCGCCCCTCGCGGCGCTCGGCCCGGTCGACGTCGTCGTGATCTCGCACGACCACTACGACCACCTCGACCTGCCGACGATCAAGGCGCTCGCCACCACCGACACCGTCTTCGCGGTGCCGCTCGGCGTCGGGGCGCACCTGGAGCGCTGGGGCGTGGCCGCCTCCCGCCTCCACGAGCTGGACTGGAACGAGTCCACCGAGATCGGCGCGCTGCGGCTCACGGCCACCCCGGCCCGCCACTTCTGCGGCCGGGGCATCCGCAACCGGCAGCACACGCTCTGGGCCTCCTGGGTCGTCCAGGGCCCCGAGCACCGGATCTTCCACAGCGGGGACACCGGCTACTTCTCCGGCTTCAAGGACATCGGCGCCGCCCACGGCCCCTTCGACGCCACCATGATCCAGATCGGCGCGTACTCGGAGTTCTGGACCGACATCCACATGACTCCCGAGGAGGGCATGCGGGCCCATCTGGACCTCCAGGGCGGTGCGGCGTCCGGCGTCATGCTGCCGATCCACTGGGGCACGTTCAGCCTGGCATTCCATGCGTGGGCGGAGCCGGGGGAGTGGACGCGGGACGTGGCGGAGGAGGCTGGCCAGGCGGTGGCGTTCCCGCGGCCTGGTGAGCCTTTCGAGCCGGCGGGGAAGTTGCCGGGGGAGGCGTGGTGGCGGGCTGTGTCCCGTCCGATCGCGCGCCCGTGGCGCCGCCCCCGGGGTGCCGAGATCGAGGCCGAGAAGCGCAGCGACGATCTCGACCTTGCGGGCGAGCGGTGACATCGACCGGGGAAGACCGTGCCGAGGTCGTGCGGATGCTGGAGCGTCTTCCGGCTGAAGGGCGTGATCGTGTGCTGCGGGCCTTGGACGGGGCGCCCCGCGGAGTGCGTTCTGTCGTCGCTCAGCAGTTCAGGCCGTTGCCGACTGCGAGGGGATCGTCGCGAGTTGTGGTCCGAACGCGCATCGTGGACGGCTGAACCGCGGCCTTGAGTACGGGCTGATCGCGGTCTACGACTTACGGGACCTGGCTCACGAGGGCGGCTGTGCCGGTGTGAGCCAGGTCCCGTCCGCGATCGCGAGGTGACGGCGAAGTCCGTCGGTCACTCAGGATCGGCGTAGGACACGTACTTCGGCGACGGCGCGTATCCAGTCATGGTGAACGGCTTGAACTCCTCATCCGTCAACATGCGGTGGACGAATTCGGAGGTGCTCATCCGGTAGGTGTGCCATTCCTCCGTGTGGTCCGTTCGCGCGACGATCGGCCAGTTCTCCGGATCCGGGTCGTTCGCGAGCCAGAAGTACTCGTACCCCTCGGCTGCCGCCCCCGCCCACCTGATGAGCCCCTCTTTCCCGGGGGCGTAGATCCGGTAGGGGTCGTAGACACTCTCGGCCTCGGGAAAGCTATCGAGCGCACGATGGAGCCGCCGCAGGCTGTCGATCACCTCCAGGTGAGTACCGCCCTTCGACGTGTAGAGATACAGAAAGCCATTGAACTCACCCCGGCCGAACACCTCGCACAACTGCTTGAAATCCGCCGGAAGCGGCGTGCCCAGTTCCGACTCCACCGTCGGCCAGTCGACGTGTACGTCTTCCGACCGGCGGCCGACTGCTTCCAGGATCTGCTGGACCCATGACATCTGCACAACGCTCCGCTTCTTGTGGGGGAATCGAAGGTGGCTCCGTCCCCGAGCACGCACCGGTGCTCGGGGACGGAGCCCGTTCTCAGGTTACCGCGACGACCTCTTCCCTCTCATCGAGGTCATGGCACGTTCGGTATCGAAATGGCCTTTGACTGTCCGGTGGTCAGACTGGTCCATCTGATGGAGATGCTGGCCGGGATCGGACTGTCCCCGACGTAGTTGGCATCGGATTGGTAGTAGATCGTCTCACCGGCCTTGACTCGGGCGGCGACCTCGTTCTCGAAGCTCGACATGACCGGTGAGTTCGCCTCGTTGTACAGGGGCACCAGATTGCGCATGTCGGTGCCACTGCCACCGAGTTGCTTGCCGATCAGATGGCCGCGCTGAACGTAGTCGAGTCCCTGCCGGTCAGCATTCTGGCGGCTGTAATAGCCCTTGGGAATCTTCGACCAGTCGATCGGGAACTGGGTACGGGTACCGTAGATCTTCGACGTGACCCCCGGGAACGCGTCCGAACCGTCGTCCTTCTCGTAGTTGTAGTCCCCGGCCGTCAGGCAGGCGCGCCCGCCCTGTGCTCGACCCTGCCCGTCGAGAGGCAGGTAGTAGATCGCACTCTGGCCCTTGCTGCAGTTGTCCTGCCGCAGAGCCAGGTCGGCGTACGGCCGCCACTCGACGTCCTTGTCCGGAGTGGTGAGGCGTCCGAGGTTGTAGTTGTACTCCTCGCCGATCTCCGACTCACGGGACGCTGTCGACGACCCGTCGAGGTCGAAACCGAGCGTATCGAAGAAGACGTAGGCCGCCGTGCCGATTCCCGACGCCTTGCTGAGGAACCTCAGCGCGCCGGAACCCCCGGACGCCGCCTTGGTGGCGGCGTCGTCCACCTCGTTGGCCGCGCTCTTCAGCCAGTCGCTCGCGGTGTCGGCCACGGTGGAGCAGACGCCGCAGTCGAAGTGTCCGTCGATCTCGACGCTGCTGGCCGGGTTGCCGCCGCCGAAGGCGTACCGGTTTCCGGTGAACGGGTCGTTGCCGAGGTTCATGTCGGCGAGTGCCCCGTTGTACATGTCCCGGGTGGTGAAGCGGTTGAGCCCCGGGTTGTAGTTGCGGAAGCCCATGTCGTAGGTGCCGGACTGGGCGTCCCACCGCTTGGAGTTGAAGCGGTAGGGGTTGTAGGCCTCCTTCGTCGGGTCGGCGGTGTCGGGCTTGTCGATACCGGTGAAGTCGTCCTTGTCGTCCGAGCCGTAGGCGGTGTAGCCGTAGGTGGCCTTGGTGTCACCGTTCTTGTCGGTGAGCGTCTCGACGTCGGTGTGGCTGTTGTAGCCGTAGTAGCCGTCCTCCGTCGTGCCGTCGGTGTTGTGCTTGACCTGCGACAGGCGCTCGCCCCACGGGCTGTACTGGTACGACTTGGTGACCTTGCCGGCGACCTCCTCACCGAGCACCTCACCGGAGAGGCCCAGGTAGGTGAAATCGGTCGTCTTCCCGTCCGACGTCTTCGACGACGTGCGGTCCAGCGGGTCGAACGTGTACTTCGTCGACTTCAGTACGCCCGCGCCGTCCGCCTTCTGGGACTCCACGACGTGGTCGAAGCCGTCGTACACGCTCCGCTCGATGACCTTGCCGCCCGCGGTGACCGTCTCGAGACGGCCGAACGGGTCGTAGGTGTAGGTCGAGCTCTGGCCGCCCACGGCGGCACTCTGCAGCCGGTTGCGGTCGTAGTCGTACGTGGTCGTGGTGTTCTTGACCGTCTGGCTGATGACGTTGGCGTTGTCGTCGTGGACGTAGATGTCCGTCCCCGCGCCGTTGCCCGTCTTGACGGTCTTGGTGAGCCGGTCGACCGGGTCGTAGGTGTAGTCCGTCGTGGAGTCGAGGAACGCCGCGTGGTTGTCGGCGTTCATCTTCTTCGCGACGTCCTGCGCCTTGTTGCCGTTGGCGTCGTAGGCGTAGGTGTGGGAGGCGACCAGCGTGCCGTTGGGCTTCTTCTCCGTGGTCGTCTTCTCGGCTCCGTCGAGGAGGTACGTGTGGTCGACGGTGTTGCCGTTGGCCTTGGTCTCCTTCAGCTTCTGGCCGCGGGCCGTGTAGGTGTACGACGACACCTTGGGCGAGGTGTCCGTGGCCGACTTGCCCACGGAGACCGTCTTGACCAGCTCACGCAGGTCGTAGGTGTACTTGGCGAACTGGTCGGGGTGCGTGACGGTGTCGGTCTGGCCGTTGACGTCGTAGGTGAAGGACGTGACCTTCTTCTCCTGGCCCGCCAGCGCCTCGGTCACCTTCTGGACCTGGTTGAGGCCCGTGTACGCGACCGTGTAGGCGTCGACCTTCGTGCCGGAGGAGGTGTCGCCGATCGACGTCATGTTGCCGTTGACGTCGTAGGCGTACGTGAAGGAGTTCTTCTCCGTGTCCGTCTCACCGGTGGTGTCCCGGACGAGCTTCACACCGTCCGCGACGACCACGCCACCGCTGCTCTGGGCGAGCTTGAGCTTGGTGTCCTCGCCCTGCTTGAGGCTGTAGGAACCGAGCGACACCCACGTGCCGGCGGACGCGTTCTGGTCCTTCGTCGCCGACGGCTCGGTCGTCGTGCCGTGGGTCAGCGTGTACGTGGCGGCCGTCGCCGCGCCGGTCACCTTCGGGTACTTCACATACGCGGTGTACGTGCCGTCCTTCGGGATGTGCAGGGTCCAGGTGAACGCGTCCGTACCACTGCCCGTTGCGTGCGTGCGGTGGTCGTAGCCGTGCTGCCCGGTGAGGTCGCCCGTTGCCCACGTACCGGTGGAGGAGACGTTCTGGGCGTCCGAGTTGTCGACGAGGACCACGCTCTTGCCGACCGGCACACCGTCGTCCGACTTCGACTTCAGGCTGCCGTCGACGTAGTAGGTCCACGCCATGGTGCGGTCGGAGGATCCGCCCGCCGAGGTGAGCGTGCGCCGCACCTGCTGGCCCATGTCGTTGTAGTCGAACGTGGTGACGATGTCCCACGGGTCCGTGGCGGACTTGGTCCAGCCGTTGTCGAAGTAGGTGTACGTGGTGTCGTTGCGGACCGTCTCACCCTCCGACGGCGGCGAGGAGCTCTTCACCACGCGGCCCACCGCGTCGTAGGTGGTCTCGGTGTAGACGTCCGCCTTGTTGTGACGGGCGTCGTTCGGGTCGTACGGCTGGTACTTCCGCTTCGGACGGTTCAGCTCGTCGTACGTCGTGCGGACCGCGAAGTCGTCGGCGCCGGCCGTGGCCGTGCCGCGCGGGGTGATCACCCGGGTCGTGTTGCCGACCTGGTCGTACTCGAACTTCGTCGAACGCGTCGTGGTGCCCTCACGGGGGACCTTGACTTCGGTCTGCTTGCCGCGCTCGTCGTAGGTGATGGTGGTGGTGTTGTTCTCCTTGTCCGTCGTCGAGACGACGAGGCCGTCCTTGTCGTAGGACTGCTTGGTGAAGTTGCCGGCCGCGTCCGTGACCTGCACGGCCCGGTGGTTCAGGTCGTACAGCGACGAGGACGTGAAATCGTCCGGGTCGGCGGTGGCGTGCTTCTTCGGGTCGATGACCTTGTTGACGTTGCCCACGCTGTCGTAGGCGTAGGTGATCTTGTGGCCCTCGGCGTTCGCGACCGCCGTGAGCTGGTAGATCGCGTCATAGGTGTTCGAGGTCATGTGATCGGTGGCGTCCGACGTCGTCAGCGAGCCCCGGGGCTCGGTGGACGTCTTCAGGTTTCCGACCTTGTCGTAGGTGTACGTCGACGTGCGCGGATCGGTGGTGTTGTTGGCCGGCGCGGTCGCCGACACCACCTGGTCCGCCGCGTCGTAGACCGCCGTGGATACCGCGCCGTTGGGCGCGGTCGACTTGGTCACGTTGTCGTTGGCGTCGTAGACGGGAGCCGGCGAGGTGATCAGCACGCCGGTGGCCTGGTCCTTCGGCTGGCTGGAGACCAGCGGGCGTCCGAACGTGTCGTACGTCTGCGTGGTCTTCTTCCCCAGCGGGTCGACGACCTCGGTGACCTGGCCGCGCTCGTCGTACACGTACGACATCGAGTTGTTCAGCGCGTCCGTGATCTTCGCCGGGTAGCCATGGGGTCCGAAGCCACTGTTGACAGTCGGACGCCCGTTGGCGTCGGTCGCCTTGGTCAGCTGGCCGTAGGAGTCGTACTCGTACGAGGAGGTGTAGTCACCGGCCGTTGTGGTGGCGACGCCCTTGGGGTCGGTGACCGTCTTCAGGTTGCTGAACGAGTCGTACCCGAACTGCCACTTGCGGCCCTCCGGAGAGGTCTTGGTGACGAGGTCCGCCGCGTAGCCGTCCACCCGGGTCCGGTACTCGAATCTCGTCGAGTTCGCCGGGAACACGCCGGGCGCGCAGTCCGAGGACGGCGGGACACCGGCCTTGTTGTTCTCCGCGTCCCGTGACCACAGGGGGTAGCCGGTCTTCTGGTCGTAGCAGTACGCCGCCTTCGCGCCGTTGTTCTCCTCCAGGTAGGTGACGTTGTTGTCCGCGTCCCAGCCCATTTTGGTGACCTGGGAGTTGGCGTTCGTCGTCTGCACACCGCGGCCGAAGTCGTCGATGACGTACTTGGTCGCGTGCGACTCGGCGTCGGTGGCGGTGGTGTCGGTGAACTTGGTGTTGCCGGCGTTCGCGGCGTAGGTGAAGCCCGTGGCGCCCTGGAGACGGTCGGTGATCGTCTTGGTCCACCAGTGGTACTTCGGGTCGTCGCCGGTCTGCGGGTAGTTGTACGTCAGCTGGGTGGCGTTGCCGCGCGGGTCGGTGGCCTTGACCAGCTTGACGTTCTTGTTGCCCTGGGTGGCGTCGTACTCGAAGGCGAACACCTTCGGCTGGGTGGAGCCGGCACCGTTGGTGAACTTGGTGAGCAGGCCCTTGTCGGAGTACTCGAAGGTGGTCTTGCGGCCCCCGATGTCGGCCATCGACTTGATGTGGTCGATGATCTTCGGGTTGTTGCTGTCGGCCTTGGAGTAGTACTCGACCGTCAGCGACTGCCGTCCGGCGGGGTCGGTGATGTACTTGAGGAACTTGGTCGGCTTGTTGTTCGACTTGCGTTCCTCGTAGGTGTACGTCTGGGTGTTGCCGTTCTTGTCGACCAGCGACGTCATGTAGCCGTCGCAGCCGAACAGGAACCGGGTGCCGTCGGGACGGGTCATCGTCCAGGCGTCGGGGACCGGGTCCTTCAGCGGCGTGCAGTCCAGTCCGGCCTTCGCCGTCAGCTTGTAGTGGACGCCCGCCGGGGCCTTCCACGAGCCGTCCGACTGCTCACGGAAGACGTGGGTCGTGCCGTCGCCGTCGGGGAGACGGATCTCGGTCGGGTGCGGCTTCGGATGGAACTCCAGCGGCGCGCCCAGCCGGATCGGGCCGGAGGCCTGGAAGGACCAGCCGTGACCGGAGACGGTGTCGGAGGTGTCGAGGCTGTTGTACGCGAACCGGACGAAGGTGGTGATGCCACGGCCGGGGTTGGTGAACGCGTTGTACGACCAGACCGTATTGCCCGAGGCCAGGTTGTTCATGACGGTCGAGCCGGCGCCGGTGTTCTTGCCCGTGTAGGAGTAGAACTTCTCCAGGCCGAGGCTGTTGGAGGTGGGGTCCTCCACCGCCACGTTCTGCTTCAGGCCCGCAATGCCGGAGGTGCCCGACGTCCACGTGCCGGTCGTCTTGTTGTAGACGTCCCAGGTCAGGACGTAGTCGGTGCGCTTGTTGCCGTTGTCCGAGTTGATCGGGGTCTTCACCACGGCCTGGAGGTCGACGCTGTCACCGGGCGCGACGTTCGCCGGCAGCGCGGTCTGCACCTGGTTGCCGCCGTTGGTGACGTCGGTGCCGTCGGGCAGGGCCCACTTGTAGGTGAGGACGTGGTCGGCCGCGTTCCAGGAGGAAGCGGTGGTGTTGGTGAGGGTGAAGTCGACCGTGTAGTCGGTGTTCGGCGTCATGCGCGCGGGGGTCTGCGGCGCGTAGTACGTCGACTCCGTCGTCGAGTCGATGTACGTGACCACGATGCGCGGACGCAGGCGCTGCTCGGTGCCCTCGGAGGAGAGGAAGAGAGTGCGCTCCTGCGAGGCGGCCTCATCGGCCATCTTGATGACGACGCCCTGCTGCGAGGCGGGGGTGGTCACCCAGGACTGCGCCAGGGAGGCGACACTCCAGTCGTGGCGGGCCGGGTCGTTCGTCTTCGCGCCCGTGTCGCCCACCACGGCGCCGAAGTCGCCGCCCGGTGCGGTCCAGTTGGCCGTGGCGTTGGCCTTGACCCAGGTGGCGGTGGCCTCGTCGAAGTCACGCGTCAGCGGCCGGAGCTCGTAGACGGCGCCGGTGGTGTCCTGGGCGGTCTGGGTGGACCAGAGGCGGACGTTGGCGTCGAGGACCCGGGCCGTGGCGGGGATGCCGAGGGCCGGGAACTTCAGGACCGCCCGGGTGTCGCCGTAGGTGGCCGAGTTGTTGCCGACGCTGAGCCAGTTCTTCGGCCCGCCGTCGTCGATGGTGTCGTGCGTGAGCGTGGTCCGCAGGGAGGACAGGGTGGTGTCCTGCGTCGCGTCCAGCACCTTGGTCGTCCGGCCGGCCTTGGGCAGGCGGACGAGCTGGGTGGGCGCGGCGACGACCTGGCCGTCCTTCGTCTTGACCGCGACCATGTAGTAGTACGCGCGGCCGTACGGGTCGGGGTCGTTGCCCTTGGTCGGGACGGCCGAGGTGTCCGCGTACGACGTCGTGCCGGGTTCGACCGGGGCGACGAGGGTGGCGGCGGAGGGGGTGAAGGTCTGGCTGATCGAGCGGTGGACCTGGTACTCGACGAGGTCGTCACCGGTCCCGACCGGGTCCTTCTCCTGGTACGCGGACCAGTTCAGCTCGGCGCCGGTGTCGTGGATCGTGGTCGGGGCGGCGAGGTCGACGCCCTGACGGCCGAAGGTCAGGACGAGCCGGGGGTAGTTGGCGGTCTCGCCGCCGTACCCGAACTCGCTGCCCTCGTAGCGCGGACCGCCCTTGGGGCCGTTCGCGGACTCGTCACCGGCCTTGATCACGAAGCCGTTGTTGACGTTCGTGCCGTCGATCCAGGACTGGACGGTCTTGGTGACGGGGAAGGTGTGCCAGGTGTTGAGCTCACCGGGCTGCTTGGTGACGACACCACCCTTGGTGAACCGCACCGCGTCGGCGATCACCGAGGTCGTGGTGGAAGCGGGGCCGTCACCGAGAACGATCTTGCCGAGGGTTCCGGCCTTGAACGGGTGCGAGCCCAGCGTCTTCCACACACCGGCCGTACCGGCCTGCTGGTTGACCGTGTAGGCCTTCGTCCCGCCGTCGTAGGTGACGGTGAACGGCGCGTTCGTCGCACGGTCCGAGGCCGGGACGTTGTGCGTCTCGACCTGGTACGTGCCGTCCTCGGGAAGGCTCGGCTGCCAGGTGTACGAGTCACCCGCGACCGAATCCTTGTTGTACATGTACGTCTGGTTCACCGCGTACTGCGTGTACGCCGTGTTGCCCGACGCCGGCCAGGAACCCACCGCCGCCGTGCGGCCGGCCTCACCGTTGTCCACGAGGACCGAGGTGCCCGACAGCTCACCCGTGATCGCGTTCGCGTTGTTCCAGGTGGCCCCGGACTCGGTCCACGCCTGGGTGGCGCGGTGCGCCTCCAGCTGGACCTCGGTGTCACCCGTGGTGTGGGTCTGGTCGAAGTACAGCCTCAGATCGGCCGAGTCCAGCTTGGTGCCCGCCGGGATGCTGCTGACCGGGAACCGGATCAGCGCACGCGAGGCGCCCGTGGAGGTGTTGCCGACGGACAGACGCCAGTTGTCGTCGTAGTTGGTCGTCGGACCGTCCGAGGAGATCATCACGTCCTGCGCCGTGGTCGGCGTCGGGGCGATCGAGATCGTCGGGTCGATGGTGACCGGGTACTGCCGCTCCGAGGCGGCCAGCCACTTCGCGTCGGGAGTGACCGTGAGGTTCCAGCCGTGACCGGCCTTCGTCAGCTTCTGGGTGACGTTCCCGCTGTACGCGGAACCGTACGGAGCCTTGACGTCCTTCTTCGCGTCCGTCATGAACGCGGCGGGGATGACGAGGACCGGATCCGCGCCCTCCTCGTAGAAGGAGACCGAGCCGTCCTTGTTCTGCTTCGGCGTCAGCCCGCCCGCGTCCAAGGTGAATGTGAAGGACACCGGACCGGACGGCTTCGCGTCCAGGACGATGTTCTCCTTCACACTCCCCGGACCGACCACGTACGACAGATCCGCACCGGACACCACGTCCTCGTACGTCACCGTGTCGCCCTTGGCCACCGGCGCGAGCTTCCCCGCGCCCTTCAGACCCAGGGTCACCGCATGTCCGGCTCCGGCCTCGAAGCGGAGCAGCCTGCCGGCGTCCGATCCGAACCAGCTGCGCGCGGCATTGGTCGTGTTGGCGAAGGCGAAACCCTCGGCGGCGGACGGGACGACCGTCGGATCGACGTCCTTCCACGACTTCCCCGCCCGGTAGCCGGTCGGAACCGCCGACACCTCGGCCTGCACGCGCCCGTCGGACAGCATCCAGTACCGCGCGTTCGCCGTCCGCTTCCCCGTCAGCTCGGCGACCCGCTTCGCCTTCGGCGCGGCCTTGCCCTTCGGCAGCCTCTCCCGGCTGGGTATCTCCGGCCGTCCGTCCGGCGCCGGCCTCACGTCCTGCTGTTCATCGTCCGAGAACCAGCCCAGAGCCGTTTCGAAGACACCCTTGCCGTCGTCCTGACCGGGCGGCCCGGGGGGCGGCGACGCATACGCGACCTGCGGCAGTAGCGTTCCCGCCACCGCCGACACCACCAGACAGGAGACATATCTCCTGTAGGAGCTTCGCACCTTGATGCCTTTCCGTGCGGCGGACCGGATCCCGGGCACGCGGAAGGTGCTCCGCACACGGGAAAACGGCACGCCGAATGAGCCCGCCGGATTTTTCCGACGTGCTTGGAGCAGTGCCGCAGCCGTAGGCCCGTACACACGTGAGTCCAAGCTCACGACTACGGCGCACGGATCTTGATCAGTCAGGTAATGGCCTGTCAATTCCCCAGACATATAGGGTCATTGGGTCCCCATGGGTAGGTACTTCGCCTCCATGGGGCGATTTCTTGACTCCGACGGAAATGGTGTTGGGGATTTGTGCTGGAGCACCTCGGGGCGGAGGAGGGCTTGTTGATCGTGGGTGAGGCCGGGTTCGTCAAGAAGGGCGTCCGTTCGACCGGGGTGCAGTGGCAGTGCACCGGCACCTCCGGGAAGATCGGTCGTGAGGAGGGGCGGGAGACACGCTCGAAGTAGCATCTCTGCAAGCTTCTCCGGTCGGCACTTCGCAACCTCCGTCGTGGAGCAGTCGGACAGAGGCATCCATGCAGAGGGGGCAGAGTGCGATGAGTGCGGCTGAGAGTTGGTCCCGCGTGATGACTCTTCTTCGGGAGCACGCGCCGGCCGATCACGCGGACCTGCCAGGACCGGCTACTGAGCAGACGCTCGCGGCCGCCGAGGAACGGATGGGGATCTCGCTCCCTGAGGATCTGCGGACGTGGCTGCTGCAGAACAGCCTGGATCTTCCCGAGGAAGACGTCGACGTGATGTGTTGCGGCTTCGACGGGTTCCCGGACGAGGGAAGCTTCTTTCTGGGCATCCGGGCGATGGAGAAGCTCTACACGAACCGGTCCATGCCCGGTGGATTCGACCCTCCGGACCAGCCGGACAACCCGTTCTGGCGTAATGAGTGGATCCCGTTCCTGTCGGACCAGGACGGCTGGAGGGGAAAGTTCATCGATGCGCGGGACGGGCGTGTCGGCCGCTGGTTCGTGGGTGACCCCACGGTCACGGGCGAGTACGAATCACTGGCCCATTATTTCGACTCCGTAGCGGACATGTTGACGAAGATCGCCGATGGAAACAATCCGATCTGCAAGGTCGCCGATGGGCGCCTCGTTTGGTCGTGAGGCGCTTCCCCACCGCATGACGGCCAGCGCTGATCCGTCCCCACCCTGGAACGGCAATGACCTTCGTCAGCGTTGCCGTTCCAGGGTGAGGACGGCCGTGACGATGACGCTCATGCGATGGGGGCTGCAGCGGGCTTTGCGGAGGATCCGCCAGGACTTGAGTCGCGCGATGCTGCGTTCGACCGGTGCTCGTGCCGCTGACAGGGCCCGGTTGATCGTTCGCTGGGTCGTGGTGAGGTCCCGGTTCGGGAGCCATCTGATCGGTGTGGTCACCCAAGGGCCGGCGCCGATATAAGCGCGGTCGGTGAGGATCGGAACACCCTGGCGTTCGCAGATCCGGATGATGCGGTGGATGCGGGCCGCGGTCAGGTGTCGCCGACAACCACTCTCGGTTTGGCTGGCTGGAGTAGCAGATCGCGGGTCGCCGACTGGGTTTGTGCGAGCTTGATCCGTGACCGAAGCCCTGACACCTGATAGTGCTTCATATGGACCGACATCCATATGACTCCCGAGGAGGGCATGCGGGCCCATCCGGACCTCCAGGGCGGTGCGGCGTCCGGCGTCATGCTGCCGATCCACTGGGGCACGTTCAACCTCGCCCCGCACCCGTGGGCGGAGCCGGGTGAGGGCACCGTCGAGGCCGCCGCCGGGGCAGGGCAGCGGATCGCCCTGCCCTGCCCGGGCGAGCCCTTCGAGCCGGGCGCCGAGCGGCTGCCCGACACCCCCTGGTGGCGGGCGGTCGCCCAGGCCCCCGCGGGTGGCTGGGGAGGTTCCGCTCTCACCGACGGTCACGGGCAGTGCGTACCCGAGTCCGGCGTGAACGCGCATCCGGGTACCGGGCGGACGCCCGGGGGGCCGGGCACGGACACCGGTCGAGGCGCACCGGAGGCCGCGCACACGACGTGACGCGGGCGCGGGCCGGGCGGTCCGCATCTCCTCCGGGGCATTCCGGTGGGGAACGATTTCCGCAGAGGGCGGAGGCGTACGAGCGCCTCCGCCCTCTTCCGTTCCCGCCGCTCCACGGCCCGCGGAGGTCGAGGCGTCGACTTTCGGCCACGTGGTTCTCGGCCTGTCGTGCGAGGGGCGATACCAGACCGGGCCGCTCTACGGGTAAGTTTGCCAACTGCGCACCGCACATGAACGGTTGACGACTACAGTGTGTGGTTGGTGATCATCGGTAGGCTCATCGCACCCCGCAGTACCCGCTGCACGACACCCCCCGCTCGACACCCCAGAACGACCGACTGAAGCACCCCCGTAGTCCACCCCCTGTACCCCGCAGTACGCCGATTCCTGGGCACGTACCAAGGACACTCATGTCTCAACTTCGCGCACCCGCCTCGCGGTCCGATCGACGCGAGGGCGGGCGGCACGGCCGGTCGGGCGCCCGCTCCGCCTCCGGCACCCCCAGCACCCCCCCGGCGCAGACGTCCGCGCCGCTCCCGACGGAAGCCCGCATACGCCCCCAACTCCTGCGCACCTCCGTGCTCCCCGCCGTCGCGGTGGCACTGGGCGGCGCGGCGGCCGTGCTCTTCACCATCCGTTCCACGGGGGCCAGCCCCACGCCCGGCCTCTGGGCCGCGCTGACCGGCGCGGCCGCCCTCACCGTCGCCTCCGTGACCGCCGCGGCGCTCGGCGCCGACCGGGCGGCCAAGGCGGTCCTGGACCGCTGTAACGCCCTGCGCCGCTCCAGCGCCCGCGGCCAGAGCGAACTGCGTGCGGTCGTCGAACAGTTGCGCAGGGGAGAGGGGCTCCCGCCCCGCCCCGCGGTGCCGACAGGACCCGCGACAGGTGACGAATTCGACCTGCTGTCGCAGGAGTTGAACCGCTCGCACGAGGCCGCCGTGGCAGCCGTCGTCCAGGCGTCCCGACTCTCCAGCAGCGTCGGCAACGAACAGAAGGTCGAGGTCTTCGTCAACCTCGCCCGGCGCCTGCAGTCCCTCGTCCACCGCGAGATCCAGCTCCTCGACGAGCTGGAGAACGAGGTCGAGGACCCGGAGCTGCTCAAGGGCCTGTTCCACGTCGACCACCTGGCGACCCGCATCCGCCGGCACGCCGAGAACCTCGCCGTGCTCGGCGGCGCCATCTCGCGCCGCCAGTGGTCGAACCCGGTCACCATGACCGAGGTGCTCCGCTCCTCGATCGCCGAGGTCGAGCAGTACCCGCGCGTCAAGCTCGTACCGCCGATCGACGGTACGCTCCGGGGCCATGCCGTGGCCGACGTCATCCACCTCCTCGCCGAACTCGTCGAGAACGCGACGCTGTTCTCCGCCCCGCACACCACGGTGCTGCTGCGCGCCCAGTACGTCACGGCCGGCCTCGCGATCGAGGTCGAGGACCGCGGCCTGGGCATGCCCGTCACCGAGCAGAACAAGATGAACGCCCTGCTCTCCGATCCCGATCAGGTCAACGTCGCGCATCTGCTCCAGGACGGCCGCATCGGCCTCTTCGTCGTCTCGGCGCTCGCCCGCCGGCACGGCATCGCCGTACGGCTCCAGTCGAACATCTACGGCGGCGTCCAGGCCGTCCTCGTGCTGCCGCAGGGTCTCCTCGGCGCCGACCCCGAGGGCCTGGCACAGCACGAGCGCCAGGCCGCCGCGGCCGTCGGTTCCCCGGCGATCCCTCCGGGGCAGGTGCAGATGCAGCCCCAGGCACAGGCGCCGGAGCCGGTCCACGCCCCCGAGCCGGTCCACGCTCCGACCCCGGGCCACGCTCCGGCTCACGCTCCGACCCCGGTCCACGCCCCGTCACCGGTCCAGGTCCCGGCTCACGCCGAGGCCCCGGCCCACTCCGACGTCCGGCACTCCGACCGGCACGAAGGGCACTACGAGGGCTCCCACTCGGTCCCGGCCGCGGGCCGGATGCCGGCGCACGCCCAGGCCTCCGCGCCGATGGCCGCGCCCTCCGCGGAGCGGGCCGCCGCCCGCCACGAGGAGACGCTGTCGTCCGACCCGCTCGCGTACTCCCCTACGAGCACGCACGGCACGCACCTGAACGGCCACGTCAACGGCCACGCGGACGCCGGCTCCACCCCCTCGATACCCGCGCAGTCGGTCGGCTCCGAGCACCGGGCCCCGCTCCTGCCCCCGGCGCCCGAGGGACCCCGTGCCGAACCCTCCGGCCGGCCCCTCCTCCCGAAGCGGCGCGCCCAGGAACACCTGGTCCCGCAGCTGCGCGACGAGCCGGCGGCCCGCAGGCCCGAGGAGCACGCCCTGCACGACCCCGGCCTGATGGCCGCATTCCAGCGCGGAATCGGCCTCGCCGAATCCCAGCCCGCCCCCCACGAACCGCTGCGTCCAGGCGACGCGCACAAGGAGTAGATCACCATGGCGAGCAATGTGCCGAACGGCCATTCCTCGGATCTCGACTGGCTGCTGAGCGGCCTGGTTCAGCGGGTCCCGTACACCCGCAATGCCGTTCTGCTCTCCTCCGACGGCCTCGTGAAATCCGTCCACGGCCTCGACCCCGACGCCGCCGACCACATGGCGGCCCTGGCCTCCGGCCTCTACTCGCTCGGCCGGAGCGCGGGCGCCCGGTTCGGCGACGGCGGCGAGGTCCGCCAGGTGGTCGTGGAGCTCGACTCCACGCTCCTGTTCGTCTCCACCGCGGGCTCCGGCACCTGCCTCGCCGTCCTCGCCGGGCGCGAGGCGGACGCCGCCGTGCTCGGCTACGAGATGGCGATGCTCGTCAAGAGCGTCCGGCCGTATCTGGTCACGCCGGCCCGGCAGGCGGCCGGCGCGGCGGGTGGCCGCGGGCAGTGAACGTGACGTCCCATCAGGAAGGGCCCTGGCTCGACGACGCGGCCGGCCGGCTGATCCGGCCGTACACCGTGAGCGGCGGCCGGACCAAGCCCAGCACCGCGCTGGACCTGCTCTCGATGGTGATGGCGACCGGCTCGATCCCGCAGCCCCACATGGGCCCCGAGCACAGCCTGGCCCTCGGGCTGTGCGACGGGCCCACCTCGGTGGCCGAGATCGCGGCGCACTTACGGTTGCCGGCCGTCGTCACCAAGGTCCTGCTCTCCGACCTCGTGGACTGTGGGGCTCTCACCGCCAGAGCCCCCCGGTTCCACACCAACCACACCGACCGTTCCTTGCTGGAGGCAGTGCTCGATGGCCTACGACAACGGCTCTGAGCGCCACGAGAGTTTCGCGACCGACCCGTTCCCCACCGCGCTCAAGATCCTGGTGGCGGGCGGGTTCGGCGTGGGCAAGACGACCTTGGTGGGCGCGGTCAGCGAGATCGAACCGCTCAGCACCGAGGAGCTGCTGACCTCGGTCAGCGCGGCCACCGACAGCCTGGAGGGCGTGGAGTCCAAGACCACGACCACCGTGGCCATGGACTTCGGGCGCATGACGCTCGACGACCGCCATGTGCTCTACCTGTTCGGCACCCCCGGACAGGAGCGCTTCTGGTTCATGTGGGACGAGCTCTCCGAGGGAGCGCTCGGCGCGGTCGTCCTCGCCGACACCCGCAGGCTCCAGGAGTGTTTCTCCGCCGTGGACTTCTTCGAGCGGCGCGGCATCCAGTTCGTCGTGGCGGTCAACGAGTTCGACGGCGCCTACCGCTACGAGCCGGACGAGGTGCGGGCCGCGCTCGACCTCAAGCCGGAGGTGCCGGTCGTCGTGTGCGACGCCCGGATCTCCAGCTCCGGCATCCGTACCCTGCTGACCCTCGTCCAGCATCTGCTCACCACCATTCCGGCCGCCGTGCCGAGCTTCGGAGCCACGCCATGACCTACGACCCGACCGGTCATCTCCTCCTGACCCCCATCGACAAGGACGCTCCCGCGCGGGTGCAGCGGCTCCGTGAACTCGGGCTCGGGGAGCGACCGGACCCGGCGTTCGACGAGTTCGCGCACCGCCTCGCGGACGTGACCGGAGCCCCGTTCTCGATGGTCAACTTCATCGACGAGAACCGGCAGTTCTTCGCGGGGCTGCACACCCCCGAGGGCACCCACTCGGGCAGCGACCTCGGCGCGGCCGCGGCGAGCACCGGTGGCGTCGGCCGCTACATGGCCCGCGACCACGGCTACTGCCCGCACGTGGTGGTACGCCGCAAGGCGCTCGTCCTGGAGGACGTCTGCGACTACCCGCGCTTCGCGGGGAACCCGGTCGTGGACGAGATCGGGATCCGCTCCTACATGGGCGCGCCGCTGATCGACCGTACCGGTGTCGCGCTGGGCACGATCTGCGTGGTCGACACCGACGTCCGCCCGTGGGGGCGCGCCGGCCTGGAGACGATCAAGGCGATGGCGGCCGAGCTGGTGGAGCAGATCCACCGCCGCGAGGACGGCATGTTCTGACCGGCACCGCCGGAGAACACGGCCGGGGCCCCGGTACGGCGAGTGTCGCCGTACCGGGGCCCCGGCCGTATTCGTGCCCGTGCCCGTGCCTTTGCTCGCTTCCGTGGCCGCTCAGGCGTGCGCCGGTTCGAGCTCCGGGGTCCGGACCAGGTCGGAGAGCCGCTCCGACCAACTGCCCTTGTCCTGGCCGAGGGCGACCTCGGCCAGCCGCAGGAGCTGGATGTCGGAGGTGCCGGCCGGGGCGAAGATGTGGTGCGCGTCCCGGAGGTACCGCTCGATGGCCCGGTCCGTGAAGAGGCCGGCGGCGGCGTGGATCTCCATGGCGTTGCGGCCGGAGTCGATCGCCGACTCGACGTTGACGAGCTTCGCGTTCATCAGCTCGGCGTCGCAGGACAGTCCCTGGTCGAGCAGGTGCACCGCGTGGTACGCGGAGAGCCGGGCCGTCATGAGCCGGGACTGCATCTGACCGAGCTTCAGCTTCACCGTGGGCAGGTCGTGGAGCGGCTTGCCGTAGCGGATGCGCTCGGAGGCGAACCGGGTGGTCTCCTCCAGGATCGCCTGGTGGATGCCGAGCGAGACGGCGGTGAGGTTGGCCCGCCCGTACAGGACGCTGGAGGAGTACGCGACGGAGAGGCCGTCGCCCTCGTCGCCGAGGCGGTTGGACGCCGGGACACGGCAGTTCTCGAAGATGAGCTCGCCGAAGCTGAAGCCGTGGAGTCCCATGGCGGGCTGCTGCGGACCGGTCCTGAACCCCGGGCGATCGGATTCGACCAGGAAGGCGGTGAGTCCCTTCGAGCCGGGACCGGTCCTGACCACAACGCCGTGCAGATCGCCCACGTGGCTGTTGCCGACGAAGACCTTGCTGCCGTTGAGGATGTAGTCGTCGCCGTCCCGGACCGCGCTGGCGCTCATCCCGAGGACGTGACCGCCGGACTCGGGCTCGGTCACCGCGATGGTCGGCAGGCACTCACCGGCCGCGACGGCGGGGAGCCAGGTCTTGCGCTGCTCGTCGCTGCCGAAGTGGACGATCTTGGCGGTGCCCAGCTGCGAGGCCTGGACCATGGCGCCCATGGCGCCGCTGACCCGGGAGAGCTCCTCGATGATGATGGTTTTGGCCAGGTGGCCGGCGCCCATGCCGCCGTACTCCTGGCTGATTGTCGCTCCCAGCCAGCCCTGCTCGGCGATGAGCCGGGAGAGCTCGTGGTGGACTGTCCGGGATGCTTCCATCTCGGCTATCCGTGGCCGAACCTCACGCTCTGCGAAGTCCCGGACCGTCTCCCTGAGCTGATGATGCAGTCGACTGCTGAAGTAGCCGTCCATTCGAGTCCTCCCCTGCGAAACGCCTGTCGGCCTGGTCGACCGGGCAGGTGGTGCATCGGCAGTGGTCCCGTCCCGAACAGGCCGACCTCTTCATGGTGTTGATCTTTCCGGGACGGAGCAATATCGCCACGACTTTTGTCCGAAACAGGAGCTGTTGACGATTGAATCTGACTGTGTTTCGTGTGGTGTTGGCCCCCTACCACCGGTTCGGTGTCCATTCCCCGTGGGCATCTTTCTGCCACATGCCAACGGCAACGGATCCGGCGGCATATGGCCATGAGGCCCCCGAGGTCGTCCCATCCGCCCCTTCATCACCATAGGGGCGGCATTCCGGAATCCTCCCGACCGCGCCCCCGCCCCGAGAACACGGGCCTCGCCCCCGCCCTCCCCACTCCTGGGGCCCTCGCCACGGGCGCGCGGGCGCACTGAGGGGCGTGCGGAAGCATCACGGAGAGTGAGCGCCACGCCCCCGGCGCGCACCCCTCGCCCGGGCGCCGGAAAGGGTTCGTGACCACCACGGAAAGTGCGGTATTGTTCTGATGCGCGTTCGGCCAGGGGAAACCCCAGGTCAGACGGGTGATCGGGACGTGGCGCAGCTTGGTAGCGCACTTGACTGGGGGTCAAGGGGTCGCAGGTTCAAATCCTGTCGTCCCGACTCGAAAGAGTCGTAGATCAGGGGCCGTTTCAGAGCAATCTGAAACGGCCCCTGACTCGTTCTCGGGGATCGGTCGGGGATCAGTTGGGGACCGGTTGGGATGTGACGCGGCTCACGGGAACCCCGGGGCGGGACGGTCCAGTGCAGATCATGAACGTCTCCTCGAAGCACTCTCCCTCGTCCGTCCCGTCCGTCCCCGCCCTGGCGGCGACGCGCCGGTCCGTGCTGCGCGGGCTCGGCGTCGCGACGGCCGCGGGCACCGCCGCGATCTGCCTCCCGGCCGCCACGGCCCACGCCGCGCCCGCCGGGCGGCCGACGCGCGGCGCCTCCGGCACGTACGCGCTGACCCTCGTCCACCTGGGCCGCGACGGCGCGCCGACCACCGACTACCGCACCCTGCTGACCGCGCTGTCCGGGCCCGACGCCGGCAGCGGCCGGGAGCTGAAGGAATCGCCCAGCACCGTCACCGTCCAGGTGCCCGCCGGGCGGTACCTGCTCGACTCCACCCTCTCCACCAGGCCGGTGGGGGAGGGGAACTGGGGGAACGACTGGCTCGTGCAGCCCCGGCTGGACGTCGACCGCGACATGACCCTCGTGCTCGACGCGCGGGTCGCGCGTCCCGTGGACATCCGGCCGCCGGTCGCCGACGCCAGGTTCGAGCAGGCCGGGGCGTTCGCCAAGGTGACGTACGAGGGGGTCACCGGGTTCGTGAACCTGATGACGAGGTCTCTGGACCTGCGTACGGCGCACCTGGGGCTGGCCGCCGAGCGCGGGGCCGTACAGACCTGGGTGGACTCGTACTGGAGCCGGCCGGGCGGCGTCTGCGCCCTCGGCTACGCCTTCCGGGGCGAGCGGGCGCTGACCGGTCTGGTCCGGCACCCGGTGCCCGGCGACCTGGCCACGCTGGTGGTGCGCGCGGGGGTGCCCGCGTCCGGAGGGGGAACGGCCCTCGTCGAGTTCTCGCCGTCGGCGGGCCCCTCCCCGGCGCTGGGGCTGCCCGTGCCGTCGGGGGGCACCGGGACGTTCCTCTTCACGCCCGAGCGCGGCACCTGGGACCTCGTGTACGGTGCGCAGCCCGAACAGGAGGGGCCCGCCAACAACTACTTCGTCCTCGGGCGCTCGTTCACGCCCGGATCCACCACGGTGCACACCTTCGACATCCCGGTCTTCGGCCCGGCCATGGACTCCTCGCCCGGCGCCCGGCCCGTCGCGCAGCGCACCGGCGACACCCTGGACCTGACGGTGCCGCTGCTCGCCGACGGCGAGGGCCACGTGCCGTCCTCGCCCCTGTTCACCGCGTCGACCGTCACGCTGCACCGCGACGGCACGCCGGTCGCGACCCGCCGCGGCGAGAAGCCGGGGCACGCCTCGTTCACGGTGCCGGCGGGGCGGGCCGCCTACCGGCTGACGGCGAGCGCGACGCGGCCGCGCGGGAGCGTCACCGCGGCGTGGACGTTCACCTCCGCCGCGACGGCCACCGCCACCGACCTCCCGTTGAGCGCCGTGCGCTTCGGCCCCGACCTCGCGCTCGACGGCACCGCCCCGGCGCACACCACGAGCCGGGTGGCGGTGACGGTGGAGGGCGCGGCCCGGCGGTCGGGGGTGCGGTCGTTGACCGTGTCCGTGTCGACGGACCGGGGCGCCACCTGGACGCAGGCGGCGGTGACCGGCGGACGGATCACGGTGACGACGCCGGGGCCCGGCAAGGCGGTGTCGCTGCGTGCGGAGCTGACGGACGTGCACGGCAACACCCTCACCCAGACCCACATCGACGCGTACGTCACGCGGTCCGCCACCGGGGCGCGCTGACGCCGGGCTCCTCCCGCCGGTCCTCCGGCCGCCGGACGAGGCCGAGGGTGCCGACGGCCAGGGCCCAGAGCAGGAGCGGGAACGCGGCGACCCGCTCCATGCCGCCCATGCCCAGGCCGAGGTAGTGGCCGGAGAGGAACAGCCCGAGAGCCGCGATCGCCGTGATCCCCAGCAGGGCGGTGGCCCGTCGCAGCGGGGGCCGGACGCGGCCCGCCAGGCCGGAACCCGCCAGGACGAGGCCGATGTTGCCCCCGGCCATGATGAGGAGGGCGCCCAGGACGTGCTGGTTCTCGTCGACGTCCGCGGGAGCCAGGCCGGCCAGGACGAACCCCGCGCCGGCGCCGGCCAGGAGCAGCCGGGCGAGGGCGGCGGCCGGCCCCTTGCGCCACAGGGCGTCGCCGGTCAGGGCGGCACCGACGACGAGCAGCACCCCCAGGGCGATGAACGAGCCGTTCATCAGGCCGTGTTCCGGGGAGCAGACGTACCGCGGTTCGGGGGTGGCCTGCAGTGCGCAAAGGGCGTTCCCCAGATCGCTGATGTTGTTCTGTGCCCAGCTGTACGGTCTCGACCAGGCCGACTCGGTGATCCCGTGGATCACGAAGAACTGCACCACTCCGACGATCCATGCCGCGTACCCGATCCGGAACTTCATCCGTCCGTCCTCCCCATGTGAACCCGTACGGGAAGTCGATCACGCGGCGCCCGACCGGGGCACTCCGACGAACCCCCTGGCGCGGGGGGGGGGGGGGCCCCCCCCCCCCCCCCGGGGGGGGCGGGGGGGGGGGGGGGGGGGTGTGGGGGGCGGGCCCGCCCCGGGCGGGCCCCCGGCCGCGGGGGGGGGGGCCCGGGGGCGGACGGGCGGGGGCCCGCG
>NZ_JBVJEH010000014.1:0-219305 GCF_055581845.1 Streptomyces sp. NPDC042346 | reverse complement strand
CCGAGGCCGCGCCCCCCCCCCTGACGTCCACCGCCCCGGCCCCCGCTGGATACCCCGGCGGGGCGCCCCCCCCCCCCCCCCCGCCCCGGCCCCCCCCCCCCCCCCCCGGGGGGGGGGGGGGGCCCCCCCCCCCCCCGCGCCAGGGGGTTCGCCGTCAGGTCGCTTCGTTCAGAGAGTGGCCCGTACGACGACGAGCGAGCCCTCGTACGCGGGCTCGGAGCGCAGGTGGCCGAAGTGCCGGTCCCAGGCCCCGGATTCCAGGTCGCCGCGGAGGGTTCGGTCGAAGCGTTCGCGTACGCCGTCGTCGACGAAACTCCAGGCGGAGCACGCCTGGCGGGCACGGGGGTCGAGGAGCAACTCGGGGCGTCCGTAGTACGCCTCGTTGAAGCCGTCGGTGCAGTCGAGGGGGATGGGGACGGGGTCGACGGTGACCGTTCCGCCGAGGGCGGCGGCGATCCGGTCGACGGGCGGGTACCGGCGGGCCTCCGTGTCGAGGACCTCGGGGGCGTAGTCGTACAGCCAGAAGTGGCGTACGAGGGCCGGGTCGCAGGTGAGGACCACGACGGGGCCGCGGGTCACGCGCCGCATCTCCCGCAGGCCGGCGCTCACATCGCTCCACTGGTGCACGCTGAACAGCGTCATCGCGGCGTCGAACTCGCCGTCGGGGAAGGGCAGGTCCTCGGCGACGGCGTCGATCGCGCGGGGGAGTCGGTCCGACCGCTGGGCCCGCATCGAGGCGGACGGTTCGACGGCGGTCACCGCGCCGGCGACGCCCTCGTACGATCCGGCGCCGGCGCCGACGTTGAGGACGGTGCGCGCCTGCCCCAGGCTCTTGGCGAGGAGCCGGGCGATGCGTCCGTCCGGACGGCGGTAGGCGGAGTAGCCGGAGCTGATCGCGCCGTGGTCGACGTCGCCGGCGCTGCCGTCGTGCGTACGTGTCGTCATCTGCCTTACCTCGCCTCGTGAGCAGGAGCAGCGGAAGCGGACGCAGGGCTCACGCGGAGGAGCCTCGCTCGGCAGTCTCCGCTCGGACGGCCGCGACTCCCATCTTGCATCTGCTGATCTGATCTCACAATTGCCTCACGAATGCTTGGTTGATCACCTATGTGGGCAGGCAGATGTGGTTCATAGCTTTGGGGGTTCGGGTGCCCGGAGTGGTGGGGGCGGCGGGCTGTCAGCCGCGCAGCTCGGCGCGTGCCAGGAAGTGGCCGGCAGCGTCCTCGTACGCGTCCAGGTGCCAGCCCGTCGCCTCCAGCGCGGGGCGGAGGTTGTTCTCGTCGGCGCGATGCGTGAAGAAGGCCCGGGTCGCGGTGTGCTCGGACCGGGCCGCCACGAGCGCGGCGAACCGGTGGAGCAGACGTTCTCCCCAGGGCCCGAGCGGAGTGCCCGTCAGGAACCGCACGCCCCAGGCGCTGGATCCCCGGCGGAACGCCTGCTGTCCGTACCCGTCGCACGTCGCCAGGGCGACGCCGTCGGCGGAGGGTGTGAACGGTTCGTCGGCCGGGCGCAGCTCCGGAGGCAGCGGCCCGCTGCCCGCGAACAGAGGGTCGGCGTCGGCCGCCGGGGTGAGGGCGACCGCTCCGCGCGTCGCCGGCCTCTCGGAGACCGCCTCCACGGTCACGGTGTCGGCTCCCGCCAGCAGCCGGCCGGCCGGGCCCAGTGCCAGGACGGGAACCTCCGCCGCCAGGGCGTCCTGGAGCAGGGCGTGCGCGGCAGGGGCGGCGGACCGGGGCGTGGCCAGGAGGACCAGGCCCTCGACGCCGCTCAGGCCGGGGGAGAGAACCCCGTCGACCGTGGCGGACCGGACGGTCAGGCCGGCTCGGGCGAGGGCCTCGCTCACGGCGGCCGGAGTCTCCGTCGCCGGGTTCCGCACCACGACCACCGCCATTGCGTACTCCTCACGTTCCGGCCGCGTCGGGCCGGGGTAGGGCGGGGGCCCCTGCGCACCGAACACCGCGAGCGGTGCGCAGGGGCCTCTGGCAGGTCGTCCCGTCGCGGCGAGAGCCACTCCTCCGCCCCGGGCCGGTACCTGCCGGTCAGACAGCCCTCACCCCACCGGGGCGAGGGGGCTCGGACACAGAAGGCCTACGGCTTCTGGAAGCCGGCGTCCTGGAGGATCTTCTGGCCCTCGGGCGAGGACAGCCAGGCCACGAACGCGGCCGCGGCCTCGGCGTTCTTGGAGTCCTTGAGGGCCGCGGCCGGGTACTTCGCGATGGCGTTCTGCGCGTCGGGGATCTCGACGGCGTCGACCTTGTCGGCGGCGGAGGCGGCGTCCGTCTTGTAGACGAGACCGGCGTCGGCCTCGCCGAGCTCGACCTTGCTGAGCACGGCGCGGACGTTCGGCTCCTGGGAGACCGGCTTCACCGTGATCTTCTGGGCGTCCAGGACCTGCTTGCTGTACTTGCCCGCGGGCACCTCGGGGGCGGCGAGGACGACCTTGAGCTTGGTGTCGGCAAGGTCCTTCAGCTCGTCGACCTTGAAGGGGTTGCCCTCGCCGGTGGCGATGACGAGCCGGTTCTTCGCGATGATCGCCGGGGTGCCGGTCTCGGCCTTGACCTTGTCCATGCTCTTGGTGTCGGCGGTGACCAGGACGTCGGCGGGCGAGCCCTGCGACACCTGGGCGACGAGCTCCTGCGAGCCCGCGAACGAGAAGGTGACCTTCGTGCCCGGGTGGGACTTCTCGTAGGCGGCGCCGGCCGTCTTGAACACGTTGGTGAGGGACGCCGCCGCGAGGACCGTCAGGTTCGCCTGGGGCGCGGCGCTCGCGGAGCCGGAGGGCGTGGCCCCCGCGGCGTCGTTCTTCGTGTCGTCGTTGCCACCACAGGCGGCGAGGGGGACCAGCAGGGCCGCGGTGAGGGCGGCAGCGGCGGCACGACGTCTGGTGAACGTGAGGGTGTGGGTCATGAGGGTCTGAACTCCTTGGGGACGAACGGAGAGTACGGGGGAGGGCAGGCCGCGCCGGCTGCCTGGGTTTTGCGGTGTCGCGGTGCTGCTGTGCTGCGTGAGGGGTGGTCAGGTGCGGTCGATGTGCACGCTGGTCGACTTCACGCGGGCGGTGGCCTGCATGCCGACTTCCAGTCCCAGCTCTTCCACGGCCTCGCGGGTGAGGAGGGAGACCAGCCGGTGTGGTCCGGCCTGGATCTCCACCTGCGCCGCGATGTCGCCGAGCTTGATCGCGGTGACGATGCCCGGGAAGGCGTTGCGTGCCGAGGTGTACGACACGTCGTCGTCGCCCTGCGACGCGAGCTCCGCGGAGAACGCGGCCAACGACGTCCCGTCGATCACGCGCCTGCCGCTGTCGTCGCGGTGGGTCGCGACCCGGCCCGCGTCGGCCCAGCGCCGTGCGGTGTCGGGGCTGACGCCCAGCAGTCGCGCGGCCCGGCCGATGGTGTAGGACTGCATGTGCGACACCGTAGGGCGCATCTCATCTCATGTGCAACAAAGCTGTGGGACTCTCCATGGCGAATGAGAGGAGGGCTGGAGGAATTGACGAGGGGGTCGTTCGGCGGGTTCAGGCAGGCTCATGTGGCCTCAGGTGGGATCAGGACTCGGAGGGTGCGACTCCCGGGAGCCGGCAGCCGCCGATCCAGATGCCGGTGACCGCGCTGATGTAGCGGGCGCCGCAGCGGTCGGACGGGACGACGAGCTGGGCGCCGGCCGTGTCGAGCTCCTCGCCGTCGAGCCGGGTCGCGAGGAGGACGGGGGAGCCGCCGAAGTCGGGGTCGATCTCCGCCCAGGACAGGACCGCGTGGTGCCCGTCGCCGCCGTTCACGACCAGGAGGAAGCGGGAGCGCTCCTTGCGGCGGGCGGGGTCGAAGCCGGGGTGGGTGCGGTCGAGGACCTCGCGCAACAGGGGTCCGGCGAAGGTGTGGCGCTGCGGCCCCGCCGTGGCGCAGTCGAAGACGACCTCGGCGCGGTGCTGCTCCCAGCCCTGGCGCAGGTCGGAGACGGTGAGCGAAGTGGGGTGGGCCACCTCGCCCCAGACGGAGAGGACTCCGGCGCGTACAGGCATCGCGGGCGGTGCGGTGCTCGGTCGACTCATCGTCGGCCCCTTTCGGACGGTCGGTGCTGCGGCTGCGGCTGCGCGCAGTGATACCCGACCGCCGGGACGGGGAATCGTGTCTGCCACCCGTACTCGCCTTTTCTCGCAGCATTTGTGAGCTTGCTACGAGTCGAGGGCTCCCATCCTCCAGGTCTATGACCCAACACCCCGCCTCGCCCGGTCCAGGGCGAGCCAGACGCGGTCCCGGGTGACCGGCAGTTCGGTGAAGCGGATCCCGGTGGCGTCGCGCAGCGCGTTGGCGAAGGCGGGGGCGACGGGGTTGAAGGGGCTCTCGCTCATGGACTTGGCGCCGAGCGGGCCGATCGCGTCGCTGGTCTCCGTGAAGTGGACCTCGGTCCGGGGGACGTCCGCGTACTGGGGGAGGCGGTAGCGGCGGAACGCGGCCGTGGTGACCTCGCCGCGCCCGTCGATCCGGACCGTCTCGAAGAGGGTGGCCCCCAGGGCTTGGGCGACGCCGCCCTCGACCTGGCCCCGGCACTGCATCGGGTTCATGACCTTGCCGGCGTCGGCGGAGTGGACGCTGCGCAGGATGCGGATCTCGCCGGTGCCGGGGTCGACGGCGATCCGGAACCACTGGGCGTTGAAGGCGACCGAGCGCGGCGAGCCGCCCCAGTGCCCGTCCGCCGCGAGCTCCTCCACGGCGCCGAGGGCGTGCCCGGCCTCGTACAGCTCCTTGAGCGTCACCGTGCGGCCGGCGCAGTCGAAGGCCTCGGCGCCGAGCACGCACAGGTGCCGGGCGACGCCGGTGTGGCGGGCGGCGAGGGTGCGCAGCCGTTCCGCGAGGGACGTCGCGGCGAGCAGGACGGCCTTGCCGGCGACGACGGTGCCGGCGGATCCGAAGGCGCCGGTGTCGTGGCGTACGACGTCGGTGTCGGACTGGCGGATCGCGAGGCGGTCCTCGGTGGTGTTCAGGGCGCCGGCGGTGATCTGCTTGTGGACCGTGGTGGTGCCGTTGCCGAACTCGGCGGTACCGACGGCGATGTCGTACGTGCCGTCCTCGAGGAGCGAGACGCGTGCGTCGGCGTAGTGACCGCCGGGCGGCCCGGTGGCGATCATGGCCATGCCGGTGCCCTGTCCGACGAGCCAGCCTTCGGGAGCCTCCTCCGCGCTGCGGTCCTCCGCGATGGCCCGGCGGACGACCTCCAGGCACTGGTCGAGGCCGTACGAGGCGATGTACAGGTCCTCCTCCTCGCCGATCGGGCTGTGCATGCCTTCGCCCGGGCCGATGATGTTCCGCTCGCGGAAGGCCAGCGGGTCCATGCCGAGGCGGCGGGCCAGTTCGTCCATGACGGACTCGACGGCGAAGGTGACCTGGCCGAGGCCGTATCCCCGGAAGGCGCCGGCCGGAACGACGTTGGTGTACACGGAGTACGCGTCGACCTTCTTGTGCGGGGCGCGGTAGACCGCGAACGACTCGCCGACGCTGTGGAACATGACGGCGGGGCCGTGGTTGCCGTACGCCCCGGTGTTGGACACGACCCGCATCCGCACGGCGGTCAGCGTGCCGTCGGCGCGGGCGCCGACCTTGATGCCGATGGTGAAGGGGTGCCGGGTGGTCGCTCCGTAGAACTGCTCGGCGCGGGTGTACTCCAGCTTCACCGGGCGGCGCAGCTTCAGCGCGGCCAGGGTGACGATGTCCTCGGTGAGCATCTCCTGCTTGCCGCCGAACCCGCCGCCCACCCGGCCGGCGACCACCCGCACCTCGTCCTCGGGCAGCTCGTACAGGGCGCACAGGGCCCGCCGGGTCAGGAACGGCGTCTGGGTGGAGGAGCGGACGGTGAGGCGTTCGCCCGTGCCGTCCTCCTTGGGCTCGAAGTACGCGACGCAGCCGTGGGTTTCGAGGCTCGCGTGCTGCACGCGCTGCGTGCGGAACGTCTCCTCGTACACGACGTGCGCCTCGGCGAAGCCCGCCTCGACGTCACCGATCTCGCCGTGCACCTCGCCCGCCACGTTGTTCTCGACGCGGGCGATGCGCACTTCGGGGCCCTTACCGGCGTGGATGACCGGTGCGCCCGGCCGCATCGCCTCCTCCGGGTCGGTGACGTACGGCAGTTGCTCGTACACGACCTCGATCCGGCGGCAGCCCTCCTCGGCCGCCTGCTCGCTGTCGGCGACGACGGCGGCGACCCGCTGCCCGACGAAGCGGACGACGTCGTCCAGGACGCGCGTGTCGTCGGGGTCTTCGGTGGGGTGCTCGTGGCGGGCGCTGGAGTACAGGGTCGCGGGGGCGTCCTCATGGGTGAGGACGGTGTGCACGCCGGGCACGCGCAGGGCGGCGGCCGTGTCGATCGAGACGATCCGGGCGTGCGGGTGCGGAGAGCGCAGCAGCTTCATGTGGAGGAGGCCCGGGACCTCGACGTCGAAGGTGTAGCGGGCCCTGCCGGTGACCACGTCGGGACCGGCCGGGGCGCCGACGTTCCTGCCGACGGCCTGTCCCGCGCAGGGGCGTTCGGTGTGCTTCACGCCGCGTACGGCGTCCTCGATCGCCCGGTAGCCGGTGCAGCGGCAGATGTTGCCCTTGAACGCCCGCGGCAGGTCGTCGAGTTTGCCGTCGTCGTGCGCGGTGCCCCGCTCGGCCTCCAGGGCGGCCGTCGTCATCAGGAACCCGGCCGTGCACATGCCGCACTGGTAGCCCTGCGCGTCGAGGAACTTCTGCTGTACGGGGTGGAGTTCGCCGTCCCGGGAGGCGAGGCCCTCGACGGTGGTGACGGCGCGGCCCGCCGCCCGTACGGCCGGATACAGACAGCTGTGGACCGGCTCGCCGTCGACATGGACGGTGCAGGCACCGCAGTCCCCGGCGTCACAGCCCTTCTTCACCCCGAACCAGCCGCGCTCGCGGAGGTACGTGCGCAGACACTGGCCGCCGCGCGGCTCGTCGTCGTGGGACCGGTCGTTGACGCGGACGTGGAAGCTCATCGGGCACTCTTCTCCGGGCTGAGGGTCAGTTCGCGGCGGACTTCCTCGGCGAGGCGGAAGCCCATGTGCCGCCGCCACTCGGGCAGTCCGTGGATGTCGTCGAACCAGTCCTCCTCGCCGACGGCCGCCTCGATCGCCCGCCGCAGCTGCTCGGCGTCGGGCGGCAGCGGGAACCAGAACCGGAACGGCCGTACGGTCGCCGCGCTGATCGTCACCGCCAGCGAACCGTCCAACGGATCGAGCGTCCCGATGACCAGCGCACCCGAGCGGCCGAGCCCGTAGAGCGACGCCTGCCGGAACGCCGTACGGCACTCCAGCGCCCGGCCGGGGAGCGTGACGGAGCGCAGCAGCTCGCCCTCCGCGAGGTCCTTGCGACCCGCGCCGGTGATGAAGTCGACGACCTTCACCTCCCGCAGCGAGCCGTCCTGCGCCTGGAGAAGGCAGGACCCGTCGAGCGCGGCGGTCAGCGAGATCATCGGCCCCGCGGGCAGGCCGTTGCACAGGTTCCCGCCGACGGTCGCCATGTTCCAGATCTTGAACGAGGCGAGGAAGGCCCGGCAGCACTGCTCGAAGAGCGGCGCCGCCGGAGCGTCGAGGCTCTGCCTCCCGAAGCGGGACAGCTGGGCGATCGTGCAGGTCGCGGCGATCTCCAGGGAGCCGTCCGCGCGCCGGGTGAGCGGCTCCCACCCGGTCCGGCTCAGGTCGATCAGCCGCCGCAGACGCGGCTGCGGCTCGGAGAACAGATACGTGCCCCCGCCCAGCCACGCGTCGCCCGGGCGCCACGGCTCCCGGAACCGGGCGTCCCTCACATCCGTGATCGTGTTCAGATCCATCCCCACGCCTTCCGACCGTTGCCTTCAGGCCAGTGAAGCCCGGGGGAGGCAGGCGGCACGACTGGTCGCGAAGCCGGAAAAGCACCACCCCGGGACAGTGCGGGCTGGAGGATCAACCAAGAGCTGTTTTCTGCCTGTGCCCATGCATCTACGATGTCTCGACTCGCATTCGCCTCGTGAATGTGGGAAGCGGGCTCGCCCCGTGTTCGCGCAAGGAGCCCCGTATGCACGTCGATCACCTCCTCCGTCTCGACCGTCTCGACCTCTCGCTCGTGTGGGGCGACGAGGCGTTGCTCGGCCAGGAGATCCGCGGTGTGACGGCGACCGACCTGGAGGCTCCGGCGCGGTTTCTCCAGCCGGGGGAGGTCGTGCTCAGCGGACTCGTGTGGTGGAGCAGGGACGGCGGCTCGGACAAGGCCGACCGCTTCGTCTCCGCGTTGCGCGGCGCCGGAGCGGTGGCGCTCCTCGCCGGTGAGGAAACGCACGGCGCGGTGCCCGTGGAGCTGGCCGATGCCTGCCGGAGGCACCGGATCGCGCTGATCGCCGTACCGGCGCACACGAGCTTCCGGGCGATCACCGAAGCCGTCTACCTCCGCCAGTGGGGCGAGCTCAGCCGCCGGCCCGCCGACCACTTCGCACTGCCGGAGAACGTCCGCCTGGACCTCGACCGCGCGCTGGAAGCCGACGCGACGGCAGGCGAGTTGCTCGACCGGGCCTTCGGCCACCTCGGCACGCCGGCCTGTCACCTGCTGACCGGCAGCGGACGGACCGTCGCGCGGACGACCGGCTCGGCCGAACTGCCCGCCCACCGGGCTGCCGAACTCCTGCGCGGTGCGCACGGAACGACGGTGCGGGTCGAGGCGGACGACACGGTCTTCGACGCCTGGCACCTCTACCTGCCCGAGCCGGGGAAGGTCCCTCCGCGGGTCCTTCAGGAGATAGCCGAGCTCCTCGGCCGCCACCGGCGCCGCCAGGACCGCCACCGGGCGGCGCGCCTCGCGGCCTGCGCGGAGCTCATGGACGCCGCGGGTGCCCCGCGCCCCGATGCCCACCGGTTGCACGGCGCGTTGGCGTCCTGCGGTCTGGGCGACCGGGCGGCGTACACCGTGGTCGTCGCGGTCCTCGGGCCGCACGGGGGAGGCGGTGCGGATGCCGTCGCCGCGCTCACCGAGGCGCTGCGACACCTGCCGTCCGTCTCCTTCGCGGTCGCCGAGGGTCTCGGCGGCGAGGCGATGGCGGTCGTCGCGACGCACGAGGGCGCCGGGGACGAGCTGAGGGAAAGGCTCGGTGAGGCATGGCCGTTGGTCCATGCCTGCCGCCCGGTCGCCGCTCCGCGCGCCGGTGTGAGCGAGTCCGTCGCCGCCGAGAGGGGGTTGAACAGCGCACTGGTCCAGGCGCGTTACGCGCTGTCGGCGGCCCGCGCCGCGGCGACGTCGGAGGCCCGTGTCGCCGGCCTCGGCGACCTCGACGGGCTTGAGATGCTGATGGCCGGCATCCCCGTCGACGTACGGAACGCCTACCGCGAGACGGTCCTTGGCCCGCTGCTGGGCTCCGGGCGTGGTTCCCACGCGATGCTCCTGGAGACCCTGGAGACCTTCCTGGCGCACGACTGCTCATGGGCGAGGACCGCGGAGGCCCTGCACGTCCATGTGAACACGGTCCACTACCGCGTCGCCCGCATCGAGGCCCTCACCGGCCGTGACCTGTCCCGTATCGACCACAAGACGGATCTGCGCGCCGCGCTGCTCTGCCGCTGACGCTCCCTCCCGGAGTGGTCAGGGCACGTCGATGTGCACGCTCGTCGACTTCACCCGGGCGGTCACCGTGACGCCGACGTCGAGCCCCAGTTCCTCGACGGCCTCGCGCGTCACGAGCGACACCAGCCGGTGCGGACCGGACTGGACCTCCACCTGTGCGGCCACGTCGTCGACCCGTACGGCCGTCACGATCCCCACGAACGAGTTCCGGACGGAGGTCGGCACGTCGTCCTCCGGAACGGCGTGCAGTCCCGCACCCCGCTCCTTCGCGAAGCGGGCCAGGTCCGCACCCTCGATGATCCGTTTGCCGGCTCCGTCGCGCTCCATGCCCAGCCTGCCGCCGTCCGCCCACCGGCGAACGGTCTCCGAGCTCACTCCGAGCAGCTGCGCGGCCTGCCCAATGCTGTACGACGACACACCTGCACTCTAGGTCACGCGGGTGGTGGCGCTCGCGGTTCGTCGACATCGTCTCCGGCGGGGCTCACTCCGTTTCGGCCGGGGCGGGCATGGCGAGCTCGGAGTCCGCGGTAGGCGCCACCCCGGTGTGGCTGCTGCCGGCGGCGGGTGCGGTGAGCACGGCGGTCATCGGCGGTGCGTGCTGGATGTCGGGGCACGTCCACGCGGACGCCACCCTGCAGACCGGGGCCCGCTTCCTGCATGTGGCCTCGTGTTCGCCGTCACGGTCAACGGCCTGTACGCCCACTGGCTCGGCCGGCGCCTGGAGCGGTACCGCGGCCTGCCGGTTCCGCGCCACCTCCTGGTCCGGTCCGGAGCGGCCGCGACGGTCAGCCAGGCCGGCTGGTGGGGGGCCTCGCTGATCGGCTTCCTCAACAGCCGGACCTGAGGCGCCGGCCGCCGTCGCGGACGCATCGCCCGCATCGCACTGGACGCGGCGTCAGGTCAGCTGCTTGAGGACCTCGGCCGCGAGCGGGGTGGAGGAGGACGGGTTCTGGCCGGTGACGAGGTTGCGGTCGACGACGATGTTCGGGACCCACGGCTCGCCGACCTGTACGTCCACGCCTGCTTCGACGAGGCGGGTCTCCAGGAGCCATTTCGCCTTGTCGGCCAGGCCGGCCTGGGTCTCCTCCGCGTTGGTGAAGGCGGCGACCTTGTAGCCGGCGAAGGCGTTGGTGCCGTCGGCCTTCGTGGCGGCGAGCAGCGCGGCGGGGCCGTGGCAGACGACGGCGAGGGGCTTGCCCGAGGCGAGGGCGTCGACCAGGATCCGGCCCGAGACCGGGTCGACGGCGAGGTCCTCCATGGGGCCGTGGCCGCCGGGGTAGAAGACGGCCGCGTAGTCGTCGAGGCGCACGTCCTCCAGCGAGATCGGGTGCTGGAGCTCGGTGAGCGAGGCGAGGGCGACGGCGACCCTGGCGGCGCCTTCCTGGCCGCCGTTGAACTCGGGGGCGAGGCTGCCCCGGTCGACGGTGGGGACGACACCGCCGGGGGTGGCCACCACGATCTCGTGGCCGGCGGCCGTGAACGCCTCGTACGGCGCCACGGCCTCCTCGGCCCAGAAACCGGTGGGGTGCTCGGTGCCGTCGGCGAGCGTCCAGTGGTCGGCGCCCGTCATCACGAAGAGGATCTTGGACATGGTCGGGAGACTCCGAGGGGGCGGGGGCTGACGCTCCGGGTCCGGGGCGTCAGTGCGGTCATGCCCTCGACGCTACGCCCGCCTCAGGCTGCCGGAGCGGTGAGGCCCGCGAGGGCGAGGGCCCTGGCGACGGCCGGGAGGTCCAGCGGTTCGTGATCCGGGTTGGTGGGGCGCAGTCGTCCCAGCAGCAGGTCCGGATCCAGCCGGTGTGCCTCGGCTTCGGCCAGAAGAGTGTCCGCGCTCGGCCCGGCGGTGGTGCCGTCGAGGTACTCCGACAGGCCGCGCAATGCCTGGTCCCGGCCGACGAGCTCGCTCAAGCCGCAGTCCAGGCCGTCGTCGCCGAGGTCGTCGGGGTACGGGGCACGGGCCCAGGTCCCGTTCTCGTACCAGTAGACGCAGCCCAGCTCGTAGCCCTTGAGCCGGTCGTGCAGCTCGTCGTACGGGAGCCAGTCCGGGCCGCCCGCCAGCATGTCGATCGGCGGCTCGTGCCACTTGACCTCGCTCGCCTCGTCCTCGCCGTAGAGCACGAACCGGCCCTCGCCCATCCGCGACATGGTCCACCAGGTGCAGCCGGAGTCGTCGTGGTGGAGGCCTTCGTCGTCGATCCAGAGGCCGGTGCGGTAGCCGCTCGGGCGCTGCTCGTCGGCGGTGGTCGCGCTCATCGCGGCGAGCAGGGCCCACCGGGCCCACAGCGCCTCGCCGGCCGGAAGGTCCTCCGGCAGTCCCGGACGGTGAATGGTCATCCTTGCCCCCGTGCGTCGTCGTCCCGATGGTGATCGCGACAACCGTACGGCCGGCACCGGCGCCGGGTCCGGGCCGGGGCCGGCCGTACGAGGCCCGCGCCGTCAGTCCGTCGTCGCCGGGGCCGTACGGGCGAAGTGGCGGGCGGTGGGGACCAGCGCCGCCGCGGCCGGTACGAGGAAGCAGGCGGCGGCGCAGGCGCCGAGTACCGGCGTGACCCCGAAGGCGTCGATGGCCGGGGCCATCAGGGCCAGGCCGACGGGCGCGAGGCCGTAGGACACGAGGAAGTCCAGCGAGGAGACGCGGGCCAGCTTGTCCGGCGCGACCTCGCGCTGAGTCGCGGTGAACCAGGGCACGTTGAACAGCTCGATCCCGATCCCGGCGACGGCGTACGCGGCGACGACCACGAGCGGGTGCACGGGCAGCACCAGGCTCAGCGGTGCGACGCCGTACGCGGCGAGACCGGCGAAGGCGGCCCAGCCCTGGGAGCGAGGCCGCAGTCGGGCGATGACCAGCGCTCCGGCGAGCGCGCCCACGGTGTACGCGGTCATGGCCGCGGCCAGCACCCACTGGGTGTCGTACCGGTCCCTGCTGATCAGGGGCAGCGCGACGCTGGTGGCGGAGTAGCCGAGGGCGATGACCGCGACCAGGGCGGCGAGACCGGCGAGGAACCACGGGTGGCGCCGCGCCTCGCGTATGCCCTCCAGGAACTCGGCGCGGAAGCCTGCTCGCGGCGCGGGTGCGGCGGCGGGGTCCGTGGTGGCGGGGTCCGTGGAGGCGGCGGGGTCCGTCGCGGTGGCCGGGTCCGCCTTGGAGGCCCGGGCCTTGCCGGCCGCGCCCTTGCCCGGGACGAGTGCGGCGACCAGCCAGAGCAGGCCGATGCCGAGCAGCAGCGTCCCGATGTCGAGGAAGGCGGCGAGCAGCGCGGTCAGGGCGGGGCCGGCGAGCGTGGAACCGCGTACGGCCATGGTCATGGCGGCGTTGGCCTGTTGGCGGCGGTCGGGGTCGACGGTCTCGGCGGTGAGCGCCTGGAACGCCGGGCGGCAGGCGCCCTGTCCGGCGCCCGCGAGGGCGGCGGCGGCCGTCATCAGGACGAGCGAGCGGCCGAGCCCGGCGGCGAGGAGCGGTGCGGCCGTCGCCGCCGCGAGGCCCGACCAGAGGACGACCGCGCGGCGGGAGTGCCGGTCGGCCAGCACGCCGCCGACGGTGACGGCGGCGAGGAAGCCGACGGTGCGCGCGGCGAGGACCAGGCCGAGTCCGGCGGCGCCGAGGTCGCGGTGCAGGACGGCGAGTCCGAGGACGAACGGCAGGGCCCAGGTCGCGAGCCCGGAGGCGGTGGTGCCCGCCCACAGGCGCAGGAACGCGGTGTCGCGGAGGATCGAACGGGCGGGCGGTGTCGCGGACTTGGTCGTCGTGGGTGGGGGCGTGGTCGCCACGGTGTGGGTGCTCCTTGGGGCTGGGAGGGGGCTGGGAGGGGGGTTGTGAGAGCGCTGGGAGAGGGGGGTGGGTCGGTCGGTGGACCGGGCCCCCGGTGTGGTTAATGAAAATGAATACCATTACAGTACCCTTCGAACGCGGCACTCCTGCCGGGTGCACGACAACACCCACGCCCGTACCCCGCCCTCCCTTCGCAGACCGGAGACCCCATGCGCCACCCCGCCCGCCTCGGCATCGCCCTCACCGTCCTCCTCGCCACCGCGGGCTGCTCATCGGCGAGCGGCGACGGCCCCGCGCCGGACGCCAAGCCCGCCAACAGGTCCTCCGGCGCCGTGAATTCCGTCAGCAGCTGCGGTCGCCAGGTCTCCTTCGCCGAGCCCCCGAAGCGGGCCGTCGCCCTGGACCAGACCTCGACCGAGACCCTGCTCGAACTCGGCCTCCAGGACCGCATGGCGGGAACGGCCAACCTCAAGACGAAGATCCCGGCCCCGTACGCCGCCGCCTACGCCAAGGTCCCGGTGATCGCCCCGAAGATCGCCACCGGCGAGCAACTGCGCGCCGCCACACCCGACTTCGTCGTCGCCGGCTCCACGGACCTGTTCACCAAGGACCGGGTCGGCACCCGGGAGGAGCTGGGCACCCTCAAGGTCCCCACCTTCGTCAGCGCCGTGGACTGCCCGGAGCGGAATCCGGCCGGCACGACCCCCTTCGAGCTGCTCTTCGCCGACTACGAGAACCTCGGCAAGGTCTTCGGGGCCGAGGACCGGGCCGGCAAGCTCGCCGCCCGCCAGCGCGCCGCCGTCGCCAAGGCCGGGGCGAACGCCTCCAAGGTTCCCCAAGGCGCGGACCGGCCGACCGTCGTGTACCTCTACTCGGTCTTCAACGGCATGCCGTACGTGGCGGGCAAGACCGGCCTGCCCAGCGAGATGAGCCGGATCGTCGGCGCGAAGAACGCCTTCGACGACGTCGACGAGGACTGGCCGGAGGTCTCCTGGGAGGAAGTCGCCCGGCGCGACCCGGACTTCATCGTGATCGGCGACCTGTCCGAGCGCGGCCGGCCGGGCGACAGCGCCGCCGAGAAGCGCGCCTCGATGACCGCGCACCCCGTGATCTCCCGGCTGGCCGCGGTCCGCGACGACAGGATCCTCGAAGTGCCGGGCATCGAGCTGGATCCGTCGGTGCGCTCGGTGCACGCCCTGGGGCTGCTGGCGGACGGGATGAAGGAGCTCGGGTATGTCCGCTGACCCGGTCGCCCGGCCGGGGCCGGTGGATCTCCTGCTGCCCGCGGCCCGGGGATCCGCCGCGGGGGTCGCGGGTGCCGTGGGGGTCGCAGGTGCTGTGGGCGCCGCCGGAGCCTCCGGTCCCGCAGGCTCTTCCGGTTCCGCCGGTTCCGCCGGTTCCGCCGGTTCCGTTGAGACGTCCGACCCGTCCGATACGTCCGACCCGTCCGGCCCGCCCGTGGCGGTTCGGTCGGCGGCGGGCCGGGCGGTCCTCTTCCTCCTCGCCGTGGGCGTCCTGGCGGGCTCGGTGGCGGCGGCCGTCCGCCTCGGTACCGCCGACGTGGGCTGGACCGGCCTAGCCCGCGTCCTCGGCGCCCATCTCGGCCTGGACGTCGCTCCGTTGCCCCCGTTGGTGGACTCCCTCGTCTGGGACCTGCGCCTCCCGCGCGTGCTGATGGCCGCCCTCGTCGGCGCCTCGCTCGCCGTGTGCGGCGCGGTGCTCCAGGCGGTCACCCGCAACGCCCTCGCCGACCCCTACCTGCTCGGGGTCTCCTCGGGCGCCTCGACGGGAGCCGTCGCCGTCGTCGTGCTCGGGGTGGGCGCGAGCACGCTCGGGGTCACCGGCGGCGCGCTCGTCGGCGCCCTGGCGTCCTTCGCCCTGCTCCTCCTGCTCCTGCGGCGCAGCGGTCTCGACTCGGTCCGGATCGTGCTCACCGGTGTGGTCGTCGGCCAGCTGTTCACCGCCCTGACCTCGCTCGTCCTGATGGCCTCCGCGGACGCCGACACCACGCGGGCCGTCACCCACTGGCTCCTGGGCTCGATGGCGCCGGCCCGCTGGGACACCGTCGTCGTCTGCGCGATCGTCACCCCGCTGGGGCTCGCGGTGGCGTGGCTCTGCTCCACCGCCCTCGACGGGCTCTCCTTCGGCACCGACACCGCGGCCTCCCTGGGGATCGGTGTGCGGCACACCCGGATGCTGCTCCTCGTGGTCACGGCCGTGCTGACGGCGGTGGCGGTGGCCACGGTCGGAGCCATCGGCTTCGTCGGGCTGATCGTCCCGCACGGGGTGCGGTTCCTCGTCGGGCCGCTGCACCGGGTGCTGCTGCCCTACGCGGCGCTCGCCGGAGCGGTGTTCCTGGTCTGGACGGACGCGCTGGCGCGGATCGCCTTCGCGCCCCGCGAGGTTCCCGTGGGCGTCATCACGGCCCTCCTCGGCGTACCGCTCTTCCTCCTCGTCCTGCGCAGGAGGGGGGAACTGTGAGGATCACCGCCGAAGCGCTCAGCTGGTCGGTGGCCGGCACGACGGTCGTCCGCGAGGTCAGCGCCGACATCGCCCCCGGCGAGACCGTGGGCCTCCTTGGCCCCAACGGCTCCGGCAAGTCGTCGCTGCTGCGCTGCCTGGCCGGACTGCGCGCTCCCGGCGCGGGCGCGGTCCGGTACGACGGGGAGTCCGTACGCGACTGGAACGCGCGCCGGATCGCCCGCCACGTCGCCTTCGTCGAGCAGGACTCGGGAGCGGACAGCGACCTTCGGGTCCGCGACGTCGTGGGCCTGGGGCGGACACCGTTCCGGGACCGCTGGCGCGGACCGGACGCCACCGACCGGGCCGTGGTCGCCGCCGCCCTCGAACGCCTCGGACTCACCGCGCTCGCCGACCGCTCCTGGAAGACCCTGTCGGGCGGCGAGCGGCAGCGCGCACACATCGCCCGCGCGCTCGCCCAGCAGCCGTACGCCCTCCTGCTCGACGAGCCCACCAACCACCTCGACGTCAAACACCGGTTGGAGCTGATGGAGCTGCTGTCCGGCACCGGACAGACGGTCTTGGTCGCGCTCCACGACCTGTCGCTCGCCGCCCGGTACTGCGACCGGCTGCTCCTCCTCCACCACGGCCGGCTGATCGCCGCCGGCCCGCCCGCCGCCGTGCTGACCGCCGAACGGCTCGCCGACGTCTTCGAGGTCGACGCCGAACTCACCGCCGACGCCCTGGGGCACCCCCAGGTGACGTACCGAGGACCGCTCCGCGCGGCGGCACCGCGCCCCCCGGCGGCCCCCGCACCCCCACCCGCCCTGTGAAGAGGAAAACCATGACCCACACGATCCCCACCCCTCCCTCCATCCCCACCCCTTTCTCCATCCCCACCCCCACCCCCGGCGCCCGGGTCGCCGCGACGTCCGTCGACGGCCTCGTCGAGGCCGTCCTGGCCGGGGAACACGGACCCTTTCCCGCCGAGCTCGTCGCGACCAGCGTGTTCTGGATCCACCACGGCACCCGCCTGGCCGGCGGCGACACCACCTACCTCAACCAGTACGTCCTCGTCCGCCTCGGCGGATCGTTCGGCGGCTGCGCCTTCGAGGCCGGCGAGATCGACCCGTCGATCTGCCGCGACTCCTCCGGCACCCCGCTCGACGTGCTCCTGCGCGAGGCCCCGCGACCGCTGCGGATCGCCGCCCTCGACGCCTACCTCTCCGAGGTCCGCCCGCACCGGACGGCCGGCGAGGCGGGCGACGCCGAGCCGGTCACCCTCCCCGCCGGAACCCCGGAGGTCCGCGCCCGGGCCCGCGACGCGGCCATCGCCGGCCTGCTGGACATCGAGGAGGGCGCCGAGGTCGGCCTCATCGGCGTCGTCAACCCGCTCGTCGCCGCCATCCGCGAGCGCGGCGGCCGGCCGCTGCCCTGCGACCTCAACCTCAGGACCACCCAGTGGGGCGACCCCGTCACCGCCGACATGCACGAGGTGCTGGACCGGGCCGAGGCCGTCGTCGCCACCGGAATGACCCTGAGCAACGGCTCGTTCGACAACATCCTCGACCGCTGCCGCTCCCGTGGCATCCCGCTGGTCGTCTACGCGCAGACCGGCAGCGCCGTCGCCCGGGCCTTCCTCGGCTCCGGCGTCACCGCACTGTCCGCGGAACCGTTCCCCTTCTCCCAGTTCAGTGCCGAGGAGACGGTCCTGTACCGCTACCGGACGGTGGGCGGCGCGTGATCCCCGCCGGTACCGGGTACGCCCCCTGTCACCACGGCGAGATCCTCCAGGGCGTCTTCCTCGACGACGACGGGCGCCGATGCGCCGGACTGGTCACCCTTCCGATGGCCGGCCCGGGCAGCCGGGCCGAGTTCGTACGCGGCCCCGGCACGCCGCCCGAGGCCCTCACCGTCGTCCCCTCCGGCCGGAGGAAGGCCGCACAGGCCGCGGTCCTCGCCGTGGCCGCATGCGCGGAGAGAACCCATCAGCCGCCCTGTGGCGGGGAGTTGCGCCTCACCGGGGACATCCCGGTGGGGCTGGGCATGGGCAGCTCCACCAGCGACGTCATCGCCACCGTCCGGGCGGTCGCCGACGCGTACGGCCTGCGCCTGACGCCCGGGACGGTCGCCCGGCTGGCGGTCCGCGCCGAGCTGGCCTGCGATCCGCTGATGCTGGACGGCGGCCCCGTGCTCTTCGCCCAGCGGGAGGGCCGGGTCCTGGAAGCCTTCGGCCCCGCCCTGCCGCCGCTGGTCGTGGTGGGCTGCGTGCTCGGCGGCGGAGCGCCCGTCGACACGCTGGCCCTGCCCGCGTACGAGCCCGACGACAGCGACGTACGGGCCTACGAGCGGCTGCGCACGCTGCTGCGCCGGGCCGTGGCCACCGGCGACGTCGCGCTCCTCGGCGAGGTCGCCACCGCCAGCGCGCGGCGCGGCCAACAGGTGCTCGGACACCCGGAGTTCGACGCCCTGACCGGCATCGCCCACCGGGTCGGGGCGGCGGGCGTGCAGATCGCGCACAGCGGCGCGGTGGCGGGCGTGCTCTTCGACCCGGCCGCGCCCGGGGTGCGGCACCGAGTCCGGCGCTGCCTGCGCGCCCTGGACGCCCACGGCATCCCCGCCACCCGGACCTTCACGACCGCCACCACCACCAAGGAGACCTGGAATGGACCAGCACATCGCGGAGTCGATCGGCCGGCCGGACCTGATACGTCTCGACGACCGGCTCGTCTGCCTGCGCTTTGAGACGATGAAGGTGGTCTCGGCCCTCGCGGCGGTACGCCACCTCCTGGACACCGGAGTCGTACGGCGCGGGGACACCCTCCTCGACAGCTCCAGCGGCATCTACGCCTACGCCCTCGCCCTGGCCTGCCACCGGTACGGCATGTGCTGTCACATCGTCGGCTCGACCACCGTGGACCACACGCTGCGCACGCAACTCGCCGTACTCGGAGCGACGTTGGAGCAGATGGAACCGTGCAGCGACCTCAAGCTCGACCAGAAGCGGCGCGTCGAGCGGATCCACGAGATCCTCGCCGAGCACCCCGAGTACCACTGGATGCGGCAGTACCACGACGACATCCACTACCTCGGCTACCGCGCGATCGCCGACCGGATCCGGGAGGCGACCGGAGCGGACGGACTGACCGTCGTCGGCGGGGTCGGCTCGGGCGCCTCCACCGGCGCCCTGGCCCGCTACCTCCGCGCGGCGGACGACGGCCCGGACGGCGGTCCGGCAGCCGGCCCCGGCGGCCGCCCGGCCGACGTCGCACTCGTCGGCGTCCAGCCGTACGGCAGCGTCACCTTCGGCGCCGAACACGTCTCCGATCCCGAGATCATCATCGCCGGGATCGGCAGCTCGATCCCCTTCGGGAACGTCTCCCACGAGCTGTACGACACCCTGCACTGGATCTCCTTCGACGCGGCGCTGGCCGGCAGCGTCGACCTGCTGCGCCGCCACGCGGTCTTCGCGGGACTCTCGACCGGCGCCGGCTACCTCGCCGCCCGCCACGAACACGAACGCAGCCCCGAGCGCACGGTCCTCTTCCTCGCCGCCGACACCGGCCACCGCTACGTCGACACCGTCTACGCACGCCACCGCGAGGCCGTGCCCGTCGCGGGCCTCGCCCCGCGCGACGTGACCGACCGGAGCCAACTGGCCCTGCCGTGGTCCCGGATGCACTGGAACCGCGCCCGTGCGTGAACATTCGTACGTTCCAGCGAGGTGATCACTCGCTCCTCGGCGGCCTGGAGACCATCGAGGACCGCTCGCCGCTCGGCGCCGCCGACGCGGGGTCCCCGTGCTCCCGCCGGGCCGGCGGGAGCACGGGGACCCTCCTCGTCGCGGCGCGGTCAGGGGGTGGTGAGCTCGGTCCGGACGGTGCGGGCCGCCTCGACCAGGTTCTCCAGTGCGGCTCGGGTCTCGGGCCAGCCGCGGGTCTTCAGGCCGCAGTCGGGATTGACCCACAGCCGCTCGGCGGGGATGGCCCTGAGGCCGGTACGGAGCAGCTCGGCGGCTTCGTGGGCACTCGGGACGCGCGGCGAGTGGATGTCGTAGACACCCGGTCCCGCCTCGCGCGGGTAGCCGTGGGCGGCGAGTTCCCGGGCGACCTGCATGTGCGAGCGGGCGGCCTCCAGGCTGATGACGTCGGCGTCGAGGTCGTCGATGGCCTGGACGACGTCGCCGAACTCGGCGTAGCACATGTGGGTGTGGATCTGGGTCTCCGCGCGCACCCCGGCGGTCGTGAGGCGGAACGCCTCCGTCGCCCAGTCCAGGTAGGCACCGTGGTCGGCCGCGCGGAGCGGCAGGGTCTCGCGGAGGGCCGGCTCGTCCACCTGGATGACCGAAGTGCCCGCCGCCTCCAGGTCGTTCACCTCGTCCCGCAGGGCGAGCGCGACCTGGCGGGCGGTGTCGGCGAGCGGCTGGTCGTCACGGACGAAGGACCAGGCGAGCATGGTGACGGGTCCGGTGAGCATGCCCTTGACGGGCTTGGCGGTGAGGGACCGGGCGTACGCCGTCCAGCGGACCGTCATCGGCGCCGGCCGGGAGATGTCGCCGGCGAGGACCGGCGGCCGGACGTAGCGGGTGCCGTAGGACTGGACCCAGCCGTGCCGCGTGGCGAGGTAGCCCGTGAGCTGTTCGGCGAAGTACTGGACCATGTCGTTGCGTTCGGGCTCGCCGTGGACCAGGACGTCGAGGCCGGTCTTCTCCTGGAAGGAGATCACTTCCTGGATCTCGGACCTGATGCGCTCCTCGTACCCGGCGGTGTCGATCCGGCCGGCTCGCAGGTCGGCCCGGGCGGTCCGCAGCTCCGCGGTCTGCGGGAACGAGCCGATGGTCGTACTGGGGAGCAACGGAAGCCGGAGGGTGGCGTGTTGGGCGGCGGCCCGTTCGGCGTACGGCTGGGGGCGCCGGGTGTCGGAGGCGGTGACGGCGGCGGCGCGGGAACGGACGGCCGGGTCGCGGGTGATGGGGGAGCCGGCCCGCGAGGCGAGGTCGGCGCGGTTGGCGGCGAGCTCGGCGGTGATGGCCCCGGTGCCCTGTGACAGGCCCTTCGTCAGGGTCACGACCTCGGCGGTCTTCTGGCGGGCGAAGGCGAGCCAGCGCAGGATCTGCGGATCGATCTCGCGTTCGGCCGCCGCGTCGAGCGGGACGTGCAGCAGGGAGCAGGAGCCCGCCACGTCGACGCGGTCGGCGAGGCCGAGGAGGGTGCCGAGGGTGGTGAGCGACGCCGCGAGGTCGTTGACCCAGATGTTGCGGCCGTTGACCACACCGGCGACGAGCCGCTTGCCCGGCAGGCCGCCGGCGGCGGCGAGCGCGTCGAGGTTGGCGGCCGCCCGCTCCGTGAAGTCGAGCGCGAGCCCCTCGACCGGCGCCTTGGCCAACACCGGGAGGGCGTCGCCGAGTCGGTCGAAGTAGGAGGCGACCAGGAGCTTGGGCCGGTCCGTGAGCCCGCCGAGGTCGCGGTAGGCGCGGGTGGCGGCGTTCAGTTCCGCCGGGGTGCGGTCCTGGACGAGCGCGGGCTCGTCGAGCTGGATCCAGTCCGCGCCCGCCGCCCGCAGGTCGGCGAGGACCTCGGCGTACACCGGGAGCAGCCGGTCGAGGAGGGTGAGCGGATCGAAGTCGGCGGCCACGCCGGGCGCCGGCTTGGCGAGCAGCAGGTAGGTGACGGGGCCGACCAGGACGGGCCGGGCGGCGAGGCCCAGGGCGAGGGCCTCGCGGAGCGCGGTGACCTGCTGGGAGGAGTCGGTGGAGAAGACCGTGCCGGGCCCCAACTCCGGTACAAGATAGTGGTAGTTGGTGTCGAACCACTTGGTCATCTCCAGCGGTGCGACGTCCTGGGTGCCGCGCGCCATGGCGAAGTACCCGTCGAGCGGATCCGCGGCGACTGCCGCCCGGTGGCGCTCGGGGATCGCGCCCACCATGACGGTGGTGTCGAGGACGTGGTCGTAGTACGAGAAGTCGCCGGTGGGGACCTCGGTGATGCCGGCGGCGGCCAGCTGCCGCCAGGTGGTGGCGCGCAGGTCGGCGGCGGTGCTCCGGAGGGCGTCGGCGGTGACGCGGCCCTTCCAGTACCCCTCGACGGCCTTCTTCAGTTCCCGGTCGGGCCCTTGGCGGGGGTAGCCGTACAGGGTGGACTGCGCTGCCGCGGCTGCGGACTTGGTGGTCACGGAGATCTCCTTCGCGAGATGAATCCCTGAGATCCCGGAGACGGGACGCGGACGCGAAGGGGTGACGGAACGGACGGCGTGACCCGGCGCGGTGCGACGCGGTCGTCCTTCTCGCTCTGTACGCCGACCCGCCCACGAGGTCACCGGAATGTCCGCGCGCGGAATCGTCCGCGTGCGGGCAACGGGCAGGTCTTCGGACTCGCGGGCACGTCCTCACGGGGGAGGACTCCTAGTGGCCGTCGCTTCCCAGACCCGTCCCGGGTCCAGTGCTGATGACGGCGGTCGTTCCCGCTCACCGCTGCGGGGCAGTCCCGGATTCCCACCGGGTTCCCTCTTACGACGCATCCCGTCCGGCTGACGGGGCGAACCAGCTGCACCCGCAGCCTAGCCTGGTCGTCCGGTTGTTCGCACGCGACGGGACTCCGGAGCGCCACCGGGCCCCGGAGTCCGTCATGTCGGGTCGTACGTGCGTGTAGGTGTGCGTGCGTGTCGTGGTCAGGCGCCGCAGAAGGACTCGGTACGGACGAAGCCGCCGAGGTTCTCGTCGTCGGTGCCGAGCAGGGTGTCCGCGGACTCGGGCAGGCACTCCACCGCCTCGACCTTGTACTGGGGGTACGTCCCGAGCGCGGTCGGGGAGGCCGTGAGCGTGACCCGTACCCGGCCCGTCGCCGAGATCGTCACCCGGCCGGCGTCGCTCACCGCGGAGTCGAACGGGCCGTCGTCGCCGGCGTCCGCCGCCGACCCCACGACGAGCCGGCCGGCGGCGGTCACCGCGATGTCGGAGATGTGCCGTGTGCCGTCGTCGGCGGGGTGTGCGGCCCGGTAGGTCCGGTTCGTCACCGCCCCGAACAGCGGCTGCCCCCACGCGGCGAACGTCAGCGGCGCCGCGTACAGGGTGGCGGGACGGCCGGGGCCGGCGCCCCGGTCCGCCCACAGGGCGGCGAGCTTTCCGTTCTGGGCGACGATCGCGAAGCTCTCGAAGTCGTCGCCCTCGCCGATCGCCGGCAGCGGCGTGTAGTCGACGACCGTCGCCGTCGAGCCGGCGACCTTCAGGCGGAACAGGACTCCGCGGCTGGTGAGTGCCAGGTACTCGCCCGGCATCCCCGGGACGGCCTCGATGGCCTCCAGGTCGACCGGCTCCGGCCCGTCCCAGGTGAGCGGCGCGACGGTGTCGGAACCCTCCCGATGGGTGATCCGGGACAGCCGCTGTTGCCCGGACCGCTTGTTGTCATGGACGACCAGGACCCGCACGCCGGTGCCGTCGTCGGTACGGCCCTCGTACGCGAGACCGCTGACACCGCTGCGGACGTCGCCACCGACCTTCTGCCACTCTCCGGCGGCCCCGGCGGGGGCGGAGCCCAGCGTCGTCAGCAGCGCGGTCGCCGCGGTGAGCCAGGCCATGCGCTGCAACATCGAAAGTTTCACGGAGTCGCTTGCCTTCTCTGTCCGACAGACGCGAGATCACGCGCCGGACGTCAGGCTATGGATCTTGGTACGGGCGGCCCCAGCGCCCGTTGCTCCGTTCGCCGGAGCGTGCGGTCGGACAAGGGGCGCGTGGGCGGTAGGTGCGCGCCCCCTCAGTCCCCGAGACCTCTCACCGGGCCGGACGGGCGTCCGTACGAGGTTCGCCCGGCCCGCGGAACGGCAGCGTCCGGCTGAGGACCAGGTTCGTGGTCGTGCTCCCGAACTGCGCCAGCGCGTCGACGAGCTCCTCCAGATGGGACATCGACGTGGCCGCCACCTTCAGGACGTAGCAGTCGTCACCCGTGGTCCGCAGGCACTCCAGGTACTCCGGGCGCTCACCGAGCAGCCGGCGCAGCGGCTCGTGCCGGGTCCCCGGGTACTTCAGCCGCACCACCGCGAGCACCGGATAGCCGGTCCGCTCCAGGTCGACCTCCGCCCGGAACCCCGTGATCACCTCGGCGGCCTCCAGGCGCCGCACCCGCTCCTTGGTCGCCGACGCGCTCAGATTCACCCGCCGCGCCAACTCCGTGTACGCGATCCGGCCGTCCTTCTGGACCTCCGTCAGGATCGCCCAGTCCGTCGCGTCGAGAGTCTCGGTCATCCGGCCAGATTACCGGCGGATCCACGGCCGAAGGGCCCCGGAACAGGCGGGAATCCCTTCAGCGGCCCCCGGGCGCCGGACTAGCCTCGTCCTCGTGAAGATCGGAGTCAACATCCTCAATTTCGGGCCCGGGACCGACCCCGGAGTCCTGCGGGAATGGGCCCGGACCGTGGAAGGCCTGGGGTACGACCTCCTCATGGTCTCGGACCACATCGCCATCACCCCCGACGTCGCCGAGCGCTATCCGGCACCCTTCTACGAACCGTTCACCACCCTCTCCTGGCTCGCGGGCCTCACCACCCGGGTCCGGCTCGGTACGACCGTGCTCATCGCGCCCTACCGGCACCCGCTGCTCACCGCCCGCATGGCGGCCAACCTCGACCGGCTCAGCGGGGGCCGGCTCGTCCTCGGGGTGGGGGTGGGGTGGGCGCGCCAGGAGTTCGCCGCCCTCGGGATCCCCTTCGAGCGCCGCGGCCGGCTCACCGACGAGCACGTGCGCGGCGTCCGCGAGGCCTGGGAGAACACCGCGGACTACGGGGACCGGCGGATCCCGGTGTGGGTCGGCGGCAACAGCGATGCGGGGGTACGCCGTGCCGTACGCCTCGGCGACGCGTGGCATCCGCTGCGCTGCACCATGCCGTGGCTGCGCGAGGGCGTCGACCGGCTGAAGGCCGCCGCCGACGAGCAGCGGCTCCCCGTGCCCGCATTCGCCCCCCGGATCGCGCTCGGGATCACGGCGGCACCGGTCACCGCGGCGGACCGGCTCGCGGGGCACGGCACGCTCGACCAGATCCTGGACGACCTCGACCAACTGCGGCTGCTCGGCGCCGAGTCCGTCGTCCTCGACCCGTACGCCGGGGATCCGAGCGAGACGCTCCACCCGGAGAAGGCCTGGGAGGCACTCGCCGCCGTGGCCGCGCACCTCGACCTGAACGGAGCTCCCGCATGATCACGCCCGACGACCACACCCTCCTCCGCCGCGCCATCGCGCTCGCCGCCAAGGCGAAGGAGGGCGGCGACCCGCCCTACGGTTCGCTGCTCGCGGCACCGGACGGGACGGTCCTCGCGGAGGACCACAACACCACCCTCACGGACCGGGACATCACCGCTCACCCGGAGCTGAAGCTGGCGCGGTGGGCCGCGAAGGAGCTGGACGCGGCGACGGCGGCCGAGACCACGATGTACACCAGCTGCGAACCGTGCGGGATGTGCGAGCCCGTCATCCGGCTCGCGGGGCTGCGCCGGGTCGTCTTCGCCCTGTCCGGCGAGCAGCTCCTGGACATCAGGCCGGCGAGCGGGAAGCCGCCCGTACCCCAGGAAGGCCCCGCGCTCCTCGACGAGGTGCGGGCCGTCGTCGAGGGCTACTACCGCTGACCGGCGGGGCGTTGACCGCCCGGGCCGTCAGCCGTTGACCGCCCCGGCCGTCAGCCGGTGTCCGGGCTCGGCGGAGACGCCGGGAGCGGGATGTCGTAGACGTGGTCCGGGGTCACGATGCCGGTGATGGCCTTCCCGAGGCGGGTGCTGGGCGCGATTCCGCCCTTCGTGACGTCGGTGTTGAGGAGGACGACGAGGGTCGCCTGCGCCTCGGGCAGGTAGATCGTCAGCGACTGGTACCCCGGCAGGGAGCCGTTGTGGCCGATCCAGCCCTGGATGTTGAAGATGCCCAGACCGTAACCGTCGCCGCTGGTGGACGACGGGTAGACCTTGAGGCGTTCGGCCTGGGTCTTGGCGGTGAGCAGTGTGCCCGTGGCGACGGTCTTGGCCCAGGAGCGCATGTCCTGGAGGTTCGAGATCATCGCGCCTGCCGCCCAGCCCCAGGAGGGGTTCCAGTCGGCGGCGTTCTCGATCTCGCCCGACGCGGTCTGCTCGGTGTAGCCCTGGGCGTGCGGCTTGGGGAAGGCGGCGTCCGTGGGGAAGGAGGTGTGCCGCAGGCCCGCGGGCTCCACGACGTTCTTCTGGATGTACTCGTGCAGGGGCATGCCCCCGGCCTTCTCCACGACCAGACCGAGCAGGATCGTGTTCGTGTTGGAGTACTGGAACTCCGCGTCCGGCTGGAACTCCACCGGGTGTTTGAACGAGTAGTCCAGCAGCTGCTGCGGGGTGAAGGGGCGGTCGGGGTTCGAGGTCAGAGCCTTGTAGAAGTCCTCGTCCCCCGTGTAGTTGAACAGCCCGCTGCGCATGGCCGCGAGATTGCGAAGGGTGATCTTGTCGCCGTTCGGCACGCCGTCGACGTAGTCGGAGATGGGGTCGTCGAGGCCGATCTTGCCCTCGTCGACCAGTTCGAGCACGGCCGTCACCGTGAACGTCTTGGTCTCGCTGCCGATGCGCATGAAGAGACCGGGGCTCATGGCCGCGCCGGTCTCGGTGTCCGCCTCCCCGAAGGAGCGGAGGTACGTGCCCTTGCCCGGTGCCGACAGGGCGACCGAGACGCCCGGCACGTCCGCCTCCCGCATGACGTCCTGGATGGCCTTGTCCAGCTCGGCGGCGACCGCCGGGGTCAGCTCGGGGAAGTCGGTCTCCGCATCCGCCGATGGCGCGGCGGCGGAGGACGTCACGAACGCGGCGGGGCCCGGAGGCTCGGTGGCGACGGCGGTGCCCGCACCCAGCGGGGCCGCGAAGATCCCGAGCGCCGCGACACCGGCACAGACGCGCCGCCGACGGCTGAATGAGTACCTCACGGCGGGCCTCCTGCCGGCCGGGGACAACACTCCACCTCTCAGGCTAGGTCCGGCGGGCCGGGCTCGCACGGCGACCCGGGAGCCGTCTGTTAGGTTCCGTTGGCCTGTGAGTTCCGCTTGTCGAGAGGAAGAGACGCACGATGGCCGTCATCCACCGCACCACGATGCAGCCCACCAAACTGGAGCTCCTCGCCGCGTGGCTGCCCACCCGTGCCTGGTACGCCGGCCGGGCGGAGGGGCCGAGCCCGGCCAAGGCCGGTGGGTTCCGGCTCGACGACCCGGCCGGCGAGGTGGGCATCGAGTTCATGGTGGTGACCGACGGGCCGGAGGACGGGGCGACGGCCTATCTGGTGCCCCTCACCTACCGCGGGGCTCCGCTGGAAGGCGCCGAGCACGCCCTCGTCGGCACCTCCGAGCACGGCGTCCTCGGCACGCGCTGGATCTACGACGGCACCCACGACCCCGTTCTCGTCGGGCAGTTGCACGCCCTGCTGCGCGGGCAGGCGGTGGCGCAGGCCCAGTCCGTGAACGACACGCCGGATCCGACGGTCTCCGTCTCCCCGGCCGAGCACGCCGGTGCCGCCGACGCGTCCGGTACGGCCGACGCGTCCGACGCGTCCGACGTGGAACTCGTACGGGTCGCGGACCGGTCCGACCACACCGCCGCGGTGCTGCGGACGGCCGGTGCGGCCGGGGAACTGACGCTGCGTGTACGGCGGGTGCTGCGGGCCGCGGGAGAGGGCACCCTCCCGGAGCCGGGTCAGGTCACGGCCCAGTGGTCGCTGCCGGACGGGAGCACCGCTCGTGGTGCGTTCATCGAGGCGGAGGGCTCCCTCTAGACCCAGTTGACCTCCGCCCGGGCGAGCAGGGGGTCGTCGATCAGCTCCCACAGCGGGACCGCGAGGTTCCCGCTGCGGTAGCGGCCGCCGAAGTGCAGGCCGAGGACGCGATGGTCGTCGAGGTCGAACACGGGGGAGCCGCTGTTGCCGCCCAGCGTCGAGCAGTCGTGCTTCATCACCAGGCTGCCGGGGGTGAACTCGGTGGCCGCGCCCGGCTGGAGACGCTTCACGTTGTACACGTCCATGAAGATCCGGCGCATCGACTCGGGTTCGTTGCGCCGGCCGTCCCAGGCCGGGTAGCCGACCACGTACACCGGGCGGCCGGGCACGCTCGCGGGCGCGTCCGCGGCGACCGCGAGCGGGGTGGGCAGCCCGTCGGGCGACGAGGGTTCGATCCGCAGCAGGGCCATGTCGACGTCCGGGTGGATGCCGATGATCTCCGTGATCTCGTACGGGGCCGAGTACGGCGCGGAGGGTGGCGCCGCGACCGGGTCGCCGTCCACGGGGAGTTCCTCCGCCGGGTCCACCCGTGCCGACATCCCGAAGGTGAGCGTCCAGCGGTCGCGGTCCGCTTCGAAACTGCTGAACTCCGCCGCCACATGACGGTTCGTCATGACCGCGTGCGGGCCGACGAGGAAGGCCGTGCCGATCCAGTCCAGGCTGGGGTGGCCGGTGACCTCGACCCGTCCGACCCGGGCCAGGGACTCCTGGATGGCGGCCCGTTGACCGTCGAGCACCGCCCACTCGTCCCGCTGCGGTGCGAAGTCCTGGCGCTGGACCAGGATCGCCGGACGGCCCTGGAGGAGGACGATCGCCTCCACACCGAAGGACTCGTCATCGTCGATCTCGTCCTCGCGGTGGGCCGCCAGCTTCTCCAGGCCGCTGACCCCGGCCTCCAGGACGCGCGCCCGTTCCTCACGGGCGAAGCGGGAGATCTCGACCGCCGGTGCCACGTCGGCGGGCAGTTCGAGCGACGACTCGGCGATCTCCGCCTCCAGATCCGCCCGGACGCGGGCGGCGACCTCCTTCAGGTCCCCGAAGATCTGCTCGGCGCCGGTCGCGACCGGCGACCCGCCCCGCGCCCCGCCGCGTGCTCCGTTCGGCATGGTCACTCACCTCGGCTGCCCGTGCGTCCGGCCACCGGGGCGGCGGGCCGCCCCGACTGACCGGCCACGATCTCGTCGTACAACTCCGGTCGGGACTCCCGCAGATGGGCCATGATGCTGCTCATCTGGGTGCCGACGTTCACGAACTTCGTCTTTCCGCCCTGGAACTCGACCTCGTCCACCTTCTGCGTGCCGCGGTGCAGTCCCACCACCGTCCAGTCGTCGAGGCAGACGGGGGAGCCGGAGGAGCCGCCGCGCGTGTCGGTGAAGTACAGGATGTCCCGCTCGTCCGCCCGGTAGACCAGGTTGTTGCGCAGGGCGATCCGCTTCGGCAGGCCGCCCGGATGCTGGATGATGTTGACCGGTACGCGCTGGCGCTCCCGGACCAGCAGCGGGCGGGTGGCGACCTTGAGCGTCGGCCGCGGCGCCTGGTCGGCGGCGAGCCGCACGATGGCGTAGTCGAGCGCCTCGTCCCAGGCGGCGAGTTCACCGGCGGTCACCTCGGGCGAGGCCGTCGCGTCCTCGACGAAGTCGAAGCGGGAGCGGGACATCAGCGCCTGGAGCCGCAGGTCCTCGTCGCTCACGAACGGCCGGACGCCCGACTCCCACGAACGGGCCATCACCACATGGTGGTTGGTGATCAGCAGTCCGGGTGCCACCATCCAGCCCGTGCCGCCGTGCGGGTACGACGGGAGGAGCGGGGTCCCCGACTCGTACGGCGGGATCCTCAGCAGGGCGACGGAGGCGCCGGCCCGGATGCCGCCGTGGAGGAACTCGTACGGCACGGTGTCGTCCTGGAGGACGATCTCCTCCTTGAACTCCCCGGGCATCATGTCCGCCGGCAGGGCGGCCTCGCCGGTGATCTCCCGGGCCACGGTGTCGAGCGCGCCCTGGAGGACGGCGCGCGGGCCCTGCTCGTGGGTCTGCTCGATCGCGTTGTGCAGCCAGATCTCCAGCGGGACCAGGCCGTCGATGAGGCGCTCGACCTGGTTCATCGCGTTCAGGTCGGCGTGGGCCTGGTGCAGGGGGTCGCTCAGCGGCTGGAGCGTGGCGGTGAAGTGTGCCGGGATGCCCTTGAGCAGGGTGGGGCGCAGCGCGCGGTCGGCGAGTCCGGCCTCCATCGCGGCGTTGCGGACCCGGACGAGCTCCTCCTGGGCCAGGAACGGCTCCTTGCGGAGCGCGGCCCCCGCGGCGTCGGGAGGCGGCTGCGTCCACAGGCCGACGCTGCCGCGACGGGGGCGCGCGGCCATGAGGGGAGTCGCCCAGGAGCCCGTCGCGGAGTCGGGGAGGGAGCGGCCGGGAGGAAGCGGGCCGGGGGGCGGGTCGAGGGAGGAGGCGCTGTCGGGCGGGGGCGGGACGAGAGTCGTGGGGCCGGTTGGACTCGGGTCGTTCGGCGTCGGGTCGTACGGGGTCGGCTCGTGTGGGAGGGGCTCGTAGCCGCCCGGGTCGCGGGGGACCTGGCCGTACGGGGCCGGGGCCGGGCCCGCGTCCATGGCGGAGGCGACGCCGTGGAGCAGGTCCCCGCTGTCGTCGCGGAGCGTGAGCGCCTGCCGGGCCACGCTGTCCAGCGTGCCGCGCCGCCGGGCCTCCCGCAGGGCCAGCTCGATCCGTTCGCGGCCCATCCGGAGGCGGCCCGTCCCCGGCCCCGTCTCCGTCCCCGTCCCCGGCCCCGCGCGCGGGGGCTCGCCCGACGCCGTGTCCAGGATGCGGGCCAGCGGCTCGCGCAGCCGGGGCTCGTCGGTCATCGTCGTGTCGATCCAGTGGGCGAGCTCGCCCACGACCGCGTCCTCGTCCGCCGGGAGCCCCACGAGCCGCAGCGTGTGCTCCAGGAGCTGGGGATCCGCCCGGCAGGCCGTCGCGGCCGCCGTACGGGCGAGGGACGGCTGCCGGGCCAGCTCCGCGTCGGGCATCCCCCGCAGCGTCCGGGCGAGCCGCGCCTCCGCCGGGGCGGCGTCGCCGTCCGCCAGGGCCGCGAGCCGGGACCGCGCGACCAGGACGCCCAGGGACTCGTACCGCAGACCGAGCCCGGCGGCGATCTCCTCGGCCTCCTGGAGGTCGCGGTCCGCGTCGGCGAAGTCGCCCGCGTCCTGCGCGAGCCGGGCCGACAGCTGGAGCAGTTCGAGCTGGGTCTCCGCGCAGCCCGCCTCCGCCGCCCGGTCGACGGCCCGCTCGGCGCCGTCGCGGGCCTCCTCGCTCCGCCCCGAGCGGGCGAGGGTCTCCGCGAGCAGCGCGTGGAGCCTGCTGCACGGCGTCCACGGCCGCCGCTCGGACAGCCGCTGCGCCGCGGCCTCCACGTATCCCTGGGTGAGCAGGTCCTCGACCTCGCGCGCGGCGATCCGCTCCCAGTCCTCCTGATCGGCCCCGGTCATGACCTGGTCGGGGACGTGCCCGCCGATGAGGCCGAGGAGGAAGGCCGCCGACCGGTCCGGCATCTCGCGGTGGGTCGTCCCGCCCAGGAAGGCGGAGACGCCTCGCTCCCAACGCCCTTCCACCGTGCGGGGGTTATCGCCGAGCCGGAGCAGGTGGTAGATCTCCTCGGCGCGGTTCCTCGGCCCTTCGCGGGCCGAGTAGTACGCGACGGCGCTCTGGTCGACGGCCCGCATCAGGTCGGTGCGCGCGCGGTCCGACAGGCGCAGCATGATGGCCCGCAGGTCGGTCCGGTGCCGGATGGCCTCCGGGCCGGCCGACTCCATCAGGTCGACCCGGGACGTGAGCAGCCCGTAGAGGCGGCGGGCCTCCGCCGGGGTGTCGACCCGCAGCCCCGCCGGTCCGGCCAGGACGTGCCGCACGAGGTCGGGGGTGATGAGGCGGAGCGCGAGGCCCGCCTGGACCAGGGCCCGGACGTCGTCCTCCGCGATGTGCTTGAGGATGCGGTCGTACAGCGTGCCCTGGATGAGCATCTGGTCGACCTGGCGGTCGAAGTAGCGCCGCCGGTGCGGGAGTCCGCGCAGCAGCTCGCCGAGGGACGCGGAGTCGCCGCCCAGGGCGACCGCCGTACGCGCGGCCAGCTTGAGGCTCAGCGGGTGGCCGCCGATCCGGTCGACGAGGCTGTCGGCGACCGTCTCGTCGTCCACTCCTGACGACATCAGCAGCTCGACGGAGGCCTGCTGGTCCAGCTCGGTGAGCTCCATCGTCCGGGGGGTGAGGACGCGCGCCGGATGGTCGACGGGCGCGCGCCCGGCGACGACGAAGCGCAGGCGCGAGTACGCGGCGCGCAGCGCCGTCCAGATCGCCCACATGCGGGCGATCACCGGCGAACCCCGGTACTGGGCCTCCTCGAAGGAGTCCACGACGATGAGGAGCGGCGGGGCGGTCCCGCCCGGCGGGGGCCGGACGGCCTCGGCGACGAGGGCCGCGATCCGGCGGGCGAGCTCCTGCTCGTGGGCGCTGGCCCGGGCGTGGAAGTCCGCCGAGTAGTCGCGGCCGATCGTCGCCCGTGTCGTGGAGAGCTGGTGGAGCTCTTCGAGTTCGTTGCGTTCGCCGCGCTGGACCGCCGCCGTCTGCTCGCACTCGTCCGCGAGGGCGTCGAAGGCGGTGCGGTGTCCGGGGTGCTGGATGCCGAGCTGGCGTGCCATCTCCGCGATCACGGTGGCGGGTTCGTGGATGGAGAGCGTCGGCCGCTCGAAGTCGAGGTAGGCGAAGGGGAATCGGGTGGGGGCGGCCTTCAGTGCGTCGACGAGGAACCGGGCGAGCAGCATGCTCTTGCCGATGCCGCCCACGCCGTGGATGAGGACGGGGGGCTCGGCCGGCTCCTCGGGGAGTGCGAGATAGGTGTGCAGGGAGTCGAGTTCGGCGGTGCGGCCGTGGAAGGTCCCCTGGAGGAGGCGGTGCATGGGCTGGAGCAGCCGGGCCTCCTCCAGGCGCTGCTGGACGTCGTCGACGGCGGGCAGTCCGGTGACGCCGGGGACCCGGCGGAGCCAGAGCACGGCCTGGAGGGTGTCGCAGAGCGCGTCGGCGTCCGCCCCGCCGGGGAGGGCGTCGACGCCGTCGAGGGGGCCCGCGCCCAGGAGCAGGGCGAGGGCGGTGCGTTCCGGGCCGGGGCCGTCGGGGCGCTGGCCGATGTTGGTGCGCAGGGCCCGCAGGGCGGCGGCGGGTCCCGCGAGGCCCGCCAGGGCCGTCTCGCGGATCTCGGGCTTCAACGACCAGACCGTGGCCTCGGGGGAGGGCAGGGCCGCGCAGTCGTCGACGAGCTCCAGGACCGCCCGCCCGGTGGGGAACTCCTCGTCGGGGAGGCGCAGCAGCGCGGGGTCGAACTCCTGGAGGAGACAGGCCGCTTCGCGGTACGACGTGCGCAGGTCGGGCAGGGCCGGCGTGGGGGCGGCGAGGCTCGTGCGCAGGGCGTCGCGCAGCAGATGGCCGGCGTCCCCGGGCGGGGGAGGCTGCGGAGGGAACGCCCGGTGGAGCCGTACGACGTCCTCCACCGCCGTGCACACCCGGCGCATGTAACTGTCCTCGGTCCCGGGCCGGTCGGCGGCGCGCAGGACCTCGGCGACGGACGTCTCGACGAGGTCGCGCACGGCTCCCTCCTTCGCCGTTCCCCCCTCGCCCTCTCCGTCCTCATCGGCGTAGAACTCCCGGAAGAAGGCCCGGAGATCGTCCTCGTCGAGCAGCCGTGTGGTGTCGCGGCACTCGTTCTTGCGGATCTCGTACGGGAGTTGGCGCATCGTCGTCGAGTAGCCGAGGAGGACGAGGCGGGGCGCGGTCTCCTGCCGTACCGGGGTGTGTTCGTAGACCGCCCGGGCGAGGACGCCGATGCAGTCCCACACGTCGGAGTTCGGGTCGAGCCGGTCGCAGTCGTCGAGGACGATCCAGAAGCTGTCCGAGGCGGCGGTCGCCCGACCCACGATCCGGTGCGCGGCGTCCTCGAAGGCCGGCAGTGGATCGTTCAACCGTGTCGGGTCCACGACCAGGTCGTCGGCGTCGGCTCCGGGACCCGCGACGAAGGCGGCGAGGCGCTGCATGAGCCGCGCCGCCGTCGAGGTGCGGGACAGGGTGACCCGTACCGGCCGGAAGCCGCAGTGCTGGCCGAGATGGCGGATGAGCTCGTACGTGTAGGAGCGGCCGCTGTCCGGCGGGCCGTCGACGACCAGGACCGTCTGCTCCGGGTCGGCGAGGAAGCCCCGGAGCTTCTCCCGCAGCTCGGACCGGCCGAGGAACGCCTCCGTGCCGTGCTTCAGGAGCAGGCTGTCGAAGGGGTCCTGCGGGGAGCGGTCGAGCCGCTCGTCGTCCCGGAGCCGGGTGAGGAGGTTCCGGGCCTCCGCGCCCTGCTCGAAGGAGTGCGGATCGTCGATGGAGGCCAGGGCGTCGAGCCCGGCGAGGACCGTGAGCAGCCGGCGCTGGTGGGCGATGTCCCGGCGGGCCGCCCCGACCACCAGCAGGGCGTTTCGGTCGGGATCCGGGGTGAGCGGCAGGTCCTGGACGAGATCGGCGGGCAGTCCCGCGCGAAGGAGGTTCTCCCGCGGTTCGGGTGTGTCCAGGAGATGAGCCCGTACCCAACTGGCGACGAGCCCCCACTCCGTCTCGGTGAGCGGCATGCGACACCTGTCCGGCGAACTGGCTGGTCCTCCTCATCGTTTCACCGGGCCGTACCCGTCGCAATCGCTGGTCGGCGTGGCGGGCCGACGGGCCGACGGTGCGGTGGGCCGGCGGTGCGGCGGCACGGCTCAGGGGTGCAGCACGATGTCCCCGTACGACTCAAGGCGCCGCCAGCGCTCCTCGGGCCCGCGCGCCGGCGGCAGCACGTCCACGTCCGGCAGCGGCCCGAACTCCAGCTCGGTGATCTCCGCGACGTCCGAGACGGGCACCTGGTACGTACGGAAGGGGCCCAGCGGCGGCGGCGCGCCCGCCGTCGCCCCCGCGAGCGCCCGCTCGGCGTCCCGGCTCAGGTCGGGGCTCTGGTCGAGGACGTACGCGGCGGCGGCGAGCGCCCCGTCCTGCACGAACGCCGCCACCTTCCAGAAACGCAGCGGCACCTGGATCCCCCGGTACGGCGGATCGGAGTCCTGGAGCACGGGCCCGGTGAGAACGGTCAGCTTCCGGTCGAACTCGGCGGCATGGTCGAGGAGGTAGTTCTCCAGGCCCTGCCAGAGCTGTTTGCCCTGGTTGAAGACGTCGGCCTGCGGCGCGGCGTTGGTGAAGTGGAAGGTGTCGGTATTGGCCCGGGCCGCCACGGCCGCCGTGCCCCAGACCGGGTCGAGGCGGCGGACGAGATGGCCGCGGTCGAGACTGTTGTTCCGGTAGACCTCGTCGCCGGCCTGCTGCTCCCTGGGCAGCCGCGGGTCGAACTCCCAGACGTCGTCCCTGGGTACGTCCTCCTGGAGCTCGCGCCCGTCGATGCACACGGCGGTCGAGGCGGCGAGCCGCCGGTCCGGCCGGAAGACGACCGTGAAGTGCGTGTACGGCAGGACCACCGTCGCGACCGCGGCCCGGACCGGGAACGGCAGCGGGACGACGGGACCGAGGAAGGCCTCGTCGTAGCCCGTACGGTCGGCGAGCGCCTCGCGACGGGCGCCGGGGGCGGGACCGGGACCGGGCGCGGGACCGGGGGCGGGGGCCGCCGAGGCGGGCGGGGGATCGGAAGGGTTCATACGATGTAAGTACCGCGTGGAGAGGGTCGCGCTCGGCGCCGGACCGCAGGCCACTCGATCAGCCGCCCCCGGAAGCCGCCCCGGCATCCCCTCCCCTCCGTACGAGGAGGCACCCCATGGCCACCGGACTCTCCCTGCACGTCGGACTCAACGAGGTCGACCCAGGCCGCTACGAGGGCTGGTCGGGCACCCTGAACGCCTGCGAGAACGACGCCCACGACATGGCACGGATCGCCCGCACCGCGGGCTTCGAGTCCACCGTCCTGCTCACCCCGGACGGCACCGTCGCCAACGTCACCTCCGTCCTCGGCGAGGCCGCCGGCCGGCTCGGCGCCGGCGACATCCTGCTCTTCACCTACTCGGGCCACGGCGGACAGGTCCCCGACGAGACGGGGACGGACGCCGAGCCGGACGCCCTCGACGAGACCCTGGTCCTCTACGACCGCCAGTTCCTCGACGACGAGGTGCAGCGGGCCTTCCGCGCCTTCGCCGACGACGTACGGATCGTCGCCCTCCTCGACTGCTGCCACAGCGGCAGCAGCATCGAGATCCCCGGCGGCGCGGACGACGACCGGGGCCGCTACCTGCCCGAACCGCGGCAGCGGCAGCTGTACGAACGCGACCGGGTCTTCCTGGACGAGCTGCGCCGCTCGCTCGCCGGGGACGCGGCCGCCGACGGGACGGCCCCCGACGCCCTGCTCGTCTCGGCCTGCCAGGACAACCAGACCGCAGCCGACGGCGACGTCAACGGAGCCTTCACCGAGGCGCTGCTCAAGGTGTGGGACGGGGGTGCCTTCCAGGGCGGCTACCGAGAGTTCCACCGGGCGATCCAGCGCAGACTGCCCCCGAGCCAGAGCCCGAACCTCTACCTGACCGGCTCGCCGGGCCCGGACTTCCTGAACCAGCGGCCGTTCACGGTCTGAGCGCCGTCGCCAGCTGGGCGCGCGAGCGGACGTCGAGCTTCTGGTAGATCCGGGTCAGCCGGGCCTCGACGGTCTTCACGCTCAGATACAGCTTGGCCGCCGCCTCCTGGTTGCTGGCCCCCTGGCCCACCAGCCGGGCGAGCCGCAGCTCCGCCTCCGTGAGCACGGAGAGCGCGGGCGACGCCTCCTCCCCGCCCGAGCCGCCGCCGGGGCTCTCGCCCACCGCGCCCGCCGGGGGCTCGCCCGCCAGGGCCAGCCACGGCGCCGCTCCGGCCCGCTCGAACACCGAGGCGGCCTCGTGCAGGGCGCTCTGCGCCGCCGACCTGCGCCGCCTGCGGCGCTCCACCCGGGCCAGCGCGATCAGCGCCCGGCCCCGCTCCAGCGGCAGCCCGGCGCGACCGAAGCGCTCGGCCGTCCCCGTGAGGAGCTCGGCCGCCGCGTCCGTACGCCCCTCCGCCGCCAGGCAGAGGGCGTGCACCCGGTCGCAGCCGAGCAGCACGGTGCCGCGTCCCAACCGCTCCGCCACCGGCCGTACCTCCGCGAGGAGCGCGAGGGCCTCGTCGCCGGCGTCGTTGGCGAGCAGCGCCTCGGCCAGCTCCTCGTGCCAGCGCAGCATCGACGGATCCACGGTCGACTGGGCCCGCTCGTCGGCCTGGACGCGCCGCAGCGTCTCCAGGGCGGCGGCCACGTCCCCGTTGACGAGCTGGACCCGGCCGAGCGCGTACCGGCTGCGGGAGAGGAAGACCCGGTCGCCCTCCTCCTCCGAGGCCTGGACGCTGCGGCGGGCGTAGCTCGCGGCCCGCGCGAAGCTGCCGCCCGCGGTCTCCGCGAGCGCCAGCGCGTACCAGGCGGGACCGGGGGAGAGGCCCGCCTCCAGGGTGAGCGCGAGCGACTGCCCGGCGTGCGCGAGGGCCGCCTGGCACGGACCGATCCGGGACGCGATCTCGGCGAGGGTGCTGAGGAGTTCGATGGCGTCCTCCACCGAGCCGCGCCGCTGCACCAGCGGGAGAAGGGCGCCCAGTTCGTCACGGGCATCCGTCAACCGGCCGTCGAAGAGTGCGTGTCGGATCGTCAGGATCTGTGCGGCGTTGCGGATGCCGAGCGGGCGCTCGGCCAGCTCCAGGGCGCGGGCCTGGGCGAGGACCGTCTCCGCGTCCGGTGAACCGAGAGCCCGCTCCATCCGCGCCTGCACGGTCAGCGCCTGCGCCGCCGTGCGCGGATCACCCGTCGAGGCGGCCAGCGCGGCGGATTCTGCGGCGGCCTTCCGCGAGCGCTCCGGATCGCCGTCGGCGAGCACGTACTTGACGGCCAGGCGGAGCTGCACGGCGGCCCGCAGGGCGGTGTCCCCCTCCGAGTCCTCCATGGCGTGCACGTACATCTCGTCGAGCCCCGTCAGGCCCTGGCCCGCCGTGTCGAGGACGGCGAGGCGCGCCCTGACCCGGTCGGCCGGCGCCGCGTCCCGGGCGAGGAGGTCGGTGGCGGCCCGGATCGCGAGGTCGGCGCGGGCCGCGCGGGCGGCCTCCTCGGCTGCGTCGACGAGCCGGGCGATCCGCCGCTTCCCGTGCCGGCCGGGCGTCGACTCGGCGGCGAGCAGGGCCAGTTCGGCGGCGAGCGCGCTGTTCCCGCGCCCCCGGGCCAGATCGGCGGCGGCCGCGACCTCGGCGGCGAGCTCCTCGTCGGGGCTGTCGGTCGCGAGCGCCCGGTGGCGTACGGCCTCCACCGGGTCGTCGACGACCTCGGCGAGCGCCGCGTGCCCGGCGCTCCGCTCCGCCCAGCAGGCGTCGTGCACCAGGGTCGAGGGCAGCAGCCCGGCGGTGAACGTCACCGAGCCGTCCTCCGCGAGCGACACCAGATCGGCCCGCTCCGCCGCCGCCAGGTCCGCCTCCGCGGTGGGCCGGCCGGCCCGGCGCACCAGGGTCGCCGAGGGGCGCAGCGCCAGCGCGGCGAGCAGCAGCGTCTCGCGTACGGGAAGGGGCGCGGCGCCCAGGAGCTGGCGGGCCAGGTCGCGGGCGCGCCCGGAGAGCGTGAGCGCCTCCGCGTGGTGCACCGGGGTGCGGGCGTCGGCGAGCGAACGGCCCACGGCGAGCGCGAGCCGCGGATTGCCGCCGCTGGCCCGGTGGATGCGGCCGGCCATCCGGGAGGGCAGCCGGTGGTGGATGAGGAGTTCGGCGATCTCGTCGGCGTGCAGCGGGGGGACGAGCAGCACGTCCGCCTCCGACGGCACCCAGAGGTGGGTGGCGTGCGGGTCCTCGGGGCGGAAGGCCGCCCGATGGCTCTCGCCGTACGGCTCCTTGGCCTCGGCGTACGGTTCCGGCGTCTCGACGGCCACCACCCGCAGCGCGGGGGGCGCCAGATGGAGCGCGAAGCGCAGCAGGTCCGCGCTGTCCGCGTCGACGTGCTGCACCCCGTCGACGACGAGCAGGACGGGGCCGCGGCAGGCGAGGGCGCGCAGGATCCGGGCGATGCCGAGGCGCAGGGCGATCGGGTCCCAGCCGCCCGCGTCGATCGGCGCCTCGCGGCAGAGCATGGCGACGGCGGTGCGCTGGGGGCCGGGCAGTTCGTCGAAGACCCCGGAGGCGAGCACACCCGGCGCGAACTGTCCGGCGGACGACGGCCCGGCGGCGGACGGAGGTCCGGTGCCGGACGAAGGTCTGGTGCCGGACGAAGGCCGAGCGGCGGACGAGGGTCCGGCCGCGGACGGGGTCCTGGTGGCGGACGGCGAAGGACCGGCGGGCGATGCCCCGGCGGGAGACGACGGCGGCCCGGCGGCGTACGGCGGCGCGCCGGGGTGCGGGTCGGCGGCGGACGGATCCGGTACGGGTGTGCCGAGCCCCGGCCAGGTCACCGTCGCCGCCACGGAGGCGACGAGCGCGGCGGCCGCGGCCCCGGGTATCTCCCGGTCGGACGGCAGGGTCGCGAGCCACAGGACGGTCTCGCCGCGCGCCTCCGCACGGGCGGCCTCGGCGAGCGCGAGCTCGGTCTTGCCGACGCCGGCGGGTCCGGTGAGCAGGGCGCGGCCCCGTGCGTGCAGGACGCGTTCGAGGCGGGCGAGGAGTTCCTCCCGGCCGACCGGCGCCGGTGGGCCCCCCACGCCGGCGGGGCGCAGGGGACGGTGCGGTGCTGTCGTCACTGTCCACCACCTCCGGCGCTCGGGCCCCCGGCCCATGAGCCCCGTGGGCAGAGAATACGGAGCCCACACGTGGAGTCCAGGCCCCGTGTCCGGCATACGGACGGGGCCGCCCCTGCGGGTTCCGCCCGAACACGCCAGAACGCGCCCGTGGTGTAGACCACGAGCGCGTCGCTGACCAGCAATGATGCTGATGTGGGGGGTGGTTCAGAAGGGATTCAGCGGTCTATCAGAAGGTGAGGTTCCACGAGTCGATGTAGCCGGTGTCACCCGTGGCCACATCGCGGACCTGAAGCTTCCAGGTGCCGTTCGCGACCTCGCTCGACGCGTCGACCGTGTAGGTCGCCACGACGTTGTCGGCGCTGTCCGAGGAGGAGGACGCCTTCAGGTTGCGCACGGTGCCGTCGGGGGCGACCAGGTCGACGACCAGGTCCCCGCGCCAGGTGTGCTTGATGTCCACGCCGACCTTGAGGGCGGCGGGGGCGTTGCCGGTGCGGCCGGTGACGGCGATCGAGGACGACACGGTGGCGTTGTCGGCGATCGTGACGTCCGTCGCGTTCGTGAAGACGGTGCCGACCGGCGGGGTGGTGGTGACGGCGTCGACCGTCTTCGCGGAGTCGGCGATGCCGGTTCCGCAGCCGCCGGTGCAGGCGCCGGCCGCGAGCGGACGGGCGTTGGCCTTGATCGCGGTCTCGATCTCGGCCGGGGTGAGGGTGCTCTTGGCCGACTTGAGCAGCGCGGCGAGGCCGGCGATGTGCGGCGCGGCCATCGACGTGCCCTGGTAGGGCTTGTACGTCTCGGCGGACTGGGTCGTCGCACCCGAGTTCAGCGTGGAGTAGATCGCGTTCTCGGGGGTGGTGACGGTGCCGGGCGTGTCGGTGGCGTTGCGGGTCTCGCCGCCGGGCGCGGCCACGTCCACGATGGCGCCGTAGTTGGAGTAGTACGACCGGTTGGCCGCGCGGTTGGTCGACGCCACGGTGATGACGTTCGAGCAGTTCGCGGGAGTGAAGCCGGAGGCGTTGGCGTTGCTGTTGCCCGCGGCGACGACGACGGTGGTGCCGCGCGAGACGGCGCCGTTGATGGCGGTCTGGTAGACGCTCGGGCAGGTGGCGCTGGCGCCGCCCAGGCTCATGTTGATGACCTTGGCCGGGTTGGCGTTGACCGGGATGCCCGGCACGGTGCCGCCGGACGCCCAGGTGATGGCGTCGGCGATGTCGGAGGACGAGCCGCCGCACTTGCCGAGCACCCGCACGGGCTGGATCTTCGCGTTGTACGCGATGCCCGCGATGCCCTTGGTGTTGTTCGTGACGGCGCCGATGGTGCCGGCCACGTGGGTGCCGTGCCAGGAGGAGTTGGACGCCGTGGAGCCGGTGCCGCACTCGCCGGCGGTGGCGTTCCAGTCGCCCTCGTCCTTCGGGTCCGCGTCGCGGCCGTTGCCGTCGCGGGCGTCGGCGGACGTGGAGATGAAGTCGTAACCCGAGACGATGTTGGTCGCCAGGTCCGAGTGGGCGGCGTAGCCGGTGTCGATGACGGCGACGGTGACGCCGGAGCCCGTCGTCTTGTCCCAGGCCGCAGGAACGTTCATGCCGCCGGTGGGCTCGAAGAGGTCCCACTGCTTGGCGTAGTCGGTGTCGTTCGGCGCGGCCGCCATCGCGTAGGCGCGGATGTCGGGCTCGACCGAGGCGACGGACGGGTCGGCGCGGAACGCGTCCATGACCTCCGTCAGGTCCTGCTTGCTGGCGCTGTCGCCCAGGTCGACCAGGGCGCCACCGCCAGCGAGGCGGCGCTCGAAGGAGAGCTTCTCGCCCGTCTTCGCGGCCTTCTCGGCCGTGTCGCTCTTCGCGGCGGTGTTGGAACCGGCCTCGGCGGCCTGGCTCTTGTAGGTGACGATGACCTTCTCGACCGGGGCGCTCGGCAGCGCCCGCATCGTCTGCGAAGCCGGAGCCGGCTTCGGGGTGGCAGCGCCCGGGGCGGCGGCGAACGCCCCGGTGGTGGCAGCGGCGCCGAGGATCGCGGCGCTCGCGACCACGGATATGACTCTCCGCCTGGAACCGTTCAAGGTGTGGCCCTTTCGAGTACGACGTAACTGCGGAGCAGTGGCGGCGGCGCGGGACACACGGGGCGAAGTGGGGTCGCTGTCCGCCGGTCCCTGGGCTTGGGGAGCCCGTGCGCCGCCACCGGCGCGACGGCCCGGGTCAAGGCCGTCCCCGGCAGGCACCACCCTCCGCATGCACCTGTCAGGTGCAGCTCGGGGCATGTTATCTGCCGGTGCGGAGGACAATAGGGAACGGGGGAGTGAACCCGATACGGGGAAAACCCTTGTCACCCCTCATAGGGCGGCGGGGGTCCGGGGGAGGTGTGCCGGGGGCCGGCCGGGGAAGACGCGCGACGGGGCGACGTTTCGGCTGGTGGGGGCGGTGCGGGGACGGCGCGGGGGTGTTGCGGTGACAGCGCGAGGGCGTTGCGGTGACAGCGGAGGTAGGGCGTCCGTCTCTGGAGTGGATGTGGAGGCGGGGTGGAGAGGGTGCGGAGCCGCCGGGGAGGCCGTGCGCTGCGGCGGGCCGAAGTCCGAGGGGTGAGGACTTCGGTGGCGCGCGGCCGGACTCCGGCAGCGGTCAGCCGAGTTCGAGCGTCGTGACGCCGAAGACCCGCTCCCGCGCCACCGGCCGGACCGGCCCCGTGTACATCCGGGCCGTCTCGAACGTCGGCTCAAGACCCCGCTCCAGCGCCAGGCGGGCCGCCGCCGGATTCGCCTCCGGCATGTCGACGGCGATCCGCGTCGCGCCGAAGTCCCGTGCCTCGGCGGCGAGTGCGTCGAGCAGGACCGCCGCGTCCGCCGGGGTGTCGGCGAACAGCGGTCCGATACGCGCCTCGTCCCGCGCGGGGCGGACGACCCCGTACCCGGCGGTTCGGCCGTCGACGACCCGGACCAGCGCGCGGTGGCCGGGCGTGGTGAGCCACCTGGCGAGGAAACGCGGCCGGTCGGCGTGGTGGCAGGTGCTGTCGTACGCGACGACGGCCGCCGGGTCGAGCAGCCCGCCGGGCAGCACTCCGGCCACCGGACGGTCGGGCGCCGGGACCTCGCCCACGAAGCGCGCCGTGCGGTACGCCGTGCTGAAGCCGGAGCGCCGGTAGTTGTCCTGCTGCGCCGGCACCCCGTCGAGCCCGACGGACCGGTCACCGGCGTGGGCGAGCGCGGCGCGCCAGGTGGCCAGGCCGTGGCCGAGCCCGCGGAGTTCGGGGCGGACGAGGTAGAAGCCGAGGAAGGCGTACGTCTCGCTGTAGTTGACGACCGAGATGGCGGAGACCGGCTCCCCGTCGACGCGGCCGAGGAAGAAGCCGCCCGGATCCTGCGCGAAGAAGGCGGGGACGTCGGAGAGCCCGGGATTCCACCCCTCCTCGGCGGCCCACGAGCACACGAGCGCCCAGTCCCCGGGCGTGGCGGGGGCGACGGACAGAGAACCGGAGGAGGCGGGGGCCATGGGGTTCCTTCAACAGCCGGAGCCGGGCGTGGTCGGACGTCGGACGGGGCGGAGCGCGCCGAGCATAGTGCCGCCGAACACCTCGCCCACCCCACGCCGATCGATTCCGGCCGCGAGCCCTCGGGGGCCGGGGCCAGGCTCCCGGCTCCTGCCGAGGCTCCCGGCACGGCTGCTCCCGGCACGGCCGCTCCCGGCGGTCGAGGCGCCGCGACGGACGGCGGCCGTCAACCCACCAGACGCAGGCGGGCTTCCGCTGCCGTGAGGCGGATCGTCTGGCCCCACGTCAGGTGCAGGGCGTCCGATTCGACGCCGTCGCCGAAGGCCACCAGCCGGTCCGACTCGACGGTGAGGCGCAGGCTCTGGCCCGCGCCGAGGAGGCCCTCGACGCGGGTGGTGCCGGTCGTCGGCGACGGCCAGGCCTCGCGGACGAACCACGCGAGCCGGGCGTCCGCCGGTGCGGGCAGGGCGAGCGTGCTGGAGCGCTGTTCCCAGAGGGAGCGCAACCACCCCGTGGCCCCCGTGCCGGTGCCGACGAGGACGCCCGACGAGGCCTGCGGCTCGGGCTCCGGCCGGGCGTCACCGCCGTCGAGCCCCAGCGTGTAGCGCGCGGTCTGGTGGCCGGGCGGGCCGACGTAGATCTCGTTGAGGGCGAGGAGCCGCTGCGCGTCGTCGGTGACCGCCTCCACCATCGTCAGCTCGTCGACCGCCGCCCCGTCCCCCGCCGCGTACGGCAGCAGCCGCCGCGCCTGCGCCGCGCGGTGCCGTACGAGGACGCCCGCGTTCCGCCCGGGGTCCGCGTCGATCCCGATCACCGGCTGCCCCGTCAGGTACTTCGCCGCGTTGGCGACCAGACCGTCCTGGCCGACCACGACGACGACGTCCTCGGGGCCGAAGAGGAAGCGGTCCAGGTCGGCGCGCTCCACCCGGGTCTGCCGCCAGGACAGCGGAACCGCGCCCGCCACCTCGGCGAGCGCCTGCCGGACCCGCTCGTGCCGCTCCCGTACCGCCTCGACCGAGCGGCCGCGCGCGGAGAGGAAGAACGCGGCCTGGCCGTGCGTACCGTGCCGGGCGAGCAGCTCCTCGTACTCCGTGGTCCGGTGTACGAGGACCGCGCGCGGCGCGAGGCTCACGACCGGGCCCCGCCCTCGCCGCCCAGCTTCGCGAGGAGCCCGGTCAGCACGTCGGGGGAGAGCGTGAGGTGCTCGATGCGGGGCAGGTTCTCCGCGGCCCGGGTCACCGCCAGGGCGTGCAGCGTCGCCGGCTCCGCCTCCCCGTGCGCCCGCAGCCACGCCGACTGCGCGCCCGCGCGCGCCTCGCCGACCACGCGCGCCGCCTCGGCCTCGGCCCGGGCGAGCCGGACCTTCCGTACGGCCTCGGCCTCGGCCCGTACGGCGTCGGCGGCGGCGCTCTCCTCGGCCTCACGGCGCGCGTTGGTGCCGCGCTGCTCGACGAGCCGCTCCTCCTGGCGGGCCAGCTCGATCTTGCTGGCGAGCTCGTTCTCGGCGATGGCGCGTTCGCGCTCGACCGCGACGGCCCGGCGCTCGTACGTGGCGCGGTCCGCCTCCTGCTGGATCTGCTCGCGGGCGGGGGTGCGCAGGGCGCGCTCGACCTCCGGTTCCGGCCGGATCGCGACCACCCGAACGGCGACCAGTTCGATACCGGTGTCGGGCAGGCGCGGTTCGGCCGCGAGGCCGTCCGAGATCCGGTCGCGGACGGCCGAGACACCGTCGACGAGCGCCGCCGCGAGCGTGGTGCGGGCGAGGACGTCGAGGGCGTGCTGCTGGGCGGTCTCGGTGAGGAGGGTGGCGATCTGCTCCAGCGGCGTACCGCGCCAGGCGCCGGTGTCGGGGTCGATCGAGAAGTCGAGCCGGGTGGCCGCCGCGCCCGGGTCGCCGATCCGGTACGTGACGGTGGACTGCACGCTCACGTCCTGGAAGTCGGCCGTGCGGGCGTGGAACGCCATCGCCAGCTCCCGGTCGTTCACGGGAACCTCGGAGAGGGCGGCGGTACGCGGCCGGAACCAGAAGCTCAGCCCCTCGCCGTCGTGGACGATCTGTCCGCGGCGCTGGTGGCGGATGTGGGCGGTGGGCGCGGAGCGCAGATGGCGCCAGCCGGACCGCCGGGTGATGTCAGCCATGGAACCCCCTTGTCGTCACGCTGACGATAGAGGGTTCCATGGTTTTTCGTCAATATGACGAAAGTGATCGACGGGGATGTCGGCGGGGGGTGCTGGCGGGGATGTCGGTGGGGAAGCCGCCGGGGATGCCGGTGTGGGGATGTCAGCCGGGGATCGACGCGCGAGCCGGCTCCACCTCCGGAACCGAGAGGGGGACGGTGAGAGGGAGGGGTGTGGACAGGGGCGCGGGCAAGGGCGCGGGGAGTTCGGTGGCCCGGGGCGGCGGCACCGGCCGGGAACCCGTCACGACGACGGTGGACGAGGCCGGGTCCGCCTCGGGAGCCGGCGCGCCGCCCTTCGTCAGCAGCACCACGCCCCGCGCCGCGACCAGCGACGCGGCGGCCGCGATCGGCCAGCCCCACGTGCCCGCCCGGAAGGTCTCGCCGAGGAGGGCCACGCCGATGATCGCGGCGGCGGCCGGGTTGGAGAGGTTGACGACGGCCAGCGGCGCCGCGAGACCGCCCCGGTAGGCCGCCTGCGAGAGCAGGAGTCCGCCCACGGCGAAGCCCGAGATGAGGACCGCTAGCAGCGCGGTCTGCCACCAGACGGGTTCCCTGCCGGGCAGTTCGAGCGCGAGCGCGGCCGTCAGGGTCTGGGTCAGGGCGGAGCCGACCCCGGACGCGATGCCGGAGGCCGTCGCGTGCCCGAGCCCACGGGTTCCCGTGTCGCCGCGCCTCCGCGGCGCGCGACCCGATGCCAGCGCCGCGATGAGGAGCCCTGTCGCCGCGGCGACGATCAGTGCCTCGCGCAGGCTGAGGGCCTCGCCGGGCTCGGCGGGGCCGGTCATCGCGACCAGGCCGACGAGCCCGCCCAGTGTCAGGAGCGCTCCGCGCCACTCGGTCCGGGTGACGCGCCGGCGCGCGCAGTACGCGCCCAGCGGCAGCGCCGCCACGAGCGTCAGGGCGCCGAGCGGCTGGACCAGAGTCAGCGGCCCGTAGTGCAGGGCGGCCACGTGGGCGAGCGCCCCGGCGGCGTTCAGACCGACCGCCCACCACCACTGCCCGCGGGCGAGGAGCGCGCGGAGCGCCCCGCGTCCGGCCGGTGCCGCCGAGGCGGCCAGCCGTGCCTGGGCGACGGCGGCGAGCGCGTACCCGGCGGCGGAGACGAGCGAGAGGAGCACCGCGAGGACGGTGCCGGCGACGGGGCTCATCGCAGGGCTCCGGCCGGGAGGGCGGTCGCGCCGCGCTGGTGGGGCACGGTCGGCGGGGCCGTGCTGCTGCGGCCCGGGGCGCGGACGGCGAGCAGCGCGAGGCCGAGGATCGCGGCGGCGGCCAGAGCGTCGAACCAGTAGTGGTTGGCGGTGCCGACGATGACGAGCAGGGTGAGCAGCGGGTGCAGCAGCCACAGCACGCGCCAGCGGGAGCGGGTGGCGACGATCAGGCCGATCGCGACCATCAGGGCCCAGCCGAAGTGCAGGGACGGCATCGCGGCGAACTGGTTCGCCATCGAGTCCGTCTCGGGGGTGGCGCCGTACACGGACGGGCCGTAGACCCGCGCCGTGTCGACGAGGCCGGTGGCGGCGAGCATCCGCGGCGGGGCGAGCGGCATCAGCAGGTGCAGCGCGAGCGCGGCGGCGGTGACGAGCGCGAGGACGCGGCGCGACCACACGTAGTGGGCGGGGCGGCGCCAGTACAGCCAGCAGAGGAAGGCGATGGTGGCCGGGAAGTGCACGGCCGCGTAGTAGGTGTTGGCGGCCCGGATGAGCGGTTCGCCGTGCATGAGCAGCTGCTGGATCGTTCCCTCGCCGGGGAGGTGGAGCGCGCGCTCGGCGTCCCAGACGAGGTCGGCGTTGCGGAAGGCGCGGGCCTCGTGGCCGTTGGCGACGAGCCGGCCGAACTTGTAGACGAGGAAGAGCGCGGTGACGAGCACGAACTCGCGCAGGAGAGGCGGTCTCACGACCTCTTCGTGGCCCTCGGACCGGCCCTCGGACCGGTCACGGGATCCGCCCCCGGATCGGTCACGGGATCCGCCCTCGGGTCGGCCCTCGGGCCGGTCGCCGGACGCGTCGCCGGCCTCCTCGTGGTTTCCGGGCTCACCGGGGCCGGGGGTAGCCGTCGTCCCCGGTCCTGGAGGACGTCGTCCTCGTGTCCCGCGTATCCCGGCAGCCATCGCGCGGCCCCTCTAATCCGTCAAACCGGCAGCAAACGGAGTGAGCCTAGATCCGATTTCATCGAGACGCAAGCGTCTCGATACGTTTGCGTCTCGATTGTGCACCCCCTACTCTCGTATGTGCAGAGGCAGAGGTGTCCGGGAGGATTCGATGTCCACACAGGCCGCGACCGCCGCAGCCCGTCGCAGCAAGATCACGCCGGAGCGTGAGACGGAGCTGTACGACGCGGTGATCTGCCTCCTCAGGGAGGGCGGCTACGACTCGGTCACCATGGAGGGCGTCGCGGCCCGCACCAAGTGCGGCAAGGCCACCCTCTACCGCCAGTGGGGCACGAAGCCGCAGCTCGTCACCGCCGCCCTGGCCCGCCGCCGCTGCACCGTCTTCGCCGGCATCGACACCGGCACCCTCGCCGGCGACCTGCGCGAGGCCGCCCGCGTCGCCGCCTCCCACCGCGAGCGCGACGCCGAGCTGATGGAGGCCGTCGCCCAGGCCTACGTCCAGCACCCCGACCTGCGCGCCGCGCTCCGCGAGACCGTCATCGCCCCCGAGGTCGCGGCCATCGACGCGGTGGTGGCGCGCGCGGTCGAGCGGGGCGAGGTCGCCGCCGACAACCCCGCGATCGCCTTCGTCGCCCCCTGCTTCATGGGCATGCTCCGCATCGAGCGGATCTTCGAGGAGCGGTTCGCCGAGACCTCGACCATGCACGGCTTCGTGGACGCCGTCCTCCTTCCGGCGCTGCGCGCCGGGAGGTGAGCTCCCGGCCCGTCCGGCACCCTGGAGACATGCGCGCGAGCACCCCCGACGTCCGTGTCCGCCGGATCTACGAGACCCCGTCGCCCGACGACGGCGTTCGCGTCCTCGTCGACCGGCTCTGGCCGCGCGGACTCGCCAAGACGGACGCCCGCATCGACGAGTGGCCCAAGGCCCTGACGCCCTCCACCGAGCTGCGCCGCTGGTACCACGGTCCCGAGGGGGAGTACGCGGAGTTCTGCCGGCGGTACGAGGCCGAGCTCGCCGCCCCCGAGGCCGCGGCGGCCCTCGACCGGCTCCGGGAGCTGGCGGGCCGGGAGACCGTCACGCTCCTCACGGCCGCCAAGGACCCCTCGGTCAGCCACACTTCCGTACTGGAGCGCGAACTCGCCCCGCGGGCGGGGGAGTAGCAGGGTTCACGCGCCGGCGCGGCGCAGGCGCGGTGCCTCCGCCGCCGCGTCGACCTCCGTGCGGGACGCTTCGGTACGGTCCGCCAACTCCCGTGCCCACGCCACGAGTCCGCCGACGTCGATCCCGTAGGGACTCTCGGACGAGCTCTCGCGAGGACCCTCGTACGGACCCCCGAGAGAGTGCGCGAGCCGCTCCGCTCCCCGGCGCAACAGCCGCGCCCCGCCCTCCCGGTTCCCGCGCGCGGCGTGCGTCAGGCCGACCGCGAGCTGCGCGAGCCCCTGCCACAGATCGCGTTCCGCCTCCGGACCCGACTTCCAGGCGTCCTCGAAGACCTCGTGGGCGTGGAAGGGCATCCCGGCGTCCAGGAGCCGCTGCGCCTCGCGCAGGGACGCGTCGGGCGTGCGCACGACCCCCTCGGGCTGCCGGGGCACGCCCTCCGCCCCGTACGGCAGCGGTCGGCCGAGCCCGTCACGGGGACGCGCGCTCCGCGCCCGGCCCTCGTCGTCGCGATCCCTCGTCGTACCGTTCACCCGCCCATTGTCGCCCCCGGGACGATCAGGAACGGTAAACTTGTCGGCTCGACGTATCCCCGGTTCGCGTGGGTCGCACGGGCCAGGCGGGGCGTCGTGCCCGTAGCTCTTTTGGGGGAGTGAGTCGCCGGTGCCGTCGGAAGCCGAACAGCCGCTGCCCGTGGGGTCGTTCACGGCCCTCGCCCGCCCCGAGCGGGGTGCCCTGCTCGAACGCGGCCCGGAGCTCGCCGCGGCCTTCCACGCCGTCGACGCACTCGTCGCCGCCGCCGCGGCCGGCGGACCCGCCCGGGGCGGCGTCCTCGTCCTCCGGGGCGAGCCGGGCGTCGGCAAGACGGCGCTCCTCGCCGAGATCCACCGCATGGCCCGCGACCGGTGCACGGTCCTGACCGCCCGCGGCGGCGAGATCCTCACCTCGGTCCCCTTCCACGTCACCCGCCAGCTCCTCCAGCCCGCCCTGGACGGCTACGGCCCCGAGGACGTCCACCGCCTCTTCGGAGACCACTTCGCCCTCGTCGCCCCCGCGCTCGGGCTCGCACCGCCGCCCTCGCCGTCGGCCGCGCCCGCCAACCCGCAGGGCGTACGGGACGGACTCGTACGGCTCCTCGACCGCCTCGCGGACGGCCTGCGCGACCGGCCCCCGGTCCTGCTCGTGGACGACGCCCACTGGGTCGACGCCGAGACCCTGACCTGGCTCGACGCCTTCACCCGCACGCGCGGGGACGGCCGGCTGCCGGTCCTGGTCGTCCTGGCGCACCGCCCGTCGCCGGGCGCGGCGGGCGACGGACAGGCCGACGGAGCCGAGGGCGACGGTACGACGCTGCTCACCGGACTGGCCGACCGCGCCCTCCTGACGCTCGGGCTGCACGCCCTCACCTCCGAGGCCACCGCCGAACTCGCCCGCGAGGCTCTCGGCGCCCACGCGGACGAGCCGTTCTGCCGGGAGCTGTGGACGGTGACCGCCGGCAACCCGTACGAAACGGTCGAACTCCTCGCCAAGGTCCGCGACCGGACGCTCGAACCCGTCGAGGGCACGGCCGACCTCCGGAGCCTCGCCGCGGGCGCCCGCGGCGGCGGCCTCGTGGCGCGCCTCGAAGAGCTCGGCAGCGGCCCGACCCGCCTCGCCTGGGCCGTCGCGGTCCTCGGCGCGGACAGCACGCCGGACCTCCTCCCGAAGCTCACGGGCATGTCCGGGCCGGAGCTCGCCGACCACACGGAACGGCTCCGCCGGGCCAGGATCATCACGCCGCCGCCACGGAACGGGGCCGCGACCCCGCACCTGGAGTTCGCGCACCCGCTCATCGCGACCGCCGTCTACGGCTCGGTGCCGCCGGCCGTCCGTACCGCCCTGCACGGGCGCGCCGCCTGGGCGCTCGCCGAAGCGGGACGCGGACCGGCGGCCGCCTCCCGCCACCTCCTCGAAGTGCACCCGGACGAAGACGAGGACGTCGTCCGCCGGCTACGGGCCGCCGCCGTCGAGCACCTGGCCGTCGGCGCCCCCGACGCGGCCCGTCGCTGTCTGGAACGGGCCCTCGCCGAGCCGCCCGGCCCCGACACGTACGCCAGGGTCCTGTACGAACTCGGCTGCGCGTCCCTCCTCACCGCACCCGCCTCCACCGTCCTGCACCTGCGCTCCGCGCTCGCCCTGCCCGGCCTCGACGACGCCCTGCGCACCGACGCGACCTACCGGCTCGCGCAGGCCCTCGCCCACAACAACCAACTTCCGGAAGCCGCGCGGGCCGTCGCCGTCGAGTCGGCCCGTACCCCGCCCGGCACCGGCCGCCGCCGCCTCCAGGCGGCCCACTTCATGTACGAGGGGTTCCAGGCCACCGAGGAGGACGGACCCGGCCGCTCCGGCCGCCTGGCCGACCTCACCGCCGCCTTCACCGGCGCCGACAACTCCGAACGAGCCCTCCTCACCGTCCGGGGCTTCGACGCGATGCTCCGCGGCGAACCCGCCGACGAGGTCGTACGCCTCTGCGACAGCGCCCTCGTCGCCGGCAGGCCGGCCCGGGGCCTCGGCTGGACGGACCCGACCTGGGGCTTCGAGATCCCGGCCCTCACCGGCATCGCGTACGTGTTCGCCGACCGGCCCGACCGGGCCGAGGCCCTCTTCACCGAGGCGGTCCGGGCCTTCGAGATCTCCGGCTGGAGCGGCGCCCACCTGGCCTTCGCGCACACCCTCCTCGGCCTGGTCCGCCGACGCCGCGGCGACCTGCCGCGCGCCCAGCACCACCTGGAGGAAGGGCTGCGCCTCGCCGACCGGGTCGGCGACGGCCTCCCCGTCCACTGGGACACCGCGTGCCTCCTCGTCGACACCCTCCTCGCCCGGGGCCGTACCGCCGAGGCGCGGAGCGTCGCCGACCGGTACGCCTTCGGCCCGCCCTGGCCCGGCGCGATCGTGCTGCCCGACGGCCCCAGCGTCCTCGGCCGGCTGCTGCTCGCCGAAGGCCGTACCGAGGAGGCCGTACACACCCTCGAAGAGGCCGCCGAGGCGCTGACCACCCGCGCCCGCCACCACGTCGTCTGGGCCCCCTGGCCCTTCGACCTGGCCAGGGCCCTCGCCCCCGTCGACCCGGACCGCGCGGCCGGGATCGCCGCCGAGGCCACGGCCCACGCCGAACGCCTCGGCACCCCCACGGCCCTGGGCGAGGCCCTGCGCTGCGCCGCCCTCTTCGCGCCCCCATCGGAGAAGGCGAGCCTCCTCACCCGGGCCGTCACCCACCTCGCCGCCTCCCCGTCCCGCTACGAGGAGGCCCGGGCCCGCGTGGACCTCGCCCACGCCACGGGCTCCCCCGCGGCCCTGGCCCGAGCGGCCACCCTGGCCGCGACCTGCGGCGCAGACGCCCTCGCCGCGGCAGCGGTGACAGCCCGTGCGTCAGCCCACCCCCGCGAGTGAGGTAGTGTTTCTCCTGCACGCCGACGCGGGGGAAAACCCGCGGGGGACGAGCATCGGGACGTGGCGCAGCTTGGTAGCGCACTTGACTGGGGGTCAAGGGGTCGCAGGTTCAAATCCTGTCGTCCCGACTTTTCGAAGTCGCAGGTCAGGGGCCGTTTCAGAGAAATCTGAAACGGCCCCTGACTCGTTTCCGGGGAAGACGCCACCGTCGGCGTACACGGAAGAAGGGGCCTCCCCGGTGCGCATGGCACCGGGGAGGCCCCCTTCCTCATTCGCTCGCCATCAGTCGACCGGCGTTCCGTTGGCGTACGTGAAGCGCTTCGGGTAGACGCGCACGACGTTGCCCTCCGCGTTGGTCATCCACCACTCGATGGAGTCCCAGGTGCGGTACTCCATCCGGGTGGCCGCACGGAGTTTGGTCATCTCCCATGCGGTTCCGAAGCCACCCTTCTGGATCGCCTCCCAGTCGCCGGGCGTGATTCCTTCCCCTCGCTGCAGAAGCAGGTTCAGCGCCTCGTCGGCGTCCTTGGCGCCCGCGACACCGTCCAGAGACACCGAGATCTTCACGTGGGGATTGATCACTGCTCGCTCTACTCCCACCGTCCACAGGGCACGAGCGCCCATCCCCATGCTGGCCGGCATTTCGGTGCCGTACACCTTGTTGTTGAACGTGTCCGCGCCGCCGGCGATGGCCTTGGCCAGGTCGTCCGAGTACGGGTTGACTCCAAGGACGATGTGATCGCCGTCCTTGACTATGTCCTTGAGGACCTCCTGGCACTTCTTGATGACGTCTTCGTCGGCCGACGCGGCGGAGAACGACGCGGCGGAGAACGAAGCGGTGGAGAACGACGCGAGCTTGAGGGGCGCGGTGTCCGCGAGCTCGCACGCCTCGCCGACCTTGCGGAAGATCCGGCTGATGATGCCCTGGACGGCGGCCTCGGTCAGACCGATGGTGCGGAGCGCCCGGTAGGCGTCCATGAACCCGACGCCCGTCTTGAGGGCCGCGTCCAGCGCGTACACCGCGGCCTTGCCGGCCCGGAAGAGCGGGCCCGCGACGAACCAGCTGGCCGCCCAGGCGCAGTCGCCCCAACTGCCCGACGCGCCTCCCGGCGTGATCTTCTGGGCGCAGCCGATGAAGTCGCCGAGCAGGATGTCGACCGGGTCGATGCTCGAGTTGAACTCGACCATCGTCAGCGTGTAGCTGAGCTGTTCGGTCGTGGGGTCCGTCACCTCGCGGCCGAGGTAGACGGTGTCCGCCTGCGGGCAGCTGCCGAAGTACGTTTCCGGCGGGGCCACGCACATGAACAGGTCGACGTGCGACCTGTAGGTGACGTCGGCCGTGATCGTGCAGTCCCCGAAGTGGATGATCGGGTTGCAGTTGTCCTTCTTGACGTTGTTCGGCTCGCCGATGTACTCGATGTGGTCGAGGACCGCCCACACCCCGCCGACCCCGGTCGTGACGCCCTGTGAGATCTGCTCGTTGTCGCCGGTCGTCTCGGTGCGGTCGGCGGCGGCCTGGGCCTCCTCCGCCGCGTTCCTGGCACCGGCCGCGGCCGTCTCGGCCGCCGTCGCGTCCTCCTCCGCCTTGGTGGCGGTGGCACGGGCGCTTGCCGCGTCCTCCTCGGCCTTGGTGGCCACGGCACGGGCGTTGGCGGCGTCCTTCTCCGCCTCGGTCGCCGCCACGTCCGCCGCCGCCGCGTCGGACTCGGCATGCATCGCCGCCGACCCCGCCGCCATCGCGGCGGTTCCCGCCACCGTGGCGTAGCCGTCGGCACGGCCCGCCGCTGCCTGGGCCTCCTGGGCCTGCTCAGCGGCCTGGGTGGCCGAGGCCTGTGCGCGCTGGTACGCCTTGGCCGCGCGGGACGCGTCCGCAGCAGCGGCCGCGGAGGCCTCCGCCGCGAGCTTCATGTCACCGGCGGCCCGGTCGGCCAGGGCCTGCGCCTCGGCGGAGAACCCTTCGGCCTGGTTCGCCGTGGCCGCCGCTGCGGCGGCCTGCTGCTGTGCGATCGTCAGGGACTGCTGGCCGGTCAGGACCGCGAACGCGGCGGAGCTGTCGACCTCTTGGAAGGGGCCGCCGAGCGCGATCGCCTCGTTCGCCGGCTTGTTCACCGCGGCCGCGGAGTCACGCGCCGCGAGCGAGGACTGCACCGCCGCGAGCGCTCTGCCCGCGGTGGTCGCGGCCCAGGACGCGGTCTGCGTGGCCTCGGAACGGGCGGCAGCCGCCTCCGTCTTGGCGACCTTGGCCGCCGCCGAGGCCTTCTCCGACTGCTCCTCGGCGCTCTTTGCGTCGGCCGCCGCGTCCTCCGAGGCGTCGATGGCGTCGGCCGCGGCCGCGTGTGCCGCGGCGGCGGAACCGGCCGCGACCCAATAGGACGCCCAGGCGCTGTCGGACGCCGCCCTGGCGCGGGCCGCGGAGCCCTGCGCCTTGGTGGCCGCCTCGCGGGCGTTGGTGGCGGCGGTCGTGGCCGCGTTCGCCGACGCACGCGCGTTGGTGGCCGCCGTGGTCGCCGTGTTCGCGGCGGCCCGGGCATCGGTCGCGGCGGTACGGGAGGCCGTGGCCGCGCCCGTACCCTCGTCGGCGTCGGCCTTGGCCTCCATGGCCGCCGCCTTCGCGTTCAGCGAGTCCCGCCGCTGCTCGGCCTCACGGGCGCCGTCGCGGGCGGCGACCGCGTCGCGCTCCGCCTGCTCGGCGACGGCCCGCTTGGACGAGGCCGTGGTTCCCGCCGCCTCGGCCGAGGCGCGGGCCTCGCTCGCGATCCGGCCCTGCGCGACGGCGTCGGCCTCGTGGCCGGCCGCCTTGTCCCGCTCGCTCTCCGCGGTGGCCCGGTAGGCCGCCGCGTTGGCGCGCTCCAGCTCCGCGACGGCACGCGACGCCTGCGCGTCGGCCGCCGCCTTCTTGGCCTCCTGCTCCTCCGCGAGCGCGGTCTCCTTGGCCTTCTTGGCCTTCTCGGCGTTCGCCGCGGCGGAGGCCGCGTAGGCGTCGGCGCTGTCCGCGGCGGCCTTCGCCTGGGCGGCGGCCTCCTGCGCGGCGATCCGGCGGAACTCGGTGTTCACCGCGTGCGCCTCGGTCTGCGCCAGGGCGAGGAGCGCCTCCGACGTCGAGACCGTGGCGTTCGCCGCGTTCAGCGCGGTCTCCGTCGCCTTCGCGGCGGCCGTGGCAGCGGCGCCGGAAGCGCGCGCGACCTGGACCGACTGCTGGGCGTACATCAGGCCACGACCACGCGGGACCTCGGAGGCGTCCGCGATGGCCCAGGCCTGCTGCTGGCCGGTCACCGCGCGCTGCGAGGCGGCGTTGGCGGCGGCGGCCTGGTCCTTGGCGGTGGTGACCAGCGCCTGGACCTTGCCCCGGGCGTTCGCCAGGTCCGCCTTCGCCTTGTCGAAGAGGGCCTGCTCCGGCTTGAAGATGTGGTCCGGGTCCGCCTCCAGAAGGTCGTGCCAGTACTTCTGCCAGCGCAGGATCTGGTCCGCGCGCCACGCCTGGCCGATGGCCTCGATCATCGCCTCGGTGGCGGACCGGGTCGCGGCGGCCGCGTCGGCCTCCGCCTGCATGACGACGGCACGCGGAGCGGCCTGCCCGGCGTACTCCGTCTCCCACTCGGCCGAGGCCTGCGAGACGACCTGGCTCAGGGCGCTGCGCGGGTCGACCGGGTCCGCGTGGTCACACACGGACCAGGCCTGCTTGAGGTTCTCCACCTCGACGCGGAACCCAGGCGTCCCCTCGACGGGCTTCTTGTCGAGGAAGCCACCGTGCCGCAGGTAGGACGCGACGGTGCTGGCCGTGGTGCCGCCCGCGTGCTGGGTCCTGGTCACACTGGAATCCAGCAGCATGAAGTCCGCGGAGAAGTCGCGCCAGAGGTCCTTGCCGCGGTTCTGCTCGGTGATCTCCCGGGCCCTGGCGACCGCCTCGGGGCTCGCGTTGGTGTGACCGTCCCAGCCGAGCTGTGCGGCGACCTTCGGCTGAGTGGAGAGCGTGAACTCGAGGACGTCGGCGCCGAACCGCGGGGCGTGCAGCGTGATCCCGTCGTCGAACGAGCTCATCGCGTACGGCCTGTTGGCGTCCTCCAGAAGGGCCTCACGTGCCGCGAAGGCGTCCCGGTAGGCGTAACCGGCCCGCCGGTCCTGGTCGTAGGCCTGCCCCAAGGGGAAGAACCCGATCCAGTCGACATCGCCGACGACCGCCTGCAGGTCGTCGTTCGTACCCGTCAGGGCCTCGATGGCCCTGGCCTTCATGCTCGCGCCGCCCGCGTGCAGGGCGACACCCGCGAGGCACCGGTTGAGACGCGGGGTGCCGCGCACGTCACGGATGACGGCCGTCAGTTCGTTGAGCCGGCGCAGCGCGTTGTCGGCGTCGCGGAAGATCGTCCGCATGCCGTCGGCGACCTTCTCGATCGCCTGCGCGAGCGCGGGGATGCGCCCCACGATCACGGCGGACGAGGGGATGTCGACGAGCGCCCAGAGGCAGTCGTCGACGTCCTTCGAGGCCAGGCATTCCTTGACCTTCGCCGGGTCGAGCTGCTCGAAGAGGATCTGCCCGCCGTTCGCGGTCGCCCACTCGACGACGTTCACGGAGACGGCCGCGAGGCCCTTCCGGTAGTCGTCGACACAGGTCTGACCGCAGGCGTCAAGGAGGATCTGCTCCTCGCGCTCACCGAGCGCCGGCCAGTTGTCCGCGCCGCCCTCGATGGGCGTGACGCCCTCGGCGAGCGCCTCCTTGTGCGCCGCCTCGTTCCGCGTCTGCTGCGCCTTCTCCGCCTGTGCGGCGGCTTCCTCGGCGGCCGTGCTGTCGCCGGTGGCGTCGGATGCCTTCGACTCGGCGTCCTGGGCGGCGCGTTCCGACCCGGCCGCCTTGTTCGCGGCCTCCTCGGCGGCCTCGCCCGCCCGCCCGGACTTCTCGTTCGCCTCGGCCGCGCGCCGCTCGGAGTCCGTGGCCTCACGGTCCGCTTCGGCGGCGATGCCGCTCGTCGCCTGCGCGATGAGGCCGGCGCTCACCGCGTCGGCCCCTGCCTGTTCGGCGTGGCCCGTGGCGGCTTCGGAGGCGGCGACGGCGCCCTTCCGCGCCTCGGAGGCCTCGGCCGCGGACGACTGGGCGCGCGTCACGGCCTCGGCCGCGCGCACCGAATCGGTCGCCGCCGCGGCTGCGGCCTCGGCGGCGAGCTTCGCGTCACCCGTGGCCCGGGCGGCGGTCTGCTGTGCGGACTCCGCGGCCTCGGCCGCTTCGGTGGCCTTGGCCTCGGCCGCGGTGGCCTGCTGCTCCGCGATCGTCCTCGACGACTGGCCGACCAGCATCGCGAACGCCGCCGAGGAGTCCTTCTCCTTGTACGGGGAACCGATGGCGAGGACCTCGTCGGCGGCGGCGACCGCGCTCGTGGCGGCGTCTCGGGCAGCGAGTGCCGCCTGGCCGGCCGCATGGGCACGGCCCACCACGACGCCCGCCGACTTCACCGCTTCCGTGGCGTCGCTCTCGGCGGCGGCGGCTTCCTGCCGGGCCTTCCTGGCGAGCTCGTCGGCGTTCTTCGATGCCGTGGCGGCGTTGCCCGCACGGATCGCCGCGTCCTGGGACGCGTCGAGCGCGACGGCCGCGGCGGCGTGCGCGGCGGAGGCCGCGCGGATGGAGGCGTAATGCGCCGACCACGCCTTGCTCGCGTCGGCCTCGGCCCGCGCGGCCGCGCCCTCCGCCGTGGTCGCGGCCGAACGGGCGCTGACGGCGGCGGAGGTGGCCTGGTCCGCGGCGGTCTGCGCGGCGGTCGCGGCCTGTGCGGCCTCGGTGGCGGCCGTACGGGCGGCGGTGGCGGCCGCACGGGTCTCCGCGGCGGCTGCCGTGCCCTCGGCAGCCGCGGCAGCGGTCTCCAGCGCCGCCGCACGGGCCGCCGTGGCCTGCTTCGCCTGCGCCGCGGCGACGGCCTTCTCCCGACCGACCTGGGCGGCCTTCGCCTTCTCGTTCGCGAGCTTCCGCTTCGTCGCCGCCTCGGTGGCGGCGGTCCCGGCGGCCGTGTCGGAGCTCTTGGCCGAGGTCTGCTCGGCCGCGGCCCGCTCCTCTGCCTCCTGCGCCTTGGCACGCTCGGTCGCGGCCTTCGCCCGGGCGGCGACGGCCGCGACCTGCTCCGTCTGGGCCTTGGCCCGCTCGGTCGCGGCGGTGCCGGCGGCGGCCTTGGCCTTGTCGCGCTTGTCCTCGGCCGTCGTACGGGCGGCCTTGGCGGTCCGCGCGCTCTCGGCGGCGGCCGTGGCGTTGGCCTCGGCGCTGTCGGCGGCGGCCTTCGCCTGCGCGGCGGCCTCCTGAGCCGCCACCCGCCTGAACTCGGCGCCGACCGCGTGCGACTCGGTCTGCGCCTTGGCGAGCAGCGCGTCACTGGTGGCGACGGACGCGTTGGCCGCGGCGAGCGCGGTCTCGGTCGCCTTCGCGGCGGCCGTGGCGGCGGCCGCGGAAGCGCGGGCGACCTGCACGGACTGCTGGGCGTACATCAGACCGCGGCCACGCGGCACATGGGTCGTGTCAGCGACGGCCCAGGCCTCCTGCTGCGAGGTCACGGCCGTCTGCGCGGCGGTGGCCGCCGTGCCCGCGTGGGCCTGTGCCGACGTGACGAGGGCGGCGATGTTCGACCGGTAGCGCGCGAGGTCGGCGTCGGCCTTGTCGTAGAAGACCTGGTCGGGCTTCACGAAGATCGTGTTCGGGTCCTGGGCGAGCTTGTCCGTCCAGTACTTGCGCCAGGTCAGGATCTGGTCGACCGCCCATGCCTGGCCGATGGCCTCGATCATGTCGTCGGTGGCCTCGCGGGTCGCCGCGGCGGCATCCGCGTCCGCCCGCATGATCTTCGCGCGCTGGCCGGCCTGGCCGGCGTACTCCAGCTCCCACTCGACCATGGCGGTCATCACGGGCTCGTTGAGCACGCGGCGGGGGTCGAACGGGTTCTGGCTGTCACAGGCGGACCAGGCCTGCTTCTGGTCCTCGACCTCGACGCGGTATTCGGCGGAGTCCTTGAGGGGTGCCAGGGCCGGGAAACCGCCGCGCTTCAGGTAGGAGGCGATGTCGGTGGCGGTCGTCCCGTACGCGTAGCCCCTGACGTTGACCTGGTCGTCCGAGAGCATCCAGCCCGACGCCATGTCGTGGAAGGCGTCCGTGCCCTCGTTCTCCTTGGCCACCTGCTTGGCCTTGGCTATCGCCTCCGGGCTGGCGACGCTGTGCTCGTCCGAGCCCAGATTCGACATCCTGGCCTGGGTCTCGAGGGTGAAGTGCGTGACATCGGCGCCGAACGCCGGCGCGTGCCACTCCATGTCGTCGCTCTCCCACGCCGACCGGACGTAGGGGTCATTGGTGCTCTGTAGCGCGAAACGCCGGTCCGAGACCATCTCGCTGTACGCCTGGGCGGCGCGGCCGTCCTCGCCGAAAGCCTGGCCGAGCGGCCCGTACCCGATCGTGTCCGCGCTGATGACGGTCGCGCGGAGCTCCTCCTGCGTGCCGGTCAACCCCTGGATGGCGCGTGCCTTCTGCAGGGGACCGCCGTAGTGCAGCGCCTCGGCGGCCAGGCAGCGGTCGACCCGCCGTTGGTAGCCGACGCTGCTGCGGAACCAGCCGGTGTCCTCCTCCGGCACCGTGTCGGCCGCCGCCGGTACGGCCTGCACCAGGCCGGTCAGTACGGCCGAGGCGGTGAGGAGGGCTGTGGCGCTGGTGGTCCGGGCCACCAGGCTTCTGAAGCGATGTCTGCGTCTGCCGACGCCTCGAACCCATGACACTTCTCTGTCTGCCGATCTCTGCGAATGTTCGGCAGCATCGGGCATGAGGGTCACGGGCCGCATGGAGCATCCGGGCAGGGCAACGCCTGCGTGCTCGGCCCCTCCCCCACGAGACGCGGCTGCCGCTTACGCCGCGACGATGCCACGGCAGGTTCCGCGCGTGAAGATCAAAGAAACTCCGCGAACGCTGCCTTAGACCTCACTGACGAACAAAGTGATCGAATCCTTGATCATCTCTTTGCTGCCGCAGGGGCTGAGGTCTTCGACGTCCGTGTGGTGGTGTCCCGGGCCAACGGCGGCGCGGAACTCGTCCAGGGAGAGGACGACGAGGTCGAGCTCCGGGGTGCGGTGCCCGGTGAACCGGGTGAGGTCCGTCGTCGCGTCATCGGCGAGTACGACGTACAGATCGTGGTCGGAGTGCTCGGTGGTCATGCCCTCGTGAGCCCGGGAGCCCTTGAGGACGAGGCCGACGACAGCGGCGTCGGCGGTGGCGAGGTCGACGAACGCGTCATACGTCATGGGGTTTCGCGTGGTCATTGCGCTGTCTCCGGCGTGGGGTTACGGGCAGGGAAGCCGGGTGCCCCGACCGGTTGTTCAGACGAAGGCGGGAGCGGGAGCGGGAGCCGGCAGGTACGGGGCGATGTTGCGCCAGGCGCGCTCGATGTATTCCTCCTTCTCGCCGACCGGGGCGACATAGTGCAGCGCGCTTTCGGCGGCGTCGGTGTCCCGGAGGCGGGCGATGACCCAGGCGGCGAGGTAGGGCGAAGCCAGGCAGCCGCCGGCGGTGGCGATGTTGTCCTTGGCGTAGAAGGGCTGGTTCAGCACCTCGACGCCGGCGGCGACGACCCAGGGCTTGGTGGTCAGGTCGGTGCAGGCGGGGATGTCGTCGAGCAGGCCGAGCCTGGACAGTACGAGCGCGCCGGAGCACTGCGCCGCGATGAGCTGGCGCGAGGGGTCCAGGCGGCGAAGGACGTCCATGATCGCCGGGTCCTCGACGACCTCCCGGGTGGCGATACCGCTGCCGACGATGACGGCGTCAGCGGCACAGGCCTCCTCAAGGGTGGACATCTGCTCGATGACCACGCCGTTCATCGACGTCACCTTGGGGCCGGGGGTGGCGATGGTGACGCGCCAGTCGTCGGACTTGACGCGGTTGAGCACTCCGAGCGCGATGAGGGAGTCGAGTTCGTTGTAGCCCTCGAAGGTGAGGATGGCGATGTGCACGGCGGCTGTCCTTCCGGCTGGGGGGTGGGGGCTGGGTGGGTCGGTGGATGGATGGGTGGGTGCGTGAGTGGGGACGGTAGGGGCCCGCGAACAGGACAGTCAAAGAATTGTCATGCATACAATCCGTGCATGGCAGCCCCGCGGTACAAGACGCTCGTCGACGCGCTCGCATCCGACATCCGGAGCGGGCGGCTCGCCGCCGGCGTGCGGCTGCCGACACACCGCGGGCTCGCCGCCCGTGAGGGCATCGCCGTGGTGACCGCGACGCGGGTGTACGCCGAGCTGGAAACGATGGGGCTGGTGAGCCGGGAACAGGGCCGCGGCACGTTCGTGCGTGACGTCGCGGTGCCCTCAGGACACGGCATCGATCAGCAGGTCGTCGCCACCGGCGCGGTCGACCTCAACTTCAACTATCCGTCACTGCCCGGGCAGGCAGACCTCCTTCGGCAGGCCCTGCGAGAACTGTCCACCTCCGGTGATCTCGACACGCTCCTGCGCTACCAGCCACATGCGGGGCGGCCCCAGGACAGGGCTTCGATCGCACGGCACCTGAGGCGTCGAGGAATCACCGCCGACGCGGAGCGGATCCTCGTCGTCAACGGTGCGCAGCACGGCCTGGCCGCCACCGTCATGGCCGTGCTCAACGCCGGCGACGTCGTCGCGGTCGACACCCTCACCTACCCGGGGTTCAAGGTGCTCGCGCATGCCTTCCACCTCGACCTGGCGCCCGTCCCCTCGACTGCCGCCGGGCCGGACCTCGATGCCCTCGAGAAGCTGTGCGCGACCCGCCCCGTGCGCGCGATCTACACCATGCCCACCCTGCACAACCCGCTGGGCTGGGTCATGCCGGCAACCGACCGGAACCGCCTGATCGAGATCGCTCGACGGCACGGGTCGCTCGTCATCGAAGACGCCTCCTACGCCTACCTGGTCGAGGACCCGCCGGCGCCGCTGGTCGCCACCGCCCCGGACATCACCGTCTACGTCTCGGGACTGTCCAAGAGCATCGCCACCGGCCTCCGGGTCGGCTTCGTCGTCGCCCCGCCGCCCGTGGTGCCGCTTCTCGAACGAGCGATCCGGGCGACGACCTGGAACACCCCGGCGCTCACCACCGCGATCGCCTGCAGATGGCTCGACGACGGCACGGTGGATCACCTGGAGGCGCAGAAGCGCGACGACGCCAAGGCCCGCCAGGCGCTGGCCGGACGAGAGCTGACAGGTCTCCCTCTCATCGCCCACCCCTCGTCCTACTTCACCTGGCTGCCGCTGCCCGAGGACGCGCGTGCCGATCGCCTGACCGCCACCCTCGCGCGTCGGCACATCTCGGTATCCACAGCGGAGCCGTTCTCCACCTCGATGCACACACCGCAGGCCATCCGCCTCGCTCTGGGCTCGACCGATCTGGACAGCCTCCGGTCGACGCTGCGGACGGTGCGGCACGTCGTCGTCGAGGACGCCGGCGCCTGACGCCGTCGGTCGCTACGCGGTCTCTTCCTTCGACCATTCCGGCGTGCGGAACGTCCCGCCGCCGTACATCGGGAGCCGCACCGACTCGCCGTACCGGGCGAGCTGGCTCCACGGGCGATTCATTCCGGAGGAGCCGTAGCGGCGTACGCGAGTGACGGCGTCGAGGTCGAGGACGTCGACGAGGATCTCCTCGCCTCCTCCTGCCTGCTGACGGATGATCCCTTCGGGATCGACGACGACGCTTCCTCCGAGTCCGGTGGGGTCGGAGGCGTTGATGTTGACGACGTAGACCTGGTTGGTCCAGGCGTTGGCGCGGGCGCAGACGAGTTCCATCTCGCGGTCGCGGGTGGGGGTCAGGGTGGGCTGGATGATGATCTCCGCTCCGAGCCAGGCGAGCTGGCGGGCGGTCTCCGGGAAGGAGCCGTCGTAGCAGATGGCCAGGCCCACCCGGCCGACGCCGGGGATGTCGAAGACGGTGAACTCGTGCCCCGGCGCGGTCTTCTCGTACGGCTGCCAGGGGAAGACCTTGCGGTAGCGGGCGACCGTCTCGCCCTCGGGTGAGACGGCGATGGCGGTGTTGTGGATGCGCCCGTCCTCGGCCTGCTCGTAGAGGCTTCCCGGGATCAGCCACAGCCCGGTCTCCACGGCGAGGGCGCAGATCCGGTCGGTGAGCGGGCCCGGGATCGTGACGGCCGCCCGTTCCATCCAGTCGTCGGCGCTCGGCTGGAGCAGGGCGCCTTCGGCCGCGAGCAGCAGTTCGGGGACGACGACGAGCTGGACGTGGGGGAACGTCGCCCGCACGGCCCGGACCTGGTCGGCGAACCGCTGCCAGCTCGCTTCGAGGTCGTGGGGTACGGGGGTGGTCTGGATCGCGGCGATGGAGAGCGTGCGCATGGGGTGTCAGTCCTCGGTGAGGGTGGGTTCGGCGACCGTGGTGCGGCCGTCGCGGAAGAAGCGGGGGAAACGGGTGCGGGCGACGAGCAGGGCCAGGGCTCCGGCGGCGATGGAGCCGGCGCCGAGGAGGAAGACGCCGCCGACGCCGTGGAAGGAGGTGTTGCCGTAGGCCGGGTCGTACATGTCGTGGGCGCTGCGGGCGAAGGCGGCCAGCATCGTCAGGCCGCCGAGCAGGGGCAGGATCCCGCGCAGCAGGAGGTCGCGCGGGGAGTCGAGGAGCCGTCTGCGGAAGTACCAGACGCAGGCCAGCGCGGTGGTGCCGTAGTAGCAGGCGATGAGCAGTCCGATGCAGAGGATGGCGTCGCCGAGGAAGCGGTCGGAGGCGAGGGTGAGCAGGACGAGCAGGCAGGCCGCCGCCGCGCCGAAGAAGAGGGTTCCGAAGGCGGGGGTGCGGTGGCGGGGGTGGATGCGGGCGAAGGCGCGGGGCAGGGCGCCATGGGCGGCCATGGACAGGGTGCCGCGGGAGGAGCCGACGAGGCAGGTGAGCAGGGCCGCGGTGGCCGAGACGCAGACGGCCAGTTCCATCACCTTGGCCGGCGCCGTGCCGAGTACGGGCGGGGCGAGGGTGGCCAGGATGTCGGCGGCGTTGTCGGGGTTGCCCAGCCCGGTGCCGGTGGCGCCCGTGCCGGCGAAGGCGATCGCCGCGAAGGCGGTGAACAGGTAGGTCCCCAGCAGTACGAGGGTGGAGATGACGGCGGCCTGGCCGGCGACGCGGTCCCCGTCGCGGGTCTCCTCGTTCGCGGTGATCAGCGCGTCCCAGCCCCAGTAGATGAACAGGCACAACAGGACGGCCTCGGCGAACGAGCCGAGATCGGGGAACGCGAAGGGGTCGAGCCACGCCGGAGACGGGGTGGCGGCGCCGTCGCGGGCGAGGGCCGCGGCGCCGAAGCCGAGCAGGGCGACCAGTTGGAGTCCGAGCAGCACGTACTGGACGGCGGCCGCGAGATGCAGTCCCCGGTAGGCGACCGAGGTGACCGCGGCCAGCAGTACGACGGCGGTGATCGTCACGGCGGCGCTGCTGGAGGCGAGGGAGTGCAGGCCGAGCAGGTGGAGCAGGTAGGTGGCGCCGACCTGGGACAGGGCCGTCATCGCGATGAGGGTGGCGATCTGGACGACCCAGCCGCCGGTGAGCCAGCCGGCCGTCGGCCCGAAAGCGCGGGTGGTCCACACGAACGTGGTGCCGCAGTCCGGCATCTCGCGATTGAGCTCGCGGAAGGCGAAGGCGGTGAGCAGGATCGGGACGAAGCCCAGCAGCAGGGCGGCCGGGGCGAGGTCGCCGACGATCAGGGTCACGAAGCCGAGGGTGACGGCGATGCTGTAGGCCGGGGCGACGGAGGACAGCCCGAGGGTGACGGCGGCGAGCAGGCCCACCGAGCCGCCCCGCAGCCCCTTGCCCGCCGGGACGGGCTCGGGCCCGAGCCCGGTTCTCGCCTCGGCGTCTGTCGGGTTGGGCATGATGCCTCCGTAGGGCCGCAGGTTTGTTAAACGCAGATTTAAGACTTGGCTCACTGGCCCGTCAATAGCTGCGTAGCTATTGTTAAATCCGCATGTAACCGAAGAGGTGAGAGGACCGACCGACGTGGCGCCACGGAAGGGCATCGGCAAGGAGGCCCGTCGGGCCGAGCTCGGCAAGGCGGTGGAACGCGCGCTGGTGGCGCGCGGCCTGGAGGGCCTGCGCCTGCGCGACATCGCGGAGGCGGCCGGTGTCACGCCCGCCGCCGTGCTCTACTACGGAGACCTGGACGCCCTCGTCCACGACACGTACCAGCGGGCGATCGAGCGCTACAGCCAAGAACGCGAGCAGACCGCGAACCGCTTCGACGACGCCCGCGACAAGCTCAAGGCCTGCATCGACCAGGGCGTCGCCGGCGGACCCGACGACGCGCTGACCCGACTGCTCTTCGAGTACTGGCCCCGTTGCCTGCGCGACGCCAGGGCCGCCGCGCTCGACAGCGCGCTGACGGAACGGCAGATCGCCGTGTACTCGGCCATCCTGGTACTCGGACAGGCGCAAGGTCATTTCGCCCTTCAGGACCCGCCCCGTCTGCTCGCCGCCAGCTTCGTCGCGATGGAGGACGGCTACCAGATGGAGATCCTCGCCGGCCGACGCACCCGGACCGAAGTGATCACCGCTCTGCACGCCTACGCGCGTGCCGTCACGGGCCACGATCCGGCCGACCGCCCGTGACGATCCGCGCGGTCGCGTGTCGTCTCCTGTCTGCCGGGCCGGGCGCCCAAAACGATGCGCAACCGCTGCGTCTTGAGCCGGAGGCTCCGTTCGCCGGAGCCTGAGGGGGAAAGAGCACCCGTCCGTACACCGGGCGGGACCAGAACCCCACCCGGCGAGGCCTGCGGCGGTGCCGCCGCCGACTTCTCGCGGGCGCCGTGGACGTGCCCGGGGAACCCGTACCCATCCGGACGGCCGACGGCACCGAACCACTCATGGGGAGGCTCCGCACGGCAGGGCCGCGGGCGCCCCGTGACGCGAAGGAGGACGGATGAACCGGCGAAGCATCGCGGTCGTCGGGGCGGGAGTGGCCGGCCTGACAGCCGCTCATGTGCTGTCGCGGACCTGCGACGTGGTGCTCTACGAGGCGGACGCCCGCCTCGGCGGGCACGCCCACACCCACGAGCTGCCGACCCGGGAAGGCGGCACCGTGCGCGTGGACACCGGCTTCATCGTCCACAACGAGCGCACCTACCCGCACCTGCTGCGGCTCTTCCACGAACTCGGCGTCGCCACCCAGGACGCCGAGATGAGCATGTCCGTCCGGTGTGACGGCTGCGGCCTCGCGTACGCGGGAGCTCGCGGCCCGCGTGGTCTGCTCGGCGGCGGCAACCTGCGCCGCGGCCGCCATCTGCGGATGCTCGCCGACGTACCGCGCTTCCACCGGGCGGCCCGCCGGCTGCTCGCGTCCGGGGACGACGACCGGACCTTCGGCTCGTTCCTCGAACGCGGCGGGTTCTCGCCGTACTTCGTCGGTCACTTCGCCGTCCCGCTCGTGTCCGCCGTCTGGTCCTGCGCGCCGGACACCGCGCTGCTGTACCCGGCGGCGTACCTCTTCCGGTTCCTCGACCACCACGGGTTGCTCTCCACCACCGGCTCGCCGCGGTGGCGGACGGTCACGGGAGGCTCCGGCGCCTACGTGGAGAAGGTGGCCAAGGGACTCGCGGCCGTCCGCACCGCCACCCCGGTCCGCGCGATCCGACGCGGCACGGACCAGGTGCGCGTGACCACCGACGACGGGGAGTCCGAGGTCCACGCGGCCGTCGTCGTCGCCGTCCACCCCGACCAGGCGCTGCGGATGCTCGCCGACGCCACCCCCGACGAGCGCCGGGTCCTCGGCGCGTTCACCTACTCCCGCAACCCCACGGTGCTGCACCGGGACAGCACCGTGCTGCCGGCCGCGCCCCATGCCCGCGCCTCGTGGAACTACTGGCTCCCCTCCTGCGACGCGCGCCCCGAGGCCGTCAAGGTCAGCTACGACATGAACCGGCTCCAGCGCCTCCCGGTGGACGAGCCGCACATCGTGACCCTCAACGCGGACGGCCGCGTCGACGAGCGCACGGTGCTCGCCCGCATGGTGTACGAGCACCCGGTCTACACCCCCCGCTCCGTCGCCGCCCAGCGCGAACTGCCGGGCCTCGCCACGTCCGTGACCGCCTTCGCCGGCGCCTATCACGGCTGGGGATTCCACGAGGACGGGTGCCGCTCCGGAGTCGAGGCGGCCCGGGCCCTGGGGGTGACCTGGTGACCGACCGCGCCGCACCCGCCACCTCCGCCATACCGGCCGCACCCGTCTCACCCGTGCCGGCCGATCTGCCCGCGCTCTACCCCTGCGAGGTCGCCCACACCCGCGTCGGGCCGGTGCGCCACACCCTGCGGCAGCGCACGTACCTGTGGCTCGTCGACCTCGACGCCCTGCCCCGGCTGCCCCGCCTCCTGCGGCCGCTGGCCCGCTTCGACGCCCGTGACCACTTCGGCGGGCGGGCCCCCACCCTCCGCGCCGGCCTCGACGCCTACCTCGCCTCCCACGGCGTACGGAACGCCGACGGACGGGTGCTGATGCTCGCCCACGCGCGCGTGCTCGGCCACGTCTTCAACCCGCTCACCCTGTACTGGTGCCACGACCGGACCGGCGGCCCCGTCTGCGTCGTCGCCGAAGTCCACAACACCTACGGCGGCCGGCACTGCTACCTCCTGCGGCCCGACGCCGCCGGACTCGCCGACGTCGCCAAGGACTTCTACGTCTCCCCGTTCCTCGACGTCGAAGGCTCCTACCGGATGCGCCTCCCGCTCCCCGGCGAGCGCCTCGACCTCACCGTCCAACTGCGGCACGGCGACGGGAGCCGGCCGCTGACCGCCACGGTCCGCGGCCGTCGCCGCCCGGCCGACGCGCGCGGCCTGCTCAAGGCGGCGCTGCGACACCCGTGGTCCACCGCCGCCGTCAGCGCCGGCATCCGGTGGCACGGGATCCGCCTGTACCTCAAGGGACTTCCCGTCCGTCCCCGTCCCGTCCCGCCCACCCGAGAAGGCATGCTGTGACCCTCTCCGTCCCGCCGGTCGTCCCCCTCGTCGCGGCGTCCGGCCGTCCGCCCGTCGACCCGGAGCGCTGGCCCGACGTCGCCCGTCTCCCGCGCGCCTCGGGCCTGCGCACGGCCATCGCCCGGCGCGTCCTCGCCCGTGCCTTCGCCCGGCTGCCGCTGCGGACAGGTCCCGGAGGCCCGCCCGGCTCCGTTCCCCGTCCCACCACCGGCGAGGCCGGCCCGCCCACCCTGACCCTGAACGACCCGGCCGCCTTCCACCGGCGGATCGGTGCCGACGGGCTGATCGGCTTCGGTGAGTCGTACATGGCCGGCGAGTGGGACAGCGACGACCTCGTGGGCCTCCTCACCGTGCTCGCCGCCCACGTCGACGACCTCGTACCGGCGCCGCTGCGCCGGCTCCGGGGCGCCTGGGTGCGCCGCCGCCCGGCCCGCGACCGCAACACCCTCGACGGCGCGCGCGACAACATCCACCGCCACTACGACCTGTCGAACGACCTGTTCGCCCGCTTCCTCGACCCGAGCATGACCTACTCCTCGGCCGTGTTCGACACCCTCCCCGCCACACCGGGGGAGTTCACCCCGGCCCAGCACCGCAAGATCGACCGCCTGCTCGACCTGGCCGGGGTCGGCCAGGGGACCCGACTCCTGGAGATCGGCACCGGCTGGGGCGAACTCGCCGTACGTGCCGCCTCGCGAGGCGCCGACGTCCTGACCGTCACGCTCTCCGAGGAGCAGCGCGCGCTCGCCTTGCGCCGGATCGCCGACGCCGGGGTGGCACACCGCGTGAGCGTCGAACTGCTCGACTACCGGCAGGTCCAGGGCCGTTACGACGCGGTGGTCAGCGTCGAGATGATCGAGGCGGTCGGCGCCGAGTACTGGCCCACCTACTTCGCCACCCTGCGCCGCCTGCTCGCGCCCGGCGGGGCCGTCGCCCTCCAGGCCATCACCATGCCGCACGAACGGATGCTCCGCACCGCCCGGACGCACACCTGGATCAGCAAGTACGTCTTCCCCGGCGGCCTCATCCCGTCACGGGACGCCCTCGCCCGCGAGAGCGCGGCCGCCGGCCTCGGCATCACCCACGACACCGGCTTCGGCGCGCACTACGCCGAGACGCTCCGGCTCTGGCGGGAGGCGTTCGTCCAGGAGTCGGCGGCGGTCGGAGCACTCGGCTTCGACCGGGTCTTCCACCGCATGTGGGAGCTGTACCTGGCCTACTCGGAGGCGGGCTTCCGCGCGCACTACCTCGACGTCCGCCAGCTCCGGCTCGTCGCCACGGATTCCCCCGGGGCGACCCGATGACCGCGTCGGCACTGGCGGTCAATCTCGCCGCGTCGGCCGGTGCGGCCCTCGCGGTGATGCTGGTGACCTTCGTGATCGCCTCGGTGAAGGGCGTCCACCGGATCGTCGACGTCGCCTGGGGCCTCGCGTTCGCCGCGGTCGCCGTCGTCACCTGGGTGCTGTCCGCCGGGTACGGGGACGACGGCCGGCGGCTCGTCGTCGCCCTCGCCACCTGCCTGTGGGGGCTGCGACTCGCGTTCCACATCGCCCGCAGGGGCCGCGGCCACGGCGAGGACCCCCGCTACGCGAAGATGCTGGCCCGGGCACCCGGCAACCCGGCGTTCTACGCACTGCGCAAGGTCTATCTGCTCCAGGGCGCGCTGGTCTGGCTCGTCTCCCTGCCCGTCCAGGCGGCGTCGTACCTCCCTGAAGGCGTGGACCCCCTGCTCGTCCTCGGCGTCGTCCTCTGGGCGGCGGGCCTCGCCTTCGAAGCGGTGGGAGACCATCAACTCGCCCGCTTCAAGGCCGACCCCGCGCATCAGGGGCGGATCATGGACCGGGGGCTGTGGAGCTGGACCCGGCACCCCAACTACTTCGGCGACTTCCTGGTCTGGTGGGGGCTTTACCTGACAGCCTGCGCAAGCCGGCAGACGGCTCTCCTCAGCCTGGTGTCGCCCCTGGTGATGAGCGCACTGCTCATCTGGGGGAGCGGCAAGCGGCTGCTGGAGGCCCACATGGCGCACCGGCCCGGTTACGCCGCCTACGCCGCCCGCACGAGCGGCTTCCTGCCTCGACCGCCACGCCGGCGCACGCGCACCGAGGCCCGATGAGGCCCGCCGTCGCCCCCGCCGCCGCCCGTGCGCCCGGCCCGCGACCGAGCCCGAAGGGAACGGCCCCCCACGGCCTCAGCCGACAGGGTTCCGGTCGCCGGAGGGCGCGGCGGTGCAGCGGCGGGTCAGGATGTCGAGGGCTTCGCGCAGCCCCGCGGGCCGCAGCATGCCCGGTGCGACCGGACGGCCGGCCCAGCCGGGGCCCGCAAGGAGTACGAGGGGATGGGTCCGGGCACCCCTGACGCCGAACGAGGTGTCGGCCACGTGCCGGGCCAGAGCGTGGCCGGCGGTCGAGCGGGACTGCGACCAGAGGACCACGGCCGTCGGGCCCAGCCGTCGCACCGCCGCGTCCAGAGCCTCGGCCGGTACCGCCGCACCGAACATGCGGGCCGGCAGGCCTTGTTCGGCGAGGCCGGCGGCCAGGGCCTCCAGCGCGAGGGTGTGCTGCTCGCCCGGGACGCAGGCGAGCAGCACCGGTGTCGTGTAACCCGGATACGACCGGGCGGAGCCCGCCAACTGCCGCAGAGTCGTGGAGATGTGCCAGGACATGAGGTGCTCGACCTCGACGTACCGGTCGCCCGACGACTCCCACTTGCGTCCGACGGCGTGCAGGGTGGGCACGAGCACCTCTTCCCACGAGGTGACGAGCCCGTGTGTCGCGACCAACTCGCGCAGCAGCGTGTCCATGGTGGGGCTGTCGAGGCGTACGGCCGCCCGGGCCAGTCCCCGGAACTCCCGGTGGACCTCGCCCAGAGGCAGCCCGTTGCCGGACCCGGGGGCCCGTGCCGGCACGGAGGCGCCGGGCGGCGCGGACGACGGCACGGGCCGCTGTCCGGCGTGGGCCCTGGCCACCCGGGCCGCCTCGGCCGGTGGCATGCCCGATGTGGTGAGCCGGCACATCTCCTCAAGGACGGCGATGTCCGTCGGCGACCAGCGCCGATGCCGACCGTTCTCCCGGACCGCCGGACCGATCCCATAGCGCTGATCCCACGATCGCAGCGTGGTGGGGGAGACCCCCAGGCGTCGGGCCACGGTCCCCGTCGTGACCCCGACCCCGTGTGTCAGATCGGTCATGCATCCATGGTACGACGCACGAACGACGCGAGTGCGGCGTCATCACACCGGAGGACTCTCAGAGCACCCGTACGAGGTAACCGCTCCACAGTGCTGTCGTTGACACGGGCATGCAGTCGCACGCACGCCTTCCGGACACCGGCATATCCCCCACCGTGTCCACCCGCCCTACCCGCCCCACCCGCAACGACGCCGAGGCCGCCCTCGTCGAGCACTACCCACAGCTCGTCCGGCTCGCCCACCTGATCCTCCCGCCCTCCCTCGGGAGGCACCGCCGCCTGCTCACCGCGCACGCCCTCGCGCAGAAGTCCTTCTCGGCGGCGGCCCCTTCACCCTCGGGCCCGGCCCCCGACCCGACGGTTCCCGCGCAGCGCGGAGAGCCGGACCCGGTCCTCGCCTGGCTGCGGCAACGCGTCGTGTCCGCCGCCCTGCGTGCGGCGGCCCACCCCCTCCGGTCCCGCGGCCGGCACCCGCTCCCCGCCGTCCTCGGGCTCAGGCTCTTCCCACGGGCCGGTGCCGACGACGAAGTCGCGCTGGAATCCGCACTGGCCGCCGCGACCCCGGAGGTGCGGGCCGCCTTCGCCCTGCGCGTCCTCGAAGGACTGGGCGCGCAACCCACCGCCCGCCTTCTCGCCGCCGAGGGCGTCACCGCGCCGGACGACGCCGTCCGCGCCGCCGATCGCCTCCGCGCCGACCTCGGCACCGATGCCGAACTGCTGCTGCACGGCGCCGAGTTCGACCCGTGCACCGTGCAGGCGCGACCGACGGACCTGCTGCGCCGCCGGCACCGTACGCGCCTCGCCGGCCTCGCCGCCGTCGCCGCGCTGCTCGCCGCGTCCACCGTCGCCGTGCTCACCCCGCGGCCGGAGCCGGCGGCACCCGTACCGCCGCCCGCCACGGCCCTCGCCGCCGCGTCCGCCCGCGCGTCCGACCCCGGGCTCCTGGTCCGTACCCCCGGGGACCTGTGGGCCGACACCGGGCGCGTCGACTTCACCGCGTGGCCCGCCCGCGGGGGGCGGACCGGCGACACGGCCCTGCTGTCCCGCGCGCTCGACGCCTGGGCGCGGGGCCCCGGCGACCCGGCCGGGGTCCGGGTGACCGTCACGCCGGGTACGCCGACGACGCCACCCGCCGCCCCCGCCCGACTCCTCTTCGCCGGAACGGTCGACGACTCGGCCGTCGTCCTCCTCCACGACGGCGGCCGGCTCGTCCGGTACGCCGAGCCGCTCGCGGGCCGGGGCCGAGCGCTCCTCGAACTCGCCCGGGCCGACGAAGCGGACGTGACCTCCGGCGCGGCCGTGGCGGTCGGCAGGACGCCGGAGGGCGCGCGGTTCCTGCTGGCCCCCTGGATCGACGAGAGCGCGGTGCGCGACCTCCTGAGGCCCGAGGTGCCGGCCCGGCGGCTGGCCGTCTCCGGGGACGGCGTCACCGACCCCGTACCGAAGGCGTCGGGCGACTGCCGGCGCGTTCCGGCGCTCCAGGTGCGGTCGTCCACCCGGATCGTCGAGGACCACTCCTTCCTGCTGGCGGACCTCGGCGAGCCCGGCCCCGTGCACCTGACGTGGACCCCGGCGCCGGGGACCGGAGCTCCCGCGCGCCAGCCGCGCGAGGCGACGTCGGCGGCGGGGCTCGCCGCTTGGGCCCGGTCGGCGTGCGCGCTGCCGGGTCTTTCGGGGACGGGCGTACGGGCCGTGAACCGGTGGGAGTTCGCCCAGCAGACCCTGCCGGAGCGGGCCGGACGCGCCACCTGGACGTGCACCCGCGCGGAAGGCTGGGACGGGCGCGCCCGTGTGGCGGTGGCTTGGGAGGGTCCGGACGCGCGTACCCGGCCGACGCCGGTACGGGTGCCGGGCCGGACACCCGCGGACACGGCGGCGTGCAGCCGCTTCGGCCAGCACATGCTGGCGGGGACGTACTGGACGGCACCGTCGGGGACGCGCTGGTTCCTCGCCGCCGGCAGCCGTGCCCTGACCGCGGTCACCGCCCGGGGACCCGTCTCCGCCACCGCACGAGGACAGGTCCTGGCCGTCCGGGCGAACGCGGCCGGCCAGGTCCGGCTGACGGGCACGGTGCCCGGCTCCGCCGACCTTCACGGCTGGGGGGAGAACGAGCGGGAATCCGGCGGTTCTTGAGGCGGGCACGTTGACCGGAAAGACGGCGGCCATGAGGGCCGCCGTCGCGCGGGCACTCGCCCGACGTGTCCGCGGGACCGCGAGTCCGGCGGCCAGCGGGGCCGTGACGGCGGACCGCGACGGCGGATCCCGGCGGGCCGCTCATGCGAAGGTGAGGACGTCCGAGGCGGGCCTGCGAGGGGTGGCCCGGCCTTCGGGGCCGTAGCCCAGGCGGATCACCATGTGGACGAAGCCGACCGCCGAGTCGGGATCGCGTGCTTCGGTACGGAGTTCCGGCCATTCGAGCGGCTGCGACATGAGCGAGGTGGCGAGTCCGTCGAGGGTGGCTTGGAGCAGGACCCTCTGCATGGCCTGGCCGGCCTTCAGCCACGCCTCCGGGGTGTCCTCGGCCGTCCCGAGCAGCGCGATCTGCGGCCTCTTCTCGAAGCGCGCCGACGACCGGCCGGGTACCTGCTGCCGGGCGCCGAAGTCCCTGACCGGGGAGGTCACGTCGTACTGCCGCGGGCCGAAGGCGTACGAGGGGATGCCCTCGGTGTCGGGCCCTTCCCCCGCCGCACCCGTGCGGGTCCAGGCGGTGATCTCCGCGCGTACCGCCTCGTCCGCCGCCTCGAACAGTTCGGAGACGTGGACGAGATGCAGGACGGCGTCCGTGTGCCACGCCCCCGGGACGATCAGCCGGCAGCCCTCGAGCACGGCCGCGGCACAGAGCCCGTCGATGACCTCGGAGGGCACGCGCTCCTCGGTGTAGGGGAACCGGCTGGTATGCCGGCGAGCCAGAGCCGCATGGAGCGTGCCCAGGTCGCCGTCCCCGCCGGCGTCGTCGGGGACGTCGGGGCCGTCGAAACGTACGTCGGCGAGCCGCCAGGGGTCGCCGGGGGAGGGCAGCAGCCGGACCACCGGGCGCAGACCCCGGTGGACGGCGGAGACCCGCAGGCCGAACAGCGCGGCACCGCACCCGATGTGGAGGGACCGATGGTCGGGGTCCTGGCGCGGCATGCCGCGCGAGGGGTCGCCGTACAGCTCGATGGTGTCGGTGCCCGTTCGGTGGACGAACCTCCAGGGCTGGGCGTTGTGCATCGACGGGGCCGTGACGGCGTCCTCGATCAGCGAGGTCACGAGCGGCCTGGGCAGCGCGGTGGTGGACACGGGTCGTCCTGTCTGTGCGTGGGGGATCACGGGGAGTAGTCGTAGGCCGTCCGCGTGGACGGGGCGAGGCGCGTGTCGTCCTCACGGACGGACAGCCGGTCCGCGACGGCGACGACGCCGTCCACGCGCTCGGCCAGCCGCAGCAGCATCACGGCCCGGCTCCGCCGCCGGACCCCGCCGGTGAGGGTCACGACACCGTCCAGGACGTGCACGTCCACCGCGTCCTCCGGCAGCCCCATGGCATCCACGAGGACGTCGACCCGTATGCGGTGCCGAATCTCCGGGTCCGGGCGGAGGAAGACACAGAGCAGATCGCGGCGGGTCACGATGCCCACCAGCCGTTCCTCCTCGTCGACCACGGGAAGGCGTTCCACCCCGCGGCGCACCATCAGCCGGGCGGCGTCCGCCACCGGCTCCTCGGCGTGCACCGTGACGGCCGGGACGGTCATCAGATCCCGGGCGACGAGGGCCCGGCGGGCCAGGAGATCGCTCTCGGAGACGACTCCGACCACATGATCGTCCTCGTCCACGACGGGCAGCCCGCTGATGCCGTGCTCGGCGAGCAGCTTCGCCAGCTCCTTGAACGACGTGTCCGGGAGGGCCGTGACCACGTCGTCGGTCATCAGGCCACCGACCTTCAGGTGCTTCATCGCGTGCCTCCCGCTCCGGCCGTCGACGGTGGACCAACCCCCGTGTCACCACCGTCCACCGCCCGGCGGGCGTCCGCGAGGGGCCGAACGGTCCACCGTCGGGCCCGACCGGGCCTCGGCCGGGTGCCTCGCCGCCACCGAGGGGACCTTTGGCCCCACCTGTTTCCCCAGGAGGCCCTCCGGCCTCCCAGGGGGCAGGTGCGAGAGTGGAAGCAGCGCTCATGGACCCGACGAGGAGGAACCATGGCCGGAACGACGGGCCCGGGCCCTCAAGGCCTCGGAAGGGTCGCCGTCGGTGTCGACGGTTCACCGTCCGCGCAGGCGGCGGCTTTGTGGGCCGCGGATGAGGCGGCGCTGCGAGGCTCCGGACTCTCCGTGGTCCACGCGACGGACACGGACGCGCCGGCTCGCCTCCTCGTCCCCGCGGACATCGACCGGAGCCGACGGACCGGCCAGGAGATCCTCGACCGCACCGCCGACGCCGTCACCACGCGCCATCCCGACCTGCCGCTCGTCAAGGAACTCGGCAGGGGCTCGCCTGCCGACAGCCTGCGCCACGCCGCCGCACTGAGCGGCACGATCGTGGTCGGACACCGGGGCCTCGGCGGATTCTCCTCACTCATGCTCGGATCGGTCGGCCTCCGGGTCGCCGCCACCGCGACCACACCGGTGGTCGTGGTGCGCGGGCCCGCGGAGTCCGCCGAGCCCGGAGCCGTACTGACAGGGGTCCGGGACGACGCCGACCTCGGCTGCGCCCGGGCGGCGGCCCGCGAAGCCCTGCTCCGACAGGTGCCCCTGCGGCTCCTGCACGTGTGGAACACGGCCTCTCACCCCGGTACACGGCTGTTGCCGCGCAACGGCGCCGGAGGGAACGCTCAGGAACACGTGCGCGCGCTGACCGATGTCGCCGATCGCCTCCGGGGCGAGTTCCCCGCACTGACGATCGACATCGAGGGCGACAGGAACACCAGCGTGCCCGGAGCGCTCGTCGAAGCGTCCGGTCAGGCCGCCCTCGTCGTCGTCGGCGGCCGACGGGCCCCCGGGTACCTCGGACCGACGCTGGGCCGGACCACGCTCACCCTGCTGCAACACGCCCACTGCCCGGTGATGCTCATCCCCCGGCACGGACCCGGACACGGGAGCACCTCGTGACCGGCACCACGGAGGACCGGCCGCCGCGTGCGCTCGACTTGATCTGCTTGAGCACGTAGCCCGCCGCCCCCGCCGTGATCGCGTCCAGGAGCGCGTCCTCGTCGTCGAACGAGGTCAGCATCAGGCACGCCGGACCGGGCATCCGCGCGCGCAGTTCCCGGCACACGCCGATCCCGTCGCCGTCGGGCAGCCGTACGTCGAGGACGGCGACGTCCGGCCGCAGAGCGGGCCCCCTGGCCAAGGCCTGGTCGGCCGTGGCCGCCTCACCGACCACCTGCATGTCGGGCTCGTCGTCGATCAGATCGCGCAGGCCCCGCCGGACGACCTCGTGATCGTCCACGAGGAAGACCCGCGTGGGTGCGTCGCTTGCCGGCAGATCGGTCATGGCGATCCCTGTGGTCGATGGGCCCGTACAAGCCCTCACAAAGATCGTCTGTCCTCGGTCGCCCCGGCGCGAACGAGCCACGGACGAGACACGGACGAGCCACGGACGAGCCACAGACCAAGGGGCCGTTCCGGAGAGATCCGGAACGGCCCCGTCGAGCTGCTTACTTGGACTGCGTGGAGAGGCTCACTCCGCTGAAGTCCTGCGCGGCGGCGAGGCTGAAGTAGACCCAGCCGGACGGCGGGTTGTCGATCGTCAGGGTCTCGTTGTTGCCGGCGTTCGTGGACTTCGACTGGTAGCTGCCGGTGGTGGCCCAGCTGCCGCCGCCGTAGTACAGGTCGGCGTTGCCGGTGCCGCCGCTGCTGGTGATGGTCAGCTGCTTGGTGCCGGCCGGCAGGTACACGAAGTGGTAGCTGTAGTTGCCGGTGGCGGCAGCGAGGTTGTCCCGGCGGCAGTTCTTGTCGAACTGACGGGGGTCGCTGATGGTGCAGAGCGGGGTGGTCGGGGCGACGACCGAGGCCTCCGGCAGGGGGCCGCAGTCGGCGGTCGCGCAGGTGGTGGCCAGCCAGGTGGCGAAGCCGGCGTCGTAGCTGGTGCCGATGGTCTGCTTCAGGAAGGTGCGGGCACCGTTCCAGTCACCCGTGCGGTACTTGTTGAGGACCGTCTCCATGTCGGCGGGGTGCGCCTGGAGCATGTAGCGGACCGCGAGCCAGCCCCAGCGGTAGACGCGGTTCGAGTTGACCTCGGGGTCCTCGTCCTGGCCGTACACGGTGTCGAACAGGTCGCTCAGCTTGTACGTGTTCTTGCCGGCCTCGGCGATCGCGTCGGCGTTGCGCTCGTTGCGGTAGCCGTACGAGATGTTCTCGGCGATGCCCTCGACCCACCAGATGGTCGGCGTGACGATGCCGGCCTCGAAGTCGCCGTACATGTTGTAGCGGCCGTCGAGGTAGTGGGTGTACTCGTGGTTGAGGTTCCAGATCTGGAAGTCCGGGCGCAGCCAGTGGGCCTCGTGGGCGATGAAGCGGGCCTGGTTGCCGGGGACGGCCGGGTTGCCCTCCTCGTACATGCCGCCGTTGTCGACGTCGATGTTGTAGATCGCCCAGGCGTACAGCGAGTAGTTGGTGTAGTCGTCGAAGACGACGACCTCGAGGTTGGTGTTCACGTCACCGGGGATCGCGCCCTTGTCGCCGATGACCCGGTGGAAGTAGGCGTCCTGGTTGATCAGGCTGGTGCAGGTGCTCGCCAGCTGGTCCGGGGACACGTCCTGGGCGCGGATCTTCAGGCCCGCGTTGCAGGTGTGCTGGATCGGCAGGATCACCGGGAGCACGCGGTCGCCGAGGTCGCAGATGGCGTAGGCCGCGCAGTTGCCGCGGTCGTACTGGCGCGTGTACCAGCCCAGGTTCATGGTGATCGGCGCGGTGGGGCCGACGTTCGGGTAGCGGTTGATCAGGTCCTTCAGCAGCGGCCGGACCCGGTCCTTGAGCTCGGGGATGTCGAGGGCGTAGCCGAGGTAGCGGCCGACGTTGCTGACGACGTCCAGGCGGTTGAGCTGCGCGCCGTTGCGCGTGATGAAGCCGGCCCAGGTGTCGAGGATGGCGGGGTCGGCCTTGAGGGCGGCCCGCCAGCCGCGGTCGTCGTTCTTGGCCTTGAAGCCGTTCTCGACGACCCACTCGACGTGCTGCATCGAGAGGTTCATCTGGCTCGGCCAGGTGCCGTCGTAGCTGCCGAGCAGCCACTTGACGACGCCGGCGTAGCGGCCGGCGGCGTGGGTGCTGTCGATCAGCGTGACGACCTCGTTGAGGATCTCGCCGTTGGCGTCGGTGACGTCCTTGCTGCGCGGGGCGGCGAAGAACGCGTCCAGCGCGCCGCGGGCCGCGGTGTCCAGCGCCGTGCCGTAGTCGCCGACGACGTCCGCGTGGTTGTCCTGCACGTAGTAGCCGGCGCGCAGGAACAGCACCAGCTGGCCGATGTCGGCGTTGTTGTTGCCCGCGTACGTGGCGGAGGCGTCGCGCAGCGCGTTGGCGACGGTCACCATCTGGGGCTCGCGGAAGGCCTTGCGCGCGTCCTCGCCGGTGAGGTTGAACAGCGGGTAGGTACAGGTGATCTGGGGGAGCGCCTTGAGCTGCTGGACCAGCGCGCTGCCCGTGGCGTTGATGACGCCGGAGAGGTCGCCGCACTCGTCCGCGGCGAGGGCCGAGGACAGCCTGCCGGTCTTGTCGGTCTTGCCCGTCCTGGCGGACTTGACGGCCGGGGCGGGTGCCGGCGAGGTCTCCTCGGCGCTGTCCTGCGAGGAGATCCGGAAGCGGGAGCCGTTGCTCATCGCGTCGGGCGACTTGGGGACCGGGATCGACCGCGGTGCCGAGTCCGCGGATCCCTGGGCCTGCGACGGGGCCGGGGCCGTGGCGCCGACGGAGGCGGCCTGGCTCTGTGCCGTGAACAGGCCGAGGGTGAGGAAGACGGCCGCGCCGAGTGCAGGAAGTCTGCGCGCGTTGGCCTTCGATATCCGGAAGGGATGCATCTGTGGGGGCCTCCGGGGCCGTTGTGGCCGCGTGCTGGGACACGAGGCGACTGATGTGTGACGTGTAAAATTTCACATGTCGCATCGCACTGGAAGTCTTTCGGACACATTGGCCGGCTTCCGCAACTGAAACGTTGTCAACTCGGCGAGCCGGAAGCCGCGTCCCCCTCCCCTCCCTCGGCCGTTCTCGACGCCCACGCGTTGGACACGGTCTGGACGCTCGCCCGGTTGTCTGATCGGCTCGGCACGAACACTTCCGGACCGTGCGGGATCCGGAGCCGAGGAAAGCGGGACACAGCGGTGAACGTGAACGAACACATCGAGGCCGTCTACGCGGAGGTCTGCCGACGCAACCCCGGAGAGGTCGAGTTCCACCAGGCGGCGACCGAGGTGCTGGAGTCCCTCGGTCCCGCCCTGGAACGGCATCCCGAGTACGCCGAGACGGGAATCCTGGAACGGCTGGTCGAGCCCGAGCGGCAGCTGCTCTTCCGGGTCCCCTGGGTCGACGACCAGGGTGCGGTGCGGGTCAACCGGGGCTTCCGGGTGGAGTTCAACAGCGCCCTCGGCCCGTACAAGGGAGGCCTGCGGTTCCACCCCAGCGTCAACCTCGGCATCGTGAAGTTCCTCGGCTTCGAGCAGATCTTCAAGAACGCGCTGACCGGGATGGCGATCGGCGGCGGCAAGGGCGGGGCCGACTTCGATCCCAAGGGCCGCTCCGACGGCGAGATCATGCGTTTCTGTCAGTCCTTCATGACCGAGCTCTACCGTCACCTGGGCGAGCACACCGACGTGCCCGCCGGCGACATCGGTGTGGGCGGTCGTGAGATCGGCTACCTCTTCGGCCAGTACAAGCGGATCACCAACCGCTACGAGTCCGGCGTGCTCACCGGCAAGCCGGTCGGCTGGGGCGGCTCCCACGTCCGTACCGAGGCGACGGGCTACGGCGCGGTGTACTTCGCCGAGGAGATGCTCGCCACCCGCGGCGCCGCCTTCGACGGGCGCCGGGTGGTGGTCTCCGGATCCGGGAACGTGGCCGTGTACGCCGCGGAGAAGGTGCACGCCCTGGGCGGCCGCGTGGTGGCCTGCAGCGACTCCTCCGGATACCTCGTCGACGAGGACGGCATCGACCTGGACCTCCTGAAGGACATCAAGGAAGTGCGCCGGGTCCGGATCTCGGCCTACGCGGAGGCGAAGCCGACCGCGCGCTTCTCGGCCCGCGGCACGGTGTACGACGTCCCCTGCGACATCGCCCTGCCCTGCGCGACCCAGAACGAACTGGGTACCGACGATGCCGTCGCCCTGGTCAAGCACGGAGTCCTCGCGGTCGCCGAGGGCGCGAACATGCCCTGCACCCCCGAGGCGGTGAAGGTGTTCCGCGAGGCGGGGGTCCTCTTCGGCCCCGGCAAGGCCGCCAACGCCGGCGGGGTGGCCACCTCGGCGCTGGAGATGCAGCAGAACGCGGCCCGCGACAGCTGGTCCTTCGAGCAGACCGAGGCCCGGCTCGCCGCGGTCATGCGCGGCGTCCACGCCGAGTGCCGCGCCACCGCCGAGTCGTACGGCGGCCGCCCGGACGACTACGTGCTCGGCGCCAACGTGGCGGGCTTCCTGCGGGTGGCGGAGGCCATGGCGGCGCAGGGCGTCATCTGACCGGCCCCGCCCTGGGCTTCATCCGCACGGCCCCGCCGGGATGCCCCCCGGTCCGGTAGTGGGCAGGCTGGTGCCTCCGGACCGGCTCGTCGCCGACACGGCAGGGAGAGGACCCCATGGGCGGAACACGTGTGACGGGCGGCTCCGCCGGGGGTGGGGCGGCGCGACTCCTCGCACGTCTGGCGGTGCTCGCGGCGATCGGTTCGCTGGTCGCGCTCGTGCTCGCGGTGGGGGAGGGCGGTCTCGAGGTCATCGGAGCCGGACTCCTCGGCGTCGTCCTCTGCGCCGTCGGCGTGTGGTGGTTCGTGGCGCACCGCGGCGCGGTACGGCTGCTCGGCGCGGTCCTCGCGGTCGCGGCACCCGTCGGCGTCCTGGTGCTGTTCGCGTACGACGGACTGTGGCTGACGGCCCTGGTCCTGGCCCTGTGCTGGGGTGTGGCGCTGGCCTGCGCCCGCGCGGCGCTGCGCAGGTCACGGCCGGAGCGGTCGGTGCGGACGGTCGCCGCGGCCCGGCCGAGGCGACCGGTCCTGATCATGAACCCGAAGTCCGGGGGCGGGAAGGTCGGCCGCTTCGGTCTCGTCGAGCGGGCGGAGGAGCTCGGCGCGCGGGTGATCCTGCTCGACCCGTCCGCCCCCGCCGACGTCGCCGGGCTGGCCCGCGGGGCCGTGGCCGAGGGCGCGGACCTGCTCGGAGTCGCGGGCGGCGACGGCACCCAGGCCCTCGTCGCGGCGGTCGCCGCCGAGCACGACCTGCCGTTCCTCGTGGTCTCCGCCGGCACCCGCAACCACTTCGCCATGGACCTGGGCCTCGACCGCACCGACCCCTCGCGCTGTCTCGACGCGCTCACCGACGGCGAGGAGCTCCGGGTCGACCTCGGCGACGTCGCCGGCCGGGCCTTCGTCAACACCGTCTCCTTCGGGGTGTACGCCGACGTCGTGCAACGGCCCGAGTACCGCGACGCCAAGGCGGGCACGGCGCTGACCCTCATGCCGGACCTGCTGCTCGGCGAAGGGGTGCAGCGGCTCGACGTGCGGGCCGACGACACCTCCCTCTCCTCCCAGCAGGCCCTCCTCGTCAGCAACAATCCGTACGTCTCACCCGACGAGTTCAGCGGCGGCGGCCGCCGGCCCCGGCTCGACAGCGGCGAGCTGGGCGTGATCGGGATCCGGGTGGAGGACGCCGCGCAGGCCGCCGACCTGGCGGTGCGGGGCTCGCAGTCCACCGGACTCACCGTCACGACCGCACCCCGCGTCGAGGTGACCGCCGACGCGGCCGAGATCCCCGTGGCGGTCGACGGCGAGGCGCTGCGGCTGCCCACCCCGGTCGTCTGCACGCTGCGCGCGGGCGCGCTGCGGGTCCTGGTGCCGCGCGACCGCCCGGGCGTCGCCCTCCCCACGCCGCCGGTGCGGTGGCGACGGATCCTCGACCTCGCGTTCGGCCGCACCGGGTGAACTCCCACCGGCCCGCGCGGCCTCCCGGGCGGAGTCCCGCGCGGCTTCCCGGATGGAGTGCGTGAGAGCGCCGTCAGGAACCCGAGGGCGCCCGCCACGGCCACGGCCGAGGAGAGCTCGGCGCCGCAGCGGGCTTCCGCCGGAGCGCCGCCCCGACACCCACCGCCGCTGCCGCCGCCCCGTACGCGACGGTCGCCGATCCGTAGCCCACCAAGGGGCCCGCGAGGTAGGCGACCGCCCCCGCGAGGGCGACACCCAGCCACTCCCACCGGCCGTCCAAGGCGACCAGGGCGACGACCAGCAGGGCGTACCAGGAGTAGCCGGGGGTGAGGAGCAGGAAGGCCGATCCGGTGGTCACCAGGGCCCCGCTCCAGGGCCGTTCGGGGTCGCCGTACCACCACACGGCCACGGCGACCGCCGCCAGTGCGAGCATCAGGGCCGGTGGGGCCCACGCGTCCGGGAGGACGAGCCTGAGCAGGGCGTACCGGCCGCCCGCGGAGGCGTCGTCGTACCCCTCCTCCCGGGCGTATCCGCCCAGGTAGCCGAGGACGGAGGCGTCCGACAGCAGGACGTACGGCAGGTACAGCAGCAGGACGGTCACCACCGTCGGCACCAGCACCGTCAGGGCCGTCCGCGGCCTCCGCAGGCCGGACAGCGCGCCCGGCAACAGGACCACGGGCAGCAGTTTCGCCGCGACGGCGAGACCGAGGAGGACGCCGCCGGCGGCGCGGCGGCGGGCGACGACGGCGAGGGCGGCGACCGAGAACAGGACGGCGAGGACGTCGGCATGGGCGTTGTCGACGGCCTCTACGGGCACGGCCGGGCACCAGGCCCAGAGGGCCGCCCGCCGGGGATCGCCCCGGCGGCGCAGGACGACGACCAGCAGGCCGGTCACCGCGAGGGACAGGACGGCGGCGCCGCTCTGGAACGCCTTGTGCCGGGCGTCGGCCGGGGACAGGACGTGCACCAGGAAGAACCAGCCCTCGGCGGCCGGCGGGTAGATCGTGTGCACGGTGGGCCGGTTGATCCGCGTGCATCCGCCGTCCGGCAGCGGGGAGACGTCGAGGCCGCGCGCGCAGACGGCCGGCCCGGGGAAGAGCCAGGAGTCGCGCAGCTCCGCCAGCGCCGGGTCGGCGGGGGCGTGGTCGTACGGCGAGATCCCGGCCGCCTGCACCCTGGCGTCCCACGCGTACCGGTAGGAGTCCGTGCTCGTACGCGGCGCGGCGACCAGGCCCGTGGCGGTGACGGCGACCGCTCCCGCGAGGACCAGGGGGACGACCGCCCGGGCAGGGACGCGGCGCAGGGCGACCGCGGCCGCGGCGAACAGGGCCCAGCAGCCCGCGTACCCGGCCAGGAAACGGGCCCCGGGCGTGTCCCCGCGGAGCAGGAGGACCAGCGCGGCGGTCAGGGCCGTGAGGAGGAGCGCGGTGACGACGAGCGGGCGGGCACGGGCGATCATGGGCGCAGCCTGGCACCGGAGTCGCAGGACCGGGTGCCGACCCGTCGGGGCGTTCGTGTTTCGTAAGGTGTCGGACAGCCCGCGCGACCGCTCGCGGCGGTGTCATGGACGGCATGACCTCCCGTATGCCCAAGCTCCCGCGTTCCGTGCTGCCCGCCCTCCGGCTGCCCGCCGTCCGGCCGCCCGCCTTCACCGGCCGTCTGCACGACGCGAGAACGGCGACCTCGGTCGGCCGCTGGCTCGGTGCCGCCTTCGCCGTCTGCTTCGTGACCGGCATCGTCAGCCACTACCTGCAACACCCGCCGGACCGGCTCGCCGACCACCTGCCCACCCGGCCCGTGTGGGGCTACCGGCTCACGCAGGGGCTGCACGTCGCCACCGGTCTCGCGGCGATCGTGCTGCTCCTGGTCAAACTGTGGGCGGTGTACCCACGGCTCTTCGTCTGGCCGCCGGTGCGGTCCGTGCGGCACGCGCTGGAGCGGCTGTCCGTCGCGGTCCTGGTGGCCTCCGCCCTGTTCCAGGTGTTCACCGGGCTGCTCAACATCGCCGAGTGGTATCCGTGGCCGTTCTCCTTCGTACCGGTGCACTTCGCCGTGGCGTGGATCGCCACGGGCTCGATCCTGCTGCACATCGCGGTCAAGGCGCCCGAGATCAGGGCGCACTGGGGAAGGCGCTCGGAAGGGACGCTCGCGCTGCCCGCCGAGGACGCCGTCGACCGCCGGTCCCTCCTCCTCGGCACGGGCGCCGCGGTCGGCCTCGTCACGCTGACGACGGTGGGCCAGTCCTTCACCCCGCTCAAGCGCGTCGACCTGCTCGCCCCCCGGCACCCGGACCACGGCCCGCAAGGGCTGCCGGTGAACAGGACCGCCGCCGCGGCCGGCGTCTCGGAGCGGGGACTGCGGGCCTGGCGGCTCCAGGTCACCGGACCCAGCCCGTACGCGCTCACCCTGGAGCAACTGCGCGGGCTGCCGCAGCGACGGGTCCGGCTGCCGATCGCCTGCGTCGAGGGCTGGAGCGTCGACGCCCACTGGGAAGGGGTACGCGTGCGGGATCTCGTGGAGGCGGCGGGCGGACGGCCGGGCCGGGACGCCGTACGGGTCACCTCCCTGGAGGTGAGCGGCGCCTACCGGGTCATGGAGATGGGCGCGGGGTACGTGGAGGATCCGCTCACCCTCGTCGCCCTCGCCCTCAACGGGCAGGCCCTCTCGCTCGACCACGGCTTCCCGGCCCGGATCATCGCACCCGACCGGCCCGGGGTGCTCCAGACCAAGTGGGTCCACCGCCTGGAGGTGCTGTGAGGACGACGGACGTGGTGCGGTACGCGGCCGGTGCCGTCGGCGTCGCCCTCATCGGCGTCGGCGCGTGGCTCGTGGCGGCCGAGCCCGACCCGGCGGGCGTCCTGGTGTGGCTCGCCGGGGCGCTGGTCCTGCACGACGGGATCCTCGCGCCGCTGGTCCTCGCCGCGGGGCTGCTGCTCGTCGGGCGCCCCGACCGGGGCGTGCTGCGCGGGGCGCTGATCGTGGCGGGGAGCCTGGTGCTGATCACCCTGCCGCTGCTGATGCGGCCCGGCGACCCGCCCAACCCCTCCGCCCTTCCGCTGCCGTACGCGCGGAACCTCGCGATCGTCCTCGCCGCGGTGGCCGCGGCGACGGCGGCGGGGATGCTCCTGAGGCGGTGGCGGGCCCGTCCTCAGCCGAGCGCGGAGGACGACTGACGGGTGAGGGCCGCGAAGTGACGGCCGAGCAGGTCCCACCGCTCGGACACCGTCCAGCCCGCGGCGGCCGCGTGGGCACCCAGCGCGCGCATCCCGACCCGGGCCCACGGGAACGGCTCGCCCCGCCCGCCCCGGCCGTCGTCGACCCGTACCTCGCAGCGCTCGTCGACGTCCGCGGGCGCGCATTCGGCGATGACCTGGCCGGCGAGGGACACGCTCCGGCGCAGTCGGCGCAGCAGCGCGGCGGGATCACCGCCGATCCCGATGTTGCCGTCGATCAGGAGGGCCGTGTCCCAACGCCCCTCGCCGGGCAGGGGGTCGAAGACGGAGCGGCACAGGGCCGTACCGCCGAGCCGGAGGGTACGGGCGACCGCGTCCGGACTGACGTCGATGCCCAGAGCGCGGCGCCCTTCGGCGGCGAGGGCGGCGACGAGCCGCCCCGGACCGCAGCCGATGTCGAGGACGGTGCCGGGGCAGCGGTCCAGGACGGACAGGTCGGCCCGGTCGGGCGCCTCGCACCAGCGCTCGACCTCCAGCGGCAGCAGCCAACCGTCGTCACGGCGCAGGAAGAGCGGGCCCCGCCCGGTGCGCAGGGCGTCGGCGTACGGGTCGGCGCGCCAGGCGGTCGTCGCGGTCACGCGCCGGCTCCCGCCGTCGTCGCGGTCAGCTTGATCGCTCCCGTCGTCGTCGCGGTCACCCTGTTCGCTCCCGCCGCCGTCGTCGTGGTCACCTTGTTCGCTCCGGCCGTCGTTGCGGTCAGCGCGGAGTGCCGGGCGGCGAAGCGGGTGCCGGGCGACTCGGCGGCCACGAGGCGCGCGTCCTCGGCGGTGTCCACGTCCCGGAGGACGGGCAGGCCGCCGATGCGCAGCCCGGCCGCGCGCAGCCGCCGGTACTGGACGGCGCCGGTGTCGGGCGCCGACATGGGGACGCCGAGCAGGAGGGCGGGTGACGGGGAGGCGAGGCCGAGGGCCCAGAAGCCGCCGTCCACGGCCGGGCCGAACCAGGCGTCGTGCGCCTCCCAGCACAGCGCGGGAGCGAGGACGTCCGGTGTCACCTGAGGGGTGTCCATGCCGATGAGCAGGGCCGGCCCCGTACAGGCGGCGAACGCGGCGGCGAGCCGTACGTCGAGTCCCCCCGCCACCTGGGGGAGGACCTCGAAGCCCGACGGGAGCCAGGGCCCGGGCTCCCCGTCGAGTACCAGCACGTGCCGCTCCGCCGGGACGCGCGCGGCGGCGGCCAGGGTGTCGGCGAGGGCCGCCTCGGCGAGGGAAGCGGCCTCCTCGGGGGTGAACGGCGGCGTGAGGCGGGTCTTGACCCGCCCGGGGAGCGGCTGTTTGGCGATGACGAGGAGCGTGGTCACGGGCGGCCACCGCCGCTCGTCGCCGGCTCGTCGAGCACCCGGCGCATGTCGTGCACGGCCTGCCACGTGCCCTTCCAGGTGCCGGTGACCTTGGACCGGCCCGTCCGGGGGAGGTACGGCACGTCGACCTCGCGCACCCGCCAGCCCGCGTCCGCCGCCCGGACGACCATCTGGAGCGGGTAGCCGCTGCGCCGGTCCGACAGCTCAAGGGACAGCAGCGCCTCGCGGCGGGCCACTCGCATCGGTCCGAGATCGCGCAGCCGCAGCCCCGTCCGTCTGCGCAGCAGCCGGGACAGCGCCAGGTTCCCGGCCCGGGCCCGTACCGGCCAGACACCTCGACCGGTCGGGCGGCGGCGGCCCAGGACGAGATCCGCGGAGCCCTCGGACACCGTGCGCAGGAGTCCGGGGAGCAGGCCGGGGTCCAGGGACGCGTCGCAGTCGCAGAAGCAGACGAACTCGGCGTCGGCGGCCGCCAGTCCGGCATGGCAGGCGGCGCCGAAGCCGCGCCGGGGCTCGTGCACGACGGTGGCACCGAGGCCGGCCGCGATGGCGGCCGAGCCGTCGGAGGAGCCGTTGTCGACGACGATTGCCCGCCATCCGGAGGGGATGCGCGCCAGGACCCAGGGCAGGGCCTCGGCCTCGTCGAGACAGGGAAGGACGACATCTACGTTCAGGGAGGTCACGGCTCTCACCGTAGGAATCACGGGGCGGTTCGGGGCGGTGAAAGTCCTTACGAAACGCGGACGCCGTACGACGTCCGCCCGGCCGGCCGTGCCCGCCGCGCGGTGCGGATGCGAGGCTGTACGGCATGAGCGAGCGCAGCGCCGCCGGGAACGGGGGCCGGATCCTGGTGGTGGACGACGACCCGACGGTCGCCGAGGTCGTCACCGGATACCTGGAAAGGGCGGGCTTCGCCGTCGAGCACGCGGCCGACGGCTTCGACGCCGTGCGGCGCAGCGGCGAGCGCCGGCCCGACCTCGTCGTACTCGATCTGATGCTGCCGGGCCTCGACGGCCTGGAGGTGTGCAGGCGGCTGCGGGCCGCCGGGCCCGTACCGGTGATCATGCTGACGGCACGCGGTGACGAGGAGGACCGGATCACGGGGCTCGAAGTGGGCGCGGACGACTACGTCACGAAGCCGTTCAGCCCGCGCGAGCTCGTCCTGCGCGTCGAGTCCGTCCTCCGTCGCGGCCGCGCGGCGGCGACGACCGCGCCAAGGGGCGCGCTGCGCGCCGGCGACCTGGCCGTCGACCCCGGAACCCGCAGGGCCGTCAGGGCGGGCGGCGAACTCGCCCTCACCCTCCGCGAGTTCGACCTCCTGGCGTACTTCATGGAGCACCCGGGCGCGGCTCACAGCCGTGAGGCGCTGATGCGACAGGTGTGGGGCTGGGACTTCGGAGACCTCTCCACCGTCACGGTCCACGTCCGCCGCCTCCGCGCCAAGATCGAGGACGACCCGGCCCGGCCGACCCTGATCCAGACGGTGTGGGGCGTCGGCTACCGCTTCGAACCGGAATCCGCGAACGGCGCCACGCCATGAAGGACGCGACGGTAAAGGGCGCAACGCCATGAAGGACGTCCTGCTCATCGCCGCGTTCGCCCTCGCGGGAGCCGTCTGCGCCGGGCTGGCCGGGGCGCTCGTGCTCCGCCTCGTGCGCCACCGCTCGGTCGCGGTCTCGCTGACGGTCGTCGCCGCCGTGACCGTCACGGCCATGCTCGCCGGAACGCTCGCCGTCGCCCGGGCCATGTTCCTCTCCCCGCACGACCTGTGGGTGGTGACCGTCGTCGTCGCGATGGCCGCCCTGGTGTCCCTGGGCACCGCCCTCGTCCTGGGCCGGTGGGTCGTCGCCCGCAGCCGTGCGCTCGCCCGCGCCACGCGCGCGTTCGGCGACGGGGGCAGCTTCTCGGCGCCCGACGGGGCGGCCACCGCCGAACTCGCCGCGCTCACCCGGGAACTGGCCGCCACCAGCGCCAAGCTCGACGCCTCCCGCGGCCGTGAGCGTTCCCTGGAGGCGTCCCGCCGGGAGCTCGTCGCCTGGATCTCCCACGACCTGCGCACCCCGCTCGCCGGGCTGCGGGCCATGGCGGAGGCCTTGGAGGACGGCATCGCCGCGGACCCCGCCCGCTACCACCGCCAGATCCGTACCGAGGTCGAACGCCTCACCACCATGGTCGCCGACCTCTTCGAGCTCTCCCGCATCCACGCCGGCGCGCTGATCCTCAGCCCCAGCCGCATGTCCGTGTACGACCTGGTCGGCGACGCGCTGAGCGGCGCCGATCCGCTCGCCCGCGCTCACGGGGTCCGGCTGGTGGGGGAGGAGGTCGACGCCGTTCCCGTCGACGTGGACGGCAAGGAGATGACCCGCGTGCTCGCCAACCTCCTGGTCAACGCCATTCGTCACACCCCCGCCGACGGCACCGTGGCGGTGGCCGCCGAACGCCGGGACGGTGTCGTCGTCGTGTCCGTCACCGACGGCTGCGGCGGCATCTCCGACGAGGACCTGCCCCGCGTCTTCGACACCGGCTGGCGCGGCACCGAGGCCCGTACCCCGCCCGCCGGCGCCGGCCTGGGCCTCGCCATCGTCCGGGGCATCGTCGAGGCCCACGCGGGCCGCGCCGCCGTGCGCAACGTGCCGGGCGGCTGCCGCTTCGAGGTCACGCTGCCCGCCGCGGCGGGCTGAGAACAACTCCCGTACCGGACGCCGAGTCGAGCGGCAACGGCCACCGGACGGTGCCGTCGAGCCGAGCGGCGACGGCTACCGGACCACGGCCGCCGAGGCCCGTTGTCCGGCGCGGGCGAACTCCGTCATCCCCTCGCCGAAGCCGACCTCGGGACGCCAGCCGAGCTCCCGCCGCAGCCGCGACGAGTCGGCCGTGATGTGCCGTACGTCGCCGAGCCGGAACTCCCCGGTCACCACCGGCTCCGGGCCGCCGTGCGCCAGGGCCAGCGCCGTCGCCATCTCTCCCACGGTGTGGGGGTCCCCGCTGCCGGTGTTGTACGGGGTGAGGGCGCCGGCGGGCAGCTCCGCGGTGGCCTCCAGCGTGAGCACGTTGGCCGCCGCCACGTCCTGTACGTGGACGAAGTCCCGGCGCTGGCCGCCGTCCTCGAAGACGCGGGGCGCCTCGCCGCGGGCGAGCGCGGAGCGGAAGAAGGAGGCGACGCCCGCATAGGGCGTGTCCCGGGGCATCCCCGGGCCGTACACGTTGTGATAGCGCAGGGACACGGCCGTTCCCCCGACGGTCCGGGCCCAGGCGGCGGCCAGGTGCTCCTGGGCGAGCTTCGTCGTGGCGTACACGTTCCGGGGGTCGGCCGGTGCGTCCTCGCCGACCAGCCCGGGGCGCAGGGCGCACCCGCAGTCGGGGCAGTACGGCTCGAAGCGCGCCGCCGCCAGGTCCTCGGGGCGGCGGGCCTCCGGCCTGACCGGGCCGTGGCGGGGGCACTCGTACCGGCCCTCGCCGTACACGACCATCGATCCCGCGAGGACGAGCCGCCGCACCCCGGTCTCCGCCATGGCGGCGAGGAGGACGGCCGTACCCAGGTCGTTGCAGCTCACGTACGCGGGGGCGTCGGCGAAGTCCTTGCCGAGACCGACGATGGCGGCCTGGTGGCAGACCGCGTCCACACCGCGCAGCGCCTCCCGGACCCCGGCGGCGTCCCGGACGTCCGTACGGAGGAGCTCCGCGTCCGGCGGCTCGGGCAGGGACGGGTGGGCGCTGGCCAGCAGCGCGTCCAGGACGACCGGCTCGTGGCCCGCCCTTGCCAGCGCCGTGACGATGTGCGAGCCGATGAAACCGGCTCCTCCGGTGACGAGTACACGCATGCCGAGCACGCTACGGACCGCTGCCCCGCCGCGGGGCGGCACGCGCCGGGACGTAAGACTTCCGTCATGGGGCCGGATCTGCGCGTATCCGGCCACCCCTTCCTTTGGCCGGACCGTCCGACGATCCGGCTAAAGGAGCGGGCGGCCGTCGTAGACCGAGAGGGACGAGTGCGCGGCGGGTCCTCCGTCGGATCCCGCCGGGGGAGTCGTGCGGCTGCCCAGCATGACGGTGAGTATCAGGGCAAGCAGGGCGATGACGGCCAGTACCGCTGCCGCCACGACCCGTGGACTGCGTTTCGAGGTCCGGCCGCCGCCCGCGGAGGCCTCGGGCACCTCGGGTCCGCGGGGGGTGTGGGGTACGGGGGGCACGTGCGGGAACTGCTTGTTCAGCGCGTCGATCCGGGTGGCGAGGGCGGGGTCGTCGTGAGTGAGGCGGCGCTCGATCGCGTCGAGAATCCGCTGGTCATCGGTGGAATAGCTCATGGTGACCGCCCTGGTGCCGACCGGAGCAAGCGGACGAACCCGTACGGGGGACGTCCCTCCTCCTCCCAGTCTGCGCGCCTTGCCCGGTGATCACAGAAGGGCCGGCCCGGGTGCGGGCCGGCCCCTCGTCGGTGTCCGGGGAGCGGGTGCGGGGGCTCGGAAGCCCCGGCGCGGGGCTAGAAGCCCTTCACCACCCAGTCCTGGACCTCAGGAGTGGGGCTGCCCTGGGTCCACAGGGTCAGCCAGACGCCGTTGCCGAAGGAGTTGCCCTTCGGCGTGATGGCCTTGCCGTAGGCGTTGACGGCACTGCCGTCGGCCGACGGGGAGAACCGCTGGACGTCGCTGGAGGGGTTGCACGTCCACAGGGTCAGCAGCGCGCCGTTGGTGTTCGCGCCGTTCGCCTCGGGGGTGATGCACTTGCCGCTCGCCTTGTGGACGATCAGGCCGTTCTCGTACTTCCAGCGCTGGGCGTCCGCTCCCGTGCAGGTCCACACCGTGATCGGGGTGCCGTTGGCGGTGCCGTTGCCCTGGGGCGTCGCGCAGACGGAGCCCGCCTGGTGGTAGTTGGTGAGCCAGCTCCAGCCGTCGACGGGCTTGCCGGCGTCGGGCTCGATGTTGAAGACGACCCTGCGCGGTCCGCTGGAGTCCACCAGTGCCTCGTTGGCGCCCCAGAGCCGCTTGGCGAGGGGGTCCCAGGAGAGGCCCTGGGTCAGCTGCGGCGCCTGGGTGAGGACGTGCGGCGCCTCGCCGGGCTTGGCCACGTGGATGCAGGAGTAGAGCTCGGTGCCGCCCGGCCAGTAGGTCGGGCAGGTGCCGCTCATGTAGTAGTTGGTGCCGTCCGTGGCCGTGCCCTGGATGCCCCACACGGGAGAGGTGTAGCCCGTGGTCTCCGAGGCCACCGTGGTGGGAAGGCCGGTGCCGAGGGCCGACAGGGGCCAGCGGACGATGCGGGCACCCGCGCCGCTCCGGTTCTCCACCGAGACCAGGGCCGGCGTCGTGCCGGAACGGTCGACGCTCAGGCTGCTCAGGCACAGCTCCTGGTTGACGCCCGGACCGCAGGCACGGGGGCTGTTGTTGACCCAGGCCGTGGAGGGGTTGTCGACCGCGGCGGTGCTGATGGTGCTGTAGCGGGCGACGAGCGGCATGGCCCAGAGGTGGAACCGGGCGGAGGTCTTGCCCGCGTTCAGGCGGGTGAAGGAGCTCGTGGTGTCGTTCATGCGCCACATGCGGGTCAGGTCGAAGACCTGGAGCTCCGCACCGTTGGCGACGAACAGCCGGTTGCCGTACCAGGCGACGCCGTCCGAGTGCGAGGTGTACTCAAGGGGCTTGAAGTTGCCGCTGACCGGCTCCACCAGCGCGATGTGCCCGTACTTGACCTGGCCGCCGGTCGACTCCGTGATCGTGACCCGCGCGTAGTCCTCGACGGTCTCCGGGGTCCGGTCCTTGACCCACGTGCCGTGGTACCAGGCGGTGGCGGTGAGGGAGCGGCCCGCATACAGTCCGTCGGCGGTGGCGGCATGCGAACCCGCGAAGCCCTGCGGCATCCAGCCACCGCCGCCGTCCGCGTAGTTGGACCGGTCGTCCTCGTCGTCCCAGCAGAACCCGTCGGGCTTGAGGGCGCCGTTCAGTCCGGTGGCGTGACACAGTCCCGGTCGTCCCGTACGGGTGCCCAGGACGTCGGTGACGGACGCCTTGGCGACTCCGGCGGCCTCGGCGGAGTCGATGAGTCCTGTCTTGTCGCCGTCCACGCGGGTCAGCTTGAAGTTCGCGGTGAACGGGTCCAGGCCCGAGGCGGCCTGGGCGGGCTGCGCGGGGAGCAGGACGGAGGCGGCCACGGCCGCGCCGAGCGCGAGCTGGGCGAGGCGGTTTCTTCGTCCGAACGTAAGTTTCATTCGGGCAGGCTAAGCACCGCGGGCTTGTCATGATCATCTTCTTCACGGGGTCTTCACGCAGGTCACAGGGTCTTTCCAGGGTTCGCGGCGGATACCCGGCGGTACCTCCAAGGGCGCGGCGCGGCCGTTGGCGGATCGGCCGTGCGGGGCTCCGCGGGCGCGCCTCCTCTCCGCATTCGCCGCGCATCGGCCTGCCGCGGCCTGCACGGCCGCACATCGGCGCGTATCGGTGGGATGACCGATGTGCCGGGCGCGCGGCCGCGGCCATAGTCCTCGGGAGATCGTTTGCGGGCGCCCGGGTGCGCCCGGTTCTTCGAAGGGACCTTCTGTGGATACGTATGCGGACCTGGTGTTTCTCGGTGGACGGGTGGTCACGGTCGACGCGGACTTCTCCGTCGCCTCTGCCCTGGCGGTGACCGGCGGGATCATCAGCGCCGTCGGCGGACAGGACGACGTGGCGCCGTTCGTCGGACCCGCCACCCGCGTCGTCGACCTGCGGGGGGCGACGCTGCTTCCCGGGATCAATGACTCCCATCTGCACGGATGCGCCTTCGGCATGGCGACGCCGCCGCTCTCCCTCGACGTCGCCCACCCCGCCGTGTCCTCCCTCGCGGACGTGGCCGGCGTGGTGCGGGAGGCCGTCGGGCGGGTACCGGCCGGGCAGTGGATCACCGGGCACGGCTGGGACACGGGCTACCTCGACGAGTGCGTCGCCGACCCGTCGCGGCAGCCCTCGCTGCACGACCTCGACCAGGTGAGCCCGGACCACCCCGTCGTCCTGTACTCCTTCTCCGGCCACGCCACCTGGGTCAACTCCAAGGCGCTGGAGCTCATCGGCATCGACCGGCACACCGTCGCGCCTCCCGGCGGGGCCATCGTCGTGGACGAGGCCGGGGAACCGACCGGGCTGCTCCACGAGGGCGCCCAGGCCCTCGTCCAGAACGCGCTGCCCCCGCTCGGCCGGCAGGAGCGGACCGACGCGATCAGGTCGACCCTCGCCACGCTCGCCCGGCTCGGCGTGACCAGCTACACCGAGCCCGGGCTCGGCCCCGGCGGCGACGGCATCATGCGCGGAGCGCTCGGCGGGGAGACCCTCGACGTCTACCGGCGGCTCCTCGCCGACGGCGAACTGACCGCCCGCGTCGGCGTCCTCCTCCTGCCCACCGGCATGGCGAGCACCGCCGAGGAGTTCGCCCACACCCTCACCGCCCTCGGCGCCCCCGCGGACACCGGCGACGCCGATCCGCGCCGCCTCGCGATCCACGGCGTCAAGATCTTCGGCGACGGCATCGTCCCCAACAAGACGGCCTGGATGCACGAGCCGTACGTCGGCGGCGGCTGCGGCTCCCTCTGCGTCGGCGGCGAGACCGACGCCGACCGGATCGCCGAGATCGACGCCATGATCCGGCACGCCCACGCCGCCGGGTACCAGCTGGGCGTCCACGTCACCGGCGACCGGGCCGGCGACACCGTCGCGGAGGCCTTCGCCGCGGCCGTGACCGAACACCCGCGGGCCGACGCCCGCCACTACGTCATCCACGGCGACTTCCTCACCGCGCACAGCATGAAGCTCCTCGCCGCCCACGACTTCGGCGTCAACATGAACCCCACCATCAAGTGGACCGTCGCCGACATGGAGGAGGAGTTCGTCGGCACCGGACGCGCCGCGTACGCCTGGCCCTACCGCGACGCCCTCGACGCCGGCGTACGCGTCGCCAGCGGGTCCGACGCCCCCGTCACGCACCCGGACTGGCGCCAGGGCGTCGCCACCATGATGCTGCGCGAGTCGAAGGCCACCGGCCGGGTCAGCGGCCCCGAGCAGCGGATCGGCCTGGCCGAGGCGATCCGTACGTACACGATCGACGCGGCCTGGCAGGACTTCGCCGACGACTGGAAGGGCTCCCTGGAGCCGGGCAAGGCCGCCGACCTGTGCGTGCTCGACGGGGACCTGCTCACCGCCGACCCCCACGACATCCCGGACATGCCCGTCGTCCTCACCGTCATGGACGGGCGCGTCGTGCACGACACGCTGCGCGATTGACGTATTCCGGGCACATGATCATCCTGGGGGGATGGCAGCGGAGCGGAGCACGGCGGACATCCTGGACGCGGCCGTCCACGTCCGTGAGGCCGCCAGGAGCGCCACGAGCGGGGCGGCCGGCGTCGACACGGTCCTGGCGGCGCTCTCCGAGGTGATGGCGTACGACCACGCCTCGCTGGCCCGCTGGGATCCCCGGCGCCGGTGCCACACCACCCTCGCCGGGAGCTACCCCGACGACGTCACGGCCTACATCGAGACCCGCCTCCACCACGACCCGGTGTTCCCCGTGCTCCGCGGCCCGGACCGGGGCGGGCTCTGGCTCGGGGACGTCCCCCGGCACCTCCTCGCGGCGTCGCCGGGCTTCCAGGACGTGCTGAGTCCCCTCGGGATCGACGGCGGTGTGGCCCAGTGCCTGTTCGCCGCCGACGGCCGGTACGTCGGCATGCTGAACGTCAGCACCCGGGGGCGACGGCGCACCCCCGACCCGGCGCGCGCCGTGGTCACCCTGCTCACCGAGGCCCTCGCCGCGACCGTCGACGCGGCCGTCGACGATCGCGGGGGCGCGCGGCGGCCGGGCGGGCTCTCGCCGCGGGAGCTCCAGGTGCTCGCCGAGCTGACCGCCGGCCGCACCAACCGGGAGATCGCCGAACGGCTGTACATCACCCCGCGCACCGTGGGTACCCACATCGAGCACATCCTCGCCAAGCTCGACCTCCCCAACCGCGCGGCCGCCGCCGCCCGGGCCGCCGCCTGGGGAATCGAACCCCCGCGCTGACGCGAGCCCGCGGAGCGGGGGACGAGCTGACCTCCCGGCTGATCGTCCGGTCGTGTGCGGCCCGAAGAGGTGGTCGGGGGTTCGGCACCCTCCTCGACGAACGCCCCGGCATCGCCCGGAAGTTGCCGGCCCTGACCGCCGACCGTGCGCAGGCCAGGCCCTACCCCGTACCACCGGGCCCTGAGTCCTGGAAGGCGGCGGGCAGTGGGCGGCTCGTGGCCAGGGCCGCGCACACGAACGCCGAGGCGCGCCTGAGGAACGTGCGGCTCGTCATGCCCCAGCACAGAACCGGCGCTCGGCTCCCTGGAGTGGGCAGGCCCCCTCGCGGAGCCCCGGCGGGACGTGGCCGCTCCGGTCTCAGCCCAGCTGGATGTCGTCGCCCGAGTGCGCCACGCGCAGGAGTGCCGTCGTGATCACGGTGGCCTCCTCGTCCGTGAGGTACCGGCCGAAGTGCTCCCGGATGCCGCGCATGTAGGCGGGCGCGGTCGCGCGCAGGGCGGACCTGCCCTCGTCGGTGATGACCGCCCACGTCACGCGCTTGTCCGTGGCGTCGGGCTGCTTGCTCACCAGGCCTGAGCGGGCCATCTCGTCGACGAGGCGGCTCACCCGGGTCCTGCTGAGCACCACGCGCTCGGCGACCTCCTGCATGCGCAGGCCCTGCTCGCCGGCCCCGCGGAGCTCCAGGAGCACGTCGTACCAGGTGAGCGGGACACGCCCGTCGCGCTGCACATCGCTCTCGATGGCGCGTACGGCGGCGTTGTGGGCCAGCAGCAGGGCCCGCCATGCCTCGACCCGGTACTCACCTTCTCTCATGACCATGACGAGAAGTATAGCTTGTGTGCGCACGCACGGACTATTAGAGTGTGTGCAGACGCACGGACTATTTCATGATTGAGGGAGGCCACCCATGGCTCAGCGGATCTCGCGTGACGAGCTGAAGAAGAAGATCGACGAGAACCTGGTGACGGTGCTCGAGGCGCTGCCGGCGCAGTACTACAACGACAAGCACCTGCCCGGAGCGCTCAACCTGCCGCACGACCAGGTGGACGCGCTCGCGCCGACCCTGCTTCCGAACAAGGACGCGGAGATCGCCGTCTACTGCGCCAACAGCCCCTGCCCGAACTCGGGCATCGCGGCCGACCGCCTGGTCGAGCTGGGCTACACCAACGTGTTCGAGTACTACGAGGGCAAGGACGACTGGGTCGAGGCGGGCCTGCCGACCGAGTCCGTCGCCTGACCGAAGGAGCGTACGGATCATGACCACCGCACCCACTCGTACCGTCGACGGCGTGGAGCTGCCCGCCGCCGGCTCGTGGAAGGTCGACCCGGGTCACACCGAGGTCGGCTTCGTCGGGCGACACTTCATGCTGACCAAGGTCCGCGGGCGTTTCACCGGAGTCGACGCCACTCTCGTCATCGGCGAGCGTCCCGAGGACAGCAAGGTCACCGCGGTCATCGACGTGGCCAGCGTCGAGAGCGGTGACGCCACGCGCGACGAGCACCTGCGTTCCGCGGACCTCTTCGACGTGGAGAAGTACCCCAAGGCCACCTTCGTCTCCACCTCGGTGACGTGGGACGGCAAGGCCGGCACGCTCGTCGGCGACCTGACCATCAAGGACGTCACCCGCCCGGTGACGCTCGCGGTGGACTACCTCGGCTACGCGCGCGACCCGTGGGGCAACGACCGTACGGTCTTCTCCGCCCACGGCAAGGTCAACCGCGAGGACTGGGGCCTGACCTGGAACATGGTCCTGGAGACCGGCGGCATCCTCGTCTCCAAGGAGATCGAGCTGTCCCTCGACTTCGAGGCGATCCGGGAGAGCTGACCGCTCGGTGAGGGGCCTCGGTGCGGTGGTACCCCCGCACCGGGGCGCCTTCGTCGTGCCCTGACGTGTCGGGGCGGGAGGCCGCGTCAGCGGTCGATGACGCGTCTCACCAGGGTGAGCAGCGAGTTCCGGATGCGTTCGGGGCTGAACTGCCCCTGTCGCAGGGCGTGCTGGAGATCGGAGTCCAGGGGCGCGAGCAGCAGGTGGGCCGTGCAGTCGGCGTCGAGATCCGGGCAGGCCTCGCGGAGCATCAGCGCCAGGTGGACGCGCCAGAAGCCGTACGACCCTATCCGGTAGCGGGCGCCCGGCGCGGCCGTCTCGGAGAGCCTCAGCAGCTCCAGGTTGTCGTCCAGGAGGTCCAGGTACGCGTCGAAGAACGCCACGACGCGATCGGCGGCCGGGGCGTCGGGCCCCAGCGGCGGCGGTCCGAAGAGGATGCGCTCCTGGAGCCGGCTGTCCTGGGTGTCGAGCAGCGCGGCGGCGAGCCCCGCCTTGCTGCCGAACCTGCGGAACAGCGTGCCCTTTCCTACGCCCGCCTCGGCCGCGATGCGGTCCATGGACACGCTCTCGACCCCGTGGAGGTCGAACAGCGTCCGGGCCGCGGCCAGGATGCGCAGCCGGTTGCGCGCGGCGTCCGACCGCTCCGGTGCCGCCTCGGGGACGGCAAGGGGACAGCTGTCCGGCGACGCGTGCTGCACCTGGGGGCCTCTCGGTTCACGCTCCGTGGGGGTCCCGGTGGGGGCCGGGTGGCGTCTGCGCAGTTTACGGCCAGGAGCCCCCGGGCGGCCGCTGAGTGGTCGCGACCCGCCCGGCTCCGGATCGCTTGTCCCGCCGCCGCCGCATGTGGCAGAGTCGCCCCCAATCGGACCGCAGTCCGTTTACGGGGGAGATACATGTCTGGAACCGGTTTCCGATATTGCATCGCAGCCGTCGATGAGCGCCTCGGCCCCTGCCCGTAGCGGCAGTTCCCCCACCGTCCGTCTGTGACGGTCCTCCGTGTGCCCTGGGGCCGCGGCTCGCGGCAGCAGCCCCCGGCGCACGAGCAGAACCGTGGCGCCCCGCGCCACGCCGGCACGTTCCCGCACGCGCTCACCCGTATGCCGTACGCATGGAGGAACCATGACCGCGCACGCCGGCACGACCATGAGCAGCCAGGAACTCCTCGACCTCACGCAGCACGAGATCCAGGCCCTGCTCACCGAGTTCAACCTCGCCGACGCCCACACCCACCAGCGCCAGTCCGCCGCCCAGCACAAGATCGTGGCCCGGCTGCCCGAGCTGTGGTACGAGGCGGAAGAGGGGCTCCAGGCCACCTACGAGCAGCGGTTCATGGAGGCGTTCTTCCGCCTCCACCGCCAGCCCACCGCGCTCGCCAAGAAGAAGACCCTGCTGTCGTACGCCGCCTCCATCTCCACCATGGTCGTGGCGATGTACCTCAAGCAGCAGCGCATGGCCGTGACCCTCGTCGAGCCCTGCTTCGACAACCTCCACGACGTCCTGTCGAACATGGGCGTCCCGCTGTACCCCGTCGAGGAGTCGGCACTGCACGACCCCGACCGGATCTACGCCGAGCTCAAGCGCCGGGTCCGCACCGACGCGCTCTTCCTCGTCGACCCCAACAACCCCACGGGGTTCAGCCTGATGCAGCACGGGCGCAAGGGCTTCGAGGAGGTCGTCCGGTTCTGCAAGGACCACAACAAGCTGCTCGTCATCGACTTCTGCTTCGCCTCCTTCACCCTCTACGACCCCGAGCTCGCGCGGTTCGACGTCTACGAACTGCTCGAAGAGTCCGGGGTGCGGTATCTGGCCATCGAGGACACCGGCAAGACCTGGCCGGTGCAGGACGCGAAGGCGGCCATGCTCACGGCCAGCGACGACATCAAGGAGGAGGTGTACAACCTCCACACCAGCGTGCTCCTGAACGTCTCGCCGTTCGTGCTCAACATGCTGACCCAGTACGTGGAGAACTCCGAGGCGGACAGCCTGGCCTCGATCCGCGACGTCCTCGACGTCAACCGGGCGGCCGTCAGGGAAGCCCTCCGGGGCACGATCCTCGAATACCAGGAGCCGGTCGCGAAGACCAGCGTGGCCTGGGCCAGGATCCAGCACCCCGACCTGACCGCGACGGAACTCCAGCGGGAGCTGCGGGAGGTGGGCGTGTACGTCCTGCCCGGGCGGTTCTTCTACTGGAGCCAGCCGGGCCGCGGCGAGCCCTTCGTCCGCATGGCCCTCGCGCGCGAGCCGCAGATGTTCGCCGGCGCCATGAAGCGGCTGCGGGAGGTGCTGGACCGTCATGCCCACTGACCGCACCGGCGCCGAAGGCGCGGAGGACCCGGCCTGTGAGGCCGCCCGGGACGACTTCATCGACGCGGCGCTCTTCCTCGGCATGCACAGCGCCGACGACGGCCTGCGCATCGCCGCCAAGGCCTTCTTCGTACGCCACCTCGAAGGGCGCGTCGTGATGAGCCTGGAACAGGTCGGCCGCTGCGACGACGTGATCTGGGGCTTCTCGCGCGAACTCCAGGACCTCTACTACCCGTTCATGGACCACCTCCACACGGTCATGGACATCAGCCGGGAGGGATACGACCGGGCGGACGTCCACCTGGCCCTCTCCGACTCCGACACCCCGCAGCGACTCCCCTTCATCGACCGGATGCTGCTCGGCCAGGTGATCAACCGCAAGGGACTGCTGCACACCGTCGCCCCCAGGGAGTCCGCCTTCGAGGGGCTGCCCGTCCGCGCCGTGGCCGCCTGGCCCGCCGGAGCGCCGGAGCCGTCCTTCCCCGAGCCGCTGGAGCGGCTCTACCAGGAATCGCTCGCCCTGCGCCTGCCCCTCGGGCACGGCGCCGCACCCGAGGGAGTCTGAGATGAACCAGGGAGTGATCACGGCCCTGGTGACGCCCCTCTCCGAGACCGGCGAGGTCTCCGAGAGCGGGGTCGCCCGACTGCTCGACACCCTCCGCCCCCACGTCGACGGCCTGCTGCCCAACCTCAGCACCGGCGAGGGCCGGTGGCTCACGGACCACCAGTGGGAGGCGATGCTCGGGGCCACGGTGCGGCACGCCGGCGGACTGCCCGTCCTCGCGGGCGTCCTGCGGCCCACCACGGAACAGGTCGTCGAACGGGCCCGCGTGGCCGCCGACCTCGGCGCCCACGGGCTCGTCGCGACCAGCCCGTACGGCACCGGCGTCACCCAGGGCGAGATCTACCGCCACTTCGCGGACCTCGCCGAGCACAGCGGCCTACCCGTGATCGTCTACCACGGCACCGAAGTCTCCGGGAACGCCGCCGACTTCGACACGCTGCTGCGGATCTGCGAGATCCCCTCGGTCGTCGGCGTCAAGGACTCCTCGGGCAGCGCCGCCTTCACCCGGCGCCTCGTCGAGGCCCGGCCAGGCGCCCGCGTCCTCGCCGGCCTCGAACACCTCCTGCTCGACTCCGGCCCCGTCGACGGATACGTGGTGGCACTCGCCAACGTCGAACCGGCCCTGTGCGCCGACCTGTTCGCCGGCCGGCTGGCGCATGCGGAAGAGACCCTCGCCGACGCCTGCACGCGCTACGGCCTGGAGAAGGACGACTGGTACCGCTGGGTCAAGGCCGCGCTGTACCGCAGCGGGGTACTGGAGACCGACAGGACCGTGAACACCGGGGAGGCCACGTCGTGAGCACGGCAACGGACAACGCCCAGACCTCCCCCCGCACCGCCGGCGCGGAGTCGGCGCACCGCGAGCTGTTCCGGCACAACCGCGGGCTCCTCGACTCCCGCCTGCTCGCCCGCGTCGAGGAGATCGAGCGGGACTGGATCCTCCCGCTCGTGGACTCCCTCGACTCCACCGGCGAACCGGTCCCCGACCGGGCCGCCTGGCAGCGACTCCTCGACGGCCTGCTCGCGGAGGAGCGGACGGGCAGCCCGTCCGCCGAGTACCTCGCCGAGCACGCCACCCGGGAGGAATTCACCTTCGTCGTAAGGGAGTTCGCGCTCGACGGGCTCACCGAGGCGCAGAACTTCTTCCCGGCCGTCCCCCGGCTCCCGATCAAGGCCCAGATGGCCGTGATGCGGGTCCTCATCGACGAGTTCGGCTGCGGCAACCTCCAGCAGGCACACTCCCAGCTCTACCGGCTGCTCCTGGCCGAGCTGGGCCTGCCGCAGGAACCCGAGGGCTTCCTCGACACCACCGGCGACGAGACCTTCCAGTTCCTCAACGTCTTCTACTGGCTCACGCAGCGCGCCCCGCACGTCGAGTACTTCCTGGGCGCCCTCGCGTACCTGGAGGCGTCCATCCCCGACGCGTTCACCCACCAGGCCCGGGCCTGCGAGCGGCTCGGCATCCGGCAGGGCCGCTACTACACCGAGCACCTGCACATCGACACCTTCCACATGCAGGAGATGCAGCTGGCCATCAAGGAGTGCGAGGCGGCGTACGGCCTCGACCCGGCCCGCCTGTGGACCGGGGCCCGGCTGCTCTCCCGGCTGATCGGCGGCGCCTTCGACGCCGCCGTGGCGCGGGCCAGGGAGCTCACCGACCGGGCGGCGGCATGACGGGCCGCGATCCGGCCGCCGAGCCGCCGTCCCTCAGGGAACTCCCCGGCGACCGGCTGCGCGTCCGCGCCGCCGGCCAGGAGTTCGTGATCGACGCCTCCTGTCCGCACCGCAAGGGCCGGCTCGTCCACGGTCACGTGAACGAAGGCACCCTGCGCATCAGTTGTCCGCTCCACCACAGCAGCTTCGACCTCACGACCGGCTGTCCGGTCCGCGGTCCCGGCGACGACCCGCTGACCGTGTACCGGTCGGGGATCTGGCCCGGCTACTACGGAGCCGAGCAGGTCTGGCTCCCCGCCTCCGAGCAACTCCTCGAATGGGGCGAGGAGTTCCACGAGCTGATGCTCGGGGACGATCTCCGGATGGCCGCGTTCAGAACCGCGATCACCGAGGCCGTACGCCCCGGGGACGTCGTCCTCGACCTCGGCACCGGCACCGGCATCCTGGCCCGGTGGGCCCTGGAGGCCGGGGCGGCCCGGGTGTACGGGATCGACCTCAACGAGAAGGTGCTCGCCACGGCGACCGAGCGGCTCGCCGAGGCGGGCTACGCCGACCGCTTCGTCCCGCTGTCCGGGCTCTCCTTCGACCTGGAGCTGCCGGAGCGGGTGGACATCGTCATCTCCGAGATCATGGGGAACCTCGCCGACAACGAGAACTTCTCCGCGATCCTCGACGACGCCCGGGAGCGCTTCCTGCGGCCCGGGGGCGTGATGCTGCCGAGCCTGGTGGACAGCTTCCTGGTCCCGGTGACCGCCGAGTCCGCCCACGCGCAGCTGACCGCAGAGGGGCCGCGGGACGCGGGCGGGCCGGAGGCCTTCGCGGCCCTGCTCGCCGCCCGGGGCGCGGCGGACCCCTTCTCCCTGTACTACGACACCGTCCTGCCGATCACCGGCCACCTCGCCTCGCCCCGGCTGATCCGGCGCTACGCGCCGATGGGGACCCCGGAGACGGGGACCCCGGAGACGGGCACCGAGACCTCGTACCGGGTGCCGCTGGCGTACACGGTCCAGCGGGGCGGGGTGTTCACCGGCTTCAAGGGCTACTTCGTCGCCGAGCTCTCGGACTCCGTCGCCCTCGACATCTCCGGGGACGACATCGAGGGGCGCACCACGTCCGACAGCTGGAAGCACTGCTACCTGCCGGTCGAGCGGCCGGTACGGGTGCGGCGCGGCGACCGGATCGCGCTGACGTTCAGCCGCCGGGGCGGCCGGGACGGCAACCCCTTCGGGCAGACCTACAGCTGGGAGGGGCAGGTCCTCTCCGGCTCCCGGGTGGTGGACCGGTTCGCCCACAGAACCGGCCCCGCCGCCGACTGATCAGCGCGAGACTGGTCACCGCACGACCGATCACCGCGAAGAAGCATTCGAGTTTCGAGTACGGGGGAGTACCGCAGAACATGAACAGCAGCACAGCATTACCGACCGAGCGCCACGGGGACGGCAGGCCGGTCCGGACGTACGACGTCGTCGCCCTCCATGTGCCCATCGCGTACAACGAGTTCGGCGACCACGACCGCAACGGCGCCCTGTACGTCCTGGCCTCGGACGCACCGGAGCTGAGGGAGGTCGCGGCCACCTGGCCGGAGCCCTTCCCCAGCTATCTGGAGCACCCCGAGCTGGTGCCGGGGCCGAACCCGCTCGCCCGCCCGCTGGTCCTGCGGGTCCGGCGCGGCGAGCGGCTGCGGGTCCGGCTGACCAACGAGCTCGCGCGGCCCGCCGGCATCACCCTCCAGGGAGTCCGGTACGACGTCCGCACCATGGACGGACTCGCCGCGGGCGCCAACCCGGACAGCAGCGTGCCGCCGGGCGGCACCCGCGTGTACGAGTGGGTGTGCGAGCACGAGGGGGTGTTCCACTTCGGGGACATGTCCGACGCCCGGGGCGAGGGGACGCAGAGCCACGGCATGGTCGGCGCGGTGGTCGTCGAGGCCGCCGAGGCCACCTGGACCGACCCGGAGACGGGCGGACCGCTGGCGACGGGCCTGTACGCGGACATCCATCTGGCGGACCGCAGCTTCCGCGAGTTCGTGATCTTCATGATGGAGTACCCGAGCAACGACAACCCGGCGGTCCCGCCGCCGATGCCCGGACACGGGCACGGCGGGGGACACGACGGGGGTCATGACGGCGGCCACGCGGCCGCCGCCGCGGCCGGGATCTACCGGCCCTCCGCCGCCGGCTCCCCGGCGGCCGGACCCGGCACCTCCGACACCGTCGACGACCTGACACCGCTCAACATGGCGATGCTCCCGGTCAACCACCGCATCGAGCCGATGGAATGGCGGATGCACCGCTACCAGCAGCTCCTCGACGAGGGCCGCATCGACCCGGTGCGGGACGCGGTGCTCGGGGAGGAGGTGCACCACAGCTCCTGGCTGTTCGGCGACCCCTCCACGCCCGTCCTGCGCGGCTACTCCGGCGACCCCACGGTCATCCGGCTCGTCCACGGCGGCATGCGCGACACCCATGTCTTCCACACCCACCTGCACCAGTGGCGGGTGCGGCCGGACGACGAGAACGCCCCGATCGTCGACTCCGTCAGCATCGGCCCGCAGGAGGCCATGACCCTCGAACTGCTCGGCGGGCTCGGCTCGGCGCAGGGCGCGGTCGGCGACTCCATCTGGCACTGCCACATGTACGTCCACTTCCACATGGGCATGTGGGGGATGTTCCGGATCTTCGACACCCTCCAGGACGGCACCGGCGGCTACCCCGACGGCCGGCCGATCCAGCGGCTCGTCCCCCTGCCCCACCGCGAGGCGCCACCGGTCCCGACGCCCGAGCGCCCCGGATTCCCCGGGTTCCTCGCCGAGTCGGCCACCTACCCGCAGAAGAACCCCCGGCCGCCGCGGACCCCGCTCCAGCCGCCGGGCATGGGACGCGAGCCCACCCCGCTCGAAGCGGCCGCGTTCGTGGCGGACCCGCAGCCCGGCGAGGCCTTCACCAAGGTCGGGCCGCCCGACGCGCCGGTCCGCCGCTACGACCTGGTCGTCACCAACGGCACCCTGCACTACTACGGCGACCCGACCGACGAGCACGCCACGACCTGGCACGACCACAACGCCCACTTCTACGTCCTCGCCGAGGAGATCGAGGAAGCGGGCGGTCTCGTCGAGTTCAAGCGCCAACTGGCCGCGGGTGAGAGGACCCTTGAGCCGCTGGTCATCCGGGCCAACAAGGGCGAGGTCCTCGAACTCACCCTGACCAACTCCCTGCCGACCGGCCCCCAGGAGGAATCCGCCTTCGACCCGAAGCTGCCCTTCCAGCCCGAGTGCGGACTCCACACCCACCTCGTCAAGTACGACCCGCTCGTCTCCGACGGATCCGCCGTGGGCTGGAACTACCTCTCGGCGACCACCACCGCCGACCAGGGAGCCGAGGCGAACGGGCAGTACAACTCCTGGACCTACCGCTGGTACGTCGACGAGGACTTCGGCACCGTCCTCTTCCACGACCACCTGCTCGCCAACTACCGCCAGCGACACGGGCTGTTCGGCGCGCTCATGACCGAACCGGAGGGCGCCGTCTGGGTCTCGCCCGACGACCACGAGAAGGAACTGCGGCGCGGCACCCAGGCCGTCATCAAGACCGCCGACGGGTCGGCGCACCGCGAAATGGTCCTGGCCATCGGCGACTTCGTCCCCATGGTCAAGCACGGACACGGCGATCACGGCGGCCCGATCAACCCGCCACCGTCCCCCGGGGCCCCCGACGACCAGGGCTCGATGGGCGTCAACTACCGCAGCGCTCCGCTGTCCGAGCGGGGCGGCGACCCGGCCCACTGGTTCTCCAGCGCCGTCCACGGCGACCCCGGCACCCCGCTGCTCCGCGGCTACCCCGGTGAGGACCTGCGGGTCCACGTCCTCCAGGGCTCCCACGACCTCCAGCACAGCTTCACCCTCTCCGGGGCCCGCTGGCGCGAGTGGGCGGGCCGCGAGGACACGGCCTGGCGCAACCAGCAGACCTTCGGCATCTCCAACGTCGCCGAACTCGCCCTCGCCCCCACCCTCGGTCCCGGCGACCACCTGTGGTCGTTCGGCGCGGCCAACGACCTGTGGCTGGGCTGCTGGGGACTGCTGCGCCTGTACGGGCGTCCGCAGGCCGACCTGCCGCCGCTGCCCGGCCGGACCCCCGACGCCCCGCCGCTGCCCCCGCGCCGCCGGGTCCGCCGGCACACGGTCCGGGCCCGCGCCGAGGTCATCGCGTACAGCCCGCTCCGTACCGACCCGTACGGGCTCGTCTTCACGGCCGACGGCGACGGCGGCCCCGAGGAAGGCCCGCTGGTCCTGCGCTGCCGGGCCGGCGAGTGGGTGGAGGTCACCCTGATCAACGAGCTGGACGGGCCGCCGCCCGCGAGCCCGCTGGACCCGCGGCTGATGAACGAGGCGGACCCCGGGGCCAGGACGATCTCCGGCCGCGTCTCCCTGCACCCCACCCTGCTCGACTTCGACGTGCGCACCGACGACGGCGCCCACGTCGGCCGCAACGCCGACACCACCGTCAAGCCGGGGGCCTCCCGCACGTACCGCTGGTACGCGGGCGAGCCCGGTGTGGTGCTGCTCCGCTCCCACGCGGACGTGATCTCCCACCCGCGCCGCGGCCTGGTCGGCGTGCTCGTGGTGGAGGAGGCCGACGCCACCCCGTACGACCCCGACACCGGCCTGGAGCGCTGGACCGGCGAGCGGGCCGTGGTCCGCAGGCCGGATGCCGAGCCCGTACGGGAACTCGTCCTGGTCTCGCAGGACGGCCTGCGGCTCTACCACGACGGGGACCTCACCCAGCCGGTCACCGACTTGTTCTCGGACAGCCCCGACGACGCGGGCCAGAAGGCGTACAACTACCGCAGCGCCGCCCTGCACCCGCTGGACCCGGTGCTGTCCGACCCGGAGCCGCCGACCCCGCTGCTCACCTGCCGCGCCGGCGACCGGGTGGCCGTCCATCTGGCCGTCGCCTCGCACCGGATGCGCAACCAGGGCTTCACCGTGCACGGCCAGGTGTGGGACGCCTCGGAGACGGGTCTCGGCTGGTACGTGTCGACCCTCGGCGCGCTGGCCTCCGGGAGCACCCGGACGGTGCGCTTCCGCGCCCAGCATCCGGGCGACCATGTGTACCGCACCGGGAACCTCCACTGGGGTGTCAGTGAGGGCTGGTGGGGGCTGATCCGCGTCGAGGAGGCACCATGACCGACACCATCACCGACAGCACGACCGGCGGCACGCCGGGCACGGACGGGCAGGCCGATCCCCGGCTGCCCGCCGCACCCGACACGATCGCCGTGTACACCGACCTCAACTGCTCCTTCGCGCACGTCGCCGTGCACCGGCTGCACGAGACCCGGCGGCGCCTCGGTCTCGAAGGGCGCGTCTGGTTCGACCTGCGGGCGTTCCCGCTGGAGCTGTTCAACCTGGAGGTCAACGCCCGGCCCGGGGTGGACTCGGAGATCTCCGTCCTCGGCGCGCTGGAGCCGGAGGCCGGCTGGCGGCTCTGGCAGGGCCCGGACTGGACGTACCCGGTGACCACGCTGCCGGCCCTGGAGGCGGTCCACGCCGCCAAGGCCCAGAGCTGGCACGCCAGTGAACAGCTCGACCGGGCCCTGCGCCGTGCCTTCTGGGCCGAGGGCCGGTGCATCTCCCAGCGTCACGTGATCCTCGACGTGGCCGAGGAGACGGGCGCGGTGGACGTGACGGCCCTCGCCGAGGCCTTCGACGGCGGCACCGCCCGGCCGGAGATCATGGCCCAGTACGAGTCGGCGCGCGACGGGCGGGTCAACTGCAGCCCGCACGTGTTCCTGCACGACGGCACGGACAGCGCCAACCCGGGCATCCGGGCGCGCTGGGTCAACGGCGACTTCGGCGTCGGCTTCCCCGTCATCGACGAGGACCGCCCCGAGGTCTACGAGAAACTCCTGACCCAGGCCGCGGGCCTGCTGTAACACCGGTGGGCGCTCTCGGTCCCGTGCCCCGGGACCGAGGGCGCCCACCTTCGCGTGGGGCGGGTGACCCGATCCGCCGGGGAATGGCTGGGCGGGCGTCGCCCCGCGTTCACCGGCGGGACATCGAGGCCCTCCGTAATGCAGGAGTTGTATGGACAACAGTTGTTCATACAGCTTGGCCTCGCCCCCACCCCTCATGGAGTACGCGTGACCTCCGCTGCCCGCGCCGCGATCCTCGTCGGCGCCCTCGGCCTGACCGCCCTGTCCCTCACCGCCTGTGGCGCCGCCCCCACGAAGGACGCCGCAGGCGCCGACGGGAAGAACCTCGCCACCGCGGCCTCCGCCGCCGACGCCGGCGGCATGGAGGCCCTGGTCGCCGCCGCGAAGAAGGAAGGCACGCTCAACGCGATCGCCATCCCCCGGGACTGGGCGAACTACGGCGCGATCATCGACGGCTTCACCGCCGAGTACGGCATCAAGGTGAACGTCGAGAACCCCGACGGCTCCAGCCAGGACGAGATCAACGCGGTGAAGTCCCGCAAGGGCCAGGACCGCGCGCCCGACGTCCTCGACCTCGGCGCCTCCTTCGCCCAGGCGGCGGGCGAACAGGGCCTCACCGCCCCCTACAAGGTCGCCGCCTTCGACAAGATCCCCGCGACGCAGCGCGACCCGCAGGGCCGCTGGTTCAACGACTACGGCGGCTACGTCTCCATCGGCTGCGACGCCAAGCGCGTCAAGGTCTGCCCGCAGACCTTCGCCGACCTGCTCAAGCCCGAGTACAAGGGACAGGTCGCCCTCAACGGCAACCCGACCAAGTCGGGCTCCGCCTTCGGCGGCGTGTACGCGGCGGCCCTCGCCAACGGCGGCTCGTTCGACGACATCAAGCCGGGCATCGACTTCTTCGGCAAGCTGAAGAAGAACGGCAACTACAACCCGGTCGAGTCGACCCCCGCCACCGTCGAGAAGGGCGAGACGCCCATCTCCATCGACTGGGACTACCTGAACGCCGGCTACGCCGAGCAGTTCGCGTCCAAGGGCGTCGACTGGAAGGTCGCCGTCCCCACCGACGGCGTCTACGCCCAGTTCTACTCGCAGGCCGTCAACAAGGACGCCCCGCACCCGGCGGCCGCCCGCCTGTGGCAGGAGTACCTCTACAGCGCCGAAGGCCAGAACCTGTGGCTCAAGGGCTACGCCCGGCCCGTCCTGATGCCGGCCATGGAGGCCGACGGCACCCTCGACAAGACGGCCGCCGCCGCGCTGCCGAAGGTCACGGGCACGCCGGCGTTCCCCACCGAGCAGCAGACGTCGAAGGCCAAGGAGACCCTGTCGCAGGGCTGGTCCGCGGCCGTCTCCGGGTGACCCGTCGATGACTCCGCACTCCACCACCACCCCGTCCGGGGCCGTCCGCGCGCACGACGCGCGGCCGGCCCCGGCGGGCCCCGGGACCGCCGGTTCCCCCATGACCGACGGCACCCCGGGTCGCCCGTCCGGCACCGCGGGGCGCAAGGCCGGGGCCGCGCCCGCGCGCCGGGCCCGCCGCCGCCCGCGCGCCGGCGGCTGGCTCGCCGCCCTGCCCCTCTTCCTCCTCGTCGGCCTTGCCTTCGGGCTGCCCGCGCTCGCCATGACCGACGGCGCCTTCACCGTCGCCGACGGCTCGTACGGCCTCGACAACCTCACCCGCTCGGTCGACGGCGCCTACCGCACCGCCCTGCTCGGCAGCATCGAACTCTCCGCGCTCACCGCCGCCGTCGGCACCCTCTTCGGGCTGCTCCTCGCCCAGGCCGTGGTCTCCTCGCGCGGCCGGGCCCTGCGCGAGGCCGTGCTCACCGCCTCCGGCGTGCTCGCCAACTTCGGCGGCGTACCCCTCGCCTTCGCGTTCGTCGCGACCCTCGGCAACGCCGGCGTCCTCACCACGAGCCTCGGCCTCGACGACCACGGCTGGTCGCTGTACAGCTTCTGGGGACTCGCCCTCACCTACCTGTACTTCCTGGTGCCGCTCATGGTGCTGACCGTCGCGCCCGCCCTCGACGGGCTGCGCGTCCAGTGGCGGGAGGCCGCCCGCGACTGCGGCGCCTCGGCCTGGCAGTACTGGCGCCACGTCGGCCTCCCCGTGCTGCTGCCGTCCCTCCTCGGCGGGTTCGTGCTGCTCTTCGGCAGCGCCTTCGCCGCGTACGCGACCGCCGCCGCCATGGTCGGCAGCTCCGTCCCCCTCGTGACGCTCCAGATCGCCGACGCGCTCTCCGGCAACGTCCTGGTCGGCCAGGAGAACGTCGCCCTCGCCCTCAGCCTCGACATGGTCGTCGTCGCGGCACTCGTCATGGCCGTCCACCTCCCCCTCCAGCGAAGGAGCACCCGATGGCTCGCCTAGGGGACGTCTCGCCGATCCGGCCGGGCTCGCGGGGACTGGGACGGCTCCTCGTCCTCCTGCTCGCCGGGGTCTACTTCCTGGTGCCGCTGCTCGCCTCCACCGTCTTCACCGTGAACGTCCCCGGACAGGGCCTCACCCTCTCCTCGTACACCCGGATCTTCACGGCGCCCGGCTTCACCGGCAGCCTGCTGCTCTCCCTGGGGCTCGCCGCGGCGACCGTCGCCCTCGTCCTCCTCGTCACCGTGCCCGCGGCCGTCGCGGCCCGCCTCTCGGCGCCCCGGCTGCGCCCGGTCCTGGAGGTCGTCTGCACCCTGCCGCTGGTGGTGCCGCCGGTCGCGCTGACCGCCGGGCTCGGCACCGTCCTGCGCTGGGGCCCCGAGAAATTGTCGACGACCCCGCTCTACCAGACCTTCGTGGCCGTGCAGAACCCGGACTTCCCCCTCGTCCTCGTCCTCGCCTACGCCGTGATGGCGCTGCCCTTCGTCTACCGGGCGCTCGACGCCGGGCTGCGTTCCGTCGACGTGCGCACCCTGGTCGAGGCCGCGCGGGACTGCGGGGCGTCCTGGCCGCGCGCGCTCGTCTCGGCCGTCCTGCCCAACCTCCGGGGCGCCCTCCTGAACGCCTCGTTCCTGACGCTCGCGCTGGTGCTCGGCGAGTTCACGGTCGCCTCGCTCCTCGGCTTCCAGCCCTTCGCGGTCTGGATCGTGCAGGCGTCCGGCTCGGACGCCCGGCTCTCCGTGGCCGTCTCGCTGCTGAGCCTGCTGCTGACCTGGGTGCTGCTGCTGGCCCTCACGACCGTGGGCAACCGCCGCCGCGCACCGCGCTCCTCCCGTACGTCCGAAGCCTCCGCGGCTTCCCGAGGAAAGACCTCCCGATGACCGTGCTCGACCAGCCGGTGCGCACCGGCGCCGACCTCCGCATCCGTGGCCTGCGCCGGTCCTTCGGCTCCGCCGTCGCGCTCGACGGCCTCGACCTCGACGTCGCACCCGGCGAACTCCTCGCCCTGCTCGGCCCGTCCGGCTGCGGCAAGACGACCGCGCTGCGCGTCCTCGCCGGATTCGAGCGGCCCGACGAGGGCCAGGTCCTGCTCGACGGCGAGGACATCGTGCCGGTGCCCGCCGATCGCCGCGACACGGCGATGGTGTTCCAGTCGTACAGCCTCTTCCCGCACCTCACCGCCGCCGACAACGTGGCCTTCGGGCTGCGGATGCGCAAGGTCCGCACCGCCGAACGCCGGACGCGCGCCGCCGAACTGCTCGAACTCGTCGGCCTCGCCGGGCACGGCGACCGCTTCCCGCACCAGCTCTCCGGCGGCCAGCAGCAGCGCGTCGCGCTCGCCCGGGCGCTCGCGCTCCGCCCCCGGCTGCTGCTGCTCGACGAACCGCTGTCGGCGCTCGACGCGCGGGTGCGGCTGACGCTGCGCGAGGAGATCCGCCGGCTCCAGCTGGAGCTCGGCATCACCACCGTGTTCGTCACCCACGACCAGGAGGAGGCGCTGTCGATGGCCGACCGGGTCGCGGTGATGAACGGCGGCCGGCTGGAGCAGTGCGCCTCGCCGACCGAGCTGTACGAGCGTCCCGCGACGGACTTCGTCGCGGAGTTCATCGGCACCATGAACCGGCTGCCGGGCCACGCCGACGGCGACGGCTCGGTCGACGTCCTCGGGGTGCGGCTGCCGGTCGACGGCCCCGCCGGCTCCGGCCGGGTCACCGCACTCGTCCGCCCCGAGGCCCTGGAGATCGAGGAGGGCGGTACGGGACGCATCGTCGCCACCTCCTTCCACGGCCCCACCACCCGCGTGCGCGTGGCACTCGCCGACGGTACGGACGTCAAGGCCGACGTGCCGACGCACGCCGCCACCGCGCTCACGCCCGGCACGGCCGTCACCGTACGGCCCGTGCGGCGGCCCGTCGTCCTCGCCGCCGCGGGCGGTGCCCGATGACCCGCCTCCAAGCCGTCCTCTTCGACATGGACGGGACGCTCGTCGACACCGAGGGCGTCTGGCTCGACGTGGTCGAGGCGGCCGCCGCGCGCCGGGGCCGCACCCTGGACGCCGAGCACCGCACGGCGGTGACCGGCCGCTCGGTGGAGGACACGGCCGCCCTGCTCCGGGACCACCTCGGAGCGCCGGCGGCGGAGCTCGCCGCCGAGCTGGGCGCCGACTTCGCCGCACGCCTCGAAGTGGCCGCCGTGCCCCGGCCGGGCGCGCTGCGGCTGCTCGCCGCGCTGCGTGCCCGCCGGGTCCCGACCGCCCTGGTGTCGGCCTCGCCCCGGGCGGTCGTCGCCCAGGTCGCGGGCACCCTGGACGGGCACCGCTTCGACGCGCTGTTCGGCGCCGAGGACACCGTCCGCACGAAGCCCGAGCCCGACCCGTACCTGGCGGCCGCGCTGGCGCTCGGCGTCGAACCGGCCCGGTGCGTCGCCGTGGAGGACAGCCCGACCGGCGTGGCCTCGGCGGTCGCCGCGGGCTGCCGGGTGCTCGCCGTGCCGTCGACGGAACCGCTCGCGGACTTCGCCGGGACCGAAGGCGTCACGCTCGCGGACTCGTTGACCGAGGTGGACCCCGAGATGTTGATCTCCCTGGTTCGTTGAGCCCGGTCCGTGACAGGGTGGGGCGTGTGAGTGTGAGTGAGGGACGGGCCAGGACGCCGCTGTATCTGAAGGTCGCCGCCGATCTGCGGACCGCCATCACGGCGGGCGAGTACGGCTCGGGGGCCAAGCTGCCCGCCGAGGACGAACTGGCCCGCCGGTACGGCGTGTCCAGGGGGACGGTCCGTCAGGCGCTGGCCGCGCTGCGGACCGACGGGCTCATCACCTCACGCCGCGGTTCCCGCCGGGTCGTGCTCGGCGGGCCCCGGCTGCACAGCTTCGGCGAGCTGCGCTCGTTCACCCGCTGGGCGCGCTCGCTCGGCGAGACGCCCGGCGGCCGGATCGTGGCCGTCGACCGGGTCCCGGCGGACGCGGAGGAGGCCGAGAAGCTCCGCGTCGCGGAAGGCGCGCCCGTCTACCGGGTGCGGCGGCTGCGGACGCTCGCGGGCACGCCCGTGATGGTGGAGCGGACGACGTACCCGGAGCGGATCGGGGAGCTGGTGGCCGGGATGCCGCTGGACACGGTCTCGCACTCGGAGCAACTGGAGCTGCACGGCGTGCTGTTCTCCGACGCCCGGCACACCATCGACCTCGTGCCGGCCGACGCCGACGACGCGGAGCTGCTCGGCTGCCCGGTCGGCGAGTCGCTGCTGCGGGAGCGGCGGCACTCCACCGACCCGGCCGGCACCCCGGTGGAGTGGTCCCAGGACCGCTATCTGCCGGGGACGGTGGCCTTCACGATGCAGAGTTCGACGGCGACGAGCGCGCTGGGACGCCGGCTCGGGTCCTGAACCGGCGCCCCGGCGCCTGCCACGGGGTACTTCGGCCGCTACGGGGTGAGCAGCCCGGCCAGCAGGGGCCGGAAGTGCGCGAAGCCAGGGGTGTCCATGTCCGGGTCCTTCGCCTGCTCGTCCCAGCGGCGTACGGCCACGGCGTCGGCGGCCCCCGGGTGCGCCTCGAAGGCGCGCGCCTGCGCCTCGGTCATCGGCCCGCCCTGCACGGCCAGGGTGTGGACGGACGCCTCGGAGAGCAGGGCGAAGTAGCCGGGCTCGACGGCGCAGAGATAGCGCTTGGCGGCGACGTGCAGCCGTACGGGCTCGGTGACGTCGGGCCCGAACCACCGGCCGAGCCAGTCGGCTCCGGTGTGGCTGTGCCGGTTGTCGGTGCCGTTCTCCATCAGGTCGCGGCCGGTGACGGCGCCCTGGAAGTGGCCGACGTCGTGCAGGAGCGCGGCGGCGACCAGGTGCGGCGCGGCGCCCGCGGCCTCGGCGAGGGCGCCGGCCTGGAGCATGTGCTCGGCCTGGGTGACGGCTTCGCCGAGGTACTCGGCGCTGCCCTCGCCCTCGAAGAGCCGGGCGAGGAGATCGAGCGGGTCCACCGGGGTCGTGGTCACTTCGCGCTCGCCTCCCGGCGCAGGACGGCGAGGGTGGAGGCGAGGCCGTCGATGTCGGCGTAGGCGCCCTGGAGGTGGCGGTCGCCCGACTCGGCGAACGCCGTCCTGGCGTGCAGCAGCCGGGTGTTGTCGAAGATGAGGCAGTCGCCGGGCGCGAGCCGGAAGTCCAGCTGGAGCTCATTCCGGAGCAGCAGCTCGCCGAAGCGCCGGTAGGCGGCGTAGAAGGCGTCGAGTCGGTCGGCGGGCAGCCGCAGCGTGCCGATGGAACGGTTGTTGAAGCGGATCTCGCGGATCCGGCCGTCCGGGTCGGTGCCGATCAGCGGTCGGTGGGCGCGGAGTTCGGTGTGCTCGTCGGCGAACGCGAAGGGGACGGGGACGCGCGTGAGGATCTCGTACGCCTCCGGTGACTCGGCGCGCAGCAGGGCCGCCGCGTGGAAGCCGTCGACGAGCCCCGAGTCGCCTCCCTGGGCCGCGTTGACGAGGCAGTGGAGCAACTGGAGGGTGGGGACGGGGTCGCGGTAGGGGTTGTCGGTGTGCGGGGTGATGCGGGCACCCGTGAAGGCGAGGTTGTTGGGGTCGGCCTCGACCCGCACCTCGAAGAGCTCGCCGTAGTTGGTCTCGCGGACGTAGCCGAAGGTGCGTGCCACATCGAGGACTTGGCGGTCGCGGACGGGGACCCCGCGCAGCAGGACGAAGCCGAGGCGCAGGACGGAGTCGAGGGCGGCGGCCCGGACGGCCGGGTCGCCGCTGTAGGCGTCCCAGTCGGCCTCGGGCAGCCCGCCGTCGAAGCGGCTCGCGGCCCACGTCTCCTTGTCGTCCTCCGCGCGGCCGTCACCCGGGGAGGCGGAGGCCCCGGGGAGGTGCTCGCCCAGCCAGGCGTCGGGGTAGACGGACCGGTGTCCGTCGGGGGACCAGACGACCTCGCGCGCGGGGGAGCCGTCGGGGGTGCGGACGTCGTGGACGGCGTCGACGGCGAGCGCGCCGGGGAGTTCGGTGATCTGGAACAGCTTCTGGCCGTTGCGGGGGTCCCGGCAGTCCGCGCAGGGGCAGTTGTCGCGCAGCCAGAGGGGGGAGGCGGAGGCGAGTGACACCATGAGGATCTCCAAGTTGTACAGACAACTTTCGTTCGGGCGTGAGCCTCTCAGCCGCGGGTGGCCGAGGGGTTACGGCCGGATGGACGGCGCCGCCGCGGCCCCGCCACCGGCGTGAGTACGCGTACTCAGGTGCCGCCCACCGGACTCCTCCATGCTGGTGCGCGAAGCCGGACCGTCTCAGGGGGACACACATGGACCACGCCTTACAGCTGCGCGCCGCCACGCCTCGGGATCTCGACTGGATCCACGAACTGCGCCATCGCGTGTACGCGGAGGAGCTGGGGCAGCACCCGGTGAATCCGGCGGGGCGGCTGAGCGACGGGCTCGACGGCGACAACGTGTACCTCGTGGCCGCGCGCGGGGAGACGCGGATCGGCTTCGTCGGCCTCACCCCGCCGTGGGTCGGCCGCTACGCGCTGGACAAGTACCTGACGCGCGAGGAGCTGCCCGTCCTGACGGAGGAGGCGCCGTTCGAGATCCGTGTCCTGACCGTCGAGCCGCGCCGGCGGTCCACCGCCGCGGCGCCCCTCCTCATGTACGCGGCGCTGCGCTGGGTCGCGGCGCGCGGCGGCCGCCGGGTGGTGGCCATGGGACGTACCGAGCTGCTCGGCATGTACCTCGCCACCGGGCTGCGTCCGGTGGGACGCACGGTCCGCTCGGGTGCCGTCTCGTTCGAGGTGCTGAGCGGCTCCGTGGCCGAGCTGACGAGGACGGTCGGGGAGCGCCACGGCCGGACCCTGGAGCGGCTGCGGGCGGACCTCGACTGGCGGCTGGACGTGCCGTTCGCCCCGCGCGCGGACGGCTGCGAGCACGGCGGCGCCTTCTTCTCGGCGATCGGTACGGACTTCCGGACGCTGAGCCGCCGTCACGAGGTGGTCGCGGCCGATGTGCTGGACGCCTGGTACCCGCCCTCCCCGGAGGTCCGCGCCGTCCTGGCGGAGGACCCGGGGTGGGCGGCACGGACCTCACCGCCGACCGGCGCGGAAGGGCTGATCGCGGAGATCGCCCGGGTCCGCGGCCTCCCGGAGAGCTCACTGGTCGTCGGGGCGGGCTCGTCCGACCTGATCTTCCGGGCGTTCGGCCGGTGGCTCACGCCGGGCAGCCGGGTGCTCCTGCTCGATCCGAGCTACGGCGAGTATGCCCATGTCACCGAGCGGGTGATCGGCTGCCGGGTCGACCGGCTCCGGCTGAGCAGGGAGGACGGCTGGCTGCTCGACCCGGACCGGCTCGCCGCCGCGACCCGCGGCGGACGGTACGACCTCGTCGTGGTGGTCAATCCGAACAACCCCACCGGCCGCCACGCCCCCGCCGACGCCCTGCGCGCGGTGATCGAGGCCTCGCCCGCGCGGACCCGCTGGTGGATCGACGAGGCGTACCTGGGCTACGTCGACCCGGCGGACTCCCTGGCCGGGCTCGCCTCGACCGACCCCCGGGTCGTGGTCTGCACCTCGCTGTCGAAGATGTACGCCCTGTCGGGCATGCGCGCCGCGTATCTGGTGGCCGCCCCGGACACGGCCGGGGAGCTGCGCCGCTGGACGCCGCCGTGGCCCGTGAGCCTGCCGGCCCAGCTGGCCGCCGTGACGGCGCTGCGCGACCCCGCGTACTACGCGGAACGCTGGGCGCGCACCGCCGTGCTGCGCCGGGAGCTCGCCGCCGGGCTCGCGGAGCTCGACGGGTTCTCCTCGGTCGACGAGGGGGTGGCGAACTTCCTCACCGTGACCCTGCGGCCGGACGGGCCGAGCGCGGCCCGGCTGGTGCGCGAGTGCCGCCGCCACGACGTGTACCTGCGGGACCTGTCGCCGATGTCCCCGGCGTACGAGGGGCGGACCGTCCGCGTCGCCGTCCGCGACACGGCGGAGAACGCGCGGATCGTGGCGGCCTGCCGGAGCGCCCTGGAAGCCTTGGAAGCCCTGGAGGTACGGGGCGAGCCGGATGTACGGGGCGAGCTGGACGCCCGGGATGCCCGGGACGCGCTGAGCGTGCCGGGCGGGCGGGGCTCCCGGTGACGGTCCCGGTGACGACCGTTGCCGGTCTCGTGCCGTACCTCGGCGGGGCCCTGGCGGTCGGCGGGCTCGCGGTGGCGGCGACCCGGCGGCGCGAGCTGATGATCCGCTGGTGCGTGTGGGCGATCGGCGTACCCCTGGTCACCGCCGCGTTCTGGCTCGGCCCGCCGGGGATCGCGGCCCTCGCGGCCGTGGTCGCCGTCGTCGCGGTGGCGGAGTTCGGCGGACTGCTGCGGCTCGGCCCGGTGGACCGGGCGGTGCTCGGCGCGGCGGTCGTCGGGCTCGTCCTGACCGCCTGGCTGGCGCCGGGGGAGGTGCTCCGGGCAGCGGCGGTCGGGGCGCTCGCGATCGCCGGGGTGCCCCTGCTGTCGGGCGACGCGGAGCACGGACTGCGCCGCCTGGGCGCGGGGCTGCTCGGGCTCGTGTGGCTGGGGGCCCTGGCCGGTCTCGTGCGGGCGGGCGCCCTCGGCCTCGTCCTGTTCGTGGCCGTGTCGATCGCCGACATCGTCGCGTACGCGGCGGGCAGCCGGTTCGGCGGCCCCCGGCTCTCCCCGCTGTCGCCCGCCAAGCGGTGGAGCGGCACGCTGGCCGGGGCGGCGGCCGGTCTCGGCGCGCTCGCCGTGCTGTCGTCCCTGACCTGGCACGCGGCGGTGGCCGTGGCGGTCGGCGGCCCGCTCGGGGACCTGCTGGAGTCGATGGTCAAACGGGGCGCCGGTGCCAAGGACGCCGGCCGGTGGCTGGCCGGCTCCGGAGGTCTCCTGGACCGGATCGACTCCCTGCTCGTCGCCCTGGCGGTGTTCCTGGTGCTGAGCTGAGCGACGGTTCCGCCGCCCCGCGCGGGTCGGGGTTGTCCACAGGTTCCGGCGGACGGCGTCGGGGTGTCGGTGGAGGCCGCTAGGCTTCACGAATGGTCCTTTCCGACGCATCCGCCCAGGTCTCCGACGCCTCGCAGGTGCTCCACCGCGTCTTCGGCTACAGCTCCTTCCGCGGGGAGCAGCAGGAGATCATCGAGCAGGTCGTCGGCGGCGGCGACGCGCTCGTCCTGATGCCGACCGGCGGCGGCAAGTCGCTCTGCTACCAGATCCCCGCGCTCGTCAGAGACGGCACGGGCGTCGTGATCTCGCCGCTCATCGCCCTGATGCAGGACCAGGTGGACGCGCTCAGGGCCCTCGGGGTGCGGGCCGGATTCCTGAACTCGACGCAGGATCAGTACGAGCGGCAGGCCGTCGAGCAGGCCTTCCTCGCGGACGAGCTCGACCTGCTCTACCTGGCCCCCGAGCGGCTGCGGACCGAGGGCACGCAGCGGCTCCTCGACCGGGGCAAGGTGTCGCTCTTCGCGATCGACGAGGCGCACTGCGTCGCCCAGTGGGGTCACGACTTCCGGCCCGACTACCTGGCCCTCTCGATGCTCCACGAGCGCTGGCCCAAGGTGCCGCGGATCGCGCTGACCGCGACGGCCACCGAGGCCACCCACGCCGAGATCGCGGCGCGACTGGGCCTGGAGGACGCCCGGCACTTCGTCGCCGGCTTCGACCGGCCGAACATCCAGTACCGCATCGTGCCGAAGAACAACCCGCTCAAGCAGCTCCTCGACCTGATCAGGACCGAGCACGACGGGGACGCCGGAGTCGTCTACTGCCTCTCGCGGTCCTCGGTGGAGAAGACCGCGGCGGCCCTCGTCGAGCAGGGCATCGACGCCGTGCCGTACCACGCGGGCATGGACGCCCGTACGCGTGCCGCGAACCAGTCCCGGTTCCTCCGCGAGGACGGGGTCGTCGTGGTGGCGACGATCGCCTTCGGCATGGGCATCGACAAGCCGGACGTGCGCTTCGTGGCCCACCTCGACCTGCCGAAGTCGGTCGAGGGCTACTACCAGGAGACCGGCCGCGCCGGCCGTGACGGCGAGCCGGCCACGGCCTGGCTGGCGTACGGCCTCCAGGACGTGGTCCAGCAGCGCAAGCTCATCGACGGCTCCGAGGGCGACGAGGCGCACCGCCGGGGCCTGGGCATGCACCTGGACGCGATGCTCGCGCTCTGCGAGACGGTCGACTGCCGCCGCGTGCGGCTCCTCGCGTACTTCGGGCAGTCGGGCGAGCCCTGCGGCAACTGCGACACCTGCCTGACCCCAGCCGAGTCCTGGGACGGGACGGTCGCGGCGCAGAAGCTGCTGTCCACGGTGTGGCGGCTGGCCAAGGAGCGGCGCCAGAAGTTCGGCGCCGGCCAGATCATCGACATCCTCCAGGGCAAGAAGACGGCCAAGGTCATCCAGTTCGACCACGACGGCCTCTCAGTGTTCGGCGTCGGCTCCGACCTGGGCACCGCGGAGTGGCGCGGCGTCGTCCGTCAGCTCCTCGCCCAGGGTCTGCTGACCGTGGAGGGCGACTACGGCACGCTCGTGCTGACGGAGAACAGCGGCGAGGTGCTGGGAGGCCGGCGCAGCGTCCCGATGCGCAAGGAGAAGGCGCCCGCCGCTCCGTCCCGCAAGGAGTCCGGGGCGCGCTCGGGCAAGGGCGCCCGCGTGCCGGTCGACCTGCCGGCCGCCGCCGTGCCGGTCTTCGAGGCCCTCCGCGCCTGGCGGGCGGCGACGGCCCGCGAGCAGGGCGTCCCGGCGTACGTCGTCTTCCACGACGCGACGCTGCGCGAGATCGCGACGCTGTTCCCCGGCACGGTCGCGGAGCTGGGCACGGTCGGCGGTGTCGGCGAGGCCAAGCTCACGAAGTACGCCGAGGGTGTCCTCGCCACCCTGGCGGAGTGCGAGGGCGGCGCCCCGGCGACCGGGGCCGTCTCGTCCGCAGAGTCTGCCGCCGCTCCCGCCCCCGCCCCCGCCCCCGCCTCCGCCCCTGCCCCCGCTCCCGCGCCGCGCGCGGCGGCCGGGCGCGGGGCGCGGTACGAGGACGAGCCGCCGTTCGACCTCGACGAGCCGCCCGCCGACATGGACGAGTTCGAGCCGCCCTGGGACGAGTGACGCGGGAACGGGGTTCACCCGCCGGGCAGTTCCTCCGCCCGGCGGGCGTAACAGAAGACGTGTTCCTCAGGACCCGCCTGTGCGTCGTCCGGCTGGAAGACGGAGACGGCGTGGTGGAGGACGTCGAGCCCGCACTCCTCGCGGACCTGACGCACGTACTCCTCGGCCGAGAAGCTGGAGACCCTGACCCGGCGTCCCATCCACTCGATCTCCACGTCCTCGACGTCCGCGGGGACGGTGGCCGTCACGAGGTAGCCGCCGGGGGCCAGCCAGCCGGCCATCCGGCGCAGCGCGGCGGACACCTCCGCCCGGCTCATGACGAGCAGCGGGAAGAACGCGCACACGGCGTCGAAACTGCCCTCGGGCGCCTCGAAGTCGTGGACGCCGCACTGCTCGAACCGCGCCCCCGGCACCTGCTCGCGGGCCAGCTCGACCATCGTCCGGGACACGTCGATCCCCGTCACGTCGCAGCCGGACCGGACCAGCAGGTCGGCCACCGGGCGGCCGGTGCCGCTGCCGACGTCGAGGACACGGGCCCCCGTGTCCAGCCGGCCGGTGAGCCACTCGATCGCCTCCAGCTGCGCCGGAAGGTGCCCGAAGGCCCGCTCGTACTCGATCCCCATACCGTCGAACAACTCCGCCGCCGACAACGTCTTCGGCTCCGCACCGTTCTCCCGCACGCCGCTTCCCTTTCCTCGCACCGTGGCCCGCCGGAACGGCCTCCGTACGGGCCGTCCGGCTGACCCACTACCCTTCTGTGGCGATCCCTACCACCCGGATCGCCGGTACCGACATCGGAGGCTGTGAATGACGGGGAACGGGCGAAGGGCCCTGCGAGGGTGCGTCGCGACGGCGCTCGTCGGCGTCCTCGGCGCCGGAGCCGCCGCCTGCGGCGACGACCCCGCGGACGCGGCCGGCGGGTCGCGGACCGGACTCACCGCCGCGCTCGGCACCGCACCCGAGGCGGACGCCGGCGGGATCCTCACCTACACGGACGTGACGGCCACCCGACGGCTGGTGGAACAGGACGAGAAGCTGTACGGCGGCCTCGCCACGTACGGCATCCCCGAGGTCGCGCAGGCGGGCTACGAGAAGCGCCCCCTGAAGGAGACCCACGGGTTCGACGAGAACGACGTGAACACCTCGCTCCAGATCGGCTCCGACCGCTGGCGCCTCACCGGCCGCTTCGACGTGAACGCCGTCACCGACGGCATGAAGAAGCTCGGGTACACCGAGGGCGCGACCGACGGCGGAGTGCTCCTGAAGGACCCCGACGGCGGACAGGTCGCCGTATCGGCATCCGTACGCTCGCTGTCCATGTCGCCGGACGCGCCCCCGCCCGCGCTCGCCGCGCCGAAGGCATCGGTCGCGGACGACGCCGCCTACCGGGCCGTCGCCCGCTGCATCGGCGACGGTACGTACTACGCGACCTTCTACGGCAAGGGCCGCGAGGGCCAGTCGCCCGACGTCACGCTGTACGCCATCGGCGCCACCGCCACAGCCGACGGCACGTCACGCGAGCGGCTGTGCGCGCTGACCGCCTCCGCCGCGGGCGCCACGCGCACGGCCGACAAGCTGCGCGCCACCACCGCCTCCGGCGAGCGGTTCGCCGGGGCCACCGTCGACGCGGGCAGCGGCGCGACCCCCGTCGTCACCATGGAGTGGGCCAACGGCCCCCGGGCGCTTCCCGGCGACCAGAACCGCACCATGCAGCTTCCCAAGCTGTTCATGGGCGAGCGCTGAGGTGGCGATGACGACGCTCGCGGAGGTCGACGCACTCGTCGCCGAGGCGCACGCCGGGCAGGTCGACCTGATCGGCGTCCCGTACGTCGAGCACGTCCGGGCCGTCGCCGCGGGGCTCGAACCCTTCGGCGAGGACCTCGTGATGGCCGGTCTCCTGCACGACGTCATCGAGGACACCCCGTGGACGGCCGAGCGGCTCCGGGCCGCCGGCGTCCCCGACCGGGTCGTCGCCGTCGTCGAGGCCGTCACCAACCGGCCGGGCGTCTCCTACGAGGCGAAGCTCCACCTCATCGCCGAGGACCCCGACGCCACCCTCGTCAAGATCGCCGACAACGCGCACAACAGCCGCCCGGACCGCGCCGCCGAGCTTCCGCCCGCCCGCCGCGAACGGCTCGCCGCCAAGTACCGCGGCGCGCGGGACATCCTGTGGGCGCGGGCCGACGCCGCACGGATCGCCACGATCCTGACGGTCGTCAACCCCGCCCTCCTGGCGGAGCTCCGCACCCGGACCACCCCTCAGGTGTGACCCAGGTCACGGGAACCCGCCCCGTGAGCCGGACAGACGACAGTCGTGAACACCGACACACGCGCACGCATCAGGGCCGGGGACCCCTCGGCCTTCGCCGAACTCTTCGACTCCCATGCCCGGAGCGTCTACAACCACGCCTTCCGGCTGACCGGTGACTGGTCGGTCGCCGAGGACGTGATGGCCGCGACCTATCTGGAGGCCTGGCGGCTGCGGCAGAAGGTCGACCCCGACGGGGGATCGCTCCGGCCCTGGCTCCTGGGCGTCGCCACCAACGTCGCCCGCAACCACTGCCGCGGCAACCGGCGGTACCGGGCGGCGGCCTCCGCGTACGCCGCGGCGGGCGCCGCCGGGGCCGCGATGCCCGACCACGCCTCCGAGGTCGCGGGCCGGATCGACGACCGGCGCCGCATCGCGGCCACGCTCCGGGCCCTCGGCACGCTCCGCCGCCCCGAACGCGAAGTCCTCGTGCTCTGCCTCTGGGAGGGCCTCGCCTACACCGAGGTCGCCGCCGCCCTGGGCGTCCCCGTCGGCACCGTCCGCTCCCGGCTCTCCCGCGCCCGCGCCAAGCTCCGTACCGGAGCCGAGGAAGAACTCGCCCGGGAAATCCGGGAACCCGCTCCTCGCATCCGACAGACAACAGGTGATCGCACGAACGCGGTCCGGCCCGCACAGGAGGGAATCCGATGAACCCCGACCCGACCGACCCCCGCACGGCACCCCGGCACGAGGCCGGTGACCTCCCGCCCATCGAGGAGCGCGAGCTTCCTCCGGGCCGTCACCAGTTCCACAAGGAGCGCCTGATGAGCCAGATCCACGACGACCGACGCACCACCGCCGAAGCACAGGCCGCACGCACCGCGCGCCCCCCGCGCGAGCGCAACCCCTTCCTGCGGAAGGCGATCCTCCTCCCTGCCGTGACCGCGCTCGCGGGCGCCCTCGCGGTCGGTGTCCTCGTCCTCACCCCCGGCGGCACCCCCGGCGCCGGGGACGACCGCGCCACCGGCCCCGCCCTCACCACCCGGATCGGCGCCGTCGACCCGCAGGGCGCACCCCGGCTCCTGGACCGCATCTCGCTGGCCGCCGCCGAGGTCGACGCCCCGACCGGACACGCCGGACAGTACGTCTACATCGAGACCCGGTCCGCGAACACGTACGTGCGGACCGACCACGGAGAGAGCACCCTCGTCAGCGAGCCCCTCCACACCCGGAAGTCCTGGCGGTCCCCCGACGGCCGCGAGGGCTGGCTGATCGAACCGGGCACCACCGGCCCCGAGGGCATCACGCTCGCCGGACCCGACGAGACCGGCAACGCCCCGAAGCCGCACCTCGGCGCGCCCACGCACGACTACCTCGCCGCGCTGCCCACCGACCCCGACGCGCTGCTGAAGAAGATCTACAAGGAGACCGCGGGCCAGGGCAGCGGTCCTGACCAGCAGGCCTTCACCGCCATCGGCGACCTCCTCGTCGAGAGCTGGCCGTCGCCCAAGCTGACCGCCGCCCTCTACCGCGCCGCCGCGAAGATCCCCGGTGTCGTCACCGTCGACAGCGCCACCGACGCCGCCGGCCGCAAGGGCGTCGCGGTCGCGCGGCTCGACGAGAGCAGCGGCGTGCGCACGGAATGGATCTTCGACAGCAAGACCCTGACCTTCCTGGGGGAGCGCACGGTCCAGGTCGAGGGCGAGGGAGGCGAGGGCGGACTGATCAAGCCCGGGACCGTCATCTTCACCAACGCGGTGATGACCAGGGCCTTCGTCGACGACATGAAGGTCACCCCGTAGGGGTCCGACCGGCGATCCATCCGGTGAGCTCGGCCGGCCGGTTGGTGATGATCCCGTCCACACCGAGGGCGTCCAGCGCCTTCCAGCGGGCGGGACTGTCGACCGTCCAGACGTTCACGGCCACGCCCGCGGCGTGCAGTTCACCGACCACCTGGGGGCGGGTGGCGAGCGCGGTGTCCGAGATATTGTACGCCGTGAGGCCCAGCTCCTGGGCGAGCGCGACCGGGTCCGCGTCGAGGGTGGAGCGCAGCAGCCCGACGGGCAGCTCGGGCGCGAGGTCGCGGGTGTGCTTGAGCGACGGGATGTCGAAGCTCTGGACGAAGACCCGGCTGCTCATGGACTGCTCCCGGACGTCCTGGACGATCCGGGCGACCTCGGCGTGGCTGTGGCGGCCCTTGATCTCCAGGAGCAGGTTCCCGCCGCGCTCGCGCAGGTCCGCCAACTGGGCGGCGAGCGTCGGGATCCGGGCCCCGGCGTAGGCGGGCGCGAACCACGAGCCGGCGTCCAGCGCGTCGAGGCGATCGGCGGTGAGGGAGCGGATCGGGCCCGTCCCGTCGGTCGTCCGGTCGACGGTCGTGTCGTGCAGGATGTACGGCACGCCGTCCTGGCTGGGCTGGACGTCGTTCTCGATCCACTTCGCCCCGCCCCGCCGGGCGACCTCGTCGGAGACCAGCGTGTTCTCGGGGGCGGCGGAGGACGCGCCCCGGTGGGCGATGACGGTCGGGGCCGCCCCGGGCGCCGACTTCCCCGCGGAATCGCCGACCGGCTCGGCGAAGAGGGCGGAGGGAGCGGCCAGCACCAGAACGGCGGCGAGCGCCGTCGAACCGTAGGTGACGCGCCCGGGGCGCAGGGACCGGGGCGCGGTCGTTCGTCCGTCGTTCATGAACGCACAGCTTAGGTACGGAGAGTGACGCCGAGGAAACCACACACCGGACCGCGCCCGACGAATCGGCGACACCGATCTCCGGCACCGCTCACCGACCCCCGGCGCTCACGCGCGCTCGCGCAGGTACGCCTCCAGCTCCGCGGCCCCGGCCAGCATCGCCCGCCCGCGGGCGGACAACCGGCCGTGCCAGTCGCCCAGCGCGGCCTCCAGCGGCTCCAACCCGCCGGCCGCCCGCACCTGGGCGATCACCGGGGCGATCCGCTCCAGCGGATAGCCCCCGCGCCTGAGTTGGTGGGCCAGCCGGGCGTCCCGTACATCGGCCTCGTCGTACACGCGGTACCCGGTCAGCGGGTCGCGGCGCGGGTGCACGACCCCGGCGCGCTCCCAGGCGCGCAGCGTCGCGGGCCGGATGCCGAGCTTCCCCGCCAGCGGCCCGATGAACAGGCCGCCGGACACGGGGGCCGGGGCGGGGTCCAGGTCGCGCAGAGCGTCCTCCACCGCCCGCAGGGTCCGCCGGTCGTCCAAGAGCTGGACGTGACTCTCGTCGATCAGGCGGAACGCCTCGTCGACCGCGCCCCGGTTCACGGCCCGCAGGATCGCCGTCGCCGTCGCGTGACCGTGACCGGGCACCAGCGCGAGGAACGCGCGCAGGGCCACCGCGTGCACCGAGGTGTAGGTGCGGTAGCCGTGGGCCGTGCGGTCGGCGGCCGGAAGGATGCCGGCCTCCTCGTAGTTCCTGACCGCCTGCGTGGACAGACCGTGCCCGCGCGCCAGATCGATCGGCCTGAGCCGCTCACCGCTTTGAAGCTTTCTCCCCATGTCAGGGACGATATCCGGGAAAAGTCTCAACCGAGTGTTCAACGATAGCGTTGAGGCATGGCGACCGATATCAAGGACACCGTCCATGCCGTCGAGGCTGCCGCCGTCATGCGGCTGCTCCCGACCAGGCCCCGACTGCTCGCCCTGGGCGAGCCCACCCACGGCGAGGACGCTCTGCTCGACGTGCGCAACGACCTCTTCCGGCAGCTCGTCGAGCAGGAGGGCTACCGGACGATCGCGATCGAGAGCGACTGCCTGAAGGGCCTGGTCGTGGACGACCACGTCACCTCGGGCACGGGCACCCTCGACGAGGTCATGGAGCACGGATTCAGCCACGGCTGGGGCGCCTCCGCCGCCAACCGCGAGCTCGTGCGCTGGATGCGCGCCCACAACGACGGCCGGCCCGCGTCGGAGCGGGTCCGCTTCGCCGGAATCGACGGCCCGCTGGAGACCGCCGCCCCCGCGAGCCCCCGGCAGGCCCTCACCGCACTCCACGACTACCTCGCGGCCCACGTGGACGCGGACCTCTTCCCCTGCACGGCGGACACCCTCGACCGCCTGCTCGGCGCCGACGGCCGGTGGACCGAACCCGCCGCCATGATGGACCCGTCCCGGTCCATCGGGCAGTCGGCCGACGCCCGTGAGCTGCGGCTGCTCGCCGACGACCTGGTGACCCTCCTTGACGCGCAGCGACCTCTCCTGCGCGCCGCGACCTCGCGGGAGGAATGGGACCGCGCGTGCCTCTCCGGCCGCACCGTCACCGGCCTGCTGCGCTACCACCACTGGATGGCCGACACCTCACCGGGCCGCCTGAACCGGCTGGTGGGCCTGCGGGACCGGATGATGGCCGAGAACCTCCTCGCCGTCACCGCACGCGGCCCGGTACTCGTGCACGCTCACAACGCCCATCTCCAGCGGGAGAAGAGCTCGATGCGGATGGCCGGGATGCGGCTGGAATGGTGGAGCGCCGGAGCACTGGTGAGCGCCGAACTCGGCGAGGAGTACGCCTTCGTGGCCACGGCCCTCGGCACCATCCGGCACCAGGGCGTGGACACGCCGCCGCCGGACACCCTCGAAGGACTCCTGTACGCACTCCCCGAGGACCGCTGCGTCGTCGACGCCCGACGGCTGGCCGCCGCCTTCGGCGACACCCGCCCCGCACCCCGCGTGTCCCCCTGGTTCGGCTACGCCCCGTTCGTCCCGGACCACCTCGCGGACAGCGACGGGCTCGTCTTCGTCAAGGACATGCCGGACAGGGGCTGACCGGTTCACGGCACCGGCCGGGCGAAACCGATTCCGTAGCGCCGCTCCAACTCGTGGATGCGGGGGATCACCGTCCGTCGCAGCGCGAGCAGCTCGTCCCGGTGCGATGCCTGAAAGGCGGTGCGGCGACCGATGAGCAACGGCTCGCGTACCGCCTCCACCGGCGCCATGCACGCGGAGTAGGCGTAGAGGTCCTTGAACTGCCGGGTGACTGCCTGGGCGTCCTTCGGACCCGGTGCGGAGGACCCGCAGGCCGTCAGGCCGGTCGACACGACGACCGTTCTCAGGACCGCGGCGATGATCCGCCTCTTCTTCACGGCACCTCACGTCCGTGGCTGCCGGGCCGAGTCGAAGTCTTGCCGGGAGGAGGCGAGTTGGATCTGTCCTGCCCCTCTGTCGGGATGCCTCCGGGACGAACGGGATGCCCAGGGACGGCGACAGGCCGTGCCGGTGGTCCGGCACGGCCTGGTCGGGGTTGCGTCTCAGTCGCTGTACGGGAGGTGCAGCTCGCCCGAGCGCGCCACCCGCGCGTACCAGCGGGCACTGGACTTCGGGGTGCGCTCCAGGGTGTCGTAGTCCACCCGCACCGCGCCGAACCGCTTCGCGTAGCCGTACGCCCACTCGAAGTTGTCGAGCAGCGACCAGAGGAAGTAGCCGCGCACGTCCACCCCGTCCGCGAGCGCGCGGTGCACGGCCTCCAGGTGCGCGTGCACGTAGGCGGCGCGCTCCGGGTCGTGCACCGTGCCGTCCGCGGCGACCTCGTCCTCGTACGCGGCGCCGTTCTCGCTGATCACCAGCGGAAGGTCCGGGTACGCGGCGGAGACCCGGCGCAGCAGGTCGTACAGCGCGCTCGCGTCGACCGGCCAGCCCATCGCCGTCCGCTCCCCGGGCGCGCGGTGGAAGGCGACGGAGTCCGCGCCGGGCCACGGCGAGTGCTCGCTGTTGCCGTGGCCGTCGTCCTGCGGCTTCTCCGCACCCTCCGGTACCTGCGAAACCACCGTCGGCGTGTAGTAGTTGACGGCCAGGAGGTCCAGCGGCTGCCGCGCCGTCGCCGTGTCGCCGTCCCGGACGAAGGACCAGTCGGTGAGGTGCGCGGTGTCGGCGAGCAGGTCCTCGGGATAGGCGCCGTCCAGCATGGGGCCCAGCCAGATCCGGTTGCCGACGGCGTCGATGCGGCGGGCCGCGTCCCGGTCCTCGGCCGACTCGGTCAGCGGGCGCACCTCGTGGAGGTTGAGGGAGACCGCGATCTGCCGGTCGGCCGGGAGGGCGGACCGCAGGGCCTGGACGGCGAGGCCGTGCCCCAGGTTCAGGTGATGGGCGGCGCGCAGGGAGTCGACCGGGTCGGTGCGGCCGGGGGCGTGGACCCCGGAGCCGTACCCCAGGAAGGCGCTGCACCAGGGCTCGTTGAGCGTGGTCCACCGGGTGACCCGGTCGCCGAGGGCGTCGGCGACGATCCCCGCGTACTCGGCGAACCGCTCCGCGGTCGCCCGCTCCGGCCAGCCGCCGGCGTCCTCCAACTCCTGGGGCAGGTCCCAGTGGTAGAGCGTCAGGGCCGGGGCGATCCCGGCGGCGAGCAGCTCGTCGACGAGCCGCCGGTAGAAGTCCAGGCCCTGCTGGACGGCCGGGCCCCGGCCGGTGGGCTGGACGCGGGACCAGGAGACGGAGAACCGGTAGGCGTTCAGGCCCAGTTCGGACATGATGCCGACGTCTTCGCGGAACCGGTGGTAGTGGTCGACGGCCACGTCACCGGTGTGGCCCTCGAAGACCTTGCCGGGGGTGTGCGAGAAGGTGTCCCAGATGGACGGGGTGCGGCCGTCCTCCGCCGCCGCCCCTTCGATCTGGTACGCGGCGGTGGCGGCGCCCCAGAGGAAGTCGGACGGGAACGAGCGGGTGGCGGTGAGCGGCCGGGTTTCGGACGCGGTCATAGGAGAGCGCTCCCAACGCGGGTACGGGGTAGGTACGTTCGGTACGTGCGGTACGGAGAGGGCGTGGCCGGTCAGCTCTTGACGGCGCCGGCCGTGATGCCGCCCACGATGTGCTTGCCGAGGAAGGCGAAGACGAGCAGCAGCGGCACGGTGGATATGAGGGCGCCCGTCAGGACGACGGCGTGGTCCACCGTGTGGTTTCCCGCTCCCAGGCCGGCGAGGGCCACCTGGAGGGTCGGGTTGCCGTCCTGGGTGAGTGCGATGAACGGCCAGAAGAAGTCGTTCCACGCCTGGACGAAGACGAGCATGCCGAGCACGGCCATCGCGGGCCGGGCCACGGGGAAGACCACGTGCCAGATCACCCGGAGGCTGTGCGCCCCGTCCATGCGGGCCGCCTCGACGAGCTCGACGGGCAGGGCCTCGACGAGGAACTGGCGCATGAAGAACACACCGAAGGCGGCGACCAGCGAGGGCAGGACGACCGACTGCAGCTGGTCGAACCAGCCGAGGTCGGTGATGATCTGGTACAGCGGGATGACGCTGAGCTGCGGCGGGATCGTCATCGTGGCGACCACGAGCGAGAGCAGCATGCCGCGCCCCCGGAAGGGCAGCTTGGCGAAGGCGAAGCCGGCGAGCGTGGAGAAGACGACGGTGGACACGGCCACGAGGCCGGCGACGATCGTGGTGTTGACCAGCGCCTCGCCCATGTGGACCTGGTTCCAGGCGAAGCTGAGGTTGTCCAGGAGGCGCGGGCCCGGCAGCAGCGGCGCCGGGGCCTGGACGACGCGCTCGCCGCTGTGGGACGCGGCGACCAGGTTCCAGTACAGCGGGAAGAGCGAGACCACGGCGGCCACGGTCAGCAGGACGTAGGTCAGGGGCCCCGCGTGGTGCTGGCGGCCGGCCGATTGGCGGAAACGGCGCCCGGAAAGGGGCGTCGTGTCGAGAGTGCGGGCCATGGGGTCAGCCTCCCAGCTTCGTGCGGTTGTGACGGGAGACGAGCGCCTGGACACCGCCGACGACCAGCAGGAGCAGCAGCATGATCCAGGCGATGGCGGAGGCCTGGCCCAGCGCGTTGTTCACCCACCCCTTCTCGTACATCAGCAGGCTCAGCGTCTGGAACTGGTTGCCGCTGCCGCCGCTGATGCCGACACTGCCGCCGTAGAGCATCGGCTCGCCGAACAGCTGCGTGGCGCCGATCGTGGAGACGACGACGGTGAAGAGGATCGTCGGCCGGATCGAGGGGATGGTGACGCTGAGGAACTGACGCCACCGCGATGCCCCGTCGAGCGAGGCGGCCTCGTACAGGTCCTGGGGCACGGCCTGCATGGCGGCCAGGTAGATCAGCGCGTTGTAGCCGGTCCAGCGCCAGGTGACGATCACGGAGATCGCGATCTGCGCCGGCCACTTGGACGACTCCCAGTGGACGGGGCCGACGCCGATCCAGTCGAGGACGGTGTTGATCATCCCGTAGTCGGTGTTGAACAGCTGGGCGAAGACCAGCGTCGCCGCCGCGATCGACGTGGCGTACGGGGCGAGGATCGCGATCCGGAAGAAGCCGCGGCCGCGCAGCTTGTAGTTCAGCAGGTGCGCCAGGCCCAGGGCCATGAGCAGCTGGGGGACCGTCGAGATGACCCCGATGGTGAAGGTGTTGCCGAGGGCGTTCCAGAAGAACTCGCTGGTCGCCAGGTCGGTGTAGTTCTCCAGGCCCTTCCACTGCGGTTCACCGCCGAGCTCGACCCGGTTGAGCGAGAGCCAGCCCGTGTAGATCAGCGGGAAGAGGCCGAAGGCGGCGAACGTGAGGAAGAAGGGGGCGATGAAGACGTACGGCGTCGCCTTGATGTCCCAGCGGTAGAGGGTGCTGCGCCAGCTGCCCGAGGCGGAGTGGTGGCTCCGGGGGCCGGTGGAGGAGGGCGGTGCGGCGGGCGGCGGGGAGCCGTCAGGCCTCGCCCGAACGGAGGTGGCCACGGGGGCGTCCTTCCAGGGTCGATGCGTGCGGTGGTGCGGGCGGTGCCGGTCCGCCGCCGCCCGCGGGCGGCGGCGGACCGGCAGGCGCCCCCGCTACTGGTCGATCTTGTCGTCGACCAGCTTCTTGACGTTCTCCCAGGCCTTGGCCGGGTCCGTGCCGCGCTGCTCGATGTCGAGGATGCCGTTGTCGGTGAGGAAGGTCTTCACCTGGCCGTCCCAGCGGCTGATGACGGCGGGCGTGATTCCGGCGGCGGCGGACGAGAAGATCTTGCCGACCGGGGTGTCGCCGAAGTACGGAAGCTTGGCGTCCTGGACGGCCGCGGAGGTGAGCGTGTCCTTGGACGAGGGGATGTTGCCGTTGACCGCGAAGACCTTGGCGTGCTGCTCAGGGGCCGTCAGCCAGGCGGCGAGCTCGGCCGCCTCCTTGGTGTGCTTGCCGGACTTCGGCACGGCGAGGAAGGCGCCGCCCCAGTTGCCGGCGACCGGCGGCGCGGCGATGTCCCACTTGCCCTGGTTGGCGGGTCCGGCCTGGTCCTTGATGATGCCGGTCATCCAGCTGGGGCAGGCGACGGTGGCGAACTTGGAGTTCTTGAAGGCGGCGTTCCAGGTGCCCTTCTCGTCGAACTGGCGGAGCTTGGCGGTGAGTCCGTCCTTGCTCGCCGCGACGGCGGTGTCCCAGGCCTTCTTCACGCCGGGGCTGTTCTCCCAGTCGAGCTTGCCGCTCGCGTTGGCGTACTGGACCGGGTCGCTGGAGATCACGGCGTTGAAGAGGCCGCTCGCCGAGTCGTGGAAGGCGGTGCCGGCGGGAGCGCTCTTCTTGTACGTGTTCCCGGTCTCGATGAACTTGGCCCAGTCGCCGGCCCACAGCTTGGCGACGGCCTCGCGCTCGGTCGGCAGCTTGGCCTTGGCGAAGAGGTCCTTGTTGTAGCAGATGGCCATGGGACCGATGTCGGTGCCGAGGCCGATGACGCTGCCGCTCGCCGTCGTCGCCTGCTTGACCTTCCAGTCGAGGAAGGCACCGATGTCCGCGCCGCCCTCCTTGCTCAGGTCGACCCACTTGTCCGCCATGGTCTCGCCGGTCGCCTCGGCGATGTAGCCGACCTCGACGGCCTGGATGTCGGCGAGACCGTTGTTCTGGGCGAGGCGCAGCTTCAGCGTGTCCCAGTACTTCTGGCCGTCGGAGACGTTCGTCTCCTCGATCTTGATGTTCGGGTGGGACTTCTCGTACTCGGCGTAGAGCTTGGCGCCGGTCTTGTCGTCGTACCCGAAGGAACCGAAGGTCCCGACCCGCAGGGTGATCGTGCCGCCGCCCTGGGCGTCGCCGCCGCCGTTGTCGTCGCTGTCGCTGCCGCAACCGGTGAGCAGGGTCGTACCGGTCACGACGACGGCGACCGTCGCGATCGCCGCCCGGCGTCCGCGTCTGCTGCTGGAAGTGCGCATTCCACTCTCCTCGTCCAAGGTGGTGCTCGTTGTGCGCCGAGAGGTCCGGCCGGCTGATCGCGGCTCGGCGGCTGCCCGCCAGGACCTGATGCAGGCTGTGTGCGCTCTGATGGGAGCGCTCCCACGTCGTTGCCGGAAGGTTGCTGCCTGGCGGGTGCGGGTGTCAAGAGATGAACGCGGATTCGTTACCGGAAGGTTTTCCGGGGGTTTCGCCGGGGCCTTGCGGGGGTGGGGCCGTCATCTCCTGAACGCACGCTCGTGGCGTGAAGGGATGCGCGTGGACTAGTGTGGGAGCGCTCCCATCCCTGTCGTGGCATGAGTGAGCAGCACGTTGTCCTACGAGGGGAGTTCGGCGGTTGTGAACGGACGGCAGAGCGGCAGACCGACCCTGGAGCAGGTCGCGGCCAGGGCCGGGGTCGGCCGGGGAACGGTCTCCCGGGTGATCAACGGCTCTCCCCGGGTGAGCGAACAGACCAGAACGGCCGTCGCCAGAGCCGTCGCCGAACTCGGCTACGTCCCCAACCAGGCCGCCCGCGCCCTCGCCGGCAGCCGCACCGACGCCATCGCGCTCGTCATCCCCGAAGTCGAGGCCCGGCTCTTCGCGGAGCCGTACTTCCTCGACCTCATCCGCGGCGTCAGCGCCGAACTGGCCGACGCCGACAAACAGTTGCTGCTCACCCTGGTCCGCAGCGAGCAGGAGCGGCAGCGCTTCGAGCAGTACCTCGCCGCCCAGCGCGTCGACGGGGTGCTGCTCGCCTCGGTCCACGGCGACGACCCGCTGCCCGACCGGATCCGCGAGCTGGGCCTCCCGGTCGTCATGAACGGGCGCCGCTCGGAGGCCGAGCCCGTGCCGTACGTCGACTCCGACAACATCGGCGCCGGGCGCGCGGCCGTCGCGCACCTCGTGGGGGGAGGCCGGAACCGTATCGCGACCGTCACCGGGCCGCTCGACATGTACGTGGCCCGCGCCCGGCTCGGCGGCTACCGCGCCGGGCTCGCCGAGGCCGGCCACGCCCCGGACGAGGCCCTCGTCTCCGCGGGCGACTTCACCGAGGAGGGCGGCCGGCGGGCCATGCGGCTGCTGCTCGACCGCAGGCCGGACCTGGACGCCGTCTTCGTCGCCTCCGACGTGATGGCGGCCGGGGCGCGCGGGGTACTGCGGGAGGCGGGCCGCCGGGTCCCGGAGGACGTGGCGCTCGTGGGGGTGGACGACTCGGCGGTGGCCCGGCTGATGGACCCGCCGCTGACGAGCGTGCGGCAGCCGATCGAGGAGATGGGGCGCACGATGGCGCGGATGCTGATCGAGGAGATCCAGGAGATCCATGGGATCCAGGGCATCCAGGGGACGGCGGCGGCGCCGGAGGAGCCGCGGCGGCACGTCCTGCCGACGGAGCTGATCGTGCGCGAGTCCTGCTGATCTCCGGCTGCGGGGAGGGCTCGCGGGTACGGGAAAGGCTCCTGCGGCCGGCCGGGACCCTGGGGGTCCGGGCCGGCCGCAGGCCTCATGCGAGGCGTCTCGCGAGGTCTCTCACGAGGTGTCTCGCGAGGGGTGTTACAGCGCCGGGTAGGCGTTCTTCAGGAGCTCCTGGAACTGGGCCGAGAACCACTGGCCCGAGATCGGCGCGTCCGGCAGCGCGCCCGACATGCTGTTCCCGTTCCGGGCGTTGCCCGTGTAGGTCGGGTCGCACATCCGGTCGAAGCCCTTGCCCTCGTTGTTCGGGATCTCCTTGCTGGCGCCGTCGGACTCGCCCGGGGGCTTCATCCAGACGTACGCGTCGATGCCCGCGGCGGGCGCCGCCTGGGGCCGCTCGCCGAGTCCCGCGCCGGCCTGGTTGCACCAGTTGCCGAGGTGGATGCGACGGTCGTAGCGGCCGCCGTTGACGTACGTGTCGACGCTGGTCGTCGCGCCCGGGGCGGTGGGCCGTGCGGTGCCGCCCCAGCCGTTGCGGGAGGTGTCGATCAGCATGCCGAGGTTGCTGTCGAAGCCGATCGAGACCAGCTTGGCGCGCATCGCCTGGGCGTAGGACAGCTCGTCGGTGTAGCGGTTCCAGTCGACCCACTTCGACTGGCGCACGGAGGTGCCGTTGACGCTGTCGTTGATGGTGAAGTGGTCCTCCTTCAGGGCGCTGTAGTTGGCGGTGTTGACGATGAAGCCGTGCACCTTGGAGACCGTGGAGCCCTCGGCCGTGGCGGCCTGCTTGAACAGCTCGGCGGAGGGGCCGAAGTTGTCGTCCCAGCCCAGCCAGCCGTGGTGACCGGCGTCGATGTAGTTGTAGACGTTGCCGATCGAGCCCAGCTTGTTGAGGGCGTAGCCGACACCGGTGATGTAGTTGCCGTTCGCCTTCATGACGTCGCAGTTGGGCGTGGCCGTCGGGCGCCCGGAGACGTTGGTGACCAGGTTGGGCAGCGAGTCGATCTCGACCGTGGTGACGATCCGCAGGCCCGCGTACTTCGCGTCGCCGAGGATCGCGGCGATCGGGTCGATGTACTCGGTCTTGTAGCGGTTGATCTCCGTCGGGCCCAGCTCGCCGTTGGAGGCGAGTGCGGCACAGTCGCGGCCGGGCAGGTTGTAGATGACCAGCTGGACGACGAGCTCGCCGGAGCCCTTCTGCTCCAGGGCCTTGTCGAGGTGGGCGCGCAGGCCCATCGAGGTCGCGGAGCCGTTGACGGCGGCGATGCGGTCCAGCCAGACGCCGGTGGGCTGGTTCGAGATCCTGGTGCCGCCCGGCTCGGCCGCGGCCTTCGCCGCCCACTCGGGGTTCACGTACACCTTGGCGCCGGCGTACGGGTTGTCGGCCTTGGTCCCGGCCGGCGGCGTGGTGGGAGGTGTGGTCGGCGGAGTGGTCGGGGGAGTCGTGGGCGGGGTGGTCGGCGGCGTCGTGGGAGGCGTCGTCGGCTCGGTGGCGCCGTTGCAGACGACGCCGTTCAGCTTGAAGGTGGCCGGTACGGCGTTCGTGCCGCTGTACGAGCCGTTGAAGCCGAAGGAGGTCGAACCGCCCGTGGTGAGCGTCCCGTTGTAGGAGAGGTTCTTGGCGGTGACGGCGGCACCGGACTGGGTGATGGTGGCGTTCCAGCCCTGCGTGACCTGCTGGTTGCCGGCGTAGGACCATTCGAGGGTCCAGGAGGCCACCGGGTCACCGGTGTTGGTGACCGTCACGTTGGTGCCGAAGCCGGTGCTCCACTGGTTGGTGATCTGGTAGTCGACCTTGCAGCCCGGGGCGGCGGCGCCGGCGGTGGCGGTGCCGAGGACGGTGGCGGTCGCGCCGGTGGCCGTGATGAGGCCGAGGGCCGCCAGGAGGGCGGTACGACTGGTGCTTCTGGTGCGGCTCATGCGGGTGTGGATTCCTTTCGGAGATCTTTCAGGGATCGTTCAGGGATCTTTGAGGGGGCTTTCAAGGGGTTTCAGGGGTTTTCAGGGAGTGAGGGTGCGCAGGTGGTCGCGCAGCCCGATGCCGAATGCGGTGGGGGTGCCGTCGTACGAAGTGATCAGCGCGGGACCGGAGTTGCAGTTCCAGGTGTTCCAGGTCCAGCCCAGGTACGAGAGGCCGCGGTCGTCGAACCACTTCATGACGCGGTCGATGAACGCGTGTCCGCAGGTGTTCTCACCGATCTCGCCCGCGAGGAGGGGAACCTCGGCGGCCACCGGGGCGAGGGTGTTGTTCCAGCACGTCTCGTCGGCGCAGGTGTTGAAGTTGTAGACGTGCCAGGCGGCGGCCAGATTGCCCGCCGGGTCCGTGGGGCGGTACGTGAGCCACTGGCTCAGGTCGTTGGAGTACGCGATGCCCGGGACGAGAACGAGGTTCTTCGCTCCCGTGGCGCGGACCGCGTCCACCAGGTCCTGCATGCCGGCGACCTCGTAGCCGATGCCGGGGCAGGTGCCGCCGTCGCGCCAGCAGGACCAGGCCTGCGTCGCGGTGGAGGTCGCCCGGTCCGGGTAGGGCTCGTTGAACAGGTCGAAGACGACCCGCTTGTCGTTCTTGAAGGTGTTCGCCACCGAGGTCCAGAACGCCGGGGTGTACTGGGCGCCGGGCATCGGCTTCTGGCAGGAGGCGTGCACGTCGGAGCAGCCGGCCGAGTTGCCCGTGTACTGGCCGTGTGTCCAGTGCAGTTCGACGACCGGGGTCATGCCGTGGGCGAGGACCTTGGCGACCAGGTCCTTGACCGCGTTGACGTAATTCGTGCCCCGGTACTCGGGCTTGATGTTGTCCAGGCCGAGCCAGCACTCCTCGTTGAGGGGAATGCGGACCGTGTTGGCCTTCCAGTCGGCGATGGCCTGGACCGAGGCGTCGTCGACGGGACCGTCGAAGAAGCCGTAGCCCTGGACGCACATGAACTCGCCGCCGGAGCGGTTGACGCCGAGGAGACGGCGGACCGCGCCGTTCTGGTCGGTGAACTTGTTGCCGGTCACGCTCAGTTGGGGCGCGCCGGTGACCGGGGTCGGCGGTGGCGAGGTCGGGGGAGTGGTCGGCGGGGTGGTCGGGGGAGTCGTGGGTGGTGTGGTCGGCGGGGTGGTCGGGTCGGTGGGCGTGGGCGTGGGCGTCGGCGTCGTGGTCGTCGGCGTCGGCGTGGGTGTCGGCGTCGGAGGCGCGTCCGTGGTGCAGGGCGTGCCGTTGAGCGTGAAGGCGGTGGGGGCCGTGTTGGCGCCCGTCCAGGAGGCGATGAAGCCGCCCGTCACCTTCGCGCCCGTGCCGAGGGCGGCGTTCCAGCCTTCGTTCACGACCGTGACGGAGGCCCCGGACTGGGACCACTTGCCGCCCCAGCCCTGGCTGACGACCTGGCCGGCCGGGAAGGCGAAGCCGAGGCTCCAACCGTTCAGCGCGGCACTGTTGTTGGTGACGGTGACGGCACCCTGGTAGCCGCCGGCCCACTGGCCGACGACCGAGTACTCCACCGTGCAGACGGGTGCGGCCGCGGCTCCTGAGGCCGCACCCATGAGGGCGAGCGCGGTGCTCGCCGTCGTGAGCGCTGCTCCTGCGAGCAGCGCGGACAGACGTGGGGGATGTCGCATGAGCGAGTCCTCGCAGCGAGGGCACACCTCTGGCGGTGTGCCGACCGGACGGATTCGCTCCCACTGGTCGGGCAGACCGTAGCGTCAACAGCCGCCAAGCAAAAGAGGGGTTGAGTAAATTCCCCGGTCATCTGCCTTCGACTCTTCGCAGACCTTGACGCCGATGCGCCCCAACTGCACAGTGGGAGCGCTCCCACTGGTTCAGGGCTTGTCCCCACAGGCTCATCCGCTCTTCGCATCCCCATCCTCCCGAGCCGCGAGGAGAACCACCCGTATGCCGCGACCACGACCACGCCGGCCGCTGACCGCGCTGGCCGCAGCCCTCTCCCTCCCCCTCGGCCTCACGGCCGTCGGTGCCGTCTCCACCGCCCAGGCCGCGACCGTGCAGTGCAGCGTCGACTACAAGACCAACGACTGGGGTTCGGGCTTCACCGCCGAACTCACGCTCACCAACCGGGCGGCCGAAGCCCTCGACGGCTGGACCCTGACCTACTCCTACGCCGGAGACCAGAAGCTCACCAACGGCTGGAACGGCACCTGGTCCCAGTCCGGCAAGAACGTCACGGTGACCAACGCGTCCTGGAACGGCACGCTCGCCCCGGGCGCCGCCGCCACCACCGGCGGTCAGTTCACCTACAGCGGGACCAACGCCGCCCCGACCGCCTTCGCGGTCAACGGCACCCCCTGCACCGGCGCCCACCAGCCGCCGGTCGCCGTCCTGACCAGCCCGGCCCCGGGCGCCGTCTTCACGGCGGGCGACGCGGTGCCGCTGGCCGCCACGGCCGCCGCGGCGGACGGCGCCACCGTCGGCAAGGTGGAGTTCTACAGCGACACCACCCTCCTCGGTACGGACACCACCGCGCCGTTCGCCGTCAGCGCGGCCGGCCTCGCCGCCGGGTCCCACTCCCTCTACGCCAAGGCCTACGACAGTCTCGGCGCCTCCGCCGAGTCCGCGCCGGTCGGCATCACCGTCGCCGCCGGACCCGCGCTCGTCGCCTCCCCGAGTCAGCTCGGGGTCCGCCAGGGCGCCACCGGCACCTTCGACCTGAAGCTCTCGACCGCCCCCACCGCCAACGTCACGGTGAGCGTCGCCCGCACCTCGGGCAACACCAGCCTCACCGCGACCCCGGCCTCCCTCACCTTCACCCCGGCGAACTGGAACACCGCCCAGAAGGTGACCGTCGCCGCCGCGGCCACCGGCACCGGCTCGGCCGTCTTCACCGCGACCGCCCCCGGCCACGCCAAGGCCGAGGTCACCGTCGCCCAGCTGGCCGCGAACTCCACGTACGACGCCCGCTTCCTCGACCTCCACGGGAAGATCACCAACCCGGCCAACGGCTACTTCTCGCCCGAGGGCATCCCGTACCACTCCGTCGAGACCCTGATCGTCGAGGCCCCCGACCACGGGCACGAGACGACCTCGGAGGCGTACAGCTACCTCATCTGGCTCCAGGCCATGTACGGGAAGATCACCGGGGACTGGACCAAGTTCAACGGAGCCTGGGACACCATGGAGAAATTCATGATCCCCACCCACGCCGACCAGCCCACCGGCTCCTCCTACAACGCCTCGAAGCCGGCGACGTACGCACCCGAGTGGGACCTCCCGTCCCAGTACCCGGCGAAGCTCGACTCCGGCGTCACCTCGGGCTCCGACCCGATCGCCGCCGAGCTCAAGAGCGCCTACGGCACGGACGACGTCTACGGCATGCACTGGATCCAGGACGTCGACAACGTCTACGGCTTCGGCAACGAGCCCGGCAAGTGCTCCGCAGGACCGACGGCGACCGGCCCCTCGTACATCAACACCTTCCAGCGCGGACCGCAGGAGTCCGTCTGGGAGACCGTCACCCACCCCACCTGCGACAACTTCTCCTACGGCGGGAAGAACGGCTACCTCGACCTCTTCACCGGGGACGCCTCCTACGCCAAGCAGTGGAAGTTCACCAACGCCCCCGACGCCGACGCCCGCGCCGTCCAGGCCGCCTACTGGGCCGACCTGTGGGCCAAGCAGCAGGGCAAGGGGGGCCAGGTCACCGCGACCGTCGGCAAGGCCGCCAAGATGGGCGACTACCTGCGGTACGCGATGTTCGACAAGTACTTCAAGAAGGCCGGGAACTGCGTCGGCCCGACCGTCTGCCCGGCCGGCACCGGCAAGGACAGCGCGCACTACCTGATGTCCTGGTACTACGCCTGGGGCGGCGCCACCGACACCTCCGCCGGCTGGTCCTGGCGCATCGGCTCCAGCCACGCCCACGGCGGCTACCAGAATCCGCTGGCCGCGTACGCGCTCAGCGAGTACGCGCCGCTCAAGCCCAAGTCGGCGACGGGTGCGGCGGACTGGGCGACCAGCCTCGACCGGCAGCTGGAGTTCTACCGCTGGCTCCAGTCCGACGAGGGCGCCATCGCCGGCGGTGCCACCAACAGCTGGCAGGGCCGCTACGCCACCCCGCCGGCCGGCACCCCCACCTTCCACGGCCTCTTCTACGACGAGAAGCCCGTCTACCACGACCCCGCGTCCAACCAGTGGTTCGGCTTCCAGGCCTGGTCCATGGAGCGGGTCGCCGAGTACTACCAGCAGACCGGTGACGCCGGGGCGAAGACCGTCCTCGACAAGTGGGTCTCCTGGGCGCTGTCCAAGACCACGGTCAACCCGGACGGCACCTACCGCATCCCCTCCACCCTCCAGTGGTCCGGCGCGCCCGACACCTGGAACGCGGCGAACCCCGGCGCCAACGCCGGGCTGCACGTCACCGTCGCCGACTACACGAACGACGTCGGTGTGGCCGCCGCCTACGCCAAGACCCTCACCTACTACGCGGCCAAGTCCGGCCACACCGAGGCCAAGCGCGTCGCGAAGGCCCTGCTCGACGGCATGTGGGACCACCACCAGGACCCGCTGGGCATCGCCGTCGAGGAGACCCGCGCCGACTACAACCGCTTCGACGACCCCGTGTACGTACCGAGCGGCTGGACCGGCACCATGCCGAACGGCGACGCGGTGAACGGCACGTCCACCTTCGCCTCGATCCGCACCTTCTACCAGGACGACCCGGCCTGGCCGAAGATCGAGGCCTACCTGGCGGGCGGCGCGGCCCCCGTCTTCACCTACCACCGGTTCTGGGCCCAGGCGGACATCGCCCTGGCCATGGGCTCGTACGCGGAGCTGCTCGAGTAACAGCCCGCCCCGCATGGAGACGGCTCCGCGTACGACGAGGCCGGGTGGATCCCGAGAGGGACCCACCCGGCCTTCGGCTGTCCCCGGCCTCAGGGCCTGTCCGGCGGATCATGGCCGGGGCCCCTTCGGTGATCCATTGACGCGCGAAGTCCCGGCTCCTACCTTCTCGTTCGGACACACGACCAGTGGTCGATATTTCGAACGAAAGGGATCCGCGTGTCACTCCCCGAGCACACCGCCCGCTTCACCCTCGACCCCGACTTCACCGTCGCCCCCGTCGACCCCCGCCTCTTCGGCTCCTTCGTCGAGCACCTCGGGCGCTGCGTCTACACCGGCATCCACGAGCCCGGCCACCCGGCCGCCGACGAGGACGGCCTGCGCACCGACGTCCTGGAGCTCGTCCGCGAGCTGGGCGTCACCGCGATCCGCTACCCCGGCGGCAACTTCGTCTCCGGCTACCGCTGGGAGGACGGCGTCGGCCCCGTCGACCGCCGGCCGCGCCGGCTCGACGTGGCCTGGCGGTCCACCGAGACCAACCGCTTCGGCCTGAGCGAGTTCATGACCTTCCTGCGGAAGGCGGGTCCGGAGACCGAGCCGATGATGGCGCTCAACCTCGGCACCCGCGGCATCACCGAGGCCATGGACCTGGTCGAGTACGCCAACCACCCCGGCGGCACCGAGCTGTCCGACCGCCGCGCCGCCCACGGCGACAAGGACCCCTTCGGCATCCGCCTGTGGTGCCTGGGCAACGAGATGGACGGCACCTGGCAGACCGGCCAGAAGACCGCCGAGGAGTACGGCAGGCTCGCCGCCCAGACCGCGCGCGCCCTGCGGAGCATCGACCCGGGCTTCGAACTCGTCGCCTGCGGCAGCTCCGCGCGCGGGCTGCCGACCTTCGCCGCCTGGGAGGCGACGGTCCTCGCGGAGACGTACGAGGTCGTCGACCACGTCTCGCTGCACGCCTACTACGAGGAGGTGGACGGCGACCGCGACTCCTTCCTCGCCTCCGCCGTCGAGATGGAGGCCTTCATCGAGGAGGTCGTCGCGACCTGCGACCACGTCGGCGCCCGGCTGAAGTCCGCGAAGAGGCTGACGCTCTCCTTCGACGAGTGGAACGTCTGGTACCAGCGCCGGCCCAATCCGCACGCGGTGGAGGACTGGCAGGAGGCCCCGCGCCTCCTGGAGGACGTCTACACCGTCACCGACGCCGTCGTCCTCGGCACCCTCCTGATCGCCCTGCTCCGCCACGCCGACCGGGTCGCGGTGGCCTGTCTCGCCCAGCTCGTCAACGTGATCGCCCCGATCATGACCGAGCCGGGTGGTCCCGCCTGGCGCCAGACCACCTTCTTCCCCTTCGCCCAGGCCTCCCGGCACGGCCGCGGCACCGTCCTCGACGTCCGCGTGGACGCGCCCGCACACCCCACGGCGCGGTACGGGGAGGTGCCCCTGCTGCACGCCACGGCCGTTCGCGCCGACGACGGCACGGTGACCGTCTTCGCCGTCAACCGCGACCGGCACGCGCCGCTGCCCCTGGAGGTCACCCTGCGCGGCCTCGGTCTCGACCGGGTCGTCGGGCACAGCGCGCTTGCCGACGCCGACCCCGAGGCCCGCAACACGCTCGACGAACCGGACCGGGTCGTGCCGCACCCGGTGGACGGTTCGACGCTCGACGGCGGGCTGCTGCGGGCGGTCCTGGAGCCGATGTCCTGGAACGTCATCCGGCTGGCCTGACCGGCCCGTTGTTGAATCCTTTCACAAGGTCGCCATCGCGCACGGTTCGAAGCGCTTCGAAAGATCCCGTCCGAAGCGTTGACGTGGCTGGCCGACGACCCTACTTTGGCCCAGCAAGCGCTTTCCTGAAACGTTCCATTAACGCGCGGAGGACGAACTGTGCGTACTCAAAGCACTGTTGACCGTCGGAGCATGCTGAAGGTCGCCGGCGGCTCCCTTGCGGCTCTCGGCCTGACCGCGGCGGGCTGCGGATCCGGCTCGGGCTCCGGAGACGGCACCGTCACCATTCGGTACACGTGGTGGGGCTCCGACGACCGGGCCAAGCGGATCAACCGGTCGATCGCCCTCTTCGAGAAGAAGTTCCCGAAGATCAAGGTCAAGACCGACTTCCAGCCCTACGCCGACTTCTGGAAGAAGTTCAACACCCAGGCGTCGGGCGGCAACGCACCGGACGTCTTCCAGAACGCCATCGGCTTCCTGCGCAAGTACGACGCGAAGAACGTCCTCCTCGACCTGCGCGAGCAGGCCGAGGCGGGACACCTCCGCCTCGACGGCTTCCGGGCCGGCCTGGAGAAGTTCGGCGAGGTCGACGGCAAGCTGCTCGGCGTCCCCGTCGGCAGCAACTCGATGGCCCTCGTCGTCGACCGGACCGTCTTCGCCAGGGCCGGCGTCACCCCGAAGCCGGGCTGGACCTGGGACGAGTACCACGCGGCCCTCGCCAGGATCCGGGAGACCCAGGGCCGGGCCGGCGACGCGGGCCCGTACGGGATCATGTACCTGTACGACCTCTACCTCCGCCAGCACGGCAAGGCCTTCTTCACCACCTCCGGACTCGGCTTCACCGAGGCGGACCTGACGGACTGGTGGACCAAGGCGTTCCAGCGGGTGAAGGCCGGTGTCTACGCCGACCCGAAGAAGACCATCCAGGCCAAGCCCAAGTCGGCGGTCACCGCCGAACTCGCCGGCTCCGAGTTCACCTGGGACAACTTCGCCGTCCGCTACACCGCCGAGGGCAAGAGCCGGTACGGGCTCGCCCCCATCCCCACCACCGACGGCCGCAAGACCGGCCAGTACCTCGGCTCCCTCATGCTCAGCGCGTCCAAGCGCACCAAGCACCCCAAGGAGGCCGCCCAGTTCATCGACTTCATGGTCCACGACCCCGAGGTCGGGAAGATCATGGGCTACGACCGGGGCGTCCCGGCCACCGAGGCCCAGTACCGGGCGTACGTGCCGACCGACGAGGTCGGGAAGCAGATCGCCGCGTACGAGAAGCAGCTCGTCGAGTCCCGCGTCCTGGAGCCCATCACCCCGCACCCGGCCGGCGCCGATGTGTGCGAGGCCGCCTTCCTGCGGCTCTCCGAGGAGATGTCGCTGGGCGAACGGCCGGTCGCGGACGCGGTGAAGCAGTACTTCACCGAGGCGAAGACGGCGCTCTCCTCCTGATGGACGCCGCCGTGACCTCCGCACCGACTCCCGCACCGCACCCCGTACGGGACGCCCGCCCGGCCGGGGAGGCCGCCCCCGCGGGCTCCCCGGCCGGCGGCGGACGCCCGCCCCGGACGGCGGGCCGCCCCGCCCGCCCCCGCCGAGCCCGCCGCGAGAACCTCGCCGGCTACCTCTTCATGTCCCCGTGGATCGCGGGCTTCCTCCTGCTCACCGCAGGGCCCATGGTGGCCTCGCTCTACTTCGCCTTCACCGACTACAACCTCTTCGACGCCCCGCGGTGGATCGGCTTCGACAACTTCACCGAGATGTTCGGCGACCCCCGCTGGCGCACCTCCGTCGAGATCACCGGCTGGTACGTGGTGATCGGCACCCCGCTGAAACTGGCCGCCGCACTCGGCGTCGCCCTGCTGCTGAACCAGAGCCGGCGCGGACAGGCCTTCTACCGGGCCGCGTTCTACGCGCCCTCGCTCATCGGGGCCAGCGTCTCGATCGCCATCGTCTGGCGCGCGATCTTCTCCGACGGCGCCGCCGTCGACCGCACGCAGCAGCTCTTCGGCATGGCCGCCGGAGGCTGGATCGGCGACCCCGACCGCATCATCTACGCCCTCGTCGCGCTCACGGTCTGGCAGTTCGGCGCCCCGATGGTCATCTTCCTGGCCGGACTCAAGCAGGTGCCACGGGAGTTGTACGAGGCGGCCCAGGTCGACGGAGCGAGCCCGTGGCGGCGCTTCTGGCACATCACGCTGCCGATGATCTCCCCGGTCCTCTTCTTCAACGTGCTCCTGGAGACCATCCACTCCTTCCAGATCTTCGGTTCCGCCTACATCATCGGCAGCCAGGGCAACGCCTGCGGGCCGGCCGACGGCACGCTCGTCTACACCTGCTACCTCTACATCCAGGGCTTCGAGAACAGCCGGATGGGTCTCGCCTCGGCGATGGCCTGGATGCTGCTGCTCGCCGTCGGCCTGGTCACGGCGGTGCTGTTCTGGTCCCAGCGGCGCTGGGTGCACTACGAGGAGGGGGGCCGATGAGCCTCGCACGCACCGGCACGCGGACCGCGAGGCCGCGCACGGCGGGCTCGGTCGCCTGGCACCTCGGGGCGCTGGCCGTCCTCGCGGTCATCCTCTACCCCGTGGTCTGGGTCATCGGCGGCTCCTTCAAGCCGAACGACGAGATCGTCGGCAGCCTGACCCTCTTCCCCGCCGAGCCCATCACCGACAACTACCGGCGGCTCGCCGACGGCATCGCCGACATCCCCATCTCCACCTTCTTCGGCAACTCCCTCTTCCTGGCGGTCGGTTCGGTGGTGGGCGTGCTGATCTCCAGCTCGCTCTCCGCCTACGCCTTCGCCAAGATCGGCTTCGCCGGCCGCGGAGTGCTCTTCACCCTGATGATCGGCACGCTGCTCCTGCCATACCACGTCCTGCTCATCCCGCAGTACGTCCTCTTCCAGAAGCTCGAACTGATCAACACCTACACGCCGTTGCTCCTCGGCAAGTACCTGGCCACGGACGCCTTCTTCGTCTTCCTGATGCTCCAGTTCATGCGCGGGCTGCCGAAGGAGCTCGACGAGGCCGCCCGCCTCGACGGCTGCGGTCACCTGCGGACGTACTGGTCGATCGTGCTGCCGCTGTGCCGCCCCGCCCTCATCACCAGCGCGATCTTCACCTTCATCAACGCGTGGAACGACTTCATGGGTCCGCTGATCTACCTCAACGAACCCGAGAAGTACACGGTCTCGCTCGGCCTGAAGATGTTCGTCGACCAGGACGGCGTCGCCAACTACGGCGGAATGATCGCGATGTCGCTCGTGGCGCTGCTCCCCGTGGTCGCCTTCTTCCTCGCCTTCCAGCGGTACCTCATCGACGGCATGGCCACCTCGGGCCTCAAGGGCTGAGGGGGTGGCCGGCGAGATGAGAACACGCACCCGGGCCCGATTCCTGGCCAGCTTCGGGGTCTTCGCGGAGTGCCTCCTCGTGGGGGTGTGGATCGCCGTCGCCTCGCTCCCGCTCGTCACCCTGCCGGCGGCGCTCGCGGCGGGCGCGGCCCACCTGCGGCGCTGGACGGACGACGAGGAGGCCGGCCTGCGGTTCTTCGCCGCCGACCTGCGCGCCGCCGTCCGCCGGGGCTGGCTCGTGGGGCTCGCCGTCTGGGCGACCCTCGCCCTGCTGTGGGCCGACCTCGCCGTCGTACGGGCGGGGCTGCTGCCCGGCGCCCGGTTCGTCGGCGCGGTCGGGGTCCTGATGGCCCTCGGGCTCGCCGTCACCCTGCTGCGGGCCTGCGCGGCCTGGCGCCCGGGCGCCCGCTGGCGGGAGCTCCTCGCCCCGGCGGGCCGCCGGACCCTGCGGGATCCGGCAGGTTCCCTGCTCGTCGTCTGCGGCTTCGCCGTGATCGCGGCCTCCGCCTGGTTCTCGGCCCCGCTCGCGATCCCCGCGCTCGGCATCGTGGTCGCCGCGGCGCTGGCGGTCGAGCGCCGGGCCACGGCCCCGGCGACCGCGTAGCCACCGGGGGCGTACCCCGCCCTCTTCCCCCGCCCTCTTCCCCCCTGCCTCTGCCTCCTCTTCCTCCGCTGTCCCCGCACACCGCCGCGACAGCGCTCTCCGCCATGCGCACGAAGGGATTCCGATGTCCGCGATACCTCGCCGCTCCCTCCTCAAGGCCGCCGCCGTCGCCGGAGCCGCCGCACAGTTCAGCTGGGTCCTCGGCCGCGGGGACGCCCAGGCCGTCGCACCCGCCGAGACCCCGGCGGCCGACCGGCCCTCCGCCGTCACCTGGCTGGAGCCCGGCGGGCTCGGGGCCGCCGCCGGATCCACCTTCGGCGCCGCCTGGCCCCAGGGCGTCCACCCCGCCGACCAGGCCTTCGCCCTCACCACCGCCGACGGCGCGCACGTCCCCGTACAGACCTGGACCACCGCCCGCTGGCCCGACGGCTCCCTCAAGTGGACCGCGCACGCCGTCGGACCCGAAGCCGCCGGGGCCGAGCGCTTCACCCTCGCCCCCGGAACCCCCGCCACCGCCGCCAGTACCGTCTCCGTCACCGAGACCGGCCGCCGGATCACCGTCGACACCGGCACCGTCCGCGCCGTGATCGCGAAGGACGGCGGGAAGCTCGTCGAATCCGTCACCCGCGACGGAGTGAAGATCGCCACCGACGGCCGGCTCGTCCTGCTCCGGCAGAGCGACCTCGACGACGGCGACCACGGCAACGCCAAGTGGGAGCGGTTCGACGGCGAGATCTCCGCCGCCACCGTCGAACAGCGCGGCCCCGTCCGCGCCGTGGTCCGCATCGACGGCAAGCACCGCAAGGGCAGCCGCAGTTGGCTGCCGTTCTCCGTACGCCTCTACTTCTACGCGGGCTCCGAGTCCTTCCGCATGGTCCACACCATCACCTACGACGGCGACCAGAACAAGGACTTCATCCGCGGCCTCGGCGTCCGCTTCACCGTCCCGATGCGCGACGCCGCCTACGACCGGCACGTCCGGATCGCCGGCGAGGGCGCCGGCTTCCTCACCGAGGCCGTCCAGGGCATCACCGGCCTGCGCCGCGACCCCGGCGCCGCCGTCCGCACGGCCCAGGTCAAGGGCGAGAAGCTGCCCGACCCCGCCACCTGGGACCAGCGCGTCACCACCCGCCTGCAGTACGTCCCCACCTGGGGCGACTACACCCTCTCCCAGCTCTCCGCCGACGGCTTCGCCCTCCGCAAGCGCACCAAGCCCGGCCACGGCTGGATCCCGGCCGGCGGCGGCCGCCGCGCGAACGGCTTCGGCTACGTAGGCGGCGTCAGCGGCGGACTCTCCTTCGGACTACGGGACTTCTGGCAGAAGCACCCCGCCCAGCTCGACGTCCGGAACGCCGCCGGCGACGAGGCCGAGGTCACCCTCTGGCTCTGGTCGCCCGAGGCACAGCCCATGGACCTGCGCTTCTACCACGACGGCATGGGCCAGGACACCTTCCCCGAGCAGCTCGAAGGCCTCAACATCACCTACGAGGACCACGGACCCGGCTTCGGCACCCCGTACGGCATCGCCCGCACCAGCGAGCTGATGTTCTGGGCCAACGCCGCCACCCCGGCCGCCGACACCCTCGTCGCCCAGGCCGCCGCCGTCCGCACCCCGCCACAGCTCGCCGTCGGCCCCGAAGACCTCGTCCGCGCCCGGGTGTTCGGCGGACTCTTCTCGCCCGTCGACCGCTCCACCCCCGCCAAGGCGAAGATCGAGGACCACCTCGACTACCTCTTCACCTACTACAAGGACCAGGCGGAGCAGCGCCGTTGGTACGGCTTCTGGGACTACGGCGACATCATGCACACCTACGACGAGGACCGTCACCAGTGGCGGTACGACGTCGGCGGCTATGCCTGGGACAACTCCGAGCTCTCGCCCGACCTGTGGCTCTGGTACGCCTACCTGCGCTCCGGCCGCGCCGACGTCTTCCGCTTCGCCGAGGCCATGACCCGCCACACCGGCGAGGTCGACGTCTACCACCTCGGCACCTGGGCCGGACTCGGCACCCGCCACGGCGTCCAGCACTTCGCCGACAGCGCGAAGCAGCAGCGGATCTCCACCGCCGTCTACCGGCGTCCCTACTACTTCCTCACCGCCGACGAACGCGTCGGCGACCTCATGCACGACCTCGTCGACTCCGACGAGACCTTCCTGGTCCTCGACCCCATCCGCAAGATCCGCACCGAGCCCTACACCCCCGACCGCCACGCCCTCTCCATCGGCTTCGGCACCGACTGGAGCGGCCTCGCCGCCGCCTGGCTCACCGAGTGGGAGCGCGGCGGCCCCAAGGCCGCCAAGGCCGAGGCCCGGCTGCGCTCCACCATGGAGACCATCGCGGCCCAGCCGAACGGCTTCGTCCAGGGCACCGGCCTCTACGACCTCGACACCGGCCGTTTCGCCGTCGCGGCCGAACCCGTCGTCGGCGTCTCCCACCTCTCCGCCATGTTCGGCCTGGTCGAGATGTGCGCCGAGCTCATCGACCTCGTCGACATGCCGCGGTTCAAGGCGGCCTGGCTCGACTACTGCCGCTACTTCAACGCCTCCAAGACGGAACAGGCCGCCCGCTACGGCAAGAACTTCGGCACCCTCCTCCTCTTCCAGGGCCACTCGCGCCAGGACGCCTACGCGGCCGCCCAGTTGAACGACACCGCGCTCGCCCAGCGCGCCTGGGCCAGGTTCGACAAGAGCGACGGCTACACGGCGGCCATGGTCTGGGACAAGACGCCCGTCCAGGGCGCCGCCGCCCTCGAACCCGGCTACGAGCACCTCTGGATCAGCACCAACACCACCGCCCTGTACGGACTGGCCGCCATCCAAAACCTCGCCCTGGTCGGCGACCACCTCCCCGAGTGAGAACCGAGAGGAACAGGACCATGCGCAGGACCGCACTCCTCGCCGCCGCCGCGACCCTCCTCGGGTCGCTCGCCGCGGCCCCCGCCGCCCACGCCGACGGGCCCTACGGTCAGGGCCTCGACCACTGCTCCGCCACCGCCGGCGGCGGGCTCGCCTGCCACTTCGACGTCGCCCCCGGCACGTACGACGTCACCGTCACCCTCGGCGGTGACGAGGCCGGGTCCACCGCCGTCATAGGCGAGACCAGGCGGGCGCTGCTCGCCGAGACCGCCACCGGGGCCGGACAGCGCGTCCGGCGCTCGTTCACCGTGGACGTACGCGACCCGGAGGGCGAACCCACCGGGCCCGCCGGCAGCCCCGGCCTCGACCTGGTCCTCGGCGGGGCGGCCCCGCGCGTCACCGCGCTCCGGGTCACCCCCGCCCCCGCCGCCCGGCGCCTCTTCCTCGTGGGCGACTCCACCGTCTGCGACCAGCCGGGAGACCCGTACACCGGCTGGGGGCAGCGGCTTCCCGTCCACCTCGCGCGCGGGATCGCGGTCGCCAACCACGCCGACTCCGGCGAGAGCACCGTCACCTTCCTGGCGAACCCGGCGCTCTTCGACGCGGTCGAGGCGGCGATCCGCCCCGGCGATCCCGTCCTGATCCAGCTCGCCCACAACGACAAGCAGACGGACGCGGCCACCTACCGCGCCAACCTGACGAGCCTGGTCGAGCGCGTACGGGCCCGGGGCGGCGAACCCGTCCTGGTCACCCCGATCGTGCGCCGCTGGTTCAACGCCGACGGCACCCTGGACAACGGCACGGCCCTGCTCGTCAACGGCCTCGGCGTGGACCACCCGGCGGAGATCCGCGCCCTCGCGGTCACCCTCGGGACCCCGCTGATCGACCTCACCGCCCTCACCAAGGCGCGGGTCGAACAGCTGGGGCCCGAGGCCTCCAAGGCGCTCTACCTGACCACCGAGAAGCGGGACAACACCCACACCTCGGTCCGCGGGGCCACGGAGTACGCGGCCCTCGTCGCCCAGGAGCTGCGGGCCCGGGACATCGTCCCGGACCGGCTGCTCCGCTGAGCGAGGCCATGCGAGGCCGGGCGAGGCCGGGCGAGGTCGAGCGAGGTACGGCGAGGCCACATGACGTCGCCTGGCGTCAGCTGACGTCAGGCGACGTCCACCGGGGTGAAGGTGAGGGCGAACGTGGCCGGGGCCGCGTCCAGCCGGTACGCGGGCAGCACTCCCGGTCCGCAGGACTGGGAGCCGATGCCGTGCTGGGCGTGGTCCAGGTGCAGCCAGAGCGTGTCCCCCGGCATCAGATCGGTGCGGTGGGCGGCGGCGTCCAGCTGCTCGGTGGTCCACGGGCGGGCCGTGAACGAGAACGCCGGGTCGCCCTCCACCCGTACACCCGGTCCGTCCCCGGCGGAGTCCGTCAGGACCAGCCACCGGGTGTCGATCCGGGCCCCGTTCTCCTGCGGTCGCAGGTACGGGGTCCGGAGCGCGTCCACCGCGGCCTCCCAGCGGCCGAGCCGCGCGGCGGCCCGGGTGTCGGGGTACGCCTCGCCGGGACCGGCGCCGTACCAGGCGGCCCGGTCCAGCGCGGTCGGCAGGCCGAGCCGGACCCCGAGCCGGGGCAGCGGCACCCGCCACTCGCCCTCGGGTTCGACCTCGACGCCGAGCCGCAGCGCGGTGCCGTCCGAGGTCCACCGGTACGTGGCGCGCAGACCGAGGTCCCGGGCGGCGGGCGCCACCCGCGTCCGTACGGTCAAGGAGTCCTCGGTCAGGGCGACGTCGTCGAGGCGGTGGCGCATCCGGTGCAGGCCCAGCTCGCGCCAGAGCGGCCCGTGGCGTTCGTCGGGCTGCCAGGGCGCGCCCTCGTCGTTGTCCGTCGGCGCCCGCCAGACGTCGAGGCGCGGACCGGTGACAGGGAGGGCGCCGATGGCGAGCGGTGCGCCGGTGCGGGCGTCGAAGACCCCGGGGCCGAGGGCGATCCGGTCGGCCGTGCGGACAGGCCGCGCACCGGTCGCCTTCCGGGGCGCGGGCGCCGGCCCGGAGACCGGGATCTGTCCCCAGGCGATCTCGTGCCCGGCGGGCGCCCAGGCCGTGTCGTCCGCGAGCAACGCCCGTACCGTCCACAGGGTTTCGGCCCCCGCCGGATGTGCGGGCGGTGCGGGCAGGGCCACCCGCGTGCTCGCTCCGGCGGCGAGCGGCGGCACGTCGAGCGGACCGGTGGCGAGGGTCTCGCCGTCGGCCAGGAAGGACCAGGTGAAGACGAGATGCGCGAGATCGACGACATCGTGGCCGTTGCCCACCAGGACCGCGCCCGGACCGCCGGGCGCGATCCGGACCGGCTCGATCACCTTCTTGTACTCCAGGAGCCCCGGCGACGGCGTCCGGTCCGGGAAGAGCAGCCCGTCGCAGACGAAGTTGCCGTCGTGCACCTCCTCCCCGAAGTCGCCGCCGTAGCCGTGGCCGTACACCGGGTGGACGAGGCCGTGGTCGATCCACTCCCAGACGAAGCCGCCCTGGCAGCGCTCGTACGTCTCGAAGAGCCGCTGGTACTCGGAGAGGCCGCCCGGCCCGTTGCCCATGGCGTGCCCGTACTCGCAGAGGACGAAGGGGAGCCGGCTCCTCTCCTCGGGTCCGCCGTCGGCCCTGCGGCCGATCGCGTCGACCTCCGCGTGCGGCGGGTACATCCGCGAGTAGAGGTCGGTGTCCGCGCAGGACCGGTCGCCCTCGTAGTGGACGAGCCGGGACGGGTCGCGGTCGCGGATCCACCGCGCCATCGCGGTCAGACCGGAGCCGGTGCCGCATTCGTTGCCCAGCGACCAGACGACCACCGAGGGGTGGTTCTTGTCCCGCTCGACGAGCCGGGCCGCCCGGTCGAGCAGGGCCGGGGTCCAGCGCTCGTCGTCGACCGGGTTGCCCCGCCAGGCCAGGTCCTCGAAGCCGTGGGTCTCCAGGTCGCCCTCGTCGACGACCCAGAGCCCGTACGTGTCGCACAGGTCGAGGAAGGCGGGGTGCGGCGGGTAGTGGGAGGTGCGGACGGCGTTGATGTTGTGCCGTTTCATCAGCTCCACGTCCTCGCGCATGGTCGCGAGGTCCAGGCTGCGGCCGTGCTCCGGGTGGAACTCGTGGCGGTTCACGCCGCGGAAGAGGATCCGGCGGCCGTTCACCGTCATGACGCCGTTCTCCACGGCGACGGTGCGGAAGCCGATCCGCAGCGGGATCCGCTCGCCGCCGGCCGTGAGCTCGCCCTCGTACAGCCGGGGCGTCTCGGCGCTCCACGGCTCGACCGGCAGCGTCGCCGACGCGCCGGTGGCGAGGTCGAGGCCGAGCTCGGGCACGGTGACCCGGCCGGGCACGTCGCAGTCGACGCGCAGGGTGCCGGTGGCGGTGGTGTGGTCGTACGAGGCGTGCGTGAAGAAGTCGCCGGGGGAGCCCTCCGGCCGGTGCAGCAGGGTCACGTCACGGAAGACGCCCGGCAGCCACCACTGGTCCTGGTCCTCCAGGTAGGAGCCGGAGGACCACTGGTGGACGCGGAGCGCGAGGACGTTGTCCCGTGCCTTCAGGAGGTGCCCGACGGCGAACTCGTGGGCCAGCCGCGAACCCTTGAAGTCGCCGAGCTCCGTGCCGTTGAGCCAGACCCGGGCGCAGGACTCGACCCCGTCGAGGCGGAGGACGGCCCCGCCGTCCGCCGGCCAGTCGGCGGGCAGGTCGAAGCGGCGCAGATGGTCGCCGGTCGGGTTCTCGGTGGGGACGCGGGGCGGGTCGACGGGGAAGGGGTACTGGACGTTGGTGTAGGCGGGACCGCCGTACTCGCGCTCCTTGCCCTGGAGCACCCAGTGGCCCGGGACCGTGATCGCGCCCCAGGCGCTCGCGTCGAAGTCCGGGGCGGCGAAGGAGTCGTCCTCGGCGTCGGCGGTGGGGGAGAGGCGGAAGCCCCAGGAACCGTTCAGGGAGAGGGCGGCGGCGTCGGAGCCGGCGTACCAGGCGCGGGGCGGCAGCGTGCCGCGGCCGGGGGAGAGGTCTTCGTACCAGGGCAGGGCGGACATGGTCCTCCTGACGGAGTGAGGGAGAGGAAGGGGAGATCCGTGATGCGGAAAGCGCTCTCTGTCCGGAGTTCATCCCATCGCGCGGGAGGTCCGCGCACAACCCCGGGCGGCCATCCGACCCTTGGACTCTTCGAGACGCGTCTGGACAGCCCGTCGAGCGGCCGCTTAGGGTCGGGGTACCTGTCGAGATTGCCGAGGAGCGCGCACGTGGTCACCCTCGCCGACGTCGCCCGCCACGCCGGGGTGTCGGCCAGCACCGTCAGCTACGTGCTCAGCGGCAAGCGCTCCATATCCGCCCCCACGCGCGAGCGGATCCAGCACAGCATCGACGCCCTCGGCTACCGCCCGCACGCCGGCGCCCGCGCGCTCGCCAGCAGCCGGACCGACATCCTCGCCCTGATGATGCCGCTCCGCACCGGGCTCTACATGCCGGTGATGATGGAGATCGCGATGGCCGTCACCACCACGGCCCGCGCCCACGGCTACGACGTGCTGCTGCTCACCGGCGAGGAGGGCCCCGAGGCCGTCCGCCGCGTCGAGGGCAGCGCCATCGCCGACGGCATGATCGTCATGGACGTCGAACTCGACGACCCGCGGCTGCCCTGCCTCCGGGAGGCCGAACGGCCCGCCGTCCTCATCGGACTGCCGACCGAGACGGCCGGGACCACCGGGACCGTCGAGACGGCTGGGACCACCGGGACCGTCGAGACGGCCGGGATGGCCGGGACGGCCGCGTCTGTCGATACCGCTGCCCCCACCGACATCGCCGCCGACCCGGCCGGGCTCGCAGTCGACCTCGACTGCGTCGATCTCGACTTCGAGGCCGCCGGAGCGCGCTGCGTCGACCACCTCGCGGGCCTCGGCCACACCGGGATCGCCGTCCTCGGCGAGCCGCCCGCCGTCTACGCGCGGGGCACCGGCTTCGCCGCCCGCACGCTCACCGGCCTCCGCGCCGCCGCCGACGCGCACGGCGTCGGCCTGCTCCACCGGCCGGTCGACGGCACCTACGCGGCCGTCGCCGCCGCCGTCACCCGCGTCTTCGAGGAGCGCCCCGGCACCACGGCCCTCGTCGTCCAGAACGAGGCCGCCGTCGAACCGCTGCTCGCGCTCCTGCGCCACCAGGGCCGCGCGGTCCCCGAGGACGTCTCCGTCGTCGCCATCTGCCCCGACCAGGTCGCGGTCCACGCCTCCGTACCGCTCACCGCCGTCTCCGTACCCGCCCAGGACATGGGGCGGCGCGCCGTGGAGCGGCTTGTCGCCCGCCTCGCGGGAGAGGCCGCGCGCGGTACGGAACTCATCGCGCCCCGGCTGACCGAGCGCGCGAGCACGGGACGGGCGGCGGGCGCCGCGGCCCCGGCCCCCTCGCCGATCCCGGCCACCGAGGGCCGCCGTGGTCACGGTGGACGCTGACCCCGACGACGGCGCGACGGAGTTCCGGGCCTTCTTCGCGCGCCACTACGCCGAACTCGCCCGCCTCGCGCACCTGCTGACCGGCGAGACCGACGCCGCCGACGACCTCGCGGCCGACGCCATGCTCGCCCTCTGGCACCGCTGGGACCGGGTCCGCGCCGCCGACCACCCCGCCGCCTACGCCCGGGGCGTCGTCGCCAACCTCGTCCGCACCCGGATCCGGGGCACCGTGCGCGAGCGGCGCCGCATCGCCGCGTTCTGGGACCGGCGCCCGGACCACGTCGAGGACCCCGACGTGCCGGCCGTCCTCGACGTACGGACGGCGCTGCGCGCCCTCCCCTTCCGCAAGCGCGCCTGTGTCGTGCTGCGGCACGCCTTCGACCTCTCCGAACGCGACACCGCGCTCGCCCTGGGGATCTCGGTCGGCACGGTCAAGAGCCAGACCGCCAAGGGGATGGCGGAGCTCCAGCGCCTCCTGGGCGAGCGGGCCGTCACCGAACTCGTCGCGGGGAGGCACTGATGGACGAGGCACAGCTGCGCCGCGAGCTGCGGGAGGCCGGGCTGGCCCACCGGCCCGACCGCGCCCGCATGCTCGCCCGGGTGGAACGCGGCCTCGCCGCCCCGCCGCAGCAGGCGTCCCTGCGCGCCCGCGCGACCGCCCCGTGGACCGGCAGGCGGTGGACTGTGGCCGCGGCCGTGGCGGTGGCCGTCGCCGGGGTGGTCGGCGTCGGCGGGCTCGCCGTGACCACGCTGGACCGGGGGCCGGCCGCGCCCGCGTCGCAGCCGCCCGCGCCGGGGCCGGTCGCCGAGGCGACGGGCACCCTCGATCCCGGCAGCAACCGCTGGTGGGCGCAGGGCGATCTCACGGTCACGACGCGGACGCCGGTGGCGGGCCTGGTCGTCGACGTGCGGGTCGCCCGCACGGCCGGCGTCGTGAGCACGGGCCACTGGCGCACGCGCCCCGCAGAGGACTTCACCGTCACGGTCACCGAGGAACCGGGGGCCCTGCTCTACCGGTGGACCCTCAAGCCGGGCCGTACGGTCCCGCCGGGCCGCCATGTCTTCGCGGTCCAGTACAACCACGCCGAGGGGGTACGGGACGCCTCGGCCGACACGTACACCGTCGTCCTCACGGGCGGCGACGGCGGCCGCTCCACCCTGCGGGGCGGCTTCGGGGCGACGGCCCCCGCGACGTAGCGGCGACCCCGCGAGGTAGCGGCGACCCTCGCGAGGGGACGGCGACCCCCGCGACGTGACGGGCCGGGTGACCGGGGCCGCCGTTGCTGCGCCTCGCGTCGTAGCGCCGTCTCGGCCGTGCGGGGGAGCGGGCTCGGTCCGGAGCGTGATTCCCCGGCCCTCGCCGTCCGCGATCGTCGAGAGCGAGCGGGCCGCACGGCGGCCCACCGGAACCGAGGACCGCGCATGCAGCAGCGCATCCAGCACACCGAAGCCACGCTCGCCGAGGCAACGCCCGCCGACCTCCACGCCCCGCCTCGCCCCGGCCGGGTCCGCGCCGCCTGGCGGGCCGCCCACGTGCCCGTGCCCGGGGTGTCCCGGCGGACCCGACTCCTCGCCTACGCCGTGCCGTTCACCGTCCTGCCCTCCAGCATCTGGCGGCTCCCCGCGGCCTTCGACGCCGGGATCGGGATCGGCGAGAGGCTGTACGTCGTCCTCCTCTCCGTCCTCTCCGAGGCGGTCGCGTTCACCGCGATCGGGCTGATCGCCCGCTGGGGCGAGGTGGTCCCGGGCTGGATCCCGCTCCTGCGGGGCCGCCGCATCCCTCCGGCGGCGGTGCTCGTCCCGGCCGCCCTCGGCGCCACGGCCCTCACGCTCCTGTGGACCGTTCTCAGCTTCGTCACCGAGGTCATGGGGACCACGATCCGCGGCGACGCCCTGTCCGCCGACTTCCCGGGCCAGGCCGGCGGCTGGGAGTCCGCCTTCTACTACGTCTGCTACGCCCCGCTCGTCCTGTGGGGGCCGCTGCTCGCCGTGGTCACCGTCGCGTACGGGAAGCGGCGCCTGCGGGCTCGCGGGTGAGGCCCCCGGTCGGGAGCCTCACCCCCGTCAGGGAGTCACGCGCCCGTCGTGGAACCGGGGCGGACGATCATCAGGACGACGACGACCGCCCAGACGAGGTTGAAGATCCCGGTGAGCATGGCCAGTCGGGTCGCGACGGGGCGCGCCTCCTCCTCCGTGGACGCGCCCTCGGCCAGGGCGAGCAGGCGCCGCTGGCCGGGCAGGACGACGAGCCCGAGGAGGGCCGCGGCGATCACGGTCAGGACGATCGACACGATCAGCCAGGCGTCGGTCAGGACGCCGAGCTGGGCGCCGGTCGCCACCCCGAAGACCGGGACGACGACACCGGCGACGGCGTACCCGGTGCAGACGCGGTGGAGGAAGACGGCCGTCCCGGTCCCCTCGGAACTCCCCGCGGACCCCCCTTCCCGTTCCTCGCCGCCGCCGAAGGCCTTCAGCGCGTAGCGCGGGAACGCCGAGGCGGCCACGGTGATCGACCCGACCGTGACGATCGCCACCAGGACGTGGACGGACAACAGGAATTCGGTCACAGCGCATGCCTCCGCACGGGAGCTCGGGAGCTCGACGAACTGGCCGCCGATGCGTTGGCTGCCAATATGTTGGTCACCCATACATACACTGCCTACCGATCCTTTGGGTAGGCTGCCTACCTATGAAGGCGGATGCGGTACGAGGGCACCTGGACGGACTGCTGCTCGCGGTGCTCGAACAGGGCCCCCTGCACGGGTACGCGATCATCGCCGCGGTCCAGCAGCGCAGCGGGGGCGTACTCGAACTGCGGACGGGCACGATCTATCCGGCGCTCCAGCGCCTGGAGCGGATCGGCCTCCTGAGCAGCAGCTGGCAGTCCTCCGGCGAACGGCGCCGGCGCTGCTACGAGCTCACCGACGCGGGCCGGCAGACCCTGGCGGGCGAGCGGACGGCGTGGAGCGAGTTCACCGCCGCGATCGGCTCGGTCCTCAACCCGACCACGCCGCCGCCCGGGCTCGCCACGTGACCGCCCCCGACACCGAGCCCGGCACCGACCCCCTTGAGGCGTACGCCGCCGAACTGTCCGCCGCTCTGTACGGACCGGCCCGCGCCAAGGCCCGGCTGGTCGACGAGATCAGCGGCGGGCTCGCCGACACGGCGGACGCCCGGGCCGAGCCGGGCGGCTCGTATCCGGACGCGATCCGCGCGGCGGTGCGGGAGTTCGGGACCGTCGAGGAGCTCGTGCCGAGCTGCCAGCGGGAGCTGACCCTCGCCCAGGCCCGGCACACCGCCCGGGCCGTCGCGCTCACCGCCCCCTTCCTCATCGCCTGCTGGTACGTGGCCGGGACTCCCGACCACGACGAGGCCGCGCTGATCCCCCGTACCGCACAGCTCCTCGCCACCCACCTGGCCGGAGTGGCGATCGCGGCCGCGCTGCTCGCCGCCGCGACTCTCGCCGTCACCGGCACTCTCGCCCGCCGGCTGCCCACCCCGCCCCGGCTGCCGCTCGTCGTCGCCTGGACCGGGACCACCGCCGGCATCGCCCTGGCCGTCACGACCCTCGCGCTCGCCGTCGCCTCGGCCCTCACCACGAACTGGCCGCTGCTCGCCTTCGCCGGAGCCCTCGCCGCCGCCTCGCACGCCGTCGTGGCGACCTCGGCCCGCGCCTGCCGCCGCTGCGCCCGCCTGCCGGTGTCCCGGACGCCACGGCTCGGCTGACGCTCCCCTCGCCGCCGGCCAGGCGCTCGACCCGTTCCTCAGTCCCGCCACCGCGATCGACTGCCTCGACCTGCCGGTCCGACCGGCTCGGGGGTCCAGTCGCCCAGGTACACCGCCGGGGTCGCGGACGCGGCCCCGGCCGCCGTCAGTTGGGGGCGGTTCTCCGGGACGGTGATCGTGGCGCCCGGGCCGGAGTTGCGGTACTCCGCGAAGCGCTGGGCCTGCCACGGGTAGGCGTCGCGCATGTTCGCGTACGGGGCGACGGCGTCGATCCCGGGGCCGAGGACACTCTCCCGGACCACGAGCGACGGGCGGGCGGTCGGGTCCGAGCTCGGGACCCAGGGCCTGGCCAGCTTGTAGAAGCCGTCGGGTGCCTCGCTGGTGATCCGGCAGCGGGAGGCCAGGAAGCCGTACGGGCCGGCGCCCGCCGTCGACGGGGCGAAGACGAAGCCGTACGGGGCGCCCGGCAGATCGGTGCGGGCCAGCGTACGGAAGTGGCATTGCTCGAAGACCGCCGTGGCCCGGCCGAAGACGAAGTCGACGTCACCCTCCACGTAACAGTGCGCGAAGTACTGCCGGGCGAAGGCCGACAGGGACATCGAGTCCGCGTACAGCGTGTCCTGGTGGCCGAGGAATCGGCAGTGGAGGAACGCCGAGCGGTCCCCCTGCACCTTGAGCGCCACGGCCTGCGTGCCGGGGTTCCCCGGGAGGTCGGTACGGAGGAAGTCATTGGCGAAGGTGACCCCCTGCGCGGTGAAGCCGTCCGCCTGCACGGTGGTCGTCGCCGAACCGCTCGTGCCGTAGGTGCCGCCCTCGGGGCGGGGCGTCCCGGCCGCGTTGGCGTACACCACGACGACGTCCCGGGCGTCCCCGCTCGCGCCGATCCACGTCATCTCGGTACGGGCGGAGCTCACCGTGACCGTCTCCCGGTACGTCCCGGCGGCGAGCACCAGCGTCCAGCCGGTGCCGTTCGCGGTGGTGACGGCGGCCTGGACCGTGGTGTGGTCGCCGAGCCCGCCGGGGTGCACGTACAGCGTCCGCTCGGTGAGCCGGGCGGCGGGCGAACCGAAGCGTCCGAAGGGGCGGTTCGGCGACGCCGCCGTCGCCGTTCCGGCGGGCAGGGCCAGGGCGAGGGCCGCGCCGGCACCGGCGGTGAGGAGGGTACGGCGGCCGATCGCATCGGCTCCGGGGTGGTGCGAGGGCATGCGGGTGCTCCTTCGCTGGTGGGTGGGTGGGAGGGAGGGAGGGAAAGGGGGGCCGGGGGGAGTGCCCCCCGGCCCCCTGCCGAGAAGGCTCAGCGCAGGCGGCCGGCGCCCGCGTGGTGGTCGACCAGGGCCGGGACGGCCTTCGGGTGGTCGACGCGGGTGCGCAGCACCGGCGTCCAGCCCGCGTCCCCGCGCAGCGCTTCCGCGGGGTACTGCTCGTTGTGGACGGCGAGCAGGTCGACCGGGCGGCCGTTGACGTGGTTGCCCGAGGTCGTGACGGGCGCGTCCTTCCACTTCTTCAGGATCTGCCCGGCGGGGACGTCCGCGGCGAGCGTGAACGCGTTCTTCTCGGCGACGAGCTGGGACTCCTGACCGATGCCCAGGCTGTACACGTACGAAGGACCCGCCACCACGAAGTGGTTGTTGTACGCGTCGACCTGTCCGAAGCGCACCCGGGGCGCCCGCTCCACGACCTTGTCGAAGAGGTTGTGGTGGAGGGTGACGCGCAGCCTGCCCCGGTCGGTGGCGCCCGCGCTGTCGCTGTTGCCGATCATCAGGGTCTTGTCGTGGTCGGTGAAGACGTTCCAGGAGGCCGTGACGAGGTCGGCGCCGCGCACGACGTCCAGCTCGCCGTCGTGCTGCTGGTAGACCTCCCCGTAGTACGAGGGCAGCGAACTGTCCGGGTGGGCCCCGTCGGTGAAGGTGTTGTGGTCGATCCAGACGTGGGTGGAGCCGTACACGACGAGGCTGTCGTACTCGGAGTTCCACGCCCCGGTCGCGCCGTCCGTCGGGTCCCACTGGGGGAAGCAGTCGAGCGGGCTCTCCAGGGTGAGGTTCCGGACGATGACGTTGTCCACGCCCTGCACCTGGAGGCTGCCGCCGGTGATCCCCGCGTGCCGGCCGACGCCGATGATCGTGGTGTCGGCCGGCACCTTCACCTTGATCGCCTCGCCCTGCGCCCTGGCGGAGGCGGCCCGCAGCTCCTCCTGGGGGCCGCTGACCTCGTGCTCGTACCCCCAGACCGCCGGGTCGTAGTCGGCGAGGTAGCGGGCGAAGTCGTAGCCGGGGGCCTCGAAGGCGGCGCAGCCGTCGGCCGTCGCGTCGAGCGTCCCCACCACCTTGACGATGCGGGGTCCGGCGCCGGGCGCTTCGAGCGCGGCCCGGAACTCCGCCCAGGTGGTGACGGTGACGACCCGGGTGGCGTCGGCGGCGGACCCGCCGGTGGTGCCGGTGCCCTCGGCCGCCCAGCCGTCGCCGGCCGGCAGGGTCGCCCTGGCCGGGTCGGCGGCCGGGCGGTGGCCGGTGTGGGCACCGGCGGCGGGCGCGGTGACCGCCAGGGCGAGGGCGGTCGCGGCCACCACTCCCAGCTGCTTGCGTCGGTTCACGGTCAGCTCTCCTCGGAAACGGGCCAGGTGATCCGGTCGGTGGGGATCTCGTCGTCCAGGCGGCGCGTCTCGCGCGGCGCGAGGACGTGCGTGCGGAGCAGTTCGGCGGCGACGAGACGGGCCACCTCGATCGCGCCGGGCGGGTTGAAGTGGGTGTTGTCCTGCTCGGCCGCGGTCCAGTTGAAGTACGTCTTCGTGGCCTCGGGGCCGAGCTTCTGCCACAGGGCCAGGGACAGCGTCTCGATGTCGAGGAGCGGGACGTCCGCCTCCAGGGCGGTCTCCCGCATCGCCGCCGGGTAGGCGCCGTGGGTGCGCAGGGCGGTGCCGTCGGCGGCGAACTTCCGCCGCTCGACGGAGGTGGCGAGCACCGGGAGGGCGCCCCGGGAACGCGCGCCCTCGACGAAGACCCGCAGGTTGTCCTGGTAGGTGGTCCACGGTTCGGTGTAGCGGGTGGGATCGGTGGTCTTCTCGTCGTTGTGGCCGAACTGGACGAGGAGCAGGTCGCCGGGGCGGATCGCCGCGAGGATCGCGTCGAGCCTGCCCTCGTCGAGGAAGCTCTTGGTGCTGCGTCCGTTGACCGCGTGGTTGGCGACGGTCAGGCCCTGGTGCAGGAAGAAGGGGAGCGCCATGCCCCAGCCGGTCTCGGGTGCGGCGTCGGCGTACTTCTGGGCGGCCGTGGAGTCGCCCGCGAGGAAGACGGTGCGCATACGGGGGTGTCCTTGGGGAGGGTGTCCTGGGGAAGGAAGTCCTTGGGAACGGGCGGCGGGCGCCCCTGCCAGGGCGGGCGTCCCGGCCAGGGCGAGCGCGAGGCCCGCCCCGGCCGTGACCACCGCGCGGCGGCCGACGCTCACTTGTTCTGCTGCTTCCACTCGGCCTGGGCCGCGTTCAGCTGCTCGGCGAGGGTGTCGAGGAACTCCTTGGCCGTGGCCTTGCCGAGGAGGACCTTCTGGAAGGCGGCCTCGTTGTCGGCCTTGGAGATCGTGTTCCAGTCGGGCAGGTAGTAGGGCAGCTGCACGATCGTGGCCTTGCCGCTGAAGAGGACGTCGGCGGCGAGCTTGGTCGGTTCGGCCTCCTGGATCCACGGGTCCTTCGCGGCCTCCGTGTTGGCGGGGATGGCGCCGGCCGACTTGTTCCACTTGCTGTTGGACGCGTGGGAGGCCGCGAACTCGATGAACTTCCAGGCGGCGGCCTTGTTCTTGCTGGAGGAGAACAGTCCGAGGCCGTCGACCGGGTTGGAGACCTGCACCCGGGTGCCGTCGTCAAGGGTGGGGTTCGGGATGCCCCGGAACTTCTCCGTGCCGAGCGCCTTCACGTGGTCCTGGTACGAGCCCAGGTTGTGGTTCAGCATGCCGATCTCGCCGCTGTCCCACTGGGCGACCATCTTGGTGAAGTCGTTGTTGACGTCGGCGGCCGGGGTGTTCTTCTTGAACAGGCCGGCGTACTTCTCCAGGGCCGCGACGTTCTTCGGGTCGTTGACGGTGGTCTTGTCGCCGTTCCAGAAGTCGGTGATGCCGCTCTGGCCGTACATCGCGTCCAGGGCCTGGGCGATGGAGCCCGCGCCACCGCGGATCGTGTAGCCGAAACGGTTCTTGTCCTTCGCGGTGAGCTTCTCGGCCGCCGCGTAGAACGCCGACCAGGTGGTGGGCTCGGCGAGACCGGCCGCCTTGAACAGGTCGGTGCGGTAGTAGAGGACGCCGTTGCTGGCGGAGGTCGGGACCGTGAACAGCTTGTCCTGGCCGCCGGCGGCCTTGACGCTGTCGACCATGCCCGTGTTCAGCTTGCCCTTGAGCGCGCTGTCCTCGACCCGGGCGTCCAGCGGCTCCAGGGCGTTCTGCGCGGCGATCCCGGCGAGCATGGCCGCGCCGACGCCGCCGACGTCCGGCAGACCGCCGCCCTGGATGGCGGTGTCGTACTTGGACTGCACCTCCTTGGAGGCCACCCCGACGTACTCGACGTCGATGTCCGGGTTCGCCTTCTCGAAGTCCGCGATGATCTCCTTCCAGACATCGGTGCGGACTCCGCCGTTGTTGTCCCAGAAGGTGATCTTGCCCTTGCCCGATCCCTCCGTACCCTTGTCGCCGCCCGCGCCGCTGCCGTCGTCACCGCAGGCGGTGGCGGTCAGGGCGAGGACTCCGGTCAGGGCGAGGGCGAGGGCGGCTCTGCGCCGTCCGCCGGGGAAGATGGTCATCGTCGGCTCTCTTCTCTCGGGGTCTTGCGGGGATGGGGATGTGCTGGGGATGTGGGGGAGGTCAGGGGGAGCGAGGGGTACTCAGGCGGTGACGCGGAAAGCGGAGAACACGGCCGTCCCGGCGTGCCCCTTGCCCTCCGGCGCGCCCGCGAACAGGCCGAGCAGCGCGCCGACCCAGCGCCAGGGGGTGGCGGCGAACTCCGGGCCGAGCGGGACCGGGACTCCGGGGCCGTCGCCGTCGCCGCCTTCGGAGGCGTGCTCGGAGGCGTCTTCGGAGGTGTCTTCGGAGGCGTACGAGAAGCGGCAGCGCGCGTCCGCCGTGATCTCGATCCGCAGCAGGACCCGGTCTCCGGCCACCGGCCGGGAGTGCGCCGCGTCCCGTTCCCGGTCGGCCTGGGCGGGGGCGAAGCGGTGGGTCAGCAGGACCGTGCCGTCCGGGGCCCGTTCCAGGCCGATCCAGGCGTACGCGTCGCCGAGGACCACGACCCCCGCGCGGGCCCCCGCCGCCTCGCCGTCGAGACGCAGCCCGACCTCGACCGTGCACGCCCCGGCCGGCAGCCGCTGGGTGAGGACGTGCGGCACGCTCCGCAGATCGTCGAGCCGGTCCGTACGGACACAGCCGAGGCGCAGACCGTCGCCCGCGTGCTGGGTCGCCCAGCCCTCGTCCGGGTTGGCGGTCCACTGCCACTGGCGGCCGAACCGCCCGCCGGGGAAGGTGTCGTCGACCGCCGGCCGTGAGCGCGGCTGCTCCGGCAGGTCCGGCTTGCGGTGGACGCGGACGGGCGCGCCGCCGTCGCCCAGCACCGGCCAGCCGTCCGGGCCCCAGCGCATCGGCTGGAGGTGGACGAGCCGGCCGTGGGCGCCCGACTGCTGGAAGTGCAGGAACCAGTCCTCGCCGCGCTGGGTGCGCACCCAGCCGCCCTGGTGGGGGCCGTTGACGTCGGTGTCGCCCTGCGCGAGCACGGTCCGCTCCTCGTACGGGCCGTGGAACGACCGTGACCGGAAGGCGCCCTGCCAGCCGGTGGCCACGCCCCCGGCCGGGGCGAGGATCCAGAACCAGCCGTCGTGCCGGTACAGCTTCGGGCCCTCCAGGGTGAACCAGCCCGGGATCAGGTCGGCGTCCACGAGGACCCGGCCCTCGTCGAGGACCTTCGCGCCGTCGGGGCTCATCCGGTGCCCGGTGAGCCGGTTGTTGAACCCGGCGCGGGACCTGGCCCAGCCGTGCACGAGGTACGCCTCCCCGGACTCCTCGTCCCAGAGAGGGCAGGCGTCGATCAGGCCGAGCCCGGACTTCACCAGGTGCGGGACGGTCCACGGTCCGCGCACCGAAGGGGCGTTGACCTGGAAGATCCCGTGATCGGGGTCGCCCCAGAAGATCCAGAACCGTCCGTCGTGGTGGCGCAGCGACGGCGCCCAGACCCCGCGGTCGTGCCGGGGCGCGGTGAACGCGGCGGCCGGTTCGAGCCGCTCCAGGGCGTGGCCCACGATCGTCCAGTTGACGAGGTCCCGGGAGTGGAGCAGCGGAAGCCCGGGGGCGCGGCCGAAGCTGGACGCCGTCAGGTAGTAGTCCTCGCCGACCCGGACGACGTCCGGGTCCGACCAGTCGGCCGCGAGGACCGGATTGCGGTACGTACCGTCGCCCAGGTCGCCGGTGGCGGCCGGCGGGGCTGCCGACGTGGCCGCCGACGGGGCCGCCGTACGGGCTCCGCTCACGACGCCACCGCCTTGCGGACCAGGGCCGCGGCGCCGGCCCGGTCGAGCCGGCCGTCGGCGACGACGGTCACCACCCGCCGTACGCACGTCTCCCCGGCGGGCACCGGCAGCCGGCCGTCGTGGGCGAGGGACGACCCCACGCCCGGGTACTCGGCGGCCCGCACGAACCACGGGTCGCGGCGGGTCGTCTCCGTCGCCCCGGCGAAGACCAGGGTCCAGCCCTCGCCCGCGAGGGCCACCCAGTCCGAGCGGGCGCCGTGCACCGCCAACTCGCCGTCGGCGTCCGGGGCCGCCCCGAAGACCGCGGGCGCGGAGGTCTCCTCGGGCGCGCGGGGCGCGCGCCAGAAGAACCCGCCGTACGCCGCGCCCGGCCGGCCGTTCGTCGCGGGGCTGCCGATCGACAGGTCCCGCCCCGACACGTTGGCGAGGGAGAAGGTGAGGTCGAGGGCCCAGGCGGAGTCCGTGAGGGCGGTGGCCGCCACGGTCCGGTGCTCGCGCAGGAGCCGCTCGCCCCCCGCCCACCAGGACAGCTCCTCGACGAAGCCGTCCGGGTCGCACAGCTTGAACCCGTCGTGCCGCTGCACACCGTGGTTGTCGAGCTCGACCGAACCGCGGTCGCGGACGAAGGTGCGCCCGCCCCAGAAGTTGTGGCCCGCGACGTCGGCGACGGCGACCCCCGCGCCCAGGTGGTGCGGGTGGTCCTCGGGCACGGTCTCGGTCACCACCCGCCCGCCGAGGGTGGTCACGGGGTGCAGATACGGCCGGGGCGCGTGGTCGGCGGCCAGCGCGGGCCGGGTCGTGTAGCGGGCGACGGTGCGGCCCGCGCAGCGCAGGAGGGTGGGCGGCTCGGCGGTCATCGGGCCTCCGCCCGGGTCGACGGCGCCCAGACGGCGCCGAGTTCGGAGAAGAGCCGCAGCTCGTCGGCGCTCGCGTCGACCAGGGCGTCGATCCCGTCGACGACCCGGCGCGGCGCGCTCTCGCCGGGCTCGGTGCGCCAGTGCGCGGCGGGCACCTCCAGCGGATCCGGGGCCGTACGGACCGCCTCGACGACCCGCATGAAGGCGCCGGTCTCCGCCGGGGGCACCCACAGCGGCTCGCCGTCCGTCACATGGGCGACGAGGTTCTCCAGGAGGTCGGTCCGCCCGTACTCGGTCTCGACGGGGCCGTGCCCGGCCCGCTGTACGAGGACCCGGTCCTGCCGGTACCAGAAGGTGATGCGGCCCTGGCTGCCGTGGACGACGACGTACGGCTCCGAGGACTTCTCGGCGCAGAGCGTCGCCGCCACCGTCACCGGGGTGCCGGCCGCGGTCACGACCCGGACGCAGGACGTGTCGTCGGACTCGATGGCGTGGGCGTGGAGCAGTTCGGTCTCGATGTGCTCGACGTCCTCGGCGCGGGGGGAGCCGGAGAGGGCGAGCGCGGTGGCGACGGCGTGCGCGAGGGGGTTGGTGAGCGCCCCGTCGACGACGTCGACGCCGCCGAGCCGCCGGTGGCCGGCCCAGGGCGCGCGCCGGAAGTAGGCCTCGTCGCGGACCCAGGCTCCGGCGGCGCCGACCCCGAGGAGTTCGCCGATCGCGCCCTCCTCGACCATCCGGCGGATCGCGGGGACGGCGTGCGAGCCGAGCGACTGGAAGCCGATCTGACAGGCCACCCCGGCCTCGGCGACGCCGTCGGCCATCTTGCGGAACTCCGCGAACGACGGTGCGGGCGGCTTCTCCAGGAGGATGTGCGCCCCGTGCCGGGCGGCCGCGAGGGTCATGTCGGTGTGGGTCTGGATGGGGGTGCTGAGGACGGCGATCCGGGCGCCGGTGGCGGCGAGGAGCGCCTCGAAGTCGGCGGACTGCGCCGGGTCCCCGATGCCGTCGAGCTCGGCCGCGTCGAGCGGGCGCAGTTCGCAGACCCCGGCGAGCCGGACGAGTCCGCGCTCTTCGAGGCGGCGGATGTTGAGGAGGTGGCTGCGGCCGTGGCCGCGAGCGCCGGCGAGGACGACCGGCAGCGGGGTGCGGGTGGGTGCGGCGTTCATGTTTTCCCTCTGCGGGTGGTTGCTGTTCATCCCTTCACCGCCCCGGCGCTGAAGCCGGTGACCAGCCACTTCTGGATGAAGGCGAAGACGATGACGACGGGGACGGCGGCGATGACGCCGCCCGCCGCGAGCGCGCCGAGGTCGACGCTGTCGGCGCCCATGAGGGTGTTGAGGCCGACGGGGATCGTCTGCTTGTCCTGGCTGCTGAGGAACATCAGGGCGAACAGGAAGTGGTTCCAGGCGTGGACGAAGGCGAAGGAGCCGACGGCGACCAGGCCGGGCCGCAGCAGCGGCAGGACGACGATCCGGAAGGCGTGGAAGCGGTTGCAGCCGTCGACCCAGGCGGCCTCCTCCAGGGAGTACGGCACGTTCCTGATGAAGCCGCTGATGAGGATCATCGACAGCGGGAGCTGGAAGACGGTCTCGGCGATGACGACCGAGCCGAGGGAGTTGATCATCCGGAGCTCGGCGAAGATCTGGAAGAGCGGCACGAGCAGCAGGGCGCCGGGCACGAACTGCGAGCAGAGCAGGGCCAGCATGAAGCCCTTCTTGATCCGGAAGTCGAAGCGGGCGAGCGCGTAGCCGCCGGCCAGCGCGACGACGGTGGTCATGACGAGCACCGCGACGCCGATGAGCAGGCTGTTCTGGAAGAAGACGCCGAAGCTGCGGTCCGTCCACACCTTCTCGAAGTGGTCGGTGGTCATCGGCCACGGCAGGAGCGAGGTGGATCCGGCCGGCCGCACCGCGAACAGGAGGATCCAGTAGAACGGGACGAGGGTGAAGACGAGGTAGATCCCGAGGGGCAGATAGATCTGCCAGCGGGGGACCTCGTCCCAGGCCGGCCGGCGCTTGCGGCCGGCGGCCGGCGGGGTCCGGTCGGGGGGCGGTGGTGCCTGCGCGGCCCCCGGGGCGGGGACGGCGGTCAGGGTGGACTCGGCTGTCACTTGCCGTCGCCTCCGAACTTGCTCAGGCGCAGATAGACCATCGAGCAGAAGAGAAGGATCACGAACGCCACCGTGGTGAGGGCGGAGGCGTATCCGAAGTTGTGGGCGTCGACGCTGGTGTGGGCGATGTACAGCGGGAGGGTGGTCGTCTCGCCCGCGGGGCCGCCGCCGGTCAGGGTGTAGAGCAGGTCGACGTTGTTGAACTCCCACACCGCGCGCAGCAGCGTGGACAGCACGATCGCGTCCCGGATGTGGGGCAGCGTGATGTGCAGGAACTGGCGGATCCGGCCCGCCCCGTCGACCTCGGCCGCCTCGTACAGGTCCTTCGGTACGGACTGGAGGTCGGCCAGGATGAGGATGGCGAAGAAGGGCACCCCGCGCCAGAGGTCGGCGACGATCGCCGCGGGGAAGACGGTCGAGGTGTCGGAGAGCAGGGACGTGCCGTACTCGCCGATGCCCAGGTCCGCCAGGTAACGCGTGATGCCGGTCTGGGAGTTGTAGAGCAGCACCCAGATCGCGGAGGTGAGCACGCCCGAGACGGCCCACGGCGAGAAGACGAGGGCCCGGCCCAGGGCGCGGCCCACGAACGTCTGGTTGACGATCAGGGCGAGGGCGAGGCCGAAGAGCAGCTGGAGGGTGACCTCGACCACGACCCACTTCGCGCTGAAGGTCAGCGTCCCCCAGAAGTGCGGGTCGTCGGTGAGGATCCGGGTGAAGTTCTCCAGGCCCGCGAAGCCGTTCCGCCAGGGCTTGGTGGGGTTGTAGTGCTGGAGGCTGTAGTAGAAGACGCTGAGCACCGGGTAGGCGATGAAGCCCAGCATCAGCAGTCCGGCGGGGGCGATCAGGAGATACGGCAGTCGGCGGGGGGCCGATCCCGTGCGGCGGCGCCTCCGTGCCGTGTCGGCCTGGGGCGGTGAGGTCACAGCTGAGGCCATGACGGCGGCTCCGTTCTCGGTGAAGCGCTTCGCGAACGACGTTCGAGATTTCGGACAGGTGGGGCGGGGTCGGTTCTCGGACGGGCTCGGGGCGGGCGCGGGGTCGCGCTCAGGGGCGGGGCTCGGGTGGTGCCTCGGGTGGCGGGGTCAGCCCGCGTACGGATCGGGGGTGGTTCCCGGCCTGGCCAGGAACGCGAAGTCGCAGCCGGTGTCGGCCTGGGAGATCTGCTCCATGTAGAGCGCGCCGTAGCCGCGCTCGTACCGGGCCGGCGGTGGTGTCCACGCGGCCCTGCGGCGGTCCAGCTCCTCGTCCGTGACGTGCAGATGGAGGGAGCGCGCCGCGACGTCGAGGGTGATCGTATCGCCCGTACGGACGAGGGCAAGGGGTCCGCCGACATGGGACTCGGGCGCCACGTGCAGCACGCACGCCCCGTAACTCGTCCCGCTCATCCGGGCGTCGGAGATCCGGACCATGTCCTTCACCCCCTGCTCCAGGAGGTACGCGGGGATCGGCAGCATCCCGTACTCCGGCATGCCCGGCCCGCCCTTGGGGCCCGCTCCGCGCAGCACGAGGACGTGGTCGGCGGTGATGCCGAGCGCCGGGTCGTCGATCGTCCGCTGCATGGTCCGGTAGTCGTCGAAGACGACCGCGGGACCCGTGTGTTTGAGCAGCCGCGGCTCGGCCGCGATGTGCTTGATGACCGCTCCGTCCGGACAGAGGTTGCCGCGCAGCACGGCGACCCCGCCCTCGGCCGCCAGCGGTCTCGCCCGGTCGCGGATGACGTCCTCGTCGTGGACGAGGGCCCCGGCGAGCTGCTCGCGCAGCGTGGCGTGCGAGACCGTCGGCCGGTCCAGGTGCAGCACGTCCGTGAGCCGCGACAGGAACCCGGGCATCCCGCCGGCGAAGTGGAAGTCCTCCATGAGGTACCGGCCGCCGGGCCGCAGGTTCGCGAGGACCGGGACGGTCCGCGCGATACGGTCGAAGTCGTCGAGCGTCAGCTTCACCCCGGAGCGCCCGGCCATCGCGATCAGGTGGATCACCGCGTTGGTCGAGCCGCCGAGCGCCAGGACGGCGGCGACCGCGTCCTCGTACGCCTCCCGGGTCAGCAGCCGCGACAGCCGCAGGTCCTCCCGTACGAGCTCCACGATCCGCAGCCCCGAGGCCGCGGCCATCCGGTCGTGACCCGAGTCCACCGCCGGCACCGAGGAGGCGCCCGGCACGGTCACGCCCAGGGTCTCCGCGGCGGCGGTGAGCGTGGAGGCCGTCCCCATCGTCATGCAGTGCCCGGGGGAGCGGGCCAGACCGCTCTCCAGCTCGGCCATCTCGCAGTCGCCGATCCGCCCGGCGCGCTTCTCGTCCCAGTACTTCCACATGTCCGTGCCGGAGCCGAGGGTCTCCCCGCGCCAGTGGCCGGGCAGCATCGGACCGGCCGGGACGAAGACCGTCGGCAGGTCGACGGAGGCGGCGCCCATGAGCAGCGCCGGGGTCGTCTTGTCGCAGCCGCCCATCAGCACCGCCCCGTCCACCGGGTACGAGCGGAGCAACTCCTCCGTCTCCAGGGCGAGGAGGTTGCGGTAGAGCATCGGGGTCGGCTTCTGGAAGGTCTCCGAGAGGGTGGAGACCGGGAACTCCAGCGGGAAGCCGCCGGCCTGCCACACGCCCCGCTTCACGGCCTGCGCGCGGTCGCGGAGGTGGACGTGGCACGGGTTGATGTCGGACCAGGTGTTGAGGATCGCGATCACCGGCTTGCCGAGGTGCTCCTCCGGCAGGTAGCCGAGCTGGCGGGTCCTGGCCCGGTGGCTGAACGAACGCAGCCCGTCCGTGCCGTACCACTGGTGACTGCGCAGGTCCTCGGGTCTCCTCGTCACATCGGCCACCCGGCGGCTATCGCGGCGACCTCGGCCCGCTCGCTCTCGGGGAGTTCGCGGCTCGGCGGGCGGATGTCGCGGCGGCACAGGCCGAGGGAGGCGAGGGCCTCCTTGACCACGGTCACGTTGTCGGCGCTGCCGTTCGCCGCGCGCAGCTCCTCGAAACGGCGGATCCGCTCCCACACCTTCATCGCGGTCGGATAGTCGCCGGCCCGCAGCGCGTGCAGCATCTCCAGGGAGAGCGCGGGGGAGACGTTGACGAGGCCGGAGGTGAAGCCCGTCGCGCCGCTCGCGAAGTACGAGGGGGCGTACGGCTCGGCGAGCCCCGCCACCCACACGAACCGGTCGAGGCCCGCGTCCCGGGCGAAGCCCGCGAACCGGGACGCGTCCGGGACGGCGTACTTCACCCCGACGACGTTCGGGCAGGCGGCGCCGAGCTCGGCGAGCCGGGCGCCGCTCAGGAGCGGGTTGCGGAGGTACGGGACGACACCGAGCTCCGGCACGGCCTCGGCGATGGCCCGGTGGTAGTCGACCCAGCCGCTCTCGGAGACGTACGGGTGGACGGGCTGGTGGACCATCAGCATGTGGGCCCCGGCGGCGCGGGCGTGCCGGGCGGCCTCGACGGCCGTCGGCACGTCGTGGCCGACGCCGACCAGGATCACGGCGCGGTCCCCGGCCTCCTCGACGGTCGCCTCGGTGAGGGAGCGGCGCTCCTCGGGGGTGAGGGCGTAGAACTCGCCGGTGTTGCCGTTCGGCGTGAGGGTGCGGACGCCGCCGTCGAGGAGGCGGCGCAGCAGCGCGCGGTGCGCCGCGGTGTCGACCGAGCCGTCCTCGGCGAACGGGGTGACGGGGATGGCCACCACGTCGGCGAGGGCGGCCCTCAGGGTCTCGAACTCCATGCTCACGGGGTGCTCACTCGCTGTTCAGGGGGGAGTGGGGAAAGGCGCGCTCGACGAACGACGCGATGTGGTCGTGCACGGCCCGGCCGGCGCCTTCGGCATCGCCCGCGACGGCGAGCCGCAGGATCTCCTCGTGCTCCGCGGCCTCGCGCTCCCAGGAGGGGACGGCGGCCCAGGCGACCGTGGAGACCAGGGCGGCCTGGTCACGGACCTCGTCGAGCATCCGGCCGAGCAGCGGATTCCCGCAGGGCAGGTAGAGCGCGCGGTGGAAGTCCCGGTTGGCCAGGGACCGTTCGGCCGGGTCCTCGGCCCCGGCGGCCCGGCGCAGCGCCTCGTCCGCCGCGTCGAGCGGGGCGGCGGTGGCGACGGCGCGGCGGACCGCCTCGGGCTCCAGGAGCAGGCGCACGTCGTAGACCGCGCGGGCCATGTCCGCGTCGACCATCCGGACCGTGACGCCCTTGTACTGGCTCATCACCACGAGCCCGCTGCCCGCGAGGGTCTTGAGCGCCTCGCGCACCGGGGTCTTCGACACCCCGAAGCGCGCGGCGAGTTCGGTCTCCACGAGCGCCTGGCCGGGTCTGAGCCCTCCGGTGAGGATGTCGTGCTTGATCGCTTCCAGGACGTACTGGGTGCGGGACGGGATGGGGCTGGGGGCGAAGGCCATGGAGCACTCTCAGATCTCGTGTATCGCGTCTCATATATGACGTACGAAGTGCAACGGGCATGAAGTTAGGGGGGCGTTCGTGTTTCGTCAATGCTTCGCGCAAACGCTTTCTACGGGGCTGGTCCACCGTTTTGTTTTCTGGGATAACTATTGGGGGCTCGGTGCAGCCCCTCCTCGCTCGTTGCGGCCCCTCATCCCTCGGCGCATCCCCACCTGGCTCGGCGCATCCCTCCTCGCTCGTTGCGGCCCCTCCTCCCTCGGTGCGGCCTCCACCTCACCCCACCTCCAAGGACCCGCATGAAGTTCACCGACGGCTTCTGGCTGATGCGCGAGGGTGTCCACGCCTCGTACGCCACCGAAGTCCGCGACCTGCGCGTCGAAGCCGACCGCTTCACCGCCTACGCCTCCGTCAAGCGGGTCGCCACCCGCGGCGACACGCTGAACTCGGCCCTCCTCACCGTGGAGTGCCACGCTCCCGCCGAGGGCGTCATCGGGGTCCGCGTCACCCACCACGCCGGAAAGGCCCACCGGGGACCGGACTTCGCCCTCGCGGAGGGCGGGGCCGGAGCCGGGAAGGTCACGGTGGACGGTCCGGTCGTCGAGCTCGCCTCCGGCCCGCTGCGGCTGCGCCTCGACCGCTCGGCGCCCTGGACGCTGCACTTCCACGAGGACGACGGCCGCGCCCTCACCGCGTCCGGCCGCAAGGGCACCGCCTTCGTCACCACCGCCGACGGCTCCCACCACATGGCGGTCCAGCTCGCGCTCGGCGTCGGCGAACAGATCTACGGCCTCGGCGAGCGCTTCACGCCCTTCGTCCGGAACGGGCAGAGCGTCGACATCTGGCAGGCCGACGGCGGCACCAGCAGCGAACAGGCCTACAAGAACATCCCGTTCTACCTCTCCTCCCGCGGCTACGGTGTCTTCGTCGACCACCCCGGCCGGGTCTCCTTCGAGGTCGGATCCGAGGCCGTCGGCCAGGTCCAGTTCAGCGTCGAGGACCAAACCCTGGAGTACCTCGTCGTGGCGGGCCCGACGCCCAAGGACGTCCTCGCCCGCTACACCGCGCTCACCGGCCGCCCGGCGCTGCCCCCGCCGTGGTCCTTCGGCCTCTGGCTCACCACCTCCTTCACCACCCGCTACGACGAGGAGACCGTCACCTCCTTCGTCGACGGCATGGCGGAGCGCGGCATCCCGCTCTCCGTCTTCCACTTCGACTGCTTCTGGATGCGCGAGTACCAGTGGTCGGACTTCGCCTGGGACCCCGAGACCTTCCCCGACCCGGCGGGCATGCTGACCCGCCTGAAGGCGCGCGGCCTGCGCGTCGGCATGTGGATCAACCCGTACATCGCACAGAAGTCCCCCCTCTTCGAGGAAGGCAGAGAGCGGGGCTGTCTACTCAAGCGCCCGAACGGCGACATCTGGCAGTGGGACCTCTGGCAACCCGGCATGGCTCTGGTCGACTTCACCAACCCCGAGGCCAGGACCTGGTTCCAGGACAAGCTGCGCCCGCTGCTCGCGCAGGGCGTCGACTGCTTCAAGACCGACTTCGGCGAGCGCGTCCCCACCGACGTCGTCTGGCACGACGGCTCGGACCCCGAGCGGATGCACAACTACTACGCCCAGCTCTACAACCGGACCGTCTTCGAGCTCCTGGAGGAGGAGCGCGGCACCGGCGAGGCCGTCCTCTTCGCCCGCTCGGCGACCGCCGGCGGCCAGCAGTTCCCCGTCCACTGGGGCGGCGACTGCTGGGCCTCCTTCGAGGCCATGGCCGAGTCGCTGCGCGGCGGCCTCTCGCTCTCCCTCAGCGGCTTCGGCTTCTGGAGCCACGACATCGGCGGCTTCGAGGGGACGCCGGAACCCGAGGTCTTCACGCGCTGGCTCGCCTTCGGCCTGCTCTCCTCGCACAGCAGGCTGCACGGCAGCGACTCGTACCGGGTGCCGTGGGAGTTCGGCGAGGCGGCCGTCGAGGTCGCGCGCCGCTTCACCCGGCTCAAGCACCGGCTCATGCCGTACCTGTACGGGGTGGCCGCCGAGGCCCACGCCACGGGCGTCCCCGTCATGCGGCCCATGCTCCTGGAGTTCCCCGACGACCCGGCCTGCCGGACCCTGGACCGGCAGTACATGCTCGGCCCCGACCTGCTCGTGGCGCCGGTGATGAGCCCCGGCGGCGAGGTCGAGGTGTACGTCCCCGAGGGGGAGTGGACCCACCTCCTCACCGGCGAGACGGTCACCGGCCCCGGCTGGCGCCACGAGACCCACGGCCTCCACAGCCTCCCGCTGTACGTCCGCCCCGGCGCCGTCCTGCCCCTCGGCGCCGACGACTCCCGCCCGGACGGCGACTGGCTCGACGGCCTGACCCTCCTGGTGGCCCCGGGAGGTCCGGTCGGCAGCACGACCACCGTCACGATCCCGGACCACCGCGGCGCCCCCGCGGCGGTCTACCGGGTGACTGGCACTCCGGACGGCCCGCGCGTGGAGGCGACCGGTACCGACCTGCCGTACGAGGTGAGGACTCTCGGACCAGGAGGTGTCGAGAACGGGAACTGACCCGGTCCGGGTGGGGGATGTGTTCACAGGGGCTGTGCCCGGAGTCTCGGCTACAGTGCCCCGGGAACCGGCCGGAGCTACGCCGAGTAGCCGCGATGCGCCGGCGGACAACAGGAGCAAGCCATGAAGTTCCGGGCCCACGTCGAGCCGCCCGAGCCCATGCGGGGCCTGGAGGTTCCGCCCGAGGTGGTAACAGCGCTCGGCGGGGGCGCGCGACCGCCGGTGACGATCACGGTCAACGGGCATTCCTGGAAGAGCCGGGTCGCCATCCTGCGCGGCCGCCACCTGCTCGGCCTCAGCAACGCCAACCGGCAGGCCGCGGGTGTCGCGATCGGCGACGAGGTCGAGGTCGTACTGGAGCTCGACACCGAACCGCGCGTCGTCGTCGAGCCTGCGGACTTCGCCCGGGCTCTGGACGACGACCCGGTCGCCCGCGCCGCCTACGACAACCTCTCGTACAGCCACAAGCGCGAGCACGTGCGAGCCATCGAGAGCGCGAAGAAGCCCGAGACGCGCCTTCGGCGCATCGAGAAGGCCATCGCCACACTGAGGGGCTGACCCCCGAGGGCGGGACTCCGCCGGCTACGGGATCGCCGCCTCCGTCGTCACCAGGGCGACGTACTCCAGGCAGACGGCGAACGTGGTGTGTCCCGTGGCCGCGGTGTGCGCCGCACACCCGACCGCACCGGTCCCGGGCCCCGGTGTCGGCTCCGACTCCCATGCGCACCCGCCGTCCAGACACCTCGCGGTCATGGTGAGCTCGGACTCCGGTCCGGCGTGCTGGACCATGCGGTAGACCGGCGCGACGGTCACCGCCGGCGTGGTCACGGCCGCTCCCGGAACGTCGACTCCGGCGTCCCGTGCGGGTGGTTGCGGATCTCGACGCGGAAGTCCGCAGCCGCCGAATGGTCGTGCTTCCGGCGGCAGTACCGCTCCCGCTCGGACGCGGCCGCGCACGTGGCACAGCCCGGCACCGGAACGGCGGGCGGCACGGGGTCCACCGAGAGGACCACCGGAGGCTCCGGGCAGGTCTGCCTCACGCGCGTCGCCGCCGTGACTGGCGTGGTGAGCACGCGGATCAGTGCGCGCTCGTCCTCGGTCGGACGACGCAGCGTGGACGGTGCAGCCCTCCACGCGCTTCCCCCGCCGAGCCGTTGCAGGTGGACGAACTCGCCGTCCCAGGCGGTCACCTTCCCGAGGCGGGGCTTTCCCTCGGGTGTGTCTGCCGCCATGAACGTCCCGAGGTCGGGGACCGGGGCTGGGCGGTCGCTTTCGCGCATGAGTGCTCCTCTCCGTAGCGAATCCACTACCAGGGGCCACCAGCGTGACGTATATTCGGCAGGTCTTCAAATCTTCAACGTCCTCCTCCAAAAGGAGAGTTGTGGTCAATCGGAAGGAGCTGGACCCGGACGGCGGGCTCGCGGCGGCGTACGGCGCACGTTTGCGCAGGTTGCGAGAGGAGCGAGGCTGGAAGCAGGAGGATCTGGCGGCGCGGACCTCGTACTCGGGCAAGCATGTTTCTGCTGTCGAAACCGCCCGCAGGTCTCCAACTCTCAAATTGTCGCGAGAGATCGACTCCGCCTTTGGTCTGACGGGAACGGCCCAGTCTTTCGAGCGCGAATGGCAGAGGATGCGGGACGGGGTGCTTCTGGAGGGCTTCCCCGAGTACGTCCACTACGAGCGCCAGGCCGTCGAGATTCGCATGTTCGACATTGGGATCATTCCGGGGCTTTTCCAGACCGCCGAGTATGCAGAGGTGCTGGCGGCGTTCAACGTCGAGCGGGGGTCCGTCACGGCCGACCAGGCCGCGCAGAGAGTGGACATTCTGCGTGAGCGTCAGGAGATTCTGGAGCGGCGGCGACCGCCCATGCACTTCGCCGTGCTGGACGAGAGCTGCCTCCGCCAGATGGTCGGTGGCCCCGACGTCATGGCCGCGCAGCTCGACCGGCTCGTCGAATTGGCAGCGCGACCGTTCACGTTCGTCCAGGTGGCACCGTTCAGCATGGGGGAGAGACGTCCGTCCCACATGCCTTTGACCCTCCTGACCCTTGCCGACCGGTCCATGCTCGCCTACACCGAGGCGCAGGCCCGAGGGCGTCTGGTACGGGAGCGCGTCACCTTGACCTACCTGAACACGACCTATCATCGGCTTGCGGCGGAGGCACTCTCCCCTGCGGACTCACTGGCCATGATCAAGGCCCTGCGAGAGAGCATTCTGTGAGGGTCGGGTCCCCCGCCGGCTCAAGTCCTCCTACTGTGACGACGGTGGCAACTGCGTGGAGGTCGCCCACAACCTTGTTCCCACGCTCGGAGTCGTCCCCGTCCGCGACTCCAAGGTTCCGGCCGGTTCGACCTTCGCCGTCTCCGCCGCCGCCTTCGCGGTCTTCGTCGCCTCGGTGCGTCAGCGGTAGTCGTCCGGGTGGCCCTGCATCCACGTGTTGATGAAGTCGCGGGTGCCGACGAGCAGCTTCTCGTGCTTCTTCAGGTTCTCGGAGGAACTGTCGTCGGCCAGCGTCTTGTTGAGCTCGGCGATCTTCTGGATCGGCTCGGGGAAGTGTCCGGGCCCCTTGGGGTCGGCCTTCATCGCCCCGTCCAGCTCCTGGAGTTCCTTGTGGACGCGGCCGAGGACGTCGGCGCAGTCCTTCGCGCAGGATTCGTCACGCGTGGCCTGGAGGGTGGCGAAGGCGCCACGGACATCCTCGCCGGAGGACGGCGCGAGCGAGCCGGTCGTGGCCGATGCCGCCGCGCCAAGGCCCGCCGCCGAACGGTCGGGCTCCGGTGTCGTGCCGCAGGAGACGGCGAGCGCGGCGAGCGCCGTCGCGACCAGGGCGACGCGACGTAAGGATGACGTGCGGGTCATGGTGGGCCCCAGGTAGACGATCACGGGTGCCTACCTACCTCCCGCACGCTGAGAAGAGGCGTCCCGCCGGGCCACGAGGCCCTGGCGGGACGCCCCATGCGCCGCGCTTCCTGGTCCTTCAGCCGGAGAAGGCGACGTGCGCGAGGCGCAACGGCCCGCGCAGTTCGACGCGGAAGTCCGTCACGTCCCGGACGTGACAGGGCGCCCCCACGGTGGTGTGGTCGTACGGGCCGTCCGTGGGCCCCACCGTCACGCGGGCCAGCGCGGCCGTCCCCGTACCGGCGAAGAACGTCACCTCGCCCGCCCCCGCGGCCGTCACGGTCAGTTCCGTGACGCCGTCGCCGAAGTCGCAGGCACGGAAGAGGAGCGTGCCGGGCACGTCCGGATCGGCCGGGGTCACCGCGTCGCCGGAGACCCGGGAGCGGTCGACGATCACGGTCGCGGTCTGCTCGTCGTAGTCGACGGCCGCCAGGCCCGTCTCCCGTACCGGACGCGGCCCGGGCGCCGTACCCGGCACCTCGACGCGGACCGTGCGGCGCACGTCGGCGCTGGAGGTTCCCGCGAGGACCTCGTACGGCCCCGGGTCCACCGCCCACCGGCGGTGGGCCACGTCCCAGAAACCGAGCGCCGCCACCGGCACGGTGAAGGAGAGTGCGGTGGGTGCGCCGGGAGTGAGGTGGACCCGTTCGTGGGCGAGGAGTTCACGGTGCGGCCGTGGCACGGAGGGCGCCACGGCCCGCCCGTACACCTGGACGACCTCGTCCGATGCGACGGCGCCGGTGTTGGTGACGGTGCAGGAGATCCGCATCTCCTCGCCGTCGACGGCGGCCGTCAGCCCCTCGTACCGGACGGTGGTGTACGTCAGGCCGTGCCCGAACGGAAACAGCGGGACGCCGTCGAAATACAGGTACGTCTGGCGCCCGCCGATCACGTCGTAGTCGAGCATCCCCGGCAGGTCGGCGTCCGCCCCGTACCAGGTCTGCGGGAGCCGGCCCGCCGGGGAGACGTCCCCGGCCAGCGTCCGGGCGAGGGCCGTGCCCGCCGCCTGGCCGCCGTGCGCCGTCCAGAGGAGCGCCGGGAGGGTCGCGGCCGCCTCCGGCACCGCGTACGGGTAGGAGGAGACGAGGACGAGCGCCGTCCGGGGGTTCACGGCGTGCGCGGCCCGCCACAGCCGGTCCTGCTGGGCGGGGAGCGCGAGCGTCGTGCGGTCCTCGGTCTCCCGCCCGTTGACGTGCGGGTCGTTCCCCGCGACGACGATCACCACGTCCGCGCCGGCCGCGGCCCGGGCGACCGCCTCCTCGCCCCGCTCGACCGTCTCGACCGAGAACACCTCGGCGGATTCGCGGTCGGCGGCAACCTTCACGCCGTCGGCGGCGACAGAGACGTAGCCACCCGTCCCCAGGTGCAGAAGGAGGTGTCTGTCAGCGTGTGCGTCGCCGTGTCCGTCGCCCTGGGTTTCGAGCCGGAACGTCTCCTGGACGACCCAGCCGCCGGGTTCGTCGGCCGAGGCGCGGACGAACCCGTCCCCGGCGACCGAGAGGTACCGGCCGTCGGGGGCGCGCAGGGTCAGCACCCCGTCGCCCCAGTCGATCAGGGCCAGTTCGGAGCCCTCCGCGTCGGCGGTCAGCGGCGGCAGGTCGGTGCGGCCGGCGAGCAGAGCCGGGTCGAGCGCGACCTCGGTGTCCGGAACCTCGGCCTCCGTCCCGCTCTCCGGCACCCGCAGCCACGTGCCCGACGCGGTACGCAGCCGGATCCGGTCCACCCCCTCGGCGAAGCTCACCCGCTCCGGCCCGAACCGCTCCCGCAGCCCGGCGAGCGGGGTGGAGCGGTGCAGCAGCGAACCGCTGTACCAGTCCAGCTTGCAGGCGTCGGCGAGGAGACCGACGACGGCGATCCGGACCCCTTCCGTCGCCGTGATCGGCAGGAGCGGGCGCTCCTCGCCGACCGGCGGCTCGTTCCTGAGGAGCACGATCGCCGCCTCGGCCGCCTCGCGGGCCAGCTCCCGGTGCTCGGGGGTGTCGAACCGGCTCTCCTCCGCGTACGGATCGAGGTCCGGGTCGAACTCGCCGAGGAGGTACCGCACGGTCAACTGCCGCCGCACCGCCCGGTCGACGTCCGCCCGGTCGATCAGGCCGCGCTCCAGGGCCCCCCGCAGTCGGCCCAGGATCACCGAGGCGTCCGTCCCGTGGTCGGTGAACGAGTCGACCCCGGCGCGCAGCGCCGCCGCCACGGCCTCCTCGTGCGTGGCGAAGTACCCCTGGGAGTCGGCGAGGTTCGACGGGGCTCCCGCGTCGGAGCAGACGAGCAGCTCCTGGTCCGTCCAGCGCCGCAACTCCTCCTCCAGGTACGGGGAGAGGTGGTTCGGGCGCCCGTTGACCAGGTTGTACGCGGGCATCACCCCGGCCACCGCACCCGCCTCGACGGCGCCCCGGAACGCCCGCAGGTCGTACTCGTGCAGGACCCGGGGGCGTACGGACGCGGAGGAAGTGTCGCGCTCCGCCTCGTTGTTGTGGGCCAGCCAGTGCTTGAGGACCGGGGCGGTACGCCAGTACACCGGGTGGTCGCCGCGCAGCCCGCGGGTGAACGCGGTGGCGATCGCGGAGGTCAGCGCCGGGTCCTCCGCGTACCCCTCCTCGCCGCGGCCCCACAGGGGGTTGCGCAGCAGATTCACCGTCGGCGCCCAGACGTTGAGGCCGACCCGGCCGTCCTTGGCGCGCATCGCCCGCGCCTCGCGGGACACCGCCTCGCCGACCCGGCGCACCAGCTCCGGGTGCCAGCTCGCCCCGAGCCCCACGGCCTGCGGGAACACGGTCGCGGGACCCATCCAGGCGACACCGTGCAGGGCTTCCTGTCCGGTGCGGAAGGCGGCGAGCCCCAGACGCTCGACGCCGGGCGTGAACTGGTGGAGCAGGGCCAGGCGTTCGTCGGCGGTGAGCCGGTCGAGCAGATCGTCGACGCGCCGGGCGACGGGAAGGGCCGGGTCACGGAAGGGCGGCCGGTGTGCGGTCACGTGCGAGTCCCTTGGCAGAGGAGTGAGGGGAAGCTTTCGAAGCGCTTCGATGCTCCGTGGGCGGGAAGCGGGTGTCAAGGAGTCGCAGCCGCCCACTTCCCGTGCTCCCAGCGGCTCTTGGTTCCGCACGGCACCCCTCACCGCCCCGGCGGGAAGGCCGAGAAACTCGGAACCGACTCTTGCCGCGCCTGTGACGGTCACTTAACCTCGCAGCAACATCGAAGCGCTTCGACTCGACGGTCGACAGTGCCCGGGGGATCCGCCCCGCCCGCTCCACCTCCACCTCCATCTCCACCTCCACCACCGCAGCCGGCCGGCGCCCTCGCGGTCGCCGTATGCCCTGGCGCGTGCCATGAAGGGTTGACGCAATGACGCCGAACGCCGTCTCCACGGGCTCCCGGAGATCCACCCCGAGCCGGAGCGACACCGGGGAGAGCCGGAGCGACACCGGGCAGAGCCGGAGCGACACCGGGCAGAGCCGGAGGGGCTTCCTCGCCTCCACCGCCGTCGCCGCAGCCGCGGTGGCCGGCGGCGCGCCGCTGCTCGCGGCCTGCGGCGGCGGCTCGGACACCGGGAAGAAGGACGGCACCACGACCGGCAAGGACGCGGCGAAGCTCCTCCCCGCCTTCGTGGCCGGCACCGTCGTCGTCCCCGACATCGCGCCGAAGAACGGCTCCGCCGCCGGCTTCACCCGTGCCATCCCGAGCGCCGAGCTCAAGGCCTCGGTCGCCGCCAAGAAGGGCAAGGGCAGCGCGCTCACGATCATGGCGCCGTTCTGGGGGCCGCCGCCCGCCTCCGACAACCCGTACTACACGGCCATGAACGAGGCCATCGGCGTCCGGGCCACCTGGCAGAACCAGGACGGCAACGTCTACGACCAGAAGCTCGGCGCCGTCCTCGCCTCCAGCGAGATACCCGACGTGGTCGTCGTCCCCGGCTGGAACCTCGGCGGCAAGATCCCCAGCGCGATCAACGCCAAGTTCGAGGACCTCGGCCCGTACCTCTCCGGCGACAAGGTGAAGGCGTACCCGAACCTCGCGGCCATCCCCACCGACGCCTGGCAGCGCTCCCTCTTCGGCGGCAAGCTGCGCGGCCTGCCCATGCCCGCCTCGTACGTCACGAACATCGCCCCCTTCTACCGCAAGGACCTCTTCGACGCCAAGGGATGGCAACTCCCCAAGAGCGCGGACGAGTTCCTCGCCCTTGCCAAGGAGATCACCAGCGCCAAGGCGAAGGTGTGGGCCTGCGGCGACATGACCTGGACCGCCTACAACATGTTCGGCGTGCTCTCCGGCAGCGACAAGGCGCTCGGCTGGCACCTCGTCGACGGCAGGCTCGTCAACCGCGTCGAGACCCCCGAGTACCTCGAAGCCCTGGAGTGGACCCGCAAGGTCTACGACGCCGGAGTCGTCCACCCCGACGAGAAGACCCAGAACCAGGGTGACACCAGCCTCCGCTTCACCGCGGGTCAGTGCCTCATCTACAACAACGACCTCTCCCACTGGTACGCCAAGACGTCCGAACAGGCCGCGCAGAACCCGGCGTTCGCCATGGCCGCCATGGACATCCCCGGCCACGCCGGCGGCGCCCCGAAGCTGTGGGCCACCAACCCCGCCAACATCTGGGCCTTCGTGAAGAAGGGCAGCTCCCAGGCCGTCGTCGAAGACGCCCTCGCCATCGCCGACTTCACCGCCGCGCCCTACGGCACCAAGGAGCGGATGCTCACCGACTACGGTGTCGAGGGCGTCCACCACACCGTCAAGGACGGCCTGCCCGTCAAGACCGACAAGGGCAACCAGGAGGTCAGCAGCTCCTGGCTGTTCGTCGCCAGCCCCGCCCCCTATGTGGCGCACCCCGACACCCCCGAGGTCACCCGGTCCATGGTCGAGTGGCAGCAGCGCATGGGCGCCCACACCTCCAAGTCCTCCTTCTACGGGATGACGATCACCGAGCCGGCGCGGTGGACCGGCCTCATGAACGACTTCGAGCAACTGGAGAAGGACATCGTCCGGGGCCGCAAGAAGGTCTCCGACATGCAGCAGGCCGTCTCCGAGTGGAAGACCAAGGGCGGGGACGAGCTGCGCGACTGGTACCGGAAGCTCCTCGACACCAACGGCTCCGCGGCGAGCTGACCGTGAGCACGCTCGACACGAAAGCGGCGGACGCGGCCGTACGGGCTCCGGACGGCCCGACCTCGCGTGCCCGAAACGGCGGGGGCCGGGGCCGCCGCCGGGGCCGGGGCTGGGGCCGACGCCGTACGGACGGGCGCGTCCCGCTCGGCCGGCGGTTCCGGCGCGACCGGACCCTCCTCCTCATGACCGTCCCGGCGCTCGCGCTCGTCCTGCTCTTCAACTACGTCCCCATCCTGGGGAACGTCGTCGCCTTCCAGGACTACGACCCGTACGTCTCCACCAACGGCGTCACCGCCATGCTCGAAAGCCCGTGGGTGGGCCTCGCCCAGTTCGAACGGGTCTTCTCCGACCCGTCGTTCCGGCACGCCGTCGAGAACACCTTCGTCCTCTTCCTCCTCCAGCTGGTGCTCTTCTTCCCGGTGCCCATCGCGCTCGCCCTGCTCGTCAACAGCGTGCTGCGGCCCCGGGTCCGGGCGCTCGTCCAGGCCGTCCTGTACCTGCCGCACTTCTTCTCCTGGGTGCTCGTCATCACGGTCTTTCAGCAGATCCTCGGCGGCGCCGGGATCATCGCGCAGACCCTCCGGCGCCACGGCCACGAGGGCTTCGACCTCATGACCGACCCGGCGGTCTTCAAGTTCCTCGTCACCGCCGAAGGCATCTGGAAGGACGCCGGCTGGGGCGTCATCGTCTTCCTCGCCGCGCTCGCCGCCGTCAACCAGGACCTGTACGAGGCCGCCGCCATGGACGGGGCCGGGCGGTGGCGCCGCATGTGGCACGTCACCCTGCCCGCGCTCCGGCCCGTGATCGCGCTGCTCCTCGTCCTGCGGGTCGGCGACGCCCTCACCGTCGGCTTCGAGCAACTCCTGCTCCAGCGCGACGCCGTCGGACCCGGGGCCGCCGAGGTCCTCGACACCTTCGTGTGGTGGACCGGCCTGCGCAGCCAGGACTTCAGCTACGCGGCCGCCGCCGGACTGGTCAAGGGAGTCGTCGGCCTCGTGCTCGTCCTCTCCGCGAACAAGGTCGCCCATCTCATGGGCGAGCAGGGGGTGTACCGGAAATGACCCAGCGCCTCGCCCCCTGGCGGGCGGCGCCCGCCCGGCCCGTCTGGGAGGAACCGCCCGGCCGGGCCGGGCTCGCTGCCAAGGGCCTGCTCCTCGCCGCCGCCTGCCTCGCGGTCCTCGTGCCGCTGTGGATCGTCGTCGTCACCAGCCTCTCGTCGAAGAAGACGATCACGGAGGTGGGCGGCCTGGTGGTCGTGCCGAGGGACGTCACCTTCATCGCGTACCAGGAGCTCCTGAGCGGCGGCCAGGTCACGCGCGCGGCGGTCGTCAGCGTGCTCGTCACCCTCGCCGGCACCGTGTTCTCGATGACGGTGTCGATCCTCTGCGCGTACGGGCTGTCCCGGCCCGGCTCGCTCGGGCACCGCTTCATCCTGCTCGCCCTGATGGCCACCATGTTCTTCGGCGCCGGACTCATCCCCACGTACCTGCTGGTGCAGACCCTCGGACTCACCGACACCTACCTGGCCCTGATCCTGCCGAGCGCCGTCAGCGTCTTCAACATCCTCGTCCTGCGCGGCTTCTTCATGGGCATCTCGCCCGAACTCGTCGACAGCGCACGGATCGACGGCGCCGGGGACCTGCGGATCCTCTGGCAGATCGTGATGCCGCTCTCGCGGGCGGTGATCGCCGTCATCACCCTGTTCTACGCGGTCGGTTACTGGAGCGCCTGGTTCAACGCCTCCCTCTACCTCAGCGACCAGAACATGATGCCGCTGCAGAACGTCCTCATCCAGCTCGTCCAGAAACAGGAGATCCCGGTCGGCCTCGGCCAGGCGGTCAGGGCCGGCGACCTCTCCGGACTCGCCGTCCAGATGGCCGTCATGGTCCTCGCCCTCCTGCCCGTCGCCGTCCTCTCGCCCTTCGTCCAGAAACACTTCAGGAAGGGCATGCTGACCGGCGCCGTGAAGGGCTGACCTCGGCCTCGGCCTGTCCCCTCAAGGGCCGACCCCGGCCTTGCCCTGTGCCGTCGAGGGCTGACCTCGGCCTCGGCCTGTGCCGTCAAGTGCCGGCCTGTCCCCACCCCACCTCCCACGGAGACCGCCCGATGCCCCCCAGCCTCGACGACCTGACCCGCCCGCCCGGCCGGCCGCCCCGGCTGCTCTACGGCGGCGACTACAACCCCGAGCAGTGGCCCGAGGAGACCTGGGCCGAGGACGCCCGGCTCATGCGCGAGGCCGGAGTCACCTCCGTCACCCTCGGCGTCTTCTCCTGGTCCCGCATCGAACCCACCCCGGGAGCGCGGGAGTTCGGCTGGCTCGACCGGGTCATGGACCTCATGCACGCGCACGGCATCGGCGTCGTCCTCGCCACCCCCACCTCCTCGCCCCCGCCGTGGCTGGGGCACCGCCACCCCGAGACGCTGCCCCGCGACGAGGACGGCAGGACCGAGTGGTGGGGCTCCCGCCAGCACTTCTCCCACTCCAGCGAGGTCTACCGGCGCCACGCGGCCGCCATCACCGAGGACCTCGCCGCCCGGTACGCCCGCCACCCCGCCCTGACCATGTGGCACATCGGCAACGAGTACTGCACCCACGACTGGGGCGACGAGGCCGCCCGCACCTTCCGCCGCTGGCTCCAGGACCGGTACGGCACCCTCGACGCCCTCAACACCGCCTGGGGCAGCGACTTCTGGGGCCAGCGGTACGGGGAGTGGGACGAGGTCCTGCCGCCCCGCCGCGCCCACTACCTGAAGAACCCGACCCACGTCCTCGACTTCCGGCGCTACACCTCCGACCTGCTCCTGGAGTGCTACCGCGCCGAACGCGACATCGTCCGCCGCCACACCCCGCACCTCCCCGTGACCACCAACTTCATGCCCTTCTGGTCCGGCCAGGACGGCTGGGCGTGGTCGGCGGAGGAGGACGTCGTCTCCGTTGACGTCTACCCCGACCCCCGCGACCCGCTCGGCGGCCAGTACAACGCGATGATCGGCGACCTGACCCGCTCCGAGGCCGGCGGCCGACCGTGGATGGTCATGGAGCAGGCCGCCGGAGCGGTCAACTGGCGAGGCGTCAACCACCCCAAGCCGTACGGCCTCAACCGCCTCTGGGCGCTCCAGTCCGTCGCCCGCGGCGCCGACGCCGTCTGCTACTTCCAGTGGCGCCCGTCCCGCCAGGGAGCAGAGACGTTCCACTCCGGGATGCTCGGCCACGCCGGCGAACGCGGCCGGGTCTTCCGCGAGACCGTCCGCATCGGCGAGGACCTCGCCGCCCTCGGCCCCCGGGTCGCGGGGAGCCGCGTGACCACCGAGATCGCCCTCCTCCACGACTGGCACTCCTGGTGGGCCGAGACCCCGGACGGGGCGCTCTCCACCCGCGTCGACCACGCCGAGCTCGTCCGCGCCTGGCACCGGGCCCTCTGGGACGCCCACCTCCCGGTCTCCTTCGCCCACCCCCACCACGACCTGAGCCGCCACCGGCTCGTCCTCGTCCCGCACCTCCACCTCCTCGACGACGCGGCGATCGAGAACCTCACCGCGTACGTGCGCGACGGCGGCACCCTCGTCTGCGGCTTCCTCACCGGCATCGCCGACCAGGACGACCGGGTCCGCCCCGGCGGCATGGACGCCCGGCTCCGCGACCTCCTCGGCATCGACCTGCTCCAGGAGTGGTGGCCGCTCGACGAGGGCGAGCACGTCGACTGCGGCACCTTCCACGGCACCCTCTGGTCCGAGGAGCTCACCCCGGCGCCGGGCGCCGAGACCGTCGCCGCCTACCGGGGCGGCGCACTCGACGGACTCCCCGCCATCCTCCGCAACGGCCGCGCCTGGTACGTCTCCACCCTCCCCGAACCCGCCGCCCTGAGCGTGCTGCTCGCCTCCGTCGCGCGCGAGGCCGGGGTGCGCCCCGTCCTCGACGACCTGCCCGAGGGCGTCGAGGCCGTCCGCCGCGGCGACCTGCTCTTCCTCCTCCACCACGGCGGCGACCCCGTCACGGTGCCGCTTCCCGGCCGCCACCGCGACCTGCTCACCGGAGCCGTGACGGAGGGAGCCGTGAAGCTGGACCGGTTCGGCGTCGCCGTCCTGGAGGAACACGAACCCGCGCCCGGGGAGGACCGCCCGTGATCCACGGCACCTGGGAGCCCGCGCCCGCCGCCCGCTGGGAGGACGCCTTCCTCGCCGGGAACGGCCGGCACGGGGCCCTCGTCTTCGGCGACCCCCAGGACGACCGGGTGATCGTCACCCACCACACCCTCGTACGGCCGAACAACGACCCCGCCGACACCGCGCCGCCCCGCCTCGCCGCAGCCCTGCCCGCCCTCCAGGACGCCCTGCTCGCCGGGGACGCGAACGCCGCCGAACGCTTCACGGACGACCGGCCGCTGCGCTGGGTCCGCCCCTTCCACCCCGCGTTCCAGACCCGGATCCGGCGCGGGCCCTTCGGCAACGGCGTGGCGACGCGCCGGTCCGTCGACTTCACCACCGGGGTGGTCACCGGCGTGTCCGGGGAGCGGCGCAGCGAAGCCTTCGTCTCCCGCGCCGACGACGTCCTCGTCCAGTACGTCGCCGAGCCCGGTCCGGTCGTCGAGGTCGACCTCGACCACCGGCTGCCCGGCGTCCCCGCCGCGCTCGACGTGGGGCGCGGCATCGCCTCCGCCCGCCGCGAGACCGTCCTCACCCTGCGGGCCCGCTACCCGGAGAGCTCCCTCGGCTACACGGGCCTCACCCTCGTCCTCGGCGACGCCGGGCGTACCACGGTCACCGCCTCGGGCGTACGGATCGAGGGCGCCCGGCGGCTCCTGCTCCTCACCCGGGTACGGCGGCACGAACGGGCCACGGAGACGGACATGGTCCGCGAGACCGAGGCCCTGCGTGCCCTGGCCGGTGCCTCCGACGACCTCCCCGGCATGTACGCGCGGCTCCTCGCCCGGCACACCGCGCTGCACGGCCCCGCCTACGGGCGCGTCGCCCTCGACCTCGGCGCGGACGCGGCAGAACGGGCCCTCCCCGGCTCCGCGCTGCTCGGCCGCCCCGACAGTCCCGCCCTCCTGGAACGCCTCTTCGCCGCCGGCCGCTACCACCTGCTCTCCTCCTCGGGCCTCCTGCCGCCCCGGCTCCCAGGGCTGTGGACCGGCGACTGGAACACCGCCTGGTCGGGGGCGTTCACCACCAACGCCAACCTCAACCTCCAGACCGCCTCCGCCGTCGCCGCCGATCTCCCCGAGGTGACGGAGGCTCACCGAGCCCTCATCGAGGGCCAGTCGGCGGACTGGCGGGACAACGCCCGGGACATCTTCGGCGCCCGCGGCATCGTCGCCCCCACCCACACGGACGGCGCCTCGGGCCACACGTACCACTTCAGCCGCGAGTACCCCCTCCACCTGTGGACGGCCGGAGCCGACTGGCTGCTCGTCCCGCTCCTCGCCCACGAGGAGGCGACCGGTCGGCGCGACCCGCGCGTCACCGCCCTCCTCGGCGAACTCGCCGCCTTCTACGAGGACTTCCTCACCCGCACCGGACCCGACGGCCGGATCGTGATCGTCCCCTCCTACTCCCCGGAGAACCGCCCCCGCGGCGGAGGCTGGGGCGCGGTCGACGCCACCATGGACATCGCCGCCGCCCGGCACGCCCTGCGCGCCGCCGCCGACCGTGCCCCGGACCCGGACGCCACCCGGCTCCGGGCGCTCGCCGACCGGCTCCCGCCGTACCGGGTCAACGACGACGGCGCGCTCGCCGAATGGACCCGGCCCGGTCTCGGCGACCGCTACGACCACCGGCACCTCAGCCACCTCTACCCGGTGTGGCCGCTGGACGACATCAACCCGTACGACACCCCCGACCTCGCCGCGGCCGCCCGCCGTGCCCTCGAACTCCGGGGCAGCGAGAACGACTCGGCCCACGGCCACCTCCACCACGGTCTGGTCGCCGCCCGGCTGCGGGACGCCGCCCGCACCGAGGACGCCCTCGCCCGAGTGCTCACCGGCGACTACTTCCACGCCTCCCTCATGAGCGCGCACTATCCCGGCCGCGACGTCTACAACGCCGACGCCGCGCACACCCTGCCCGCGCTCCTCATCGAGGCCCTCGTGCAGTCGACGCCCGAGCGGCTCGTGCTCCTGCCCGCGCAGCCCGCCCGCTGCCCGCGCGGCCGGCTCACGGGCGTACGGACCCGGTTCGGCGCGCGCGTCGACCTGACGTGGTCACCGGGGGAGTACCGGGCGGTCGTCCGGCCGGACCGGGACGTGGAGGTCGAGCTCAGGAGCCCGGCGGGGGCGTCCCGGCTCGTCCTGCGCGCGGGCGAGGAGCGGACCATCAGTTCCTGACCGCACGCGCCGGCGGGGGCCCGGAGCTGTCCCGGACCGTCAGGCCCGGGGTGAGGAGCTCGACGCCCACGGCCCCGTCGTGCGCCGACCCGTCGCGGGCGGCACGCGCCGCTCCCTCGCCGACGGGGTGCGCCGGATCCTCGTCTGCGGGGTGCGTCGAGAGTCCCGCGATCAGTCGCTCCACGGCCCGGCGGCCCAGCTCCTGCGCGGGGATCGCCACCGAGGTGAGCGCCACCGAGGCCTGCGCGGCGATCGGCTCCGGGCAGACGGCGACCACCGACACGTCCTCGGGAACGGCCCGCCCCGTCCTCCGCAGAAGCGCGAGCAGCGGCTCGACGGCCGTCTCGTTCTGCACGACGAAGGCGCTGACCCCGGGCCGCTCGTCGAAGATCCGGGCCAGCACCCCCGCGACGGCGTCGTGTCCGCCCTCGCAGGGCCGGTGCAGCAGACCGACGCCGAGCCCGGCCGCCCGGTCGCGCAGGCCGCGCAGGGTCCGCTCGGCGAAGCCGGTGTGCCGGGCGTAGACGCCGGGGGCCTCGCCGATCACGGCGATCTCCCGGTGCCCGAGCCCGGCCAGGTGCTCCACACAGAGCGCCCCGGCGGCCGTGAAGTCCAGGTCGACACAGTTCAGTCCCGCGGGATCGGCGGGCAGCCCGACGAGGACGGCGGGCGGGCCGGCCGCACGCAGCACCGGCAGTCGCTCGTCGTCGAGCTGGACGTCCATCAGGATCACCGCCTCGGCCAGGCCGCTACCGGTGACCCGGCGCAGCGCCGAGGGGCCCTCCTCGCCGGTGAGCAGCAGCACGTCGTAGCCGTGGCCCCGGGCGGTCGTGGCGACGCTGACCGCGATCTCCAGCATCACCGGCACGTACATGTCGGTCCGCAGGGGCACCATGAGCGCGATGATCCGCGAACGGCCGCGCGCCAACGCCCGTGCACCCGCGTGCGGTTGGTAGCCGAGCTGCTCGATGCTGGCCCGTACCCGCAGTCGGGTCGGGCCGGAGATGGGACGCTTGCCGCTGAGCACGTAGCTGACCGTGCTCGCCGACACACCGGCGTGCCGGGCGACGTCGACAAGGGTGACCATCCGTTCTCCCCGCGGCCCGTGACAGTGGTGAAACGCTTCGACGAAGACCGTCGAGTGATCGCTTCGGCGACCCAGCGAGACCGTAACGTGACCGTGCTGACGTGTCCAGGGTCCAGGATCAGGAATATCGAAGCGCTTCGACATCGCGCCTGGCCGAAGGGGCGTCGTCGGTGACGGGGAAGCGGCGCAGCTCGCCGGGGTCCCGGGAGCCGAGCGGGGACATCCCGCCGTCCGCCCCGAGCCGGGCGAGCAGGTCGAGGACGAGCCGCCCGCGCCGTACCCGCTCGCGCGCGGTGGCGAGGGCCTGGTCCCGCAGGTGCGCGCCGTAGGGGTAGATCCCGGCCGCCCGGCTCAGCCCGAACTTCAGGTACAGCGGCGCGCCCCGCCGGATCAACTCGGCCGCCTCGTACATCCGGACGTACCCTCCGAGGTCGTCCGGAGCCTCGACGTACAGATCCATGGGCGCGCGGCTGACCCGGCGGATCTCCGTGAGATGCGCGAGGGTCAGGTCGGAGGGCACGTTGAGCGAGTCGGCGCCGAGCCGCTCGTGGACGGCGAACGCCGCCGGATTGACCGGGCCGATCAGCGCGGACACCTTGAAGGTGGTGTCGCCGGGCAACACCCCTTCGGTACGCAGCCGGTGCAGCGTCCACAGGACGCCCTCGTCGGCGACGAGCAGGCAGCGGACGCCCAACTCGGCGGCGCGCAGGGCATCTTCGACACAGCCGGCGAGTCCGTCATGGCCCCGGGCGCGGAGCCCGGCGCCGCCGGATTCGGTGCGCGTGGCGGCCCCGGTGTCCCAGGTGCCTCGCGGTCCGGTGAACAGGCAGAGCTCGACGGAGCGTTCGGCGCAGGCGCCGACCATCTCGGTGATCTCCGCGTCGGTGAGCATCCAGACGCCGCTGCCCTGGCTGACCCGGTGCACGGGAACGCCGAGCCGCTCGCTCTCCGCGAGGACGACGGCGAGCGCCTCGGGGCCCTCGACGGACGGGAGTTCGGTCCGCCACAGCCCGCCGTCGGGGAAGGTGTGCGGGGAGGTGGCGGCGAGGTCGTCCGCCGGTACGGGGTGGCCGATGCGGCGGAGCGCTTCGCCGCCGGGTCGTCGGGGTGCCGGTCGCGTGGTCATCGGGATCCTCTGATTCGGGAGGTCGGACGAGGTGCGGAGCGGGAAGGGCCGGCCGGGAGAGGCGGGAGAGGCGGGAGAGGCGGGAGGGGCGGGAGAGGTAGGAGGGTGGGAGGGGCGGGATGGCCGGGCCGGGAGGGGCGGGCCGGGCGGTTCTCAGGGGAGCAGCAGGACCTTGCCGGTCCCCGCCGCGCCGCCGCCCACCAGGGCGAGCGCCTCGCCGAACCGCTCCAGCGGGAACGTGTGCGTGACGAGGGGCGCCGGGTCGAGGATCCCGGCCGAGAAGGCGCGCACCACGTCCGCCCAGGCGGCGGAGGAGGCGCCGAAGACGGAGCGGAGCTCCAGTTGGCTCACCGACAGATGGACCGGGTCGATCCCGGTGGCGCCCGCCGTGAACATGCCGGTCAGCACCACCCGTCCGCCCCGCCGCGCGAGGAGGCAGGAGGACGCGGCCGTCGTGGGCGCCCCGGCGGTCTCCACGACCAGGTCGTAGCGCCCGGACACGCCGTCCGCCGCCGCCTCCGCCGGGGACAGCGCACGGTCGGCGCCGAAGACCAGGGCCTGCGCGGCCCGCTCCGCCCGGGGGTCGACGACGGCGAGCTCGGCGGGGGAGGACGCGGCGAGCCACTGGACGGCGAGCAGGCCGAGCGTCCCGGCGCCGACGACGGCGATCCGCTCGCCAGGGCGCGGCCGCCCGGCCCGTACGGCTGCCGCGACGACGGCGGCGGGTTCGAGAAGGGCGGCGGCCCGCAGGTCCACGCCGTGGGGGAGCGGGTGCAGCAGGCGTGCCGGGACCAGCAGATGGTCGGCGAAGGCGCCCGGTTCGGTGAAGCCGGTCTCCGCGTACCCGGCGGTGCAGAGGCTGGTCTCCCCGTACCGGCACCGCTCGCACGTGCCGCAGGCCCGGAAGCCCTCGGCGACGCACGGCCGGCCCACCAGCGCGGGGTCCACCCCGGAGCCGACGGCCTCCACGGTGCCGGACCACTCGTGCCCCGGCACCACCGGATAGCGGACATACCCCGGGGCGCGGTGACCGTCGTACAGCTCGCGGTCGCTCAGACAGATCCCGGCGGCGGCGACCCGCACCCGGACCTCACCCGGTCCTGGCTCGGGCAACTCCTGCTCGACGAGGTGATGTTCGCCGGGACGGTCGACGACGATCGCGCGACTGGGACTGCGACTGGGCCTGGGACTGGGACTGGGACTGGAACTGGGAACGGGACTGGGAACGGGACTGCGACTGGGACTGGCCGGTCCTCGGCTCGCGGGTCCATCGCTCATCGGGGCCTCCTCTTCTCCCAGCCCTCGGCCCACAGGTCGAACCGGGCCCGCTGCTGCGGGAATTCGGCCGCCGCGTCCACGTCCAGCTCGACGCCGAGTCCCGGCGCGTGCGAGACGGTGAAGCAGCCCGTCTCCGGATCGACCTCCGGCGCCCCGCGCACCACCTTCTTGATCTCGGCGTCCGCGAAGTCGTTGAAGTGCTCCAGGACCTTGAAGTTCGGTGTGCAGGCGGCGAGCTGGAGGGAGGCGGCGGTGAGGACCGACCCTCCGACGTTGTGCGGGGCGACGAGCACGTAGTGGGTCTCGGCGGTGGCGGCGAGCTTCCTGGCCTCCAGGATGCCGCCGATGTGCCCGACGTCCGGCTGGACGATGTCGGCCGCCTGCGACTCGAACAGCTCCCGGAACTCGATCCGGTCGTGGATCCGTTCCCCGGTCGCGATCGGCAGGTCGACCTTCTCGGCCACCTTCCGCAGGGCCTTGAGGTTCTCCGGCGGCACCGGCTCCTCCAGCCACGCGGGCCGGAACGGGGCCAGGTCGCGGGCGAGCCGGACGGCCGTCGCGGGGGAGAAGCGGCCGTGCATCTCGACCATCAGCTCCGTGTCCGGGCCGATCGCGTCCCGCACGGCCTCGATGAGCGAGACCGCGTACCGCGAACGCTCGGCGTCCAGCTCGAACCGGCCGTTCCCGAACGGGTCGATCTTCAGCGCCCGGTAGCCGCGGGCCACGACCTCGCGGGCCGCCGCGTGGTAGGCCTCCGGGGTCCGCTCGGTCGTGTACCAGCCGTTCGCGTACGCCGGCACCCGGTCGGTCACCTGCCCGCCGAGCAGCTGCCACACCGGCACGCCGAGCGCCTTGCCCTTGATGTCCCAGCAGGCCGTCTCCACGACGGCGATGCCGGACATCACGATCTCCCCGGCCCGCCCGAAGTCGCCGTACTTCATGCGGCGTACGAGATCCTCGACCGCGAACGGGTCGGAACCGGCGATGTGACGGTCCTCCGCCTCGCGGAGATAGCCGATCAGGGCGTCGGTGTGCCCGAGCATCCGGGTCTCGCCGACCCCGGTCAGGCCCTCGTCGGTGTGGACCAGGACGTAGGTCAGATCGCGCCAGGGCGTTCCGACGACATGCGTGGTGATTCCCGTGATGCGCACGGTGGTTGCTCCCCGGGGACGCTGGCGTGATGTTCGAGATATCGAATACTGTTCGGTGGATCGGCGAGACCGTAGGCAGCGGCCCGCCGACGTGTCAATGGGAGCGCGTCCACGCGGACGCCTCCCGGAATCTCGCACGAGCAGAAGGTGGGGTGGGCCTCGTGGGACGACTCGTTCCGGCGGTGACCAGGGCTTTCGACATACTGGAGCTCTTCCTCCAGGGCGACGGGACGCTGTCCGCGCCCGAGATCACCCGCAGGCTCCAGCTGCCGCGCACGACCGTGCACGAGCTGGTCGCCACCCTGACCGCCCGCAACTACCTCGTCCCGGTGCCGGAGCAGCCCGGCCGCTACCGGCTCGGCGTCCGCACGTACCAGCTCGGCAGCCGGTACGCGGAGCAGCTCGACCTCGCCGCCGAAGGCCACCAGGTCGCCCGCGAGGTGGCCGACACCTGCGGCGAGACCGTCCACGTGGCCCTCCTGGAGGGCATGGACGTCATCTACATCGCCAAGGTCGACTCCACGCACGCGGTGCGGATGGTCTCCGCGACGGGCCGCCGGCTTCCCGCCCACTGCACCGCCGTCGGCAAGATGCTCCTTGCCTCCCTCCCCGCGGCCGAGCTCGAAGCGCGCCTCGAAGAGCGGCTCGAAGAAGGGCCGTTGGAGTCCATGACGCCGAACAGCCTCAGCGATCCGGACGTGCTGCGGGCCGCGCTCGCGGAGATCGGGATCCTCGGTGTCGCCGTCGAGCTCCAGGAGTCCAACCCGGACGTCAGCTGTGTCGCCGCGCCCGTACGGGACCGGTCGGGGCGCGTCGTCGCGGCGCTGTCCGTCTCGGTGCCGGTCCACCGCTGGAGCGAGGACCGGGAGAACGAACTGACAGCCCTCGCCGCGCGGGGCGCCGGCGACCTCTCGGCCAGGCTGGGGCACCGGGGCGGGCGCTGAAGCAGGCGCTGAAGAAGGTACTGAGTCGGGCCGTGAGCCGGGCGGTGAGCCGGGGGCTGAGCCGGGCGGTGAGACCCGCCGGCCCGCTCCGGTCCGGGGCCCCTCAGGCCTCCGCATCGGCGGACCCGGCGCGCCGGCCGTCCCGGCGCTCCCGGGGCTGACGCATCCGGCTGACCGGCCCGAAGACCTCCCGGTCGTTGAGGAAGCCCTCCAGGGCGAAGGTGGCCGCCCCCCGGGTGACCGCGTTGTGCGGGACCGCGCTGCGCCGCAGGGTCGCGGCCCGGTACGGCAGCGGGAGCGCGTGCCGGATCACCGCCTCGTACGTGGCGGTCAGCAGCCGCTCCCCGAGCAGGTCGACGACCTGGTTGCCGAGGACGAGCACCCGGGGGTTGAAGAGGTTGACCAGATTGGCCACCGCCGCACCCAGGTAGCGCCCGGTCCTGTCGATGACGGCGGCGGCCGTCGGGTCCTGCTCCGCCGCCGCGCGCGCCAGGGCGGCGACCGTGGCCGCGTCGTCCTGCCCGGGTCCCGGCCCTGTCCCCGGTCCCGACCCTGTCCCCGGTCCCGGCTCTGTCCCAGAGCCTTCCCCCGGTCCCACCGCCGTCCCCGTGCCCGCGCCCGTCCCCGGCCCCGTCCCCGTCGCCCGCTCGTCGTCGGCCGCGAGTTCGCGCCAGGTCTGCGCGATCCCCCGGGTGCTCACGTACGCCTCCACACAGCCCCGGTTGCCGCAGGTGCACAGGCGGCCGTCGAGGGCGATGCAGGTGTGGCCCCACTCGCCCGCGCTGTTGGTGAAGCCCCGGTAGAGCTGCCCGTCGATCGCGAGCCCGGCGCCGACACCGGCCCGCAGGGTGAGCACCACCAGGTCGTCCACCTCGCGCCCGGCGCCGAACCACAGCTCCGCGACCGTGCTGGCCCGCAGCGGGTTGTCGAGCCACAGGGGCAGCCCGAGGCGCTCGTCGAGCAGGGCGCGCAGGGGTACCTCGTGCCAGGACCAGTACGGGGAGAAGGACGAGACGCCGCCCTCGCGCTCCACCATGCCCGGCACGCTGACCCCGGCCCCGAGCACCCGCTCGCGGGGTACCCCGGAGGCGCTCAGCAGCTCCTCCACGCAGCCGGCGAGGACGTCGACGACGTCGGAGGGGCGGACGTCACCCGGCGGGAGCGGGCGCTCGACCGAGTGCCGGACCTCAAGGGCCAGGTCGAAGAGTTCGGCGTGCACCGAGGTCTCGGCGATGTCGACACCGATCAGCGCGCCCCGCTCGGCGTTGACGGCGAGGCGGGCGCGGGGCCGGCCGCCGCTGGAGTCCTCGTGGCCGGCCTCGACGAGGACGCCGGCCTCCAGGAGCTCGGCGGTGAGGTTGGCGACGGTGGCGAAGGAGAGCCCGGTCGCCGCCGCGATGTCCTGGCGGCTCATCGCGCCCGGGCCCGCGTAGACGCGCCGCAGGACCTCGAAGCGGTTGAGGCGTCGGATGTCCTGCGACGTCCGCTTGATCATCTGTGCTGTCCTCCGGTCGACGGGGCACGACGCGGCCGTGCTGTCCCGGCGATCTTATTCGAAGGGTTGGAAGAAGCGGTGCAGGGGTTATTTACAACCGTTAGACGAAGCCCTAGCTTTTGTGGAGCCAGCCGAGGACAACCGTGGAGGACAGATGCTGCACCTCAGGGCCGTGCCCTGCTCCCCCCTGCCCGGACGCCTGACGGAAGGACCCCTCTGGGACGACCGGCGCCAGGAAATGCTCTGGGTGGACATCCCGGACGGCCTGGTCCACCGCGCCGGCCTGACCGACGGAGAGGACGGGCCCGACCTGGCGCCCCTCGCCACCCTCCGCTTCGACCGCCCCGTCGGCGCCGTCGCCCTCTGCGCCTCCGGAGCCCTCCTCGCCGCCGCCGGCACCTCCGTCCTGCACCTCGCCGAGGGCCGCCCGGTCGCCGAGGCCGTCGAACTCGCCGCGCCCGTCCTCCCCGACGACGGCCTGCCGCGCCGCATGAACGACGCCGCCGTCGACCCCGTCGGCCGGCTCCTCGCCGGCACCATGGCGTACGACGAGAGCCCCGGCGCGGGCACCCTCTACCGCCTCGACGACGACGGACTCGCCCCCCTGCTCGACTCCGTCACCATCTCCAACGGCCTCGGCTGGAGCCCCGACGGCAGCCTCCTCTACTACGCCGACAGCCCCACCGGCCGCGTCGACGTCTTCGCCTACGACCCCGAGAACGGCGCCCTGAGCGACCGGCGCCCCTTCGCCGTCCTCGACCGGGGCGTCCCCGACGGACTCACCGTCGACAGCGCGGGCCGCGTCTGGGTCGCCGTGTGGGGAGGCGGCGAAGTCCTCGCCTTCACCCCCGACGGCACCCTCCACGCCCGCGTGGAGGTACCCGCCTCGCACGTGACGAGCTGCGCCTTCGCCGGCCCCGCACGCGACGTCCTGGTCATCACCACGGCGACCGAGGGCCTCGACGAGGAAGCCCGGCTCGCCGAGCCCCACGCCGGCCGCCTCTTCGTCTGCCGCCCCGGCGCCACCGGCCTGCCCACCACTCCGTACGCCGACCACTGACCCCCGGCACTCGGTACGCCGACCAATCACTCCCGGCATTCGGTACGCCGACCACTGCCCCCCCCGGCACTCGATACGCCGACCACTGACCCCGGCGGAACGCGCCCAGACCGCAAGGAAGCACCGCACCATGACCACCCCACACCACGACGCCACCCCGAGTGCCACCCGGACAGCCAACCCGCGTGCCACGCCGAGCGCCGCGCACGAAGGCCTGCGCGCCGCGCTGGCCGCCGCTCCCGTCATCGCGATCCTCCGCTCCGCCTCCGCCGCCCGCTTCGCCGAAGTCACGGACACCCTCCGGGCCTCCGGCGTCCGCGCCGCCGAGTTCACCCTCACCACCCCCGGAGTCCTCGACGCGCTCCGCGAGTACGCCGCCGACGCCCCGCCCGGGCTCGCGCTCGGCGCGGGCACGGTGACCACGCCCGCCGAGGCCCGGGCCGCCGTCGAGGCCGGAGCCACCTACCTCATCACCCCGACCACCTTCACCGAGGTCATCGCCGAGGCCGTCCGCCTGGACGTCCCGGTGCTCCCCGGCGCCTACACACCCACCGAGATCCTCACCGCCTGGCGCGCCGGCGCCACCATGGTGAAGCTCTTCCCCGCCGCGACCGGCGGACCGGAGTACCTCCGCGCCGTCCGCGCCCCGCTGCCCGACATCCCCCTCGTCCCGACCGGCGGTATCGGCGCCGCCGACGCCCCCGCCTACCTCGCCGCCGGCGCCACCGCCCTCGGCGTCGGCAGCCCCCTCGTCGGGGACGCCTGCGAGGGCGGCTCCCTCGCGGCCCTCGCCGACCGCGCGGCCGCCTTCCTCGACGGCATACGCCGATGACGCCGGCAGCGCCCGAACTGGTCACCCTCGGCGAGGTCATGGCGGTCGCCGCCGCCACCGCGCCCGGCCCGTTCGCCACGGGAGCACCCCTGCGGCTCGGCTGGGCGGGCGCGGAGGCGACCGTCGCCATCGGCGTCAGCCGGCTCGGTCACCGCGCGGCCTGGACCGGCCGCGTCGGGGACGACGCGACGGGCGCGATGGTCCTCGCCGGACTCCGCGCCGAGGGCGTCGACGTCTCCGGCGCCCGTACGGACCCGGCGGCCCCCACCGGCCTGATGCTCCGCGAACGCCGCACCGCCGACCGGCTCCGCGTCACGTACTACCGCGCCGGACTCGCCGGCTCCCGGCTCGCTCCCGCCGACCTCGACGAAGCACAGCTCACCGGGGCCCGGATCCTCCATGTCACGGGCATCACCCCGGCGTTGAGCACCACGGCCCGCGCCGCCGTCGAGCACGCCGTCGCGGTCGCCCGGGCCGCCGGGGTCACCGTCTCCTTCGACGTCAACCACCGCGAACGCCTCTGGAGCCGCACCGAGGCCGCCAATGTCCTCGCCCGCCTCCTCCCGTACGCCGACATCGTCTTCGCCGGACCCGAGGAGGCCTCCCTCTTCGTGCCCGAGGTGCCCGAGGACGAGCCGGAACGGATGGCCCGCGCCCTGACCCGGCTCGGCCCCGCGCAGGCCGTGCTCAAGCTCGGCGCCGACGGGGCCCTCGCGGTCGCCGACGGCGAGCTCCACGTCCAACAGGCCGTACCCGTCACGGCCGTCGACCCCGTCGGCGCGGGCGACGCCTTCGTCTCCGGCTACCTCGCCGCCGTACTCGACGGCTCCCCGGCACCGGAACGTCTCCGTCTCGCCGCGCTCTGCGGAGCCTTCGCGGTCTCCGTCCCCGGCGACTGGGAGGGCCTCCCGCGCCGCGCCGAACTTGGCCTGCTCGCCGCCCAGGACATCAGCCGCTGAGCCTCCGAACCCGACCGCCCCGCTCCGTACGACCACACAGGAACCCACCACCATGAACCGTTTCTCCGGACAGACCGCCGTCGTCACCGGCGCGGCCTCGGGCATCGGCGCCGCCAGCGCGGCCCGCCTCGCCGCCGAGGGCGCCGCGGTCCTCGTCTCCGACATCGCCGACGAGGCGGGCGAGGCCGTCGCCGCGGCGATCCGCGCCGACGGCGGCCGCGCCGCCTACGTACGCTGCGACGTCTCCTCCGAGGAGGACTGGACCGCGCTGCGCGAGGAGGCCCACACCCGCTTCGGCCCGGTCGGCATCCTCCACAGCAACGCCTTCACCCACACCACGGCCGCCGCCCACGAACTCCCCGTCGCCCTCTGGGACCGGGAGATGGCGGTCAACCTGCGGGCCCTCTACCTCGCCACCCGCACCTTCCTCGACGACCTGCGCGCCGAGCGCGGCAGCGTCGTCGCCACCTCCAGCGTCCACGCCGACTTCGGACTCCCCGGCTACCCCGCGTACGCCGCCGCGAAGGGCGGAATGTGCGCGCTGGTACGGCAGTTCGCCGTCGAGTACGGGCCTGACGTGCGCTTCAACTCCGTCCTGCCAGGACCGATCCTCACCGACGTGTGGAACGACGTCGACGAGGAGGGGCGGCGGATGTCCGCCGCCGCCACGGCACTCGCCCGGCTCGGCCGCCCCGAGGAAGTGGCGTCCGCCGTCGCCTTCCTCGCCTCCGCCGACGCCGCCTACATCACCGGAACGAACCTGGTCGTCGACGGCGGCTGGACCGTGAAGAAGGACTCCAAGTGAAGATCACCTCCCTGCGCACCTACCTCGTCGCCCCGCGCTGGTGCTTCCTGCGCATCGAGACCGACGAGGGCATCACGGGCTGGGGCGAGCCCGTCGTCGAGGGCCGCGCGCACACCGTCGCCGCCGCCGTCGAGGAGCTCTCCGACTACCTGATCGGCCGGGACCCGATGAGGATCGAGGACCACTGGCAGGTCCTCACCAAGGGCGGCTTCTACCGCGGCGGCCCCGTCCTCTCCAGCGCCGTCGCCGGCATCGACCAGGCCCTCTGGGACATCACGGGCAAGGCCCTCGGCGTCCCCGTGTGGCAGCTCCTCGGCGGCAACGTCCGCGACCGCGCCCGGGTCTACAGCTGGATCGGCGGCGACCGGCCCGACGAGGTCGCCTCCGAGGCCCTCGCGCGGAAGAACGAGGGCTTCACCGCGATCAAGATGAACGCCTCCGCGCAGCTGCGGCTCATCGACACCCCGGCGGCCGTCCACGGCATCGTCGAGCGCGTCGCCTCCATTCGCGAGGCCGTCGGCGACGAGTTCGACATCGCGATCGACTTCCACGGCCGTCTCACCGCGCCCATGGCCCGCCGCGTCCTGCCGCTCCTGGAGCCGTACCTGCCCTTCTTCGTGGAGGAGCCGGTCGTCCCGGAGATGAGCGACCACATCGGCGACATCGTCCGCTCCACCTCGATCCCCATCGCCACCGGCGAACGCCTCTACTCCCGCTGGGACTTCAAGAAGGTCCTCGACCAAGGCATCGCGGTCGCGCAGCCGGACCTCTCGCACGCGGGCGGCATCTCGGAGGTGCGGAGGATCGCCGCGATGGCGGAGGCGTACGACGTCTCCCTCGCCCCGCACTGCCCGCTGGGTCCGATCGCGCTCGCCTCCTGCCTCCAGGTCGGCTTCGCCGCGCCGAACCTGCTGATCCAGGAACAGAGCCTCGGCATCCACTACAACACCGGCTCGGACCTGCTCGACTACCTCGTGGACCCGTCGGTCTTCCGGTACGAGGACGGGCACGTGGGGCTGCCCACCGGCCCGGGGCTCGGCATCGAGGTCGACGAGAAGGCGGTCGAGCGGGCCGCCGAGGTCGGTCACCGCTGGCGCAACCCGGCGTGGCGGCGCGACGACGGCTCGCTGGCCGAGTGGTAGCAGGGCATGCCGAAGGGGCCGGACTCGCGGACGAGTCCGGCCCCTTCGGGGTCTGTGAGCGGTGCGTCAGCGGTACGACAGTGGTGCGTCAGCGGTGGGCGAGCCAGCCGGCCGCCGGGAGCAGCTTGCTGTCGTAGTCGAACAGGGCCTGGTTCTCCCAGCCGTTGCCCGAGGAGGAGTCGGCGGGGTCCCAGCCGTTGCCGGTGACGGCGGTCCAGGCCGGTTCCCAGTAGACGACCCCGAGACCGCGGCCGTTCGGCACGGCCTCGACGACGTTCATGACGTCCCGCAGCCAGGCCGACTGGCCGGCGCTGCTCGCCGGGTAGCCGGTGACCAGCTCGCTCGACAGGTCGATGATGTTCTCGTGGGTGTCCTCGCTGTCGAGGCGGAACGGGTACGCGGTTTCGGCGACCATGACCTTCTTGCCGTAACGGGCGGAGACGTCATCGAGGTTGGTCTGGAGCGCGGAGAGCGCGCCGTGCCAGTAGCCGTAGAAGGAGAGCGCGATGACGTCGTAACTCACGCCCTGTGCGGTCGCGTTGTCGAACCACGTCCGGTAGAGGGCGTTGTCGCCGCCGTGGGCGAGGTGCAGCGCGATCTGCGTGTTCGACGAGACCGCCTTGGCGGCGGAGATGCCGGACTTCAACAGCCCGCCGAGCTGCGACCAGTTCGACGTCGAGCCCTCGGGCCAGAGCATGCCGGTGTTGATCTCGTTGCCGATCTGCACCATGTCGGCCGTGGTGCCCTGTGCCTTGAGGGCGTTCAGGACGTCGTAGGTGTGGTTGTAGACGTCGGTCCTGAGCTGGCTGTACGAGTGGCCGGACCAGGCGGCGGGCTTGGTCTGGGCGCCGGGGTCGGCCCAGATGTCGGAGTAGTGGAAGTCGACGAGGAGCTTCATGCCCTGCGCCTTGATCTTCTGGGCGGTGGCGAGGACGCGGGCCTTGTTGTTGTAGCCGTCCGCCGGGTTCACCCACACCTTGAGGCGGCCGTAGTTCGCCCCCGCGTTCTTGAGGAGGGCGACCGCGTCGCCGGTGGCGCCGGTGCTCGACTTGTAGGTCCCGCCGAGGTCCTCGCTCTTCTTGAGCGCGGAGAGGTCGACGCCCCGGACCGTGAGCCCGGTAGTGCCGGACGTGAACGTCAGGTCGTCGACGTTGAGCCAGTTCCCGGCGTTGGCATCGGAGTTGACGCTGACGGTGCACGCACCGCCCGAGACGGTGACGGGGGTGACGATCCGTATCCAGGTGGACGTGACGGGCAGGTCGGTGCGCTGTTCGGCGGAGCCGCAGTTGCGCAGGGCCAGATAGGCGGAGTTCTGCCCGCCGCCGGAGCGGACCCAGGCGCTGAGCGTGTACGTGCCGTCGGCGAGGCCGGAGAGGTACTGGTATGTCTCGACCTTGTACGCGGACCCCGACCAGTGACTGAGGCGGTAACTGCCGCCGTGGCCCCCGGCCTCGGTGAACGAGGCGGCGTTCTGGCCGGCGGCGGAGTAGGTGGACCAGCCTGCAGGGGTGGTGGTGCCGGCCGCGTCGCTCTCGAACCCGGCGTTGGTGAGCGTGGCGGCTGCCTCGGCGCGCGGGGCGGCGGGCAGCGGGGCCAGGAGCAGAGCGGCGAGCGCCGCGGCGACGGCCGCGGCTCGCAGGCGGATGCGGCTTCGTACGGGGTGCATCGTCGAGTCCCTTCGACGGTGGCCAATGTGAGGTGTGGTGCGGGTGGTTCCTTACGGGTGGCACGGCTCACCCGGGGGCGGCGCAGCGGGTTCCGCCGCCCCCGGGGAGATCGGGGGCCCCGGCGGCAGGCCGGGGGAGGGGTGGGCTCGTGAAGCGGTGGGGCGGTGAAGCGGTGGGACGCCCGGTGGGGCTGTGGGGAGGTCAGGCGTTCAGGCGGACGACGCCGACCGCACCGGCGGGGACGGTGACCTTCCCGTCGACCGGCGTACCGGCGAGGAGTTCCACGCCGGAGCCGTCCAGCGGCACCACGGCGTCCTCGGCGGAGTGGTTGAGCGCGAAGAGGTACTGCTGCCCGCCCTCCCCGGCGCGGCGCACGACCTCCACGTCCCGCGGGAGCGCGGCCCGGGCCGCGACTCCGGCGTCCACGCAGGCGGCGGCGACGATCGCGTCCAGCGAGGCCGCGTCGAGCCGGGTGGAGACGTACCAGGCGGTGCCCCGGCCGAGCCGGTGCCGGGTGACCGCGGGCCCGCCGGCGGCCGGCCCGTCCGCGTACGTCCACACGGTCTCGGCGCCGCGCGGGCGGACGAACTCCGTCCACACGTCGCCGGTGAGGGAGCCGCCGTCCGGGCCCGCGATCCGGACGCGCTGGTCGTCGAGGAGCGGCGACCACTCCTCGACGGTGAGGCCGAGGACGTCGCGCAGGGCGCCCGGGTAGGCGCCGGGGTGCACGGCGTCGTGCTCGTCGACGATCCCGGAGAAGTACGAGACGACGAGCGTGCCGCCGTTCTCGACGTACTCGCGGAGGTTCTGCCCGGCCGCCTCGGTCATGAGGTAGAGCGCGGGGACGACGACCAGCGGGTGGGCGGACAGGTCGGCCTCGGGGTGGGCGAAGTCGACCGTGAGGTGCCGGTCGTAGAGGGTCTCGTAGAAGCTGTCGGCGCGCTCGCGGGCGTCGTGGGCCTCGTTCGGCCGCCACTCCAGGTTCTGCGCCCACCAGGAGTGCCAGTCCCAGAGCATGGCGACGTCCGGGACGGTCCGGGTGCCGCGTACCTCCTCCAGGGCCTCCAGACCGGCGCCGAGGGCGACGACCTCGCGCCAGACGCGGGTGTCGGTGCCGCCGTGCGGGACCATCGCGGAGTGGAACTTCTCGGCGCCGCGCCGGGACTGGCGCCACTGGAAGAACATGGCGCCCTCGGATCCGCGGGCGACGTGGGCGAGGGAGTTGCGGGCCATCTCGCCGGGGCGCTTGGCGGGGTTGCGGGCCTGCCAGTTCACGCCGGACGTGGAGTGCTCCAGGAGCAGCCAGGGCGCGCCGCCCGCGACGGAGCGGGTGAGGTCGGCGGCCATGGCGAGGTTGACGTGGGTGCGGCGGCCGTCGGTCATCAGGTAGTGGTCGTTGGTGACGAGGTCGACCTCGCGTCCCCAGGCCCAGTAGTCGATCGAGTCGCACTGGCTGAGTGCGGTCATGAAGTTGGTGGTGACGGGGATGCCGGGGGCCAGCTCGTGCAGGATGTCCCGTTCCGTCCGGAAGTTCTCGCGGATGGTGGTGTCGGCGAAGCGCCGGTAGTCGAGCTGCTGGGCGGGGTTGCCGACGGTGGGGGTGACGCGGGGCGGGTCGATCTCCTCGTACGAGGCGTAGCGCTGCCCCCAGAAGGCGGTGCCCCAGGCCTCGTTCACGGCCTCCACCGAGCCGTGGGTCTCGTGGAGCCAGCGGCGGAAGTGGGCGGCGCAGTGGTCGCAGTAGCAGGCGCTGACGGGCACGCCGTACTCGTTGTGGACGTGCCAGAGGGCGAGCGCGGGGTGGCTGCCGTAGCGGCGGGCCAGTTCGGTGGTGATGCCGGCGGCGGCCGCGCGGTAGGCGGGCGAACTGTGGCAGATCGCCCCGCGTGAGCCGTACGAGTAGCGGACGCCCTCGGCGGTGACGGGCAGGGCCTCGGGGTGGGCGCGGTAGAACCAGGCGGGCGGTGCCACGGTGGGCGTGCCCAGGTCGACGCGGATGCCGTGCGCGTGCAGCAGGTCGAGGAGCCGGTCGAGCCAGCCGAAGTCGTACCGGCCCCGCTCGGGCTCCAGGAGGGCCCAGGAGAAGATGCCGACGCTCACCATGGTGACGCCGGCCTCCCGCATCAGCCGGACGTCCTCCTGCCAGACGCTTTCCGGCCATTGCTCGGGGTTGTAGTCGCCACCGAACGCGAGCCGGTGCAGGCCCTTGGGAGTGGTCTGCGGCATGAGTCTCTCCTGAACCATCGGAAGATAAAAGCTTTGTTCGTTGGGAACGTGCACACACCCGATCTCGATGTGGCAACGCAACATAACCGCACACGAACAACCATTGACAAGTGTCCGGAACGTTTCTCTACTGTGAACGCTCACAGATGCATGGTCGGCCTCTCCGTCTGCGAGAGAGGCCCCTTTCGGTCAGGGAGAAGTACCCCATGCCCCACATCACGCGCCGCAGCCTCGCCGCCGCCACCGCCGTCCTGCTCGGCGCCACCGCACTCACCGCCTGCGGCTCCTCCGACTCCGGCTCCGGATCCGGCGGCACGACGGGCGCGGAGTCCGGCCCGGTCTCGCTCACCTACTGGGCCTGGGCGCCCGGCATGGACAAGGTCGCGGCCCTCTGGAACGCCAAGCACCCCGACATCAAGGTCACCGTGCAGAAGCAGGCCTCCGGCGACGACCTCGTCACGAAGATCATCACCGCGGCGAAGGCACACAAGGCCCCCGACCTGGTGCAGGCCGAGTACCAGGCCCTGCCGACGCTCGTCAGCAACGACGCCCTCGCCGACATCGCCCAGGAGGTCCAGGGCGTCAAGGACCGGTTCGCGCCCGGCATCTGGCAGCAGACCACCTTCGGCGGCGAGGCCGTCTACGCCCTGCCGCAGGACTCCGGGCCGCTGATGTTCTTCTACCGCGAGGACCTCTTCAAGCAGTACGGCCTGACCGTCCCCACCACCTGGGACGAGTTCGCCGAGACCGCCCGCGCGGTCAGGAAGAAGGCGCCGAAGAAGTCCCTGACCACCTTCTCCGCCAACGACTCCGGCCTCTTCGCCGGCCTCTCCCAGCAGGCCGGGGCCAAGTGGTGGACCTTCGAGGGCGACACCTGGAAGGTCGGCATCGACGACGCCGCCACCAAGAAGGTCTCCGACTTCTGGGGCGGCCTGGTCGCCGAGGGCGCCATCGACAACCAGCCGATGTACACCCCCGCCTGGAACAAGGCCCTCAACACCGGCGAGCAGATCGCCTGGGTCAGCGCCGTCTGGGCGCCCGGCACCCTCACCACCGCCGCCCCCGACACCAAGGGCAAGTGGGCGATGGCCCCGCTCCCGCAGTGGAACAAGGGCGAGAACACCACCGGCAGCTGGGGCGGTTCCTCCACCGCCGTCACCACCGACTCGAAGCACAAGGCGGCCGCCGCCGAGTTCGCCACCTGGCTGAACACCGACCCGGAGGCCCTCGCCGCCCTCGTCAAGGAGAGCGGCATCTACCCCGCCGCCACCGCCGCCCAGACCAGCGGCGCCCTCGCCAAGGCCCCCGACTACTTCGCCAACCAGCCCGACTTCTACACCCGCGCCGCCGAGATAGCGAAGACCACCGCCCCGGCCGCCTGGGGCCCCAACGTCAACGTCGCCTACACCTCCTTCAAGGACCGGTTCGGCGCGGCCGCCAAGGCCAAGAGCGGCTTCGCCGAAGCCCTCGCCGCGATGCAGGCCGCCACCGTCGCGGACCTCGCCAAGCAGGGCTTCGAGGTTGCCAAGTGACGCAGCCCCCCAAGGGCGTGCGCCGGTCGTACGGGGTCAAGGCGGCCCCGTACGGCTTCCTCCTCCCCGCGGCCGTCCTCTTCGCCCTCTTCTTCGCCCTGCCCATCGGCTACGCGGTCTGGCTCAGCTTCCACAAGGTCAAGATCAAGGGCCTCGGCCTCGGCAAGGGAGCCAAGTCCGAGGTCTGGGCCGGCCTGGAGAACTACACCTCCGCCCTCACCGACTCCGAACTCCTCGCGAGCGCCCTGCGCGTCCTCGGCTACGGCGCCATCGTCGTCCCCGTCATGCTCGGTCTCGCCCTCTTCTTCGCGCTCCTGCTCGACTCCGAGCGCGTCCGGGCCCGCTCCTTCGCCCGGCTCGCGATCTTCCTCCCGTACGCCGTCCCCGGCGTCGTCGCGGCCGTCCTCTGGGGCTTCCTCTACCTCCCCGACGTCAGCCCCTTCCACTACCTCCTCGACAAGGCCGGCCTCCCGCAGCCCGACCTCATGGACGGCGGACCGCTCTACCTCGCGATGTCCAACATCGCCGTCTGGGGCGGCACCGGCTTCAACATGATCGTCATCTACACCGCACTGCGCGCCCTGCCCACCGAGGTGTACGAGGCGGCCAAGCTCGACGGCTGCTCCGAGCTCCAGATCGCGCTCCGCGTCAAGATCCCGATGGTGGTGCCCTCGCTGGTGCTCACCTTCTTCTTCTCGATCATCGCGACCCTCCAGGTGTTCAACGAGCCGATGACGCTCAAGCCGCTCACCAACGGCATCCCCTCCACCTGGAGCCCCCTCATGAAGGTCTACAGCGACGCCTTCACCGGCGGGAACATCCACGCCGCCTCGGCCACCGCCGTCGTCCTCGCCCTCGCCACCTTCGCGCTCTCCTTCGCGCTCCTCAGGATCTCCAACCGCCGCACCACACAAGGAGCAGGCCGATGACCGGGCTCGCCTCCCCGACGCTCCGCACGGCGGCCCCCGCCGCCGGGCCCACCCCCGGCACCTCCCAGCCGCCGCCGCGCCCCCGCCGCACCGCCCTGCTGCCGACGGCCGCCCTCGTCCTCGGCGCGCTCTACTGCCTGCTGCCCGTCGCCTGGGTCCTCGTCGCCGCCACCAAGGCCGACGACGAGCTCTTCTCCACCTTCACCTTCCTGCCCGGCAGCGGCCTCACCGACAACATCGGCGAGCTCACCGGATACCGCGACGGCATCTACTGGCGCTGGATGGCCAACTCGGTGCTGTACGCGGGCCTCGGCGGCATCCTGTCCACCGTCGTCTCCGCGTTCGCCGGCTACGCCCTCGCCGTCTACCGCTTCCGCGGCCGCGAGGCGTTCTTCAACATCATGCTCGCGGGCGTCCTCATGCCCCCGGTCATCCTCGCCATCCCGCAGTACCTGCTGATGGCCGAGGCCGACCTGACGGACACGTACGCCTCCGTCCTGCTGCCGCTGGTCCTCTCCCCGTACGGCGTCTACCTCGGCCGCATCTACGCCGAGGCCGCCGTCCCCATGGAGCTCGTCGAGGCCGGCCGCATGGACGGCGCCGGCGAGTGGCGGATCTTCCTCAGGATCGCCGTCCCGATGATGGCCCCGGGCCTGGTGACGATCTTCCTCTTCCAGTTCGTCGCCATCTGGAACAACTTCCTGCTGCCCTTCATCATGCTCGGCGACGACGAGAAGTTCCCCATGACCGTCGGCCTGTTCACCCTCCTCAAACAGGGTGCCAGCCAGCCCGCCCTTTACACCCTGGTCATCACGGGCGCCCTGCTCGCGGTCGTCCCGCTCATCGCCCTCTTCCTTCTCATCCAGCGCTTCTGGAGCCTCGATCTGCTCTCCGGCGCCGTAAAGTCCTGAAGCACAGGGGAGCGAGGGGAAACACACAGCATGAGCACAGCAGCGGCAAGGCGCCGTCCGGCGACCATCCACGACGTGGCCCGCGAGGCCGGGGTCTCGCGCGGCACCGTCTCCCGCGTCCTCAACGGCGGCCACTACGTCAGCCCGTCCGCGAAGGCCGCCGTCGACGCGGCGATCCGCAGAACGGGATACGTCGTCAACCGGCACGCCCGCTCGCTGATCACCGGCAAGTCCGACTCGGTCGCCTTCCTCCTGACCGAGCCGCAGGAGCGCTTCTTCGAGGACCCCAACTTCAACGTCCTGCTGCGGGCCTGCACCCAGGCCCTCGCCGCCCAGGACATCCCGCTCCTCCTGATGATCGCGGGCACCGAGGACGAACGCCGCCGCAACCTCCGCTACATCGAGGCCGGCCACGTCGACGGCGTCCTCCTCGTCTCCAGCCACTCAGGCGACCCCGTGGTCGCCCGGCTGCACGAGGCAGGCGTGCCCGTCGTCGCCTGCGGCAAGCCCCTCGGCCAGACCGCCAAGATCGGCTACGTCGCCGCCGACGACCGCGACGGCGCCCGCGACATGGTGCGCCATCTGTACGCGTCGGGGCGGCGGCGGATCGCCACCGTCAGCGGCCCGCTCGACACCCCGGGCGGCGTCGAGCGGCTCGCCGGCTACCGCGAGACCCTCGCCGAGGTCGGACTCCCCGTCGACGAGACGCTCGTCGCGACCGGCGACTACAGCCGGGCGAGCGGCGAGGACGCGGCCGTCGCCCTCCTGGAGCGCGCCCCCGACATCGACGCGGTCTTCGTCGCCTCCGACCTGATGGCGCAGGGCGTCCTCGACGCCCTGGCCCGCGCGGGCCGCCGGGTCCCCGAGGACATCGCGGTGGGCGGCTTCGACGACTCCCCGGCGGCCCTCTCAAGCCGCCCCTCGCTCACCACGATCCGTCAGCCGTGGGACCGGATCAGCACCGAGATGGTGCGGACGCTGCTGGCCCGGATAGCGGGCGAGGAACCGGCGGCGGTCATCCTGCCCACGGAGCTCGTCCGCCGGGAATCGGCGTAAGGGTACGACCGGCCCGACTGACGGGCGGTCGGACCCCGCCGGACCCCTCCGGACCCCGGGAAGACCCCTCCGGACCCCGCCGGAGTCTTCCCCGTGTCTTCCCGGGGTCCGGCCGCTCCGTCGTCGCCGTCCCTGGTGGGGTGGCGGGTCCGCCGCGTCACGGGTTCCTCGGGGACGGTGCCGTGCGCGCGGCGGCCGCGTCCCAGGCGGCGCGCCCGGCGGGGTCCTGCCGGGGGGCGTAGTGCCGCAGCGGCTGGGTCCGCGCGACGAGCCGGCGCATCGAGGCGAGGTCGCCGATGAGCCCCGCCGCCCGCGCCTGTACGAGGACGTTGCCGAGGGCCGTGGCCTCGACAGGACCGGCGACCACGGGAAGCCCGGTGGCGTCCGCCGTCCACTGGCACAGCAGCTCGTTGCGGGCCCCGCCGCCCACGAGATGGACCCGCGCGATCTCCCGGTCGGCCAGCTCGGCGGCCTGCCGCAGGGTGCGCCGGTGCGCGAGTGCCAGGCTCTCCAGGACGCAGCGGACCACCGCCCCGGGGCTCTCGGGTGCGCGCTGCCCGGTCCCGCGGCAGTGGGCCCGTATCCGCTCCGGCATGTCGCCCGGGGCCAGGAACTCCGGCGCGTCCGGGTCGACGAGCGCCGCCAGCGGCTCCGCCCGCGCCGCCTGTGCGAGCAGCTCCGGCAGCCCGGCGGCCGACCCGTGCCCCGCCCAGGTCCTGCGGCACTCCTCCAGGAGCCACAGACCCATGATGTTGCGCAGGAAGCGGACGGTGCCGTCGACCCCGCGCTCGTTGGTGAAGTTGGCCGCCCGGGACTCCTCGGTGAGCACCGGGGCGTCCAGCTCCAGACCGGCCAGGGACCAGGTGCCGCAGGACAGGTAGGCGACGTCCGGGTCCGTGGCCGGGACGGCGACCACGGCCGACGCCGTGTCGTGCGAGGCGACCGCCGTCACCGGCGTCCGCGCGTCGAGGCCGGTGAACTCAGCGACGTACGGCAGGAGTTCGCCCGCCGGATCGCCCGGCGCGCGGAGCGGCGGCAGCAGCCCGGGATCCACTCCGAGCCTGCCGATCAGCTCCTTGGACCAGGTGCCCGCGCGGGCGTCGAAGAGACCCGTGGTGGAGGCGTGGGTCTCCTCGGCTCCGACCGTCCCCGTCAGCCAGTGGACCATCAGGTCCGGCAGGAGCAACAGCGTGCGTGCCGCGTGGAGTTGGGCGCTCCCGGCAGTTGCGGCGAGCTGGAAGACGGTGTTGAAGGGCAGGTGCTGGAGGCCGGTGATCCGGTAGAGCTCCGCCGGGCCGACGCGCGCCCACACGGACTCCGCGGCGCCGTCGGTGCGCGGGTCGCGGTAGTGGTACGGGGCGCCGAGGAGGACGCCGTCCGCGTCGAGGAGGCCGTAGTCCACGCCCCAGGTGTCGACGCCGACGGAGGCGACCCCGCCGGAGCGGGCTGCCGCGCGCAACCCCTCCAGGACGCCCCGGAAGAGGCCGAGGACGTTCCAGCGCAGCCCGTCCGGCAGCGGGACAGGGGTGTTGGGGAAGCGGTGGGCCTCGGTGAGGTCGAGGCGGCCGGGGCCGACGCGGCCGAGCATCACCCGTCCGCTGGTGGCCCCCAGATCCGCCGCCGCGAAGACGTCGCGCGGCCCTGCCGTCGGCCCGCTCACCGGAGGAAGGCGGCCGCCACGCCCGCGTCCACCGGGACGTGGAGCCCGGTCGTGTGGGCGAGGTCGCCGCCCGTGAGCGCGAAGACCGCGTTGGCGACGTGCTCGGGCAGAACCTCCCGCTTCAGCAGGGTGCGCTGGGCGTAGAAGGCGCCCAACTCCTCCTCCGCGATGCCGTACGTGGCGGCCCGCTGAGCGCCCCAGCCGCCGGCGAAGATGCCCGAGCCGCGCACCACGCCGTCCGGATTGACGCCGTTGACGCGGATCCCGTGTTCACCCAACTCGGCTGCCAGAAGCCGCACTTGATGGGCCTGGTCGGCCTTCGTGGCGGAGTATGCGATGTTGTTCGGGCCGGCGAAGACCGCGTTCTTGGAGGCGATGTAGACGATGTCGCCGCCGAGACCCTGCGCCGTCATCACCCGCGCGGCCTCCCGGGACACGAGGAACGACCCCCGCGCCATGACGGCGTGCTGGATGTCCCAGTCCTCCGCCGTGGTGTCCAGGAGCGGCTTGGAGATCGACAGGCCCGCGTTGTTGACGACCAGGTCCACCCCGCCGAAGGCGAGCAGCGCCGACCGGAACGCGGCGCCGATCCGCTCCTCCGACGTGACGTCCACGGCGACGGCCACCGCCGTGTCCGGTCCGCCCAACTCCGCTGCGACCGCCGCCGCGTTCGCCGCGTCGCGATCGGCGACCACCACACAGGCGCCCTCGGCGGCCAGCCGGTGCGCGATCGCCCGGCCGATGCCGCTGCCCGCGCCCGTCACGAGCGCCACCCGGGTCGCGAGCGGCCGTGGGGCGGGCATCCGCCGCAGTTTGGCCTCCTCCAGCTCCCAGTACTCGATGCGGAACTTCTCCGACTCCTCGATCGGCGCGTACGCGGAGACCGCCTCCGCCCCGCGCATCACATTGATCGCGTTGACGTAGAACTCGCCCGCCACCCGCGCCGTCTGCTTGTCGCGGCCGAACGAGAACATGCCGACGCCGGGGACGAGGACGACCGCCGGATCCGCGCCCCGCATCGCGGGGGAGCCGGCCGTCGCGTGCCGCGCGTAGTACGCCGCGTACTCCTCGCGATAGGCGGTGTGCAGCTCCCGCAGCCGGTCGACCGCCCGGTCGAGGGGCGCGTCGGCCGGCAGGTCGAGGACGAGCGGCCGGACCTTCGTCCGCAGGAAGTGGTCGGGGCAGGACGTGCCGAGGGCGGCGAGCCGCGGGTGCTCGGCGCGCGCGAGGAAGTCGAGCACCGCCGCGGAGTCCGTGAAGTGGCCGACCTGCGGCCGGTCCCGCGAGGCGAGCCCCCGGACGTACGGGGCGAGTGCGGCGGCCCGTTCCCGCCGCTCGGCCTCGGGCAGCGGCGCGTATCCCTCGACGACCGGGCCGAAGGGCTCCTGGCGGCCCCGCTCGACGAGGAAGGCCTCGGCGGTGCGGATGATGTGCAGGGAGTTGCGCTCGCACTCCTCGGAGCTCTCGCCCCAGGCCGTGATGCCGTGGCCGCCGAGGACGCAGCCGATCGCCGACGGGTGGGCCGCCTTCACGGCGGCGATGTCCAGACCCAGCTGGAAGCCGGGGCGCCGCCACGGCACCCACACCACCGTGTCGCCGAAGCAGTCGGCGGTCAGCTTCTCGCCGTCGGCGGCGCAGGCGAGCGCGATGCCCGCGTCCGGGTGGAGGTGGTCGACGTGGGCCGCGGGCACCAGGCCGTGCAGGGCGGTGTCGATGGACGGCGCCGCGCCGCCCTTCCCGTACAGACAGTGGTCGAACGCGGCGACCATCTCGTCCTCGCGCTCGACGCCCGGGTAGACGTCGACGAGCGCGCGCAGCCGGTCGAGGCGCAGCACCGCGAGCCCGTCCTCGGTGAGCGTGCCCAGGTCGCCGCCGGAGCCCTTGACCCACATGAGGTCGGTGGGGCCGCCGGTCACGGGGTCGGTGACGGTGCCCTTCGCGGAGACGTTGCCGCCGGCGTAGTTGGTGGTGCGGGGGTCGGAGCCGAGCCGGTGGGCCCGCTCTACGAGGGAGGTGACGACGGGGTGTGTGGCCGGGGTCATGTGGTCTTCTTTCGGACAGGATGCGAAGGGATGCCGAGAGGGGTCACGCGCCCCAGCCGGCCTGGTTCCCGCCGACGCGCTCGGCGGCGATCCGCTCCTGGCGCCCGGAGCGGAGGTAGGCGGCGACCGGGTCCGGGTCGAGGCCCCGCTCCTCGCGCAGCGCGCGCAGCAGGGGCCGTACGTCGGTGTCGTAGGCGTCCATCAGGACGGCGTGGGCGGCGAGCACGTCCCCGTCCCGCTGCGCGGCGGCGAGGGCGTCGGCGTCGACGAGCAGTGCCTTGGCGGTGGCCTCCTGGACGTTGGCCACGGAGCGGATCACGGCGGGGACCTTCGCCTCGATGTTGTGGCACTGGTCGAGCATGAAGGCGACGTTCGCGGCGGGCTCCAGGCCGCCGTTGCGGACGACCTCGTGCATGATCCGGAAGAGCTGGAAGGGGTCGGCGGCACCGGCCATCAGGTCGTCGTCCGCGTAGAACCGCGAGTTGAAGTCGAAGCCGCCGAGCCTCCCCTCCCGGAGCAGCAGGGCCACGATGAACTCGATGTTGGTGCCCGGCGCGTGGTGGCCGGTGTCCACGACCACCCGGGCCTTCGGACCCAGCTTGAGGCAGTGCGCGTACGCCGTGCCCCAGTCCGGCACGTCGGTCGTGTAGAAGGCCGGCTCGAAGAACTTGTACTCCAGGAGCATCCGCTGCCCCTCGCCGAGCCGCTCGTACACCTCCGCGAGGGAGTCGGCGAGCCGCCCCTGCCGGGCGGTGACGTCGTCCTGCCCGGGGTAGTTCGTGCCGTCCGCGAACCACAGCTTCAGATCGGCCGAGCCGGTCGCGTCCATGATGTCGACGCAGTCGAGCAGGTGGTCCACGGCCCGGCGGCGCACGGCGGCGTCCGGGTGGCAGACGCTGCCGAGCCGGTACGTGTCGTCCTGGAAGGTGTTGGAGTTGATCGCGCCCAGTTCGAGACCGCGCTCCTTCGCGTACGCGGCGAGGGCGGCGTAGTCGTCGACCCGGTCCCACGGGATGTGCAGCGACACCTTGGGGGCGACGCCCGTGTGGGCGTGGACCTGCGCCGCGTCGTCGAGCTTCTCGTACGGGGTCCGGGGCACGCCCGGCTGCGCGAAGACCTTGAACCGGGTCCCGGAGTTGCCGTAGCCCCAGGACGGCGTTTCGATCCGCTGGGCGGCGAGTGCGGCCTTGACGGCAGCGATGTCGGGCATGTCCACCTCAGAGTCTTCGTGAGCTGTGAAATGAATCGATTCAGTACGTGGGGGAAGCTAGCCATCGCGCAGGGTGTCGTCAAGACTCTTGACCGACGGAGCGCCGCCGTCCTAGCGTCCTGACGCACGGAAATGAAACATTTCAGTGAAGGGAGTGGCGGATGGCGAACGCACAGCGGGTCTGCTTCCTGCTGAAGGTCCGGGCCGAGCGGGTGGACGAGTACCGTGCGCGCCACGCACACGTCTGGGCCGACATGCTCACGGCCCTCTCCGCCGCCGGGTGGCACAACTACTCGCTCTTCCTGCGGGAGGACGGGCTGCTCGTCGGCTACCTGGAGACCCCGGACTTCGACCGGGCGCGCGCGGCGATGGAGGCGGCCGAGGTCAACGCCCGGTGGCAGGCCGAGATGGCGGAGTTCTTCGAAGAGCTCGACGGGCAGTCACCCGACGCCGCGATGCGCCCGCTGACCGAGGTCTTCCATCTCGCGTGAGGGGAGAGGAGAGAGGGGAGAGGGGCGGATCCGGGCGGCCGCATAGGATGAAACGCGGGGCGGAAGCCCACCCGGACCGGGTGGCGGCAGGGGCAGGACGGACCAGGTGGGACGGATGACGGACTCCGCGCGGACGGCCGCGAACACCGGCGGCAACGCCGGTACCGATGCCGGCGGCAATGCCGGTATCCATGCCGGCGTGAACCCCGGTGCGAACCCTGGCATGAACCCCGGCGTGAACCCCGGCGTGAACCCCGGCATGGACCCCGGCATGAACCCCCGCATCAACGTCGGCATCAAGGACGTGGCGCGCGAGGCGGGCGTCTCCGTCGGCACCGTCTCCAACGTGATCAACCAGCCCGACCGGGTGTCGCCCGCGACGCTCCAGCACGTCCGGCGGGTCATCGCCCGCCTCGGCTACGTCCGCAGCGAGTCCGCCCGCCAACTGCGCGCGGGCCGCAGCAGGATCATGGCCCTGCTCGTCCTCGACATGGGCAACCCCTTCTTCGTCGACATCGCCCGGGGAGCCGAGCGCGCCGCGCGGGCGGCAGGCCTGGTCGTCATGGTCTGCAACAGCGACCAGAACCCCGGCGACGAGGCCGACTACCTCTCCCTCTTCGCCGAGCAGCGCGTCCGCGGCGTCCTCGTCACCCCCGCCGACCCGAGCGGCGCGAACCTGCGGGAGTTCCGCCGCCACGGCATCCCCTCCGTGCTCGTCGACCGGGTCGCGGGCGACGGCGGCGGCTGCTCGGTCTCCGTCGACGACGTCGTCGGCGGCTCCCTCGCGATCCGCCACCTCGCGGCGGCCGGCCACCGGTCCTTCGCGTACGTGAGCGGCCCGCCCCACCTCCAGCAGATCCGCGACCGGCGCGAGGGCGCCCTCCTCGCGCTCGCCGAGGCCGGCCTGCCCGCCTCGGCCCTCCGCGAACTCCCGGCCGAGCGCCTCGACGTGGCCTCCGGACGCGACGCGGGCGCCCGCCTCCTCGGCCTCTCCGAGCGGCCGACCGCCGTCTTCTGCGCCAACGACCTGCTGGCCCTCGGGGTCCTCCAGGCGCTGTACGCGGCCGGAGTCCGGGTCCCGGAGGACATGGCCATCGTCGGCTACGACGACATCGAGTTCGCTGCGGCCGCGACCGTACCCCTCACATCCGTACGGCAGCCGGCGCTCACGCTCGGAGCCAGGGCCGCCGAGCTGCTCCTGGAGGAGACCGGCGAGCGGGCGGACGAGCACCGGCACGAACACGTCGTGCTCCAGCCGGAGTTGGTCGTCCGCCGCTCGTCGCTCGCCGCGCACTGACTCCTTCGTGCCGGGGCGTCGTCAGCGGACGCCGAGGAGGTGTTCCAGGGCCAGCTGGTCGAGGTGCTCGAAGGCCATGGAGCGGGCGGCGGCCGCGTCCGCGTCGAAGGTCTCGTACGCCGTGGGGTCGGCGAGCAGCGCGGCGAGGCCGTCGGCGGCCGTGGGGACGGCGAGTTCGGGCAGCCGGGAGGCGGCCAGCGCCCCCTGGACGTCCGGGTCGGCGCGGAAGGCCGCCGCGCGCTCCTTGAGGATCAGGTAGTTCCGCATGCAGTTCTTCGCGGACTCCCACACCCCGTCGAAGCCGTCCGTGCGCACCGGCTTGAAGTCGAAGTGGCGCGGACCCTCGTACCCGGCCGTCTCCAACAGGTCCACCAGCCAGAACGCCTGGCGCAGATCGCCCGCCCCGAAGCGGAAGTCCTGGTCGTACTTGATGCCCGACTGGCCGTTGAGGTCGATGTGGAAGAGCTTGCCCGCCCACAGGGCCTGCGCGATGCCGTGCGGGAAGTTGAGCCCGGCCATCTGCTCGTGACCCGTCTCGGGATTCACCCCGACGAGTTCGGGGCGCTCCAGGCGCTCGATGAAGGCGAGGGCGTGGCCGATGGTGGGCAGCAGGATGTCGCCGCGCGGCTCGTTCGGCTTGGGCTCGATGGCGAAGCGCAGGTCGTAGCCCTGCTCGGTGACGTACGCGCCGAGGAGGTCGAAGGCCTCCTTCATCCGGTCGAGCGCGACGCGCACGTCCTTGGCGGCGCCGGACTCGGCGCCCTCCCGGCCGCCCCAGGCCACGTACACGGTCGCGCCGAGCTCGACGGCCAGGTCGATGTTGCGGAGGGTCTTGCGCAGGGCGAAGCGGCGCACGTCCCGGTCGTTGGCGGTGAACGCGCCGTCCTTGAAGACGGGGTGGGTGAAGAGGTTGGTGGTGGCCATGGGCACCGCGAGCCCGGTGCGGTCCAGGGCGGCCCGGAAGCGCTTGACGATCGCGTCGCGCTCGCCGTCCGGAGCACCGAAGGGGATGAGGTCGTCGTCGTGGAAGGTGATGCCGTACGCGCCGAGGGCGGCGAGTCGCTCGACGGCCTCGACCGGGTCGAGGGCGGGGCGCGTGGCCTCGCCGAAGGGGTCGCGGCCCTGCCAGCCGACGGTCCAGAGGCCGAAGGTGAAGCGGTCCTCGGGGGTGGGGGAGAAGAGCTCCGGCACGATGTGTCCTTCCCTTGCACTCGGGATTTGTTATCTGACATAACTAATACGGGATGCGGGTGTGCCGGCGCCAGACCCACCCCCGATCCCGTGCGTGAGAGACGCAGAGAGACGACGTAGAGAGATGACGCAGAGAGAGATGAGGTGAGGGCGTGCGCACCAGCCGCTCCGTCGTGATCGGCGTCGACAGCTCGACGCAGTCCACCAAGGCCGTCGCGGTCGACGCCGGGACCGGCGAGCTCCTCGCCGTCGGCCGCGCCCCGCACACCGTCACCGGCACCGGAGGCGCGCGGGAGAGCGACCCCGAGGAGTGGTGGACCGCCCTCGTCACGGCGGTCCGCGCGGCGGTACGGGACGCGGGCGTCCCGGCCGCGTCCGTCACCGGCATCGCGGTCGCCGGACAGCAGCACGGCCTCGTCACCCTAGGCGCCGACGGCCGGCCCCTGCGCCCGGCGCTGCTCTGGAACGACACGCGCTCGGCGCCGCAGGCCGCCGCCCTCGCGGCCGCGCTCGGCGGACCGACGTCCTGGCTGGAGCGCACGGGTTCCGTCCCCGTCGCCTCCATGACCGCGGCGAAGTGGCAGTGGCTGCGCGAGCACGAACCGGCGCACGCCGCGGCGACCACCGGGGTCCGCCTCCCGCACGACTACCTCACCGAGCGCCTCACGGGCCACGCCGTGACGGACCCGGGAGACACCTCGGGCACGTGCTGGTACGGAATCGGGATCGCGACCGCGGAGGAAACAGCGGTCGCGAAGGAGGCAACGGAGAGCGCCGGCGGAAGGGTGGGCGCCTCCGACGCCGCAGGCGCCTCCGACACCCCAGGCACCTACGACACCGCCGGCGCCTCCGACACCCCCGGCGCCTACGACCCGGCGATCCTGGACCTCCTCGGCCTCGACCGCTCCCTCCTGCCCGCCGTCGCCCCCACCGGCGCCACCCGTGTCGGCACCCTCACCGAGTCCGCCGCCGAGGCCCTCGGGCTGCCCCGTACGGTCGCCGTCGCCGCCGGCACCGGCGACAACATGGCCGCCGCCGTCGGCCTCGGCCTCGGCGGCGCGGGCCTGCTCGACCACCCGGTCGTCAGCCTCGGCACCTCCGGCACGGTCTTCGCCGCCACCCGCGCCCGGCCGGCCCGTCCCGGGCTCGCCGGGTTCGCCGCCACCGACGGCACGTACCTCCCGCTGGGCTGCACCCTCAACTGCACGCTCGCCGTCGACCGGTTCGCGACCCTCCTCGGCCTCGACCGCGAGGACGCCGTACCGGGCGCCGAGGGCGGAGTCGTCGTCCTGCCCTACCTCGACGGCGAACGGACCCCCGACCTCCCGCACGCCGCCGGCCTCGTCACCGGCCTGCGGCACACCACCGACCCGCGCGCGATCCTCGGTGCCGCCTACGAAGGCGCGGCCTTCACCGTGCTGCGCGCCCTCGACGAACTGCTCACCGCCTGCGGCCTCGACGTGACGGACTCCGCCGTACGCGACCGTCCGCTGCGCCTGATCGGGGGCGGCGCGCGCGGCAGGGTCTGGACCGACACCGTGCGCAGGCTCTCCGGGCGCCCCCTGGTCGTCCCCGCCGCCGAGGAACTCGTCGCCCTCGGCGCGGCCGCCCTCGCCGCGGGCGCCGTCACGGGTGACGACCCCGTGGCCCTGGCCACCGCCTGGGGCACGGGCACGGGCGACGTCCTGCCGCCGGTGAAGCGCTCCACGGAGACCTGGGACCGGATCGCCGGAGTCCTCACGGCCGCGAGCCCGGAACTCCTGCGCTGAGAGGGGCCGCTCGCGTGGACGCGGGACCCGTGACGGGGACAGGAGACGCGGGTTACCGTGGCGGAAACGACGGGGGAGACACCATGGTCGCTGTAATAATCCTTTTCGGGGTGCTCGGCGGTATCGGGGCCTTGTTGACGGTCACGCTGATCAGGCGCGGAAGCAGCCGCACGGAGACGGCCGAGGGCCTCCTCCAGGAGCAGCTGGCCCTGCGCCAGGCCCAGCACGACCGGGTGTCCTTCGGCGCCGCCGCGGTCCACAACTCCGTACCCACCGCGAGCGACACGTACAGCCGCCGCAACGGCCGCCCCTAGGGGGTGTCCGGAAAGTCATGGGAGCCAGAGTCGGAGGCAGGCGAGGGTGACCATGGCTTGGTAGTGGACGGCTCGTTTGTCGTAGCGGGTG
>NZ_JBVJEH010000013.1:0-353332 GCF_055581845.1 Streptomyces sp. NPDC042346 | reverse complement strand
CCCAGCTACGCTGGGTAACCACCGGCCTTCGGCCGGGGTTGCTCGGGCCTTCGGCCCTTCGCGAGTGACTACGGGCAAACTCCCGTGCTTCGCACGGGAGTTGCGGGGCCTCCGGCCCCGCCGGGGTCGGTGCGTGGGGGCGTGGCCCGAGGGCTGGCGCCCTCGGGGTGGCCGGGTGGGGCGCTCCGCGCCCTGGGTCGTGGGTGGGGCAACTCCTCCGCTGTGCTGCGGAGTTGGGGTGATGGAGGGTGTGCCGGGGGCTGTCGCCCCCGGAGGGGAGGGGTGTAGGGGCGCTCCGCGCCCCGGAGTTGTTGGGTGGTCAACTCCTCCGCTGCGCTCTGGAGTTGGGTGGGCTGTCTGGTTGGTGTTTGCTGTCGGGATTGTTGGATGGGTGGTGTGTGGGTGTCGGTTTCTGACTACTGAAGGTGACGGGTGCTGGTGTGCTGGTTGATCTTGGAGGGACCCTCGCGCTCTCCTCCTCCTCGGTCAGGAAGGGCCGGCGGGGGTTCGGGGGCTACTTTGCAAAGTTCAAAGACCCGGCTGTCGCGGGCGCTCTCTGGCTGAATCGGGGGTCGGGGTCTCCGGTGCCCGGGGCGGGTGCCGGTCTCGGTGAGCGTCGGGGGGTGGGGCGCGGGCGGCGTCGGTGTCGGCGTGCGGCGGAGCCGCACGGCGCGCGTCGGCGGCCTTCGGCCGACCTCGGTGGTGGTGGGGGTCTCCGCAGGTGAGAGGGGGGACACCACGGTTCGATGCACGTAGTGGTTCAGGCCCGGCGGGCCAGGGGGGCGCGGCGGCCGGTGCGGTCGGCGCGCGCCGAGGGGCGGCGGGTCTCCAGCAGGGCGTTCTCCTCGGCTTGAGCGGCGGTGAGCGCCGCCAGGCCCGCCGCCTGCTCTGTGGGCGCGCGCCTGGTGCAGCAGGAGCGGGGTCTCGTCTGTAACGGCCGGTACGGCGCAGCGGCCGTGCGGGCCCTGCTCGGCGCTGTACGCGGCGGCCGGGAGCAGCGGCATCTCGTCGAACCGAAGGTGGGCGCCGGCGGGCCACTGCGGCGTCGCCCGTGGGCTCGTCCCTCCGGGCCCTGAGTCAATAACTTTGATCTTACCCCTAATTAGAGTACACTAGTGAATACAGTTCGCACCTGAGCCGCCTGGAGCCCCCCATGCTGAACCCCGGCCCGAACTTCCGCCGGATCACCTGCCCCGAGTGCCACAAGGGCACGATCGTCCTCGCCTCCGGCACGGCGCGGTTCCAGTGCAGCCGCCTGCGCCAGGTGATCGACGGCTTCAAGGTCGGCAACTGCGACTTCGCCACGCGCGAGCGCACCGAGATCCCCGTCGAGCCCGGCGAGCAGGTCGTCGTCGTGGACTTCACGCCCTTCGCCAAGCTCACCGCTCCCTGATACCCGCCGCGAGCCGGTGGCGCAACGACCCGCACACCATCCCGCCGGTGGCTTCCCGTCACCCCACCCGACAAGGGGGCACAGCATGAGGTCCGCACCCGTCCCGCGCACCGGCCGCACCAAGCGACGCGAGTACCGCCACGCCCGGACCGGGACCGTGAGCAGCAAGGTGCTCCCCCACCGGTACGGCGACGAGGGCGAGAAGGGCCCCAAGTACCGCCGCCAGATCCGGCGCCGCGAGGAGCGCCTCTGGCGCCGCGCCATGGCCCCCGCCGCCTGACCGATCCCGGCGCGGCGTCCGCCGCCGAGCCACTGACCGAGCCGGGCCACGGCAGGCCCCCGGCACCCCACCCTGCACAGAACCGGAGACCCACCCGATGGACACCGCCACCCCGAAGCCCGACACCGCAGTCCTCTGGCAGAACCTCGCGGGCGCCCTGAACGACCTCGTCGCCGCCGGCCTCCACCCCACCTTCCACGACCGCTACGGCACCGAGAACGACTGGCGGCGGCAGCCGTACGCCTCCGGCAACCACGGCGACAGCCCGTGGGTCGTCTTCGACCTGCGCGAAGGCCAGTACATGGTCACGACGCGCGAACGCACCCTCGCCGGGGAGCACTCCCGCCGCCCCCGCCGCAAGCGCCGCTGACCCCCGCCGCCCCGGGACGACCGGCACCATCCCTTCCCACGACCCCGTCACCGCCTCCAGGAGCCGCCCCGCATGGGCCCGTACGCCAACCCCAGTCAGCCCCGCCGCTCCCCCGCCGTCGACACCCTGCGCGCCCTCGTCCCCGGCAACGCCGACGTGATCCGTGTGCGCGCCGCCACCCCGGCCGCCGCCACCGGCTGGACGTGGACACAGGCCGAGGTCCTCAGCGCCTACCAGTGGCCGCCCTACCCCGGCGAACTGCTCCTGCCTCTCGCTCACACCGCCGACGACAGCACGCACGCCAGCCTGACCCTCTGCGAGTTCCTCGCCAAGCACCAGAGCACGGGCAACGTCCGCCTCGTGCGCGCCAGCGACGCCACGTACACCTTCAGCATCATCCTCAGCCGCCCCCGCTGGGAGGACTGGGACGAGGTGTGAGCGGCCCTTGGGCCCGGCCCGGGCCGGGCCGGTCGCTACGATGACCGTGCACCACAGGGCAACCGCGCCGCGCCCGGTCCACCACCACCTCGACGCCCACACCGCCGCAGGGGACCAAGACGTCTGCGACTCGCGCGAGCAGCTGTGTCATGCCCTCCTCCCAGGACGGCCGGCGCGTGTGGGGCAGCAGGCCGGACGAGGACCGACGACATGACCGACCGCCGCAACCGCGAGAACACCCGCGCCGTACGCGCCTACCAGCGGGCTCACCCCGGCACCACCCTGGGCCAGGCCCGCCGCGCCGTCGCCGACCGCGCCGGCCGCCGGCCCGCTCTCCCCGGCCGGATCCCCGACGCTCCCCTGCCCCGCCCCGCCGAGCGGCTCGACGGCTACGTGCAGCGCGTCGCCGCCGCGGCCGGCGTCCAGCGGCACCGCGCGATGGAACTCCTCGGCCTTCAGCCCGGCACCTCGGCCACCGCGCGCCTGGACGACCTCGCCGACGGACTGGACGAGCACACCGTCCGGGCCCTCGTCGCCGCCACCGGCATGACCCCCGGCCAGGCCCGCGCCCTCGCCGCCCCGCCCACCGCCGCCGGCCGGATCCCGGACCTCGAGAACCTGGCGCACCGGCTGCTGCAGGACAAGCACCTGCGGCCCGGAGGCGCCGGCAAGACCCGTACGGACGCGCCCGGCCTCGCCCGGCTCCTCGCCCAGACGTATGGACCGCGGGTCCTCCCCGTCGACCTGCCCGTCCACGAACTCCTCGCGGCCCCCTACCGCCCGGCCATCGTCGACCTGGACTGGCCCTTCGACGCCCCCAGGCCCGTCGACCCCGAGGTCTTCGACGAGGTCGCGACGGCCCTCGGCATCGGACAGGACACCGGCCCGGGCACGCCCCAGGACGAGTAGCAGCCCGCGCGGCCCCGCCCGCAGGGGCGGGGCGCAGCGGCCCGCCCGGTCGCGTCCGGCCCCGCAGTATCACCGCCGGCGGGCCCCGGCGCTCGTGCCGGGAACGGCCAACACCCGCACCAGGCGGTGGGGTTGCCGGCACCGCAACACCTCGCTGGCGGCGGGCGGCGCGGGACCGGCAGCCGGGGCATCGGCGGCTCCCTTCGCAGGTCACACAGGGGACACCACGGTGCGGGCCACGAAGTCGCCCAGGCCCGGCAGTCCGGGGCGCAGCTCGGCGACGTGCGCGGTCAGCGCGCGGACCGCGGGCCGGCGGGCCTCCAGCGGGGCGGCGGCCTCGACCAGGCGCAGCTGGGTGAAGGCGCCGGCCGCGTCGCCGGCGTCGAGCAGGGCGCGGGCGGTGTCGGTGGCGGCGCGGGCGCGGCGCTCGGCGGTGGGCAGACGGTCGGGGCGCAGCCGGCGGGCGTGGGCGAGGGCGGTGTCGACGTCGCCGAGGTGGCGGTGGATCCCGATCCCGTAGAGGGCGCACTGGCCGGCGGTCAGCTCCCGGGGGCGGCCGGGGGTGTGCGGGTGGCGGGCGAGACGGAGGGTGTCCTCCTCGGCCTGGGCGGCGAAGTCGCGGGCGAGGGCGGGCCGGTGGGCCTGGGCGGCGGTGTAGGCGGCGGTGAGCGCCGCCAGGCCCGCCGCCTCCAGCTCGGCGGCCGTGGGCCGGGAGCCGGACAGCAGGTGGGCGCGCGCCTCGGCGAGCAGGAGCAGGGCCTCGTCGGTGCGGCCGGTGCGGCGCAGCGGGGTCGCGGCCGCGCGGGCCGCGGCGGCGAGCACCACCGGATCGCCGGAGCGCCGGGCTGCGGCGCCGGCTTGCTCCGCGAAGGCGCCGGCGGGGCCGGTTCGGCCCTGCTTGACGGCGAGCTGGGAGGCGAGCACCCACACACCGGCCGCGCGGGCGGCGCCCGCCGGGCCCTGCTCGGCGCTGCGCGCGGCGGCCAGGAGCAGCGGCAGCACCTCACCGAGCCGCGTGTAGGCGCCGGCGGCGAACAGCCGGCGGGCCGCGGCGACGTCGCCGGCGGACAGTCCCGGCTCGGCGGCCGCCCACGCCGGGGCGGGTCCGGCGACGGCGCCGGCTCCGAGGGCAACTCCCGCCACCAGCACTCTCCGTCGCTTCACACCCGCCCCTTTCCTCCTGGACGCCGTCGGCGGCCCGGCCGCGGCTTCGTCACGACGCTACGGCCGGGCGGGCCGACAGGACAGGGCGCACGCGCCGGCCGTACACGCCCCCGGCGCGACCTCCCGGGGCGCTGCCGGTGCGGCCGGGCCCGGACAGGGTGGCCTGGTTCGCCCGGGGCCGTAACCGGCCGGACGACTCGTCGTTGAAGGTGCGGAGCCCTGCCCGCCTACTCGCCGCCGCCGGAGTTGCCCGTGCCCGTCCTCACGGCCCCGCCCGCGCGGCCCGACCTCGCGCCCACCGGGAACCGCGGCCCGGTCGAACAAGCCGTGGTCGAGAGCGCGCTCGCCGCGGCCGGGCCCGAGACGCTGGTGCGCACCGACGTGCCCCAACCCGACGGCTCTGTACGCCTGTACGCAGCCTGGACCGACCGGGGCGGGCCCCTGGCCGACCACATCGACCGCCTGGCGCTCGCGCGCGGGCTGGACGCCTGGTCCTGGGTCGAGATCCTCACCCACAACCAGCACACCACCCACCGCGGCCGGATCGAGGTACGCACCCACCCCCTGCGGCAGATCCTCGCCGACGTCGAACGCGGCCACCGCGGCAACGAGGAGTACCGGGCCGGCTTGGCCCGGCTGCTGGCCGACGACGCCCAGCGGGCCGGCCAGGCGCCGCTGCCCGCGCCCGGCCTCCCCGCCTGGGCCGGCGTCGGTCCCCAGCTGTGGCACCGCTACACGGGAGGCGGCATGGTCGTCGAGCGGCACTGGCTCGGACGCTGAGACCAGGCGCGCACCGCCCCACCGCGCCGCAGGGGCATCGTCAGCCCGGGTCCCGACCGCGCCGCCCTGACTGAGCTCGGTTGGAGGCGGCGGCGCCTGCGTGTGGAAGAAGGGGCTTCACGAGCGGTGCGCACCTGGCATCCTGGTGCTGAGCCGGGCAGCCCCGGCCCTTCTGCCCGCGTACGCGGGATGGCTCCCGCTAGGAGCACTGCTCTTCTGCTTCCCGCTTGAGCGGGGACGGCGTCACCAGGCGAACGCACCGGCCACCGTGTGCGGCCTGGACGCTTACCCACCCCCGTCGTAGCCAGGAAGGCCGCCATGCCCGAAGAGACCGTCCCGCCCAGCTCGCCCAGTCCTCTCGACCAGACCCTGGCCACGCTCGCCGCGGCATACCCCGGCCTGCGGCAGTCCGAGCCGTACAAGATCGCCGCCCAGCTCGCCGATGTGAGGCTCACCTCGCAGCGCACCGCCCGCTTCACGTGGGCCGGCTACGAGGTCCACGTGCGTGTCGGCGAGGCGGATCACCTCGACCGCGACAACCCCGACAGCACCGCTCTGTACCGGGAGGTCCGCGCCTTCGCGACCCTTCTCGTCCCCGGGACGGTCGCGGTGGACGGGATCGGGCATGTCGAGTGGGAGATGGCCAACCCCCGGGCGGAGATGGCGTTCCCGGCCGCGTTCGCTGTGGCGGCCGCGGACCGGAATGGCCCGCGGTTCGCCGCCGCCGTCCTGTCGACCGTGGCGAAGGCGCTCGGCTACGCCCGCCTGGCGACCGAGCACGCGGTCGTCCAGGCGGAGCAGGCCGCGGACGAGGTCCGGTGGGAGAGCGAGCGTCCGGAGGGGATCAACCCGCGCAAGTGGCTCCGGGACAAGCGGGCGCAGCGGGATGCGGCGACGTCGTAGGCCCCAGGGCGCCGCCGCCCCCGGTCCGCTCCTCGCCCTCCGGGAAACGGCCGGCGTGCCCAGCCGGCCGGACGCGGGGCCGAGTCCGTCCCGGCGTCCTGCGGGTGGGGCCGGTGCCGGCATCCGACGGTGCCGCGCCCAGCTGCTCGGCGTGCTCCGATCCGTTCCTTCCGGCGCCGCGGCCGGCGGCGTGGGGCGCGGATCCTGCCGGCGGTTCAGCCGGCGGCGGTCTCCTCCGGCGCTGCAGGCGCGTCCTGCTGGTCCTGGGCCGGCGGCAGGTACTCGGCGAGGATCCGCTCGAGCGCCCCGTAGAACGCGCCGGCCCGGGCGCTGCTCGTACTCCCGAAGGCCTCCCGCTCGGTGGTCAGCAGCAGCAGCCAGTGTGCGCCGGTCATCCGCATCCGCTGGGCGGCCCGTACCGCGGACAGCACACGGCGCTGCTCCTTCGCCTTCAACGGCCCGCGCACCGGGGTCACCAGCTGGTGCGCGGGGATCCGCAACGCCTGGCGCAGGTGGAGCGGCACCTCGCCCCAAAACGGGTCGTCCTCCCCGGGCAGCACCCGCCCCCGGGCAGGCCCCGTCTGCGCCCTCACCGGCGGCGCGGACCCGGCCTCCGAAGGCCCCGCGGCCCGGAGCGGTGCTGTCTGCCCGGCCGCGGGCTCCGGCATCACGGCGCCGTCACCCTCCCCGCCCCCGGCCTCGGGGGAGGCGCAGGAGCCGGCACGGATGTGAGTAGCCAGTCCCGCCGGCGCCCCCGCGTACGAGCACCTCTCGCAGCGCACCCAGCCGGCCTGATCGACCGCCTCCTGGACCACCGAGCGCTCCGGCCCGAACCCCGCCTCGACCAGCCGCTGCGGCAGGCTCAGTCCTCCCTCGACCGCGCGCAGCGCACCGGCGGCCGTGATGTCGTGCCCAGGCACGAACCACCGGCCGATCCCCACCTCCGCGCCGCAACCGCAGAAGCAGTCGCCGGTCGGTACCAGCCGCTTTTTCTTCGTCTCCGTCACAGTCGCAGGACCCTAGTGGCCTCATAAGGCCGAGGTCAGCGCAACCACGCCTCCGGACCGGAATCGTCCGAAAGCGACCAGATGAACATCGAGCATGTCCGTTGAGTGCTCCATACGTGCTTGTGCTGCGAGGGCTGCCAGCTCGGCAGATCAGCAGGCAGGCCGGTCGAGCTGGGGTGGCGTGCCTGGAGGGCGCGGTGAGAAGGCGCGCAGGTTGGTCGTGGCATCACAGCGCGCTGTTGGGGCGTGCTTATGTGGCTTGACCAGCTGTTTCGCTCTCTGGCCTGCTTGAGTAGCCCGCCGACATGACGCGCGGCTCCCGGCGCCGGGCGGCCGCCCTCGCGAAGCCGGCGGGCGGGTCCGGGGCCGTCGGGGGTGAGCGCGGCGGCCACGAGGGCGTACGGCGTGGACGGCCGGCAGTGCGGGGCTCGGGCGACGGACACGGGCAGTTCGGACAACGGGGCGGCGCGCGGGCGTCAGCCGGCCGTCGGCGCCGTCCGCGCGAGGTCGATCTCCCCGGCCTCCACCAGCGCCCGGCGCAGCCGCTCCGTGCCGGCGGGACGGTCGGGGGCGGGCAGGGCCTCGGCGGCCAGGAGCAGGGCTCGGGCGTGCGCGCGAACCTCGACGTCGTGCCAGGGGTCGGGGGCGGGGCGGGTGAGCAGGTCCGCGGCCAGGAGCAGGGCGTCGTTCTCGCGCGGGCCGGCGGCAGCCACACCTCGTCGTCGAGTGCGATTTCGGCGAAGTCGCCGGCGGCGGCGAGCGCGCCGGGCGGCAGGTCGGCGTCCAGCGCCGCGGTCCACCACCGTGCTGCCGCTGCCACCGCGGCGCGGGCGGCCGGCTCCAGCGGGGCGCCTGCGGGTTCCGGCCGGCGCGGGGCGTGCGCGGCGAGCGCGGCCAGGAGCTGGGATGCCGCGGCCGCGCCGTCGGGGCCGGCGGCCAGTTGGGTCCAGGCGGCCACCGGATCGCCCAGGACGTCGGTGTCGGTGAGCAGAGCGTGGGCGAGGTGCCGGTCGGCGCCGGGAAGGTGCCCGCGCACCGCGTCGAGGAGCCGGCCGGGGCCGAGGGCAGTCAGCAGCAGCGGGTCGTGCCCGCCCCAGCGCAGCCACGCGGCGGCCGGCGTCGCCCGGCCGGGGGTGAGGGCGTACAGCTCGGGGTGGGCGGCGGTGAACTCGCCGGCGTGGCGGTGCAGGAACGGCAGGTGCACGCCGATCGCGGTGGCGACCGCTTCGTCGTCGCCTCGCGCGGCCAGCGCGCCGGCGACCAGGCCGAGGACGTCGTCGGGGACCGCGGCGCCCGTACGGGCGAGGGCGGCGGCGTACTCCAGCAGGCATCCCAGCGCACGCACCGCCGGGTCCGAGCCGAGCAGGCCCCCGGCCGGGTCGTGTTCCCCGCCGGCGGCCAAGCCCTCGTCGAGCGCGGGTGCGGCGCAGCGCGAGGGCGGCGCGCGCCGCCCGCGACGGCGGCGAGGTAGAACGCACCGAGCTCCGCCCGGCCCAGAGCGGCGAGGACGGCGGGGACGTCGGCGGTCCAGGCGGCCGGGCCGGCTTCGACGAGGCGGTGCAGCACGATCGCGTACCCGTCGGCGCCGGCGTCCTCGGCGGCGCGCGGATCGGGGGGCCCGGCCGGCTGCAGGCGGCGCACCGCGGCGAGCAGCGGGCCGAACCCGGTGAGCAGCGGCGCGGGCAGGAGAGGGGACCAGTCCCACACCCGCAGCCAGGACGCGAGCGGCTCCACCGTGCCGTCGACCCGCTCGGCGCCGGCGGGCAGCACGTGCTCCACCTCGGCGGCCGCGGGTGCGGGTCCGAGCGCCGCCCGGGCCCGCCGGTGAAGGTCGGCGGCGCGCTCGGGCGGGCAGTTCGTGAGCACGAGGCCGACCAGCCGGGCGCCCTCCGGGGTTGGGCGGCCGGCCAGCAGCCGCACCGGGCCTCGACCGCCCGGTCCCACCACTCCCCCGTCCCCGCCGCGTTGGAGGAAGTCCCGGTGCCCAAGCCCGCGGCGTGGGGCGGGTGCGCGGCCAGGTGCGCGGCAAGCAGGCGGGCGTGCAGGTGCGCGTCGGCCTGCTCGATCCGGGGCCACGCCCGCAGCCGCTCCGTGAGCGGGAGGCCGGCCGGGCACCAGCAGCCGGCGAGGCGGCGGCACGACAGCGGGCCGGGCACGGCCGGGACGGCGCCCGGACCACACGGGACCAAGAAGGGCCGGGCGGACGGCTTGGCCTTTGGCGCTGCCGAGGGAAGGCCGGTGTCACGCTGTCACGCTTCACCGCCCCGCTTCCGCTCGGCGGGCATCGGTGCAGCTCAGAGGGCATGCGAGTGGAGCGTGACACTGCAGCGTGACACCCGTGGTTGCCGCGGGGCAGGAGGGGACACCATGCGGGCACCGGCGTTCCGCCCTCGGAGGCGGCGTGCCGGTCGGCTCCCGCCGACGCGGCCGCGTTCTGCCTGCCCGGCGGTCAGCCAGCCGCCGAAGCCGGCCGGGCGAGGTCCACCTCGCCGGCTTCGACCAGGGCCCGGCGCAGCTGTTCCGCCTCGGCAGGCTGCTCGGTCTCGGGCAGCGCTGCGGCGGCCTGGAGCAGGGCCCGAGCGTGACGGCGGACGTCGGTGTCGTACGCGGGTTCGGGGGCGGGGCGGGTGAGCAGGTGCGTGGCCAGGAGCAGGGCGTCGGGCTCGCGCGGGTGCGCGGCGGCGCGTTCGGCGACCTTGCCGGCATCGCTCTGGGCCGGGGAGTGGGCGGCGCTGCGCCGGGCCAGGGGCAGCCACACCTCGTCCGGCAACGCTGCGGCGAAGTCGCCGGCGCCCGCGAGCGCGCCGGGCGGCAGGCCGGCCTCCAGGGCGGCGGTCCACCACACCTGTTCGGTGTCCGCCGCGGTCCGGTCGGCCGGGCTCATCACGGTGAAGAGGGCCAGGTACCCGAGGAAGCCGGAAGCGGCCTCGGCGCCGCCCGGGCCGGCGGCCAGCTCACGCCAGGCGGCCGTGGGGTCGCCGAGCAGGTCGGCCTGGCCGGTCAGCAGCGCGTGCACCACGCGGAACGCCGCGCCGCCGGACGGTTCCTCGCGCAGGACGGCCAGGAGCTGGCCGCGGTCCAGGGCGGTGAGCAGCAGCGGATCGTGGCGGCCTTCGTGCAGCCACGCGGCGGCCGGCGAAGGGCGGCCGGGGGCGAGCGCGTACACCTCGGGGTGGGCGGCGGTGAAGGCGGTGGCGCGCCGGTGCAGGAGGGGCAGGTGCGCGCCGAGCACGCCGGCGACCGCCTCGTCGCCGTCGCGGGCGGTCAGGACGGCGGCGACCAGGTCCAGGACGTCGCCGGGCATCTGGCCGTCCTGGGAGGCGTGGGCGGCGGCGTAGTTGAGGAGGCAGTCCAGCGCGCGCACCGCCGGGTGGGACTCCAGCAGGCCCGCGGGCAGCTCCTGTTCCTCACCGGCCGCGCGGCCGGCCGGCCGGTCGGCGGGGGTTTCCGGATCGCCGGCCGCCGCCGGGGTCGGCGCCGGGGCGGCCGGGCGGGTGAGGGGTTCGGCGAGGGTGTGCAGCCGGTCCAGGACCGTCGGGAGGTGACCGCCGAGGTCGCCGCCGGTGCGCCACACGAAGGTCAGCAGGCCGGACCACGCCCGGCCGGCGTACTCGCCCGCGTCCGGGACGTGCGGCTCGGCGGGAGCGGGCAGGGTGCGGCTGAGCATGAGCGCGGCGAGCACGGCTTCGGCCGGGCCGTCGGGGAAGGCCTCGGGACGGCGCGCGGCGGCCGCGACGGCGGCGAGGTAGAACGCGCCGAGCTCCGGCAGGATGAGCGCGGTCAGTACGGCGGGGACGTCGGCCGTCCAGGCGGCCGGGTCGGCCGCCACCAGGCGCTGCAGCACGATCGCGTAGCCGGTGGCGCCCGCGTCCGGGGCGCCGGCCAGGGCGGCCGCGGCCGCGAGCGGGCCGGCCGCGGCGGCTCGCTCCCGCAGGTCCTCCAGTTCGAGGGCGGTGTGATGACGCGACCGGGGGCGGGCGGCACACCGGGGGTCGGGCGGCCCGTTGGGCCGGGCCCGGTGCAGCGCGGCCGGTAGCGGGCCGAAGTCGGCCAGCAGGGGCGCGGGCAGGATCGGGGACCAGGCCCTGGCCCGCTCGGCGTCGGCGGGCAGGACCTGCTCCCCCTCGGCGGCCGCGGGTGCGGAGCCGAGCGCTTGACGGGCCCGCCGGTGAAGGTCGGCGGCGCGCTCGGTCGGGCAGGTGGTGAGCACGAGGTCGACCAGGCGGGCGCCTTCCGGCGTCGGGGGGCCGGTGAGCAGCCGCAACGTGGCCTCGACCGCCAAGTCCCACCACTGCCCCGCTCCTTCGTCCCCGGCCCCGGCCACGGCGCCGGGGGGCGGCGGGTGGGCGGCCAGGTGGGCGGCGAGTACCCGGTCGTGCACTGATGCGTCCGCAGCCGCGATCCTCGGCCACGCCCGCAGGCGGTCGGCCAGCGGCAGGCCGGCCGCGGCGTCCGCCGCGGCGAGGTCGAGGACCGCGCGGGCCAGCAGCGGGCCCATGTCCAGCACCGGGCCCAGGAAGAGCGTGGCGTCAAGGACGCGGACCTCGTCCAGGTCGACGAACGAGGGCCAGGGCCGCCGGCCGGACGTTTCGATGTCGCGGCGCAGCAGGCCCGCCAGCGCGCCGCGGACCGCCCGGGCCCACCGGAACGACTCACCGCCGGCGTCGGCGTGGACGGTCACCACCAGCTCCCGCAGCAGGCCCGTGATGTCGTGCTCGGGCAGGCGGGCCGCCCACTCCCGCTGCAGGACCTCGGTCAGCTCGGGCAGCGGCCGGCGTTCGGCGTGCGCGCGCCGGTGCTCGTCCCGGTAGGCCCGGTGGCCGGCGTGGGTGAGGTCGACGGCGTCCTTCAGCAGCTCCTCGGCGACCAGGACCCACTCGCCGTCCCGGGCGGGCAGCGGGAGGGTGCCCGCCCAGCAGGCCACGAGCCGGCGCGGCGGGGGCGGCGGGAAGCGGACGCCGGGACGGACGGCAGGATGATCCGCTCGGAGAACATCTGGCCCGCGCGAGGGGAAGTGGAGCAACCAGGGCCCGCGTCCTCAAAGACGCGGGCCCTGGTGCATTACTTCTTCCTTGTGGTGATGAAAGCGGCAAAGATGGTCGCTGTTGCGGTGATGACCGCAGCAAGAACGATCTCCACTCCTTCCCTCCCTTCCATCGCAGGTGATCCGGTGGCACTGACCACCTTGTCGTTAGGCGGGGAAGGGGTGGGGATCGTCTAAGAATCTGCATCCCGCGGTGGATGCTGTCCGCTGTCCCTAGGTGAGCGCATGGGAACGAAGAAGCCTCCTCAGGCTCTGCTCAGATTGCTACCCGCGGTTCACGCAGTGCTAGAGCGGCATGGCGCAGGTGCGAGCGGCTACTCGGAGGAGCGTCTCCGCCGCGATCGGCTGGACCGTCTGATTCCGCTGCCCGGGCGAGACGGGGTGACCGACGAAGAAGCTGAGCAGGCCATGCTCCTCGCTGCGATGACCCGTTCGAAGACTGGCCATTTATGCCCGGGGGTCCGCTGGTACCTGCTCGCACTGAGCCCGGAACCGAAGGCCACCGACGTTCTTCGGGGCCAACTCGAGCAAGCCCTTGACCGGGTGAAGCAGCGCGGCTTCAAGGTGCCGAAGCTGCCCACGCAGGGAGAGGAGAACGCCAGTGAACATCTGGATGAGTACGCTCTCAAGGCCGTAAGGGCGAGGCGTCAGTTCATGCTCTCCCTTGTGGCTCGTTTCGGCGAGGAACATGAGGGCAGCAAGGCAATCTTGAGCGAACTGGAACTGTTGTTCCCTTCGGCTGAGCTAGATCCTCGACGTCGGTCATCGGCCGCGGCGTTGCGGGAAGCAGGGAGAATCCTTTCGCATGCGTTCGGTCGGCCGCTGAGCCAGGAGGAGACGAGCCGCATCTTCAAGACGCAGGCCAAGGCGGGCAGCATGCTGCTGCCCTTGGTCGATGTGGTGATGGCTCAGCAAGCGGATCCAGGGTCCGTCGCCCGCATCACGGATCCTGCGTACGTGCGTGGACTTCTCCATAGCACGCGCGTTGACGATCTTCGCGCTGTCACGCTGACCTTCTACTCGCGCAGGCTCAACGGTCTCTCGGACCGTCACGATTACGCAGATCAAAGGTGCAAGCCGGCTTCCGACGCCGACGCCTGGACGTTGTGCGCCCTGCTCGAGCCGACTCATTCGTTTTTCTGGGAGCTTGCTGAGGGCTACAGCGGTGGCGCGATGAAGCACATCGTTCAGCAGATCGAGCGAACTATCAACGGGCAGACCGCGATGGGGGGCTTGAACAATGGTCTTCCCCGCTGTTCAAGACCAGATCGATCAGGCGACGCGGACAGGACGGGTTCGTGATGCGCACGATGCCCTAGCAGGACATGAAGCTGCACCGGCCCTAGCACCGCCTGGCCCTTGCCCCCGCGGGCTGGGACCGCGCCCAGGGGCCGCGTCGGCCAGCAGGCCGAGGCCCTGTTCGCCGTCGCCCCACGGCCACCCGCTCGCCAAGACCGGCCAGACCCGGCGTGCCCTCGGCGACCGCCCGAACGCCGCCCACCAGTGTCGGGCCCGGGGCGCGAAAGGGTCCGTCATCGCCCGGGCCTCTTGGGCGTGGTTCGTCGGGGGCTGGTCCAGCGCGGCGGGCATCCCGGTCAGGAGCAAGGGGTCGACTCCGGAAGGCGAGTCGGGACGGGCGACGGGGAAGGAAGCGTCTCGGCGATCGCGCCCCTGGGCAGGACCATCGCCTCTAGGCACCGTGAGACGGCGCGCCAGGGTGAGCACCGTCCGCCAGGCCTGGTCCCGGGCGCGCCGCCGGAAAGGCGGGGGATTCCCCGGCCTTCACCGACGCCCTGGTCGACGACGCCCTGCGCCGCATCGGCATCGCGACGGAGGCGTGCGGGGCGGCGAAGCACGCCGCAGGCCGCGTGGACCTGTTCCACCGCCTGTTCGCCGGCACCAGCGAAAGCGCCATACCCTGCCCCCTCCAACCGCGTAGCCACCCACCCCGAACCTGCCGCTGACCAGCTGGCCGCCCGCCCCCTGAAAGGACCGAGCTGATGACCTCGACTGACGTGATCACGTACGCCGGGCTGATCGCCTTCGCCCTCGGCGCAGTCGTTGCGCTCCACGGCTGGGCCAACCGTTCAGCCGCACCCATGCTCGCGGGGCTGGCGATGGCCGTGCCGGCTGGGGTGTTGTCCCTCATCATGTTGCGGCCCTGACCACGGGCAAACCTGGCCATCGCGCTTGTCCAGGACGCCGGCCGGCTCTTCCCGCCCGGGTCGGCCTTCCTCGTCGACAACCTCCCCTAGCCCCCCCGGACCTCGTAGCCGCCCGCCCCAGCCGCACCGCCCGTGCGCAGGCTCAGGAGCGGTGGCCGCCGAGGGTGGGCAGCCCGGCCGAGGCGGCCCGTTCGCTCCGCCCGCGGCGAGCGATATGGCTGTCCTTGAGGATCCGGCGGGCCCGGGCGCGCCACAGCCGGGCCTCCTGCGGCCGGCCTCGCGGTGTACGGCGGCGCGGGCCCGGGCCTCGGCGACGGACCCCACAGGCCCTTCCACCCGTACAGCCCCGTCGGCGCCCCGCAGGCACAGCACGAGGCGCCGCTCGGGCCCCGGCCTCGCCGAGGTCGCGCGCGTACACCCGGGCCCGGCTGCGGCCGGTGGGGATCTCGGCGAGGCGCTCCAGCTCCGGCCACGTGCTCGGCAACAGGACCTCCTGGAGCACCGCGCGCGGAGCCGGCCGCCAGGACGCCGCCCGCGGGCCGGAGTCCTCGCGGCGCACCCGCACGCCGATCACCGGCCAGCGGGCGCCGTCCCGGCCCGGGGGCCGGATCTCGACCTCGCCCACCTACTCCTCCCCCGCCGCGCAAATCGCCTCACCGCGGTATCGCCCCCGGGCCGGGGCTCCGCGGCGATGCTGGCGAGGACCCGCGGCGTGGAGGGGCGCAGGGCGTTGCCGCTGCCCGGCAACGCCAGCCCGCGCGCTCGGGCGCCGGTCAGGACCCGGGTGCGACAGCCCGATGCCAGCACGGTTCGGCCGAGCCGTACGGGCCCGCGACGAGGCGGTCATGGGCCGTCTCCGCCTGGGAGTTGCAGCAGGTGATGCAGGCCGGGGGGACACCACCGCGCGGTGCGGTGCGCCGCGGAGTTGCTCGGATCCGGCAGAGCGGAGCGCAGCCCCGCGGCCGGCGCCCGCACCGAGGACCAGCGCCCCGCTGACCGCCGACAACCAGGCGCACCCGGCACGGCCCGCACGGGGCGGCGTCAGAACGGAAGCCAGGACGGCGTCGGACCTCGTCGGACAGTTGGTCCTCGACGAGCCGGGAAACGCGGACCGTCGAATTCGGCCGAACAACGCCGAACAACTCCACCACCAGCAGCGATATGGGCGTACCGGCCGGGAGCAGCTGCCGGCGATCGGCGGTGCGAGGCCCGCCGGAACCGGGCCGCGCCCGGCGGGGAGGCGAACACGAGCGGGCGGGGAGGCGGGGTGATCACGTGCCGGCGCCGCCCGCAGGGTCCTGCCCCGCCAGCCGGCGGCGCGCCTCGTCGAGGACCGCGCGCAGCCGCGCACGCTGCCGCGCCTCCTCGGCGAGGCGGGCGGCGAGGACCGCGTGGTCGATGTACGGGGCGACGGCGGCGGCGACCAGGCGCTGGAGCTCGGCCGGATCGAGTGCCTCGACCTCCCACTGCACCGGGCGGGCCGCATCAAGCCGGTAGCGGCGGGCGAACGCGGGCCAGCGGGGATCGCCCGGCTTCCCTTCGGCCGGCGGCAGTTCGTGCTCGCGGACCTGGTCGTAGGTGAGCAGCACGCGTTCCACCGAGGCCCAGCAGGCGGTACGGGCCACCCAGTCACGCTCGATGTCGGCTCCGGAGGCGTCGAAGTCCCCGACGTAGAGCAGCACGGCCGGGCGCGGGTCGCGGGCGGTGCGCTCACGGACGACCTGGACGTAGCTCTGGCTGCCGAACCCCCGCACGACCAGGACGGGGATCCCGGACTCGGCCAGCCAGCCGGTGAGCTGAGCGCGCAGGGTGTCCTTCTCGCAGGCCACGTACACGGCCGCGGCCTGGCCGGCGGTGTGGTCCAGGCAGAACCAGGCGGGCGCCTCGTCCAGGAAGGCCCCGGCGTCCGGCCAGGCCAGCGGGACGTGGACCTCGCGCAGCGGGTCGATCAGGTCGGGAAACCCCTCCCCCCGGCAGGCGCGGGCAAGGCGCGCGGACAGGCGCCGGTAGGCGGGCGCGGTGTGCGGGATCACGGCCTCGGCCACCAGCCGGTAGTAGACCTGGCGCAGGGTGCAGCCGCCGACCGCGTCGTACCCGGTCACGATGACCGCGGCCCGGTCCACCACGTCCGCCCAGCAGAGTCTGCTCACACCGGTACATGTACCCCTCCCCCCTCGCCCCTCGCCCCGGGCCGCCACGGCGCTACGTGATCCGGGCCCGGGGGCAGCGCGGGGACGCCGCGGCGGCGAGGGGCCGGGTGGACGGCGATGTTCAGAAGTGTTCGGCGTTGTTCGCCGAACAATGCCGAACAACTCCCCCACCAGCAGCGATGCGCGGCGCTCCCCCAGCGGGGAGCAGCGGCCGACGAGCGGCGGTGCGCAGAGGTGGCCGACCCAGGCGGGCCGGACCGGCACGGCGCGGCCGGCGCGCGGCCGGTGGGACAGCTCCCGGCAGCCGGCGGCGCGGGCACGGCAGACGGCGGCGGGCGACGACGACACGGAACGGGCGACGAAACCGCGAGTACGGAAGGGCCGACGCTCTCAGTGGGGATGGTCAGCGGCCGGTGAGCAGGCCGTGGAGGACGCCGTTTCGGTAGGACGTCCGTGGCGTGAGCGGGCGCACCAGGTGTCGCATCGACGGCTCCGCCGGGTACCTGATCCGCCCGATGGGGATCTCCAGGTCGAGCGGTGCCCCCGGGGGCAGCACGCTGAAGCCGTCGGCCTCGTAGTAGGGCGCGAGGTGCGGTTTGTGGGTGTGGATGCCGCCCAGCATCGCCTCGTAGCCCTTGCGGGTGTAGGCGCGGACCAGCTCGTCTACGAGGAGGTGACCCACGCCCTGACCGCGGGCGCTGTCGGCCACGGACACCGCCTCCAGCTCGACCAGCGTGCGCGCCAGCCTCAGGCAGAGAGGCCGTCCGGCACCGGCCTCCAGCGCCATCAGCCACTCCACTGGCGGTGTGGCGTGCGCGAGAGCGACGACCGGCCCGGCCGGGCCCTCCTGCGCGACGAGCAGCATGGCGGTGCCGAACTGCTCCGGCAGCCGGAAGCCGGTACACATCCGGTGAACGATCTCGCCGGCCATGCGGGGATCGAGAAAACCCACCGGCTCCAGGAGCGCGCGCACCACGTCGGGGTCGTCATCCGGGCGGGCCAGACGGATGATGTACTGCTGCTCGACCAGGCTGCCGCGGCGCGGAGCCGGGGGCGCAGACCGGCGTTCCGCACGTCGGCGAGAGGCTCGTCCCATGCCCTCCATCCTGCCGCAACATCACGCTGCGCGAGGCAGGTTGGCCGCCGAGGAGCAGCGGCTTACGGCAAGACGTCGGGCGCGCCAGGGGACCACGGTCGCCGGGGCGGGCTCTGGTACCCGGAGCCCGGGCGGTCGATGCCCTGTAGTGGGCATGCGGCAGCCGGCTAGCGGCGGAGGCGTCGCGGTGCCCGGCTCGCGCCGTCGGCGCCAGCATCGCGTCAGGCGCCCGCGGCCTCGTCCGGAACGCTCAGGGCCTCGAGCTGGCGCACCAGCGCGGTCGCCGTGGCCAGGGACTGGTCCAGGTCCGCCGTCGCCACTGGATCGCGCAGGTCGTCCTCGGTGTGCAGGGCCGCGAGCTCCTTCAGGCTGTCAGCAGCCTCACGGGCCTGGGCCACCTCCGGTCCCGGGCCCGCGTACGTACGCCCCGCGAGCCGGCATGCGATCTCCTCGGTCTTCTCCTCCACGTCCACCAGCAGCTCGGCTCGGTAGGACAGTTGCTGCAGGCGCGCCCGCGGGTCCGGATCGGTGCAGTCGGTGACGACGTCGACGCTCATGCCGGCACTGTAGCGCCGCCGCTCCGCCTCTCCGGCCGGAAGCCCCGAACGGCATCGGGACGCAGAGGCGGGCACCGGACCGGCGTACAACGGGGCATCAGCGGCCCCAGGGGAGACGAAGCTGCTCGGTGGCGGTGAGGCGGCCCCGGTCGGGAGCGGGGAAGGGCTGGACGGCGTCGAGGACCGAAAGCCGCGCACCAGGACAGGCTGGTGGCGGCGGCCGCGAGGTCACCGGTACCGATCTCGTGCCGCGGAACCCGGTCCACGGCCGCACACCGCCACCAGCAGGCTCCGGGCCGCACCCGGTGCCGGCGCGGGGGCGCCGGTGAACGCGGCGCAGGCGGCCGGACGGGGCAGGCGGTGCCGGGCGATGGCGCGCGGGAGATGCCGGACGGAGGACGCGGTCGAGCGGCCAGCGCGGCGACGGCGCGACGGCCGGTCGCGGCGTGAGCGATCTGGACGTCCGGCAGGCGGCGCCGGGCGGGCCCGAGCTCGCAGCGCTCGAACGGTACGGGGGTTGAAGGGGGCGGGTCCGTACGGCACGGGCGTCGGGAGCAGTTCGGTGACGCGGCCCACGGGCGGGTCCTTCGGGACCCGCCCGGTGGGCCGGCGCCCGGGGCCGCGGGCAGCACGCCGGCGGGTGTGGGCCGGCTCCCCCTTCCGCGGCGCAGCCGGGAAGGGGGAGCCGGGCTGTACGGGCCCCGGGTGCCCGCGGGTTCAGTCGGCCTGCGGCCGGCGAGGGGCGGGCCCCCTCTCCCGCCGGCGGCCGCGCTTGTCGGCGTTGGCCGCTCGCTGAAGTGCGCGGAAGGTCCGGCCGCCCTGCCGTTTCTTCAGGTGGGGGATGTTGTTCGCTGCCAGGCCGAGCGTGGGCGGCCCGTACACCGCGCGCAGATCCGATGGCGTCTGCGAGGTGTAGCCGGCGGCCTCGAGCGACTCCTCGTCGGGGAAGACGTCAGCGTGCGCGTGGTGCACCGGGTCGATCAGATCGTCCTGGGTGCCGCCGTAGCTGTAGCGCCAGCGGAAGTTGGCGGGCGGGTCGGGCCGCACCCACTTTTCCATGAGCGCGACCTGCTTGGTGTAGCTGTAGAAGGTCACGTGCGGGGCGCTGCGGAAGATCCGCAGCCACGCCTGCAAGTACGGCAGGGACCAGTAGTCGCCGGCGTCGTGGACCCTCACGTGAACCGTGCCTCCGTCGGCGGCGCGGTAGCGGCGGTGGGTCAGCTCCTGGGTCATCTGCGCTTCCCAGCCAGGCAGGTCGTCCATGACGTACTGCAAGTTGCGCTGGTGCGCCGCCAGGACGGTGCCCCGCTGGAAATGTCCCGCCCTCGCGTAACACAAATCGGCGCAAACCCCGGCAGTCGGGCAGGCGTTGTAGCGGCGCCCGTCGGGCAGCTCGCCCTCGTAGGCCGGCAAGCTCCACTTGTAGATGCGCTCCGAGGCGCAAGCGGAACGCATCGGCAGCAGCAGGAACCGGGGGCGCCGGACGGCGCCGGCGTCGGCGCCGTCTGCCGGGTCGGTCCCGGTCACGGAACGCGCGGTGTCGTTCACCTCTGTCCTCCCGTCGTCGGATGTTCACGGCCCGTACGGGCGTGGGGATGGGGCCGGGCCGGCATGGCCGGCGGCGTCACCCGGGGCGGAGCCGGGCTCCGGCGGGCCGGCGGTGCGGCAGGTGATGGGAGCGCTGGGCTCGTCATGTGGTCGATGGGCAGTGGGTCCTCCCTGGCCGGCGGATACGTGTGCGGCCGGGGTTCCGGTCCGCATGGGCAGTGACCATGGGAGGTCGTGCCTGTGGACAGAAACCGGCGATCGCGCGGCCCGGTCCGACGGCCGGGCCCGGACGGCGCCCGCCACCGGGGCAGTCCGCGCCGGGTGGCCGGGGGGGGTCACCACGCCGTACGGCGCCAGGTGCTGCGGACGCCGCGAGGTGTGCGTGCCCCGCGTCTTCCAGCGGTGCGGAAGGGCGGCGCGCGGCAGGGGGACACCACAGGCCTGGCAGACACAGGCGAGCCGGGCGGCGGCCGGGCGGCTGCGGGGGTGGACGAACGGCGGCGAGCACCAGCACCTTCCCGGGCCAGCGGTGCCGGGGCGGCCGGCAGCGGCCCGGCACGCGGGAGCATGGGGGGACCGGGGGCGTCCGGACAGTGCGCCGGAACCGGGACCAGGCGGCGGGCCGGGCCCGGCCCGGAACAACGACCGGCGACCGGACGCACAGGCGACGCCGGAGCCAGGCCGGGCGACGACCGGCGCACCGGGTCAGGCGACACCGTGAAGAGCGCGGACAGGGCCGACGGCCGAGCCCCGGGGGCAAGCGGCGCCGGGCGGCCGCGGGCAAGACGGGCTCGGGCCGAGACAGCGAGGCGGGGGCCAAGGCGCAGCGGGGCGCGCGGCAGCGAGCAGCAGCACCTCACCTGCCGCAGCGGCGCAGCACGGCGGCGAGCGGACGGCGACCGCCGGGCGGCAACCGGCCGGGCCCGGACCGGCGGACAGCGGGGCGGACGACGGCCGCGGGCGCCAGGCGGACAGCGGGGCGGAGGCGAGCACCAGTACCTCCTCCCGGCGCCGGCGCGCGGACGGCGCGGACGCCGGCGGCGTCGGGACGGCGCGACGGGGACGCCGCAACCGGGACCAGGCGGCGGGCCGGGCCCGGCCCGGAACAACGACGGTGGACCGGACGCACAGGCGACGCCGTGGCCGAGGCGGGCGGCCGGCGGCGGACCGGCGCGCGGCACGAGCAGCAGAACAGCGCCGGCAACGACCACGGGGGGCCCGGCGGCCGCGGGGGCCGGCGGCCAGCAGCCCCTCTCTGGGACAGCAGCCGGCGCGGGGCGGGCGCGCGACCGCGTCGAGCGGCGCGCAAACCAGGCACCGCGACGGCGGCCGGCTTGGAGGAGCTCGCGCCCGGCGACGCCGCAGGACGACGCCGGACTCACGGGTCGGCGGCGAGGCCGCGGCCCGGCGGGCCCGTACGGCCTCATCCCGGAAACCACGCCGGGCGGCACCGCGGCTGGGCGACGCCAGCGGCGGCGGCGCGGTCGGGCCCGGGGCGGACACCCGGGAGCGCGGCGGGCGGCGAGCGGGCGGTACGGCGCCAACGCGGCACAGCGGCGAAACGACGGCGGGCCCGGACCGGCGAACGGCGGCGGCACGGCCGGACGGCGCGGCCGGCCGGACGGCGAGGCCGGACGGCCGGCGAGGCCGGACGGCCGGCGAGGCGTAGCGGCGAGGAAGGCGGCCGGGCGGCGGTCCGCACGGGGCCGTGGCGACGCGGCGCGGCGGCACCCGGGGCGCAGTAGAGCAGGACGGCGCGGGGGCGGGCGACGGACGTCGGGCCCGGGCAGCGGAGGCAGCGACGGGCGGCGCGGACGCCGGGCAGCAGCAGCGGCCTCGAACAGCGGCCGGCCCGGCACCATGCAGCGCTGGAGCAGCGGGCAGCACCACGGCAGCCAGACCGGCCCCCGGCGGCGGGCGGCGCAGCACCAGGAGCAGCAGTACCTCCTCCCCCCAGGAGCGCGGCCGGCGCAGCACGGCAGCGAGCAGCGGCGGGCCCGGGAGCCGGCGACGCACGACGGGCCGGGGCGCGGCCGCCGGCGGGAGCGCGGCACGTCGGCGGGGCACCGGGGCAAGTCACCACCACGACCGGACCAGGTGTCGAGCAGTGAGCGGAGGCGTACGGGCCGAACGGCGGATACCGGGCGGGCGGCAGGCGGGCGCGGGCGGGGCCGACGGACTGGCCCGGCGGCACGGCGGCACGGCGGCACGGCGGCACGGGCGCGGCGGCACGGGCGCGGCGGCACGGGCGCGGCGACGACCCGGCGGCGGAACCCGAACGGACACGGACACCGGACACGGACACCGGACGCGGGCACCGGACGCGGGCACCGGCAGAACGGCACAGGCCCGGCCACGAGCACCACCCCGGCCGGACCGGACGGCGAGCAGGAACAGCAGGACGCCAAGTTCGGCGGAACCCGGACGGACACGGCCTCCAGGCGGCCGGCAGGCGAGGGGTGTCACGCTGTCACGCCCGGCACCCGGACAACCGGCAAACACGAAAATCCGCAGGTCAGAGCACGTTTCCAGCGGGCGTGACAGCCGGACGTGACACCAGAACGTGACAGGGACCCAGAACGAGCAGCCAGCGGCACCGGCGCGGCGGCGGACGGCGGCGCGGCCGGGCGGCGAACCGCAGGGCCGCGGGCGGCGGGCACCGGCGGCAGGGGCCGGGCGGCGGTGCGACGGACCCGGGCGGTAGGCGACACGGCCTGACGGCGGGCCGGGGCCGGACAGCGGGCGCCGGGGGGCAGGCGCCGGACCGGGGTGCGGCGGGAGCGGCACCGGCGCGGCGGCGGCACGCGGCGGCGAGCGAGGCCGGGCGCGTGGCAGGGCCCGGCGGCGGCACCACGGCGGGACGGAGCGCGCCCAGGGCCGGACAGCGCAGGCGCGGCGGGACGGTAGAGCCCCGGGACCGGGCGGCCGGCGGCCGGCACCGGCGACAGGACGACGGCGGCCAGGAACAGGGGCAGACACGGCACGACCCGGGCCCGGACAGCGGCACCACGACGGGACGACAAGACGGCGGGCGCCGGGGCCCCGGCGGCGGCCGGAGGCGCGGGGTCGTGAGGCGGCGGCCGGAGGCGATGGCGCGTAGCCGGGCAGAGGACGACGGGCGGCCGCGCGGCGGCGTGAGCGCGGCACGGCCGGACGGGGCAGTCACGGCCGGACGGCGAGCAGCACCCCCCCGGGAGGACACCAGCGCGACCACGACCGACGCAGCAGGAGCAGCAGCAGCCCCGGAGACAACAGCAGCGACCACGACCACGAGCAGCACGAACAGCAGGAGCAGCAGGAGCAGCAGCGCCGGGGCACAGCAGCGGCGAAGGCAGGCAGCCGGACACGACAGCAGCAGCAGCAGCGGGCCCGGGGAACCGGGCAGCGAGGACGCCGCGGCGCCGGACAGCAGCACCGGCAGAGACGAGCGCCGCACACCCCCCGCCGGACCCGGCAGGCAGCGGACGCGGACGGCCGGACCGGGAGGCGGACCCGACGGGCGGCGGCGGTGCCGGCGACGGCGAGGGGCCGGACGGCGGGCGGGCGACGGACCGGGAGGCGGCGGGCGAGGGGGCGGGCGGCCGTCACCGGCACGGACCGCGGGGCCGGCGGACCCGGCGGGGGCAGCCGGGCCGGACGGCGGCACCGGCGGCGCGGGCGACGGGCCGAGGGCGGCGGGGACGGGGCGGCGGGCCGACACGGGCGGCGGGGGGCAGCGCGCCCCGGGGTGCGGCAGGCGGGCGGACGCCGGCGACGGCGAGGAGCCGGACGGCAGCAGCGCGACGCGGCGGACCGGGCCGGACGGCGGCACCGGCGGCGGGGCACGGCGGGCCGAGGGCGGCGGGAGCGGCAGAAGGCGGCGGCACCGGCACGGACGCGGCGGCGGCAGCCGAGCCGGACGGCGCGCGGCGGCGCGGGCGGCGGGCCGAGGACGGCCAGGCGAGAGGGTGTCACGCTGTCACGCCCAGCACCCGGAAGACCGACAAACAAGGAAAACCCCAGTTCAGAGCACATTTCCAGCGCGTGACAGCCGGACGTGACACCAGAACCAGAACCAGCGGCCGACGACACAGCGCAGCGGCGGGGCCAGAAAGCATGGCGGGCCCCTCTGGGAAGGGGCCCGCCCGCCTGACTGGAGATCGTCCCAGACCCTGGAAGGGCACTGGCGGAAATCCGGATGCTGGTTAGCGAGACGTCATGATGAGAAGCGTGGCATGCAGCAGCAGCGTGGCGGAAACCAGTGCCGACCCGAGGAAGATCACCAGCGCCAGACGCTGGATCTCCGACTTGTTCGAGCTGATATCAGTGTCCTTCACAGGCAGTCTCCTAGTAGGTGAATCAGGGCGTTGCGAATTGACAGGTCACGGCGGGCGGTCTCTGCCATGCGGGCTCGGCCCGGAGCGGCCGATCCAGACCGCGCGGCGCTCAGTGACGCCGCCAGTTCCCTCGGCGGGATTCGAACCCGCGGTCTCCCCGCTGAGAACGGGGCGAGATGAGCCGGACTACTCCACGAGGGCGTGGGCTTCGCGGGAGGCGCCACCCTCCGCTTTGACTCTTCTAATTTAACTCATATTGCTATTTACGTCAACCTAAAAGGGTCAATGGCGGGCGGTGAAGGACCCCGAGAGCGACTTCCCAATAGTCACGACACCAGGTAGTGAACCCAGGACAGGGCCGGAGACTCAACAGCATCTACCTCGAAGGCACGGAGCCGGTAAGAGCAAAGGGACCGAAGGGACCGAAGCCGAACTCGGCGGCCGTACGGACGGCGGGGCCAAGTAGAAGGCGGAGGGCAGGCGGCGTCCCCTCCGGGCGTTCAGAGCGGCTGCCGGCGGCGGGCGAGCTGGGGCGCGTCGACGGGCACGGACGCGGGCCGGCCGGGGCGGGGCGGACCCGGCAGGGCGGGGGCGGGCGAGCGGCGGCGGACGGCGGCGGGCCGAGGGCGGCGGAACGGCGCGGACGGGAGCAGCACCGCCCCCGGGACGGCAACGGCGGTCCAGCAGCACAGGGACCAGTCGGCGCGACGGAACACCGGACCGGGGACCAGGCAGACAACGGGACCGCTCGGACGGGCGGCAGGCGCCAGGCGGCGGTGTCAGAAGTCGCCGTCGGCGACCTGAAGAACGGTGAGTCCGAGGGCCCGCCACGCCTGGACCACCTGCGTGCGGTCATCGAGGACGCAGGTGACGTCATAGGCGTCGCGTACGTGGGCTTCGAAGAGCTCGACCTTCACGATCGAATCCTTGCGGAAGTCGCCGGCGGGCCGCATGAAGGGTCCGTCGTACGGGACGCCGACGTGTTCGTTCAGCCATGCCTCGGTGGCGGTCCGGCAACTGTCGGTCCGGCCGGAGAGGAACACGATGCGCCGGCCATCCGTGTGCAGGGCCCGTACGACGCTGATCACAGGAGCGTTGGGGAGGTCCTGGTGCACCCGGGTTTCGTCGAAGGGGCTACGGCCGTCCATCAGGGCGACGGTCCCGTCGATGTCCACCAGGACGGCCTTGGGGCTGTCGGGCTTCGGCTCGTACTGCACCCCCACCGGAGCAGCCACGCGGACTTCCTCCGGCATGGGAAGCGGCGACGGCTTGCCCGCCAGGAAGCGCTGGTGCAGGCTGCGGATGGTGTCCTCACCGACAGACGTCTCGCGTACCGCGTCGCGCTCCACGCAGGTCTCCAGCGGGACGTGGGTGAAGTCGTGCACCTGGAGCTCGGCGCAGGCCCGGTCGGCGAGGCGGGCCAGGTCGCGGGCGATGCGCTGCGGCAGGTTGGTGTCGTCGCAGACCACGTCGTAGCCCTGGCGCAGCAGCGTGAGGATCGTCGCGTCGCGGACTGCCATCACGCGCTTCTCGGTGACGCCCTTGATGTGCTCGCTGGAGTCGAGCATGGCACGCAGGTCGTCGCGGTTGACGCGCACCCGGTCCGCGCGGTTCTCGGCGGTCCAGGTACGTGCCCAGGTGGTCTTGCCGCTCGCGGGCAGGCCGCGGGTGAAGTGCAGGGTGGGCATCAGGAGTTGTCCTCGGTGGTGTTGACGGGGCGGACGTCGGCCTCGGGGCGCAGGGTGCGCCAGATCTTGGCCGACGGGTCGCCGCCGTCCAGGAGCATGAACAGCCAGGCCCGCACCGGCGAGCGGCTGGCGATCATCGCGTACGGCTTGCGGTCCTTGGGGGTCCACCCATGCGGCAGCGCCGCCAGGATGCGCTGGTGCTCGGCGCGGGCCTCGGCGAGGATCGCGTCGCGCCGCGCGGTCAGGTCGGCCGCGATGTCCTTGACCCAGTCGTGGAACTCGTCGGGCAGGCCGTCGCAGATCTCGGCTACGGTGTCGCCCGCGCCGAGCCGCTCCCAGACCGCACGGGCGTTGAGCCCGGTGATGATCCGGTGCAGGGCCACGTAGTCGTCCTGCTTGATCTTGATCATGGCGTTGTCGCGGCCGGGGAAGCGCAGCACGAAGCCCTCGGCCCCGTGGCGCGGCGGCGCGGCCAGGGCGTCGGCGAGCGTGTTGAAGGCGAAGGTGTCGACGCGGGGGCCGTCCCACGGCAGCTCGTCGGCGGGCAGCGGGGTGCCAGTGGCGATGTCGACGCCGCCGAGCAGTACCAGGTCGTCCAGGGTTCCGTAGTCGCAGACGATCCGGTTCTCCGGGAAGATGATCTCGAAGAGGTAGGTGACGCCAGGCTTGATCGAGGCGGTGTCGGCGTAGCGCTCCTGCCAGATCCTCGTCGCGTGCAGCGCCTGATCGGAGGCGAACGAGCCCCGGGTCGCGATGGCGTGGCCGCCATCGGGCAGCGGGTAGAGGATGCCGAGCGAGCCGTCGAGCTTGTCGGTCACCACGACCGTGTCGTCCAGGTCGAAGGTGCCCTCGGGGTGCTCGGAGTAGTTGAAGAACTTCGCGTACGGCCGGGCGAGGATCCGCCCCTGGCGGTCGATGACCAGCCCGCGGCACTGCCGGGTGACCTCGTTCCACTCCCGCTCGAACACGGCCTTCTCCGCGTAGTTGAAGATACGCAGCGGCAGTGTGAGGTGGGCCTGCTCGCGGATGTAACCGGCATCGAGGCTGCGCGCGAGAAGAACGGGGTCGAGCAGGTCATCTATGTGGGAATACATCGCCTCTCCTGGGCTGGGACGGAACGACCGATCGTGCACGTGCGGCGGTGCCGGGCGCATACGGATTTCTCGGGACTGGACGCCGGTGCGAACTGTTCGGCTGGGGCCCCCGGAACCTTGTTCTCTAATGTACTCAAATAGGGATGGTAAGTCAACTTTTAAGGGTCGAGCAGGCCGGTCCCCGGCCCGATGAGCGGACGCCCCCAGGCGCCGAGCGGGCCGGTTCGCATCGGGATTCACGCCGCCCAGAGGGGACACCACAGTGCGGTGGGCGTAGTCGCTCAAGCCCGCCCGTCGTCCAAGGCCGAGCGGCAGTCCTCGTTGCTGCACAGGTCCTCGAGAGGCGTGCCATCGACCTGGTCGAGCTCGCCGCCCCCCGGTTCCAGGCTGACCGCGGTGAGGCGGTGGCCGTCGAGGGTCGTCAACTTCGGTTCGAGCTCTTCATTCTCAAGGCAGCACCGATGCACGTCGGCTTCGGCTTCGCTGCGGGCAGTGACCTGAATCATCACGGTGGCGCCGTACTTGTAGGAGTAGACGGTCAGCTGAGTCAACGAGGTGTCCTGACTACAAGAGGGTGTTCGGGAATCCTTGGCTCACCGGCTGCCAGGGGCGTCATCAGGTGCCGGCCCCCGGGTGCGCTTCACTCGTCTGCCTCCTCGTCCCCGTCATCGTCGAATTCGGTGTCGGACTCGTCGCCGGACCAGCAGCGGGCGCAGAACCAGGCCGATGCGGCCAGCTCTGACGACCTGTTGCTCATGCCGGGGTGGGTTGCCTGCGTTGCCTCGAAGAGTCGCTCAGTGCTGTGCGAGCAGGACTCGCAGCGCAGGATGGCGATCGACTGGTGGACCAGACTGCGGCGCGTCATCTCGCGGCGCAGCGCGTGCGTGTACTCGTAGACGGCGCGGCTGTTGTCCCCCATGAGCTCGATGAGCTGGAGGCTGCGGATCAACGTTGCGTTGTCCATGCGCTCCCGGGCGGCGCGCGTCATGCCGTACCGCGCGAACCGGTCGGCCTTGGTGCGCAGCGCGGTGAACTCCTCTGCTTCCGGGGCGCGGTAGCCGTCCGGTGGCCAGAGCCGCATCCGGGGCGCGAAGGTCGCCGCCATCCAGGCCCAGGGCGCAAACGGGTCCGCCATCACCCGAGCGTCTCGATCGTGGTCCATCGGGGGCTGGTGCAGCGCGGTGGTCTTCCTGGTCAGGGACAAAGAACGACTCCGGAAAGCGGGTCGAGGGTGGACGACAGGCAAGAAGGGGTGTCGGCGGTCGCGGCCCCGGCGGGGCCATCGCCTCCAGGCCTCGCGAGAGGGCTCTGTGAGCGCTCCTGCGGGGACTCGAACCCCGTTTACCGGACTGACAACCCGGTGCCCTACCTATGGACGACAGGAGCCTGCGTTAGCGTGCCCTCGGCGGGATTCGAACCCGCGGTCTCCCCGCTGAGAACGGGGCGAGATGAGCCGGACTACTCCACGAGGGCGTGGGCTTCGCGGGAGGTGCCACCCCCCCCCCTTGACTCTTTTAATTTAACCCATTTCGCCACTTACGTCAATTCAAAAGGGTCAACGATGGGTGACGAAGGACCCTGAGAGCGACTTCGTAATAGCGCGACATCAGGCAGCGAACCCAGGACAGGGCCGGAGACTCACCATCATCTGCCCCGGAGGCACGGAGCCGGCAAGGGCAAAGGGACCGAAGGGACCGAAGGATCCAGGAACAGGCACGGCGGATCCCGGACGGCGCCAAGGGCAGGACGGCGGGGCCAAGTAGAAGGCGGAGGGCAAGCGGCGTCTCCTCCGGGCGGTCAGAGTGGCTGCCGGCTCGTAACGGACGGAAGGCAGCGCGGCGCAGGAGCGGTCCAAGCCCGGTGTCCCTCCCGATAGTGTCGGGTCGGCGGAAGCTGACCGGCGGGTCGGATCGCTGTGGCTTCTCGTACGGCAGCGGATATGGAAAAGGGGTTCCGTGGAGGGCCTGGAAGATCTGAGGGGTCTCCTCACGGAGATGGCGGGCCAGTACGCCCGGGAGGACGGAGACAGCGGCCCCGCCCTGATGGCGCTCGGCGGCATCGGGGGGCAGGAGGGCGAACGGGTTGTGGACCTGGATGCTCCGATGCTGGGCCACTCCACACGCGAGATCCGTGACCTGCTCAAGCGCGGCGACTCCTTCGGACTGCACGTCCGGGACGCCCAGCGGGCCGTGCACCTGAACCGGGCAGGGTGCCTGGCGCTGCTGGCCGCCCTCGTCGGCGCCGGACACCTGACCGCGCCCGATGACCTCGACCAGCCCCAGCACTGCTACAACTGCTTCACCGAGGACTGCGAGTACCCCGACTACCGGACCTGGACGCTGACGCCCGCGGGGCGGAGCCTGGCCCATGCCTCCGGCCGCAGGCCGTCCACCCGCAAGAACGCCGACGCGCTGGCCGCCAAGGTCGTCAAGGCCGCCCGGGCGGTCAACTCGGATCCCGATGCGACGCTGTGGTGGGTCAAGGAGATCCGCGCTGTCGGCGCCTACGCCGATCCCGGCCGGGAGTCGCTGCTGCACGTCGATCTCGCCGTGGAGCTCCGGCCGCGCCTGGACGACCCCCACGAGCAGCGCAAGGCCGAACAGCGCCTTCACGATGCCGCCCGCGACCACGGGGAGCGGCAGCGGGTGCTGGACATGGGCGGGTACGGCCACTGGCGTACCCGGCTCGCGCTCGCCGGGCGCAGCAAGGTCGTCCGGCTGTTCGAGTCGGTCCGGGGCGTTGAGCGGAGGGTGCTGTTCGAGGAGGAGCGGGAGCTGACCGTCTCCACGAAGACGACCGTGCCCTATCAGCGACCGGCGGAGGTGCCGTTGACGTCCTGTTCGTGGTGCGGGCGGCAGGGTGAGGCGGCGCGCGTTGCCCAGCGCGGGGCCCCTCTGGCTTCCTCCCCTGTCGGGCTGTGCGAGCAGTGCCTGTCGCTGGGCTGGGCCGATGATCTCCAGTACCAGGGCTCGATCGAGGTGTGGCCGTGGGGTGCGGTCCGCAGGCTGCGCCCGGCGCTGGCCGAGGAGCCGTTGCACACGTCCGGGTGCGCGCTGTGTGGCCGCGAGGACGTGGTGGAGCGGCCGTGGTGGCCGGGCGATCACCGCGACGGGTCCGGCGGTGACGAGCCGGTCGTGCTCCGGTTGTGCGACGTGTGCCCGGGGCTGCTGGAGCTGGTCGACTCCCCTGGCCGGGACGGCATGTGGTGTGCCCGGCACGAGCACGCGTGCATGGTCGGCATGCGCGCCCTGCTGTGGCGCCGGGCCGGCGTCGAGGAGGTGCCCCCGAGCGCGCGGAAGGCCCGTAAGCGGCCGCGGCTGACCGCGCTGCACCGGGACGTTCTGGCCCGGGTGGAGGATCACGGGGCGCTGTCGGCCGTGGACCTGGCCCGCGCACCGATCAGCCAGATCCACCAGGACTCGCGCTGGTGGATGGTGCGGCTGGCCCACCTGTTCGACCACCGCCTCGTCGCCGAAGTCCGCGACGGCGGCGATGAGGCCCGGGGGCTTGTGCGGGCTACCAGCGACCTCGAGCGGGATCTGGAGGCCCAGCTGGATGCGCTGTACCGGCCGGGCCCGGTCTGGGACGGGGAGCGGGTACTCGAACCCGCGCCGCCCGCAGGCTGGGCCGAACTGCGCGACAGCGCGGGCCAGGAGGCCGCCAGGCTGGACCGGGAAGCGTTGCGGCGGCGCGCGGATCACCCCGTTCCGCAGGCCGAGCGCGGCCGTTGGGGGTAGTCGCCGGTACCCGTCGTAGTGCGGGTGATGGTTGGGCGAAGTGGCTGGCTGCCGCTTCGTCGCCTCCTATGCTCAATGCTGCGGTGCGTACGGTCGTCGGAGCGGCCGCCACACCGGATCCCAGCATCCATTGACCGGCAGGAGCCCAGCGGCAATGTCTCACGCTTCCCCGTCCCGGGCCGGGCTGGCCACCACCGCCTTCGGAGTGTCTTCGACGGGACGGGACCTGGTCGCCACCGTGTCCGCGTTCTGCGGCTTCTCCGCCCCCGGCGAGGGCCTCGCGGAGCGCCTGGTCGCCGAAACGTTCGCCGCGCTGGACCAGGTGCCCCTTGATGTCCGCCTGTACGTCCATGACCTGCAGGACACGGCCGAGAAGTGGCCGGCCCTGCCGATCACGCTGCCGCCGACACCGTGGCAGGCCGCCACCCTCGTCGACGACCTGGCCGCGCTGGTCACAGATCTGTCGGTGGCCGAACTGCGCGAGGCAGCCGAGGGCTTGGCGCTCACCCGCGGCGACGTCGCCCAGGCCCACGACGAGCCCGTCCTCACCCAGGTCTGGGCGGCGCTCGACAAACCGGTGCCCGATGTTGCGGCACTGCCACGGGACCGCCGCGCCCGGGAGGCCGCGCTGCTCCAACTGTTCGACCACCTGGACCCGCGCGAGTGGACTGCCGAGCAGACCGGCGCCGTTCGCAAGGCCCTCCTGATCCGCCTGGCCTGCCTCGGCGACGCCCTGCTGCGCGTCTCCGCCCTTTCACCCGCCCACCTGGACTGGCAGGGGGACAGCGAAGGGCTCACCGCAGTGGTGCCGGTTCCCGGAGCGCCCCAGCCCCCGGAGGCGCGGGTCGCCGCTGAAGCCGTCGAACCGCACCCCTTCACCTCGTGGGACGAGCCCATGTGGGGATCCTCCGAGACCGGCGCTTCCCACGAATACTGGCGCTGGACGGTGGGGTGGCGTTCCGCCGACGGCGTGTTCCACAGCGACGCCGGAAGCACCGAGGCGAGCGAAGCCGCGGCGCGGTTCGGCGCAGAGCAGACCCTCGCCGCGTACGCCGCACAGGCATCGACGGTGCGCCAACGGCTTCGCCACCGCCTGCTGGTGCCGCGGCAGCCCGGCACGCTGTCCATGAGCGACCCCGCCGTCCTGGTGCTGGGACTGCGACCGCTGCTTCAGGCGGTCTGCGACGAGTACCGCTCCGAGACGAGCCGGCCGGAGGACGCGACCGGGTGGCGGGTCGTGCCGCATCAGGACGAGGACAAGGAGTGCGGCCTCGTCACGATCCTCCTCGACGACTGCTCCCTGCCTCACCCCGAGCTCGGCGACCCGGCCAACACCGCCGACCCGGCCGACCCCGCGTTCGAGGACTTCCTGCACTCCCACGCCGTCGTCCTCACCCCGCCCGCCCGCACCTACCTGGCTGGGCTCTCCCAGGCCGGCCCCGGCGTACTCCCGCTACACCGGCGCCACGAGGCGGCGATGCGTACGGTCCTCGCCGTCGGCGGGGAGGCGGCCGACCTGCTGGCCGCCGACACTGGTCCCCTGCCCGACGGCATGGCCTGGATCGACCTGTTGGACGTCGCGGCGCTGGAGGAGTTCCTCACTGCCACGGAGCCCGATCAGCCCCGGTGACCTCCCGGGCCGGCCAAGGCCGGTGCGTACGCCAGGCCGATGACCGTGGCGTCGTCGCGGTAGCCCTCGGCGTCGGCCTCAGCGGCAGCGACCAGGGCATCGGCCAGGGCCTGGGGCTCCGCCGCGTGCGCGCGGCACAGCGCCTCCATCCATTCATGGCCCACCTGATCGGAGACGCCGTCGGTCACGAGCAGGACCAGGCGGACGGCCGCGGGGATCTGCGCCTCACGGCACATCGCCGCGCCCGCCTGCGCGAGACCGGTCCTCGACCAGTTGTCGTGGTGCTCCGCGATCTCCACAGCCACGCCGTTGCGGCGCAGGTACTCGCCCATCGTCTGGTCGGTGCTCCACCGGGTGAGCACGGTGCCGTCCCAGCCGTAGGCGCGGCAGTCTCCGATCCAGTGGATCGTGGTGGGCTGACCCGGCTCCATGCGGGCGTAGACGGCGGAGGCGTGCGGCGGGGTGTCGTAGGCGTGGGCCATCTGTCCTGCGGTGGTCAGGGCGGCCAGTCCGCCCATGGTCATCCCGATGTGGGTGATGACCGGCGGCGTGATGCGGGCGTAGCGGACGACGGCCGCGTCGTGTCCCGCGCCGTCGACGACGGCCGCGCACACCCGGCCCCCGCGCCGCTGGACGTCATACCCGTCCGCACACGGCGGCTCGGTGCCCGGACGCTGCGCCATCCCCACCCTGATCGCCGGCATGTCCGCCGCGCGGTCGGTACTCGTCTCGGTCATCGCTTCTCCTTCTTCGTGTCGGCTGGGCCAGGTAGGCCCGTCCTGTATCCAGTCAGGAGAAGAAGTGCATCAACGAGTCCAAGGGAGTGGGAATCTGAGGCCACTGGGACAGAAGTCACGACCGCCGACATGTGGGCCGGCATACCTCATGAAGGCGGGCGCACCGGGGCGGCGGTCGAGCTCGAAGAGAGCAGGAAGCCGGTCAACCGTGTCTCAGCGAGGTCAGGCTGGCTCGCCCCAGGGCTCGGGGTCGGGAATCAGCAAGTTCTCGGCCTGCTGGGAGTCGCCGACAGTGAGGTGCCGCGCGAATGCCGCGAGATCGGCGCGGTTCAGGATCAGCGGCCCTTCATGCTGCCGGTGTTCCGTTGTCCCGACGCCGAGGGACTCATCGTCCCAGCCGCCGAGTTGCGCGACTCGGTCGGAGGTGCCGGTCCGGTCCGCCCGGTCCATGTCCTCCGGCTTGTGACCCGAGGCCAGGAACTCGGCACGGGTGCCGACCTTAGTGCACGCGTCAACGACCGAGGACCACTCCAGGTAGAGATCTTCATCCTGGTTCGCCTTGATGATGCTGCGTCCCACGCGGGTCCTCCGGTTGCGTAGCTAAGGCGGCAGCCAGCTGCTGCTCGCTGCCGTCTCCGGTTCGGATGAGGGTCGGACGCCATTGTCGCCCGCCCTGGGTGGACGCGAGGTCGCCGCCGGCCTTCTGTGGAGGAGCCTCACAAGGCGGCGTTTGACCCTTTTAAGTTGACGCCTACCCCCACCTAGGGTAAAATTATAAGCGTCAAGAGGGGTAATCGACCTTCTGGACGTCGGGCAGTGAAGGGCGGTCGCCCCGCTCTTCGTCCGGGGGCGACTCCCTCGGGCCGCCAGGCATCTGCCGCACATACGGCAGCCACGCACACCAGGGCCCACCGAGCGAGCCCGCCTCCATGCGCCGAGGCCGCGTCTGCGGCCCGATTTGGCGCCCACGCGACGCATCCGCGGCAGTCGCCCCGCGTCGACATCCACCCAGTTCGCATCGCACCGTTAGGACTTCGAGCCATGCCCAACTTCCCGCTCGCCGACGCTGCCTACGCATGGATGAGCACCCAGGACGCGCCTGTGACGTACTGGGACATCGCCCACGCCATCGCTGACGACACCAACGCCGAGGGATGGAGCGCCGCTCACGAGGCCATCGTGCACCTCGGCTTCGAGGGTCGCCTGGTCAACTTGTCCGCTCGCGAGTGGAGCAACGTGGGCGTCACGGCCCGCAGCGCCCGCAAGGGCCGCCACCGCTACTTCGCCACCGACGCCCAGTACAAGGCATGGAACCGTCCCAGGTACTCCGTGATGTGGGTGTCGTCCGACTTCATCGGCGAGACCGACGCGGACGCCTGGACGCGCGGCTACGCGCTGAAGGGCGTGAAGATCACCGGGGACGAGTACGACATCAACGGCATCCGCTCCGATGACTGGTCGCGCTACTTCTGGACCGGCCATGCCCGCAACGCGGCCGACGCGTACGCGCAGGGGTTCCTCGGGTGCGCCTACGACGTGTGGGACCGGTCCGACTTCGAGGCGGACGTAGAGGAGATCGCCGAGATGGTCGCACGCGTGCACGCCGAGTTCGTCGACGAGGACACCAGCGCCCCCGAGTACGTCGCCGCTGTCGCGCGTGACCTGCAGGCTCGCCGGGCCGCCGAGGCGGCCTGATGCTGTACCGCGAGGGAGAAGTGAACTGCGGCCACTGTCACGAGCCGCAGGGCACCGCCATCGAGGACTTCAACGGCGATACCTACGGGGACGGCGAGGTCACGTTCGCCCACGAGCCCTGCATGCGCTGCCGCGTTCACAGCCTCGACACCCAGGAGTCCTGCGACGACGACTGTCCCGACTGCGAGGACCGCGATGACGGGTAACAGCACCCCCTATTGACCCTTTTAATTTGACACGCTCCTACACATGGCGTACATTAGAAGAGTCGGCGGGGGTGATCAACCCCGCAGGCGCCGTACGGCGACGTGGACGCGGCCGGTCCGCACCGTATGGCCGGCTCGCAGCTACAGGAGCTGGCCCTGAAGGCATTCGGGGCTGGGGTTCAACTCCCCTCGGGTCACGATGTGCTGGCGCACTCCACCCACCGGCGCCCCGGCAGGGCACACGCCAGCACACCCATCGGACCTGACCGACTGATTCTCGGTCGGGTTGAAGAGGCGAGGACGCTCGCCTTGGAGCGGTAACTCAGTGGCAGAGCCCCCGTTTGGGGTGGTCGCGGGTTCGAGTCCCGTCCGCTCACGACGTGTCAGCAGGGAGGTGAAGTCCCCCGCGGATCCGGCCTAGCTGACACTCTCCGCCTGCGGTTCCTGGGGAGGTCTCACAGGCGGACCGGCATCGGCCGGGGAAGGTGACGCTCGGGCCCTACGGACCCAACCTGATCCGGTCCCCGGCCGACGCCGGACATGACCTCGACGGCAACTAGACGTCTCGCCTGGCTCCCAGTCGAGAGGTCGCGGTTCGAATGCCACCGCGCGTGCGCAGTTTGCGCAGCGCTCCTGTCGTTCAACGGAGAGGACGCCGGCCTACGGAGCCGGAAATCAGGGTTCGAGTCCCTGCAGGAGCACGTACCGCTGTCGCGCCGTCCATCGGCGCCCAGAGGCGATGGCCCCGGGCACCGGGGCGCGATCGCCAACCCAGGGGGTGTAGCTCAGAGGCAGAGCGACGGTCTCCAAAGCCGGCGGCGCAGGTTCGATCCCTGCCGCCCCCGCCCTATACCCGCCTCCCGATTCATTGCGCCGCCGGACTTCGTCCTCGGCCGGCCACGTCGAAGGGGTTCGCCGTCCGTCTCTCCCGGCGGACTGGTTCCGCTGCTCAGTAAGGGAGTTCACCCATGGCGCCGTCGTACCCGCTCTCCGGAGTGAAGAGGGTCCTGCACCCCGATGGCACCGTCGACCGTGTCGAGTTCCACGACAGGCCACAGACCGCCGACGAGGCCCGCGCTCTCGCCAAGTACCGCGATCTGTCGCCGCTGGAGCTGATGCGCCGGCTGTCCGCCGCGGAATGGAACGCGGACGTCGCCCATTCCGAACGCGACCAGTGGAAGGCGATCGCGCGGCGGACTCAGACGGAGCTGGCCCAGGCGGAGCGGCGCCTGGCCGCGATCACGCCGGACGGCTGGGAGCTGCCCAAGGCCGTTCAGGAGCTGCTCACGCACGCCGAACGCCACGGTTGGCGCTCGGCACGGGCCTGGACGGCGCGCGGAGCGGACGAGATGCTGCTGAAGATCGTCATCGGCCGGGACACGCTCCCGTCCGACGCTCCCTCGCGTGGGACCCAGTGGCGGTTCGAGCTGACCTGGAGCTGTGTACCGGGCTCAGCCCGCCGGGCCGGGACCGGCCTCGCCCGCACGCCTGATCGCCCGCAGTGGCATGACGCTCCGTCGGTGCGCAAGATCTGCGCGCTGATCAGCGACCACCCCTACGCGGCAGACGCAACGTGATCGCCTTCGGCGCCCTCGTCCTGCTCGCCCTCGGTTACGCCGCAGGCCGGCTCCGGCCCTGGGAGCGCTTCGGGATGTGGGTGGAGGACCTGCTCCTGCCGCACCACCGCAAGCGCTGGCTCGGCAACCGCGTGCGCGAGTGGTCCCTCTTCGCCGCCCTGGCCGTCACCCGGCCCCGGGCCGCACTCGGAGTCTGGCCGAGGCGCAAGACCCGCAAGACCACGGAGGCGTCCTGATCATGGCCCCCATCGCCGCGCCGTCCTTCGGCGCGGTCGCCAAGCCCTCACTGGTCGGCCACCTGCAGTGATCCGGTGCCGCCATGAACAGAAGTCGTCCGCACAGCAGAGGAGTTCCTTGTCCGTCCGCCATCTCACTGAGCGCGTCGAGCTGCCGCTGCCCGGCATCGGCTCCGCCGCCGCGCGCGTGACTGTCCTGGAGCGCGGCCGCGTCCGTTACGTCGTCCGTGCTCCGCACGTGCATGGGACCTTCGTGGTCATGCCGAACCACATCGCCAACGGTCCGGATCTGCCGACCACCGTCGCGGTGCAGTTCGGGGACGGCCTTGAGCCGCTCGGCAGCTTCTACCGCGAGCACCGCCCTGACGAACCGGTGGTTTACGGAGCCCGTATCCATGGCTGGACCGAGCACTTGCACCCGGACGACCTGCCGAGCGGATGGTTCCTGGGCCGCTACGCCACCGGGCTGAGCAACGGCATTCACCGGGAGCTCACCCGCGGCACGCGGCGCCGCACCGAGGCCGTGATCCTTGCCATCGTCACGCACTGGCGCAGCCTGCCCTGCCGGCGCGACCTCATGGTGACGGCGGCGCGTGAGAAGGCCGCGGAGTACGCCGAGCACGAGGGCGACCTCGCCGCCGCGGCGGAGGCGCAGGCCGTCGAGCTCGAGCAGGAGCGCCGGGCCGTTCGTCACCGGCTCTGCGTGCTGGCCGGCATTCTGCGGCGTCGCCCGCGTCTCGTGCAGGCTCCGCAGGCCGAGCCGGTGCAGCTGCAGTTCGAAGATTCCCGCCGGGGCCCGCTCGGGCAGATCACGGTACGCGAGATCGCCGTGAACGCCGAGGTCGCCGGCGGTGTCGTCTACGAGGTGACCGGCCCCCGGGTGTCCGGGCGGTTCACCGTCGGACCGAACCGGTACCGGCCGGAACCGATCCCGCAGGGCATCTGGGTCGCCTACGGGCACGCCAGCGACCGGTACTACGAGGACGAGCGGGCGCACGCCCCCATGGTCAACGGGGTGCACCTGTGCGGCCAGTGGGATCACAACACGAGCGACGACATCACCCCCACCGCCCCGGACACGATCGGCGCCCGGGTGCCGTCCCGGGGCTCGGCACCGTACGCCACCGAGCGCCGCACCGCGGCTGTCGTCCGCGCGCTGGCCCTGCACTACCTGCGTCGGCCGGACCTGGCGGCGCTGCGTCTGGCGGCTGCCCAGGCCAACGTTCCGAGCCTGCGCGCAGACGCCCGGCGTCAGCTGAGCGAGGTCAAGAAGGAGCTCGCCATCGAGGAGCGCAACGCGCGCCGCCATCGGGCCCGCGAGCGCGGGCTGCGCTCCCTGATTCTCGGGGAACTGCGTGAGGACCTGTCTGCCGAGGCCGCCTGACCGCATCGGAAGGGGTGGTTCAGGGCGATGCTGCACAAGCGGTTGGAGGAGCGGCCCACGGCGACCCAGACCCGGCTGAACACGCCTGGAACGGGCGCTGCCCACGCTGGGGCCGGCACTGCCACCGGCGACCGGGACCGGGACCGGGTCTTCGGTCCCGCGACCGTCCCCGGCCTCGCCGCACGGCCGGGGCCCAGGCGTCCGCGCCTCCGTCGGCCGACCGCCGCGTGGCCGCGACGGCCGTGCGCTCTACCAGGCGGCGACGCGGGTGATGTGCGCGAGTAGCACGGCAGTCACATCGGGTGAGGCCGGCACCTCGGCGTTGACGGTCATGGTCGAGGCGTCGAAGTCGCGGCTGGCCGTGTGCGTGATCGTGGCGGTGCCTCCGTCGCGGGACAGTGAGAAGGACGGCACCCCGGGCAGGCGCTCGGGCAGGTCCGGCGCTGCGGCGGGCCCGCTGATGGGCGTGGCGCCGTCGAGGTCGGCCAGGTCGGCGGCGAGGTGGTGAAGGTGCCAGTCCTCGTGCGCGCACGTGCCGTGGCACTTCACCCCAGCGAGGCGCCGGGCACCGGGCGCGTACAGCACGTGCCGGGTGTGGTCCCGGAAGTTTTTCGTGTGGACGGTCGTCTGCTCGGCGCCCGGGTTGAGCCGGACGATCCAGAAGGCGTCGCCGTCCTGGTCGTGGAACTGCCAGGTCATGCGGATCTCGGCGGCGATGGCGAGGTCGGGCCAGTCGACGGCGACGCCGGTGTCCTGGCCCTGCCAGGTGTGCAGGTGCACGCTGCTGCGGCCGGCGGCCGGGTCGGCGATCCACATTCCGGGGGTCCGCGGCCAGTCCCTCACGCGGCCGAGCAGCAGCACAGACTGGTCGGGCCAGTTCGGCACCGGCGGGTGCTCGCGGGCGTTCTGGTAGACCGGGCAGGTTCCGCACTGAATACGCGGCGTGTCCGGCGAGGCGTCCGGGACGGGCCGTGATGCGAGCTTCGCGCCCATGCACCGTTCGTAGCCGCCCCAGCGCTGACGGCCGGTGCGGGCCTCGAAGAGTGAGGCGAACCGGATCGGCCGGAGTCCGCAGTGGGCGGGGGTGTCGAAGTGGGCGTTGAGCGAGAGCCTGTTCCACCCCTGGCCGTCCGGTCCGTGCGGGCTGTACTCGTGGGGGTTGTCGAGGTAGGTGGGCACAAGTCCTCCGTTCAGGGTGTGCTTGGGCATGCCGGAGCCCGGTCGCAGAGCGAGGGCTGTTTGATCAGATGCCGGCGCTGGAGGCCGCGCGAGCGGGCTTCTCGCCGGGAGTGGAACGGCCGGGCAGCGGCACGGGGTTGAGCATCGGGTCGTCGAGCTGGGCGTACCAGTCCTCCTCGTTGGCGAAGACGGTGTCGCATCCGGCGGTGCAGATCAGCTGGCCGGGCTTGAGGAGCCTCTGCACCTCGTGCACCGGCGGGTGGCCGTAGCCGATAGCGGAGCCGTGGTTGCAGAACCCTCGGTCACGCACCGCGTGCCACGCATCGGCCTCGGCGTCCATCTCCGCCATCTCCAGATCGACGTCCAGGCGCTGAGTGAGAACGGCCTCCAACTCGTCTGCGCTGCTCTCGTCGGCGTACAGCAGGTTGGCTCCTTCGTAGGGGGCAGGGCCCGGCGCGATGAGCACCGTCAGAAAATCAAAAGTACGCACATGGGTAACTGAGAGTCAAGTTAAAAGAGTCATCCATGCACCACCCACCCCCTTTTTTCGACCCTTTTAATTTGACTCTTTGGCGTTATCTAAGTACATTAGTGCAAAGTTGGAGATCGCGTCCACGTTGATCTCCGCGCGCCAGAGCACGCTCGTCCTGCCCCAGATCGTCGACCGGTCGGGCATCTTGCGGGCCTTGTCCGCCGCTCCGCCCTAACCAGGACGTGCCGCCTGCGCATGCAGCCGCAGGTCCCTGATCAGCCGCCCGGCGCCGTCACCAGAAGCCGGGCTCCGTCGGCCCCGCACGCTCACCACCCACGGTTGCGTGCCGCCTCCAGCCGAAAGGCCCCATAAATGATCACGAACGTCGAGAGTCTCGCCCCTGCCCACGTCGTGGGGGAGATCCTCGTTGCGGCCATTCACAACATCGCCGAGCAGGACATCGACGGGCACGACCTCACTGCGGTCAGGAACCGGCTCGACGGCGACCTTTCCGCCATCGTCCGCTCGGCCAAGACGTACGCCGAGTCCGTCGAGGACGGCAAGACCGACGAGGAGGCCAAGCGGGACGCCGCCATCGCGGTCGTCGACAACTACCGCCTGCAGCACAACCTCTAGCGCTCGCGGGCAGTTCCCGGCCCTGCCTCACGAAGTGCACCCAGCAGAAGGAGACCGCGTGACCGACCTGATCACCCTGCCGCTGACCGGCCTTGAGGTACCGCACACCCGCTATCGGATCACCAGCCTCCAGCAGGTGACCACGAGCTGTGGCGTCGCGCTCAGCGCGAACGTTCGCCAGGGCCGCGCTCTCGTGGGGGTGATCGAGAACCACGGTAGCGGCGGCGGCACGGGGTTCACTCCGGCAGACTGCACCGGTCGTCAGGGTATGGCTGAGTTCACGCGCGCCTGCCGCTGGAAGGGCGAACCGCTCGGCGAGGAGGAGGTGTACGACCACCTCATCGACGAGTACGACCTGACACGTACGGCCAAGCGGAGCGCGCGGAAGCGGACGAGTCTGCTGCGCGGGCTCGACGCCGACGGGTGCACCGAGCACGTCATCGAGGCCAAGGTCCCCGCCGTCTGGCTTGTCAGGGGCGACTACCCGTACTTGGGTCGGCTGGCCCGGGAACTCTCCGAGCAGCAGCCCGCGCCGAAGGTCTGGCAGGTGTGGGACGGCGAGCAGTGGCAGGAGCTCGTGCTTCCTGACACCACGAGCAGCGCCCCCATGGTGAGGCGCTCGGCATGACGGCTCTCTGGTACCGGGCGAACGACGACCGGCGCGTCATCGTCCACCTGGAAGACCCGTCCTACGCCATCGACAGCGCGCGCTTCGCCCGGTGCGGAACCCTGCTCGCCGAGATCGCACCCCCACTCAGCGACGGAGACACCCGGCGCCTGTGCCGCACGTGCGGCCTGGACGACGACGAGCTCGGCACGACGCGCTCCGACTTCCATCACATCCAGCCGAACGTGGTCGGGTAGCCCCGCTGCCGCCGGTGCGGCACTCCGGCCGGCTGCCCGCCCACCAGCGGAACCTCCGGCGGGCGGGGCCGGTACGGTGCCAGGCGCGCAATTCCGCCCCGCCCCGGGCGCCGGCCCCGTCCCACGAAGTGTCGGAGGCCGATCGGCCGGCGGGACCTGCTCGCCGACCACACCACGGCCGCGGACTTCAACGCCGCCCGCTCAAGGGCGCCCTGGGAGCGGGATCGCCGCGGGAATCGGGCGAAGCTCGGCGCGCCCCGATCTGGCTGCCGGAAGCGACCGTGACACCCTTTCAGGCGTTCTGTCATATTCGGCACGCAATGTCATGGAAATGGTCAAGGAGGGGTTGCCATGGTGCGACGGAGTGAGTACGACGACGGCCAGGCGGCAAAGCGGCTGCGGATCCCTGTGGCCGCCTTCCGCTGGGCACGTCACTGCGGGCTCGTCCCGGAACCGGATCTACCTACACGCCGGTGGTCGGCAGCCGCCGTGGCGGCGATGGACCCGGCCGCGATCCGCGAGGCGCTTCCCCGGACGCCGATCTCCGGTGCTGCCGCCGCGAACCAGATCGCCGAGACGCTCGGCACCCCGAACCTGAGCGGCGAGAAAGCGACCGTCACCGCGTTCGTCATCCGCCGGCTGATCGACCTGCGGATCCTCACCGATCTCAGCGCCAATCCGGACGGATCCCTGGTCAACCCCGACCAGCTCGACCTCGTCTGCGCGCGCGAGGATCTCGCCGGACTGGTGGCCGCCAACACCCCGCTGGGCCCCGACCAGGCCGCGCAGCGGCTGTCCGTCCGGCGCACCGACTTCAACCACATGGTCCGGCTGGGGTGGATCACGCCGGCCGACAGGGTCGAGGTGCGGTACGGCACTTCGCGGGCCGGGGCCGTCGATGTGCCGCTGTTCCGCGCCGCCGATGTCGACAGCCTGACGGCGGCCCATCCCGAAGTCGAGTGGACCACGCTCCGCGCCGTCGGCAAGGGGATGCGCTCTCCTCTCGCCGCGCTTCCGGCGGTCACTGCCTGATCTCGGCTGCGGGCGAAGCGGGGCTCGGACTCAGGAGGTCCAGGTGTGGAGTGCGCGGGCAACCCCGCGGAGGTCTTCCTCCCCGGCGCGAACTGCTCCGGCGAGCCCCCACAGGGCGTCCGGCGGGGCTGTGACCGTATGCCCGGACATCTGGAGATAGGCATCGGCGGCCGCGTATCCGACGACGAGGTTGTAGTCCGCGAAGGGGCGCATGACCAGAGCGTGGTGCAGGAAGGTGGCCGCTCGGGACGCAGCGTCTTCGTAGTACGGCTGCCCGGCGATCTGTTCGTACCTGTGCGCGCTGCCGGTCCAGTGAAGGGCCCCCCAGTCAGCGATGGCGACGTTCCGGGGGGCGACTTCCTCCTGGATGGCTAGCAGCCAGCCAGGATCGACGTAGACGATCGGGCTCACCGCATGCCCTCGGGCGCGTCCTTGACGGCCTCCAGCGCGGTGGGCAGGGCCGTACGGGCGGCGGTCAGGAACCGCGCCCTGTCCGCGTCCTGGACCAGGGTCTGCTTGGCCCACGACCGGGTGGAGACGCCCAGGCTCTGGGCCCGCTCGTTCACCCTGGCGAGCTCTTCCTCGCTGAGTTCTACAGAAATCTTCGGCATGCTCCCACGATACCGCGCCATGCCTCCACGTGTGGAGGCATCCACGGAGGCAGCGCACCCCGAGGGTGCGCTCATCCGGCACAGCGGCGCCCGCCCCCAGGAACGGCCGGCCGCGGAACGCACCCCAGCCCAGTCGACCCTTTTATTTGATTTACGCCCACCTTCTAAGTACTCTAGTGATTGCGAGCCTGAAGGCCCTCACTCACCGATTCACGACCCTCTCGGGGAGCCGTCCATGACGCGTCAGACCACTCACCCGCTCGAGCATCACAACTTGCGCACCTCGGACCGCTCACCTCGCGAGCTCGCCACCAGCTTCCGGAACACCTTCGGACTCGACCTGGACCCGAAGTATCAGCGCGGTGACGTGTGGACGCTCAACCAGCGCGTCGCGCTCATCCGGTCCTGGCTGACGGGAACGCCGACCGGTGTGGTGATCCTCAACGACCGCACCACGCCGGACTGGAAGGACGCCAACGGCTACGACCCGACGGACCGCGGCGAGGCCATGTACGCGTGCATCGACGGCAAGCAGCGGCTCACTACCGCGTACGAGTGGTACGACGACAAGCTGGCCGTCCCTGCCACCTGGTTCCCGGCCGGCGACGTGACCGCCGTCGAGGAGACCTCCGACGGCCCGTACGTCCGCATCTCCGGGTTGACCAAGCCGGCCCGGCTCAAGTTCGCCAACCGCGCGCACCTGTCCATCGCGATGGCCAAGGTCGCCACGGTCGCCGAGGAAGCTGAGATCTATCTCCTGGTCAACGGCGGCGGAACGCCGCAGACCCCCAGCGACATGGACAACGCCGCCCTCGTCGCGGAGACGGCTTCGCCGAAGGCCGCCCGGTGACCGAGCCGATCCGGCGCCCTCAGCGTCGGCTGTCCGCCGAGGATCGCGCGCTCGTACGGGCGGTGCAGTCCCTCGCCCGGCATCGTATGCTCCACCTCGGTCTCGTCGACCCGGTGCCCAACCCCTCCCCGATGAGCGAGGGGGAGGGCGCCTGGGTCCGCCGGCACGTCTGGCCGGCGTTCCTTGGCCGGATCGACGACGGCTACGCCTTCGGTTTCTGGCGCTGGTCCTTCTGCGAGCGGGGTACCTGCTGGAACTGCCTGTTCGGACGCTGTGAGTGGTGCATGCACCGGCAGAAGGGCGGCCCGGACGCCTGCGACAACACCGAGATCGTGCACAACCATATGGGGCGTAACGTCGCCAAGTTCCTGCCCCGGCCTGGCGGCGAACCGTGTGTGTGGTGGTGCAGGTGTCCGTGCTCGAAGAGCGACGAGCAGGGCGAGCCGCCGGTCTCGGTCCCGACCCGTCGCGCTGCGGCGCCGCGCCGGGACAGCCCCCGCCGTCCCGGCATTGGAAGCCCACCCGGTGACCAGGCAGCCCTCCCCGGCTTCTAGATCGCTCCCCCGGCACGTGCCGACAACCACCAATCGATCGTGGCGTCGGTCGTCCCGTCATCCTCTGACAGCGAGGACCATCTACTGCTTGGCCTGCTCGGCCGCGGTGGCCGTGGCCCGCTCACCGTCCTGCACCTGCTGCAGCCGCTTGAGCGTGGCCGCGAGGACGTCCTGGGCGCCGGAGCTGTCCCCGGCGGTCCCGTCGATCTTCACCCTGATGTTGATGTTGCCCGAGCGGCTGAAGGCCGACAGGCTGTCTTCGCTACGGCCGGGATTGGTGACGAGCACGGACTCCTCCCCCACCGGCTTGTCGAGGCCCTGCTCCTTGTCGGCTTCCTTGCCCCTCCAAGCTGCGTAAGCGGCCTTGGAGTGTTGCGCGGTGTCGTACAAGCAGACCGAGACGCCCATCATGTCGTTCGTGGAACCGTTGTAGACGAACCAGGCCGAGCCGCCCCGTACCCAGCCCTCGGGCGCGCCGGTGCTGCCCGAAGCCGTGCAGTAGCTGGCCTCCTTCGTCACGCGCTTGTCCTTGTAGGGCTCCCACCCCGAGATCACGTCTCCGGTGCCCGGCAGCGCCTGCGCTATCTCGCCCTGGCTGAGTTGCTTGGTGACCGGCTTGTCGGTGTCCGCCTCGGAGTTGCCCGACGAGCAGGAGGTGAGAACGGTGACGCCCAGGAGGGCAACGAGGGCTGCAGTACCTTTGCGTGACATGCGCACACCCTAGATCGTTGACGAAGCGCGCGTCCTGACAGGCGATTTGACTGTGACCGGAATCGCCCCGGGGGCGCGTTCCCGGGCGCACCGCAGGTCCTTCTCGGCCTTTCCGCTTCTTTTCAGCCGCTCTCTCACCGTGTGTGCGTGAACACCGTGTGCGCATTCGCCATGCCGGTGACACTGCCGGGAGCTGCACCGCTGATTTCGGAGGGACAAGGTAGTGATCAGTCGCTTTGCCGAGTCGGAGTTCAGGGTTCCGTCCACCCCTCCCGCCTGGGAGGAGTTGCGGAAGACCATGAGCGCTCTCGCCGCCGGCGAGCCACGACCGGCAAGCCGGCGGTAGCGGGCAGTGACAATGCCAGGCCTCCGGCAGCCGGCGCGCCGTCCCAGGATGCTGCCGCTGCCTTGGCGCACGGCCCTGCTGCTTCGCCTTCGCCCGCTTCAGGGGAACCGGCCGTGGCGGCCGGTCCCACCCAGGCGGCGCAGACCGCCGGCAGCGGCGTACCGCCCGGCCCAGGCGAAGCGGCCGGGGCTGGGCACGCCGAGTCCCCGGTCACGGCCGGTGGGGCTCCCGCCGATCCCTCTCCCCCAGCCTTGAATCCTCGCGGCGAGCGGGACGGGCAGGGTGAGACCGAGAGCGTTCCGGCCGGCGGCGGGGTGCCACTCGATTGCCGGGGTGGCATGCGGGTCGTGGCCCTGTGGTCTCGTGCCATGCGGCGCGATGTCCGGTCCTGTGTTCATCGGGTGACGGCAGACAGAAGCCCCGGCCGGGCCGCAGGGGCCGGCCGGGGCTTCTCATGCCGTCATGGCGTGGTCAGGACGGGAGGGTCTCGTGGATCTCCCGCCCGGCATCCTCCATGCCGTCATCAAAGACAAAGAAATCGTCGTTGGGCGCGTAGCTCAGCGGCTGGAGCCACCCGGCCGAGGCCCACTTGCCGGTGTCAGCAGCGTCCTTCGAGAAGTCGGTGAAGCCGGTGCCCTCGTCACCACCGTCGTCCACGGCAGCCTCCGGCTTCTTCAGGTACAGACGCACGGAGATCACGGTGCCCGGTGCGAGCGCGTCCTCGTCGCCGCCCTGCTTCACCTTCACCGAAGCGATCTTGTCCAGGCCCGTCGCCGCGAGCGAGTACGTCTCGCCATCCGGCCGCACGAAGCAACTCTTGCCCTTGAAGTCCGGTTCGCTGTACAGCGTCACACCGAAATCGCTCATCTCCATGTCCTTCCAAAGGTGCACCCCCGCTGTGCCTGCAATGACGCACAGCGGGCGGCAGCGCCCATGGAGTGTAGCCCTATGTAGCTAAGCCGATTCGGTGAGTGACATAGTCCGTCAGGTCCTGGACGGGCTCGCGCTCAGCGTGTGAGTGCGGTGCAGCGGATGCCGTCGGCGGGGTGCCACTCCATGGCGGGCTCCACGGCGGTGCCGTGGTCGGTGCAGTACGCGGTGGGGATGATGCCGCCGCAGGTCTGCCGGGCGCACCGGCACCAGGTGCCGGGGGCGGTGTAGGGCAGGCCGTGGCGGATGACGCCGCCTGCGAGACGCGGCGAGGCCGAACCGCGCAGGTGGGCGGGCCAGGCGAGGGTGACGCGCAGGCCTCCGGATCCGGCGCGGAATCGGTCGATGACCTCCAGGCCGTCGGGGACGGCGAGCGGGGTGGTGCCGGGGCGGTGAGCTTGCGGAGGGACGCCCCTGTCTCGGCGGCGAGTTGGGCGAGCGTGTCGGCGGCGGCGTCGGTCATCCAGCCGGACAGGAGGTCCTGGCCCTCCGGATCGTCGGTGAGTTCCAGGAGGGGATCGTCCATGCGGAGGTGCTCGGGCGCCCCCGCGCCGAGGGAGGGCCCGACGGTGAGCGTGGCGGCGGGTACGGCGGCGGGGACGGCGATCTTGTCGTGGTCGAGGAGCCACGCGACGACGTCGCGGAGGGCGAACTCGGGGTGGACGTCGGTGCCGGCCACTGGGGCGGGGAAGTCGGGGTGTCGGCGGCGCCAGTTGACCACCGCGGCCCGGCCGACGCGGGCGATCCGCGCGACCCTCGCCAGGAGCAGCCGGTACTCGCCTTGCGGGTCGGGGGTGAGCGTGGCGAGGGGTGAGCGGCGGTCGGCGGTGAGGGTGCGTAGGGCGTGCCAGTCGACGGTGGGGCGGGTGACGGGCAGGAGGGCGATGTCCTCGGCGGAGTACAGGGGGATGGTGGTGAGGCCGCCCTGCCGCTTGTAGTCGACCTCCACCGAGCCGACCGGGGCGATCCAGCCCAGACGCACCACCTGGTCGAAGTCGGTGCGGCGTACGCCGAGTCGGTGGGCGGCCTGGTCGGGGCCGAGGGGGACGTGGCGGTCGAGGAGGGCGGGCAGGTCGCGGCGGCGGGCGAGGGCGTGGACCTGGTCGGGATGGACGTCGGGTAGGCGGGCTCGCCGCCGAGGTAGGTCAGCAGGCCCGCGCGGACGAGATGGCCGACGGCGGCCGGGGTCACGCGCGGGCGGAAGCGTCGGGGCTCGCCCAGTGCTTCGGTGAGCCGGTCGGCCGCCCAGGATGCTCCGGCCGGGCCGCGCAGGGCGGCGCGGACCGCTTCCGCGTCGGCCGCCTCCACGGCTGCCCGCGACCACCGGCGCGGGCCGGCGTCGGCAGGCGGGACCAGGCCCGTCGCGGTGGCCCAGCGCCACGCCGCGACCGGCACTCGCAGTCGGCCCGCGGCCTCCGACTCGTCGTACGTCTCGCGCATCACTCACTCCGATCTCACGGTGGCGTGGCCCGTCGGCAGGGCCACGCCGGAAAGATGCCGAAAGATCCCGTTTCATGTCAATAGCCCTTTTTTCGGGGCGAGTTGGGGGCGTGCCTCACAAGTCGCGTACGTGTACGCGAGGGCAAAACACACCCGGACGGGTGACCCGGGCGGGGGCGGGAACGACGAAACCCCCGCCGCGTGCGGCAGGGGCTTGGAGACGGGGCACGAACGGGTGCGCGACCCCCAAGGTCGCCTGTCCGGCCGGGGCGCTATGGCTCCGGGGCGCGCAGGTAGGAGCGGGCGAAGCGGGTGGCCGGCTCGATGAGCGGGGCCGCTCCCTCGGCGGCCCCGAGCTCCTGCGCGCGTTCCTGGAGCGCGGCTGTGGTCTCCAGCCAGACGGCGAGCGCCACTGCGGTCTGCGGGTCCAGCGCGGCCGTGTGCGATGCCGCTGCGAGGGCGTGGGCGTGGGCCGCGCGCTGGGGGTTGTCCGGGTAGGCGTACCAGCACACGGTCGCCCCGCTGACCGTGCCGTCCAGGGCGACGTCCTCGGGTACGAACGCGGAGACGACCAGGGCGCCGGCTTCGTCCTGGTCCACCATCCAGCGCTCATCCGGCGCCGCCACGGCCTCGCCCGCGCGCCGCCGCAGAAGGGCTGCGGCCTCGCGCAAGAGTCCCTTCGCCATCACGCCCTCCGGATGGGTCCTACCTCCAGGGTCCTCCCACGGCGGACGCTGCGCAGGGGCCCGGCGAGGGGCTGGAGAGCGCGTCCGGTCCCCTGCGTGGGGTTGCAGGGGACCGGACGGAGGCAACGGGGCGAGACCAATCGGCACCCGGGGCCGAGCGTCAGAGTAGCCACTCACGGGCGGCGGGGTTACTGCCTGTTGAAGCGTTCGTGGGCGGACTGGCGGGTGGTCTCCAGGGGGCGGGCGATCTCCTCCCAGGAGAAGCCGGCATTCCTTGCGGCCTGGACGGCGGTCCTCTGGAGGATCTCCGCCGTGGCGCGCAGCTCGGTGGCGGCGGCGATGGCGGCCAGGGGGCGGTGTTCGTCGAGCCGGAGGAGGTCCACCTGCGGGAACGTCAGGTCGGCGATGGCGTCCTCGGCGGTCTGGATGGCGTTGCGCACGTGGGGCGGCAGCACCTTCGCCATGCTCACCTCGGTGTGGTGGAACCAGTCCTCGCACGCGATGCTGTCGGTCGTGTCGGGGTCGTCGAACTGCGCTTCGCGCTTGGGTCCCTTCCAGCCGCAGTAGCAGGTGGCGCGGATGCCGGCGGCGCGCGGGCGGCCCTCGCGGCCGTCGCACTTCAGGCTCCAGGCCCAGGACAGGTCGTGCTTCTCGGCGGCCTCCAGGGCCTCTTCCCAGGTGTCGCGCGGCGCGTCCGTGCCGTCCGGCAGCACGGCGACCACCCAGCCCTCGTGCCCCTCGGGGCTGTACTCGGCATCGCGGTGTGTGAAGCCCATCGTGTCCCTCTCACCAACTCGCGTGCTGTCAGGTTTCCCTGACAGGCTAGAGTCTGTCAGGGAAACCTGACAGCCGCGAACGGTGAGGACGGTTGTGCGAGGGATGAGCGGCCTCAGCCCTCGGCAGGGGCCCCACGGCGGCAGTAGACGAAACCCCCGCCGTGAACGGCGGGGGTCAGGGGGCGGACGACATGCACGCAAGCGGGCTCGGTCGGTCGGCGACCGACCGGCCAGCCGAGGTGCTGGGGTCAGCAGTCGATGAGGTGCTCGAACTCCTCGCCCAGGCCGTCAAACTCCTCGTCTCCGTCCTCCCACCCTCCGGCCCCGCTCGGTCCGTGCGCGACATCGCACAGGACGTACCCGGCACGGGTCGTCCATCCGATCCGGAGGACCGTCTTCACGCAAAGCGCCACCAGGCACTCGTCAGGGTCGATCGGATCACCCGCAAGGCTGTGCACCGCGACCGCGATGCAGTGACCGGAGTCCCTCGTGGCGCAGTACCAGGGAGCCAGCTCGGGCGGGAGCTCTCGGGGGTAGACCGCACCCAGCACCGGGGCACACACGTACTTCCTGATGACGCCCTGCGGATCGACGGTGCTCACGGGCGGCTCCTTTGACTGGGCTTCCATCGAGCGTCTTGCAGCGCCACGCCGCGCAGGTGTGCGCGCGGGCGAAGTACACCCAGACGGGTGACCGCTGCGAGAGCGCGGAAACCCCCGCCGCGAACGGCCGAGACTTCACGGGCGGCCGGCGCCCCCGCGAGCGCGTGCGGGCTGGAAACCACGTGCGGGAACCCTGCGATTGCGGATCATGTCCCGATGGACATGGACATCTCTCTCCTCACCACAGGCATCACGGTCGCCGGCACCGTGGCGGTCCTGCACCTGGGTTCCCTGGAGACCGCGCGACGCGCTCGCCACGCGGAGACCCGGAAAGACACGGCCGCCGAGAGCGCGGCTCTCGCAGCCCAGGCTGATGAGTTGGTGGCGGCCGTACTGGCGTTGCAGATAGCCGGGGACACTCACGATCACGTCTGGGGAGGCTGGGCCGCGCGCGGCAGGGTCGCCCTCCGCGCCCTCACACACGGAGCCGTCGCCTACGGGCAATCGGGCCGGACGGGCGGGCCGGCGGTCTTCGCCGCCGCCGGCGAAGCTGCCCGGACCGTCTACAGCTGGGACCACGAGACCGGACTCTCCGCAGCCGCTCTTGCCGCACCTCTCGCACGGCTGGGGACGGCGGTCGCGCCGCTTAAATCGAACAGTAGTACGCTTACCGTGTGAGCGAGAACGACACCCCTGCCTTCGCCTTCCCTGCGGACCTCACCGCCCTCCAGGCCCGCCTCCACCAGGCCCGCGCCGAACTGGAGGCGCTGGGCCGGACCCTGCCGTGGTCTGTGGAACCGATGGCCGGCTGGGGCCCCAAGACGAACGGCAACACGGGCGAGGTCATCAAGCCGGGCCGTGAGCCCTCCCCCGGCTACACCCCCGAGCAGATCGCCGAGGACACCCGCCTGCGCACCCTCGTCCGGGACCTGTCGGACCAGGTGTCCACCCATCCGCACTGGGGCACTCTCGAGCGCGGCCCGGCGCTCGTCGACGCCCGTATCGCACTGAAGTCACACCCCGACATCCTCGGCCGGCCCGCGGCCGCCGCCTGAGAGCGGGGGCAGCCGCCGTGCAGATGCCGATAGCCGACCGGCTACAGAAACAGGAGACCCTGCGCGACTGGCTCCGGTGGCAGCTCGACCAGACCGAGCGGACGATCCGAGAACTCAAAGCGCAGCAGGTCGAGGAGCAGCGGCGCCAGGAGGTCGCGCGCCGGGAACTGTCGTGGAAGGTTTTGCCCTCGCGCGCGGTGGAGGGGCATCCGACGCTGCACCGGGGAAACTGCCCGGACGCCAAGAACATGCCCAGCTTGCTCAACCGCGAGGAGGTGCGGCTGGCGTTCGAACAGTTCCCCGAGCTGGAGATGCACGAAACGTGCGCCCCGTGGGGCAGTCTCGGTATCGACAAGCCCCTGGCCCGGCCCACCGGAGGCCGAGGGGCCTAGGCAGTGTCTTCAAATGATCACGGTCGGTGGATGATGGTGTCGTGATACGTCGCCATGAACTGTCTGATGCCGAATGGGAGTTCGTCCGGCCGCTGCTGCCGGAGTCGTTGCGGGGACGCAAGCGGCTGGACGATCGCAGGGTCCTGAACGGGATCGTGTGGAAGTTCCGGACTGGAACGGCCTGGCGGGACGTGCCCGAGCGTTATGGTCCGTGGGCGACGCTGCATACGCGTTTTCGCAGGTGGGCGGCGGACGGGACGTTCGACCGGATGCTGCGGGCCGCCCAGGCGAAAGCGGACGCGGCGGGCGACGTCGAGTGGCTGGTGTCGGTCGACTCGACCGTCGTCCGGGCTCACCAGCATGCGGCCGGGGCCCGAAAAGGGGGCTCCGCGACCCGGCCCTCGGCCGGTCCCGAGGCGGTCTGACCAGCAAAATCCATCTGGCCTGTGACGGGCGGGGCCGTCCGCTCGCTTTCGTCGTGACGGGCGGCAACACCAACGACTGCACCCGGTTCACCGCCGTGATGGAGGCGATCCGGGTGCCCCGGATCGGACCGGGGCGGCCCCGGGTCCGGCCCGATCACGTCCTGGGTGACAAGGGGTACAGCTCGAAGGCGATCCGCGCCTGGCTCCGCCGCAAGGGCATCGCCCACACGATTCCCGAGCGGGCCGACCAGGTCCGCAACCGGGCCCGGCGAGGCAGCCGAGGAGGCCGCCCGCCGGCCTTCGACCGCGAGATCTACAAGCACCGCAATGTCGTGGAACGGTGCTTCAACCGCCTCAAGCAATGGCGCGGTATCGCCACCCGCTACGACAAAACCGCCCAGTCTTACGAGGCAGCCGTCACCCTCGCATCAGTCCTGATGTGGGCGTGACATTTGACGACAGAACCTAGGTCGTGTTTCGAACCGCTTGAGCGGCTCTCGTCTCGGCCGTGCCTTGTGTGGACGAAGAGGAGCCACACCAGTCCTGGAGCGTGGGCTCAATATGATCTTCTGGATCGGTTGCTGCCCGCCCAGGGGGAACGATGCCGAGCTTCAAGAACACCGCCCGAGGACTCTGCTTAGCCGGAGTGCTCCTGCTGCTTGCCGGGTGCGGATCCGGAAGCGGTGAAAGGAAACCCGGTCCGCTGCAGAAGAGCAGCCCGCCCGCTGCTCAGGCCCCCGAGTTTCTGGGGTTGCCCGAGTTCCAAGCCGTCATGCCTGGCGCCAGCGACATCCCGACCGGTTGGGAGAAAAGCTCCGAACTGCGTACCGAGGGTCCAGATGACACCACCCTCGCCGGCGTGCAACAAGGCTTCGCCGCGCCCGACCTCGAAGGCATCGTCGGACTGCGCGCCTACTCCTTCCGGTCCACCACCGACGCCATCCGGTACTACACGGACTTGAAGTCCAAGATGGCAAGTGCCAAGCCGGGTCCGGTGGAGCTTCCCGACGTCGATGCGGCGTACACGGCCGCGTACTGCCTGACGGACAACTACTGCAGCGCCTCGATCACGTTCCGGCTGGGTTCCGTCACAGGAGTCGTGAACCTCAATACAAAGACCCGACCCGCCGTCGATCCCCGTGTGCTGAACTCCGTCACCCGCATGTTCGTCCAGCGCGTCCGGCAGGCACAGCAGGGCCAGACCCCCTCAGCGAAGGCGGCATAGGCCCGACGCCCGTGGGCCGGTGGGCCGTGACTGAGGTCAGAAACCAGCGCGGCCCGGCTCTGCGCCGCCGCCTGAGACGCCGCGCCGCCCTCCGCCGGCAGAAACTGCACGGCCGCCGGCCGTCGCCGCCGTCCCGGTGAGGCGCGTCCTGGTCCCTCCCAGCTGGTCGGCACTGCTCCGCCTCCGCCCGCTGGGCGGGCTCCAGAGCGCGACCTCTGTCCACAGATGCCTCGGTCGAGGATCGGCATGCGGCCGTGGAGAGCCGCGCCGCCGTGCTCCGCCCGCCTGCCTGGCAGTCCGGGGAGCCGATCTACGCGAGCAGGAGTCCTTGTGGGCAGGTTCAAGCCGAAGAAGCAGCGCCGGAGCCGTTTTCACGTTGACGGGCGGGCAGTGGACTACGCCACGTTGTCCTCCCATGCGGCCGCCGTGGCCCGCACGGTCGACGACCACGGGCGGGTGGCGTTCTGGGACGACCCCGCGCTCCAACTCGGACAGGTCGCCGACGGCGTCACCCCCTCCGGGGAGGTGACGTTCGATCCAGGCCAGACGGGCCAGCTGCCGGCGGCGTTGTTCGAGCCGGAGCGGGCCCTGGTGGTGCGGGTCCCCGGGCAGCCGGATCGCGAGCAGCAAGCGGAGGCCGCGATCGAGCTGGGGATGGGGCGGTTCAACCTCGGTTTCGCCGCGCTTCGCCCGGCGGTGGGATGGTCCCTTCACCGGCTCCCCGATGAGCGGCTTGAGCTGCGAAGCCCCAACGGGGAGGTGTTCTCGCGGATCGCCGCCCCGCTCAACCCCGCCTGGATCTCCGCAGCTCTCTCCACGGGGTTCGTCCTGTGTCTGTACGGGATCCAGCTCGGAGTGCGAACGCCGCCGGGGATGCCGGCGGATCGCTACACCGACCGTAAGAGGCTGGAGGAGTTCCGCCAGGGTCGCGGGCTGGGCCTCACGGCCGCAGGCCTCGTTCCCTACGTCAACAACCGCGGGTAGTCCGACCCCGGCTCCGGGCGGGACGGCCATCGGAAGGTCAGGTGCGGGCGCTCGTCCAGGTCTGTGCGGTGCGGGAGTCGATACGCACATTGACCTTGAGGTGGCCGTCTGCGTCGCGACGGAGCAGGGAGAGGGCTTCCTCGGAGTTCACGTCGATGGACAGCTCACCGTCTTCGGTGATGTAGCCGGCGATGCGCGCCCCGGCGAGTGCGACAACAGGTACGGCTTCCCCGGGGGCCTCGGGGTCGGGCGGGAGGTAGAACGCGGCCTGGTGCAGTTCGTGAATGAGTTGGGGGTTCAGGTGCTTCTCCTAGTCAGGTGGATGGTCCCGGGCGTCGCGTGACGGGGTCAGGCTTCGGAGCCCGGGTGCTGGCGTTCCTGCGCCCAGGCGTAGGCCAGGCGGCGGATGTTGGCGAGCGTGGCGTCCAGTGCGGCCGGTGAGATACCTCCCGGCCCGGTGTTCTCCGTGACCAGCTCCCGCAGGGCATGGTCGAAGCGAGCGTCGGCCTGGGCGCGAGCAGCCTCCGGGCCGGCGTCCTCATGGGTGACCTTCCGGCAGGACTGGCGAGCGGTGAGCGCCGCCTTGAAGAGGGCGTCGGCGGTTTCGAGTCCGTGCTGAGCGACGAGGCGGTCCCAGAGGTTGGGGTACGGGGCCTCGACTCCCTGCTCGGGATGGTCGATCAGCTCGACCACGGTCTCGATCTCGGCGTCCAGGAGAGGCAGGTGCGGCTGCTCGGGGGCGAAGCGCGCCACCTCGGCAGTGGCCGCGGCCCGTTCCGGAATGGTGGTGGGCCGCGACAGCGAGGCGTGGATCGCCTCGGCTACGTCCGGGGTGGGGATGGGGCCGATCCGGGTGACGTTCCCGTTCGCCTTCGTGACGATCACCGCAAGGGGTGTGGATGTAGTGGCGGTCACGGTCACTCCAGAGGCTGTGGCGTTCTAGGCGGGTGAGTTCGCGGTCATCCGGCGGTCGCCGAGAAGCGGATGGCCGCCTTCTCGGACGCACGGCGGGTGCGCTGGCGCTTCGGGCCTGCCGCGTGAACCCCGCTCGCTCCCGAGCGACGCAGGTTCTGAGTGGCGACAGCGTGGGCGCGGTTCCGCGTATAGGCGCTCAGCCGGGGCTTCATGACGCTCTTCCTCCAGGTCAACGATCCGAACTCGTCACACATGTAATGTACTCAATACGGGGATGCAAGTCAACTTTATTGCGTCACGAAGCGCCCCCTCCCGGGCTTGACTCTTTTAATTTGACACTACTCACCTTTGTGCGTATTTTTGAGCATGCGGGGCACTCGCCTCGCTCGCCGATGCCGGGCAGAGAGCCGGCCTACGGAGGACTTCTTGATCAAGCTCGACGCACTGGACCTCGCTGCTCTGAACTCGGCGACGAAGTACCCGCCGATCCCGACGTACCACGAGATCGACCGGGGCACGTTGCTCGACCGCACGGTGCTCTTCCACGGCGACGTGGTCCTCACCGAGAAGCTGGACGGCACGAACGTCCGGGTCGTGGTCCTGCCCGGGGGCGACTACGCGATCGGCAGCCGGGAGGACCTCCTCCACGCTCGTGGCGACCGCATCGTCAACCCGAAGGATCCGACCGTTCCCGCTCTGCGGTCCGTGGCGGACCGGCTGACGGCCCCCGCCACCGGAATCCGCGTCTACTTCTTCGAGGTCTTCGGAGACAAGATCAGCAAGGCCAGCAGGCAGTACACCGGTACCCGCGCGGTGGGCTACCGCCTCTTCGACGTCGCAGTCCTGGACGCCGCGGTCCTGGAGCTTCCGCGCCCCATGATCAGCACGTGGCGCGAGAACGGTGGTCAGCAGTTCCTCTCCGAGGACGATCTCGCCCTCACCGCCGAGGAGAACGGCATTGAGGTGACGCCGCGTCTGGGCCGCATCCCGGCGGAGCAGCTCCCGACCGACCTGTCCGGGATGCAGCAGTTCCTCGACACACGCCTGCCGGACACACTCGTCGCGCTGGACGAAGGCGCTGGCGGCCGGCCGGAGGGGCTCGTCCTGCGCACGACCGACCGCTCCGTGATCGCCAAGGCGCGCGTCGAGGACTACGCCCGCACGCTCCAGCGCCTCTCCGCCATCTGATCACCCCTCGTGCCCCGGGTCCCTGTCGTGGCGGATGCCGTGACAGGGACCGCCCGCGGAGGAACGACTCAGCCCCTCCCTCATCCCCCGTTCCCCGTTCCCCGTTCCCCGTATGAAGGAGGCCAGTTGACGTCGCCGTCCCCGCGCGTCCCGGACGCCCCGCACCGCTACCTGGACGTCCCGGTTCCGGAGGAGATCAGGGAGGAGTGGCACAGCTGGGGCGCTGCCACATGGCGCCGCAACCGGCATCTGAGCACCAACGACCTCTTCCCGCCCGATCAGCGCTACTCGGTTCGACCGCCCGCGGGGATGTGTCCGCGCCACCGGGAATCGTGGCTGGCCTACCGGAACATGAACTTCGACCCGGTCAGCAGGAACCGCTGGCCGGGCCACCCCGGCTCCCCGTTCATCCCCGTCGGCCGGGACCTGAACCGGGTTGCCGAGGAGCGCCGGTGTGAGTGGGATGAGAAGGCCTCCGCGCAGATGCGCCTGATCGAGGCGATCTGTCTCTCTGGCCGCTCCCCGCAGTGCGACCGGGTTGACGATGCCGCGACGCCTTGACGCGATGGCGGCGTCAGCCGGCGTCGGCGACGGTCAAGCCGAAGTCGAGCGTCGTGCTCGCCTCACGCAGCGCCTGCTCCGCCGTACGACGGGTCTCGGCGAGGACGTCGCCGCGTTCTTCGACGAGCCCGGCGTAGATCGGGGCATCGGCTTCTGCGAGGCCGGCAGTCTGCGGTGTGTTCATCGTGGCGCGCTCCCCCGGTTCTGGAAATTCAGGTGCCGAGTGTACGGGTGGGGTGTGGCGCTGCGGCCGGGACCGCGAAGGCGGTAACCGACAGACACCAGCTTGACCCTTTTAAGTTGACTCATGTCGACGTTCAGGGTACATTTGTTGCGTGCGTCGGGTGCATCGAGCCCCGCCGCCCGGAGGGTGGCGCACCTTGACGCCCCGATTGACGCAAAAACGTTAACCTGCATGGAGGGTTCCTCATTTGACTTCCAGCGACGACGTCCTCGGCTTCGGCTGGGAACTTCACGACGACAGCGGCGGCAGCGACAAGTTCTACCGCCTCATGGTCGTCACCGGGCCCGAGCCACTGGCGATCGGCCTGCACGGAAGCCGCGGCCAGGACGGCCAGATCGGACTGCTGCGCGCGGGCATCACCTCCGAGGAGGCGCTGAAGGAGGTGGTGAAGAAGTCCCGCGACAAGGAGCGCAAGGGCTACGAGGCGAGCCGGGAGTTCACCGTCTTCTACGTCCCCGCCTCGCTCACCGGCGCCGACAGCGCCAGGGACAACGCCCGCGCCATCGCACGCCACTTCGGCCAGTACGCCGCTCAGACCGGCACCGAGCTCCCCAAGGCCTCCCGCATCCCGGGATCGGCTTTCTAGCCGCGCAGACCGCCGCCCCGTCCCTCCCGGTCCTTTCCCCACACAGGAGTCCCTTGTCCACGCCGTTCACGAACCAGATGGCCCAGCGCGGCCGCGACAAGCTGGAAGAGCTCGCACGCCAGCGCACCCAGCCCCGTAGGCCCGCCTCGCCCCCTCTCACCCTGTCCTCGGCGCTCCCGCCGATCGGCCCCCAGATCCGCCCGAACGGGCAGCTGTACCAGCCGCGCCTGCTCGGCGGGCTGGAGGACCTCGCGTTCCTGCGCGACGCCCGCAGCCACCGCGAACACGTCCTGCTCGTCGGACCGCCGGGCACCGGCAAGACCGCCTTGAGTGAGGCCGCGTTCGTCCAGGACGCCGTCTCCGGGCAGCACTCCGGCCTGGAGACGATCGTCGGCACCGCCAGCACCGAGGTCGCGGACTTCGTCGGCACCTTCGTCCAGAACCCGGCCACGGACGCCTTCGAGTGGGTTCCGGGCCCGCTCATCCGCAGCATCGAGAACGACGTCCCGCTCCTGGTCGACGAGATCGCTCTGATCGATCCCCGGGAACTGACCGTGCTCTACGCGCTCATGGACGGGCGCGGTGAACTGCACGTCACCCAGAACCCGGCACTGCCCCCGCTCAAGGTCGGTCCCAACTGGTTCGTCATCGGCGCCTGCAACCCGGAGGTACCCGGCGCGCACCTGAGCGACGCCCTGCTGAGCCGGTTCCATCACCACGTCGAGGTGACCACCGACTGGGACCTGGCCGCCGACTTCGGCGTTCCGGTGGACCTGATCACCGTGGCCAAGAACCTGGAGAGCCGCAAGCGGCAGGAGACGTACGAGGGCTGGATCCCGCAGCTGCGCGACGCGCTGGCCTTCGCCGAGACGAGCCGGCGGTTCGGCCAGCAGTTCGCCGTCGCGGGGCTGTTGCGCAAGTGCCCCTCCCAGGACCGCCGCGAGTTCGCCGCCGCCATGAAGGAGAGGTTCGGCGACCACGCTCCGCTGTCCCTCGGTACCCGGGTTCCTGCGGGGCGCCGGTGACGAGCGTCCCGGCGGCGTCCCCCGCTCACCACGAGGAAGTCGACGCAGACCTCGCCGACGCCCGGGAAGCCCTTGCCCGGCGGCTCGGCTCCATCATCAACACCCTCGCTGATCGCGACGACGTCCTGCTCACGATGGTGTGGGACGGCGCGCCCACGGCCGACGCGGCGTGGTTCGACCCGCGGCTGATCAAGGTCACCGTCAACGGGGCGGTCGCCCTGAAGGACGGGGTCCATCCCGACCACGTGGACCCGCTCAGCATCTCGGGCAGGCTGCGGCATCCGGTGATCGTGGGGATGTCCGCCCACGAGGCCGCTCACGCGCGCAGCACCCGGTGGGGTGAGTGGGACACGTCGGCAGGTCGGGCGGTGATCCGCGCAGCCGTACTGCTCGAAGAGCCCCGGATCGAGGCCCGGCACCTCCAGGAGCGCCCGCAGGACCGTGTGTTCCTGCGCGCCTGCGCGAGCAACATCGTGTTGCCCGCCCAGGACAGCGCCTCCTCGTTGTACGACCGCTGGAGGGCGGCGGCCGGCGCCGCCCTCATCCTGGGCCGGGTGGACGCGGGTGTGCTCACCGAGACCGAAGTGCTGCCGGTGAGCGCGGCCGTTGAGGACGCTCTCGGCCCTGGCGATCTCGCCGCCCTGCGTGCCCTGTGGCAGGAGGTCCTGACGCTCGACGACGGCGACCAGCACGGTCTGCTGGATGTCGCCCGCCGGTGGGTCGAGGTCGTCGGGGCGGACGACGACGCCGACCTTCCCGGCGTCGGGTGCGCGTCGGGCGAGCCCCATGCCGGATCCACTGTGGACGACGCGGACGGCTCCGACATGATCGGGGCAGCCGTCGCCGCCGTGGCCGTGGCTGCCTCGGTGCAGGCCCAGATCTCCACGGGAGCGTTGCCCGATCCCGAGCAGGAGCGCCGAGCGGAGGAGGAAGCCGCCCGGTGCCAGCAGGAACGCCGGGTCGAGGCGTCCGCCCAGCAGGCCGCGCAGCAGGCGGCTCGCCGGGTCTTCACGCCCGCCCCCGCCCCGTCCTCCCACCGCGCGCGGCCGCGGTATCCCGTCAGCGGCCACCGGGCGCCCACACCGGTGGAGCGGGCAGCGGCCCGTCGGCTGGGCACCGCCCTGGCGAAGGCTCGGTTCCGCGAGCCCGCCCGTGTCCGCGTCGCCTCCGCGCTCCCGCCGGGCCGCCTGTCCGGGCGGGACGCCATGCTCGGAGCGGCGCAGCGCAGCCTGGGGATGCCGGTGACCGTCCGCCCCTTCCGTTCCAGGAAGCGCACGCTTTCCCCGGAGCCGCCGGTCGCCGTCGGCGTGGCCGTCGACGTGTCCGGCTCGATGCGTGCCTACACCTCGATCATCGCTTCAACGGCCTGGATGTTCGCGCACGGCACCCGGGAAGTCGCGGGGAGGGCCGCGACCGTCGCCTTCGGCACGGCCGTCACGCCGATCGTCTCGCCCGGGCAGCCGCCCTCCCAGGTCACCGAGTTCCACGCGAACGACAACAACCACCGCTTCACCGAGGCCACCAACGCGCTGGACGGCGCCCTCGGCCTGGCCCGCCACGACGGTGCCCGCGTTCTGGTCATCGTGTCCGACGGCCACTGGGAGCCGGAGGAGCGGAGGGGCGGCGAGCGTCTTGTGCGCCGCCTGATCCGCGCCGGAGTGCACGTCCTGTGGTTCTGCCTGGACCCAGGCTCGAACGTTCTGCCCGGTGCTCACCGGGTGGACATCAGCCAGGTCTCCGAGATTCCCGGCGCTCTGAGCAGCGCGCTTGTCTCCGCGCTGCGCGAGGCCTGATCGACCGGCGGGCGGGCTGTCACAGGCCCGCCCGTCTCCTTCGGCGCCCGGACACGGTGCGCCCTCATGCCGAGGAGGCTGCATGCCTATCACCACCCCCGAACAGGCCCGCCACGCTGCGAGGGACATGTCCGCGGCGGGCCCGATCGCCGAGTTCGCCGGCGGCGGCACCCCGCCGTGTTTCGCCCGCCTGCGGCTGGCCCTGGCCGGCATGCGGCGGGAGAGCCTGGCGACCGCGGCGGAGCTGGACATGGCCGACGGTCCGGACGACCCCCTCATGGAACGCGGGAAGGAAGAGGTGGCCGAGATCTCCTCCGCCATCGGTGCCCTCCTCGCGTGGGTCGAGGAGCAGCTCTGCCAGGTCGAGTTCTGCGAGTGCCGGGCCGACCGCCTGCTGCGCCGGCTCCTCGAGGAGGCGCAGGTGCCCGGGCAGACGGGCTACTCCCCCCAGCTGGGGCGCAACAGCTGCATCATCGCCGGGCGTTTCGACCGCGCGCCGGACGAACGGACCGCGTACGTCCTCATCGAGCACCAGAATCACATCGATCATGCTGTCCAGGCCCACCGCGGGTGGCGGGCCCGCATGGTCACGGCCGCCGGAGTCGCACCACTGTACGAGTCGCCGGGCTACCCGATGACCCCGGTGTCCGTCTACCGGGAAGACACCCTCGCGTGCGTACGCGTCGTCACCAACGCTCTGTACCCCTCGGCGTAGGCCGGGCCTCCTCCTCGCCGTTGCTGCCAGGGCCATGTGGCGTCGTGGTCGGTCCGCGGGGCCTCTGTCCACAGGCCCTGGGGGCGAGGCTCGCCTGAGCCGGGTCGGTTCCGTCCGGTCCAAGAGCTCTGAAACCGAGGAGACCGCCTGTGGTGATCGCCGTGCTCGACCTGTTGCTGACCCTCCTGCTGCCGTTGCTGCTGGGCGCGGCGATCACCTGCACCAGCCCCAGCGGCGCCTTGTTCACACGCCCGCCGGAACAGGGCCTGCTCGGGCGGCGCCGGCTGGACCCGGTACGCGTGCTCCCATTGCTGTTGCCGCTGGTGTGGCAGCCCGTGGTCAGCACCTATCTGCTCGTGGAGCGGTTGATCGGGGTGCTCGTCATCGCCGCCGTCGGAATGGGCCTGGGAAGGATCGGACGTGCGGCAGCCCAGCGGCTGATCCGTACGCGGAGCGGGAGTTGAACTTCCCCATGCACGCCCTCTCGCCGTCGGTGCCCTCCGTGCGGCTGGCGGCCCGGGCATCCCGGCGCATGGACGTGACGGACCGGCCGTCTGCCGGCGGGCGCGCACGCCGGCCGGGACGGACCCCGATGACCGTCTGAGGCGTCCTCACCGTTTGCGTGCTCGTCGTTGCCACAGCTGCGTGCACCTTGCTTCTGCTGGCCGCGGCCGTCGGCGGGACTGCGCCGCTCCCCCTTACGCAGGTCCTGGTCCTGCTCCTTCTGCTCGGAGAGGTGGTCGGCCTGGTCGCACTGCTCTTCTGCAGCTGGCATGTGCACCACACGGGTGTGCTTGATCGCCTCCGTCCGCCGGGCCGGCGCGGGCGCGGGCGCGGTGACCGGGCGGCGGCCGTACACGAAGGCCCTTGAGGGCGCCGCGCGGGGCGGGGCGCCGTCAAGGGCTCGTTGGTGCTGATTGGCCGCTAGCGCGGAATGAGAGCGGAGACCAGATCGGAGGCGCCGAGCAGGCGCACCTGGCGGGCGTCGAGTCCTGCCGGGTGCAGGGCGTACGCCTCACCGCCGGCGGCCAGGGGCAGGTCGCCGCGCAGCAGGTAGGCGAGGTTCACCTCGGTGGCGTCCAGGTCGACGTGCCGGTCGGTGAGCGGAGTGCCGATGCGTGCGGCGAAGTCCGCGGTGGTTTCCTCCGGCTGGCGCTGGTAGGCGGTGGTGGAGCCGTCGAGGTGACGGACGACGACGTTGGTGGCCCGTGCGGCTGCCTGCCAGGTGGCGAGTTCGCCGAGTCCGATGCGGGCGCCGGAGGTGAACAGGCCGGTCAGGCCCTCGCCGAGGTCGGCGAGGTCGTGCGCGTGCCGGTGGACGGCGTGGTGGGTGCCGGTGGCGCCCCGGACGATGTCGAGCCAGCGCATGGTGCGGCCCTGGACGTCGATCAGCAGGGGGACGCTGGCGCGGGCCTGCCCGGTCAGGTCGAAGCGCTGCTCGACCTGGCGCGGGTCGTAGACCGCTCCGGTGTTGCCGTCCTCGTCCCGGGCCATGAATCCGGCGAAGGCCTCGGCGAGGTGGTCGAAGGGCACGTTGTTGTACGAGAAGACTGCGGTGACGAGGTAGCGCACGCCGGCGGCGGCCAGCTGGTCGAGGTCGAGGTCGATGAACTCGCTGGCGCCCCGCGGGGCGGGGGCGCTCTGCAGGTCGCCGGAATGAACGGCCGCCGACCCTGCGAAGCGGAGCCGGGTGTAGTCGCAGGTGCCGATGTGGTCCCAGGTGTCGCTGAACATCGCTGCGGACAGGTCAAGGTCGGTGGTGCCGGAGTCGGCGCTCTCCATCCAGTGGAGGAAGAGGCGGACGGTGCGCCCGTCGGGCAGGGGCAGTTCGCTGCCGCGCGGCAGGGTGACCAGCGCCCGCGAGGCGGTCCGCTCGGCGAACGGTGCGATCACGCCGTGCAGGCCCGCGTCGATGACGGCGGTGTCCACCGGGGTCAGCCGGCCCGCACGGCGCAGGATCTCGCCGGTCAGGATAGACACGACGCGGTCGACGACGGCGTCCGGGAGCGGGGCGCGCTCATCTGCGGCGATGTGGGCCTTGGCGTTGCCGCCCTTGGGGAAGAAGACCCGCTTGGTGCCCTTGCGGGTCCGGGTGCGGATCTCGCCGAGGGCCGACAGGATGACCGCCGGTGCGACGCGGGGCGATGCCTGCTCCAGAGCGTCGAGGACGCGCTGGGCGTGGTCGTCTCCGGCGGTGCGCAGGACGTGGTCAAGACGCCGCAGCAGTTCGCCGGGCCTCTGGGCCAGCAGAGTCAGCGCGCGGGGCAGGTCGGCCTCGGCGAGGGCCGTCTCCACCTGGGAGGACCAGAGGGCGAGAGCGACCTTCGGGCGGTTGGTGCTGGCGGCCGGTACCCGGCGCGCAGTCGCCTCCAGGGTGCGGGAGAGAACGTCGCCGGTGAGCGTGGTCTCGCGCAGGGCGGCGATGGCCAGCGCGACCTGCGGGTAGCGGGTGGCGTACTCGAAGGGGTGCAGCCGCTCGGCCAGGTGCTTCCACGCCTGGGCGTGGCGGCGCATGTCCTCCGCGACCAGGGTCACGTCGAGGCGGTCGAGGGCCTGGAGGAGGGCGCGGCGCAGCGGGCGCGGGATGGCGGTGAAGCGGGTGGGGGTGACCAGTCCGGCGTCGCCGCCGGAGCGGACGGCCTCCAGGCGCAGGACGTCGGTGGCCGTGGTGATGTGGGCGGTCACGGCCGGGAGCACGCTCTGATAGTGGGCCAGCTCGTTGAGGAGCCACGCCAGGACGCGGGCCTTGGTCTCACGGCCGGGGATGGTCTCGGGCAGCCACTGCAGGTCCGTACGGTCACCGGCGTGGTCCAGGAGAGTGGCCAGGTCGTCGGTGTCCTGCGGACTGAGGGCACCGGTGCGCGAGAGCAGGACGGTGAGTTCGGCCGTGGCGTCGGCCTTACGGTCCGCGAGGTCGCCGCCGTGGGCGAGGATGCGCAGCCGGTCCGGGAGGGCACGGCGGGCACCGGCGGTGGGCCGGTGGTGCTGCGGGCGCAGGAAGGGGTCGTCCGCGTCGATGGGGCGCTGGCAGATCGGGCAGGCCGAGAGGTCGGCACCGTCGAAGCAGGACGTGCAGACCAGGTGCGCACACGGGTCGACCGGGTGGACGGTGGCGTTGGAGCCGCACAGCACGCACGGCTGCTCGGGGGCCTGGAGGAGGACGGACAGCACCCGGTCGACGTAAAGGGCGAGGGTGTCGGTGGGGGTGCTGGCCGGGAAGCTGCGGAACAGGGGCGTGTGGTCGCGGTCCGCGCCGAGCGCCGCGTCGATGTCGGCCAGCAGGACGCGGCCGATGGTGGCCAGTTCGGTGTCGGTGTTGCGGACGAGGACCTGGCGCAGGTCGCTCGACAGCAGGAAGCCGCGCTCGAGGAGGTCGGCTTCCAGCAGGGTGATGCCGGCGAGGGAGCCGAGGGCCGACGTCGGCGGGAACGGGGCGGACTCGTTCAGGTAGACGGCTCCACGACGGGCAAGGAGCGTCGCGGCCAGGCCGCGGCGGGCTCCGGTGGTGGTCGTGATGGTCGTCGTCATGATCGTCCTCCCCCTGTCCCGGTCGCTTGCCGGGCCTACAGGGCCCTGGCGTGCAGGGCTTCGTCTTCATGAGCCGGAGCGGAAGGGTCGCGTGCCCGCCCCGGAGGGGCGGGTGCCTGAGAGCCGCTCGGCATCGCCGAAAGTTCAACCTCATCGTGGTCGACGGGCGCAGCGGAGGCGCCGGCTGTTCGCAGCGCACCAGGAGGTGAGGCTCTCGGAGGCGGGGCGGAAAGTGAACGCGCTGGAGTCTTTTCCAAAGAGTGAGAAGGAAGCACGTATCGGAGCCGCCCCGCAGCCGGGACACTACCAACCGTCGTTTCGTCGTGGCACGGGGTTTTCGTACGTAGGACCGTAGGGGCGTTGGTGCCCCTGCACGCCCCGCAAGGGGTGGGCCCGTTGCCGCGGGGCCGGGGCCTCGCTGCGATACGACAACAGTACCCACGCCGGGGCCTAACGTCAACTTTTTTGCGTCACCCCACAGGCTCGCCCGCCTGTTGACCCTTTTATTTTGACTCTATGGCGACATTAAGGTACATTGGTGCTATGGGCCCGCTCGGGGCTCTCGACCAGGAAGGCCACCTTGACCGACACCACCCGCCCGCCCGGGAACGACCGCCCGTTCATCTCCGGCCCTGTTCCGCTGGAGCTTCTTCCGTTCCTCCCGGAGGACTTCCACGACGGAGGCGATGCCGGCGACTGGCTGGCGCACCTCAAGCCCTGGGGATGGACCGGCGTGCGGGACTGGGGCAGCGAGGGGTGGGACCTCACCAACTGGCCCTACCAGGCGGTAGCCCTCTACGACTCGCCGTTCGACATCTGCTACGCGCTCGCCGTCTACACGGAGGGGGACGTAACTGTCGAAGCCTGGGCCACCCGCGAGGAGCGCAACGCCTCGGTCGCGGCCCTCGCTCTGTCCTACTGGAGCCACTCCGGCCGCGGTCCGGCCGATGCTCCCTGCCCCGGCACTCCCCTGGCCGAGATCCCAGCCCGCTTCCGCAGCCCGTACACACCTGACGACAGCGCGGCCTGACCCCGACCCACGCCGATACCCACCCTCTCGGAGAACTGGAGCTGCATGCCCCCGACCGACGATCTCGACGACACCGAGCGCACGACCGAGGAACTGGCCGAGGTCATGTTCAGCGGCAACGTCATCGAGGTGCTCTTCGGCCACCTGCTCACCTTTCGCATCTCCCTCGGCGACGTCGACGTCTCCGTCCGCCACGCGCTGAGCCCGGAGCAGATCGCGGACTTGACCGCCGGTCTCGGCCAGGGCGAGGTCCGGCTTACCGTGCCCGCCGCTCCCCAGACCCGCGGCCCGTTGCTCGTCGACCCTGGCGAGGCCGCACTCCTGACCCGTGCCCTGGAAGCGCGGAACAGCCTCCTCGGCGGCTAGCCGCGCGCAGAGGGCCCGTTGGCTGCTCACCCCTGTTCGCGCAGGTAACGGGCTGTTGCGCTCAACTCCGTGACACCTCGTACCCGCACCCGTCCCAAGGCCGAGGACGACCTGAGCACCACCCGGGCCCTGCACCGTGCATCGCTGCCGTCTCTCTGCTCGCCGCCCTGGAAGGCCGCTGCGGCCGGCTGTCGAAGCGCCTGCCAGCCATCCGGCCGCTCGACGCCGCCCCGGAGCCTCGTGATCGTGACCGGGAGCGCCGGCCCGGCCTGTGGTAGCCCTGCACCCGCCCTGCCGCTCGGTGTCCGAATCTGTCCGACGGCGTCCGTCGGACAGGCTCGGACGCTTCCGGACAGCAGGACGTCCGCGCGCCGGTAACCTGGCCAACTGTCCTTTGCAAAGTGCGATATGGGGTGGTGGGCGCCAGTGGCGCAGGGAACAACCGCAGCAACAGCATGGGTGGCCGCGGGCACCCGGCAGCAGATGAAGGACGTCCTCGATGTCGAGAAGAGCCGCCGCATCATCCTTTCCTCCGCGCCGGCCTGGCAGACCCGGGGCCTGACTCGCGAGGAGAGGGCCGAGGTTCGTGACCGCTGGCGGCTGGAGGTGCTCCGTCTACGCGAGGCAGCGCAGTTGCTCGACACGATCGACACCCTGGCGGCCTGCGGTATCGCGCAAGAGCTCAGAGAACGTGGCTGGTCCCGGACATGGCCCGCGATCCCCTCGGAGGCCCGAGCCCTCGGCGGCCGGTGGCCGGGGTCGCGCAACGGCGGCTTCCCGGAGAGCATCCCGCTGCGCCTGCCGAGCGGTCTCGCCGATCAGGTGCTGGCGGCATGCTGGCATACGTCGGTCACCTCGATCCGGAAGATCCGGCAGTGGCGCGAGAAGTACCCCGATCTCGTACCACCAGCTGCCGCGCCCGATCCCAAGACCCTCTCCGAGCTGCCCGACCCCCTGGCGGAATACGAGCATCTCGCTGCGAACGTCACCACCGTGGGCGCCATCTACCGGTCGGGGATCAAGCGCGGAATCCAGGCTGCGCAGGCGCTTCCGGCCGCGCACTCCCCCGCCCTGGGGAACGAGGCCGAAGCGGCCACGGAGCCGTCCTGAGAGCGTCGCCTCCAGGCGCGGCGGGCCGGACCGCCGCATGGGCTAGAACAGCACGTTGTCATCCGTCGGCGGCACGACGCGTTCCGTGGTGGGCGGCCGGTAGTGGATCTCCACCCAGCCGTCCCGGCGGTAGACCCGCATCTCGTCGCACTGCGGGCAGCGCACCGCGTAGTGGGTCTTGCACCAGTACGGCTTGCCCTGGGCGCACACCCACTTAGACGGCTGGCCAGGCTGGGAACGCCGGACACGGACCATGGTCGGCTCCGGGGTGTACCAGGTAGCGCCGAAGACGGTCGACAGCGGTCCGGGGAAGGCGCACGTCGGGCAGGCGGGGTCGATGTGCGAGGCGATGACGGCGGGTTCCCATCTCCCCCAGCGGATCTCGCCCGCCTCCTGGTCGTGGTCCGGCAGCGCGGGGAGGACCCGTGCGGTCGCGGTCTCGGCCGGTGTCACCATGGCACCCAGTGTGCCTGTCTCCACCGACAGCGGCCCCGGGCCGGCGCCTCGGGGCCAGCTCTACTCACTCACCCGTACGGCTTGAGCCCGTCATCACGGGCACGTTGAAGACGAGGGAGCCCGCGTCGTACCCGAAGTCCCCGGGGTGGAAGCCGCCCGCGACACCGCCGTTGAAGTACGAGGCGATCCCGGCCTGAATGATGGCGTCGACCTCGCTCTCGCTCTCCGCCCGCGCCAGAGCGGCGAGATCCTGCCCACTGAGGGTGACGTTGATATCTCGTGAGCGGATCGCGTCCGAGCCCCGGACGGTGAAGTTGTTGACCCGCGGTACCAGGACGTGACCGCGGTGATGCTCGGCTTGCCGGGCTCGGCGCTCGCGGCCGCGCTTGGTCGTCTGCGCGGCTGTGGAGTCGCGCAGGAGCCGGGCGGCGTTCGCTCCCTGCGGCCTACGTGATCCGTCGAGCCAGCGCTGGACGGTGCGGGGCTTGACGTTGTACGCAGCGGCCATGGCGGCCGTCTCGCCGCCGTAGATCCGTTCGAGGGCATGCGCGGTCTGCGTGGTGGTGCGTACCGGCGCCTGCTTGGACGTGTAGAAGAGCTGATTGACCCGGGAGTACATCTCGGTCAAGTCAGCCTGCCTGGCCTCTTCTTCTCGGCTCGTGGTCACGGCTGGTCCTTACGCGGCTACGGCGATGCCGTCGGTGGTGTAGTCGTGGGTGAGGGGGGAGGGGTGCTCGTTGTCGTTGAGGAGCTCCAGGACTGCGGCCATGGGGATGCTCGCCTCGTGCTTGAACTGGCCGGGGCCGATTCCCAGGCGCAGGACGCCGAGGACCGGCTTGCCCTTCTCCGGCGGGGTCAGCAGCTCCAGCGGCGACGGCTGCTCGGTGGCGTACAGGTAGGAGTCGACGTTGATCGCGAACGGGGCCCGGCCGGTCTTCGTGTACGTCTTGCGCATGCGCCTGTGGTTGGCGATGCGGGCCGCGGAGATGATGGTGTACCGCACTTCCGGCCGGTAGGACCAGTTGGCCACGACGTCCCGCAGCCAGGTCTCCTCGTCGAGGTACGCGGCCCCGTCGGTCCACTTCCCGACGCCGCCCTTGTAGATCGCCTTGTAGAGGCCGGCGAGCACCAAAGCGTCGGTGCGGTCGGTGTCCTCGGAGTCGATGTCCTTGTGCACGGCGTAGGCGGCGAGGAACTCCTCGGGCTCTTGCCCGTCCTTGAGTCCGAGAAGGCCGTAGGCGCCCTTGTACGCCTCGCGCAGCCGGATGGTCCACTCCTTGAGGAAGGGCACCGTCATGGTCGACAGGTACGCCTCGGTGATGGTGGTGGGGTCGAAGCCATACTCGGTGACCATGTAGGCGACGGTCGGGGTGGCGTACCAGCCGGCGCTGGCGGGGGGCTGGCCGTGGAACGTGGCCGGGTGCGGCAGGAGAGGGTCCACTTCGATGTCGGTGAAGTCGCACCACCACAGCCCAGCGGGGGGCGCCTTGGTGTCCCAGACCGGTTCGGAGTAGTGCTCCAGGGGCCCGGCGGGCAGGCGCAGTGACATGGTCACCGACAGGTACGAGGCGCACACATCGCAGGCAACGGCGTACGGCATGGCGGCTTCTGCCTCCGTGAGGGGCCGGGACCAGTACTTGTAGTCCTCCTCCTCGCACACGACGTCGCCGCGCTCCTGGAGTTCCCGGGTCAGGGGGTGGCGGGCTCCGGCGGCCGGCGGCACGACGATGTCACCGCCGGGCAGTGCCCCCTCACGAGGCCGCGACCCCCACTCGCCCTCCTCGTTCTGGAACGGCTCGGTGCGAGGGCGGACAGCGTCGAGGAGCAGCTTGCTGGTGGTGGCGGGGGTGACGCCGGGCGCGATCCCCAGGTCGGCTACGTACTTGCGGATCCGGCGCGCGAGGGTCCGCGCGTCCAGCTCGCCGGTGGGCGTGGCGGCGAGCTCGGCCAGCATCGCGCCCGTCACCTGCTGCTTGTCGCTCCCCTGGCCGAGCCAGGGTGCGATCAGCACACGCAGGGAGGACTTCGGTCCGCCGACAGCCCCGGCGCGGCGGAAGGCGTGGAAGACGGGACCGAGTTCCTGGGAGAGTTCCATGCCGACGCTGGCGGCCGCCGTGTTCATCTTCTTCGTGAACGCGGCGAGCGCCTTCTCCGTGGACGGAAAGGCCGCCGACAGCCCGAGGGCCTTGAGCGCCGTGGCCGACAGGCAGACGATGCCGTCACCGGTCCGTCCAGCGTCGTGGACCCGGTCGATACGCAGAGGCAGGCCGGTGCCGAGCCAGGCGAACCAGTCGGTGAGCTTCGTCCCGGCCGGCGACGGGACCTGGGCGATGTCCACCTGCCAGCCGTTTTCGTCATGGTCGAGTGCGACGGCCGGCCACCGTCGAGGAGCGTTCGCGGCCGGGTTGGTGACGCTCCCGGCGCGGGCGGGAGCACGGCGTCCGCCAGGGCGGCCGGCCCCCTGTGCGGGGCGTGTGCTGTGGGAGGGGCGAGGGGGGACCGGCTGGCTCACCGTCTGCTCCTGCGTGTGCTGGGGAGGGGTGTTGACGATGCGGTCCGGGCTGACGGCGGGCGTGGGGGCGACATCGGGCTGAGTCTGCCGGGCGGCCTCGGCCTCACGTTCGGCGCGGCGTCGCAGGTGACGCTCAATGGTCGCAGCGCGGGATTCCGCCGTGCACCGCTCCGGGCAGCGCTTCCATTTCGGGACCATCTGGTCGTCTTCAAGGACCCAGGCCACGACATAGCCGGGGCGGCCGTGGCCGACGCATCCGCCACATCCGGCGGGGCGTACCTGGGTCATCGTCTGTCCTACCCTTCCGGGATCCTGTCCTGGAGTTCAGGTGCTCTGGGGTGTGGGGGTGCCGAACATCTGCTCGGCGGAGGGCAGTTTCGCGGCGGTCCGGGCGGCCTGGTCGCGGGCGGCCTGGTCTGCGGGGAGCAGGCGGTCAAGCTCCCGCTGGGCAGCGTCGCGTATCCGTGCGGCGCTGGCGGGCTTGTTCCCGGCCAGGCCGGGGATGTTGGCCGCGATGCTGGCGAGCAGCGCGTTGATCGCGTTGCCGTCTCCGTGGTTCTCGCCAGCGGTTCCCGCTGCGGCGTCGGCCAGGTTGACCGCCATGGTCAGGTAGTTGACCTGATCCGTGCCAGGAGCGAGGAGCCGTTGGCGCAAGGGCCATGCGGAGGATGCGAGCACGGAGCGGGCGGATCGGAAGGACTCGGTGAGCAGGGCGGGACACACGTGCGTGCGTACGACTCTGTGGCTGCGGAAGCTGCGCTCTTCGTCCCGGCGCAGGCTCGCCATGCGCGCGGAGGACAGGGGCGCGCCCCCGAAGAAGGCCTCGTTCACGGCCCGGATCGTCTTCTGACTCGCCGGGGCTCCGATGAGGGTCAGAGTCTGCAGCACCCGCTCGCGCACGGACTTCAGCGGCCGGAGCTCGGCCATGACGGAAGCCGGCGGATCGGCTGGCACGCCGAGCAGTGCGAACCAGTGATCCTGGGCGCTCTGCAGCCGCGAGCGGAGGTCGATGAGGAGTGCGGTGTCCGACACCTCGGACGCGGCCCGCATCTCGGTCCGAAGTCGGGCCATCTGCCCCTCGACCTCGTCCAGCGCCTTCTTCATGCCGCCAACTTACCAGGGTTTTCTCATCTATACCTATGTTTTCCCATATCCAAAATAGGCCCGGAAGCCGATGGGGCGGACCGGATTCCCCGGTCCGCCCCATCGGCAGCTCGACGACGGCAGGACTGCAACTTCCCGCCGACCCCTGGGGGAGCTACTCCCCCTTGGCGGCTTCCTTGAGCTTCGAGCCCACGGAGACCTTCACGCCGTAGCCGGCGGGGATGGTCATCCGCTGACCCGAAGCCGGGTTGCGCCCCTCCCGAGCGGCACGGTGGGTGCGCTCGAAGGTGAGGAAGCCGGGCACGGTGACCTTCTCGTCGCCCTTGGAGACGACATCGCCGACGATCTCGGCGAACGCGGCCAGGACGGCGTCGGCGTCCTTGCGGGCCACCCTTGCGCGGTCGGCCAGCGCGGCCACCAGCTCACTGCGATTCATCCTGAATTCTCCATGTCGTTCTGCCTGCACGGCTGCTGCCCCTTCATGCTGCCAGGCCCCACCGACAACGCCGTCCGGCGCGCGAGCCGCAGGCCGGGCCGCCCGATGCCGGCCACCCGCCGAGCCGCCCTACCGGGTCCTCACACCGCCCGGACTCGAAGGTCGCGGAAGGGGCCGGCCCGCACGCGAACCCCCTCCCGTACCGGCGATCCAGTCCGGCCCGTAGTGACGCAATAATCTTGACCACTCCTCACGCTTACGTTAAACTAAAAGAGTCAAGCCGGATGAGGGGCACCCTCCCGGCAATGACCCGCCAGCCCGCCGTCCGGCGCTCTCCCTACGCCCGCCGGACGGCTTCCTCCGACGGGCCCGCCCCATCCCCCCCGGGCGGGCCCGTCGGCCCCCTGATGCCCGGGAGGAGCCGAGGTGCCTGATCCAGGACTGCGCGAGCAGCACACGACCACCCGCGACCTCGGGCCCTACGGCCGCCTCGACATCGCCGAGCGCACCGACGCCCGGTCCGGAAGCGTCCTGTACCGGCTCCACGCTCCACACGTACGCGGATGCGTGATGCTGTCCCCCGCCACCTCGGCGGACGACCCCACGATGCCCGCGCGGGCTCCCGGCGAACTCCTCATCCATCCCGACCAGTTCGCCTCTGCCTTTGCCCTGCACGACCCGCGGCCGTTGTCAGTGAACAACATCGTGCTCACCGGCCCGGTCCGCGTCACCATCGAGGAGGAGACGGACTTCCGGCCCCTGCGCCGGGGAAAGACCGGCCGCCCCGAATGGCTCCCACCGCGCACGCACCGGCACGCCCGGGCCGTCCTCGGCGCCCTCATCGAGACCTGGCGGCAGCGCCAGGACCTTGAGGAGCTGACCACCGCCGCCCGACGGCAGGCCGCACAGATCTACCTCAAGACCTACACCGCACAGCTCAGCGCGCGCCGCGAGACCGCGCTCCGCGCCCTCACCGCCGTGGCGGACGCCGAGCGGCGCGTGAGCGCGCTGCACGCCCTCCTCACCGCGTAGTCCCCGCCTGACGGCAGCCATCGCCCCAGAGAAACGGACCTGCCATGCCCACGACCCCCCAGGCCGACCCGGCCATCTCCGCCGTCCGCGCCGCACTGGATGCAGCCGGCCACAAGCTGAGCGAACTCCTCGTCATCCGCCCCGACCGCGGCGCCGAACACCTCGTCGTCCGCTTCAACCCGCTCAGCTCCGACACCTGGGATCTCGAGGAGGAGCAGAGCACCGCGTACGCCAAGACGCTCCGCCGTGCTGGGTGGGAGAGCGCCGTCGACCTCGGCGCCCTCGTGTTCATTCCCGATGTCCCGGCCCCCTCGACCGCACCGAAGACGTACGTCGCCTCCTGGCGTATCGCCGTCGAAGGCGTCGACGACGCCCAGCAGGCGGCCGACGAGGCGCGCGCGCGTCAGCTCGACCCGGGTGTGACGGAGTCCTTGTGGACGGTCACCGACGCCGTGGGCCGTACGCGCACGATCCACTGCTCCGACCCTGACCTCTCGTAACTCACCGGACCACGCAAGGGCGGGAACGATCACTCCGGCCTCGTCGGCGCGCCTGGCGGCACATGCCCGCGCCGACGTACAGGCCCGCATGCCCGCCTCGGACGGCGCCGACTCGGAGCCTGCAGCGAGGCGTGTCGGCCCCGGCCTCCGAGTACCGGCCGCTGGAGGATCACGCCGGCGTGGCCAGCTCTGTGCCTAACCGAACCACCCACAGCGCTTCGCCCACTACGACCCATGGAGGGCCCGTGCCCCGCTACACCTTCTCGTCGCTGCCCACGTCCCTCCGGTTCAGCCTCATCGCCGCAACCGCCGAGGAGGCTGAAGCGCGGGCTGCGCAGCTCGAAGACGAGACGCATGACCTCGCCTCCCTCGACAAGCTCGGCGTACGGATCGAGGGCCTCTCCTTCGGCGACCACAGCGACACCGAGCTGGCCGAGGGCAGCGCCGCGGGGCCCGTCGGCGCATAGGGCCTGGTCAGTTCTTCGGCAAGAAGGGATACACCAGCTGTGTCGAGCAACACGTCCGTCTCGGGCGCCGACGGCGCCGGACCTTCCCACCCGGCCCCTGGGAGGGGCAGGCGGAGGGCCACCGTGCGGGAGCGGGAGTACCTCACGCGCGCTGCCAGGCACCCCGAGGGGCACGTGCCGGGCGAGGCCAGCGCGCGGCTGGTCGAGGCGATGCTGATGGAGGGGTGGATCTACCGGGAGGACGGTGACGGCTTCCGGCTGGAGCCCGAGGAGGCCCTGGCGTTTCGCGGGCGCACCGCCTGGAAGATCACGCCGGACGGACGCTGGGCCGCGCTGGGCCTTCGGCAGCGCGTGCTGCTCGCCGGGGCCAAGACAGGAAGTCGGCCGCTCGCATGCGACGACGTCAGGGCGAAGGCCCTCGTGGAGATGCACCTGGCCGAGGCCGTCGGCGATGCCGTTGGACTGACCGTCCTGGGCGACGAACTGGTGCGTGCCTTCGTGACATCTCGCGACGGCTATCAGCCGTGAGGCTTCGGGGCCCGGGGTGTCTCTCGGGGGACGACGCGGGCTCCGAAGCCTCACGGCTCGAGGCCGGGGCGGAGTGCCGGGGGGGTGACGCTCCGCGCGGGCTGCTCGTGCGCTCCATGCTAGTGCTGCTCCCCGCCGTGCGCGGAGGTTTTCACTCGTCGGTACGTCGTGCCGAATCGGTCTGCACCGTGCGCTCGCCCGCACTCGGCCGGCCTTCGGGGATCCGGCGGATCACGGACCGGTACTGGCGACAGGGATGGCCAGGCCGCCGGTGTGGAGCCCGTCCCGCTCCCACTGCCTGAGCGTGAGGTAGTCGCGCTCCACCCGCTCCTCCGTCTCCGCGGCGAGATACAAGTATCCGGGCGTGCTGAGCAGGTCGGCGGTCGGCCGCAGCGGATCGCCGTGGTCGACGGCTGGGCAGACCTCGACGGCGCTGGGCAGGGCGGCGGCCCGAATCATGGCGGCCCGGTCTGCGCGGCCGGCGCGGTGGTTGATGAACTCGACATTGCGCAGGGCACCGGTCCAGGTGAGGTGGCGGTCGTCGAAGTCGTCGAAGGCCTTCGGGGCGGCCAGGGCTGCTGCTGCCAGGGCGGTCTGGGACATGCCGCAGTGCTGTTCGACGACGGTCGGCGATGTCGCGCCCCCGAGCCGGGCGCCGGTTTCGATCAGGACGGGACCGGTCGCAGTGAGCATGACCTCGGTGTGCGCCGGGGAGTTGCGGATGCCGAGGGCGTCGAGCACGGCGAAGGTGTACGCGCGCAGGAGACGGGCCTCCGGGGTGTTCGCCGGTACGGGCTCCTCGTAGTCGTAGACGGGGCCGGCGCCGGGACGGACCTGTTTGGTGTAGCGCCAGATCTCGGCGACCTTGTGCCGGCTGTTGAGGGTGACGGTGTTGATGTAGTACTCGGTGCCGACGAGGCGCTCCTGGACCAGGGCAGTGGTGTTCGGCTGGCCGAAGATGTTCCGGCTGTCCAGTACGGTGCGCGTGGCGTCGTGGACGTCGGCGGGTGTCCGACAGAAGCGGACGCCGTCCGAGCCGGCGGAGGCCAGGGGCTTGACGACGGCTTCGGGGAGGCCCGACGTAGCGAACCACTGTGCCGCGGTGGCGGGGGACGCTGCCAGATGCGTGCGCGGGGTGGCGAGGCCGGCGGCGCGGACGGTGGCGGCCATGAGGTTCTTGTCGCGGCGGGCCGAGCTCTGTTCGGGGACGTTGGTGGGCAGGCCCAGGGCGTGGGAGAGGGCCTCGGCGGTCGTGACGCCAGACTCGGTGCCGGCCACAACGCGTGTGGTTCCTTCGCTCCTGAGCCGTTCCGCGAGGGTGCCGAGGTCCGGGACGAAGCCGAAGTCGCGGATGTAGTGGGCCGGGTTGTAGGTGCGGCGCAGGAAGTCGTGGTTGTCGGGCTGGCTCTGAATGTGGACGCAGGGCACGCCCAGGTGGTGGAGCCGTGCTGCGAGGGCGGCTCCGGTGGAGTAGCCGTCGACGATGGCGATGGTCATGGTTATCCCTCGGGTTGGCCGCGAAGCGGCGCGGGGTGGAAGGGGCTTACGCGGCGGGCTGGAGACGGTTGCGGGCGAGTCGGTAGGTCGCGGCGACGCGGGCCCGGTTCCAGCCGGGGGTGCGCGGCAGGTCACGCAGGTGGCGGCGGAGTTCACTGGCCTGGACGATGGTCACGCCGCCGCTGCGCAGACCTCCGCGGGGGACGGGGGCGTGGTGGACGGCGATGACGGCGCGGACCGGATGACCGAGCGCCTGTGCAGCGGATTCGGCTTCCCACAGGACGGTCTCGATGGTCTTGTCCTGGGGGTAGCGGCCGTACCAGAGGCGGCCGCGGCGGTCGGTGGTGACGCGGGCGTTCTTGGCGCCCCAGGTCTTGGTGTCGACGTACACGGGTCCGCAGCGGCCTATGACGAGGTGGTCGCCGTTGTACTTGGTGCCGACGCGGAAGTCGTGGATGACGGCCCAGGTACCGAGGCCGCACCAGACAAGGGTGCGCAGGATGCGTGCCGTCTTCCGCTCGCCGGCGGCTCCGCGTGCCCAGGTGCTGCCGCCGTTGCGGTAGAGGCGGCGCAGCGCGAGGACGGTGATGGTCAGGGCGACCGCGAAGCCGGCGCGGGCACTGGTCACGGTGGCGGTCAGGTAGGCGGCGCCCGCGGCGGCGGGTGCAACGAGGAGAGGAACGGCCCAGGCGGCCGTGCGGTGTTGCTTCCTGCGCTCGTCGGCGCGGATGGTGTCGGCCATGCGCTGGGCGCTGGCGCCGGCGCCGGTGCGGCGCCTGGAGCCGATCAGGGACATGCCGTGGTCCTTCGGGACGGGGTCGGGTTCGTGGCGATGGTGTGGCCGGTGATCTGTGGACAGAGGCCGGCGCCCGGCGCCAGGGGGCGTGCGGCGGCATCGGTCGGTGGCGGTGGCGGGGCGCAGCCGGGGTGAGCTCGCGGCGCGGCTCGGCGGGTTTCGGCTGCTCGGCAGCCGAGTGGCGTAGAGCTCAGGGCGTTGTTCCGCTGCGCCCGGCACGAGGGCGGGCGCGGGATGTCAGCTCAGGGTCCAGGTTCATCCGTCCCGCTGGAGCTGGTCGAGACCGGCCAGCCCCGAGGGCCTGCACGATGTCGGGATTCGCCGCAGCATGGAGGAGAGCGCCCGCGGGTGGAAGCCAGCAGGTGGCCGCGGGGCAGCGTTCAGTCGGGCGGGTCCGGGACCTTCGGGTACGCGGTCACGGGCGGGTGGCCCAGGCGGATGACCTCGCGTTCGCGGCGGTTGCTCGGGAGACGAAATACATACCGGTGTGGGCCGCGATGTCTGATTCTGCGGGCTCCGATGTCGGCCAGGGCGTCCCGCAGCCACTCGGCGGGGTTCACTCCGGCACGGGGGACGGTGGCGCCGAGTCGGATCAGCTTCTCCTCGCAGTACCGGTGGCCCTGTTCCTGTTTGCGGATCTTCTGGGCTGCCCGGTCGTGGAGGATGGTGCCGTCGGGCAGCAGGACGAGCGTGCGCGCCGCCCCACGGCCCGTGTAGACGGCGTTCGTGGCTTGATATATTCGCCCGATATGCCCGATAGCTGTGAGGGTGCCGTCCGCGCTGCGCCGGGGAACGGGATCAGCGAAGGAGACGACTCCCTTCACGCCGGTCGCGCGCAGCTCGGAGAAACATCTCGCCAGGAACCAGGACTCGGAATTGCCCGGGCAGGCGTCGGTCAGCACGAACCGGGAGCACACCAACGCCTCGACGTTCGGGCGAAGTTCAGGCAGTGCTCGGCTGAGCACGTTCGCGCCGGCCGGGGTGCCGAAGACGGCCACGCCGGAGAGCTGGGGCTCGCCGGCGTCCAGCCGGTAGAGACCGAACCTCCTGGTCGCGGAGGGGTAGGAGGCGGAGTAGTGGTGCGCGAGAACGAAGTCCTTGGCCGGCTTCTCCGGCAGCGGGTGGACCTCGAAGCTGCGGGCGTCGAAGCCTCCGTCGCTCCGGTGCCTCCATGACGGCTTGCGGTGCGTCCAGCGGCGGCACCAGTCGGACGCGGTGGGGACCTCGGGCAGGTCCTCGGCAGGTGGCCCGTCGAGAACGCGGCCGGTCACTGCGGCTCCTGGGCGTCGGGGGCGACCGGCTCCGCGTCGTAGGCCGCGCCGAGCGCGGCGGGCGGATAGAGCCAGGCTCCGTGGTCCGGGTAGCTGACGCGGGCCGTGAAGGTCGGCCTCCAGGTGGCGCCGCAGTCGTCGCTGGACATCGTGGGCCCGAGGTAGGTGACCTGGTGCCCAGACGGGTCCGTCAGCGTGGCGCCGGGGGTGATCTCCCGGCCGGTGGCGGTCTCCCGCAGGATCCGGATGGGCTCGTCGGCGCGGTGCAGCTCCTCGCGCAGCGGGTTTCGGGTCAGCGTGTAGGGGAGGGCGTCCAGCGTGGCCTTGTGCTCCAGGTACGCGTCGAGTGCGGTGCTGCCGGCGGAGGTGAGTTCCAGGCTGACGCCGTCACCGCGGTACCGGAGGAGTCCCGCGGTGAACAGCTCCGGCGGCGGCGCACCGAGGTAGGAGCGGAACTTGCCGGAGCGGTCGACGAGGTAGCGCACGGCGCCGTACTCGGTGACAGCGCTCAGGGCGCCGCGCCGGGCTGCCTGAAGGTAGCGGGCGTCGCGGTCGACGAGGGCGGTGCGGTGGGTGATCGGGGACTCCCGGGGTCGTGTGGGTGTGCGGGTGACACGGGGTCGAGCGTGGTGCGCTACGGCGGGGTGGGCGGATGCCGTCGCGTTCTCCTGCTGGTGCTGGTTGGCCTGGTCACGCGTGGTGTACAGGACGCCTCCGGGGTCGGTGCGCGCCTCGGGCCAGGTGGTCTTGGGCAGGGCTGTCCACTGGCGCAGTTCGCGCTCCGACAGGTGTCCTGCGGCTCGGAACTGGCTGATGCCCGTGCTGAGGTGACCGGTGCTGACGGAGGTGGGCAGTACGCGGCGGGCGGGTGAGCGCGTGGTCCTTGGAGGCGGCGGACAGGCGCCGGTCACGGGGCATCGGGGCGCAGGTCCACCGGAGCGTCCGGCAGCGGTGCCCACCAGATCCTCGTGCCGAGGCGGCATTCGAAGACCTGTGCCCCGCTGTCGTCCGTGGTGTCCAGGCTGTACAAGCCTTCGGTGTTGTACGTGACGCACACGGTGGTGTCCTGGGTCGGCTCGACAGCACTGCGCGTAGCCGGGCCGCCGAAGCGGATCCGCAGGTTCTTGGTACGCGCGCTCGCGCCGGTCTCCCGGAGCGTGGTGGCGCGCCACAGGTTGAGATCCTGCTCGGGGGTGTGCGCGATGCGTCCGGTGTCCGGGTAGAGCATGAGCCGGTTGGACAGGGCGGGGGCGTCGCCGCGCTTACCGATGTAGACGAGCCAGCCCTCGGCGCGGCCGGTGTGGCGCTGTCCGGTCTCGGGGCGGGGGGCGGCGAGAAGGTATCCGGCGCGCGGGGTGTCGACACCTCGGCTGTCCGTGCCGTGGGCGTGGACGTGGTCGCCGGCGTTCAGAGCGGCGACGGTGGTTTCCAGGTCGGTGTGCAAGGCGGAACTCCTTCGAGGAGAACGAGTGGCGGTGGGGTGCGCGGTAGCGGAGGCCGGGGCGGCAGGGGGTGGGCGAGCTTGCGAGCTGGTCGGTTCCGGCGTCGCGGGCTGTGACGAGGCCTAAGGGATACTCGCCGTGCCTGTGGTCGAACCGGCTGCACAGCGGGCGCAACACTGCGGCGTTGCCGTCGGCCAGGTTGGGGACGGCGTCGGCTTCGTCGAGCTCGTCGTTCTCGTCATCGGCCGCGATGCGGCGGTGCGCCTCGGTGGCCTGGGCGGGGCCGTGCGCGGGCATTCCGAGTGGCTGGCCGGGTGGGCACGTTGTCCGCGAGCCGGCGCGCCGAGCGCGGCGCAGGTCCGGCGCACCGTGGTACGGGGAGGTCGTCGCGCGGCGGTGCGATCCGCGGCTCGCCGTGGCTTCGGGCAGGGCGCCCGGGCACCGGGGGTGCTGTACGCACCCCCGGTGTGGGTGTGCCGTTGGAGCCGGGCGGCGCGGCAGCCTACTGGGGGAAGCTGAGAACGACGATCGTCGGGGTCTTCGACTCCGACGCTGCCGCGATCGCAGCTGCGACGGCCTCGTGGAAGCTGGTGGCGTCGCCCTGCCGGGGCTCGCCGAGCTGAGCCGCCGTGGCAGGCGCAGGCGTGGCGTCGGGGGTGTCGGGCTGTGCGTCGTGGATGACGCGCAGGAGGTGCCGGACGAGGAGTTCGGCGCGGGTGCTCACCTGGGTGGGCATACGTCCGTCGGGCCTGATGCGGCGTGCCGCGGCCGTCATCTGGCGGACGCTGAGTTCGTCGATGAGGTCGGCGGTCGGGCGGCCGTTGAACTTGTTCCAGAAGACGTCGAAGGCGATCGGGATCGCCTGGTGGAGGTCCGTGGTGAACTCCGCGACCCACCGCGGCTGGTGGACGCTGCGACCGCGGCCGGCGGAGGGCTGGGCCGTCCGGATGACGTGCAGGAATGCGGTAATCAGGTCCGCGGTCGGGCTGCCGTTGGGCCGAACGCTCGGAGGGTTCTCGTTGATCTGACGTGCCGCGAACGCCATCTGGGCCTGCGTCAGGGCGGAAAGCTCACGCGTCGTGATGACACCGGCGAAGTGACTGGTCCGCAGTTCCGCGGTGATGAGCAGTGCCTTGCGCACCCGGTTGTGGAACTCGTGCGGGCTGTAGATCTCCTTGTCGAGATCCTGGGCGAGAGGCAGGTGAATCATGGAACTCCCGGGCTTGGGGGCGAGGGCGCAACCCCTCGCGTGACTCTTTTACTTTAAGCTATGATGCCACCTTTAGTCAATTTAATTGCGTCAACCTGGGTGTACGGAGATCCACCTCGGGCCGCGGTCTGCCGACGGACCCGACCACGGTTCGATCCCTCACAGCCAGCAACTCCACTCGCTTGCCGGCTCTATGCCGGCCCGAACCCACGGGATTCCCCATGGCCTACACGACGCCACACGCGCTCAGCGGACGGCGCCCCCGACTGCTGATGCTGCCCTTCACCCTCGCTTCCCGCGTCTTCCGCCCGGCCCGTCCCGGCCGGCTCACCGACGGGGCCATCGAGGTCGCCCAGATGATGCGGACGGTCATTGGGATCGTGGCGACGATATGGATGGTCTACGCGTACCCGCTGCAGCAGTCGGTGTCTTCGTTCGCCCAGGACAAGCTGGCCGAGACCCTCATCAGCACCGGCGTGCTCATCGTGGTCGGCCCGTTGGCCCTCGTGGTCTTCGTGGCCGCAGCGCGTCCTCCGGGTAGAGCGGTGTACGTGCGCCGGCTATCGGGGCCGGTGACGGGCTTCGGCGCCCTGTTCGCGACCGTGCTCCTCCTCTTCCTGCTTCTGCAGAACAGCGGCGGAGCCCGTCTAGCCCTGCAGTTGGGCCCCTTCCGGTTCGTCTTCCTGCTCCTGGCCCTGGCCGCGGTGCTCTTCGCCGTGCCCTTCGGCCTCGCGTCGGCGTTCCTCTGCGTCCACTACGTCTTCCGCACCGGTGACGTACACGAGGTCCTTCCCCCGCTCCTGTCGCCGTTGCTGGTCTGGGTGATGTTCGGGTTCCAGCTCGCCGACGGCTCGCCCGCCGTGGCGCCCCAGGCGGTCCAGTACCTCTTCCTGTTCGGTCCGCCGCTGTCCGTGACCCTGCTGTCGGCGTGGGAGTTGCGGCGCCTACGCACCCAGTTCGGAGTCACGGTTCGTGGTGCGCTGCACCGCGGGCGCCGGCCGGCATCGTGGTAGCCGTCCCAGAGTCGACGCCGGTCCAGTCGGGTCGATCCGCGGCCGGTGCTGCTCTGCGCGTGCAACAGTGGTCAGCATCTGCACCGGCCGAGTCCCGTTCGAGAGCCCTGGAGCCTACGCATGTCCGAAGAGCACACGGCACGTACCCCGGGTCCCGTCCGGGGCGCCGCGCCCGCGGCCCACGTCCGAAGGCAGCTGCCCCTGGCCTTCCCGATGATGACCAAGGGCGGTCAACCCAAGCGGGACGAACCCGGATCTCCCGGTTCGCTCTCCCGGCTGCTGGCCCTTCAGCTCGCCACCCGGGGCACGCGAGTGCTCGTGACGGATCTCGACCAGCAGGAGACCGCCACCAGCCCCCGCTGGGCGGACCACTAGCCGGGCCCGGCACACGATGAACAAGTGGCCCCCGCGGCCGGCCGGCGCGGGGGCCTTGTGCTGGGCGACGGACAGCTCGAAGCGGGCTCCGCACCGCCATCTTCTGGTCGGTACGGAGCCTGCTCTCGTCCGGGCAAAGGCGGTCGGCACCCACGAATGAGCGCGAAGCCCCGCCCAGGACACGCGACCTCGGTGCGCGCCGCCGATGTACCGGGTCAGGCAGGCCGGTACTGGCCTGGCACCAGCCGCCATGGTGCCGAGTACTCGGCGCCGCAGACAGCGCAGCGGGCACGGTAGAGGGCTGCGGCCGGGCCCAAGCTCTCGGCCGGCCGGGCAACCAGCCGTTGCCCCTCAATCACCGTGACCAGTTCCGCCCAGGGCGTGGAGCAGGTGCAGGCGGCCGGTGGTGTCTGCGTGGCCCAGGCGGTCATGCTTCGGCCCCGGTCTCGGGCGGGTCGTCCGCAGCAGCCGCTCGCCACTCGCGGGGCTTGCGGCCGATCGCCTGCGCCACGGCGTCAACGTCGTTGTGTCCGTAGGCGGTGCGGACACCGGAGACCGACATGCCGGAGGCCGTGGCGAGGTCAGCCAGCTTGTAGGGGCGCGGGCGGGTGAACTCCCGCCCGTAGGCGACCAGGCGGCGGAGTTCAGCTTCCGCCTGCGCCTTGCGGTAGAGCGCGGCACCGATGGCGCTCAGCAGCGGCTCGTTCTCCTCCGGATCGGCGTCCCAGGACATCTCCAGGTTGAAGGACATCTTCTTCCGCGCCTCGTCGATCTCATGGCAGACGTCGTTGAAGACGTCCTCCGGGACCTCCCCCGGCTTCGGCATCGGGTGGACGATCGCGGCTACCTCGTCGAATACGCTCATACATTGCAGCGTACGCAAGGAATTGCGATGATCGCAATAGATTTCACGGATCGCAAGACGCGTTGGGCAGCGAGGATGGGTGATGCCCCCGGCGGTGCGAAGAAGCGGTGCTCCCCGTGGTGAAGGCGGATCACGGCCGGCGGCCTGTTGTCCGAACCGGGTCGTACGCTGCCGGGCATGGGAATCATGGAACGTGAAGAAGAGCGACCGCAGTTCGGGTACGGGCGGGGTGAGCGGCCGCTGTGGAGCGCGAGGGACCGGGACGCCGAAGTGATCCGCGAAGTGCTCCATGGGGCCGGGCGCCCGGCGTTCAGCGACTCCGAGGACGGCTTCGTCGTCGAGAGCGGCGACGAGGGAGCGCCCTTCCTGGTGGCGTGCACGATCGATGAGTGGACGGACGCGGAGCCGGAGCTGCAGCGGTACCGAGTGGCGCTGACCAACGCGCGCATGCGCGTCGAGCTGGACCCCGAAGACCGCAAGACCCTGCAGGTGTGGATGCCGCAGACGGCGTAGCGGCTCGTTGGCGGCCGCTGTGATCGAGCGGGACGACGAAGGGGCGGGGTGGCGCGCCACCCCGCCCCTTCGTGCTCGGCGACCATCCGTCGGCATCCGGACATGAACACGCTTCCGTCAGGCCCTTCACGCCCGGACTGCCGTGGCGCCCCGCACCCCGCGCCTATCGTGGTTCGGAAGGTGAAAAAAGGGGGCGGCGCGTGCGCGATTCCAGGCTGGTGCAGACGGCGGTCATCGGCGATGAGCACTCGGATGTGCCCGTCGTCCTGCCCCCTGAAGCGATCGAGCTGGACGTCTTCCGTCACGCCCATGAAGGGGACACGTTCTGGTGCGGGGTGCTGCTCGGCGGCTGCGGCGCCCAGCTCGCCACGAAGCTCTACGTCGATCGGCAGTGCCACTTCCAGCACTTCCCTCAGCCGAACGGCATGCCGAACCCCTGCCGCCGGCCGGCCGTGGGCGAGTCCAGCGCGGACCACCTGTATGTGAAGTCGGCCCTCTCCCGGTCGCTGCTGGACCACGGCCGCGCCGCGCGCTTCGCCTTCCCGCCGCCGATTGGTTCCGTGGTCGACGTGGACCTGGAGGACGGCACCTCCTTGCGCATCCACATGGACGGCTCGGTCCGGCCCGACTGGGATGTCGCCGAGCGGACCGTGGTTCTCGGGCCCGGCGTGGTGCCGGAGCCGGGCACACTGGCGGGCTGCCCGTACGTCTACCGGGTGCGGTGCGACAGCGACGGCGCAACCCGGCAGGTCTGGATCGGGACGCAGAGCCTGGCCCACCCCACGGACTGGATTCCCCTCGGCGAGTGCACCTGGGGCGACGAGGGTCTGCTCACGCCGACCGCGGCCCGTCTCCTGCGTACCCGTGCCGCCAACCCGAGCCGTACCGCTACCGAGAGCCCCAACGTCCAGTCCGCGACCCTGCCGGAGAACGTGGTGACGTTCGTCCGCGGCTTGGAGGCCGCGCAGCGGACCGGCACGGTCGAACACGTACGCCGGCTGTGTGCCGGCGGCGACTCCTTGCTGCCGAGCCTGACCCCGCCCGTGCGAACCGAGGTTGAAAAAGCCCTGGCGGAGGCGCGCGCGTGGCTGGCCACGCATGAGGAGTACCAACACCGCCTGTTCGCCGAGCTCGAGACGGCCGTCCGCGAGCGCCGCGCCTGGGACGTGCGATCCCGCCTTCAGCAGGCCGCCGCCCTGACCCGACGCGGCGCCAGTGTCTCGGAGCAGCGGGTGCTCGCTGCCGCACGCTCCTACCTGCGCGGGCAGGACCGTGTCGAAGAACCCCGCGCCACGGCCGCCCTCCGGCGGGAGGCGAGCTACCGGCCGACGCCGCCAGCCCCGAAGGAGCCGAAGAAGGAGCCGCGCCCGGCCGCTCGGAAGACGAGGTCTCAGCGGCGCCAGGAGGCCGCCGCGGACGCGCGCAAGCTGCTCAAGTACCTGCGCCGTGAAGAGCGCTCCCTGTCCGCCGCCGAGTTGAACAGGGTGGTGGGCAACCTCGTGCGCGCCGCGCGGACCGCAGGCGATGAGCTCGAGCCCAAGGACCGCCTGGCGGTCGTGTCGTGGGAGCAGAAGAACGAGCGACGGCAGCGGGCAGCGAGCCGCCGCGATTCCTCGCGCACGGAGAGCGAACGGCCGGCCAGGAACCGGGAGCGTCCCGAGCACACGCAGCTCGACCCGCTGGCGTACGCGGTTCGGGCGGTCCTGCAGAAGGCCGCGTCCGCGGGAACGACCCTCACGTGGGCGCAGATCCGGCAGCAGCTGCCTCCGGAGCTTCCGGCCCTGGAGCGCGGCGAGCAGACGCCGCTGCTGATTCGCATCGACCGTAGCCGCGACAGCAGCGCCCCGCTGCTCTCCGCGCTGGTTACCGGCGCCGACCATGACATGCACCCGGCTTACCCCCGCATCGCAGCCGCCCTGGGCCGCCCCGCGACGAACGGAGACCTGGCCGCTCTGGCCCAGTGGGCGGTGGAGGTGTCCCGGTTCCGACGCAGACCGGCGAGGTAGAGCGCCCGCGAGCAACGCCTCGGTCCGAAGCTGACAACACGGCCGTCCCGCGCAGGAGCCGCCCCGCCCGGCCCCGGGCTTCCGCAACGAGAGGGAAGTTGAGCACAAACGACTACCGGCGCTAAGCGTTTCGTTTAATCTTGCGGGATGGCCCTTCCCTGGACACGTTCCGACCGCCCCCTCGCCGACGCCTACTCCGGTGCCGACATCGCCCGGCTGACCGGCCTCACCCGCGGCCGGGTCTCCCAACTGCGCACCACCGACGAGGCCGACGCCCTTCCTGAGCCCGACGCTCCGGGCAGCACCACAACACGGCCGTTGTGGCGTGGTGACACCGTGGCCCGCTGGTGCGCACGTACCGGACGGCGTCTGCCGCCGGGCACCACGTCATGGCTGATGCCGGGCCCGGACGGCCCGCACCTGCGCCGTCAGAGTCAGCAGACGATCAGGCTGCTGCAGGACGAGGTGCCCGACGATCTCGAGCTGCGGCGCCGGCCGATCGACGTCCAGGTCGCCCGCTACACCACCGCCGGCGGCAGCGGCCCGTCCGTGTGGCTGGCGACCGTGCTCGCCCCGGGCGAGATGCGCCGCCTGCTCGGCTGGCCGCCCAGGTGGCCTCACGGGAGCCCGCTGGACCACCTGGTCCACGAAGTCCTCGCGGACTTCGAGCCCGATCCCCGCGTGGCCACCGACCTGCTGGGCACGCTGATTCTGCTCCCGACCATCGCCGAACCCGAGTACGGCTCCATGTCTGGGGACGTACGCGTGCTCCAGCTGCACAAGGGCGACACCGGCAACCGCGCCGCGGACCGCCTCCACGGCCGCCTCCGTCAACTCCGCCCGTCCACCGACGAACTGCGGGACCTGGCCCAGGCACTGGGGCACCGGCTGCCGTGGTGGCCGCCCGGCTGCGCCACCCCAGCGCTCGTGTCCAACTGGGCGCCGGACGCCCAGCGGCTGCCGGAACACGTCCCCCCGCCACTGGCTGGGGCGCAGGCGTTCCTCCGGCGCTGCGAGAGCGCCGCAGCCGAACTGCAGGGCACTCTGCGCGACTCCGTGCTGGAGCTGGGGAGGTACCGGTGGGCCAGGGCTACCTCGGGCTGGGTCGGAGATCCCGACCTCGGAGCGCTGCCCAAGGATTGTGACGCCGGGATCTGGCAGGTCGCCGTCGAGTTCAACCTGCCGCCCGCCTCGGCGACAAGCGGTGACTTCGACGAGGGGCTGGAGTGGGCCATGGACCACGCCCCGTCCCAGCGTCTGGCGCGCGACGCCGTGGACACCTTCGGCGACCCCGGTAGCGCCGGGACCGTGCTCCTCGACACGAACTCTCTGCCGTCTCCGTTGCGCGCGCTGTTCACCGGGCAGGTCACCTCCGCCGAGGCCTCCGGCAGCTACCGCGCGCAACGCGTCCTCGACGCGCTCGACGCCCACCCCGCCGCGGCGGCCGGAGCCTCGCTGGGAACCTGGCCGGCAGTTACCGGTCCGGCCTGGTGCGCCACCTCCCCCGGCACCGGGCTCGTCGCCCTTCACGTACCGAGGGTCATGCCCGCACCTGCTTCCTTCCCGGGCGCCCCGTTGGAGGTCGTACTGCTGCGTACCGAGCCTGTCGGCAGCTACGGGCAGCCGGCTCCTGCCGTCGGCTTCGTCATCACCGAGCAGGACCGGGTTCTCCTCCTGCCGGCCCAGGGGCGGCCCGTAGATCTCGCGGCCGCGATCGAGCACGCCGTGTGGCACCCCGATGTGCCGACGCCGCTCGTGGGCCTGGCGCCGAGCTCCAACGAGTCCCTCGTCACCGCCGTGGACGCGCTGGTAGAGACGGGCCCACGCGTCACTCCGTGGGAGCAGCTGACGGCGCTGGTGGCACCGCCCCCGCCCGGCGGAGGCTACTACTCCTGCTGCGGCGTCGCGGCAGGCCCGGTCGACGGGAAGCTCGGAAGCAGGAGCTGAGACGGCAGGTGCCGGGCGGGGTGCGGATATCCGCACCCCGTCCTGGGCATGGCTACGTCTCCAGAGGCGGCCTGGGACGCGCGGCGGGAAGGCCCGGCCGTCATCGCCGTCGAGGACGACCAGCAGCACGGGTTGCGGATGGCATCGCGACAGGCCCGTGGCTCCCGGTCACAGAGGAAGCTGTCGTCACGGCTCGCTCGGCCGGCACTCCTTGCACAGCCGGTAGTTTCGTCCTCCGCGCGGCCCGGTGTTCTCCGCGATCCACTGGCGGGCCCCGGCCGGGCTCATGATGTACAGCCGCAGGTGAGGGCTGTACCTCTCCTCAGCTTCCGGAGTGTTGTAGTCGTGGTGCTCGTGCGCCCACTTCTGCAGGGCCCGGTCGTACGCCTCCCCTTCCGGGCGTACATGGTCGGCAGGCATCTGCCGGCGGACGCGGCCGCAGGTCGTGCGGTGCAGGTAGCTACCGCTCGCGGTGTAGCTGAACTGCTCGGGGTCCCGGTAGCACGCCCACGAATAGTCGGCGCCGTCCAGGACCCGGTCGAACTTCGCCTTCGCCAGACGACACCAGATGCACCCCTCACACGGTTCCTCGGGCTCCGGCTCCATCTTCGGCTCGCGGTAATCGGGGTGCCACGGGTCCAGCTGGTTGGTCATGTCTGCTTCCTTCAAGCCGACTTCGCGGTTTCCTTGAAACCCTCGCGGAGTGCGGCCAAGTGCTGACCGTGCCTCCACGCGAACACGCGCGCCCGCGATTCCATCGCCGGATACGAGGGATGAGCCGTCATCTGCTCCGAGTGTTTTCGGTAGTGATAGACCACGGCTGGCAGGAGGGCCCCGGGAGCACCACCCGTAATGCCCACCAGATAGGCGTAATCCTCTCCTTGAGGGAGGGCGGCATATCCACCACTGCCGCGAATGAGGTCGGTGCGGGCAAGCAGGGTGGTGGGCCCAATCGGGATCGTCGAGTCGGGCGTCTTCCAGAACCGCCACACGGCGCCGGGCTCGTGGAAGCCAGGCGGTGTGGGGCAGTGCCAGGTCGTGGTCGAGCCGTCCGGGTGCAGGTCGGCGGACCAGCCGGCGCACCATCCCAGGCCGTGGGCGCGCGCGTGCTCGAGCCGGAGCGACAACGATCCTTCCGGCAGGAGGTCATCATCGTCAGCCGTAGTGCACCAGGCAGTCGTGACCTCGTTCAACGCGAAGTTCCGGGCGGCGCCGGCACCGACGGCGCGGGGCAACGGCACGGCGACGACGCGGGGGTCCTCCCTCAGGACTGCGGGCAGCTTCGAGAGCGGCACACCGTCCAGCGCCAGGACCCACTGGAATGGGACGCCCTGCGTCTGAAGGCTGGCGTACAACTCCAACAGGTAGGGGACTCGCTCCGCGCGCAGCCGGGTCGGGGTGATGACAGCGACTTCGGCGGTGTCGGAATGGGTCACAGTGGCGACTTCCTTACGTATGCGGGAACGGTGTCAGCAGTCCGGGCGGGACACCGGATTTCCGATCCCGCGGTCAGCGGGTTTCTGGGGAGTGCAAGCCTTCAGCGGAACCGGAAACGATCCGTATTCGGTCCGCTGAAGTGAATTCTTCATTGCAGCCCCTGTGGATATCTTCCGCCGTATTTCGATGATCTCGGAGCTCAACCGACGTGTGAGCCGGGGCCTGGCAGAGGACCGCCGGAACGCGACGCTTGGCGGAGAGCGGAGGCGCGGGAGTGTAAGGACACGGGACCTTCCGAGGAGTCGTGGGCGAGCGGGTGTTACGCGGCGCGGTGCGGGCCGGACAGACCGGCGCCCGGCCGTTGCGACCACGGCCCGATGACGTACCGGGCCGGAAGATCGATCAGGTGCAAGCGGGGTGGCAGGGACGTGTGGAGCGCCTGGAGTTCGGCGGGGTTCGGGGGCATGGCGGGGGCCCGGGTGGCCGCGGTCATGAGCAGCGTGGGGGCTTCGCCCTCCTCCCCGGACGGGCCGGTCCAGCGCAGGACGAGCATTCCGTAGGCGTCGTCCGCCTGCTGTTCGGGCAGGCCGGGGTGGTGAGGGCGGTGCCACCGGTGGGCCTGGTCGAGGACGACGATCGGGAAGATCGCCCCGATCCCGTAGGAGGCGGCCTGGACGCCCGGCTGGTTCAACTCGTCGCTCCCTTGTGCGTTTCGGCGCTCGCGCTCAGCGCATGTACCCGGTGGTGCGGGCGGGCGCGGCGAGGTTCTGCAGTCCTTGGGCCAGCCGAACCCGGCGGCTGGTCAAGGAGGCCGAGATCGTGGCGCGTGGCGAACCTCTGGGGAGGGAAGGCCCGGTAGGTGCGGTCGCCGGCCCCCGGGGCGATCAGGGCGGGGCGGTGGTGGTGCATGGCGGTGGCTCCGGTCAGGGAAGGGTGGGCTGGGGTCGGGCGCGGCGGATGAGGGTGGCGAGGGGCCAGACGAGCGCGGCGCCGACGAGGCCGACGGTGAAGGTGGTCGCCGCGGCGAGTTGGTCGCCGCCGTGGGTGAGAGCCCATCCCGCGAGTGCGGGAGCGATGATGACGGCACCGGCGAGCGTGGTGCCCCATATGCCCGCGTACAGGCCGCGGGCGGTGGGGGGAGAGAGTCGGTTGAGCAGGTCGGACGCCGCGACGAAGACGACGATCTCGCCAGGGACGGCGAGGGCGGCGGTGGCGGCGTAGCCGAGGGTGGTGGAGGCGAAGCCGGCGGCGCCCATGCTCATGCCCAGAAGGATGGAGCTGGCGGCGAAGAGGCCGGTCATGGGTCTGCCGCCTTGGGCCTGGCGGTTGAGCCAGCGGTTGAGGAGCGGGGAAAGCAGCAGGACCGCTCCGGCGTTCGCGGTCTGAGTCCAGCCGTAGTCAGCGGCGGCGAGTCCGTCTTCGGCCATGAGCATCGGCAGGGAGGAGAAGAGACTTGCGACGCAGGTGAGGGCGCAGAGGCTGGCCAGGAGCAGCAGCCACAGGCCTCGATCGCCCAGGGCGGCACGGTAGACACCGGCCCGGCTGCCGCTGGACGGGCGGGGGCGGTGGGTGGAGGGCAGGTAGCGCCAGGCCAGGAGAGCGAAGAGCAGGCATGCGGCGGCGTTGACCCGGATCAGGACCGGGATGCCAAGGGGGGCGGCGAGCATTCCGCCGGCGGTTCCGGCGACGGCCGCGCCGACGTTGACAGCGAAGTGGCGCCACGCGTTGACGGCGGCGCGGGCGCCGTCGTCGGAAAAGGTGTCGGCGATCGCCGCGGTGAACACCGGGCGGGCAGCGTCGTAGACGATGCCGCCAGTGAAGGCGGCGGCGACCAGCGCGGGGAGAGCCTGCGCCTGGGCGAGGAGGGGAAGGGCGACCGCGGCGAGCAGCATGGTCGTGATGAGGGTGGCCCGGTGGCCGATCCGGTCGGCGAGCCAGCCGCACATCACGGAGCCCAAGAGCCAGCCGACGCCGAAGACGGCCAGAGTGGTGCTGACGGTGCGGGTGGACAGGTGCAGTTCGTTGAGGTGGTAGGGCAGGAACGGGTAGGTGAACCCGAGGCCGCGGACGAGGAAGGTGCCGGCCATCAGCGTCCATATCGCCGCCGGCCATCGGCGTGTGGTTCCGGTCCCGGCCTGGTCCGGTCGGTCGACCGGCGCGGCAGTGGTGGACACACAGACTCCAGCTGGGGTTGCGGCGCTGATGGGGCGGCGCCGTGAGGTGATGAAGGGGCGGGGGTGCCGCCGGCGCGGAAGGCGGCACCCCCTGGTGGCCGGGACGGGCCCCGCTCTCGGAGGAAGGGGGGGCGGGGCCGGACGCCGCTTCGGGGGCTGAAGGGCGGTCCTCGGCCGGTCCCGGCCGGGCAGGGGGGGTAGTGCCCGGCCGGGAATCCGTTTCACGGCGGTGTAGCCGCGGGACGCGGCAGGCCGGGGATCAGTCGAGCTGCATGTAGACGCACTGCTCGAGGTAGGACTTGCTGACCCAGCCGGTCGTGCCCGTCTTCAGGCCGGTCTTGGACCTGTGGTCGAGCCTGATCTTGATCCAGGAGCCGCTGCTCGCGACCTTGGTGCCGGAGTCGCCGGTGTACAGCTGGCCGATCGCGCGGTAGCCGGTGGACGGCCCGCTGCGGAAGTTGACGCCCTTGCCGTGCACGGTCCAGGTGGGGCAGGTGTTCGTCGCGGCGGCCAGGGTCGTCGGTGCCTGCGAGGGGGTGCTCGCCAGTGCGGTGGGCGCGGCGGCCAGGGTGGCCGTGGCGCCCATGGCGATGGTGGCCACCGCGATGCCGGCGCGGCGGATGAACTTGGTCTGCATTCGTCGTCTCCTGAGCAGTGGGCTGCATTGCTGCATGAGCCATCCGCCTGCACGACGGGCAGGGTTGCGACGTCGCGTCAGCCTGGGCGGAAAGCGCACGTCTGGAAAGCTAGGAGAGGACACCTGTGGATAAGTTCCGGCGATTTCGGATGCCAAGGATGGTCATCCCGCAGACGGAGCATGGAGTACATAAGTGCTGGACAATAGGTAGCAGATAGAATATTTCGGCAGCCTTTGATGAATGAGGTGGAATTCGGCAGGGGGCGGGCCGAAGGCTGCTCTGCGCGTTATGCGTCCGGGGTCGCCGAACGCAGCGGAAACATTCCTAATTGAGCGCCATCCATGTGCAGTGCAGCCCGGTGCACGCGACGAGGGTTTGAATTCACACAGCGCGTGCGACGGCGCCCGGCGCTTCCTCGTGGGCCAGCCGAGCCGAGGGGTCCTGGTCCGGCCCGAGTGAGGTCAGGCGGTATCGCGGGCCAGGGTGAGGAGGCCGCAGCCGTACGCCTTCCCGTGGCCGATGCCGTCGGTGAGGGTCCGCCGGAGGGCATCGGGGTCCACGACGTCGAGGAGGCCGTCGTAGGTGGCGGTGCGCAGGTGGACGTCGCGGCGGGCGCCGGAGTCGGTGGTGCGGGGGAAGCGGAGCGCTCGGGTGGCGCTGACGGTGACGCGGGGGGCGACGGGCGAGATGCGCTCGTCGACGGGGATCGTGAACCCGGCGGCGGCAGCGCGGTCGAGGAGCCACTGGATCTGGTCGGCGGGCGTGGTCAGGGCGGTGCGTACGCTGCGCCGGCCGGGGCGGGAGATGGCGCGGGTGGGGTTGGCGGTGAGGCGGAAGCGCAGCCGCATGCCGGTGTGGAGGTGGTCGAGGAGCGGGGTGTAGGGGCGGGTGTCCCAGCCGGGGGTGTCGGGGGTGGCGAGGCGGGGCCAGCCGGCCTGTTCGACGAGGTGGGTGAGGTCGGGCGGGGTCGGGCTGAGGATGAGAAGGGTCGGCTGGTGGTCCTTCTCGTCGAGCCGCCACAGGACCCGGTGGCCGATGGTCTGTCCGCCGGGAGGCGGGGGGAAGGCGGCTGCGACGGCGGCGTGGAGGCGCTGGGGTGAGCCGGTGAGGCGCCGGGCGCGAACGGGGTTGAGGGGGCAGCGGGTGAGGTGGGTCATCTCAGTTCGTCCAGAGCGTCGAAGAAGTCCGGGCCGTCGGGGCGGTCGGGCCCTGGGGCGGGGAGGGTGAGGGTGGCGACGGCGCGGGCGGTGTGGCGGCGGTGTCCGGGGGTGAAGTCGGCGGGGTGGTCGTGGTGGAGGCGGGCGGCCGGGTTGGTGGGGCGGGTGTCGTGGTGGATGGTCATGCGGTGGCGGGGGTGGGCCTGCTGGAACCAGGGGGCGGCCTGCCAGGGCAAGGTGGCGAGGATCTCGGCGGGGTCGGTGGCGCCGGGGTGGACGCTGTGGAGGGGGTGGCGGGCCGGGGGGCAGGAGCGGCGGCCGAGGGAGAGCGGGTGGGCGGGGTTGCGCAGGGCCTGCTGGAGGCGGTCGATGATGGGGGCGGGCCCGGCGAGCGCGGCGGTGAAGGCGGCGTCGGCGAGGTAGAAGCGGTTGGAGAGCGGCATGGGGCGGCCGTCGCGGGTGTGGGTGGTGTGGAAATCGCGCAGCCGGGTGCCGGGCTGGTCGGTGCGTACGGCGTAGGTGAGGGCCGCGAGTTCGGCCAGGCCCGCGGTGTCGGTGCGCTCCAGGCCGGCGGCGCAGCCGAGGAGGCCGATCACGCCGGACTTGGTGGGGTGGGGCTGGGTGTCGCGGTGGGTGTGCTGGGCGGCGGCACCCCAGGACTGCAGGGGGCCGGCGAGGACCAGGACGAGGACGCTCACACGGACTCCCGGATGGCGCTGGTGCGGCGGGCGAGTTCGGCGGCGGCGGTGTCGGCGAGGGCGGTGAGGGTGGGCACGCGCTCGGTGGCGGCGTGGAGGGGCTCCGTGGCCTGGGGATGGGTGGTGAGGAGCCAGGAGCGGGCGGTCGGGTCGCCGTAGGCGGTCTCGGTGGCGGTGAAGTGCTCGGCCAGGCGCGCGGCGGCCGCGGGCAGGTGCCCGCCTTCGGCGGTCGCGACGGGAGTCTCGAACGCGCCGACGTGGTTGAAGGGCGTGCCGGTGACGGTGGCGATCAGGACGGTGGGCCGGGTGGTGTGGGCGTGGGAGGTGATCTTCCCCGACGGCACGGCTTCGGTGAAGGCGCGGACGAATGCGGCCGTCACCTGCTGCAGCGTCATGGCGTCGGCGTAGTCGCTCAGGTTGGCGGCGAGGTCGGGGCCGGTGAGGACTGCGTGCCGGTAGAGGGTGGGGGCGACGAACTCGCCGCGGCCGATCATGCTGGCGCCGCTGTCGGAGGTGAAGTCGTCGACGGCGGTGAAGTAGTCGGTCTCCACGGTGGTGCGGTGAACCGCGAGCGCGTGGGCGACCTGGACGGCCGCGTCGACGCGGAGGTCCTGTTCGGCGGCGACCATGCGGCCGAACAGGGCGATGTCGACCGCGTCCTTCGACATCACCGCCTGCTTGAGGGCCGTGACGTTGGCCTTGGTCTTCAGGTAGGCGGCGATGTCGTCGGCCCCCTCGGCGGCGAGGTGGGCGAGGCGCTCGACCTGCCGGCGGCCCAGGAAGAGGATCTCCCTGGTGGCGGGGGCGGCGGAGTCCGGGCGCCGGGCGGCGGTGTCCGGGCTGGCGCCGGTGGCGGCGGTGAGGACCTTCTCCGCGATGGCGGCCGCCTGCTCACCGCCGAGACCGGGGCGCAGCGTGCGCAGGGCGTCGGCGAGCAGGCGGATGCCGTGGCGGGTCCGTACGGCCAGGTCCTTCTCGGGGATGAGGTCGGCAGCAGTGAAGTGGGTGCGCATGGCGCGCTTCCAGGACTGCGAGGAGACCCGGGCCCGCGGCACGCCCCCGTAGACGGCGGTCTTCGGGGTGCCGAGGTCGTCGCGGTTGATGTTGCTGGGGGGCAGGGTCTGCAGGGCGTGCAGGACGAGGTGAACGCTCATGGTGGAGGGGCCTTTCGCTTCGGCAGGGGTGGTGGGTTCAGGAACGGGGGGCGGGGGCGCGGTGCGCGCGGTTCTTGGCCCGGGCGTAGGCGGTCGCCCACTGCTGGGTGGTGCGGTGGGGGCCGTCGGGCTGCTGCCAGGTGTAGAGGTCGGCGGCGAGCTGGGCGAAGTCGAGGCGGGTGGCGCCGCGCAGGAGCGGACGCAGGCGGGGCAGGAGCTCGTCGAGGGTGTGGCAGCGCAGGGCGCGGGCGAGGTCGTCCTCGGCGGCCGGTCGGTCGCGGACGATGCGGGCGACGACGTGCCCGAGGAGCGTGACGCGCTGGGCGGTCGAGCGGGCGTGGGGGATGTCGGTGCGGGCCCAGAGCTGGGCGGCGGCGGTCACCGCGGTCGCGGCCGCGACGTAGTCCTGCTCGCTCAGGCCGGCGCCGGTGCTGCCGTGGAGGTCCTCCAGCCGCAGCGACAGCCACAGGCCGGGATCGCCGGGCGGATCGTTGCGGCTGAGCATGGCCTTCTCACCCCGGTCGATGCCCCGGGCGAGGCGGGCCTGCAGACCGGCCAGCAGCCGGTCGGTGACGTCACGGACAGCCTCGGCGGTCCGGGGCGTGCTCTGGGGGGCGGGCGTGGTCATACGGACAGGTCCTCTGTGGTGGTCGGGGCGGGGCTTTCCAGGGCGCCGAGCGCGGCGACGTACATCCGGGCGCCGGACAGGGACCGGCTGCCGCTGCCTTTCGCCCCGGCGACCTGCCGCGCGGCCCGCGCCAGGCACTCCCCCCACCGGTCCGTCTCGGCGTCGGGGTCGTCGGTGAACTCCTCCCAGCCGGCCGTGAGGTGCGGGGCGAGGGACAGGTCCGCGCGGGACTGGACGGCTTTCGCCAGCAGGCCCTGGGCGTCGGCGGCGTTGTGTGTGATCTGCCGCTGCATCCACCAGGGCAGGCGGGCGGCTTCCACCAGCCGGGCGCGCCGGTCGGGGTCGGCCAGGGTGCCGGCCGGGCCGAGGGGGGCGTGGAGGTGGATGATCCCGGAGAGGGCGGCGCGGTGCCCGGTGGTGTGCTCGGCCCGCAGGACGGCCGCCTCCACCCTCAGGTCGGGTGGCACGGTGCCGCGCTCGGCGGCCGAGGTGACGTGGTCGAGGACCGCGCAGTTCCCGGTGTCCGCGCTGGTGTCGAGGAGGGTGGCCGGCGCCCACGGCAACAGGTGCCCGGCGCCGTCGGCGACCGCGAGTCTCGTTCCGCGCCCGGTGAGAGCGGCGCCGGGGTCGAAGCGGGCTGCGGACTGGTCGGGGCTGTCGGGCCGGTCGCCGTCGTGGAGCGCGATCCCGCTCACCCGGCCGGCGTCGTCGGCGAACAGGCGCACCCGGCGGGTCGGCCAGGTCCACCAGTCCAGCGGCCCGGACGCCTCCCGCTTGTGCATGGGGGCGGTGGAGGAGTCGCGTTCCCACACCGGGGCGTCGCCCGCATCCCGGATGCCGGGCGGACAGTTCAGCAGCAGCTCGTCCTTGAGGCAGGCGGCGGTGATCCGCAGGTGGGTCATCGTGCTGAGCGGGCCGGGCTTGGAGCCGTAGACCTTCCCGGCCCGGGTGGCCGGGTCGGCCGGATGCCCGGTGCGGATCCCGCCCGGGTGCCAGGCCTGGAGCATCACCAGGCCCACCGCCGCGTCGGCCGCGTCCACCGGCGCGGGCTCCCTCAGCAGGTGCTGGGCGAACTGCGGGGCGCCCGAGCTCCAGGCCGCCACGTCCAGACCCCGCACGTCCTGGGTCGCCTCGGTGACGTGGGCGGACTGCCAGAACGGGCGGTCGCTGCTGAACAGGTCGAACCGGTCGGTGTGCGCGTCGAGGTAGGCGCCGATGCGGTCGGTGTCCAGGGCGGGCGCGCGCCAGGCGGCGTCCCACTGCTCCTGGTCGGCGGGCCGGTCCGCGGCGGCGTACAGGGCGAGCAGCAGCCGCAGCAGCGCGGCGTGCTCCGGCGACTGTGCGGCCAGCTGCGTCTCGTGCGCCCGTTCCAGTGCCTCGCGCAGCGTCATCCGCGCCGGCCCCTCGCTGGTCACGACCGGAAGCCATGGCCGTGTGAGCAGGTCGAAGTGCGCCACAGCCCCTCCTTCGTCGGCGCTCGAAACGCCTGTTGAGAATGCGTCGCCATGCACCCTGACAGCATCCGAAAAAAATGGCAACTCTCAGCACTTGCTATTTAATTCGTGCTATCTCTGAGGTCCGTGAGCGTCGTACCGAAACCACCGGAGGCCCGTTTCTGATGCGCCGACTTCGTGCAAGGTCAGCCTTCGGCCCGAGGTGCCTGACGAGGAGATCGCTGCTCTGCGGGGGGCGGCGATACCATCGACCGGTCCGCCGCCACCCCCACGAGTCAGGGCCCATGACCACCCGCGAGACCCTCTCCGAGCTCATCGACCGCCTAGTCGCCGACAAGGGCCATGAGTGGGTCGAGCAGGAGATCGGCTACGACCGGGAGCTGATCGAGGAGCATCGCGCCGCTGCCGCACGGGCCCGCTTGGTCAGGGCGCCGCGCGATGGCAATGCCCTCCCCATCGACGAGGTCTCCCCCGACCCGCTGCCCCTGACCGACCTCGCCCTCTACCTCCGCGTACGCGACGACACCCTCTCCCGGGCCCTGCGCAGAGATCCCAGCGCGCCCCGCCCGGCCCCCGGCACCGACCCCAAGCGCTGGCACTACGCCGAGGTCCACGCCTGGTGGCCCCGCCGCCGCCGGGCCGGGCAACGGGGGCCCGCCCGCCGCGCCGCCGAACTGGCTGCGGACGGCACGTCCCCGGAGCAGGCGTGAACGCCACCCGCACCACGGAGCGCGCCGCCGTGCCGTCCGTCCCGGCCGACATCCCCGGCACGGGCCCCGGTGCGGTGTCCGGCTGGCGGCTCGTGGTCACCGCCGTGCCCGCGCAGGCCCGCGCCGTCCGGGACCTCGACGGCCTGTGGCTCGCCCCCGGCGCCCGGGCACAACTCCCCGGCGGTGCGCTCGTCCTGGCCGTCGACGTCCACGACGCCCCCCGCCGCTGGACGATCACCGCCCTGCGCGCCACCCCGGACGGGCTCGAAGAAGCAGGACGGTGGGAGCGGCGCAGCCCGCTCGGCGCCCGGGAGATCAACGCTCTGCGTGCCCTGCTCTCCGGCGACGCCGCCGGCCACACGGTGCGCGTCCTCGCCGAGCCGAACCGGGCCCCCGCCGTCTGCCGGGCCTGCGACCGGGCGCTGCCCGCTGGCCAGGGCCTCGCGCACCGCACCCCGGCCGGTCACGTCACCACCTGCCGCCCGTGTTCCGTCCCCCCGTTCGGCGTCAACCCGGACGCGGGCCGCTGCGCGCGCTGCTCGGGCTGGGTCACCGCCGGCGAAGGCCTCCTCGCCCCGGCCCCGGGAGCGCCCGGCTTCTACCGGCCCGCCCACCGCGCCTGCCCCGACCAGCCGCTGCCCGGGCCGCCTCTGCGCACCGCCACCTGGTGCCTGGAGTGCCGCACCACCGTCCCCGCCGGCACCGGCTACTGGGACCGCGGCCCCCACCACGCCCCGGGCCACTGCGCGCTCCCGGCCGACGGCCTGCCCCGCTGGAGTGTCCGCGTCCCCGCCCGCGAGAGCACCGACTGGGCCCCGGGCCAGGTGCGCAGGATCTGGCACACCCCCGCCGCGAACGAACCCGCGCTGCCCGAAGGCCTGCCCGGTGGGCGGATCCTCGCCGATACCGGCTACATGACCGTCCTCTCCCGCGTCCTGGATACCCGCACCACCGGCGCCGGCTCCACACTGGCCCTGGTGCGGGCCGTGACCTGGATGGAGGCCGCCCCGCTGCTGGCCGCCGAGCTCGACCAGGCGCTCGCCACCCGCCCCGACGGCGGGACCTTCCTCGCCCGCCAGGTCGTCGAGCGCATCTGCGGGGACACCGGCTGGGTCGCCGAGATCACCGGCCACGACCCCCGTCACGGCCTGACCCGCGAGTTCCTGCGCCCGCAGACCGACTACGACCAGGCTGACGCCCACGGGCACCGCGGCGTCCTGGACGCCTGGACCCTGCGGCCCCGCCGCGTCTACGAGGTCTCCAGCCCGCTGGGGCCCCCGGCGAAGGACTGGCGCGCGGTGCGCAGACGTCTGGGCCGGGGCGCCCGCGTCACCGCCGAGCACCGCGCGTTCGTCCGGGTCACCGCCGAGGGCGACATCGTCGAGATCACCGAAGAGGAGGTACAGGCATGGCTCGCCGCGGCCTTGGAATGGATGTCCTGACCGCCGCCCGTCAGCGCATCGCCCGCCTCTTCACCGACTTCCCGTGCGTGTACGTGTCGTTCTCCGGCGGCAAGGACTCCGGTGTCCTGCTGGAGCTCGCGGCGAACGAGGCCCGCCGGCGCGGCCGCCGCCTCGGTGTCCTGATCGTCGACCTGGAGGCCCAGTACCAGCTCACCGAGGACTACATCCGCCTCATGCTCAAGCGGCACGAGGACGTCCTGGACGTCTACTGGGTCGCCCTCCCGATCAACCTCCGTAACGCTGTCTCCTCCTTCGAGCCGCAGTGGACGTGCTGGGAGCCGGGCAAGGAGGACGCCTGGGTCCGCCCCCGGCCCGCCGAGGCCATCGGTGACCAGGGTTTCTTCGACTTCTACGAGTACGGCATGGAGTTCGAGGACTTCGTGCCGAAGTTCGGCGACTGGTACTCCCGCCAGCACGGCGGGAAGATCACCGCCTGCCTCGTCGGGATCCGCACCCAGGAGTCCCTCAACCGCTACCGGACGATCGCCAGCCGCCGCAAGCAGCGTCACGACGGCCTGCCGTGGACCACGATGATCAGCGCCCGCGTCTTCAACGGCTACCCGATCTACGACTGGCGCGTCGAGGACATCTGGGCCTTCAACGGCCGGCATCACGTCCCGTACAACGCGGTCTACGACCGCATGCACCAGGCGGGTCTCACCCTGCACCAGATGAGGCTGTGCCAGCCGTACGGCGACGACCAGAAGCGCGGGCTATGGCTGTACCAGCTGATCGAGCCCCACACCTGGGGCATGGTCGCCGCCCGCGTCCAGGGTGCCGAGTTCGGCGCCCGCACCGCCCGCGAGGTCGGCAACGTCAGCGGCCGGGTCAAGGTCACCAAGCCGGACTCGATCACCTGGGAGCAGTTCGCCCAGAACCTGCTGGCGTCGATGCCGCCGGAGACCGCCGAGCACTTCCGGATCAAGATCGCCGTCTTCATCCGCTGGCACCAGAAGAACAACGGCTACACCGACGGCGTCATCCCGGATGAGGGGCCCTTCGACAAGAAGACCCCCTCCTGGAAGCGGATCGTCAAGATGCTGCTGTCCTACGACTACTGGTGCAAGGAGTTCGCCATGGCCCCGCCGAAGAACAAGAACTCCTACGCGGAGTACAGGAAGCGGATGCAGATCAGGAAGGAAGAGTGGGGGTTCCGTGGCACCGTCTGACCTCCCCGAGACCACACCCCCCGCCGCCCGGCCCGCTGGTACGACCATGCCCCGCAAGGAAGACGCCGTGAACGAGCAGACCGCGCTCGAGATCCCCCTTCCGGACAACGCCGTCGTGAGCCCGGCGCCCGGCAGGAGGCCCGCCCGGCGTACGCCGCCCCCACCCGAGCACGGCACCGGCGCGCAGATCATCGACGCCGCCCGGCCGCTGATCGACGCGCTCGCCGATCTCCCCCTCGACGAGCGCGTGAGCACCCTCAACGCCCTGCGCGTCCTGCTGCACGAGCAGAGCCCGTTTGCCGACGAGCCTGTGGACCTGGTCCTGTGGGAGAAGGCCGAGACCGTCGAGGGAAACTCCTACAATCCCAACGCGGTCGCCCCGAGGCAGATGGACCTCCTCAAGCACTCCATCACCGCGGACGGCTTCACCCAGCCGATCGTGGCCTGGCGGCCCGGCGACGCCGGCACCCCCAACGAGCCCGCCGCACCGGCTGAAGAGACGGCCACGCCGATCGAGGTCGTCGACGGCTTCCACCGCCACCTCATCGGAAAGCACGACCCCACGGTGGCCAAGCGCGTGCACGGCTACCTCCCGATCACCATCATCAACACCGATCGCGAGGCCCTGGAAGACCGCCAGGCCGCCACCATCCGCCACAACGCCGCCCGCGGCGTGCACACCATCGAAGGCCTGTCCGAGATGGTCCTCCAGCTCATGCGCGAGCGGAAGGACTTCGCCTGGTTCGAGAAGAACCTCGGCATGCAGCGCGACGAGGTCACGCGCCTGGCCCAAGTCAGCGGGCTGGCCGCCGCGTTCGCCGACGCCGAGTTCTCCGAAGCCTGGGAAGCCGACACCGATCCCTTCGCCACACCCGACGCCGAACAGAGCGGGCGTACCCCCGGGGAGCAGTCATGAGCAACAACGCCGACCGGCGCCCGGTGCCCGGCGCCCGTGTCCCCGACGGCTGGGTACGCATGACCGTCCCCCCGGTGCCCGACGGCATGCGGCCCACCTCCTGGCGGCGCACCCTCGACGCCGTCCACCCCGGCAAGACCGGCGTGGGCGCCCTGCCGGGCCACTGGGTCAACCCCGGCGACGACATCGCCCTGCCCGTCGGCACCCTGCTGCTCAGCGCCGACAAGACCGCCACGGGCACCGCCGTCAACGCCCGCACCCGCCGCCGCTACACCACTGAGGACGTCCACCTCGGCTTCAGCGTCCTCACCCCCGACGGCGTGCTCGGCGCTCTGTGGACCCGGCACTACATCCATGCCGCTTCCGCCTTCGGCCGGGAGGTCGCCACCAAGGCCGCCGCCCTTCTCACCGCGCACCCCTCCCCCGGCGAGCCGCCCGTCATCCTCGCCGAAGCGCAGCGGCCCAACCGCCGCGCCGCAGCCTGCCGCAACGTCTGCGGCGCGGACATCGCACCGGGCGACGGTCACCTGATCGGGGCCGGGCGGGACGCGGAGGTCGAGCACTGGCCCGGCTGCACTGCCCCCGCCGCCCTGCCTGGGTCGCGGCCTCGGAGGACCTGCGACAACTGCGAGGGGCCCGGCCGCGGTCATGAAGCCACCGACTCCAGCGGCATCCCCGGCCGCGTCTGCGCACGCTGCGCCCGCGAGCCCTCCTATCTGCTGTCCTTCGCCTGAATCACCCCCCGCCCAGCGCCCGGAGGAAGCTGTGCCCGCCCAGCCTGCCCCTGTTCTCCTGACCAACAGCGACCCCGACTTCTACCCCATCGTTGGCCCGTACCTCGCCCGCCACGACGTGCACAAGGTCCTCGGCGGCGTGCCCTGGGACGAGGACACCAAGACCTGGATCGTCCTCAAGGCCCCCGACGGTGAACTGCGCGGCTTCTGCGCCGTCAACCAGAGCGCCAACCGCTCCCGCCGCACCATGCTCGAGAGCCTCTACACCCTCCCCGGTCACGACGACGCGGCGGACGACCTGATCCGGGCCGCCGTCAAGCACTTCGGCCACGACCGTGACCTGCATGCCGTCGTCCGCCACTCCATCGCGCCCCATCACGAGGCGGCCGGCTTCCGCACCGTCAAGACGACCGTCAACATGGCCACCCTGGTCCGGCCCGCCGACGTCCGGAACTGACTCTTCCCGCCGGCGGCTCCGGACCTTTCCTGCGGCCCGGGGGCCGTGGCAGTCCATCCTCCCCCGGCGGGCCCCCTACAGGCGACGCATCACGGCAGTGACCTTGCCGAGGATGATGGCCTCACGGCCGCAGATCGGCTGGTAGTCCTTGTTCGCCGGCATCAGCCAGACGTTGGCGCCGTCTCGCTTGAGGCGCTTGACGGTGGCCTCCCCGTCGATCATGGCGGCGACGATGTCGCCGTTGTTGGCGTCGGGCTGTGAGCGGACGACGACTTGGTCCCCGTCGGTGATGTGTGCGTCGATCATGGAGCTGCCGGTCACGGTCAGCACGAAGAGGTCGCCGTCGCCGACGACTTGGCGAGGCAGGGCGAAGACGTCGTCCATGTGCTGCTCTGCGGTGATCGGTGCGCCGGCGGCGATGCGGCCGACCAGCGGGGCGTGGACCACAGCAGGGTCCGGCGCGATCGTCGATGGCGTCTCGGCCCCGGCAAGTACGTAGGCGCGGGGTCGGTGGGGGTCGCGTCGCAGGACTCCCTTGCGCTCCATGGCGATCAGTTGGTGTGCGACGGACGAGGTGCTGGTCAGTCCGACCGCCTTGCCGATCTCACGCATGGACGGCGGGTAGCCCCTGGTCTCGATCGACTCGGCGATGCAGCGCCGGATGCGCCGCTGGCGGTCGGTCAGGCCGTCGTCGCCGGTCCGGATGCCCGGTGGACGACCGGCGCGGCTCGTTGTGGTGACAGCCTCCATGGCGCCCTCCCTTGGTGATCTACGCGGTTCGACCGTATCTGCTGGTGCCGACAGATGCGTACGGGTATTCGATGTCGCGCGTCTCACTTTGCAAAGTACGGCTGGGTCGACGCGGTGCGGCGGTCCTGGTTCTCGTGGCGGACGTCCTCGGTCCGTACTTCGTCAGTCCAGACCGAGCAGGCGCTGCACGAACGTGCGGCGCGGGCGCAGAGCGGGCTGGCGGGGCTCGGGGCGCCAGTCTCGGATGCGGTACTCGGGGTGCAGGTTGCGCGGCTGGAGCCCGGGCGGCAGTCCCTCGTAGGGGATGAACAGGCACTCGTCGACAGCGAGCGGCCCCTCCCGGTCGAGGTCGGCGAGGTCGTAGTGGATGGTGGCCCGCAGCGGCCGGCCATGCCTCGCCCGGCGGTGGGGCGGGCGCAGTGCGCATTCCACGCTGATCCGGCTCAGCGCCCGGTCCAGGATGGTCTTGGCTTCGATGACGGTGTTCGCGCCGAAGTTGGTGTAGAGGCCCTCGGCGCACTGGCGGGGGAGACCGGTCCTTCGGCTTCCAGGTCGGGCAGGACGAGGAAGATCCGCATGCGCAGCGGCAGGACGGTCTCGTCCGTGCCGGGGCGGGCCCGCAGGGCGGCGTCGATCTCCCCGGCCGCCTGGCCGATGATCTCCTGTGCCTCGCCGACGGTGCCGGCGGTGAGCTTCTGGTACACGCTGTCCCCTCTTCGTCGTGGGCGTCACTGTAGGGCTGGGCTGTGTCAGTTCTGGTCGAGAGGTTGGGGGCGTGGCTTGAGCAGGGGGTGGTGGGTGCGCGCGTCGCCGGCGGTCAGAATGCGGCGTCGATGGTGAACGCCCGCGCGGCGGGCCTTTTCCCGTGGGCGGCGGTGTAGACGAACGGGAGGAAGGCGCGGGTGCGGTCGGCCAGGTAGATGCCGATGCCGGGATGCCGCCCCGGGGAGGCGGAGGAGTAGCCGTAGGCGCTCGTGATGGCCGGGTCCTGCGCGGCCAGGAGGCTGGCTGTCAGGTACTGCTCGGCTCGCTCCGGGGTGATCTTCCCTGCGTTGTCGAAGAGGGCGGGCAGCGGCGGGGCGGCGCTGGGTACGACGGCGGCAGAGGCGGCGCTGGCGACGGCGTCGGCGTTCGCGGTCGTGACCCCGGTCCACAGGCGGGCACCGCTGCTGAAGGTGATCACGAGTCCGCTGGGGCGGCTGTCGTCCGTCCATCTCTCTGCGGAGGTGATGTCGGGGCCCTTGGCCAGCGTCTCGGTGCACAGCTCCTGCACCTGTTCGGGGCCCATCGCAGCACCTCTCCGCCTGTCGTACGTGTGTGCGATCAGCCTAGGCGGGGGGTCTGACATCGCGGCGCCGCGTGGTCGACGGGCGGGCGAGGGAGGCAGGGCGCACGGCAGCGGCGCCGAAGCGCGTGCGTGCCTTGTCGGCGGCGGCTTCGAGCAGGCGGGCCTTGTGGTCGGCGGGGTCGAAGGTGAGCTGGTGATGGGCGGCGCCGGCCGGGCCGAGGCCTTCGGCGCGGAGTGCGAGGCCGCGCACCCGGGCCCGCTGGAGGGCGAGGGATTCGTAGAGGTCGTAGGCGGTGCGGGCGAGCTGCACGGTGTGGTTGGTGGCTTCGGGCAGGGTGCGGGTGCGGTGGGTGCTGGTGTGGTCGGCGTAGCGGACGGTCAGTGCGAGGCGGCGGGCGACCTGTCCCTCGCCGCGCATCCGGAAGGCGAGCTGTTCGGTGAGGTGCAGGACTGCCTGGCGGTGGCGGTCGGGGTCGAGTTCGTCGTGGTGGAAGTCGATGCCGGTGGAGCTGGACTGTTCGGGTTGCTGGCGCAGGACGGGGCGCGGGTCGATGCCGTGGGCGCGCTCGTGCAGGAGGCGGCCGGCGGCGGCGCCGAGGATCTTCTGGACGGTCAGAAGGGGGGTGTCGGCGAGTTGGCCGATGGTGGCGATTCCGTAGCGGGCGAGGATCGCTGCGGTGGCGGGGCCTGCTCCGTACAGGGCGGCGACCGGCCGGGGGCGCAGGAAGGCGCGGGTTGCGGTGTCGGTGGGGTCGATGCAGGTGAGGGTGCCGGGGGCGGTGGTGTCCGCGGCCATGGCCGCGATCAGGCGGGAGCGGCCGCCGCCGATGGTCACGTTGAGGCCGAGCAGGGCCAGGGTGCGCAGCCGGATGAGCTGGGCGAGTTCGTGGGGGGTGCGGTCGAAGAAGCGCAGGGCGCTGCCGATCTCGATGTCGGCGGCGTCGGGCTGGAGGGCCTGGACGGTGGGGGTGATGTTCTCCAGGAGGTCGAGGAGCTGCGGGTAGAGCTCGGAGCCGGCGGGCCGGGGCAGGAGGGCGTGGACGCGCAGGACGTAGGACTGGTGCACGGCGATCACCCGGCCGATCCCGGGCTGGCGTAGGCCTTGAGGTTCGCGGTGCGCTCGCCCGCGGGCACGAGGTCGGCCCAGGCCTGGAGTTGCGCGCCGTTGGGCAGGTGGATGACTCGTCCCGGGGCGGGCGCCGGCGCCTGGGGCGGGGGTGGTGCGGCTTCGCCGAGGAGGTGGTGGACGGCTTCGGGTCCGTGGTCGCGTCGGGCGGTGGCGAGGGCTTCGAGGTCCCAGGCCATCTCGCCGGTCACGGTCGCGCGGTGGCCGCGGCGTCGGACCGTGCCGCGGACCAGCAGGATGGCGCTGTGGAAGACGGTGTGGGCGACTGCGTGGTGTGCGTCGTCGAAGAAGGCGACGTCGGTCAGGCCGCTGCCATCGTCGAGGGACGCGAAGATCACGCGCTTCCCGCTGGCGATCGGAGGTGTCTGGGTGGCTGCCCGGACGCCGGCGACGAGGACCGGCTGGCCGGGACGCAGGGTGGCAAGGCGGCGGGCGCTGGTGACAGCGAGTTCGCGCAGGAGTTGGTGGTGGTGCTCCATGAGGTGGGTGGAGACGTCGATGCCGAGGACGTCGAGCTCGGCGGTGAGGCGCTCGCGGGAGGTCATCTCGGGCAGGCCGGACGGTACTGCGGTCGGTGAGGTGCCGTGGTCGAGGGGGAGTTGTCCGTCGCCGAGAGGGCGGCTGCGGGTCTGGCGGTGCAGTTCGGCGATCTGCAGCAGCAGGTCGCGCCGGCTGGCGGAGCCGCCCACGGCGTCCAGGGCGCCGATGTTGGCCAGGTTCTCGGCGACCGGTCGGGCGGGGCGGGCGCGCTGCCACAGGTCTTGGACGCTCGCGTACGGCTGGCCGTCGACGATCCGCCGGATCTGCTCGTCGGTGATGCCGCGGACCTCGGCGAGGGAGAGGCGGACGGCGAAGGTGCCGTCGGCGGCGGGCTCGATGCGGTGGGCGGCACCGGAGCGGTTGATGTCGACGTTGTGCACCTGGATGCCGTGACGGCGGGCATCGGCGACAATGACCCGCTTGGGCCACATGCCCGGGTCGTGTTCGAGGACGCCGGCGTAGAGCGCGGCCGGGAAGTGCGCCTTCAAATAGGCTGATTGCAGGGCGGGGACGGCGAAAGCCACGGCGTGGGCGCGGGCGAATCCGTAGGCGCCGAACGCCTTGAGCTTCTCCCAGACGTGCGTGACCACCTGCTCGTCGTAGCCGCGGGCCAGAGCCTGGCTCCGGAACCACTCCCCCACCTTCGGCAGCCGGTCGGGGTCGCCGAGGGCTCGGCGGGCGAGTTCGGCGAGCGCGTCGTCGCAGCCGGCCATGAGCGCCACGATCTTGATGATCTGCTCGTGCCAGATGAGGACGCCGTAGGTGTCGGCGAGGATCGGCTCCAGGTCGGGGTGCGGGTAGGCCGGCGGACGCCCGTGGCGGGCTGCGATGTACTCGGCGGGCATGCCGCCAGCCACCGGTCCGGGACGGAAAAGACTGATATCGGCGATAACATCCTGTACGTCTCGGGGCTGCAGACGAGACAGAAGGTCCATCTGGCCGGGGCTTTCGAGCTGGAAGACGCCGATCGTGCGGGCGTCCTGGATGAGCTTGAAGGCGAAGTAGTCGTCCAGCGGGACCTGGTCGAGGTCGAGGTCCTGGCCGGTGGCGCGCTTGATCTCGGCGACGGCGTGGGCCATGGCGGATTGCATCCTCACGCCCAGAACATCCAGTTTGATCAGGCCGAGGTCCTCGACGTCCTCCTTGTCGGCCATCAGCATGTCGTAGTTGCCGCCGGGGGTGGGCTGCACGGGCAGGCGGGTGCGCAGCGTCGCGTCGGAGATCACGACGCCGCACGGGTGCATGGCGATGCCGCGCGGCAGGCCATCGAGCCCTTCGGCGAGCTCGAACAGCGGCCCGTACCGGTGCGCCTGGTCCGCGAGGTCCTTCAGCTCGGGCAGCTCGGCGAGGGCCGCGCGGATGTCGCGGGCGCGGATGTGAGGAAATGCCTTGGCGATGCGGTCGACCTCACCGGGGGCGATGCCGAGGGCGAGGCCGGTGTCGCGCAGGGCATGCCGGGCCCGGTAGGTCTCGGGCATGGCGGTGACGCCGACGCGGTCGGTGCCGTATCTGGAAAAGATCTGGTCGTACACCTCGAGCCGGCGGTCTGCTTCGACGTCGAGGTCGATGTCGGGCAGGTCGGTGCGGCGCATCGAGAGGTAGCGGGCGAAGACGAGGTTGTGATCGAGCGGGTTGGCCGCGGCGATGCCCAGCAGGTAGTTGGTCATCGAGCCGGCGCCCGAGCCGCGGGCCGCGACGCGGATGCCCAGCGCCCGTACGTCGTCGACGACCTGGGCCACGGTGAGGTGGTAGGTGTCGTACTGGAGCCGGCCGATGACGTCCAGCTCCTCCTCCAGGCGGGCGCGGGCTTCCTTGGAGCTGTCGAGGCCCCGGCGGACGAGGCCGGCCTCGCAGCGCTCGCGCAGCAGCCGGGCGGCCCCGGCGGCGTCGGCGGCGCCGACCACGTGCGGCTCGGGCAGGTGCGGGCGGCCCAGGCCGAGGTCGGCACGCGGATCCAGGGCGCATCGTTCCGCGACGGTCGCCGTGTCGGCGAGCAGCCGACGGGCGCGGCGGGGGCCCTCGCCGGCGGCGAGCGCGATGCGGTCGGCGGCCGCGGCCATCTCCCGGGGCCCCTTGAGCCAGCGCTCTCCGGAGTCGAGGTGGCGCCGGTCGATGGGGCGGAGCAGGCGGGCGGCGTCGAGGACGTCGGCCATCCGGTGCTGATCGGGGTTCGCGTATCGGACGGCGTTGGTGAGGACGGCGGGGATGCCGAGCTCGTCGGCGAGCCCGACGGTGCGCGCGGCCAGCCGGAGCGACCCGGGGCCAGTGCCGTTCAGACCGTGCCAGACAGCGGCCAGACGCAGGTCCGGGCCGAAGAGGTCGCGCCAGGGACGCAGCAGTTGCCGGGCGAGATCGGGGCGTCCCGCAGACAAGGCGCGGGCCGGTTCGGAAGCGGGGCCGAGCAGGACGCTCAGCCCGTCGCCAGTGTGCTCGCGCAGCAGGTCCCAGGTCGCCACGGGATAGCCGTCGGTCGGGGCGGCGTGCGCGGCGGACAGCAGGCGGCACAGCCTCGTCCAGCCGGTACGGCTGTGCGCGAGGAGCTGGACGCGCAGGAGCGGCTCGCGCACGTGGGCGCCGCCGCGTACGGGGGTGCGGCGGCGCTCGGCACGCGTCGTGGTCACCGGCGCCACGGCCATGTCGATGCCGAGGACGGGCCGGATGCCGTGCTGCTCGCAGGCCTTGGCGAAGCGGACGAAGCCGGTGACCGTGTCCCGGTCGGTCAGTGCCAGGGCCTGCATGCCGCGCGCGGCGGCGGCCTCGACGAGGGCGGCCGGGGAGGAGGCGCCGTACCGGGGCGAATAACCAGAGGCGGTGTGCAGGTGGGCGAAGCCCTCCATGGCGCCCTCCGATCGTGCCCTGTCTCACTGGTGTGCTCGCACCCCTCCCGCTTATCGAACATTCGTACGATGACTGTAACGCGCGAGTCCGCGGAGCGGGCAAGGGGGAGGTCTGGCATTCACCCGTCAGGGGTAGCCCCGCTCGCCGTCCACCGAAGCGGTGGCCGCTGATCCGCTCGCCGGCGCGTACTGCCGACAGCCGACAGGCCAGCCTGCGGAAGGCAACCGGGCCCGGCTGGCCGGGCTGGACGGTGGGGGCCCGGCAGACCTGCCTAAGAGTGCGCTGGCGTCAGGTAGGCGAGCACGGCCGTGTAGGGGTCGAGGTGGAGCGGCGGCCGACTGGTCAGGGACGCCTCGTCCTCGGTGGCGGGCGCCACCAGTGCTTGCGCAACTGCGTGGGGCTCAGGGACCAGGTCAGCGGGCAGCAACCGGCGGACCTCGCCGAACCCGGTGACCGACCAGCCTCGGTCACTGAACCAGATCAACAGCACGGAGTCCGCGTTGAAGATACGCAGAGCGGTCTCGCCGCCGACGGCGAAGTGCGCTCCGAGGACCCCTTGTTCGTCGAAGCCGAGCTCGTAGCCGTCGGGGGTGTCGGTCGCGACGACGGTGAAGCCAGCGTCGGTCACGGCAGCGACGACCTGCCGCACGTAGGCGTCCTGGGGGCCCTCGGCGCACCCGGCCCGGAGTGCCGGCTGCGCCGGCGCGTGCGAGGCGGTCCACTCCAGGATCTCTCGGCGGGACACGTCCGGGCCGGTACGGGCCTGAAGCCGGCGAAGGAACGTCGCGGCGAACAGGTCCGTGGGAAGCGGGCGCAGCCCCGTGCCCCGGCACCCGGCGCAGATGCACACGTGACCGCCGTCCGGCCGGTAAGCGGGAACGTGCGTGTCGTGCTCCGGGTCCAGGGCGGTCAGCCAGCCGTTGCCGTGGCAGGCGCTGCACGAAGCGCGGCTGGTCGGCGCGGCACCACCGAGCGCGTGGGCGAGAACTGCGCGGGCCAGCTCCTCGCGGCCCGGGGCGGTCTCGCAGGTGAAGTAGCCGGTGGTGGCCGGTGTGCCCCAGGGGCGAGGGAAGGCGACGTCTTCGAGGTACAGGCCGTCGACGGTGTGCACGGTCACCAGTCGGCGCGACGGGGAGATCGGCACCTTCCGCGCCCGGTAGGTGACGTCGTCCTGCCGCAGGCGGGCTCCGTACGGACGCCGGAGCAGATGACGGAGCGGACCGGTGAGCGCGGCGATGCCGGCGCACACGTAGTCGGGAGCGCTCCCCTTCCTCAGCGCGTCACGCAGGTGGTCGAGGGGGAAGTATCGGAGCGCTGGGGGGATGTCCGGCAGGACTTCGGCCGGGGCGGGGGCGCCGGTCAGCCGGTAGAGGTCCTCGCACAGCGCGATGGCGTCTTTTGCGGTGGGCCAGTCGGCGTGGTCCGCGGCGGTCAGGTGCCCTCGCAGGCAGTCGCGCCAGGAGACGGCGATGGCGTCGGCTTCGGCGAGCTCGCGCAGCGTCTTGCGTGCCTGGTCGGGGTGCAGTTGACGGCTGCGGGCGGCTTCCAGGGCCTTGCCGTACGTGAGGCGGGCGCCGGGAGCGCGCTGGATCTGTCGGGCCCGCTGCTGCGCGGTGGTCCGGTTCTTCGGCATGGTTCGTTCCTCAGGCCGCAGCGCGCGGGGCGCCCACATCGTGCTGCGGAGGGGAGTTCGAAGGACACCACCATGACGCAGCACGGGGTCCGGAAACCCTTGCCGTCAGCGAAGCCGCGCGGATGTGGACGAGCGGCGGACGACCGTGGCGGTACGTGTCTGGCCAGGAGGCCATCGTAGAACCGTCGCATCCGCCGCGCGGCCCACTCGCCGTATTCATCCCCGTGCGCATCGAGCGATCGCCACCCCGCTGTCCGGCGGAAAAACTCGAGGACCTCCGCCCAACTACGGGGAGCCCGCGGGGCAGCGGGGCGCGATGCCGCTACGCGGCGAGCGCGGCGGGCTCTCCCAGGTGGGCGGCCGCCGTCCTCCAGGCCGTGGTCACCGCGGTCCGGGCCCGCGCCGTCCGAGCCGCGCGATCGCCGGTCAGCGCCAGGGGCGCACCCACATGGACGTGCAGTTCGGGTCGGCGCAGAGGGGCGGTGACGAGGCCGGCAAGCTGCTTGACGGTGCTGCCCGAGGTGACCCGGCGGGCGCCGGCCTGGCCCACGGGAACGACGGGAGCCCCGGTGCGCTCGGCGAGCCGGGCCAGGCCGCTGCGGAAGGATCCGGGCGCCGCTTCGGCCGCGTCCAGTGCGTCCGCGGCGCGCCGGTCGCCGCGGAAGACGGGGATGTGGCCCTCGCGGGCAAGCGCGCGGCCGAGCAGCGGGACACGCCACAGACCGGCGGCCGCCATGATGACCGGCTCGACACCGAGGCGCCGCAGGGCGGCGACGACGATGGCGGGATCGGCGAGGGAGGTGTGGTTCGCGGCGCCAGGTCGGCGCCCGGGTCGGTGGTCACCGACAGGCGGCCGACGGCGGCCACCAGAAGGTCTGCGATACGGCTGAGCATGAGCGGTCCCCCGTCTCGGCAATGTTGATCTTCATCGTCGGTGGCGGATGCTGCGCCGCGTCGTCGTACTCATCTTCGGCGCTGGCCGCCCAGCGCGGCGGTCCGCTCGGGCCTGCCGACGCGCGGTGGGCGGGCTTGCGCAGCAGGCTGGGGGCGTGGACTTCCCTGTGGCCGTGGCGCTCGCTCAGCCCGTACCGGTCCTGCCGGCGGGACCGGGGTGGTGGTTCGAGCCGAAACTGGACGGTCACCGCACGGTGCTGTGGTGCGAGGCGGACCGGGTGCGGCTGCAGTCACGCTCCGGGCGGGAGGTGACCGGCGTCTGGGCGGACCTGGCGCGCGCCGCGCGCCGGCTGCCGGCCGGGACGGTTCTGGACGGCGAAGCGGTCGTCTACGTGGCCGGCCGCGTCGACTTCGGTGCAGCGCAGGCCCGCGCCGCGTCGTCCCCCGCGCGGGCCGCGCAGTTGGCGGCGCGATGGCCGGCGTCGTTCGCCGCGTGGGACATCCTGTCGCACGCCGAGCTCGGGGATGTCCGCTCCCGTCCGTACGTCGAGCGCCGGGCGCTCCTCCTCGACGTCCTGGGGGGTGTGGGCCCCCCGCTGCAAGCGGTGCCAGCCACGGACGACCGCGACACCGCTCTGGTGTGGTGCGAGGCGCTGCGCGCCCAGGGCGTGGAGGGTGTGGTCTGCAAGCACGCCTCTTCGGCGTACCGGGCGGCGCGGATCTGGCGGAAGGTGCGCCATGCTGACACGCTCGACGTGGACGTCGTGGGCTTCACCGGTCCTCGGTCGCGGCCGAGGGCCCTGGCGGTGCGGCTGCCCGGCGGGCGGACGGTGTTGTCCCAGACGGTAAGTGGGCCGGTCGGGCGCGAGGTCATGGCGCGGCTGGCGGACGTGGGTCCTGGGCGGCCCGCGCGCACCGAGTCCGGGGTGGCTTACGAGGCGGTGGAGACGGGTCTGGTCGCCGAGGTCCTGGCAGGTACGACGCGCCATGGGGTGGTGACGGTGACCCGGCTGCGGTGACGTGCCTCGGCGCCTGGTGGTGCCCATCCGCCGCGACGGGGACCGCGCGGGGCGTCACACGGGAACATCCTCCAGCCAGGCGATCCAGCCGCCGTCGGGCGCCCGGCCGAGATGGAGGGCCGGCATGTGCCCGGCCTCGGCGGCGCAGATCCGGCCGTACGTCCCGTGCCGAGCGGGGCAAAGCAGGGACGCTTCTTCGGCAGTGAGAATGGTGAGGTCCTCCGGGAGGCGCTGACCTGCGGCGGTAGCGCGGGCCTGCGCGCCGCGGCGGCGCTCGACCTCGTCCAGGTGTGAAGCGGTCAGGCGGAGCCAGCGCAGGTCGGAGTCGTCCTGATCGCCACCGGGGGTATAGACGCACTGCCGGGATCCGTGCTCGTCGAGCTCGTCGACGAGGATCATGCCGAGCGACTCCAGCAGACCGCGGGAGCGGGCGTTGGCCGCCTGGGTGACAGCGACGACCGGACCGCCGTCGGGCACCGTCGCTGACCACCAGCGGACGACGGCGCCGACCGCCTCCCGTCCCAGGCCGCCGCCCCAGGCGGAGGGCAGCAGCTGGTAGGAGACCTCGGCCCGGCCTGCGCACCGCGGGTCGGCGCCGATGCTCGCCAGTCCGACCGCTCGGCCGTCGGCGACTCGGACGATGGCCCAGGCACCGGGCGTCTGCGGGTAAGCGACCTGGCGGGCGGCGACGCGTTCGGGGGAGGCAGGGCCGCCTAGGTAGGCGCGGACCCTTTCGTCGGTCAGCAGCTCGCGGACGACGTCGGCGTCCTGGGGGGTGACCGGTCGCAGGAGCAGCCGGTCGGTACGCAGTTCAGCGGGCCAGATGCTGTCCAGGGCGACGTCGACGGGGGTCATGCGCTCAGCCTCGCAGACGCGCGTGCCGCCCTGGGCCGGCTCAGCACCACGGTGCTCGGCCGGGAGGGAAGTCGGTTCCGGTCCTTCCGGTGGGGACGAGCTTCCCGGCCGCCCGGGCGCATGGCCGGCTCGCGTTCATCGGTCGGCGGCGGGAACCGGCCGAGCCTGACCCTGCCGTGCGCTGCGTTCACACTGAAGGGCGACGTTGAGGTGGTGGCGGGTGACGAGGGGAAGCAGGCCGCCCAGCCGCGCCGCGGCCCGCAGGTGCTCAACGGCCGCCTCCAGCCCGGCTGCGGCCTCGCCCCGGTTGACGAGGTCTTGCGGAATGTGACCTGCCACGTGGGCAAGTTGGTCGGCGAGCTCGGCGATTCCCGGGTCGTCGAGCACGGCACAGCCCCACTTCGCCGTAGTCTCCGCCAGTTCCGCGACTGCTCGGGAGCGGGCGGGCAAGCAGCGGGCGGTCAACGCGTTCATCGAGCCATCATCACCCGGTCCGCGCCGCCACGTGGGAGGTTGACCGAATCCGCTGCGAGGACGGCACTGCTGGCGCCGCAGCGTACGGCGAGGTACTGACGTGTCCGGCCGCCCGGGACCGCCGTTACCTCGCTCCCAGTGACTCCGTACGCCGGTAGCGTGGCGTCGCAACGGACGGCACAGAGCAAGGCGGGTTGAAGGATGAGGCACGGCCAGAGCCGTCTGTCGTCACTGGACCGGGACGAGTTGCGGCGCCTGGACATCGACCTGCCGGCGGTCGTCGAGGCGAAGGTCCAGCTCGTGCGTGCCGGGACGGGGAAGTGGCACGTCCCGGTTCCGGAGGGCAAGTCCTGGGGGCACTGCCAGCACGCGGCCAGGCTGTCGGGACGAGCCCCGGATCAGGTCGTGGTACTGGACGCGTTGGCCGAGCTGTGCTCCGGCTGCGTCGGCGCTGTGGAACTGCCGGCGGGCGCCGAGGTGTTGTGGCAGGCGCTGGAGGAGATCCTGCGGGCCGATGCCCGCGCGACCGAACTGGCCGGCGCGAGCGGACCCCGTACCTGGCCGTCGTACGCCAAGGCGCTGGAGCGGGCGGCTCGGCACGACGATGCCGCGGTGCGGGCCCTTCTCAAGCCGGTCCTCGATCATGCCGAGCTCGGCGCCCAGGGGTGGCGGGCGCTGCGGGCGTGGACCGCCGTGGTCGAGCGGTCGGAGGAGGCACTGGCCGCGTACCGGGCGGCCGCTCCGCCCGCTACGGCCACCGCGTCGGTGACCGCGGCCTGCGACGCGGTCGCCGCCGACCGGAAGGTGCACGAGGAGTCCCGAGCCCTGGGCGCCGTGCTCGGAACCGGTCACGGGTACGGGTACGGGCGGCCGTCGCTGGAGTTGTGGACGATGGTCCGGGCGGCCTGGACGATGGCGCGCGAGCAGGGCCGGGATGCGGGTGGTGCGCTCGACTACGCCTCGGCCGTGGTGGCCCGGGAGTGGGGCAAGGCCCGGGTGCGGGATGTGACCGCGCTGCCGCTGCCGGCGCTGACCTGCGCGGCGGGGCACACCTCGCCGGCCGCGTGGGCCCAGGCCGAGTTCCACCAGCAGTGGCACTCCTTCGTGCAGCGCTGGTGCGCCCGTCTGGAGGCTGAGCTGGCGGGGGCGTCGCAGGGATCGGACAAGCAGCGGCTGCTGCTTGTCTGCGGCTGGCCACTGACCGGGCCGCACGATCGTGATCTCGCCTTTCTGGCCCAGTACGAGCAGATCGGGCCGCGGGTGCCGTGGGGCGCGGGGCAGCGTTACAACCCGTACGGCGAGAATCTTCCTGCGGACGCGGTGGTCCTGGCGGTGCCCGAGTTCGCCGCCGAACGTGCGCTCGAGCACTCCACGGGGCGCCGGGGGCGTCTGATCGCCGGTGAGCCGCTCGCCGAGGGCGGTCTCATGCCGGAGGGGCCCGCTCCTGCGGTGCTGGGTGCTGCCCGCGCCCTGCTGCGGACGGCCTTTCCCCTGCTGGCCGAAGACGTCGCCCAGGACGGTCGACGGCCTCGGCCGTCCGAGCGGGTGCGCGAGGCCCGTGCACTGCTGCGTGGCCGGTGCGGGGCCGAGCCTCCGGTGCACTGGGCGCCGCAGCGGCAGGAGGACTCCCGGTGGCGGTGGAAGGAGTCGTTCGAACTGGGTCAGTGGATCTGGGTTCCGGACGACACCGCCGCCGGTCCGGCCGGTCAGGAGCTGCGGGAGCTGACCGAGCCGTATCCGCCACGCGGCGTCATGCGGCTGATCGTCGAGACTGGCGTCCGTAGCGATGCGGCGGTGCACGTCTTGTACGGAGCCGTCGGCGGCTGGGACTCGCGCAGGCGCGTACTCGCCTTCACCGCGCGCGACACCGAGCACCGGCTGCGCGTGCCCGTGCACCGAATCGTGGGCCTGACGGGGGACCGCGACCGCCGCTCGCACGACGGCCCGCTGTGGGAGGAGTACACGCCTCCCTCGCCTCACCAGTACCGGTATTGGTGACCAGCCCGCAGGTCACGTCAGCAGCCGTACTCCTTCAGGATCCTGCGGGCGGCGGCATCCGCGGGGGCCAGGTGCCGGAGGCCGCCGTCGACGGCGTGGTCCAGGCGCAGCACGGGCAGACCCTGGGCGATGGGGTCGATGACCATCCGGCCGGGGTGATCGTCCGCGAAGGTGGTCTGCGTGCGGTCGAGGTTGTACGGCGTGTTGTGCAGGCAGCGTCCCGGGCCGCCGAGTTCGCGTTCGTAGCGCTCCTGCGCCCGGGGGAACACCGTATGGGCCCAGTCCGGCGCCGAGCTCATGATGGTCAGCAGGACGATGCCGGCGACGACGCTCTGCCACAGGTAGAGGCCGAAGCGGGCGAGCAGCCGGTGGGCGATCGCGTAGACGGCGAGAGAGGGCAGGGTGGCGCCAGCGAACACCGCGGCCAGCGCCATGTGCCGGTGGTGGTGGAAGAACTTGGAGTACAGGGCCAGGTAGAAGCCGAGGAAGACGAGAACGAACGCGGTGGACGTGGCGAGGATCGCGGCGGGCGGCCGGTAGTCGGCGCGCCCGCCCCAGGTGCGGGGCGGCTCAAGGCGGCGCAGGAACACGGGTACCTGGCGCTCCGGGGGGCGGGCGCTGCCCGCGGGGTGACTCACGTGCTCGTCCTGCCGTTCGGTGTCCGCGTGGCCGCCCGGAGGCGGCCTCGTTCGTTGGTCGTGGTCAGCTCGCTCGTGAGTGTGCCGTACGGCCTCTGCTCGTCGGGAGCGGCATCGTCGCGCGGTCGCGGCGGGCGAGGCGGCGGTGCCGTCGGCCGCCGGCCGGGAGAGCTTCGGCGCAGGCCCGTTCCAGGGCGGTGAGGAAGGCCTCGGGGTGCTGGGTGGGCAGCCGGTGGCCGCCGCCGGGGATGACGTGGAGGCGGGCGGTGTCGATCTGCGCGGCGAGCCGCAGGGCGTGGATGGGCGGGATGGTCTGGTCGTTCTCGCCGACGAGGATGTGCACCGGGATTCGTGCGAGGGCGTCGAGCTGATCGGCGACGTCGTGCCGCATGAGGGCCTTGAACCAGCGGGCGGCGTGGTCGATCGGGGGTTGCTGGTAGGGGCGGGGACGGACGAGTTCGCGAATGCGGTGGGCCGGGCCCGGGGCGTGAATGCAGACGGCGGCCATGGCGTGGCGGGTCATGCCGATGAGGCGTTTCAGCGGCGGGTGGGGGGCGGTGGCGAGGTCGAGGCCGCCGGCGGTGGTCGCGGCGAGGAGAGCGGCGGTGACCTTGTCGCCGATGAGGTGCGGATGCTGGGCGGCGAGCGCGAGGACGGTCATGCCGCCCATCGAGTGGCCGGCGAGCAGGACGGGCAGTGGGCCGGGGGCGGTGGCGGCGATGACGGCCTTGAGGTCGTCGGCGAGCAGGGGGATGGAGGGCAGGGCGCGGCCGTTGGTGGAGTTGCCGTGCCCGCGCTGGTCGTAGCGGACGATGCGGGTGCGCGGGCGCGGGAGTTGGCGGACGTGCTCGTTGAAGACGGAGGCCGCCGCCTGCCATCCGTGGGCCATGACGAGGACGAGGTCGGGATCGCTGGGGCCGTCGACGTAGAGGGCGAGGCTTGCCCCGTCGGGTCGCTGGAGCTCGGCGGTGGGTGTGGGCAGCTGTGCCATGGTCAGCTCCGTTCGGGCAGGGGGAGAGTGACGTCGATGACGCCGGCGGTGGCGGCGGGGATGGTGATGTTGCGGCGGTTGAGGATGTGCAGGGCACGGCGGTTGGAGGCGCTGAACATGGCGGTGACGGTGCGGCAGTTGGGGTTGGCGGCGGCCCAGGCGAGCGCCTGGTCGGTGAGCCGGGCTCCGAGCCCCTGGCCCTGCCAGGGGTCGCCGACCAAGACGGCGAGTTCGTAGACGCCGGCGGTGCGGGTCTTGAGGAGGTGGGTGAGCGCGACCGCCGTCTCGGTGCTCTCGGATCCGTCGGTGAGTGTGGTGATCCAGGTGTCGCCCGCGGCGGGGTGGACGAGCCGAGCGAACTCCGACGGTTTCAACTCCCGGCGAGGCGTGGCGTATCGGGCGTACCGGCTGTCGAGAGAGCAGGCGTGGTGCAGCGCGTTCACCAAACCGAGGTCCTCCAGGTGGGCGCGGCGGGTGGTGAACGGCGAGTCGCTTGTCGTGGTGGGCATCGAGGAGGCCCGCGTGATGGTGCTCGGTGTGGACAATCCGCTGCTCCTTCGTCTGTGCGGGGGCGCGCCCGGACGGAGACGGGCCGAGGCAGGGACAGGGTGAGGTGCGGGCCCTGTGGATAGAGCCGGTGGGCCGCTACTGGCGGGTTACCTGGCTCTGGACGGAGTTGGGGGCTTCCGCGCTGTTTGCGCGCTATTCCTCGTCGGTCGCCCTGTCTGGCTTCGCAGGGGACGACGACTTCGATGGAGGTCAGCACGGTCCCAGTGGGTGCCGCGGGTACTGGGGCGTTCGCCCCGCGGGGTGCTGCTCGGTCCGGTCATGTCTGGCTCCTGGTTCTGGTCGCGTGCCGCGGGCGGCGCGGGCCCGCCGCACGCTCGGCGCGGCGGAGGTATTCGGCGGACTTGCAGGGCCGGCAGGGCTTCTGTCCGGCCCGCAGGTGGCGGCGGTAGGCGGCGGCGGTGCCGCAAGGCTTGAGCTCGGTCTTGTGTCCGCGGCCGCGCCAGCCGGCGGGCGGGTAGCCGGCGGCCGCGCGCTCGGCGCTGGTCTCGCCGCCCCAGGTTCCCCACTCCCGGTTGTCGCGGGCCTGCGTGCGACAGAGCGCGGCGAGTGGGCAGCCGGTGCACAGCTTCCGAGCCGTGGCGGCATGGGCGTCGTCGTGGAAGATCTCGGGTTCGGCTCCGGCGCAAGGGGTTGCCGCCTTGGGGCGGACGAGCATCGCGGTGCTGCTCATGCGGCTGCTCCGCCGGCGAGGACGACGGTCAGCAGGCGCAGCAGTGCGTCGCGCTGGGCATAGAGCGCGTCGAGTTCGGGGTCGGTGATGGTCGAAGCGGTCTTGCGGGCGGGCCGGCTCCAGTCGGCCGGGGGCGCGGGGAGCACGTGCTCTGTGCGGGTGGACGTCATGGGCGGGGCTGCTCTCGTTCGTCGGAAGACAGGGGGTGGGTCAGGCGGCGCCGGTGCGGGGGCGGTTCCTGCCGTCCAGCAGCGCGCGGCGGGTGAGCTGGTAGCCGGCGGAGGCGTTCTCCCGGGTGATGACAGGCGTCTCGTTCGATCGTTGCGGGGCGAGGGCGCCGATCTGGGCGAGCGCCTGCTGGTAGCCGTCGCACCCGTCTTCCCGGGTGCGGGCTGGCGCCGGGTCAGCGGGCTGGGCTGGCAGGCTCTTCACAAGGGCGCGGACTTGCTGGTAGCCGTCGCTCCCGTCGTCCCGAGTGCGAACCGGACCCCGGGTGGTGTCGGCGGGGGTGGTCGCGAGCGCGGCCCGCGCGCGGTGGTAGCCGGGCGAGGCGCTCTCGCGGGTGCGTACCTCACCGCGGGGTGCAGGGGCAGCAGCCTTGGGGGGCGGTGCGGTCGGCTCCATAGGGGTGCGGGCGCCGACCGGGAGGACCCGGATCTGGCGGACGGTTTCGGTGCCGACCGCGGCGTTGGCCCGCCGGATGAGCTGTGCGCTGGTCAGGCGTGCCTGGGTGGCCCAGGCGTTGGTGGCCGGGAGGAGGTCGAGCCGTCCGGTGTGCTTGTCGAAGGCGACGGCCCTCAGGTGATCGGCGACTTCCGGTGTGGCGATGGTCGGCCACTGGTCCATCACTGATCCGCCGGCGGCGGGGGTTTCCCAGCCGCGTTCGGTGACGAGCTGAGCCAGGGCCCCGCCGAGTCCCATGGGGTCGCGGCCGCCGCGGCGGGCGGACGGACGGTTCTTCGGGGTGCGCTGGGCGGACGTGGTGGTGCCGCGCTGCTTGGCGGCCTTCTTCGCGGCGGCCAGCGCGACGCGGGCGAGGTCGACGCCGGAGGGTCCTTCGCTGCTCACGCCGGCCTCCAGCTGTGCACGACGGTGCGGCCGAGTCCGGTGAGGCGCTGGACCTGGTCGACGAGGGCGGTGGTGAACAGGCGGCGTGCGTAGGTCTCGCCGCAGGAGCGGACGGTGGCACGGACGAGTGCGGGGTCCTTGAGCGCGGCGGCGCGCAGTTCGATGATCTCGTCGCGGGTGAGCTGCTCGAGCTCGACCAGACCGTCGTCATCGACGGCGAGGTCACGCTCCTCGGCCGCCGGGGCGGCCTGCTGCTGCAGCTGGGCGAAGGCGGCATCGACCTGGCGCGCCACCGCGCGGCTGGCGGGCCGGCGGAAGTCGTCCTGCCACCACTCGGTGTGCCGGTCGTGTTCGGCGTGGCGGGAGTCGCGCCAGTGGTCGACGATCGCGGTGCGCTGGGCGGCGGTGGCGTACAGCAGGTGGGCGCCCTTGAGGCGGTTGGCGAGGAAGCCGGAGGGCCGGTGGACTCGGCGGGCCGGGGCTTCGAGTCCGATGAGGGCGATGACCTCGGCGGTGCTCCACCCGGCGTCGGCGACGTGGCGCACGATCCAGGCGATGCGGGGGACGGAGGCGCGGCCGAGCCAGCCGACCTGCCGGATGAGTTCGGCGGCGAGCTGGTAGCGGCGGCCGGTGGTGTTGAGCTTGCGGAGGGTGGGCTTTTTCTTGGCGGCGGAGGACTTGTGGTGCCCGCTGGCGAGCTTGCTCTCAGAGGGAGAGTTGAGATCACCCGCAGTAGAAGAACTAGAAGTACTAACCACCATTGGGGTGCAAGACGAGGTTGCCGAAGGGGTGTTCACCGAGCGGCGGTTGGACCGCTTTGTCCGCTTCTTGCGTCGGGGTGGGCGGGCGGCAGCGTGGAGCTCCTGGAGCAGTGGGGTCTTCTCCGGGGAGAAGCCGCGCACGGTGCGGATGAGCTTGTCCGAGGGACCGGTGCGCAGCCCTGCGGCGTCGTCGAAGACCTGGGGGATGGTGCGTTCGAACTCGCTGGCCCGTCCTCCAGCGCCGGCGACGCGGGTGCCCTTGGAGCGGTAGGTGAGCAGGCCGCTTTCCCTGAGCATGGCGAGGTGGTACTTGACGGTGCGCTCGGAGAGCTTGAGCCACTCGACGAGCTTGCCGACGCTGGGGCGGCACTCGGTGAGGTGCGCGATCGTCTTCGCCAGGCGCAGGGTGGTGGCGCCGAACTTCTTGGGCCCGTGGGCGCGCTCGGAGGAGTAAGGGCCGTACTTGTAGAACCAGTACACGGCTTCGAGCCAGGACTCGCCGCTCGGCGCGATACGCCCGCCGGTCGTGGACATCCACTGCCCGGCCAAGGGCACGCGGTGGCAGGCGACGTCCTGCTCCGCGGCCGACGGCACGGCGGCCGACCGTGGTGGTGCAAGGGTCGTGGGCACAGGGGTTCCTGGGATTGTGGTACGCGAAGTAGACCCGTGGCGTATCGGGCCTGCGGGGCGGTCGGCGCGCGGGGGACGGCGCCAGATGTCACCAGTCGAGCGAGAGAGGCATCTGGACGGTCTCGGCCGGCTGGCTGGGCTGGGCGGGCTTGGTGGGAGGCGTCCGGCCCGGAAGCCGGGGTGCTGCCTGGGCGCCGGGCTGGCGGGAATGGGCGCGGGCAGGGGTACGGCACACGATGCGGGGGGTTGCCGGGTTCTTGGCTTCCTCGGCGACCAGGGTCTTCAGGCGGCTGATGTTCTTGAGGGACAGGCGGGTGGCGTGGCGGACGCGCAGGTCGCTGGCGCCCCGGGTGAGCATCTCGATGGCGATGAGCTCGGCGCGGGCGCGGTCGACGTTGTAGACCGGCCAGGGCCGCGCCGGCAGGACGGTGACCTTCTCGGTCTCCTCGCTCGTCTCGTCCTGCGGGTCGGCGTCGTCGGTCACTTAGGCACCCCCCGTGGCGGAGACGAGGTCCGCCTCGACGACGACCCGCTTGGAGTGGCCGGTGGCCGGCCAGCAGGTGACGAGTGTGAGTTTCGCCTTGGTGGGGGTGGCGTTCGGCTGGCCCGGGACCTGGGCGATCACGTTCACGTCGGTCGGCGCGACGGTGCGTACGCGGGTGACGATGTACGTGTAGGTGATGCGGTGCGCGGTGGTCACCTGGATCTGGGCGCCGGTGGTGATGCGGTCGATGTTGCGGAAAGCGGGGGCGGTGACGCCGGAGCGGTGGCCAGCGACTGCGTAGTTGCCGATCTGGCCCGGCTGTTCGGTGTCCGGGAAGTGGCCTACGCCGGCGCGCAGCTGCTGGCTGCCGACTCCGTCGTAGACGGGCTGGGCCCAGTCCTTGCCGAGGACGGGGATGCGCAGGACCTCGCCGATGCGGCCGCCGGGGCCGCTGCCGTTCTTGCCGCCGACCGCGTGCTTGCCCTTGGCAGCCGGGTTGTCGGCGCTCCAGTCGGACAGGGTGCGGGTCGCGGCGTCGCGGGACTTGCCGGTGTTGTCCGGCGTCTTCGCGTCACCGCCAGTGGGCGCGGCAGAGGGAGTCAGCGGGTCAGGGGTCTGCACGGTGGTCGAGGGAACGGCGGCGGGGGCCTTCGCGCCCGCCTGGGCGTGGCCGGCGGAGTCGTGGCCAGCCTGCGTCGCCCACAGCAGGGCCGCGAAGGTGAGCCCGGTGGCGGCTACCGCGGCGATCGCGAGGCGGCGCCCGTGAAGGGCGGGGGCGGGCTCGTGGGAGGAGGTGGCGTCGTCGGACTCGGAGGTGCTGGTGGTGCGGGGCATGGGTGTTTCCTGCGAGTGAGAGCGGCTCACGCCGGGCGGTGGGGTGGTGACTCCTTGAGGGCTGGTCACCACCCCATCGCCGTCGGGTCCGCGGTGAACGCGTGGCGTAGCGGCGGTCAGGCGCCGGTCTGCGGCAGGACGGGGATGGTGACCGGCCGCGGCTTCGGCTTCGGCTGCTCCGGGATCTTTACGTCGGTGACCGCGACGGCGGCGGTCTTGCCGTCCGCGACGGTGGTCTGCTGGTCAGCGGCGAGCTGGTAACCCTCGACGGCCTTCACCTCGTGCACCGTGTACGTGCCGGGGGCAAGGTCCTTGGCCTGCCAGGTGCCCGTGGCGTCGGTCTTGCCCGTGGCGACGGTCTTGCCCGAGCTGTCCTTGACCGCGAACTCGACGCCGGCGAGCGGCTTCTTCGTGTCGTCCGCCGTCTTGGTGACGGTCAGTCCGCCCTTGGGGCTCTTGGTCTCGAGGTGCACCTCGGCCTGGGCACTGGAGGTGCCGCCGGGTACGAGGAGCCGCTGGGCCTTGGCGTCGTTCGGCGTGAGGACACGCAGCTGGGCGGCGGGGAGCGACTTGGCCAGGGCCTTGAAGTCGACGGTGCCGTCCTTGGCCGGGGTGATTGTCGCGGTGGCGACGCCGTCCGCGTTCGTGGTCACGCTCGCGGCGCCGGCTGCCGCGCCGGAGACGTCCAGGTCGAGCTTCACGCCCGGAACCTTGTGACCGGAGGCGGAGGTGACGGCAAGGGTGACGGAGGTCTTCACCCCGGGCCTGAGCGTGCCCTCGGCCGACTTGATGTTGACCGTGTAGGGGCCGGCGAACATGGCGGCCTCGTTGAGGTAGCCGCCGGCCCACTTCTTCGCGTCCGGGGACACGTTGGAGTAGCCGAGACGCTCCAGGGCACGCGTGCCGTTGGGCAGGGCGTAGGGGGATCCGGCCTCGAGGTAGGTGTAGACGACCGCGTCGACGGCGGCGGCCTGTACGTCGCTGGTGGTCTGGCCGTACTTCGACAGCACGTACGCGGCGCGCGCGAGGTCGCCGGCGCTCGCGGCCTTCCCGGTGGCCTTGGAGGTCCATGTGGTGACGTCCGTGGCCGGGGTGTACCCGTTGGCGGCTTCGGGGCCGGCGAGTTCGGGGTCCGCGCAGTACGCCAGGATGCTCGTTCCAGGCACGTGGTAGGCGCCGATGTGGGAGGTGCCCGGGTTCCCGTTGCTGTCGGGGATGAGGTAGCCAGGGCCCCATCGGTCGGCCGCGTTCGCCGTGGCCGCAAGGACCATGCTCGCGCCTACAACCGTGGCCGTGCTGAGAACGAGTGCGTATCGAGTTCGCGGGTTGTGGTGCGCGCGGACGCGCAGAGATGACAAACTCACAGGACCTCCGTTAGCGGGGAGCACCCGTCGGTCCACACTCACGGTTTCCTAGGCCAGAGGAGTGTTGGACTGGCGGGGCAAACTTCTTGCAGGTACGTGGCTTGCGCTGTGCCTTGGAGAATCAGGAGCCAGGTGGCTCTGATGTCGAGGTTGGCCAGCAGCGGCAGAGGGCTGAGCTGCGATCAGCGGCAGCGAATGAGCAGGTAGAGCCGGCGTCGAGACGACACGGAGCTGTCGCGCAGTGCTCGGATCCCGGCCTGCTTGAACTGTGCGGTGCTGCTCACGTTTTCCCCCGTGTTCGACGCTTCGTACGTCGCCTGGATCCGAGTGCAGGGCTGCCACCGGGCTTCCCGTAACTCGGACCGCGGAGGCGGTGGAAGCCAGGCGTGGACGACGAGCGCCATCCGTGCCCCGATGGATCACTGGCGGTCATGATCCTGCTGCAACACGCAACCTCTGTCAACCATAGTTCTCCTGAGGAGGATCGCGAATGAACTACAGTTCTGTCAGGTCGGTGACGGCTACAGCGCTGGGCGCTATGGTTCGACCGTGCCGCATGCGCGCGGCTTCACTTGCCCCCGCGATTACAGGAGTGCTTCGCCATGGTCGCGTCTGACCCCAACGAGGCGGAGAACCTCTCGGAGACCGTCGCCGCAATCAACGAACTGATCGCTGCACTCGGCCGGGACCGAAGGATCATCAACACTGAGAAGGTCCACTACGCCACCGGTATCCCGGTGGAGACGATCTCAGCGGTCCTGGCTGGCGAGCAGGTCAAGCTCGACGACATGTCGCCCGCACTGGCCGAGCGTCTGAAGTTTCTCCACAGCACCCGCCTCAAGCAGACCGAGGAGGGTGAGAGGCGGTACTACTACGACGAGATCGCGGAGGGGATCGGCGTCACAAGCAAGACGGTCGGCAACATCCTCAACAGCAAGAAGGGAGCCAGCAGCGACGTCACCGTGGCGCTGGCGCGCTTCTTCAAGGTCGAAGTCGGCTACTTCCTGGATTCGTGGAGCAAGGTGCTTCACGACGCGCTCAAGCCGCAGTACCAGCAGCTCAGAGACCTCGCACTGCTCCGCGGCGTCGGCATCAAGACGATTCGGTTCCGCGGGAGCCCCGTCCTGGACGACCAGCTGGGCCGCGAGGTCATGGCCGCCTTGAGGCAAGCCGTCGAAGGCGGCCCGACGACACATCCAGAGATCCAGGAGCTCACCGCCGACCTGGAATCCATGCCCGAGAACCGGCGCCTCAGAGTCATCCCGGTGATCAAGGAGCTGCTCGGCCTGGCCAGGCCGGACGAGGCGGACACGCACCGCTGAAGCGCACGCGCCACTGCCGGCAACATGCCAAGCCGGTCAACGTGGCATAACTTGCTGCATCAGGCCCTCTGCTGGGCAGGGGCTTCAGGGCACACGAGCCGGCCGTCTGGGCGGACTGGACGCGAGGAGACGGCCTCGCCTCGGGCTGTGCTGCAGGCACGGTTGGCGAACCCCCGTGCTCCGTTCTGAACCCCCGCGTGTGGACAGTCAAGTGGGCGGGCTCGCCGGCGGCGGGCTGTGAGCCGCCGCCGGCCATGGTCGATCAGCGCTGAAGCAGCACTCGTGCAGCGCGCAAGAGCGTGCGCGGGTGGGTGAGGGCCTTCGGGTGCTCGAGCATCTGGACGACCCTCATGTAGACGTCGTTGACCCTGGAGTCCTTGATCGAGGCCTCCGTGATGCGGTCGGCCGCCCAACTGCGGGCCTTGTAGCCTCGCGGGTACGGTCCGGTGACGTGCGGCTGGGCGAGGTCAGCCATCGTGGCGAGTTCCCACGCCACATCCACAACCACTGCCGCCCGGCGGAAATAGCCCCAGGCGGGCTGATTCACGGAGGCTGCGGACTTCAGGTGAGCCGCCAGGGACGAGGCTTGGAGCGTTGCCAGGGTCAGGCCCTGCCCGTAGATGGGGTTGACGTTCGCCATGGCGTCGCCCATGACGACCAGACCGGCCGGGAAGCCCGACATGTCGGTGAACCTGCGGCGTCGGCTCTCACGGAAGTTGAAGACCTCTACGTCGCCGATCATCTTGCACGTGTCTGCAACCTCTCGCACAGGCTCGACAGACCTGCGCAGCCGGGCAAGGAACTGCTCGGCGTCGTTGCTCGGCTTGTGGTGGGCGTAGCCGGCAACAACGGCAGACCAGGTGTCGTCCTCTACCGCGGCGACGGCCGCGGTCTCGACAATGGTCGGCTGGTAACCGGTTGCAGGGCCGGGAATGGAGTGGGCGACGACCAGGTCGTCAAGCTCGCTGTAGACGTCGGGGAGCAGCCCGGTGCGGGTGAAGCGAGCTGTGGCGTAGCCCAGGTCTACCTTCATGCGGTCAGCCGGGATGGTCTCCCAGCCGGCGTCGCCCAGCCAGTTGGAGAGACGGCTGGAGCGGCCCATGGCATCGACGACGAGATCGGCCTTGAGGTCGCCCTCGCTCGTCGACTGGCTTTCGTCAGGTGCGAGCCGGACGCCAGCGACACGTCCGCGCTCGAAGATCAGGCCCCTGCCTGTTCCCTGCTGCAGCCGGACATTGGCGATGCCCATGACACGTTGCCGCACGTGGTCCTCGATGAACGGGCGGGTGGCGCTGAGCGTCTCGGCGCCTGAAATGGGCGCCTTGCGGATTCCGTCAACGTAGAACCGGATCGCGCCGTCACGCCCGAGCTGCGCTCCGCCGTTGACCATCTCTTCGGTGATGCCCGGGAAGAACCGCTCCAGCTGCTGATGTCCCATGGCGAGAAGAGCGTGGGTCTGGCGGCGGTGCGGTGATCCTCGTTCTGTGCCCTCGCTGGATATGAGGTCCGGCTCGACGATCACCACCTCGTCTGCGAACTGGCTCAGAACCCTGGCCGCCATGAGCCCGGCAAAAGATCCTCCCAGCACGACGGCTCGCTGCACGTACTTCCCCCCATTCAGGCCGACCCGGTCGGCGTGGTCTTATCAACGTGGTCAAGCTCCGGCTGTCACCGCAACTTCCCGGACCCTACCGCGCCTTCGCGACGAGGATCCGGGAAGTCGCGCCGCCCCGGGTTCCGGCCTCGACGCGCCGCAGCACCTCATTCGTCATCGGGTGACGCAGGACCCGGGCGACGTCCAGGAGGCGCCCACGCTGCTCGCTGGCAGCGGAGTCGTCTCCCGGAAAGACCGGGCCTGCGATGCCGTGAGCGCTTTCGGCCTCGGCCGCTCGGGCGCGCGCTGCTGCGTCGCGAACCATCACTGCTGTGGCTATCGCCCGCTTCTCCCGAGGAGACAGGTCCGGGAGATCGAGATCTTCGATGGCCGTCGCCAATTCCGGCCGAGCCCAACGGCTCAGCGCACGCATGCCGTCGAGGATCTCGATGACTGTTCGGTGCAGGAGGAACCGCTTGCTGGTCAGTTTGCTCCCGTTCACGATCCGTGATGTCAACGAAAGGCCACGGTTCACGTCGCTGACGACGAGTGTCCACAGAGGATGCAGGACGCGTACGTCCCTGCGCTCCTGGATCCAGGCGTTCGCTGCGGCACCCGACATGCCGTAGCTGGTGACGAGCGCGCCGCCGGCGCCGAACACGAGGCCGAGGTCATTCAGGGCGTCGAGTTCGTGATGACCCACAGCTGCCGCAACGATCGCGGGGACGTTACAGACGACGTAGCCGAAGACCAAGAGCATGCTGGTCGTGAAGCACTGCAGGACGTGGTTGAGGCGCTCATCAGCGAGTTTCGTCCGTCGCGCTCGCATCCACGTTCCAAGGGTTCCGCAGGTGAGTGTGCCGAGGAACAGGGCGAGGAAGAGCTGGATGAGCGGGTCGCCGGCGTGCTCAACGTTGAAGCGGAGCAAGCCGCTGGGGCCGGGGAGATGAGCTGACAGGAACGTGACGGTCATCGCTATGCCGACCACTGCGTACGCGACCGCGGTAAGAGTCACCTGCCGCCTCAGGGCACGTCGCTCGCAACTCGGTGGAGGCGTCCACAAGATGGTCAGCACGTGCGTGATCGCGTAACAGGAAAGGATGCCGAGGTACGTAGGCAGCGTGACGATGCTGGGCCGGCCCAACGCGTTGCCCAGGACCCGGTAGACCAGCGGCGAAGCCACGGCGAAGACGAAGACACTGATGAAGAAGCTGGCCGTGATGAGGCCCAAGGTGAGAGTGGGCTCCCGGAAGAACGCCTTGGTCTTCCAGCAGGTGATCAGCGCATTGATTGCCGCGATCACCAGATACACCACCGTTGCCGTGTGCTCAGACACCGCCCCTCCGATGTTCGAAAGTCGACTCGACGAGCCCCTGCTCGGTTGACGCTCGCAGCCTTACGAAGCGCTCGATCAGCAGGGTTCCCAGGAGCTCGACATCGCGCTCTTCGTCGTCTGTGTAGTCATCGGCCCGCATGCGCAGCGTGGCTTGCACATGCTCCGGGTCGAGATCCGGGAAGAGAGCCTGGGCAAGATCGAGCGACATGACGTCGCCGTCGTGGTCGGCTCCGTCCGTGGAGCGGCTGCGGTGGCCAAGGAGAAGGTGGCCGAGTTCGTGCGTGCCAGCTTGAAGCTGCGTGAGCTCATTGGCCCCTTCGTCCACCACGATGTAGTCGTGCTCTGGGCTGCTGGCGCAGTAAGCACTCTCTCGGCGCATGATGGGCCGGTAGGTGATGCTGATTGGCTTGCCGCGCCTTTCGCTGGCGAGCGAGATGAGATCGTCCAGGCTTCGGACGCCAGACAGTCCGAGGTCACGCCGAATGATCTTGATCATTCTTCGCGTGCGGACACGCAGGCGCACCTGTTCCGCCAGAGCCTCGCCGCGGGCGGTGAACCAGTTGCCGAGGCTTGTGCTTGTCTTCCTGCCTGGTTCGAGCAGTGTGTTTCGGTCTCGAGTCATTGTCCTGTAGGCCCATCTTCACACTGGGAAGAGCATCGCCTGACACCGCCCGGCCACCCGGGTGGGGTCGGTGGCCTGGGGGTGCTCCACCGCCGTCTCGGCGTTCGCGTGCAGCCCTCGGACCCGCTCTTGATGACGCGGTCCGCGCTGCCGGGCTGTCCCGCCGGAACGCGCGCTGCCCGCGGGCGCCTTCTTCGGGTGCGAGATGCCTAGTCCCAGCTGGGGTCTTCAACCGTGATGGGGTTGGTGGAGTCCCAGCTCGGGTCCTGCGCGGCAGCCATAGCCGTGGGGGCCGCAATGTCGGCCATCGCCGGACCTCCGCCGACGACCACCGCCACACATCCCGCCATCACCACGAGAGCCATGCGGAGCCTGTTCGGCCGGTTTCGCTGCTCGCCCATCGTTCCCCGCTCGCTTTCATGTCGCCCAGATCACACTCGGTAGTTCTTCGCAGGTATCCGCCTCTCGCCTTGCCGGGCAGAGGGGCCTTCACCTGCACATTCGATGACTACAGAGCCTGGCATACGCCAAGGACATTTGTGCACCGCAAGTAGCCATGCACGCTAGGTTGCCTGGGGTCGACAAGCCGGTTCAAGCCAAATCGGCTGGATGATGGTCCAGTGCACAAAGATCCAGGGGGCGAAATGGACAGAACCGACCAAGTTGGCATGGAGGCCCTCTCCCCGGCTGCGATAGCGCTGTTCGGCCGCATGCTTCGCGACAACCATCTGCCCTCCGCAGACGAGCGAGGCGTGCAAGAACTCGAGGTCTACGGCCTGGCCGTCCCCGATCCCCTGCTCTTTGGCAGGTACCGCCCCGTGGACCCACGGAATGCCGAACGACTGTTCATGAACCAGCAGCGCGGCACCATCGAGCAGGCGCTGAAATCCATGACCTCGGGCGACGCCATCTTCAGGAACCTGCCCTCCGGTCCCCACGAGCGCCGCCCCGACGATGTCGACAGCGGCATTGAAGTCATCTCGCACAAGCACGTCGCGACAGCCGCCATTAGCGCGGCGTGCGACGTGGCGACCTCCCACGTCTACACCGCGCACCCCATCGACAGAACTCCAGAGCTCCTGCCAGCATCGCAGGAACGCGACATCCCCATGCTCCGGCGCGGCGTACGACTCTGGACCGTGTACCTGCACGCCGCCCGCGAACGGAACCCCGAGTCCGAGTGGGCCAAGGCCGTGAGTACGCACGGAGCGCAGATCCGAACCGCCGAGGGAGACTTCACCCGCATGGTGATCGTCGACGACAAGCTCGCGATCGTCCCCGACTACCGTTTCCCCCTGGAAGAGAAGCGCGCCATCAAGATCACGAACCCGGCTCTCATCCCGGTGATCACCGAGGAGTTCCTCCAGCTCTGGCGAAGGGCAACCCCCTGGCTCGGAGGAGAATACGGTGCCTCCCTCCAGGTTCGGACGACTCCTAGGCAGCGACAGATCCTCGATCTCCTCCTCACTGGCGCTGACTACGACACCATCGCGAAGAAGCTCGGACATTCCAGGTCCACGATCACCACCGACATCAAGAAGCTCTACGACCTGACCGGCGCCACGACCTTGTTCATGCTCGGCGCCTGGTGGATGTCCGACGCGGCAAAGCGGGACCGCGAGACCGCCCACGGTCCTGAGCCCCGCGCCCACTGGACTACTGGCTCGTCAACGTGAGTCTTCGGGAAGTGAGTGATGGGCCAACCACTTCGACGCTCACGGCATCCTCATCACTCCAGCCGCACCCACGGCCGCGATTCCCGACCAGACCAGCACGCCGGCACCACAACCGGTACATCACCGTCGACGGTCAGAGGCGCTCGTTCTACGACCAGACCAGCTGGCTCCATCTGATCAGCCCCGTCGGCCTGCCCTCCCTGGTCCTCCCCGCCGGCAAGACCGCACCGGACTGCCGCTGGCCATCCAGATCACGTCCCCTACCGGGGAGACCGCAGCGTCCTCAATGCCGCCCGGCAACTCGCGCAGCGACTGCCCGGGCCGATCCAGCCTCCCGCATTCGCAAACTGATCGCCTCCAGCACCCTCTCAAGAGGTGGTCTTGAGCGGGATGCTCAGACGCCGACGACAGCAGGGAAAGCCGATCGGTCGAGCGGGCATCGACGGCTGCTCCTCCAGGACGCCCCCTGGGGCCTGTCTTCAGGCTAGGCACGACGCGCTCGTGATCGTCATCGCCGAGTTGCAGCCGCCGCCCGGATTCGAACCGGGGTTTCCCAATCCGGGCGTACCGGTGTCGGGTGCCTTGGGCCGCTGAGACGACAACGGCTGCCCGCCCACCGTACGGCGAGGCAGTGCGCGGGCGCACCCAAGATTCGGCCGGCTACCAGCCGGTGATGCGGACCCGCAGCTCGTACGGAATGCCAGAGCTGATGGCCTCGGCCTGCTCGGCCAGATCGGCCGCGGTGAAGCCGAGCAGGGACCGGTCGGCGGCGGCGCGCAGGAGTGGCACGATTTCGGTGACCGGCCGGCCGCGGTGAGCGGCGGCGAGTTTCGCGTACGCCCGCTGGTAGGGGTGGGCGTACGCGCTCGTAGGGTCCGTTAGGAGGTGGTCGAGGTGCTGTGAAGTCACATTGATCTGGCCCATGACCTCTCCTTGCTGTCGGCGGGCCGGGCTCATCCCGGTTCCGTTCCCCTCGACGCTACGAGCCCGGTCTGACAGTGCCCCCTGGTTTCGCCTACTCGCCCGGCTTGACCTCGACGTTCGCAACGCCGTCCTCGGCGCCCTTCTGGGCGGCATGGGTCTTGGCAGAGGGCTCGTCGTAGGTGACCGCCGACACCTTCCGCTCGTCCTGGCCGACCTGGGTCCACGTGATCCTGAAAATGGGGTCGTGGCCGTGTGGGTACGCGGTCGGCACTGGTCAGGCGGCGCAGTCCTGGCAGGCGGTCTGGTGAGCGGCGCGCCCGCAGACGAACGCGTGCTTGACCGCACGCTCAACAACCCCTTCGCACCCCAAGACCTCCCCTGGTGGATGCGTCGAGTCGGTGTCTGAACCGCCAGCCGTTCCAGGTTCTGACCGACATCTCCAGGCACATCAGGCCAGAAGCGTTGCCTGCACTGGCCGTCATCCGTCCAGGTGCCCGGGTCAACGGCCGCTACGCCCGGCTGCGAGCCTCTGCACAGCAGAACAGCGCGGCCGCAGCGTAGCCTGCCTCCTCACCGGGCGGGCCGCGTGCTGGAGGGCGAGGAGCCGAGCCGCCAGTCAGACGGCTTCTGTCCGCGGAACGTCTCGCCGGCCTCGATCCGCGCCTTATTCCGGTTGAATGCCCGCTCTGCCGCTGACAGCCGCCGGGGTGCGCAGCCGGGGTGCCCCCAGCCCTCGGCCACCTTCGTGATGACCTCGCCCTTGTCGTAGTCCTTGAAGCAGGTCGGACAGGTGCCGCTATACGCGGCGTGCAGTGACCCGCGCGGCAGAGGCACCGGCGTCTTGGCCGCTGCCTTCTTCGCGGCCGCCTTCCCAACGCCCGTCTTCTTCGCTGCCTGCGCCCGCTTGATCGCCTCGCGCTGCGCCTTGCTGGGCCGCTTCTTCGGCTGCTGCCCGCGTGCCGCCTTCGCGGCCTTCTGTGCCGGGGTCTGTCCCACGCCCGGATCGTAGAGGCCGGCGCCCGGAGGACGACGCGCACCACGCGCACCGGAGGTCCGGGACCACAGCGCGCCGATGCGGACTGGGGCGCGCACGGCGCGTTGTGCAACGCACGATGCGCCAGGCACGCCCCACACCACGGAACGCGTCCTGTGGACTCCACCCGCAGGGAGCAACAAGGCGTAATCATCGCGCGCACCGCGCCCGAGTGCATGATCGAGGACCTGACGATCCTGGATGACAGCGTGGCCGTCTGGCTCGCCGAGGACAAGACGCACAAGCGCGAGGCGCAGACGATCGTCCTCAAGGATCGCCCGGACCTCAAGCTCGTCCCCGGCTTCGCCGCTGGGTGGCGTACCTTGCCAGCTTCGGGATCACGAAGGGGCCGGTTTTCCGCCACCTCCTCAAGAACGGGGGTGCCGGCGAGCGCTGAAACGCGGGCGAAGATCGCCACGAAGCGCGGTGAGCACTCGCGACCGCGTCTCGTCGACGAGCGGGTGAAGTTCTGGTTCAGCCAGGCGGGCCTGGTGGGCGACGGCCACTCAATCAGTTCGCACGGTCTCCGGGCAGGTGCCGCTTCGGACCTCGCCCAGGCAGAGGCCACCGACGAGGAGCTCGAGGAGGCCGGCCGGTGGGCCAAGGGCTCACCCATCCCCCGGACGGTGTACGTGAGACCCGCCAAGGACGCGAAGAAGGACCTGCTCGCCAAGGTCCCTGTGCACGCGCCTGACCGTGCTGAGGATGGAGCATCGGAGGGCCTGGGACCTGACAGGATCCAGGGGTAGTAGGTAGGCTCACAAGGCCCGATGGGTACAGATGCACGAAACGGCCCGGTCTCCCCCTCGTACGGCGTGGGGGAAGCCGGGCCTTCGTCGTATGGGTCAGAGCTCGCCAGTGGCGGCCGCCGCGATGAAGGTGGAGAACGCCCCGGCGCGGAGAAGGAGCGCGGGGCCAGCCGGGTTCTTCGAGTCGCGGATCGCGATGCCGTCGTGCGACTCGCGGACGTCGGCGGCCTCGATGCACTGCCCCTCGTTGCCGCCGCTGTACGACGACTTCCGCCAGGCAGCGCCGAGGAGGTCCGTCGCCATCAGGCTCGGCGTAGTGGTCACTTGTAGGTCCCTTCCAAGTACTCGGTGAGAAGATCCCGTGAATCGCCCACGGAAAGCGCGGCCGAGGTGATGCCCAAGAACTCGTTCTCCAGGTAGGAGACGGCCTTGGGCTCCTCGCTGTGGGTCCCGCCCATCGGGTTGTCGACGCTTACGACAGATGCCCACGGGTGGTCGAAGGTCAGGATGGTGGACGCACCGTTGGACCCGAACGTCGGGTGCGCCGTGAGCGGCAAGATCTGGATCGTCATGTTCGGCAGGCCCGAGAGATCGATCAACTTTCGAAGTTGGTCGCGCATGATGACGGGACCGGACTCGAAGACCGCGTGGAACGCCGACTCAGGCACCACCGCGTGCAGCTCAACCGGGTTGTCGGTGCGTGTCAGGATCTCCTGGCGTGCGAGCCGAACAGCCACCAGCACCTCGGCCATCTTCGGTGTGATGGCGCTCGTGCCGCGCGTGATGATCTCCCGCACGTAGCTGGCCGACTGCAGGGGGCCGGGAATGATCGAGCGGTGCTGCAAGCGCACGGTACGGGCCCGGTTCTCCAGCTGGACGAAGTCGAGGAGAGCCGGGCTGATGTCGTTCTCGTAAGCCTTCCACCACCCGCCGCCCAGGGGTTCTTCTGCGGCCTGTGCGACGGCCTCGATGCCGACCTCGTCGTCAACGCCGAGCTTGGGTACGTACTCCCGGACCTCGTCGTAGCTGACCTTGTAGAGGCCGCGTTCGATCCGGCCGAGCTTCACGCTGTCCCAGCCCATGAGCTTCGCGGCGGTGCCCGATGGGATGTCGCCGCGCCAGCGTCGAAGCTGGCCGCCGACCCGGCGCCGCATGACCGTCGGCGTGGCCCTGGTGGTCGGCGTGCGCCGCTTCCCGGTGGCCGGCTCCGTCCTCGATCGTGTCTGCGTCATGGACGCAGTCTGGCACGTCCAAGACGCAGATCGGTACGTCATAGACGCGTGAATATGCGTCATGGACGCATCCGATGTGCCGTCAACTGGCCTTCGCGACGCATGTGTTCGATCCTTTTTCCAATTTGTGCGTCCATCTTGCGCTCGCACCGTCAAAAGGAGCAAGCTGTTCTCGGAAGGTGACGTGACTGCGTATCAGTTCACGAGCATTCGGCTGCACACAGTGACGTTCCTTCTGAACGAAGAGGGAGAAGAAGCAGGTGCCTCCCCCGGCTCCTGGAGTGTGGTCGTCGGCCGGGGTCCCCCTGGGACTCTGGCCGACGGCTGCGCCCGCCCTCGCCCCCTGCCCCCTGAGTTGAGCCGAGGCCGTCATGCGCCAGAGCACCACCATCTGCGAGCAAGACCTCGCGGCCGTAACAACCACGGGTGACGGTTTCGGACCGGCCCTTGAGCTGTCCCTTGAACGGCACAGGGACCCCTCCGGCGGAATCTCGCAGGAGGACGCCGCCGTCCCGCAGAGGCTGCGTCGCATCCTCCGGGCGAGCCTCAACCACTGGGGCGTGCCCGACCTGGTGGACGATGCGGAGCTGCTCCTCACCGAGCTGGTGACCAACGCCTTCCGCCACGCGGATGCCCCGACCGTAAGTGTTCGGGTTCAGCACCAGGGCGTGTTCCTTCACATCGAGGTGAACGACGGTTCCCCCTGTGACCGGGTGCCGCGTCCGGCCGGCCTCTACGACGAGCACGGGCGCGGGCTCTTTCTCGTCAACGCCCTGGCCCACGCGTGGGGCGTGTACGACGACCGTGCGACTACCTGGTGCACCCTCCTCCTCCCCGAAGGACCTCCCGAGTTGAACCTCGCCCCCGTCGCGACCGCATCCGTCCGGCACGAGACCGCGTTACGCCTCCCCGCTGACGTCAGCGCCTTGACCCTGGCTGGCATCAAGGGCCGTACGAACCTCACGCTTCTGAACTGGTGCGGCGACCAGCACGCCGCAGTCAGCGTGCTGCACGTCCTGGTGCGTAACGCCTTGGAACACGGCTTCACCCCGGGGCCGGGGCAGACCCTGACGGTCTGGCTGCGCGTCACCGAGGCCCGCGAACTGCTCATCGACGTTGAGGACCCGAACCCGGAGTTCCCCGACTTCGACCAGGCCGTCGCTGGGGAGCTGGGCCTCGGTCTTCCGGGCGCCAGGCGCCTGGGGGCCGCCCTCACCTGGATCCCCAACACCCCCGAGGAACCCGTCGGCAAGACGGTGCGCGCCGTTATCCAGCCGGGTCTGGTGGACCTGTGACCGCGGCCATGGCGCCCGACATCAACGCGATGGCACAGGACCTGATCCATCGGGCCGGGGCGCCTTGCGAGCCGGCAGCCGACATGGGCGACCTCGCCGTATCGCTGCGGAGCTTCCTCGGCCTCACCGCGGGGCAGCACACCCGCGTGCGTCTGGGCGGCAACCTGTGCGATGTCGTCGTCACCAGCTCCGGCGCCCAGGCACGTGCAGCGGTGGCCCTCATGGACGAGGTTCAGGGCGGCTGCGGGCCCGTCGTGGAGGCCACGCGGGACGGCCTCTTCTACTGGCTCGTCCCGCCGGGTACCGCCAGCCAGTGGGAGCCGCACTCGCACACCGTGTGCCTCGGTGCGGCGCGCCGCATCACGCTGCCGTCGCTCGCCGCCATGTCTCCGCCCAGCACCCCGGGCCCGTACTGGTTCCGGCGCGATTCGGGTGACCGCCTCGTGCCAGCCGGCCCCCTGCGGGAGGTCCTGGCCGCACTTAGGCCTGAGCCCACCCCGCACGCCGCATTCGCAGGGCGCCTCGGCGCCGCCTCCTGACCCTCGTGTCTGGCTCGTTCCCCCACGGCCAGACACGGGTTCGACCGCCCTGGTGCTGGAGCGGATCCGGCTCCAGCACCAGGGCTTGAGCGGGACGTCCGGCCCTCTGACCTCGTGGGCTGGGACCGACCAACCCCCTCTGACCGCCCTCCGCCGGGGAGACCCGGTGACACATCCCCCGCGTGGAACCCGAACCACCCGGCGGAGGGCTCACCTTCTCCGGCCTGGAGGTCTGCTGATGGAAATCACCCCCGCTGCCCTGATCAGCGCCTTCGGATTCCTTTCTGTCGCCGGCCCCCGGCTCTCATCCTGGTTCGCTTCTCGACGAACGGTGCCGCCCATGGCCGATGCTCCCCAGCCGCCCGCCCTCACCTCTGCACCGGAGCCTGACGACGGAGAACTCCACAACGCGTTCCTCTGCCTTCGGGACGTTCTCCCCTACGTCCAGGGTTCGCATATCGCCATGCCCATGGCCGACCGAACGGTGCGCGTGGTCTCGCATCGGGGGCCGGTACTGGTCGTGCCATGGATCGATGTCACCGACCCGGGTGCGGCCGGCGCGGTTCGCGCGGCACTTCACGAGGCCGGCATCCGGGCGAGGGTCGAAGAGGACGACCTCGGAGACGTTCAGATCGCCATGGTGCTGTCCACCGCTGCGGACGTGACGGCGCTCGCGGAGCGGCTCGCCACCTGGCTGTCCCCCTCGGAGCACTTGGCGAGGGAACTGGTCGGGACCTTGCGTGAAGCCAAGTTCAGCCACCCTGGGCACGGCACGGTATCGCCGGAACGGATCTGCGAGGTGAAGCTCAGCCTGGACGACGTGCGCAAGGTCCGGGCCGTGCTCGGAGAACCTGATGAGGAGCTGACCGCGTGGGGGGCCGAGCTCTACCAGCTCGCGCAGGAGTTCGGGGCCCTGCTCAGCCGCGTACTCGGCGGCGAGATCACGACCACCGCCTACCCGGCCCGCCAAGACGACCGAGGGGCGTGGCTCGACGAATTGCTAGTCGTGGACTGGCTGTCGCTCGACCAGGCCGACCGCCTCATCTCGGCGTTGACGCTGAAGCAGGCAGGAAGGCCATGAGCAGCCGCCACCCGTACCGGGGCGTGCCGGTCCCCGACGTCACCGCCTGGTCCGCCGAGGGCTACGTGACTCTGGGCGTGATCCAGGCCCGTCAGCGCGCTGAACTTGCCGCCCAGGAGTCCCGCTCATGATCGAGACCCATTCTCGAAACAAGCTACTCGACGACTCGGCAGGCCCGGCACATCCGGCAACGCGACGCCCTGGTGCAGCAGCTCCGCACGTACCTGTCCTGGCATCCAATCGGCGCGCCCCTTCCACCCGTCAGAGTCCTGGCCGCCGATCTGAACAGCACCGTCGCGGCCGCCGCCGAGGCGATACGCGTTCTCGACATCGATGGCGAGGTCGCGTACTTCGGACGGGGACTGTGTCGCGCGTTCCGGCTGCGCCCCGATCAGCACCACCCCGACGACACAGTCCTCCTCCGCGAGCTCCGCCAGGCAGTCGAAGGGCGAGCCGTCAGTCACCACGCGCCTCTGCCGACGCAGATCTTCGCCAAGAGGTACGGAGTGTCGCCGCACCAGATGAAGAGGGCATGCCAACGCCTGGTCGCGGAGCAGCTGCTCGCCTTCGTCGAACACGGACCGGCGGGACCGGGCTACTACCCCAGAAGAAGCGTCCGGGCGGCCAAACCGCCGGCCCCGGACCTGAACACCCCCACGACGACTCCACGTCCACAACCGAGCGTGCCCGGCGGAACCGGTCCGAGCAGCAGCTGCTGACGAAGCCCCCTGCCGTCTGACACCACCCCGGAAGAGCACCGGGAGTTCCACGTGAACACGACCAGCCTCCCAGTGCCGGCCAGAGCCGGAAAGAGGACGAGCGCCTCAACGAAGCACCTCTACGAGGTGCACCCCCGCAGTCCGACCTGGCGAATTGCCGACCACCGAATCCACACCATCTGGAAGTTGAATCCTCGCCGTGTTGACCTCCAACACCTCTGTTCACCTGTCCCGGTCGCGCCCTCACAGTTCCCCGGTGAAGAGGGCCTGTTGTGCCATGGGACTCATCTGTCTGGCCATGCTGCCCTCGACCGCGGGGATGGTGAAGGCTGCCAGCCTCGTGCTCGGCGCGCCGGTGACTCCGGCGGTCGCCTCCTGGGTAGCTGTTGCCCGGCTCCTGGGGGCGGTCGTCACATCGGCGTGGCTCGTCTCAGCCGTGGCGACGAGAGTGCTGAGGACCGCGGACGTGCTTCCGCGTACCCGGGCGCGCCGGATGCTCGTCCCGGCGGCATGCGGTGCGGTGGCTGTCGTGACGTCGTTGCCCGGCGCACGGGCGGGCGCTTTCGGCGCGGCGGCATATGGCGTCGTGCTGGCGTGGCTGGCCCTGGAGGTGACCGCATCCCACGGGGTCGGTCTCGACATGTCGCTCGACGTGGGGTCGACGGCTGCACGGGCCAGCGCCTGGAGGCAGACGACCCACACGGTGGCGGCGTGCGTGGCCGGAGGCGCCCTCACCACCGGATCGGCGATGCTGATCCGCCTCGTGGGAGCAGGCGACGCCGTGCCGGTGATGAAGAGCGATCAACTGACCGCCCTCGGGATCGACTCCCTCGGCACGCTGCTGCTCAACGTCGTGTTCGCCGTCACGGTCGAGGACATCGTGATCGTCGCCGGCGCCAGCACACTGCTCCAGGCCGCACGCTGGCCCACCTGGCTGATCTACACGGTGATCTGCAGCGCAGAGGTCCTGATCCACCCCTACCTGGGGCTGCCCGCACTGGGCATGGCGGTCTACGCCGCCTGGCGCGTCAAGATCTTCCGACGCCACGGACGCGTCCTGCCGCTGGTCTTCGGACACGGCTTCTTCGACATCGTTGGCGCTCTGCTGATGCCCCTCACGCTGACGGCGCGCGTCATCACGCTGCTCCCCATCGGGGCCGGGTTCGCCGTCGCCGGTCACCTCCTCACCCGCGCCAGCGAATCTGCCCAGGCCGTCCCGGCACCCATGAAGGAGCCCTCGTGACCACTGCTCTGCGTCTCGCGGACATTCCCGTCCCCGACTGCCTGCTCGTCGCGCACAAGGAGCTCAGTCCCATGCAGCGGGCGGAGGCACGCAAGTACGTCCGCGAGGCCTACGAAACCGGGGCGCCGCTGCGCGCCATCGCGGGCCGGACCCAGCGCTCCTTCACCTTCATCCACGGCATCGCGCACGAGGCGGGGCTCACCATGCGCCCCCCTGGCCGCCGATCCCCCACCACCCCTCGCACGACGGAGACCTCCTGATGCCCTCCGCCCCGTCCACCCCGCCCGATCGGGCCCCTCGCCACGGCAACACCCGGATCCTCGTCGACCGCCTGGCAAGCGGCCCGCCGTCCCTCTCCCCCAGCCGCCGCACACAGATCCTGCGGCTGCTCGGGACCAGCGACACCCTGCCGAGCGGCATCGTGCCCACCGCGCCCCGGCCGCTGCAAGGACCGACATCGCCCGCATCCGCGCGACCGGAGTCGCATCCGCCAACGACTGAGGACCTCCTCGTCCCCGCCGCTTGGCCCACCCCAAGGAGGGACCTCCTGTGACCAGCTCCAGCGGCACGGGCACGTGGCGGCCGGTGACCCTCCGGCAGCCGGCCCGTCTCCTGCTCGGCGCCTATATGCGGGCCCTGCGCGAAACCCGCGGGTTCGAAGCGGTGGCCACCGCGCAGGCTTTGAACGTCGAGGTCAGCTCGCTGTACCTGTGGGAGCGGGGCGGGGCAGGGTTGCTCAAACCCGGGCGAATCAACAGCCTCTTACGCGTCTATGGTGCCGGCAGTCGGCAGGTGGCGAACGCGTTGTTCGGGCTGTTGCCGACTGGGCCGGCGCGCTGGCCCGAGGAGTTGTTCTGTGACACCGGCCCGGGCAACGGGGACCGCGCCGCGGCCGCGCTGAGCGTCGCGTCCAAGGTGCGCATGCTCGCGATGCAACAGGTCCCGGAGCCCTTCCGCACACCACGCTACGCAGCCCTGGTGTCCTGCCCCGCGGCTGCCGGGCTGCGGCCCGGGCCGCAGCCGGTCGCCACGCCCGTCGCCGGGCAGGGAAACGGGCGGTGGACTCTCGTGCTCGACCAGTCCGTCCTGACGCGGGCCGCCGGGGACGACCGGGTCATGGCCGAACAGCTCGACCACCTGCTGCACCTCGACCAGAGCCCGCAGGTCGATGTGCGCGTCGTGCACAACGACACTCCGCTCGCGTCGCCGCTGTCCGCTCTGACCGAGCACATCCTGCCTGGCGGTGCGCTGTGGCGGGAGGAGAGCTTCACCTACAGCGGTCTGGACGCAGGCGAAGAACGCGGACGGCTCCTGGACGAGGCCGTCAAGCGGGCGGAGCCGGCTGATGTCAGCCGCCAGATGATCGTTCAGGCACGGGACTGGCTGCTGTCCTTCAAGGGGGCGGACCGCCGATGATGACCATGCCGCACGACGAGTACCTCAAGCCCTCAGCAGCCAGAGTTCACGACCTCTTCGCGGGCGGGGTCGAGCACTACCCGCCCGACCGAGAGCTCGCCGCCCGCCTGCTCGACGCGGCCCCGTGGCTGCCGCACTCGGCGGTCACCAACGGCGCCCACCGCCCGCGGGCCGTCTACACGCTCGCCCGGGAGCTCGGGATCCGCCAGTTCCTCGACCTCGGGTGCGGCCTGCCCTCCGACTGGGACACGAGGCGCCGGCGGCACGTGCCCGCCCACACCATCGAGGCCGCCCAGGTAGTCCACCCCGACGCCCGCGTCCTGTACATCGACAACGACCTCACTGTGTTCGCCCGCGCGCGCACGGAGCTCGACTGCAACGCTCGCACCCGCGCAGTGTTCGCCGATGTCCGCGACACGGACGGCCTGCTGAACGGCCCCGGATACGGTCACGTCGATCTCAGCCACAGCGTCGGGGTCCTGGCCCACGGGCTGCTGGAGTGGATGGACGACTCTGCGGCGGGGGCGGTGATGGCCACGCTGCGCGAACGCCTCCCGCCAGGCAGCGCCATCTCCCTGACCCACGCCACCACCGAAACCGCTCCGCAGGCCATGGAACAACTCGTCGCCCTCTACAAGGACGCGGGCATCGTGTTCCGGCCCAGGTCCCTGGAACAGATCATGGACCTGCTCGGCCCCTGGGAGCTGCTGTCGCCGGGCATCGTGCCGACCGCGACATGGCGCCACCAGGACGAACTCCCTGAAGCCATCGCCACGGTGGGCAAGAAGCGGCTTCGCCCCATCGCGTCGCCCGTCGACCTCTCCCACGCCTACGCCGCCATCGTGACCGTCCCCGCTGCTCCGGCAGACGTACGCGACCGGGACGGCGGCGGTGCAGTGGTAGCGGGTCAGGGGCGTTCGTCGGCGGGAGCCCAGTAGTGGCCGCCGAGCATCTCCCCCGGCCACGCCGGCTCACGGACAGGCCCGCGCGGGCCCATCTCCTGGAAGTAGGGCGCCAGATCGATCACCGGCGTCCCGACGACCGCGTCGAGGTCGGTGACGACCAGGTCGCGGCCGCGAACCTCCAAGAGGCGGGGGAAGCTGGTGGCGAGCTGGTTCGGACGCCGGTGGTTGCGGTGGACGAACGTGCCGGTCGCGGGCCAGCGGGGGTCGTTGCGCGGACTGCGGGCATGCAGGTGCACGTCCTGCGGGCTCGCCAGGTGGAAACGCGTGATGACCAGCAGGTGGGAGAAGTCCTCGATGCCCTGGAGAGTCTCCAGGGGGTACTTCTCATCGAGCCGGATGACCGACTCCACACCGCCCTGGTAGTCGTCCTGGACCTTGGTGTGGCCGCCGACCACGGTGGCGATCACCTCGAACTGCTCCATACCCGCCTGCTCTCCCCTGCCCAGCCCGCCCCGCGCACACGCGGCTGCGGGAGGGTCACCGATGTCGTGCCCCAGTCACCCTATGGCCCGCAGCATCTCACCGGCCCGCACCTCCAGCTCGGCGGCCTTGCGGCTGCCCCGTCGTTTGAAGGGGCTCAGGTCGCTTCGCATACGCACGATGACGTCACGGGCGCGTCCGGACCGCACACCGGTCATCGCGTCCAGGGCCCTGCCCCAGGTCGCGCACGCCTCGTCGAGGTGTCCCTGCTGGACCTGCACCGAGCCGAGGTAGCCCAGGGTCACGCTGTGGGTGCGGGTGTAGACCTGCTGCTGGCGGGTGGCCACACTCCGCTTGAAGTGCGCGGCGGCGTCCCGGGGGCTGCCCAGGTCACGGAGCGCACACGCAGTCTCGTGAGCGAGCGATGCTTCGCCGAAGAACGCGACCCGGTCCGGGGCGTCGTCCGTACCCGCGCGGCCGAGGTCCCGCTCCGCTCGGCTGATCGCGGCCAGGGTCCCGGCCCGGTCGCCGGATGCGGCCAGAGCGCGGGCGTGGACGATCGCGAGCAGCGACCGCTCCCGGTGGGTGGCCTGCCCGTAGTGGAGCGGGCTCATCGACGCTGTGGCGTACTCCAGCGCCTGGCCAGGGAGGCGGAGGTCCACCGCCTGGTGGGCCAAGGCCCGCAGGATGTAGGCCGCGAGCGGCCCGTCGCCTGCTTCCGCGGCCAGCTGCACCGCGGCGACGAGGTAGCGCTGGGCGAGGTGCTGGTGACCGGCGTCGAAGGCGGTCCACCCGGCCAGGTACGTCATCTCCCCGACCGCGCTGTAGGTGGCCCGCCTCACCCTGTCATCGGCGAAATGACTGTTCAGCAGCGGCGCGGCGTCGTACTTCAGGTGTGCGGCCAGTGCCGACCTGCCGGCAGCTCCCCCGCTCTTCTGGTCACGCTGCGCGTAGAACACGGTCAGCTTGCGCAGGTCCTCGACGTCATACTGGGACACCTCGCGGTCCGAGAGAGGCTTACGGGCGCGGGCTTTCTGCGGGGCCAGGGACCAGTAGGCGGCGCCGGGGACGGCGAGACCTGCTGCGGTGTAGGCGGCGGTGGTCAGGATCTGGCGTCGTTGCATGTCGAGGTCTTCACTTCCAAGAGCGGCCAGCACGGTCGGGGTGTCGGCGTTCCAGTCGAGTCCGTCTACCGGTCCGGAACCGGGCTCCTCAGCCAGACCGATGTCGGCAGGTGTGACGCGGCGACCGAGCTTGCGCGACAGCGTCTCGCAGAGGATATGGCGTGCCGGCTCGCCGGGTTGGTGGCCTCGAACCCATGCGGCAACGTGATTACGGGTGACCGAGTAGAAGGCGGTCGCGCCAACTTCCTGCCCGACGCGAACCATGTGCGCCGCTACTTGGGGCTGCGACCAGCCAGTCTCCGCAATCCGAGCAGCCAAGGCCTCGTTGCGTGTGGTTGTCATGGACGATTCCCCGAGCTCGAAATGATCTTCAACGCCTTTACCAGGGTTGCCCAGCTCTACGGACTGCCCTCAGACGCTCTTTCACGGTTGTCTCAACGTAGCGCCAACCCGCTCAAGTTGGCCGCTCGGACAGCCCCTTCCTCATGCCCAGGCACCTCGCTGCCGTCCCTCTGCGTCTGGAGTTCGTCGTGATGGCTCTCCCCTCGAAGGCGAAGGCCCTCTTCCCGGCAACGAGGCGTGACCCCTCCTGGGACTTCGCCCCGACGCGCCCTTCCGTGGCCGGCGCTGTCCGGGACGAGGCGACGGCCGCGCGGGAGACCACGCGCCTGGTCCTCGAGGACACCCCGTTACCCGAGACGGCGCAGGACGCCCTCGACATCGACGCCCGCCTGCGCGGCCACATCCGGCGACTGAGCCTCGGCCTCGGCGTAGCGCACCCCGCTGTGCGTTGCGCGAAGGGTGCGGCCGGTGAGCGGATGCCGGATGGCATCGGCGAGGCGCGCGGGCATCTGCGGCGCCTGGCCCAGGCGGCCGTGGGCCTGGCTGATGCCGTGGAGGCCGCCGCGGCGCCCGCCGGTGCACCGGGGGCGAAGCGCCGCCGGCTGTCGGGGCGCACGGTGGCCCGGTTGCTGGCGTTCGTCGCGGCCATGGCGGTCGTGGTCTTCGCCGCGACCTCGACGCGTGACGCGACCGGGGCGGCTGTGACGCTCAGCAATCAGGTTCTGATCGTGCTGATCGTGACGGCCCTCGCGCTGCCGTTCCTTCTTCCGGCGCCTGCGCCCGCTCTGAAGGCGCCCGCCGCCGCCGACGTCCCCACCGACCAGTGAAGTGAGACTCGTGACCACGCTTCCCACCCTTGCCCTTCCTCCCGGCCCTGCGGGCGGGCTTCGCCGGCCGCTGCGGATCGAGGACTACGCCCTGCTGGGCGACATGACGACGGCTGCTCTCGTCGGGCGTGACGGCTCCGCTGACTGGCTGTGCCTGCCGCGGTTCGACTCCGACGCGGTCTTCGCCGGCCTCGTGGGAGCCGAGGAGCACGGTAGCTGGCGCATAGGGCCCGTACCCGGTGACGGGCAGTACGTGCCGCAGGCCGACCGGGTCGGCTACCGCGGCGAGTCGCTGATCCTGGAATCCGAGTGGGACACCCCCACGGGCACGGTCCGGCTGACCGAGTTCATGCCCCCGCACACCAGCGGCGAGCCGCGCCTGGTGCGGATCGTGGAGGGCGTGCGCGGCACCGTAGAGATGGCTTCCGTCCTGTCCCCGCGGTTCAACTACGGCCACACGCAGCCCTGGATCGACGCCGAGGCGGGTCTGTTCTTCGCGATCGCCGGCCAGGACGCCCTGTGGCTCGACACCGCCGCTGAGGTCACCGTCAAGGACAACACCCTGCACAGCCGCTTCAGCCTCGCGGCCGGGGAGCAGATGGTGTTCACGCTGTCCTGGCGGCCGTCCCCGGACGGGCCGCCGCAGCGCATCGACCCGCAGGGCGCCCTGGAGCAGACCACGGAGTTCTGGCGGACGTGGGTCGCCCGCTGCACGTACGTGGGGCCGTACCGCGAGGCCGTCGTACGGTCCGTGATCACGCTGAAGGCGCTGACGCACACGGCGAGCGGAGGGACCGTCGCCGCGCCGACCACCTCACTGCCCGAGGAGATCGGCGGCGTCCGCAACTGGGACTACCGCTACACCTGGCTGCGTGACGCGTCCGACTCGCTGAGCGCGATGCTGCGGGCCGGCTACCGCGAGGAGCCTGCTGCCCTGCTGCGGTGGCTGGTGCGCACGGTTGCGGGCGACCTGGACAAGCTGCAGATCATGTACACGATCCGCGGCGGGCGTCAGCTGCCCGAGCGGGTCCTGGACTGGCTGCCCGGGTACGAGGGGTCGGCCCCGGTACGGGTCGGCAACGGGGCAGTGCACCAGCTGCAGCTGGATGTGTTCGGCGAGGTCCTGGAGTTCATCGCGCTCGCACACGAACACGGCATCACCCTCACCGCGCCTGTCAAGGCCCTCGTTCGCCGGCTCATCGACCGGCTCAAGGAGCAGTGGCGCCAGGTCGACGCCGGGATCTGGGAGGTCCGCGGCGAGCCGCGGCACTTCGTCCACTCCAAGGTGCTGGCGTGGGTGGCCGTCACCCGCACGATCCGCCTCATCGAGGCCGGAGCCCTCGACATGGACGCGACCGAACTCGCGGCGCTGCAAGACGAGATCCACCGCGAGGTGTGCGAGAAGGGCTTCGACCCGCGCCGCAACACCTTCACCCAGTCCTACGGGTCGGTCGAGTTGGACGCCGCGCTGCTGCTCATCCCCCGCACCGGGTTCCTTCCCGGCGACGACCCCCGTGTCATCGGCACCGTCGACGCCGTGCGCGCCGCGCTGGCCACCCCCCAGGGGCTGATGCACCGCTACCCCACCGCCGGTGCGCGCGAAGCTCTCGACGGGCTCACCGGCGATGAGGGCAGGTTCGTGCTGTGCTCGTTCTGGCTGGCCGACGCGCTCGCCCTGACCGGCCGGGTGGACCAGGCACGCGAGGTGTTCGAGTACGTGCTGTCGCTGCGCAGCACCACCGGCCTGCTCGCCGAGGAGTACGACCCCGTCGCCGGACGGCAGCTCGGCAACGCCGCACAAGGCTTCTCCATGCTCGGTCTGATCAACACCGCGATGCTCCTGCAGGACCTGGAGGCCGTCGCATGAGGGCGCCGGACACAACGCTCACGCATCCCCGCCTGGGCCGCCTCGCCGACGCCGCGTCCGGCGAGTGCGTGGGACTGGTCTGCACTGCTACGCCGGAACCCCGAATGGCGGGTGCGGCGTCGGGACGTGGACTGCTGCCCCGGCCGGCCGGCCTGCGTCCCGCGTCCGGCACTCCGGTGCAGCCGATAGCGCCGGACGTATTGGCCCGGATGCGGGAGGCGATGAACCGCGCCGTGATCGCCAGATCCACCAACCGCCCCGTGGTCGTTCTGTACGCGCTGGCCCGGCAGGGCGGCTGCCCGGACGGTGACCTCGCCGCCTGCCAGGGCTACGCCGCCGCGCACGGCCTGGTCGTGGCCGACCGGTTCGTCGACACCGTCGACGACCACGGCGCCGCCGACGACCCGTCGCTGCGCAGAGGCTATGCCCGAGCGCTGCAGCAGCTGTCCGGCCCGGCCTCGATCGTCACCGGTCTGGTGTCGGTCAGCCGTACCGCGATCTCTCCGGTGGACCTGCTCTACCGCGACCAGCTGTCCCGCATCGCCGGCCTGGACGGCGGGCTGTGGCTCGTGCGGCGCGAGACCGACTTCTGACCCTGCGACAGACGAAAGGCCAAGCCATGACCTCCTTACCCCTCAAGGGCCGGGTGCCGGGACCGCAGCTTCCTGACATGGCCCGGACCCTGATCGGCCGGGCCGAGCACGCCCGCCCGGCCTGGAACACCCCCGCCATCACCCGCAACCTTGCCGCCAGTCCCGCGCCCACACGCGAGACCGGTCAGACACTTCGCGCGATCCTTGCCGAGTACGGCTGGCCCGGGCGGACCCTCGTCGGTGACGAAGGTGCCCAGGCCGCGGCCGCCCTCGCGCTGCACTGCGACCACGACCCCGACCTGCAGCGCTCGCTCCTCAAAGCCCTGCGCGAGGCGGTGGAGCGGGGTGAGGCGACCGCCGCACAGTGGGCGCACCTTTACGACAGGTGCCGCGCCGCAGCAGGCCGGCCGCAGGTCTACGGCACCCAGTACGCCTTCGTGCCGGACGTGTCCGGCGGCCGTCTCGACTTGTATCCGGTCGAGTTCCCCGGCCGTCTCGACGAGCTGAGGGCGCAGGTCGGTCTGGGCCCGCAGGCCGAGCAGGAGGGCCGTCTGCGCCGCCACCACATCACCGCCGCCCCGTCCATGGCGGCGTCGGTGGCGGCTACGGGCGGGGGGCGTGCCGCGTGAGCGAGACCATCACCGCGGTGAGCTGGAACGTGGAGCAGGGCATCAACACGGCCGCGGCCGCCGCATGGGTGCGGGTCCTGGGCCCGGAGCTGCTGTTCTGGCAGGAGGCCCGGCGCGAGCAGCTGCCGGATCTGGCCAACCGGCTCGGCATGGACGGCTACATCGCCGTGCCGCGTCCCGGGAGCCGCAACGACAACGCGATCTTCGTCAAACGAGGTGGTGCGTTCGTGTTCGTCGAGGAGTACCGGCAGGACTGGGCTCCCTGGCACGCCCCCGCGAACATCGCCGTCAAGCTCCGCAACACCACCGGCACTCCCAGTGGACGGCAGATCAGTCTCGTCAGTGTCCACGCCTGCTACTGGAGCCCCGAGTACCGTCTCACCGAGGCCCGCTGGTGCTCCACGCTCGCCAAACCCGGCTGGCTGGCCATGGTGTTCGGGGACTGGAACTCCTACCGCACCGGCGAAGGCGGCCCCTGGGACGGCTACGAGGACACCGCGTTCGTCGCCAACCGCACCTACGCAGTCGACGGCACGCGGCGGGCGGACGACCGGCCCGATGGGGAGCTGCTTGCCGCCGGCTACATCGAAGCGGGCCGCTACGCCGCCGAGCACCTCGGCCAGCCCGAGGCGCTGCGTGCGACCGCGGGCTACCGGGCCCATCCCGGCCGGCCCCCGGGGCCGGGCTACTGCATCGACCGCGGGTACCTCTCGCCGGAGCTCGCCGGAGCCCTGACCCGGTTCACCGTCTGTGACACCCCCGCCCTGCGCGAGTTGTCCGACCACCTGCCCCAGGTAGCCGAGTTCGACACTCAACGACTGCAAACGATCTTGAACACCCGCGCTGCGACGTATGTCCCCCACACCCGGCCCCACGCGCCGTCCCAGCCCTGACCCACACCCCCCCCCAGGAATCCCCTTCCCCGATGAACACCACCACACCCGACGTCACGCTGCTGACCGCCGAGCAGAGGCGCGCTGCCTCTCCGCTCGTCTACGGCCTGTCCAACAAGGTCATCGGTGCCGAGACGTACCTGTCCGAGACCACCGTGGCCAGCCATCTGTCCGCCCTGCGCGAGCGGCTCGGCGTGCCGGGAAGCAGCCGGCCCGTCCTCGTGCACACGCTGCTCACCCGCCGCCTCGTCGCGCGGCCGCAGGCCCGGCAGGCCTGCCCGGCGTTCACCAGTGAGGAGCTTCAGCTCGTCCGGGCGATCGCCGAGCACTCCCTCAACGCGGACATCGGACGCGTGATCGGCGTGCGCGGCGAGGACGTCCGTACGGAGATCGACGCCGTGGTCGCCAAGGGCCGGGCAGACAACACCACGCACCTGGTGGGCCTCGCACACACCTGGGGCCTGTTCGACCAGGCCGGTTCGGAGGCGCAGGCGTGAGCGCCGTGATCACCTCCCTCACCGACGCGCAGGACCTTCAGGTCTGGGATTCGTCCCCGGCTGCGGCCGCCCCGACGTGGCTGCCGCGGCGGCAGACCGTCGCCTACCGGTGCGGAACGCACTTCGACGCCGTGCGCGCTCCCGCCGACATCGCCCAGGTCGTCCACGACACCTTCGACGTGCCCGGGCCGGTCATCGCCAACGACTCCACGCTCACCTGGCACTTCCTGATCGAGCCGGGCCTCGTTCCTGACGAGCCCTGGAGCCAGTTCGTCCAGGTGCTGCGCGCCGGCACCGTGCTGGGCATCCCCCCGGCCTCCACGCATACCGGCCGAGACGTCCGCTGGGTCCGACTGCCCGGGTCCGGCACCACCGACCCCCAGATTCTGCGGACCGCGCTCACCGGTCCGCCGTGGGCCCTCGACGCCCCCATCCGCCAGCTCCACGCCCAGCCCCCCGCGCGCACCCTCCCCCAGGCGACCACGCCTGCTCCTTTACCGGCGCCTTACCGTCCTGGCAAGGCCGTGCTGCGTGTGGCCGCCCGGGTGGCGGCCGGCCGGAATCAGGGCCAGACCGCCGATGACTTTGGGGTCTCCCCCGCCACCGTCCGCGGTCACCTCTGGTCCCTCAGGGCCCTGACCCCCGCCGTCACACCGGCCGGGAAGATCGCAGCCCTGCTGGCTGCTGGCTACCTCACCCCACCGGCCCCTGCCCTTCACCCCCGGGACGTCGACGAGCAGGACCTGGCCGTCCTGCGATACACGGCCGAGCTGATCAGCCGCGACGCGCTCCCGCCCGAACTGCGCGAGCCGCCCGCCACCGTCATCTACCACCAGGCCAGGCTGCGCTGCCTCGTCGAGGCGGCCACGAACGCCCAGCTCATCCACCTCACCTGGCCGCTCCTGGCCGCCGTAACACCGCACGCGACGGAGACAACCCCGTGACGCACCCCTCGCCCACCCCCACGGCCCTCACCGCGCCCCCGGTGACCGAGCCGGCCGGGTTTCGCTACACGGTCCGGCGCCCGCTGCTGAACGTCGAGCGACAGCAGGTCGTCGACCTGGTCAACCTGCGCCTGAAGGACCTGCTCAAGCGCGAGCTGATCAGCCCGGGCGACGTGCCGGTCCGCCGCGCCGCCCTGGACCACGTGAACCATGACCTGTTCGCGCTGTGGGACGAGCAGACACCCATCGGCGCCCTCCTGCTGCGCCACCGCGCTCGCCTCGGATTGTGGAGCCTGCAAGAGCACCGTCAGCCTGCGCTTGAGGTCGACGCCATGTACTCGGTGCCAGGCGGCACGGACCGGGCCGGACTGCTGATGACCTTGTGGCTGCGCGACCAGGCCGCTCGTGAGGGCGGCATCGACGTCCTGCGCGGCCATGTACAGGCCGACGGCCGCGAGGCCCGGCTCGTCGACTACCTCGTGCACAACTGCGGATGGCAGCACGTGCGCCAGGTCGAGACCGATGACGGGCGCACCTTCGAACTGCTGCAGACAACGCCCGAAGCCAAACCCGGGCTGCACGCCCTCATCGACAGCCCCGGCATCAGCATCCACCCCCACGAGAGGGCCGCCCAGTGACCGCTCCACACACCGATACCCGCCCTTCCTCCGGCTCGTCCAGCGGGTGCCGGCTTTCGCCGACGGTGGACCGCGCGCTGTGCGGGAGCTCGGCCTCGGTGGTGAGGGTTCGATGATCGTCTCCGCTACCACGGTGGCTCTGGGTGTGATCGGCGTGGGTCTGGTGTGCGTCTGCGGGAGCCTGCAGCGCCGCCTGAGGGCCGCGCAGGTCCAGGTCCGCACCGAGCGCCGCCAGATCAATCAGGTCACCGGCCAGCTTCGGGCCGCCGAGACGTTCCTCGGAACAGTCGCCACCGAGGTGATCCCGGATCTGCGGAGCGCGGTGCTCCTACACGGCCAGAGGCACTACAGGGAGTTCCCCATCCCCGGCGAGCTGGCGGGAACCCCTCTCGCCCAGCAACTGTCGACGTGCCTCCATGGGCTTACTGCTGCGTTGCGCCATGTCCAGGGCGAGGTGCGCGAGGCGGCCGAGGTGGACATGTCCGCGGCCCGTGCGGCCGCCACAGCACGGGCCGACGAGGCCCACCGTCGCGCGCAGGACGCCACGCGGGCGGCGGTGCTCAGCGTCACGCAGTCCCTGGTCGTCACCGCCTCCCGGGTCTCCCGACTGATCAGCGAAGCGGTGCGCGAGCATCAGAACGACGCGGCGTACGCGACGCTCATCGCCATCGACCAGCGCGTGCAGCAGATCCTCCTCGCCGCCGACAGCTACGCCGTGCTCAGCGGCGGGAAGCTGACACGCCGCTCACCGGCCTCAACGCTGACCGACATCGTGCGGGCCTCGATGAACGCGCTCGACGGGTTCGAGCGCATCCACGCCGACCAATCCGATGCCGTGCTCACCGCCCGCGCCACCGGCCCGGCGGTCCTCACCCTGGCCGTCCTGTTGAACAACGCCCTGCAGTACTCCACCCCCAACTCCTACGTCGAAGTACGAATCCAGCACGGTGCGCGTGGTGTGACGGTGACCGTCGATGACGCCGGGCTGCAGATCAGCCCGGAGGAACTGGAGCGGGCACGGCGGCTGTTCAGCGGCACGGAGCACCTGGACATCAACAGCCTGGGAGCCAAACCGCGCACGGGGCTCGCAGTCGCCGCGACCCTGGCACACACGTACGGCTTCACGGTCGGCATCGAGGCCCCCAGCCCCTTCCACGGCACGCGCGCGCAGGTGTTCTTCCCCAAGGAACTCCTGACCACCCCCATTCCCGCCGATGAGGACCGCCCGCACCTGGCCGCCACCACGCCGCCGGCCACGACCGGCAACGGCCCGGTCACCACTACGAACGGCCTGGCCATCCGCCGGCGCGCGGCTGCTCCCATACCGGCGGGCACGCCCACCAGGCCGCCGGCCACCGCCGCTTCCGCGACGGGGAGCGCTTCGCTCCTCGCCGCGTGGACCGAGGGCAAGAACCGCGCCCGCAGCACCCCCAACCCCACCTCCCACGAAGGAAAGTGACCATGCCCGACGCGTACCCTCTCAACGCACTGCTGGACCGCGAGATCGGCTCCCTCGACGGTGTCGTCCTGTGTGTGCTGTCCACCAACGACGGGATGTTCAAAGCCCACACCACCCCGCTCGATCAGACGCTGGCCGCGCAGGTCGCCGCGATGGGCACCACCTGGCGCGGAGCGGCGAAGGCCCTGAGCAGCGTCGTGTCCGGCGGCGAGGTCCGCCAGGTGGTCATGGAGACGGACACGGGCATGTTTCTGGCGGTCGAGGCGGCCGAGAACACCCTGCTCATCGCCCAGACGACGCCGGACGCCGACATCGCCACGATCGTCCACGTCATGATCCGGCTGGCCACACAGGTCAGCGCCGACATGGCCGCCGCCCAGCGTGTGTCTGAGGAGTCGCGGGGGTGAGCGGGCCGCGGCGGGACCCGGACATGATCCGGCCGCACGTGCGCACCGGCGGGCGCCTTCGTCCGTCGCATGCGGACGTGGGCCTGGAGACGCTGGTGATCGCCGCGTCCGGGCCTCGCGACCGGCTCGGGCCCGACGCCCGAGCGGTGATGAGCCTGTTCGACGGGGTGCGCGGCGCCCGGGCGGTCGCGGAGATCGCGGCCGCCCTGCGCCTGCCGCCCACCGTCGCACGGATCGTCGTCAGCGACCTGCTGGACACCGGCCACCTCGCAAGGCCCGTCGCAGCCCACGCCCACCAGCCCGACACCACGCTCCTCCAGGAGGTGCTCAATGGACTTCGCGCATTCGTTTGAGGTGGCGCCCAACACGGTGCCAACACAGGCCGTGGTGCCGGCCACGAGCGCGAGCCGGTCGGCGAAGATCGTTGTCGCGGGTTCCTTCGGGGTCGGCAAGACCACGTTCATCGGGGCGGTCTCCGAGATCAAGGCGCTGCGCATGGAGGAGCCGATCACCCAGGCCAGCGCCGGCATCGACACACTTGCCGGTGTCCCCGGGAAGACGACCACCACCGTCGGCATCGACTTCGGGCGCCTTCAGGTCACCCCCGACCTGGTCCTCTACCTGTTCGGACTCCCCGGACAGAACCGGTTCCTCGGCCCGTTCGCCGACAGCGTCCTTGTCGGCGCGCTCGGCGTGCTCGTGCTGGTCGACACCCGGGACCTGGAGGCGTCCCACCCCACCCTCGACCTGTTGGACAACGGCAGCCTGCCGTTCGGAGTGGCGGTCAACCGCTTCGACGGGGCACCGGCCTACCCGCCCGCCGAGATACGCCAAGCCCTCGCCCTTCCCGGCAACACGCTGCTGACAACCTGCGACGCCCGTGAACGCGGCTCCAGTCTCGCCGCCCTCGTCACCCTGCTCTCCCATCTCGCCGTCCGACCCCAGTTATCGGAGCTCCACCAGTGACCACTCCACCTTCAGTACCGCCTGCTCACGACGAGGCGGAGCGCGTGGCCTTGTACGAGGCCGCGTTCGCTGACGACCCGCAGGCCGCCTACGCCCGGATGCGTCAGGTGCACGGGGCGCTCGCGCCGGTCTGGCTGGCGCCCGCGGTGCCCGCGACCCTCGTCATCGGCTACCGGCAGGCGCTGCGCATCCTGAACGACCCCCAGCGCTTTCCTGCCGACCCGCGCGCATGGCAGCAGACGATCCCCGACACCTGCACGGTGCTGCCGATGCTCGAGTGGCGGCCCAACGCGCTGCGCTCGACCGGCACGGTGCACGCGCGCTACCGGGAGGCGAACGTCGCCGCGATCGACGCGGTCGACAGCCACGCTCTGCGCGCGCTGACCGGCGAGCTCGCCGACACCGCCATCGCTGCGTTCGTCCGCAACGGACGGGCCGACCTCCTGACCGAGTTCGCCTGGCCCGTCGTCTTCGGTGTTCTGTGCCGGCTCCTGGGCTGCCCTGCCGACATCGGGCGCCGTATCGCCGAGGGCATGATGAAGCTCTTCGACGGGGTGAACGCGACCGCCGGCAACCAGATCCTCGACGCCGCCATCAGCGAGCTCGTCACTCTGCGCCGGCGCGAGCCTGGCGACGACATCACCTCCCGCCTGCTGGCCCACCCCGCCCGTCTCGACGACACCGAGATGCTGCACCAGCTCGTCACCCTGTTCGGGGCCGGGATCGAGCCGCTGATGAACCTGACCGCCAACACCTACGTGGTGCTGCTGACCAACCCGGACTTCACCGCGGACCTGCACGCCGGTGTCGCCACCGTCCGCGAGGCCTTGGACTACGTCCTGCACCGCAACCCGCCGCTGGCGAACTACTGCGTCACCTATCCACCGCACCCGGTCGACCTCGACGGGACCGTGCTGCCCGCCCATGAGCCGGTCGTCATCTCCATGGCCGCCTGCAACACCGACCCCGCGCTCGGCCCCGATCCCGGCGCCGGCGGCAACCGCGCCCACCTGGCCTGGAGCACCGGCCCGCACGCCTGCCCCGCCCGCACCCCCGCGTTCGTCATCGCCGAGACCGCGCTCGTCCATCTCCTGGACGCGCTGCCCGAGATGGACCTCGCCCTGCGCCCCGACGCGCTCGTCTACCGGCCCGGGCCCTTCCACCGGTCCCTGACCGCCCTGCCCGTCCTGTTTCCCACCCCGCCGCTTCCCGAAGGACTGCCCGCATGAACACCCAGCCCACCCCGATCGTCCTCGACCCCACCGGCGCCCGCCGCACCGCCGAACACGCCCAGCTGCGCGCCCACGGCGCCACCGCCCCCGTCGACATCCTCGGCGTGAACGCAACCGCCGTCACCGACCCCGACCTCCTCAAGACGCTCCTGACCAGCAAGGACATCTCCAAGGACCCGCGAGCCCACTGGCCCGCGTTCGAGGACGTCGTCCAGACGTGGCCGCTGGCCCTGTGGGTCGCCGTCCAGAACATGTTCACCGCCTACGGCACCGACCACGCCCGGCTGCGCCGCATGATCGCCCCCGCGTTCTCCGCCCGCCGCATCCAAGGCCTCGCCCCGTTCATCGACGCCACCGTCACCACGCTCCTCGAGGACCTCGACACCCTCCCCGCGGGCGAGACGATCGACCTGCGCGAGCACCTCGCTCACCCGCTGCCCATCACCGTCATCAGTCACCTCATGGGCGTCCCCACCGACCAGCGTGACGCGTTCCGGGACGTGGTCGACGGCGTCTTCGACACCACCCTCACCCTCCAAGAGGCCACCGCCAACACTGCGGCGCTGCGCACCGCCCTCGACGACCTCATCGCCACCCGCCGCGCCGACCCCGGCGACGACCTGACCTCCCAGCTCATCGCCGCCCGCGACGAAGAGACCGACGGCGGCCAGGGGCTGAGCGGCGACGAGTTGCGCGACACGCTGCTGCTGATGATCAGCGCCGGCTACGAGACCACCGTCAACCTCATCGACCAGGCCATCACCCTCCTGCTGACCCACCCCGACCAGCTCGCCGACATCCGCGACGACCGCGCCACCTTCGCCGACGCCGTCGAAGAGACCCTCCGCCTCGAACCCCCCGTCACCCACCTTCCGATGCGCTACGCCGTCACCGACACCACCTTCCCTGACGGCCAGGTCATCCCCGCCGGCGAGCCGATCCTCGCCTCCTACGCCGCCGCCAACCGCCACCCCCGCTGGCACACCGACCCCGACACCTACAACATCAGTCGCACCCACACCGACCACCTCGCCTTCGGCCACGGCGTCCACTACTGCCTGGGCGCACCCCTGGCCCGCATGGAAGTCGAAAGGACCCTCCAGGCCCTGTTCACCCGCTTCCCTCACATCGAACTCGCCATCCCCGTCGCCGCCTTGAAGCCCCTTCCCTCCTTGATCAGCAACGGCCACCAGGCCCTGCCGGTGCGCCTCCGCCCCACCACCTCCACGTCCCGCAGCGGCAGGACACCACAGTGACGACGCCCCTCACCTACACGCCCCCGCCCCCGTCCAGAAGCGGCTTCCGCGGGCTCCCCGCGACGGGGAGCTCGCATGCGGCCGGCCGGCGCAGGCTGGGCAGGCCGGCACGATCCACAAGGGCGCCCGGCAGCACGCCGAAGACTCCCCGCCACCTCGCCCTGGCCCCTTCCCTCTCTTCGGGCCTGGGTCTGATCCCGTTTCCCTGGAGCGCACCGTGACGGCGGCCCCCGACACCACAGCCACCCCTTCAACTCAGGGCAACCGGCACGCTCTGACGACGCTCTTGGTCGGTGAGGGCATCAGCTACACGGGTACCGCCGTGCACACCGTGGCGCTGCCCGCCCTGGCCGTCCTCCACCTCCACGCCTCCCCCGGCGACATCGCCCTGCTGGCGTTCGCGGCACAAGTCCCGGCCCTGGTGGTCGCGCTACCGGCGGGCGTCGTCCTGGACCGGTACCCGATACGCACCGTCCGCATCACCACCGACGTCGCCGCGGCCGCCGTCGTCCTTGCGATACCCACCGCCGCCCTCCTCGGCCAGCTGACCATGCCCGCCTTGTACGCCGTAGCTCTCGCCCTGGGAACCCTGAACGTGTTCCACCGGGCCTCCGCGATGGCGGCGCTACCCCGGCTTGCCGGCGCCGGGGCGCTGCACCAGGCGCACGCTCGGCTGACCGCGGCGATCACGATCGCCGGTGCCGCCGGGACGTCACTGGGGACTGTGCTCGTCTCGGCGGTCGGGCCGGCCCGCGCGATCGTGGCTGACGCGCTCTCCTTCTGCGCGTCCGCGTGGTGCGCGACCCGCCTGCGGCCCCTGCCCGTGGCCGACTCGGCCGACGGGAGGCCGTCGATGGCCGGGGCAATCCGTGGCGGTCTCCTCCACAGCGCGCGCGACCCGCTGCTGCGCCCACTGCTCCTGACGCTGGCCGCAACCGGCGTCGGCACCGGGCTGACCAGCACCTACCTCGCCTACTACCTCCTCACCACCGTTCAGACCGGCACAACCGGACTCGGCCTGATCCTGGCGGCCGGCAGCCTCGGAGGACTCTCCGGCGCGTTGCTCGCCCCCCGCCTCGCCCAGCGCTACGGCCCCGGCACCGTCCTCGGTGCCGGACTCACGGTCTACGTCCTGACGCAAGCAGCCCCCCTTGTCGCCGGAACCGGGCCCGGCTGGCTGGCGGCCCTCGCCATCGCCGGGTTTACGCAGAACGCCGCAGCCACCGGTGTGGGCACCACCCAGCGCGCCATGCAGCAGTCCGTCAGCCCGCCCCACCTGCGGCCCCGCATCCAGCAGACCGCCATCTGGCTGTTCTCCGGCAGCCAGACCCTCGCCTCCCTCGCCGCCGGCGCGCTCGCTGCCCTCACCAGCGTGCCCACCACCATGCTCACCGGCCTCATGTTCCTGTCCCTGGCCGCCTGGGCGTTGTGGCGCTCCCCAGTAGGGCGCCTGACCGCCATGCCCACGGCCATCGAACCCTGAACCGCGTCGTCCCGCCCACTGACTGCCGAAACCGTCCCGGACGCCGTCCCCGCCAGCCTGACGTGCGGGCCTCACCCGCACCCCATGCGGATCCGGTCCTGAGGCGCTCCGGCCGCCCCGCCCAGCACATGACGCCGCCTTCGCGGCCCACCCCTGGAGCCCCTCATGCGCATCGCGCCAGCTGCAAACCGAGACCGAACCTTGCGACCGCCCCCCGGGGTACCGCACGTCCGAACACGGCCCGGCGCTGGCCGCCGCCGTGGCTTTGACGGGAGGGCGCGGCGCCGTCCTGGCCGACCCCTACCGCGGCCCGTGGCACCTGCTCACCGCCCCCCGCAGCATGGCCACAGGCGCGTGGGCACCGGCGGCATCCGCCTGCTGCGCACGGGTACCCGCCCGACCATCCCCTGCATCAACGCCACCGCCGACACCGACCTGTGCTGGCACACCACCCGGCGCCGACGACACCACCGGCCAGCAGCAGCTCACCGAAGCCCTCCTCACCGCCGACCAGCCCCACACAAAGCGCGCAGCCAGTCGGTAACTCCGGCTGCGCCCCCCGGCGCGGCATACCGCGGAGCGCCCCTCCCCACCCTTCAACCCCCGCGTGTGAAAGGGCGACACACCTTGAGCTCCTCGACACCAAGCCTCTTACCCCGCCAAAGAGACGCCGTGCTGGGAGTGATCTCGCAGCTCGCGTCCCAGGGTCGTGCGACGGCCGTGATGGCGTGCGGCACCGGCCAAACACTCGTGGGTCCCCAGGCGGCACGCCTCCTCTCCCCCGCAGGTGTCCGGCGACTGGCCGTCGTCCCGGCCGTGCTGGTGGCGGGCGGGTCAGGGTTGGGCCGGTGCGCCGGACAGGGTGTTCTGCCAGTGAGCTGGGTCCATCGCGGCTGCGGCGTCTGCGAGGCTGCGAGCGGAGCTGGTCGTGAGCGCGGCCCTGCACCTTTCGATCTTGCCGTCGGTGCGGTAGCCGACTCTCCGGTACTCCAGGGCCTGGTAGAGGCAGTCCAGTTTGTCGGCGTCGCGGGCACAGCGCGCTTCGACGGTCTCTGCGGCTTCGAACTCCTCGATGGCCGTAGCTACCGCGGCGGCGACGGCCGGGTGGGTATTGGCGACCTGGTCGGCTGTGACCTTGCGCGGGTCGGCGGTCGTGACGTAGCGGCGGGTGAGCGGCGTCTGGTCACCGATACGAGTCTCGTGCAGGTCGTGGAGGGTGCACAGCAGGGCGGTGCGGGCCGGATCCGCACCCTCCATCGCGGCCAGTACGAGGCCGATGACGGTGGTGCGGTGGCTGTGCTCGGCGACGTTCTCGGCCGCCAGTACGGGGACACCGTCGTAGGACCAGCCGGTACGGGGCTGGTTGCGCAGGGCGCCGGCCTCGAAGAGCAGGGCAGCAGCGGCGGCGGTCTCGGTATCGGCATCGGTGGGCATCTGATCGGACACGGCGTTGCTCCTGGCAGTGCGTCAGTTGGTGTGGGGAGACGGTAGTGGACCGATTCGAGGTCGCGTCGCGATACCGGGAACAGGATCTGTGCGTCCAGGAGTTCGACAGTGCGCTCCCGCAGGTTGCGGGCAGAGGCGGGGTCGGCCAGCGGCAGCCATGGGTGGAGGTCGAGGAGCGTGCGCAGGGAGTGCACGTACAGGTCGACGGTGCCCGGAGCGTAGTGGAGCGAGCCAGCGAGCTCCTGGAAGAGATGGACCGGACTCCACGCGGACGGGTCCGGCCGATGGAGAAAGCCGTCGCCCGGCTGGGTGGCCGGCATGGAGCCCAGCCAGTAGCCCCAGTACGCGAGGTTGGCGAGTTCGCTGTGCTGGTCGCCGGCCAGGGCGCCGACGAAGTCGTGCAGTGGGGTGGGGTCGCCTTGGCGGGCGGCCACCGTAGCGGCGGTGCGGGCCTCAATCCACCGCGGCGTGTACGCGCGCAGGGCCAGGGCCGGACGCATGGCGCGCAGCGCCTGCTCAGCCCAGTCCTCGGCGTGGGGGGCCGGGTCGTAGGACGCGAGGTACAGGCTCTGGCGGCGCAGAAGCAGCTCGCCTGCCCGGCCGGCACTCTCGGCCGTCCGACGCAGTTGAATGAAGAACTCTGCCCGGTCGGTCGCTGTGAGATGGGGTCCGGTTGGTGCGGGGCCGCGCCTCGGCCGTGCCGCTCGCTCTTGCAGGGCGGGCGGGGTGATGCCGCGTACTGCCCAGGCGACCAGGTGTGCCGTCTCGCGGGATTGCACCCAGCCGGCGAGAGGGTGGCTGGCGGGTTCGGCTGGCGGGTGCAGGACAGCGGTGAGGATGCGGTCAGCGTCCATTGCGGCATCCAGCCACCCGAGCAGGGCTCCATCCGCGCCGAGGGCCATGAGGGTTCGGCGCAGCTGGAGCAGGTCCATCGCGCGGACGTTGCCGAGCGGTCTGCGTCCGCTCTCCCAGCCCTGGAGAGTGCCGAGGTCGACGTCCAGGCACTGGGCCAGGGCGGTCTGCGTCAGGGGGATGCTCTCACGCAGCAACCGATGGACGAACCCGGAGACTACGCCGATGTCGGCCTGGGTCCGGCTTCCGGTGCCCATGGAGCTTCCTTCCGGTTGATCCCGGATGCGCCGCGTTCGAGGGTGTGCGGGCTTACCCGTACCGGGAGTGAGTTTTTCTCAGGACTCAATCTTTCTAGATTAGTTGAGCGGGCCGGCCACTGTTGCGGATCGGGGCATTGCCGTAGCGCTCGGCTCTTGGCGGCCCGTCTCGTGGCCTTGGTGCCTCGTTCAACTCCACGCTTCCGCCTCCCGTTCGGTGTGCCCGTGTGGGCGTCGACCCGGACGGTCAAGCCTTCGAGAGGTACTCGGGCATGAAGTATCCAACTGGACGGAAAAGCCCGGGTCGCCGAATCGGCATGGTCAGCGGTCTGGGAACTGCAGCACGGTGAACACCGAACAGCGCGCCGGCGTCCCCCAGGCTCAGCTGAACAGCTCGGGCCCCCAGATCGACCTCGTCGACGGTCTTGAGGACGCCCTGTGCGAGGAACTCGCAGACCTGTCCCAGCGGTGCATTACCGGGTACAGCGACGACCGGCCGGTCAGTGCCTCCCTGGTGCGCTCGCGGCTGACGAACGCGCTGACCGGGGCGCCGCCGGTCCTCGCCGTTGCACGGGACGGACGGGAGATCGCCAGCTGGTGCGCCGTCCGCCGCCCGGAGCCCGGTGAGCAGAGGGCTCGACTGTGGGGCCCCGTCGTCGATCCGGCGGCGCGCCGGGCAGGTCTGGGCCGCAGGCTGCTGCAGACGGTGGTGGAGGCGGTGGAGTGGCCGCTGCTGACCACGGACGTGCCCCTGGACCGGGACGGCGCGACCGACTTCTTCACCCGGTCCGGGTGGGAGGTGCTGGACACCATCACGGTGCTGCACGGCGCCCCCGCCGACGGCCTGCTCGGTGCCGTCACCGCCGCCGACATCGAGGCGCCGGAAGCGTACGTCGCCGCGGCGGCCCGCCGGTTCGCCGGACTTGAGGCGTCGTTTGCCGACTCGACGTGGTCGCGGTGGCGGAACGACGCGCGCTTCGACCCGGAGACGTTGCTGCTGGACCCGCCGACCGGATCGCTGCTGCTGGCCCTGGCCCAGGAGAACGCCACGAACAGTGAGCTGCTGCTGGCTGAGGTGTGGGCCGCTGACGAGGAGGTCCGCAGGCGGCTGATCGCCCAGGCACACATCCTGGCCGGCGCCCGGCAGGTGGCGACCGTGCGCGCGGTGACCCGGCTGGACCCGACCGACTTCGCCGCCCACGGCATGCGCGTCACCGGCCGCTGCCGCACCTTCACCCTTCCCGGCGAGCGCTGAGCCCCGGGCTTCCGTTGATCCACCACCCCCTTTGCGACAGGAGGGCACCGATGCCCGCATCCGTGAAACCGCCGCTCGTCCACGCGGTCGACGTCATCGCCACACCGGAGGAGGCCAGCCACCTGGCCCGTGAACTCGCCGCCCGCCTCGCCGTCAGCCCGCACGTGCAGAGCATGGACTGGGACGAGGCGACGGCGTCGTGGCGGTGCATGCTCGTCGACGGCGGCCGCGGCCGGCTGACGCTGGCCGCCCCCGCGGACCCGGCCGCGGCCGCCGCGAACACCCACCGGCTCGTCGCGACGTTCGAGCAGGGCAGCCCCGCCGAGGCCGAGGCGTTCTTCACCTCCGCGCGGCATCTGCCGTTCACCGACACCGAGGTCGCCGCAGCCGTGGCCGAGCTGCCGCTGACGAGCCGGCTGGCCGACCGATGGCCGGACAAGCCGCTGGCCGGCACCGGGGTGCTGCTGACGATCCACCACATGCGGGACTTCCTCGTCCTGGTCGACAGCCTCCTCGCCCTCGGCGTGGACCCGGCGCACATGACCGTGATCGACAAGGAGTACCCCTACGCGCACACCCACCGCGTGGACGCGCACCTAGTGCAGCGGCACGGCATCGCGGTGTGGCGCTACCGGGACCTGCGCGAGGGGATCGAGGACCACATCGAACGAGTCGCCGCCGCGGGCAAGCGGAGCGTCGTCATGGACGACGGCGGCTACGTGATGCCCACCGTGCTTCGCGAACTGCCGCAGCAGGTCGGTCACTTCATCGGCCTGGTGGAGCAGACCACCTCCGGCATCCGCAAGGTGGAAGGGCTCGAGCTGCCGCTGCCGCTGTTCAGCGTCGCCGAGAGCGACATGAAGGGCATGATCGAGTCGTACGGGATCGCGGATGCGGCCGTCCGCAACACGCTGCGACTGCTGCCGGACGAGAAGCTCGAGGGCCAAGCCGCGCTCGTGCTCGGCTTCGGCCGGATTGGGCACGAGGTCGCCCGCGTCCTGGAGAACCGGCGCATGCGGGTCGCGGTGTTCGACTCCGACATCACCCGCCTGGTCGCCGCGCACGAGGAGGGGTTCCTCACCGGCCGGTCGCTGGACCAACTGGTGCGCACGCACCGGCCGCGACTGGTCGTCGGCTGCGTCGGCAGCCGCAGCTTCGGCGCTCGCGAGGCCCGGCTCCTGCCTGACCGGTCGTTCCTGGTCAGCACCACCAGCAGGAACTTCGAGTTCGACCTCGACGAACTGTGCAAGGGCAGCACCCAGGTCACCGACCGGGGTGTGCTCGGCACCGGCTACCAGCTCGACGGCGGCCCTGAGATCGTCGTCCTCGGGCACGGCATGCCGATCAACTTCCACTACGCCGAGTCGCTGTCCAACCGCTACGTCGACCTGGTCCTTGCCGGACTCGCGGTCGGCACGGAGGCCCTGGCCCGCGGCGACGAGCGGTTGCGGCCCGGCCACAACGTCGCCGCGACCAACCTGATCCTCACCGAGGCGGGCATCGTCGACGACTACTACCGCCTCTACGGGCCGGCCGCCGGCGGCGGACGTGGCTGAACGGATCTTCACCCTCGACGACCTCACCGGCGCCCGGTCGGTGTGCGGCTGCCTGGCGTGCAACCTCAGCGCCGTGTTCGCCGACCATCTCACCGCCCTGCGCACCGACTACCCCGGCACCGTCACCACGCTCGGCCATCGCGGCCCGTCGCCCGGGACGACCGCGGTGCCGCACTTCCTCGCCGTACGCCTGGGCGGCGGGATCGCGGACGTTGTGGTGTGGGAGGAGATGCGCCCGCAGCAGCTGACGGCCTGGCTGCCGGCCTCCGACGCCCGGGCCCGGGTGCCGCAGCTGGCCGCCCGGATCCCGCGCCTGGTCCATGTCCGCCAGGCGCTGCGCGCGGGCACCTTCACCCCCTCCGGAGCGGCCGGCGAAGCCTTGGTCACCGGCGGCCGTTACCCCTCGTTCCGCTTTCTCGTCGAACACTGGCCCACCCTCAACAAGGAGTTCACCCCATGAGCACAGCCTCCTCCTCCGACTTCGCGGCCGTCGGTACCGGCTATGCCGCGTACTCCAGCGGCGGCCGCGGCCGGCTGCGCCACGACATCACCACGCGCCGGGTCCTCGCAGAGCTCGGCGAGCGCCCCGCCCGCGTGCTGGACGTCGGCTGCGGCGACGGGGAGATGGTGCTGCGCCTCGCGGCCGCTGGCCACCACGTGACGGGCGTGGAGAAGTCGTCCGGCATGCTCACCTCCGCGGCCGGCCGGGTCGCCGCGGACCCGGAGATCGCCGATCGGGTGACGCTGGCCGAGGGCGACATCTACGACCTGCCGTTCGAGGACGGCGCGTTCGACGCGGTGGTCTGCCACGGCGTCGTGATGTACCTGCCCGACTCCGTCGCCCCCATCGCCCACCTCGCCCGTCTCGTCGCCGACGGAGGCGTCCTCAGCGTGCTGACGAAGAACCAGCTGGCCGTGGGCGTGCGCGAGGCCCTGTCCGGCGACTACGCGTCGGCTCGGACGCAGATCGAGAGCGGGCAGGCCGCCAGCGTGGGCAACCTCGGCATCACCACCCGGGGCGACACCCCCGAGCACCTGGACGACCTCGCCCGCGCGAACGGGCTCACGCCGCTGCCGTGGCAGGGCGTGCGGATCTTCCACGACCACCGCACCGACTGGGAGCCCACCGAGAACGAGTACCGGGAGGCGCTCGAGACGGAGTGGGCGGCCTCCAGCCGCAGCCCGTACCGCGAGCTGGGCCGCCTGGTGCACGCCGTGGGCCGCCGCGAGGCAACCGCATGACCACGCCCTCGGCCATCCCGCCGCTGACGATCGGCCACCTCGCCCGGGACCTCGCGTCCCGGGCGGGGCAGCCCATGCCGGCCCTTCGCTGCTACGAGTCGCTGGCCGCCCTGTGGATCCGCTCCTGCGACGCCGGTCTCCCGGGAGCGGGGGTCCTGCGGGACATGACCCTGCGCGCGGGCCTACGGCTCGCGGCCGATGAGGACACCCTCATCGCGCCCGAGGTCGACCGCATCCCCAACCGGCTGGCGAGGGACGAATCATTCGTGCGGATGCCGGCATCCCTGGCCGTCCAGGGAGTGGAGTGGCAGGACGCGGTTCGGCTCGCCCGGACATGGCTGGAGCGCCGGGACTGGTCCGGTCCGGTCCTCGTGGCGGGTGTGCGCACCGGCGGGGCGTATCTGGCGCCGCTGGTCGCGGCCAGTCTGGAGGCCGCGGGCGTGGATGTGCGGGTGGCGAGCGTGCGGGCCGGTGAGAGGCCCGAGGTCGGCGACCGGCGGGTGCTGCTGGTGGACGACCCGCCGCTGACCGGCCGGACGCTGCTGACTCTCGCCCGAGAGGTACCGGGAGCGGCAGGCGCCGAGGTGCTGGTGCCGGTGTTCGACGCAGCCGATGTGGAGGGGCTGCGCCGGGCGGGGATCGCGGTCACCGTGCTGCCGCGCGAGGAATGGCAGTCCACCCGCCGCCTGCAGCCCGATGTGCTTTCCGCCTACCTGACGGCCGAAGCCGACTGGCCGAGGGCGGAAGGAGCGCCGGTTGTGGACGGCCTCGTGCCCGGGCGGGAGAACTCCGCCCGGATCCCGTGGCCGGGGCTGCGGCACCGCTCGCCGGCCCGTGCCGCCATCCGGCTGCGCACCTTGGGCGGCATCCGGCACGCGGTCGCCGGGTGGGTGCCGCCGGGGATCTTCGGAGACGCGGCCCGCGCTGCGGCCACCGCGCTGCGCAGTCCCCTTCCTCCGGCCACGCTCGCCGTGGCCCCTTCGCTCGTGGTCAGCGAGGACCTCGTCCCCACGGCTGCTCTGGGCCCGGAGCCGGCACCACATCTGCTGGAAGAGGCTGTGGAGTACGTCCTTTTCCGCGCCCAGCAGCTCCCGGTGGAGCCCGCCCGGCCCGGCAGGCCGATCCCCACGGTCCTGCGCACGGTGGCCCAGGCCCTGACCGGAGCGGACGAGGACGCGTCCGCCGCGCTGCTGCAGCGTCTGCTGTCCGTACTCGCCCCGGCGCTGCCCGACAACCGGTGCGAGGCGGAGAAGTGGTTCCTCGACCACGGCGGACGCCTGCGCAAGACCGGTCACCTCGCCCACCCCTACCGCCGCGACAACGAGCTGCTCACCCCGCTGCTCGACCTGGCGGCGCTCGCCGTCGCGTTCGGCGGCGGCCTGGAAGTCGTCACCCAGAGCCTGGCCCGGCGCCTGCCCGGTGGCCACCAGTTCTGGTACTCGGCGCTCGCGGTCGCGCTGCTGTGCTACGGCACGGCCCGCGGCGGCCAGCTCCCGCGCACCTACAACGCCCAGCGCGCCGGCGAGACCGCCGTGGAGGCGTACCGGCTTCAACGCGGCATGTCCCAGGCGGCCGCCGTCGTCCAGAACCTGCTGTCCGACACGGTGGCCGACCGTGCGGTGGCCGCACCGGGTGTCGTCCACCGGTGGGCGCGGCAGCCCGGCGCGCTGGTGGAGCCGCGGCTGCCCTTCGGCGGCACCCCCGCCGCCGCACTCGGACCCGGCCCGACGGGCGAGGAGATGGAGATGACGCTGAAGGCCGTCACGCAGTGGACCGATGGCACCCTCTTCCACCCGGTCCGGGAAGGGAACACGCTGCTGCTCGCCCCGCTGGGCGCGCCGTCGACCTGGGCCCGCGCCGAGGAGGCGCTGGTGGAGCTCGCCCGGCTGCTGCCCCGCCCCGCGCTGCTGGGCTGGTGCGGCGTGCCCGTGGTGGCCCTGAGCGAGGTGGGCTGATGCTGGCCTTCGACTTCGACGGGGTCCTGCACGACTCCCGCGCCCGGGCATGGCGCTGCTACCAGGACGCCCGGCAGGAGATGGAGCTGGACAAGCTGCCCGACCTGGCCGGCCCGGACGACCTGCCCGTCGTGTACCAGGGCGTGCTGAGCACCTCGCTGACCCGCTGGATCGACTTCGAGACCGCCGAGCGGTTCTGGAAGCGGCACGCCGAGTTGACCGCCCGAGCTGCCGCCGACGAGCCGCACGGCGTCATCCCGGAGATGGTCGGCCGGCTGGCCGAACTGGCCGCCGGGCCCGGGTACGCGGTCGTCACCGGAAGCCACCACACCACCGTTCACGGCCTGCTCGCCAGAGACCTTCCCGCCGAGGCGATGCCCCGCGTACTGCTCTCCCGGGACGAGCCCGGCAGCAAGACCGACAAGCTCCGTCTCCTGCGCACCCGGCACGGAGCCGCCGCGTACGTCGGCGATACCGGCAGCGATGTCCTCCACGCCCACGCCGCCGACCTGACGGCCATCGCCGTCGCCTACGGCTACGCGAGCCGCGAGGACCTCGCCGCCGCCGCACCGGAACGGATCCTGTCCAGCCCCGGCGACCTGGCCGCCTACTGCCAGGCCCGCACCATCTGACCCCTATACCCCATAGCGCCCGCCCACCCCCGGGGATCTCCTGACGCCCCGGGGCTGGTGGGCCCTGCCCTGAAGGACCTTGCGCATGGCCGTCACAACCGCCGCTGTGCTCAACCGCCCGGCCTGCCCCGTCACCACAACGCCACCCGGCAGGCACCCGCTGACCAACGCGGCCGGCACCACCCTCGCGCCCGGCGACTTCTCCGCGGGCTGCCGCCCGGTACGGCGCCGCAACGAGAACGAGGCACCGGAAGCCCAGACCCTCCGGTCCGCCGCGACAAGCACCCCCCGACCTGGAGCTGAGCGCACCGGCTCACGATCCGCACTCTCTGAAGGGCACTGCTGATGAATGACTCCCCGGTCCGGGCACAGGCCGTACGGCTGGCCACCGTCCTGGAGTACGCGTTCCCCGCGGCGCCGCCGATCGACCCCGACGACACCCAGGAAATCGGTGCTCTGGAGCTCCTGCTCCTGACCCCCAACGACCTTCGCACCTTCATCGAGGACCGCTACGCCGAGCACGCCCTGCGGGTCCGCGTCACCGGCACCCTCGATCGGCGGCTGGTGCTCCTGGAGACTGGCGGCGGCTGGTGGACGATGGCCGACCTGTCCGGCCGGCCGCACTCCGACCGGGCCTGGCCCGAGTGGACCCGCTCCCGGCTCGCGATCGACCAGCCGGACTCCTGGCTCTCGGCCGCCGTGCTCGACGAGAGCGCGGTGAATCGCCTCAGCAAGCCCGACGTGCTGCTCGCGGCGCTCTACCACCCCGAGAACTTCCCTCTGCCCCGCTTCCCGCTCGGCATCAGCGATGTGGCCCGAGCCGCGCGCGCCACCATGACCGGCACCGTCTCCCTGGTCGACATGCAGCTGGGCACCACCGCGGAGGACCTCCTCAAGCAGGTCACCACCGCGCCTCCGGACGTCCTCGGCATCAGCGCCACATTCGGTCAGCACGACCTCCTCGAAGAAGTCCTCGACGCGGCCTACGCGTTACCCGAGCCGCCGCTCGTGATCGCCGGGGGCAGCCTGGTGGCCCGCAACGAGGGCCTGCTCCTGGCGAAGTACCCGAAGCTCCTCATCGCCCGGTCGGCTGGCGAACCCACCATGCAGGGCCTCCTGGCCTACTGGCACGGCGAGATCCCTCTCACCGACATACCCGGGCTCGGCTACAACGGCGCCCCGCGCGGCGGCGGACTCGGCATCGCCGCCCGCCGGACGGCCAAGCTGCGCGCCGCCGTCGCCGCCGCCGACATCCTTCCCGAGCTCGACCTCCTCCGTCTCACCCTCCAGCTGCACGGGGTGGCCCAGCTGGAGATGAGCCGGGGCTGCACCAACACCTGCAGCTTCTGCCCGCGGGGGCACAAGGGCATCTGGAACGGCCCGGACCCGCTGGCCGGCTGCTGGATCCTGGCCTGGATCCGCCGCGTCTTCGATGAGTTCCCCCAGGTCTCGCGGACCGCGTACCTGGTTGACGAGGAGATCATCGGCCGGGGCGAGCAGGTCGTGCCCCGCATCCTGGCCCTGGCCGCCGCGTTCCACCGGGCGGGCTTCCGTTGGGAGTCGAGCTGCCGCATCGACCAGGTCACGCACCCCGACATGGACGAGACCTGGCACATCGAGCGGGTCGCCATGTGGCGCACCCTGATGGACCTGGGGCTGCGCCGGATGCTCTTCGGCGTGGAGTCGGGCGTGGACTCCATCCTGGAGCGGTTCAACAAGGAGAACACCGCCGAGCAGAACGCGGTCGCCGTCCGCACCCTGTCGGCGCTGGGCATGCCCACCCGCTACACCTACATCACCTTCGACCCGCTGATGACCCTGGAGGAACTGAAGGAGACGCACGCCTTCCAGGGCCGCACCGATCTGCTGCTGCGCCCGCAGCCCGGACTGCCGGCGGCCGACATCGTGCGCGGGGTCCGCGACGAGGCGTGGGTTGCCGAGCACACCACCGGCCGGGCGCTGCACACCGGGATCAGCTACATGCTCGTCAGCATGGAGTCCCTCATCGGCGCCGCCTACACCCGGATGGCCGCCGCTGAGGGCCTCACCGGGGCGGAAGAGCCGCTGATGGGCCGGGTCGCCTGCCGGTACCTGGACTGGCGCATCGGCGTGGCCAGCAACTGGGCGCAACGCTGGGTGGACCGCCACTTCAGCCTCGACTACACCTTCAAGAGCCTGGAGAAGGTCCTCGACGACGCACCGCGGCATGCCGTCCGCCAGGCCCGCGTCGTGCTGAAGGACGCCGCCTACCAGGTGCTGGGCGACCTGATCGCCGCGATCGAGCAGCACGACCTGGAGCAACCGGAGCAGGAACAGGTGCTCGGGTCACGGATCGAGGCGGCGCTGGAGGAGCGGGCCGGGAGTCTGCGCGGGCAGATGGCGTCCACAGTGCGCGAGGCCACGACGTACCTCACCGGAGAGCACGCGGCCACACTGGCCCGGGTGTACAGCCTGTGGGAGGCGGCGGCCGGCTGGGAGCTGATCAACGCAGGGGAGTCGTGCGCCGACTGAGCCGACGCCGAGCCTGGGTGCCCCGCCGCGCTGCCGCGAGCGGGGCACCCAGGCCGTCGCGCTCACGCGCCGCCGGTCTTCTCCGGAATCGGCACCCAGTTGAACTCCGAGCAGAAGCGGGCGTACGTCGTCAGCTTCCAGCTCGCGTACTCCTCGGTCCGGCCCGAGCTGCGCAACAGGTGCTTGACCCAGGTGTGCGCGATGCGCTCGTCCAAGGTCATGGTCACGTCGATCTGATCGAGCATCCGGCAGGCGACGGCGAAGTCGTCGATCGTGAGCGCGCTCAGGTCGATCTCGATGCCGTCCAGCGTGAAGGAGAAGACGAGCCGGGAGGTGGAGTAGCGGGTCTTGCGCTCGCCCAGGAACGTCGTGTGGGGCGCGAGGGCCGCCCGCAGGCGGTCGCGGTCTTCGACCGGGTAGCCGATGCCCAGGTCCAGGTCCGAGGTCTCCAGGTTCAGGCGGGTGCCAAAGCTGCCGACGTCGCGCGGCTTGTGCCCGGTCCACTCGCTGATCATGGCGGCCGCGTCGGCCCGCACCTGTTCCAGGCGGTCGTCGTGGACGCGCATCTCCTCGTAGAAGGCGCGGGCGCGGGCGAACTCGGCGTCGGTGAAGTCGCCGCGGTCAACCCAGCGCCGCTCGGCGATCGCGATCAAGTCAAGTTCGGTGAAGGGAGGTTGTGTCGTCACGCGAGGCACCATACTCACTCCCCGAAGCGATTCATCAGTGTTTGCTACTAATTGAGAGTTAAGAGGTACTTCCTGTGAGTGCTCCCTCCTCCATCGCACGCCGCACGCTCGCCCGCGGCTTGTCCGTTCATCCGATCGGGATCGGCGCCTGGGCCGTGGGCGGCGCCGACAACAACCTCGGGCAGCCAATGGGCTGGTCAACGGCCGACGACACCGCCTCCCTCCGCGGCCTGGAAAAGGCCTACGAGCTCGGCGCCAACCTCATCGACACCGCCGACGTGTACGGGCACGGCCGCTCCGAGCGGATCATCGGTGACTTCGTCGCCACCGTCCCCCGCGACACCGTGGTGCTGTCCTCCAAGGTCGGCTACCACCGCGGCACCGCCCGGCACGCCTACCTCCCCTCGGCCATGCGCCGCCAGCTCGAGACGAGCCTGGAGAACCTCCGCACCGACCGTCTCGACATCTACTTCTTCCACAACGCCGACTTCGGGCCCGACGACCGCCACCTTGAGGAGGCCGTCGCCCAGATGCGCGACTTCCAGCGCCAGGGCCTGGTCACCGCTGTCGGCATGCGCGGCCCGCACCGCCACACCACCGAGCGGGTCACCGTCGCCAAGGACCAGCGCGGCGATAAGTACGCCCGGTTCGCCTACCTCGCCGAGCAGATCCGTCCGGACTACATCGCGGCCCGGTTCAACGCCCTGACCCCGCCGCCCGCCGAAGGCCGGCCCGACATCTTCGCCCTCGCCGCCTCCCTCGGCGCGAGCGTGCTGATCAACAAACCGCTCGCCCAGGGCCTGCTCACCGGCAAGTACGACCCCGACAACCCGCCCGTCTTCGCGCCCGGTGACCACCGGCGACGCAAGTCATGGTTCACCGCGAAGGGCTTGCGGATCATCCAGGACGGTCTCGGCCCGCTCCGGGAGCGCTTCGGCGACAGCCCGGCCGCCCTGACCCGTGTCGCCCTCCAGTCGTGCCTCCAGCGAGCCGAGAACGCCGCGGTCCTCGTCGGTTTCACCAGCCCCGAACAGGTCACCGAGAACCTGACCGCCGTCGGCACCCCGCTGACCGACGACGAGCTCGCCTTCGTCCGCGACACCCTCGGCCGCCTTCAGCAGAACCTGGACGCGCACAGCGAGGTCTTCCTCGACGAGAAGGAAGCCGGCCGGTGAACCCCACCGCGGAGCAGCTGTCCCTGCTCACCACCGACGAACCCGCTCACCAGCCGGCCACCGACGCCGTGCGGCTGCTCCTGTTCAACGCCCAGCACGCCTCGGCGGAGCGCTCGCGCCGCCAGGCCGAATGGATCGCCGGCCAGGAGGACGCCGATATCGCCGTCCTCACCGAGGTGTCCTCCACCCAGGGCGGCGACGCCCTCGTCACCGCGCTCACCGAGCGCGGGTACGCCACCGTGATCGCCCCCCAGCCGTCCACACCCGACTACCGCACCGTCATCGCCTGCCGCACCGGCGACGTCCGGCCGGTCCCCAGCCCGGTCACCGTCACCCCCCACCGCGCCCCGGCGGCCCGCGTCACCGTCGGCGGCCACGACATCGGAGTGCTGGGACTGTACGTCCCCTCCCGCGGCCCGAAGGCCCAGCGCAACGTCGCCAAGCGCGCCTTCCAGGAGGCGGTCACCGAGAGCCTGCCGCGGCTGATCGCCGCCTTCCCCGAGATGCCCGTCATCGTGGCCGGGGACCTCAACGTCATCGAGCGCGGGCACCAGCCCCCGCACAAGGTGTTCGGCGAGTGGGAGTACGCCTTCTACGACTCCTTCCAGGCCGCCGGCCTCCCCGACGCCTTCCGCCACCTCCACCCCGCCGAGGTCGCCCACTCCTGGTTCGGGCTCACGGGCAACGGCTTCCGCTTCGACCACCTCTTCGTGTCCACACCCCACGCCGACCAGGTCCTGGCCTGCGACTACCACCAGGAAGCCCGCGAAGCGGGGCTGACCGACCACGCGGTCATGACACTGCGCCTGGGCTTGCCGCCCGCCCCGGGCGAACAGAGCGAAGCCCCGACGACGGGCGCCAGCTGACAGCCGACCGTCGTAGCGACCGAACGTCGGCGTTTCGGCCAACCACCCCCGAACCGAGTGCCCTTGCGCGGCAAGGGTCGGTGCACTGCGCACTCTCGGAAATCCGCTGAATCACAAGGCGCACAACGCGTCCGAAAGGAACAGGTGCTCGAAATCATGCGGCGTCGTTGAGCACGGCGACGCCACCGCCACGTCCACGAGGGGGAACACATTGACGTCAGTCGAACCAGACAGCGACAAGACCGCGAGCGACCCGAAGGCCGACGCCACGGACAACATCTCGGATGCCGAGCGGGAGCTGTACGGGGGCCGGCTGCGCTACGACCAGTCCTACGTCCGGCACGAAGGGCCGCTGACCCGCCTGAAGTTCGGGCACATGGCGGCCGCGCTGCCGCACATGGTGGGCATGGTGCTGCGCACCGGGTGGAAGGCGGACCGGCACGCGCTGATGGGGGTGGTGGCGGCCGAGCTCGGGCAAGGCGTGACGGCAGCGTGGGGCCTGGTGGCGGTCAACGGGGTCCTCGCGCAGCTGTTCGCCGATGGTCCGACCGTGGACAAGCTCCGCGACGCTCTGCCGTCCCTGGTCGTTCTCGCTGTCACGGCGGTGGCCGGCGCCGTGCTGTCGGCGTGGTCGACGGCCATGTCGGGCCAGCTGGAGCCCCAGGTGGAGCGGGCAGTCTCCGCCCGCTACTACAGGGCCGTCACGGGTGTGGAGGTGGAGGCGACCGAGCGGCCTGAGGTCCAGCGGATCCTGGAGGCAGGGAAGTTCGGCACGGACTCCGCTCGCAGCATGCTGCGGCTGTCGGTCGGCGTCGGAAACGTGGTGATCGGCATGGCGGCGGCCGCGGTCGTGCTCGCGGCGCTGCACCCGGCGCTGCTCCCGATGCTGCTGGCGATCGCGCTGCCCAAGGGGTGGGGCGCGGTCCGCTCCGCGCGCCGTGACTACCTCTCCCGGATGAACTGGGTCGACCACCGCCGGGCGATCGCCTCCCTGCTGGCCTACCTGACCCGCCCGCACGCCGCCGGTGAGCTCCGCGTGCACGCCGCCGGCACGAAACTGCTGTCCAGCTACGAGGAGATGTCGCGGCAGACGGAGGAGGAGCAGCGGCGCCTGGCCCGGGCGCAGGCATCCACGGACCTGGCCGCAGGCGGGTTCGCCGGTGTGGCGTCGCTGGCCTGCTACGGGGTGCTGTGGTGGCTGCTGTCGACCGGTGGTCTGCCGCTCGCCGTCGGCGGGACGGCGGTGATCGCCATCCGTACGTCGACGGCGCGGCTCACGTCGCTGGTGCAGCAGGTCAACCGGCTGTACGAAGAACTGCTGTTCCTGCCCGACACCGAGGACGCGATCAAGGTTGCGGGCGAGAACGCGATCCCGCTCACCGGTACCCCACTGCCGGCTCCGGTGGGCGAGGTCAGGACGGAGGCGGTCTCGTTCACCTACCCGGGCGCCGACGGCCCCTCGCTGAAGGGCGTGAGCGTGCGCGTGCCGCGGGGGAAGGTCACGGCACTGGTGGGGGCGAACGGCTCGGGCAAGACCACCCTCACGAAGGTGCTGGCCGGACTGCTGATCCCCGCCGAGGGAGATGTGTGGTGGGTGGGCGAATCGGGCGAGCAGGTCGAGCTGCGTGAGGCGGACCGCGCCCAGGTCTTCGCCGAAGTCGGGTTGCTGGCACAGGACTTCCCGCGTTGGGAGATGACTGCGGCCGCAAACGTGGCCATCGGCGCCGGCGACCGTCCCCGGGACATGGCCCGTGTCCGCAAGGCCGCTGGCGAGGCGGGCGTCCTCGAGCTGGTCGAGGGGCTGCCGCACGGCTGGGACTCGATCGCGGTCAAGGGCTACGAGAGGGGTGTCCAGTTCTCGGGCGGCCAGTGGCAGAAGCTGGGGTCCGCTCGCACAAGGTACCGACAGGCTCGGTTCCTGCTGGTCGACGAGCCGACCAGCGCCCTCGACCCTCACGCGGAGATCGCCGCGTTCGAGGGGCTGTGGTCCCTGGCCGAGGAGGGGCACGCGGTCGTGCTCGTCACCCACCGGCTCGCCGCGACCATGCATGCCGACCACATCTACGTCCTCGATCAGGGGGGCGTCGTCGAGGACGGCACCCACGAGGACCTGATGTCCCGAACGGGCGGCCTGTACCAGGGGATGTTCACCGCCCAGGCCGCGCAGTACGGGATCGCGCCGGCACCCGACGGCGTTCCCGGCCCCCGCGGCGCCCAGCCGTCCGACCAGGAGACGCAGAGCTGATCCACCCGAGCGCCCCCCTGTCCTCAGCCTGCCCGCCACCCGCTCTCACGACTTCGAAGGCGAGAGAAGCCCATGTCACCCAGCTCCACCGCGATCCGCAGGACCATCGAGGCGTACCTCAGCCGACACCCCGGCGAGCGTGACGCCCTGACCGGGCTTCTCACCGCGCTGGACCGGCCCGTCGACGCGACCGACCGGACGACGCAGCCTGGGCACATCACGTGCAGCGCCGTTGTCATCGACCAGCAGGGCCGGGTCCTGCACATCCGGCATCGGGCCACCAGCGGCCTCATGCTTCCCCCGGGCGGCCACATCGAGCCCGAGGACCGCACGCTGCTCGCCGCGGCGCTGCGGGAGGTGGCGGAGGAGGCCGGGATTGCGCCGGGCGCCCTGTGCCTGACCCGGCAGCTGCTCGGCTCTCCGATCGACATCGACGTCCACGACATCGACGCCAGCCCGTCCAAAGGCGAGCCGGCTCACCGCCACTACGACCTCCGCTACGTCTTCTACCTCGCCGGCGAGGAGCTGCCGACGATCACGCTGCAGGAGGAGGAGGTGTCCGGTGCCCAGTGGATCCCGCAGCCGGACGTCACCTCGCCGACGCTGCGCGCGAAACTCCTCGCGGCAGCCCTGGACGGCCAGGCGGAGCCCGTGAACGCTTCCGCGCTGATCCACGACGGGCACGGGTTGTGCACGCTTGGTCAGTGTCCGGGTAGCTGTACGGTCCGCGAGTGCTGAGACAAGATGCCTGGTCGGTCCACTACAGCTCTCGGGACCTGCCGCAGCCGGAGCCACAGCCCTGGCACCTGCGCTTTTCACCGGACGAGTGGGAGCTGTGGCTTGATGACCTGGGCATTCCTGACGGGACGCCGTACCTGTTGTCTCCATGCTTCGTCTACGACACGGACCTGAACTCGTACTTCCATCAGGTGAACCTCATGGAAGGCCCGCTGAACAGCCAGCTCAACCGGGCGTCGGCCCTCTGCAGGAGCCTGAACTTCCTGCACTGGAGCCGCGGTGGCAAGGGCTGGCGGGACGCGACGGAAGCCGACCACACGGCCTACCACTACTGGCGGCGGCGTGATCCACGCGGGCCACGCATCGACGGCGATACGTGGAGCCAGGAGGTCACGCACTTGCAGCACTTCTACCTCTACGCGAAGAAGAAGCTGTGGGTGCCGGAGGTGCCGATCCCGCAGCGGCCCCGACGTGACGGGCAGGACCAGGCGGCAAGGGGCCGCAGGCGCCGCCCCAAGCCGGATCCCACGCAGGACACGGTGCCGGCGACTTACGCCCACGACGTGGGCGGCGAAATCCTTGAGTGGCTGCCCGCGCCGTCCTACCGGCGGTGGCGGGACGTCGGCATCCTCGGCTACGACCGCGAGGGCCTGCCCCGGGACAACTTCCGCGGCCGGTGGGCTCCACGCAACGGGACCTTCACCGACTCGACGGTCCGCACCGGCCTACGGCTGGAGGAACAGGCCAGCCGCCTCACTCTCGAAGTCCCGACCGGCCCCGGCCCGGCTGGCTACAGCAAGTCCTGGCTGCCCAAGGCGATCGCGAAGCGAAACTCGGCACGCTGGGTCTATGAGCCGGCCTCGGTCCGCCGGGACCTGACGGCCTACGCGACCGAGGACCGTCGATGGGTCATCGAGGAGGCCCGCGACGCGGGCCGCTACGACAGGATCCGCCGGCCGATCGTGATCTTTGATCCGGAGCGGCCACACATGGCCCAGCACTCGAGCGGCATCAACCGCGGCGAGAAAGTCGACGTCCGGCTCCTCGACCCCCGCGAGCGTCAGCGGCTGCTGATCGACGCCGAGCACGGCCTGGAGCCCGCGATGTTCTGGCTCGGCGAGAGCGGCATGCCGTTGTCCTTGTCGACTTGGAAGGACATGTTCACCGACGCCAACCGGAGATGCGAGGAACAAGGTCTCGACCTCCGCGCTCACGCCCACCTTCTGCGGCACACGTTCGCCGTCATCACCCTCGAGCAACTCCAGCGCGGGCACATTGCCGCCCTCGGCGACATGAACCCGGCCCAGCGGCTGCACTACCAGCGGATCTTCGGCGACCCGTTGGACTGGGTTCGCCGCCGGCTCGGGCATGCCTCAATTCTGTCGACCTTGATCTATCTGCACGCCCTGCAGGAACTGGAGATGGAGACCCGCATGGCTCTGGTCCCAGACACCTGGGAGGACCCACGCGACACGACGGTCGACGTCCTCGGGGACGAGACCCCGCCCGCGAACCTGCCCGCCGAGCTCGGGGAGAAGGTATGACCCGCCGAGGCCGCGGCAGCACCGGACCAGGCCGTCCGTCCGCCCTTCCGCCAGACGGCTACGAAGCGCCCCCACCGGTCCGCGAAGAGACGTCGGGCAGGTTGGTGGTCGACTTCCACGGCGATGACAAACGTCGCGCCAGCTATGACCTCGGGACATTGCCGTCGCCGGGCTGGCATCCGTTGCTGGCTGAAGCTCTGGCTCTGCGAATTGGCCCCAGCGGTGACGTCCGCACCCTTTCGGGCAGCAAGACGAGCTGGCGGGCTTGCTCCAACTGGGCCCAGTTCCTCTCCAAAGCGGATCCGATTCCATCCGCCCCTGAGGAACTCACCCGAGCTCACGTCGATGCCTTCTACACCCGCACCGATGCGTCACCGCACACGAGATACAGCGATATGCGGGAAATGCACCTCCAGTTCGCAGACGCCCATCTGGAAGGTCGGCTGCCCGAGGACGCCTGGGACGCCCTCAAACGGCGGCTGACCAAACCGAAGCGAGTGCCAGTCGGCGGATACTCGGATGGCGAGTTTGACCGGCTGATCGCTGCCGCCCGAGCGGACACGGCCCGCATCGTCCGTCGCATCCGCTCCGGCGAGGAACTCGTACGGCGCCTGCGCGATGAACCAGATGCGTTGGAGCCAGAGCAGCATTCGCTGGCCGAGGTCCTCGCCGGCATGGCCAACTCCGGCGAGATCCCCATGCTGAAGGGCGGCCCCAGCCGTCGGCACCGGCGGGCCGTTCTCGCCTCACATCTGTACTTGACCTGGCAGGATCTGCCTCCCCTGTTGGCTCTTCTGGCCCTGGTCACCGAACGCAACGGCGAGACCCTCAAAGAACTCCCTGTCCGGCATCGGAGGCTGGAGGACCGGGCGGTCGAGCTCGTGGTGGTCAAACGCCGGAAGGGCACAAAGCGCTGGTTCGAGACCGTGACCTGGGAGATCGGGCCGAAGGGCCGTGAACTCCATACGCCTGGCGGCCTCTATCTGCTCTTACTCGAGCTGACGGCACGCAGTCGTGCGGCCTCCGGTTCGTCTTCGGCCTTCTGCATCTGGCGCAATGTCCCCCAGGGCGCCGGGAGCGTGGTCGAGCACTTCGCCCCCTTTGAGGTCGACCTCAGCCACGGCTCGGTCATTCGGATGACGAAGTGGGCGGCAGCCCGCACGAAGCCCCTCTTCGCGGACCCGAAGCCTGCCAAGAAGACGAAGAAGGACCAGGTCAAAGACGTGAGGGGGGAGGCGGCTGGCAAGGAGTCTCCCGCCGGCCCGGCGCCGCTCAACGTGACCTTCAACAGGATCAAGACCAGCGTCGACGCCCGCCGCACCAAACAGCTCGGGGGGCATCTCCCCTCGGCGGCGAAGAGCAACACGGCGCAAGTCCTGTTCACGAACTATCTGCAACCAGACGAAAACACGCGCGACTGGGCTGAGGAGGTGGTTTCCGAGGCCCTCGCAGATGCCGAACAGGCGGCTTGGGACGCTCACGCGGCCGCCGTCGGACGCCGGGGAGAGCCCACCGTGATCCCGGCAGCAGAGTCACCGCAGCAACTTGAACAGGCCGGAGTTCCCGCGACGACCGCCCGCGACCTCGCCGACGGCGCACTGGACACCGCATGGACGGCCTGCAAGGACCATGACCACCACCCAGAGACCGGTGCTACCTGCGACGACTCATTCCTCGCCTGCTTCCACTGCGGAAACTGCTTGGTCACCCGCACCCACCTGCCCAGGCTTCTGGGCCTGCTGGAGGGCTTAGGCGCGATGCGGCAGCGGATGAGTGAGGACGCCTGGTGGGATCGCTACGGGGCCGCCTGGGTCGCGATCAAGCGCGACATCCTCGCGAAGTTCACACCGGCCGAAGTCGACAAAGTACGCCAGCAGCCCCTGCCCGACTCTCTCCTCGACCTGGTCGAAGCACCCTGGGATCAGCCATGAGTACCGCCACCTTCGCGCGTCACCCAGAGGTCGTCTCTCTCGAGGACCCGTACGTCCTGCACGGCCGCCCGCTGAAGAGCGGGATTCACCTGCAGGACACTTCCCGCTACAGCCACGACGTCTGGCGGCTGACGCCGGCTCGGCTCAAAGCGCACGAGTCAGCTCAGATCCTGAACTTCCCCACTCTCCCGCAGCGATTTCGCCCAGCTGCCAAGCGCCTCTTCTACGCGCTCTTGTCTCTGGAAGCGCCCGACGGTGAGGACTCTCCGCGGATTTCCACCATTCGCGGGGAGTTCACCGGGTTCAAGCGGTTCTTGAAGTGGCTCGATCGCCGGTGGTCACCAGAGCGGAACGAGCTGGCTGAACTCTCGCCCGTCGATCTCGACGACTACCGCAGGCATCTCCTTGCCGTCTTCCCGAACAACCGCACACAGCGTTCGAAGCTCCGTGGGGTTCTGCGATTGCTCTGGCGGTGGCGGAGGCATCTCGGTGAGCACGGCTTGCGGTTCGATCCCCTCGGCCTCGACGGCTGGAGCGAATCGAAGCAGGTCAGCCAGGGCGAGAATGAGACCGACCGCCTCCCCGAGGAAGTTCTCGGCCCTCTGCTGGTCTGGGCCCTGAGGTTCATCGACGACTTCGCCCCCGACATCCTCGACGCCGACCGGCAATGGCGCCGGAACCGCGCAAGGCGCCCTCGTCCCCGTCACCTGCGCAGGAATCTCGGGGCACGGTTACAGCGGCTGCTTGGGAACTACGTCTCCGCCGGCCGACCGCTGCCAGGCTGGCACGGACAGCCGAGCCTTACCCATCTCGCCCATCTCCTTGGCTGCCACCACTCCGCTCTGCCCTGGTATCGCCAGGCTCTCGACGAAGCAGCGGCGATCGTCGGCGTCACCGAGAGCACGTTCATCGAAAGCGTCCAAGGGAAGCTCGGCGAGAAGCCCTGGATCACCTCGATCAGCACTCACCACAACTCGGCTAACAGCCTCGCTCGGCTTGCCCGTCATCTGCAGATCGCCTGCTACATCGTGATCGCCTTCCTCAGTGGCATGCGGGACTCCGAGATCAAGCACCTCAAGCGCGGATGCCTGGAGATCAAATGCGACGAGGATGGCCGCCCCTACCGTTGGAAGCTCAACAGCCTGGCCTTCAAGGGTGAGGAAGACGTCGCCGGCGTCCCCGCGACCTGGACCGTCAACGCGACGGTTGCCCGCGCCATCGGGATGCTCGAACAGCTTCAGCCGGCAGCTCGGGACCACCTCTTCGCAGCCCTCCCTCACGGCGCCGGAAACAAGACGGGCGCAAACAAGGCCCTGGGCACTCTGGCGACCAACCTGCAGCTCAACGCGTTCACCGCGTTCGTGAACCGGCTCTGCGCCGAAGATGACCGCCCCGACACCATCCCGGCCGGCAAGGGTCACAAGATCAAACTGAAGACCAGCCACTTCCGACGCACCCTGGCCTGGTTCATCGCCCGGCGCCCTGGCGGCGTCATCGCTGGGGCCCTGCAATACCGCCACCACAGCATCCAGATGTTCGAAGGCTATGCAGGAACCAGTGACTCAGGGTTCCGAGCCGAGGTCGAGAGCGAGCAGGCCATCGCCCGCGGTGAGATCTACATGGAGATGATCGACGCCCATCAGCACCTCGACCTCGCGGGGCCCTCGGCCGAAGAGGCCGCACGACGCCTTCAGAACTTCGGTGACCGGGCCCAGTTCCAGGGGCAGGTCGCCACTGACAAGCACCGCATCAGGAGAATCATGAAAAGGCACGATCCTGCTGTCTATCCCGGTGAGTACATCACCTGCGTCAACGACCCTTCCAAGGCCCTTTGCGAGAAGGCCCGACGCGGCAACAGCGAAGGGCTCCCCTCTCACGGCGGCTGTCTTCCCCTGGCCTGCCGGAATGTTGCGCTCACCCCGGAGAACGTTGCCGCCTGGCAGCGCGAGGTTGCCCGCATCGACAAACGTCTTGCCTCTCGGCCGACGCTGGCGCCCCGCCTCCGGGAACTCCTGCAGAGCCGCCGCGGCGAGGTCGTGGACTTCTTGACCTCGAATGGGCAAGAGGCTGTCCCGTCATGACTCGCCGAGTCCCCGACCTGCCCGAGGCTCTCGTCCGCAAGCACCTGCAGCAGGTGCTGGACGCTTGCCGGGAAGACAACAGCAGGCCCAGTGTCCTCATGCTGGCCCGCCGTCTCGGTCTGACCAACACCACCTTCCGCCGCCGTTATCCGGAGATCGCCCGCGAGATCTCCGAGCACCGGACGGCACCCGCGGCGCCGCGAGGCGGCCCGACCGAGCACGACAGGCTCGTCGCGCGCAATGCGAAGCTCCGCCGGCGGAATCGCGATCTGACCGGTCAGCTCGCCCTGGCCGCAGCACAACTCCAGCACCTCGCTCTTCGGAACGAGCGCCTCAAGGAAGCGTTGGAAGCGGCCTCCCGCGTTACGAACATCCGCCAAAAGCCCCGGCTTCGCTGAACGGCAACCACCAGGAGTTGTGCTAAGTGCCACCACCCTGCGGACAGATCCGAGAGGAACGGTCAATGGTCAGTACTGAACAGCGGCTACAAACCGGTCGGTATCTGCTTCACCTCCGCGACCACAAGCCCGGCGTCATCTGGCAGCCGGGGGCGTTCGCCCTTCTCGGCGGCGGCCGTACCCACGACGACGAGAGCCTGGAGGGCACGCTGCTGCGGGAGCTGTCCGAGGAGGTGCCCGACCTCCGCCTCGAGAACGTGAAGCCCTACGCCCTGGAGTCCGCCACCAGCGTCGACGGCCTCCACGTCCCGGTCCAGGTCTTCGCCGGCCGGTGGCGCGGCAACCCCGACCGTCTCCGGCTGCACGAAGGTGTGCTTCTGCGCTGGTTCACGGTGGACGAACTGGACCGGCTGCGCCTGAGCCCGGCCACCCGGAGCCTGATTCGCCGGCACGCGGCCGAGAATCCCGCGGGCAGCGAGCCGGCCGTGGCCCCTCCCGTGTGGGACGGCGGCAGCCGGGTGGTGTTGAACGGTGTCGGAGTCCACCTCCACCTCGAAGACGCCGAAGGCCGGGTCCTCCTCGGCCTGCGTCACCCCAAGTCGAAGTACGCGGGCGATACGTGGCACTACCTGGCCGGGCGGGTCGAGCAGGAGTCCGCGCTCTCATGCCTGGTCCGCGAGGCGTGGGAGGAAGCAGGGCTGGTCATCGACCCCGCGGACGTGGAGCTCGCACACGTCGTCCACGTCGTCGACACCCCAGGCAGCCTGCCCCTGATGCAGCTCATCTTCCGGGCTCGCTGGTGGGAGGGCACCCCCGAGGTGCGCGAGTCCGACAAGTGCCTGACCTGGCAGTGGTGGCCACGTGACGAGCTGCCGAACCCGATCGTCTCCTACACCCGTACGGCCATCACCGCGATCTCCGAAGGCCACCTCTATTCCCAGCTGGGCTGGTGAACAGGGTGAGCACACCCGCCGGTAGCGCACCCAGCCGACGGGCCCAGACCAAGCCCCCGCACCACAAGCGGGAGCGCCTGGCGGAGCCGAAGGAGGCACTCCGTGCCGCCCTCCACTGAGCCCCCCTCCTCCACCGGCACCTCGCTGTGGCGGCACCGGGACTTCCGCCGCTACCTGACCGGCCAGGCCGCGAGCGTGGCTGGCAGCTCGATCACACAGATGGCGCTACCGGTGCTGGCCGTGCTCCACCTGGACGCGACCACCGCCCAGGTCGCCTGGCTGGCGTTCCTCGGACAGCTCCCGCCCGCGCTGCTCGCCCTGCATGCCGGCGCGCTCGCCGACCGGCACTCCAAGCGCCGGCAGATGATCACCGGCGACCTGGTCAGCGCCGCGGTACTCGCCACCGTGCCGGTGGCGGCCGCACTGGGCACCCTGACCTTGACGCAGCTCATGATCGTCGCCGTGGTCCAAGGGGCGGCGGGCGTCGTCCACGACGCGGCGGCCATCAGCCTGTTGCCCAGCCTCGTCGACCGGTCCTTGATCCAGCGGAGCAACAGCCGGGTCGGCGCGCTGTTCGCGGTTGCCGCGACCGCCGGAAGCCACCTCGGCGCCGCGCTGACCGCGCTGCTCGGCCCCGCTCGGGCCCTGCTCGGCGACGTCGCCTCCTACCTGATCAGTGCCGTGTGCACCGCCCGCATCCAGACCGCCGAACCCACCAACGCACGCCCGGAGTCCCGCCGGCTGCGCGGTGAGATCGGCGAGGGCCTGCGGTATGTGCGCGGCGATGACCGGCTGTGGACTCTGACTCTGGTCAACGCCACGACGTCGTTCGCGCTCGGGCTGCTCAACACCCTGTGGGCCCTGTACCTGTTGAGGTCCCTGGCGATGAGCGCGACCGCGTTCGGTGTGGTCCTGGGCCTCGGCGCGCTGGGCGCGGCCGCCGGGGCGCTCACCGCCCCGGCGTTGTCCCGCCGGTACGGGCCGGGGCCGATGATGCAGGCCGCGCTCGCGATCACCCCGCTGACCCAGCTCCCGCTGCTGCTCGCCTCCCCCGGCCTTGCCTGGCAGATCACGATCGGGGCGGCACTGTTCCTGCAGCTCGCCTGGGCCGGTGCTGCGGGCACCACTCAGCGATCCATCCGCCAGATCGTCACCACGGCCGGGATGCAGGCACGGATGCAGGCGGTGAGCACCTGGCTGACGTCCGGGGCCCGGCCCGTGGCCGCGCTCCTCGCCGGCGCACTGGGCACATGGCTCGGTGTCCGGCCTGCCCTGACCGCCGGAACCCTCCTGCTGCTCGTCCCGCTCGTCGTCCTCGCCCGCTCCCCGATCCGCGCGCTGCGGCAGATGCCGGACCCGCCCGCCACCACCCTGCCGTCGCCTCCCGCAGCCCGGACCGCCGCTCCCACCGTGCCCACTGCAGCGGGCACGAACGACGGGCAGCACGACCGCTCGCTCGGAGGCGATGCCTCGTGAACGAGGTGCTGAACTCGGCGGCGACTCCAACTGCCGCACCACCCGATCCCCTGGAGAAACCCGTGCTGACCGACAACACCGGGCCCGCCGCTCCCCCGCAGTCCGCCGTCGGCACCTCCGAGACTGCGGCGGCCCGGGCGGCGATGGTCGCCCGGCTTGAGGAGAGCGGAGTGCTCGGCCGCGGTCCCGTGCGAGAGGCTCTGCTCGCACTGCCACGCGAGATCCTGCTCCCGCACGCGTACGTCCGGGTCAGCGGCCCTGGCGCGGACCCGATCGACTGGCGCCTCCTCGACGGCTCCCACCCCGACGACCGTCAGGAGTGGCTCAAGCTGATCCACAGCGACGAGTCGATCCTGCTCCAGCGCGACGGCGAACCCCTTGACGCTCTCCCCCGCGGGCCGGTGACCGGCGGACACATGACGTCCATGTCCACCTACACCCCCGCCACGGTCGAAGCTCTCCAAGCCATGGAACTCGGTTCCGGGCAGCGGTATCTCGAGCTCGGGCCGGGCCCCGGCGTCGCCCTCGCACTCGCCGCCGCCATCACCGGCCCCGGCCTCGCCACCGGCGTGGAGCGGGACGGACACATGGCAGCCTTCGCCCAGCGGAACCTGGACCACCTTGGCGCCGGCGCGGAGGTGATCGAGGGTGACGCGCTCGAAGGGCACGAGGCGAGGGCGCCCTACGACCGGATCCACTCCGGCATCGGCGTGCCGTGTGTCCCGGCGCCGTGGGTGGAGCAGCTCGCACCGGGCGGCCGGCTGCTCACCACGCTCGCGACCCGTACACCGAGCTGGCCGGGACAACTCCTCGTCACCCGCACCGCGGCCGGCACGGTCAAGGCGGTCCTGCGGGGCCGGCCGCGCGGGTACCGGCCCTTGCTCGGCTACCGCTGGCTCAACGCCCTGGACCACCGCGCCCGCATCAAGGACGACCCCGGCACGGCACGGTCCACACCGCTCGCGCCGCCGCCGGACGACGCCTACGGCTTCTGGCTCGCCGCCGCCCACCTCGCCCCCGGTCTGGTCCGGGACTTCCAGGCCGAGACGATGACGATCGTCGCGCCCGACGACGACTCCTGGGCCGTCGCCGGCCCCGGCGACGGGACTGTTCGCGCCTGCGGGCCGCGTGACGTGTGGGCCGAACTCGAGGAGCTCCACGCCCGCTGGGAGGAAGCCGGCCGGCCGGAGGCGTACACCGTCGACCTCACCGCTGGCACCGGGGCCCAGACCGTCACGTCCGGCGCGGGGCCGGAGGCGTTGACCTGGGCGCTACCGACCCTCACCGGCATTCCCCGGGCGAGGTCGTGACCTCGCGCGGGCGAAACGCCCTTAGCCCGCCCACCAGCCGTTCAGAGAACGGAGTATGGATGTCCCAGCATCACCACCCCCTTCCTACCCAAGCCGACAGCTCCTCCGTGCCGGCCAGCTGGCCCGAGACCTTCCTCCGCCACCGCGCCGGCGACGGATGTCCGATGTGCGCGAACGACTACTCCGCGGACGACATCGGCTGGGGCCTCCTGCTCCGCCGCGGTGAAGTGGCCAACGCCTACCTGTGGCGAGGCGGACGCGTCCGCGGCTACTGCGTGCTCATCCACCGCGGCGCCCCGCACGTCGCCGAGCCCACCGACCTGCCGGAAGCCGACGCCGCCGCCTACTGGCGCGACACCCTCGCGCTCGGCAAGGCCCTAACGGCCTTCTACGAGCCGGTGAAACTGAACTACTCCACCCTCGGCAACGTCGTACCCCACCTGCACAGCCACATCTGCCCCCGGTACCCCGGTGACACCGATCCGGCCCCGGGCGGGCCGCTGCCGTGGGAGTTCCTCGACGGCGGACGCCAGGACGAGGCACAGTTGCTGGCCGACGCCGCCGCGCTGCGGACCCTGCTGGGGGACGCATGACCGGCGGCCAGCGGCACACCGAGCCGCTCGACGTCCACCTGATCGCCGTTCGCGACGGCGCAGCCGGGCCCGAGGTGCTGCTGTCGCGGCGGGCCGGCGACGTGGACGCGGCGGGATGCTGGCATCTGGTCAGCGGGCACCTGAACGGCCCGTGGGAAGACGTGGTCACGGCCCTGGTGCGCGAGACCCGTGAAGAGGCCGGCATCGTCGTCGACCCGGCCGACATCCGCGCGGCCGTCACTGTGCACCACCGCTCCCCCGCCGGCGGCGCCCGCCTTGGGGTCTTCTTCGAGGTGAAGCGCTGGCAGGGCAGCCCGGAGGTCATGGAACATCGGGTCTGCGACGCCATGGAGTGGTTCCCGTTCGACAACCTGCCGGAGCCGATGGTCGCGTACTGCAGGGCCGGACTGGACGCCTACCAGGCCGGCGCACGGATGGCCGTCCACTTCCAGGAGCCCGGCGACCCGATCGCCTACGCCCCGGACGCCGACCGGACGGTCCTGGTCCCCGACCCCGGTAACCGAGAAGACGTCCCCGAGGAGGTGCGCGCCTTCGCCGAACAGGCGGTGGGCAGGATCACCGCGTGGACGGACGTCTCCTGGGCGCGCGAGGAGAGCCGCGTCTGGCGGGCCCGCGGCGCCGAGGGCGGCATCTGGTACGTCAAGATCCACCAGAACGGCCGCTTCCACCAGCGTGAAGTCACCGCCCTCCGCGGTTGGGTGCCCTCCCTCGGCTCGGCCGCGCCCCGGCTGGTGGCCACCGACGAGCGGCTGCGGGCCGTAGTCCTCACCGCGGTCGGAGGCCGGTCCCTGCACGGGGCCACATGCACGCCCGCGCAGCAGCAGCGCATCTTCCACCGCATCGGGCAGCTCGCAGCCGCGATCCATACCAGCGCCACACCGCGCCCGGCCGCCGGCGCCCTGCCCCTGGGAAAGCTGGAGCGGCACCTGGACGGCGCCCGCGCCCACCTGGCGCCCGGGGATGAGGAGTTCATCCGCACCACTGCCGAGAAGGCCGTCGGCCTGCCCGCCCTGGCGGCGGTCCCGACACATGGAGATCTCCACGCGGCGCTCTCGTCGTCATCACGCCGGTGGCGGAGAACACGCCCGAGGAGCGGCGCGGCATCGCGCGGACGAGGACGAGATCGCCGTACTCGCCGCCGGATGGAAGACGGTGGAGCGGCTGGACGCGGACGGCCTGGCCGTCATGGTCCTGCGCGGCCCCTGACTCGCCCTACCGTGGCGAGCGGCCAGCCAGCTAGCTGCCTCGCGTCGCGTCATGCATGGCCCGCCGCAGCGTGCCGGCAGCCGCCACCTGGTCGTCGTCCAACTGTGAACACCGCCACCAGCGCGGCGTCGGCGTGGTGCTCCTGGATGAGCCCGGCCGACCTTGCCGTCGACTCCGGCCGCTGCCTCATCGACCTGAGCGAACCCGGGCCCGCCGTCGCGCACCAAGGACTGGACCTCCGCAAGCACACCCGCGTCCAGGGCGTCGAGCAGTTCCTCGCCGCCCTTCCACCCGCCGACGCGACCCTGTGAACGACCAGCCGCCCTACGGGCTTGTCCCCTCCGCGCCGACGTCGTCGCGGGTGTGCTCGACGTAGGCGGTGGTGCCCGTACGCGCGGCCTCGTCGACCGCGCACAATCGGTCGTACGCCCGCAGCGGGAGTACGAGCTTCCAGTCGGCCAGGGGGCGGGCGTCCCATTCGGTGTGCTCCGCCGGATCGAGCCGGATGGTCGACAGGTCGACAGGAGCCAGGGCCCCTCCGTCGAACACGTAGCCGTGCTTGGCGGCGGGCCAGGAGGATTCGGGCGGGAGGAAGTGCACGGCGAGGAGCCGGCCGCAGGGGCGTGTCAGACCGGTTTCCTCGGAGGTCTCCCTGACGGCCGCGGCGCGCGGGGACTCGTCGTGGTCGAGGTTTCCCCCGGCGAACTGCCAGATCTGCCGCCCACCGTCGGCCTGGTAGATCCGGGAGCGCAGCAGGAGAGGATGGCCGTCGGGGTCCCGCAGAAAGAGGCACGCGTAGGCGGTGGAGCGGGGCAGGGTCTCGATGTACTGCTCGGGCGGGAGCCAGGTACCGGCGGTGGGGTCGAGGTGGGGCGGGAAGGCCATCAGCTCCTCCAGTTCAGGTCGCGCAGGACGGTGACGGCCCACTGGTAGTGGCCGGTGGCCTGGATCGCCTTGTGGTTCTCGGGATACAGGTCGCAGGTGAGGATGGCGATGATCTCGGCGTACGCGCGCAGGAGGTGGCGGCGGCCGGCGGGGGTGCGGTCGGCGGCCTGGTCGAGCAGGCGCCGCCAGACGGTGAGGCGGTCGGTCTCGTACTGACGGTAGTAGATGCAGGCGCCGGCGACGTCGTAGAGCGGGTCGCCGGTCATGGTGAAGGTGCCGAAGTCGACGACCGCGGACACGGTTCCAGCGGCGAGCAGGAGGTTGTCGGGGTAGAGGTCGCCGTGGACGACGGCCTCGGGCCCGGTGTAGTCGCTGTCGAGCAGCGCGTACAGGTCCTTGACGACGGTGTCGAAGCGGGGAACGTCGGCGCTCAGGATGGCGTGGACGGTCTCGAGCCTGGTGTCGAGCAGGCGGCGCAGGAAGGGGTGCCAGCCGAGGCCGGGCTCGGCGCCAGGCGTGCCGGGGCCGGCCAGCAGCATGCGCGGGCCCGCGTCGCCGGGCGGAGGCAGGGCACCGAGGGCGGTGACGGCGTCGAGGTAGAGGGCCTCGGACTCGGGAGTGGTCAAGTCGCAGACCTCGCCCATCGGACGGCCGGGCAGAAGCGTCTCGCGAGTGGCCAGGAGCGGGCCGTGCTGCTCAACCGAGCGGATCTCAGGCAGAGCGTAGGGCACCCGGTCGCGGTCGAGCCGGTCGTAGAAGGCGCGCAGGGTCTGCAGCCGGGCGGCCTGGGTGCCGTCGGGGTCGCCGTACACCTTGAGCACCTGCTCGGCGTCGAGGAGGTAGACCTTGGCCTCGGTGCCGGTGGCGATGAGGTCGGCGGAGTTGAGCTGGTGGGCGGCGAGGAGGTCGCGTTCGGCCTGGGCGGTGATGTCGCTGACGTCGCGGCGGTGGATCACGGGGTGACTCCGGGGGTGGTGGCGAGGACGACGGTGCGGTTGGCGGGCCGGGTGGGCCCGAGGAGGAAGTCGCCGTGGAAGGAGACGGCACTGAACCCGGCGGCGGCCAGCATGGCGTGCAGCTCGTCGCGGGTGTACATGCGGGTGCGGCAGGTGCGCGACCATCCGGGGCGGCTGTAGGTGACGTGGGCCAGGCTCTCGGTCCAGTCGTACCAGGACGTCTCCGTGACCGTGCCGGTGGTCGTCTTCTTCGTGCTGACGGGCTCGTCGTCGTGGCGGTTCTCGTGCTCGGCGCGCTCGCGGGTGGTCAGTTCCATGACCAGGGTGCCGCCCGGGACGAGGGCGCGGCGCCAGGCGGTCAGGGCTTCGGCGTCGTCGGCCGGGGTGGGCAGGTAGCCGAAGCTGGTCCACAGGTTCAGCACGACGTCGTACGGGCCCGGCGGCGGGGTGCGCATGTCCAGGGCGTGGAAGGTGACGGCGGGCCAGAGGCGGCGGGCGGTGGCGAGCTGGACGGGCGAGGTGTCGATGCCGGTGACGCGGTAGCCGGCGGCGGCCAGGGGTCCGGCGTGCCGGCCGGTCCCGCACGGCACGTCGAGGATCCGGACCCCGGGGCGCAGGGCGGGCAGGGCCGTGAGGGCGGTGAGGTCCTGCTCGGTGGTGTCGTACTTGCCGAGCTCCGTGAAGGTCGTCTCGAACCCTTCGTCGAAGAAGGTGTCGGCCCAGTTGTCGGGTGACGGGGTCAGCGGCACGGGGGCTACTCCTGGGTGAGGGCGGCGAGGAGCCGGCGGTGGAGGGCGGGGGTAGTGGCGGCCACGAGGTAGCGGGCGGTGACGTCGCAGCCGGTCAGGCGGAGCGGGGCGCCGTGTTCGTCGGTGACGGTTCCTCCGGCGGCGGTGATCAGGTGGGCGGGGGCGGCGATGTCCCAGGTGCGGTGGCCGCACATCAGGGCGACGGTGGCGGCAGCGTGTCCGCGCGCGACGTCGACGAGGGCGCGGGTGGACTCGTAGGCGTCGAGCCGGTGGTCGAGGTGTGCGGGGACGGCGCGGCGCAGGTCGGGCGGGTCGCAGTAGCAGACGTGGACCGGCAGCCGTGCCGGCGGCGGGGCGGGCGGGGTGAAGGAGGCCGTGTTGTTGATCGCGGTGGCCAGGATGCCGTCGGCCGGGAAGGAGGCGATGGACAGCAGGGGCAGGCCCGCGTGCCAGGCGCTGAGGAGGATCGCGAAGTCGGGCGAGCCGTTCAGATAGGGGCGTGTTCCGTCCAGGGGGTCGACGAACCAGACGATCGTGCCCGGGGCGGCGGGGTGGTGGCTGGCGGGGTCTTCCTCGGCGGCGATGTGGGCGCCGGGGGTGGCGGCACGGATGGCCCGGGTCAGGAGGGCTTCGCTGGCGAGGTCGGCGTCGGTGACGAGGCTGCCGTCCGTCTTGACGGCCGCGTCCGGGCGTCCTCCCGCGCCGGGCCAGGTGTCCAGGAGCCGTAGTCCGGCGGCGCGGACCGCGTCGAGAAGGACGTCGGTGGTGGCGTCGGCCTGTTGGCCGCCGTGCGGCAGGAGGAGGGCGGTCATACCGGCGCCGCCTGGTCCAGGGCGAGGAACACCCCGGCCGCCCACGCCACCCAGGTGTAGGACGTGTCGAAGCGGGGCGCCGAGGGCCGCCGGGCGTAGCGGGTGCGCAGGGCGCGGGTCAGGTCGGTGATCTCACTGCCGCCGACGGGGACGTAGGTGACGGCGTCGGTGTTGTCGAGCAGGCGCAGGCCGGTGATCTCGCTGGTGATGACGGGCCGGCGGTGGGCCAGGAGCTTGGTCAGCGGGCCGGAGGTCTCCCCCAGCCACGGTCCGCGAAGCTGGATCGCGCAGTCCACGGACATCAGCAGCTGGTCGAAGTCGGCATCGGGCAGGTACCCGGTGTGGACGATGCCCGGGGCGTCGGGGACGGCGAGGCCGTCGCGGGCTTCGCCGGCCAGGAGCAGCACCGCGTCGGCGGGCCGGTCGTCCCACTGCCGCCACGCGTCGAGGAGCACCCCGATCCTCTTGTACGCGCCGAGGAAGCCGAAGGTGGCGAACACGAAGGCGCCCGCGGGCACGCCGTGGGCGGCGAGCAGATCCGCGCGGCGCGGCGCAGTGATGGGGTGGACGCCGAACGGGATGCGCTGGATGCGGGCCTGCGGGTAGCGGCGGGCGAGAGTGTCGTGGGCTTCGGCGGAGTGGACGAGGACCTCGGTGGCCTGGCCGATCGCGATGCTCTCCACCCCCATGTCCATGCTGTACCGGTCGATTTCAGGCCGGGCGTCGAGGTAGCGGTCCAGGGCCGAGCGGTCGGTGAACCGGTGGTCGAGGTGCCGGCCGGCCAGGGCGAGGAACCGGTTCTGCTCGGCGGGCGGGAGCCGGTCCCAGCAGCTGAGGTAGTAGTCGATGTTGTTGTACTCGTGCAGGATCACGGGCCCGGGCCGGGCGGCGAGCGCCCGGAACGCCTCGTGGTGCATCGCGTTGTTGCCCAGGTGGTAGAGGACCTGGTCGAACTGGCGGGGGTCGGTTGCGGGTTCGGTGACCCTGACGGGCTCGTAGTAGGCGGCGAGGGAGGCGAGGGAGTCGGTGATGTAGGCGGCCACGCCGCTGCGGTCGGCGGGCAGCGGGCCGTAGATGCCGAGCGTCTTGCGGGTCATGCTGCTCCTGCCGTGCGAAGGCGGATCGCCTCGCGGTAGACGTCGAGGGTGCGCTGGGCGCACTGGGCGATGCCGAACGTCTCGGCCGCCCGCCGGCGCCCGGCCTGGCCGAGCCGGGCCCGCAGGCCGGGGTCGGTGGCGAGGCGGTCCAGGGCGGCGGCGTAGCGGCGGGGGTCGGCGGTGTCGGTGAGGATGCCGGTCTGGTCGGTGACGACTTCACGCAGCCCGTCGGTGTCGGTGGCGACGACGGGCAGGGCGTGGCGCATCCCTTCGACGCAGGCCAGGCCGAGTCCTTCGTGGGTGCTGGGCTGGGTGAGGATGTCGCCGGCGTCCAGCGCGAGATCGCGCAGCGAGTCGGGGCAGTCGGCCAGGAGCGTGACCGCGGCGCCGGCCGCGGCGGCCTGCTGCTGGAGCCGGCCGAGGTAGCCGGGGTCGGACCCGTTACGGGAGCCGATCAGCAGCACCCGCACCGGGCCGGTTTCCTGGAGGAGGGGAAGGGCGTCGAGAATCCGGTGCTGGGCCTTGCGCGGGGTGTAGCGGCCGACGCACACCACCAGCGTGCCGTCGGCCGGGACACCGGCTTCCTTCTCGAGCTCCTGCCGGGCCTCCGCTCGCACGCGCGGCTCTGCGTCGGCCGGGGCCGGGGTGCCCATGAATACGGTGCGGATCCGGTCCTTGGGGTAGCCGAAGGAGACGGCCTGTTCGGCGAAGCGGCGGCTGCCGGCGAGCACGAGGTCGGGCAGGCAGGCGCGGGCGACGAACCGGGAGCGAGCGGCGCCGCACGGCTCGGTCTCGGGCCGGGTCTCGTGGAACGAGGCCACCAGCGGGCTGCGCTCGGCCAGGCCCGACAGGGACGCCAGCAGCAGGGCCGCCTGGGTGTGGGTGTGCACCACGTTGAACGGCTGGCCGTCCAGGAGCGGCGCGACATCGGCCAGCAGGCCGAACATGGCCTCCTCCCAGGGCACGCCGTGCTCGGTGAACCCGGCGAGCAGCGCGCCGGTCCGGATCACCTCGACGCCCTCTTCGGTGGCGGTGGGCGGCTGGCCGGGGTGGTCGCGGTTGGTCAGGACGGTCACCCGGTATCCGAGCTGTGCGAGGTGTTCGGCGAGGTTCGTCACGTGGGTCTCCATCCCGCCGGCCCGGGGATGGTACGTCGTGGACACCAGGCAGATCCGCATCAGCAGCCCACCAGCGGCAGAAGGTCACCGAGCCGGTGGATCACCGGCACCGGCAGGGTGCGCCAGACCCGGTGCCGGTCGTAGAGCACGGTGCGGCCGATGCCCGCCGCCAGTGCACCGAAGACGTCGTTGATCAGCCCGTCCCCGACGAACACCACTTCTGCCGGCGTGCATCGGGCGCGTTCCAGGCCCGCAGTGAAGATCGACGAGTTCGGCTTCTCGCGGCCGAAGACTGTGGAGTCGACCGTCGCGTCGAACAGGCCGAGCAGCCCGAACCGGTCCAGCTCCTCATCGAGGGTGCCGTCGGAGTTCGACACCGCCACCGTGGTGATCCCTGCGCCTTTCAGCGCGGTGAGCACACCGACCGCGTCCGGGTCGAGGTCGCGGTACAGATCCGGCCGGGCCGCGGCCGCCGTCCACGCCGCCGAGCCCGCCGACCGGTCCACCTCCAGCAGGTCCGCCCAGGCGTGGCCGAGCTTCGTGGGCCGCTCAAGGCCGTGGGGGAAGTCGGTGTGGTGGGCCTCGGCCGCCGCCGCGAGCGCCGCCGCCGCGACGGCCGGGTCCACCCCAGGCGCACCCTGGGCGGCGAGTTCCTCGGCCATCACCGCGCCCGAGGGGTGGATCAGCGTCATGCCGATGTCCAGCAACACCGCCTGCGGCGTACGCCTGTTCACGCGAGGACCTCCGTGAACGCCTCGTCGAGCGGCTCGGTGCGGCCGGTGCACATCGCCAGGTACGCCTCGCTCACCGCGCCGGTCACCGCCCCGGCTCCGTCGCCGAACTGGCGGTCGTCGACGCAGGAGACCGCACGGACTTCGTCCAGCGTGCCGGTCAGGAACACCTCGTCCGCGTCCATCAGCTCGGCCGGGGCCAGCGAGCGGACCTGGACGGGGATGCCGAGCCGGTCGGCCAGGGCGAGCACGATGCCGCGGGTGACGGAGTCCAGCAGGCCGTCGCTGACCGGCGGGGTGACCAGCGTGCCGCCCGTGACCGCGAACACCGCCGCCCCGCCCGTCTCCGCGACCGTGCCTCGCTCGTTCAGCAAGATCGCCTCGTCCGCGCCGTCCGCCTGCGCCTGCAGCCGGGCCAGGCGGAACGCCGCGTACGCGGCACCGGTCTTCGCCGATGTCGGCAGCGCCCGGTCCGGGATCCGCATCCAGGTGCTGATGCGGCAGGCCACCGGCCGCTGAGGGCGCGCCGGCGCGGCCACGCACGTGACGTACACGCCGGTCACGATGCCGTCCGGGCGGTCGGTGTACCGGCCGTCCTCCACGTACAGGGTGGGCCGCAGGTACACGTCGTGGCGCGGGGCGAGCTCCTTGAGCAGCGCGGTCATGCCCTCGCGGACCTGTTCGGCGAGGCGGGGGCGGGGGATGCGCATCAGGGCGGCGGACTGCTCCAGGCGGGCCAGGTGCGCCGCCGGGCGGACGACGGCCAGCCGGCCGTGCTCCGCCTGCCAGTAGCCGCGGATCCCCTCGAAGACGTTCACGCCGCGCAGCGCGGTCTCCGAGGTGACGTGTACGCGGGCCTCGTCCCAGGGGCGGATGCGGGCGTTGTGCCAGATCAGTTGGGGGTGGGTGTCCACCGAGGTCCTCCTCTACTTGTCCGCGCCGAGCAGCGCGGCGAACTCGGTCAGAGCGGGCGTGGCCGGCCGACGGCACAGCACATCGCCCTCGCGGGCGCCTTCGACCGGGTAGGGGCGCCAGGCGCCGTTGTCCTCGAAGCCCTCGGGGTCGAGGAAGAACACCTTCATGCCGCGCTCGCGGGCGCGGGCCTGGACCCGGCGCCGGTCGGCGTGGCTGCCGATCACCAGCAGGGCCCGGGCTTCGGGCAGGAACGGCACGTCGGGCACCTGCTCGTCGTAGCGGCGGACGTAGCACTCCTGCATGCCGAGCCGGTCGAACAGGCCGTCGAAGTTGTTCGTGACGACCGGCCCGACCAGATGACCCGCGCGGGCCAGGGACCGCAGCACCCGGTGCGCCGGCGTCGGCTCGGCCCGCAGGCACGCGCCGAACATCTCCACCAGCTCCGGCAGTTTGGCCTCCGGCGCACCCAGCAGCTCGGTCAGGAAGGTGTCCGCCTCGGGGGACAGGACGAACGAGTCGTCGGACCGGTCGGTCACCCGGTACACCTCGTGGAGCCAGTGCAGGGCGGGGATCCCCGCCTCGACCGACATGCCGCACCCGACCTCGACCTGGAAGGGCAGGAAGCCGGCCAGGCCCGACAGGTCCGTGACGATCTCCGGCTCCCCGCGGAGGTCCTTCACCCGCATCCCGCCGGCCAGGACCTTCCACGGCAGCTCCGCCTCGCCGGGACCCGCGGGCCGGTAGCCGTCGGAGTGCACGGTCACCTCCACGTGCCGGTAGCTGTCCGGCATGGCCCGCCCGGCCCGCACGTCCTGCGGGTGCACCTCGTGGGTGCGCACCGCGCACCGCAAGGACCCGCGGCGCCACACCGTCTCGCTCATCTGCGTCCAGTTCCCGGCGACGAGGGCCTTGCCCACCTGGTCGTGGTGCAGGGCGGCCTCCGGCCCGGGGTAGGCGCAGGAGTGGAAGACGTACATCTGCGCGAGGGCCAGCCCCGTAGTGGGGTCGGCGGAGAACTCGTGGCGGTAGTGCACGATCCGCCGCCGGGCGTCCCCGGGCCCGGCCCACCCGGACTGCTCGGCGTTGCGCGGGTCCTGCGTCCGGCGCCACAGCCCCTCCTCGACGTGACGGGGGCGCCCGGCCGGGCGGGCGTAGAAGCGGTCCCAGCGGCGGGACAGGGTCTGGTCCAACGGAATAGTGACGTACGGAAGTTCCATGCTGCGCCTCCGCGGTGGTGAGGCTCGCCCCCGGACGGGGCAGAGCCAGGGATGACGGAGCCCGGCCAATATCAGGCAGGGCAAGGAGGAACGGGCGCGGTCCGGCAGGCGGCTCTCGACGCGGTCGGCCGTACCCGGCGCTGTGAAGAGTGAACAGCTGGACTTGCAAAGCGAGTACGGTGTTCGCCCCGCGGATGCGTTCAAACCGTTCAAGATCACTCACGGGAGGCCGGGCATGCCGGACCCCAACACCCAGTTAGCCGCCGTCATCGCCGAGGCCGGCATCACCTACAACGCTCTGGCCAGCACCGTTCGCATCGTCGCGGCCGAAGCCGGAGAGCGACTCAGTACCCGGCCATCCGCCGTCGCCTACTGGGTCGCCGGCGGTACACCATCCGGCCAGACGCCGTCCTACATCGCCGAGGCGCTCACCAGAAGGATGAAGCGGACGGTGACGGTCGACGAAATCGGTCTAGGCTCCGCAGGCACCGGACCGGCCCTCGCGGCCGACCCGCTCGCCGCCGTCGCCGACCTCGGGAGATTCGTGTTGCTCCGGCGCAGAGACTTCCTCCACTCCGCCTTCGCCACCGCCGCCGTCGCGCTTCCCCTGGCGTACGACCACGAAGCCGTCGCCGCCACCCTCCACGCCGCCGCGCACAAGGGAGCCGTGGGAACGGGCGAGATCAGCACCATCCGCGACCTCACCGAGATGTTCCGGGCAGCCGACGACAAACTCGGCGGCGGGCACGGCCTGACCACCGCCACCGTCTACCTCACCGACACCGTCGTCCCGCTGCTCAAGGCCCGCTTCCCCGACGACAAGCAACGCCGGCAGGCGTACGCGGCCGCCGCCCAGCTGGCCTGCCTGATCGGATGGAAGCACCACGACCTCAGCCGCGAAGGCGCCGCCCAGCGCTACTACCAAGTCGGCTACCAGCTCGCCTGCGAGGCCGACCCGGACGGGCACGCGGCATGGATGCTGCGGGCCATGACCCACCAGGCCCTCGACCTCGGCCACCCCGACTCCTGCGTCGACCTCTCCGAAGAAGCACTCCGTCGCGCCGCCGGCAAGGTCGACCGGCACACCCAGGCTCTGCTCCTGGTGACCTGCGCCCGCGCCTACGGCGCCGCCGGCCACACCGTTAAGGCCGCTTCCGCGCTTCTGCGCGCCGAGCAGGCTCTCGACAGCGAAGACGGCCCGGTGGCCTCGTACGCGGCAGGGTCCGGGCCCGTCGCCGCCACCGTCGCCTCCCACACCGGCAAGACCTTGACCGCCATGCGCGATCACAAGGCCGCCGAGCACCACTACCGCTCAGCCCTCGCCGGCCGCTCCCCCAGCTCCTACCAGCGCGGCCACGCCCTGACGCTGGCGAACCTCGCCAAGTCCGTGGCCGCCCAGCGCCGCCACGAGGAAGCCGTGCACCTGTGGCGGCAGTGCCTCACCGTCATGGAAGGCATCGACTCCGACCGCAGTCGGCAGGAGGTCGCCGCCATAAGGGTTGCCGCCGCGGGGTACGCGCGCCGCGGCATCCCCGGCGCCGCCGACCTGACCCAACGCGCCAACCACCTGCTGAGGACCCCGGCATGAGCGACACCACCGACCTGAGGATCGGCGTCGTCATCCTCACCATGGGCGACCGCCCCCGCGAGCTCAACGCCCTGATCGACTCCGTCACCGCCCAGAACGGCGAACCCGCCACCATCGTCATCGTCGGCCAGGGCGCTCCTCTCCCGCCCCTCCCACCCGATACAGTCCCGCTGGAACTGCCTGAAAACCTGGGCATCCCTGGCGGCCGCAACGTCGGCGCCCGGTGGCTGCGCGACCACGACCGAGCCGACCTGGTCGTCATCCTCGACGACGACGGGCTACTGCCCCGTACCGACACCTTCCAGCTCCTGCGCAACGCCTTCACCACCCATCCCCGCCTCGGCATCGTCAGCTTCCGCATCATCGACGACCACGGCCAGACCCAGCGTCGCCACGTCCCCCGCTTCGGAGCCGCCGACCCCCTGCGCTCCGGCCCCGTCACCACCTACCTCGGCGGCGCCCACGCCATCCGTACCACCGTCATCGACGAGGTCGGCCCCTTCCCCGACCTCTTCTTCTACGCCCACGAGGAGACCGACTTCGCCTGGCGTGCCCTCGACGCCGGCTGGGACATCCACTACCGGGCCGACGCGATCCTGCGCCACCCGCGGACCCCCGCCACTCGGCACGCCGTCTACTACCGCAACACCGGGCGCAACCGGGTCTGGCTGGCGCGACGGCGCCTGCCCGCCCTCCTCATCCCGGTCTACCTCGCCACCTGGGCCGCTTACACCCTTTCCCAACGCCACCCCGCGTGGGGGCTGCGCGCCTGGTGGGCCGGGTTCTTCGAAGGGCTCCGAGTCCCCTGTCCGCCGCGGCGTCCCATCCGATGGCGCACCGTGTGGCGTATGACCCGCCTGGGGCGGCCACCCATCATCTGATCCGTCGGGCGTGCACGGCGCGATCTGCTGAGGGCGGAGACGACCTCGGGCCCGTTGCCTGCCGTGCGGGCCAGCCCTAACCGGCGCTGGCCGTGACCTGTTCGATGTATGTCGCCAGCGGCGGGAAGCCCCACGCTGCCCGTAGCGCCTCGACCTCGTCCGGGTACGCCACGGGATACGGGACGAGCGTGCCGTCGGGCCCCTGTGTCAGCTGGGTGCCGAAGATCTGCTGCTGCCCTCGGGCGATCCGTACCCGGTCCTCCAGCAGAGCGCCGTGTTGCGGATCGGCGTCGCCCGCGGTCACGGCGGCTGAGAGCAGTTCCAGGCACTCCTGCTGGAAGTCGGGCTGCCGGTCAGCATGCTGGGCAAGCAGCCAGGCAGCCCCAGTAGCTTGCCGGCCGACCAGCGCCTCGCCCGGCCATCCGCGCGCGGCGATCACCTTACGCAGCCAGGTGGTGTTCGCCTCGTCCACGGCCCGCCACCGCTCCATCAGCTCAGGCGTCCGCTCGGCCACCGGGACCAGCCGTACGGCCTGGTCTTCCGCCTGGCGCCGGAGGAGCTCCGCGGCCAGGTCCTCGTCGATCGCCGGCTGGGGCCGTACGGCCGCAACGCGGTCCATCATCCCGAACAGCTCGCCGGCTAGCACCCGGGTGTCCTCGGGAAGGTTGAGCCGGTAGACCGCGCTGCGCTCCACCCAGTGGACCGTGTGCTCGGGCGTGCCCTGCATGGCGAACGGCCTGTCGACGACACCGACGAAGATGTGGTCCCGGTGCTCGTGGCGCCGATCGCAGCGGCTGTCCGGGGCGGCCGGCATCGAGACCACATGCCACACCGACGCGGTCGCCGGGTGTGGATACCCCTCGGGAAGCGGCGGCGGCAGCAGGCGCACGCGACGCCCCGTCTCCTCCGACACCTCCCGCACCGCAGTCGCACGCGGATCCTCACCAGCCTCACCGTGCCCGCCGGGCACGAGTTCACCCCCGAGGCGCGGGTGCTCAATCACGCACAATCGCCACTGCCTACCGAACCGCGCGAAGGCGTAGCAGCTCGCCGTCTCATGTTCCACCAAGTCACCCATGTGCCCGATTCTCAAGTCCAGGGGGTGTCAACCGAACGGCTTCAGGACAACTTCAGCCTGGTGCGGCAGAGCGTGCGGAGCAAGTCACCCCCGAAGTGGAGGACGCCGCCACGGCCCTTCTCCAGGCCGCCTGCTGCCTCGACGCGATGCCCCTCGTCCTGCTGCTTCTCCGCGGCCGTGCCCCGGTCGACACCGGTACCCATGAGCGAAGGCCGAGCGGGAGCCGGCTGACCATGCGCCGATCCCGGAAGCAGTAGTCATCCGTACACCGCCTCGGGCGATCCGTTGCCGGACCATGGTGGTGTGGGCCAGGTCGGGCGGTACGGGTCGTCGACGTCTCACCGTGGGCTGCGGCGAAGTGGGAGGCGATCTGCGCCCACCGCAGCGAGATCGCGCGCCCGCGGCCCCTGCCCGAACCAGACCGCAACGAGATCATCAGCACTGAGCAGTTCACCCGACTCCGCCTCAGCCCCGCACCGGGTGTTCCGCACGAGCTCATCGCCTGACCGGCCCACCGCCCACAAGGTCCCCGCTCGCACGATCGGAGACGAAATGGCACGCTGACCACGACCGAGGGCAGTCGCGTACCCCCTACAGGGAGAGGGCCTCGTCGTAGACGATCTGCAGGCGCTGCTGAAGCTCGGGGTGTGCGACGAGGGCGAGCGCCTTCGTGTGATCGGCCGTGGTGGTCGCGAGCAGCCGGCGCTGCTGGTCGAGGTAGCCGGCCAGGAAGCGGTGGAGGCCGCCACTGGTTTCGGTGAGCACGCGGGCGGTGTAGATCATGGTCAGGGGGAAGGCCCAGCAGGCGTGGAGGAAGCCGAACGCGGGCCTCTGCGAGTTTCGCCAGGGGGAGTGGAACGTCTCCGCCTCGTCGAGTGCGCAGCCGATCGAGGCCAGGGCGTCGTTGAGCCAGTTGTGGCCGGCTTCGTGGACCAGGTCGCGGCCGAGTACGGTCGGGGCGCCGACGTGGTCGGTGTATACGGTTCCCGGAAGCCGGGTGATGGCCCAGCTGATGAGGGTGTCGCCGAGCGCTTTGCGCCGGAGCAGGCAGGTGACGACTGCGTGGTCCGCCAGCAGATCGCCGAACCCGTGCCGAGCTGCCGTGTCGAAGGCGGATGCGGTGAGGGCGAGTTCGTCCGCCGAGGCGGCGGTGGTGTCGGGGCCGAGGACGTAGTACGCGGTGTCGGAGATCGAGGACCGCAGCATGAGGCGCGGGTCGGGCGAGACGATGACACGGGGGCCGACGGTCGTCGGCGTGGCGAGGGTGATCCCGTTCGCGTCAGGGCGGTCCTGGTACCAGTCGAAGGTGGCGGTGTCCCCGGTGCGGGCGGCGGCTTCGGCGCCTTCGAGGGCGTGATGGGCCAGGCAGTAGGCGTCGGCCGGCCGCTCGGTCCGGCCCACGTGGGCCCGGAAGAGGCTGTGGATCCGCTGCGTGCGGTCCCGGCGCAGGCCCTGGATAGGGGAGAACGCGAAGTCGAGAGGTGCGGGCACGAGGGTTCCTTCCCGAAGCTGGGCTGGGGCCGGCCCCGTCGGGCCGACCCCAGGGTGACTACCGGCGGGTCGCCGCCGGGCGTCAGGGGGTGTTTCAGGCGTCGGTGCCCTCGGGGGTGGTGGCCGGCTCGGTGGCCGTCCAGCCGTCGGCGGAGACGCTGGAGGTGTGGGCGGTGGCGCGGACGGTGTCCTCGTCGGCGCGGAGGGTGTCCACGGCGGTGAGGAAGGACTCGGGGGTCGTCTGGTTCTCGGTCATGGTCGGTCTTGCCCTCTCATGGGTGGGGATGGTGGGTGTCGTGTGCTCGGGCCGGGCGGGGGTGCTCGGGCGGAGTGCACCGCAGGCCCTCCTTCCGGAGGTGTGCTTAGTGCCCGCGGCGCGGTTGCGGCGCGGAAGTCGGTTCGGCTGCCTGCCGGATGCCGTCGTGCAGGTCCGCCATCGTGGGGCGGTCCCTGGGGTCCGGTGCGAGTGCTCCGGTGAGCAGCGGGCGCAGCGGGCCCGGCGCGGAGTTCAGGCGGTGGTCGCCGTGGCGGGGGATGTCGCCGCATGCGAAGCGGTGGACCAGGACGGCGAGGCTGAACACGTCGGCGGCCGGGGTGGCGGTGTTGTAGGAGGAGGCGTATTCCGGGGGCCAGTGGACTTCCGGGCCGCGCCCGGCGGGGCCTCGGGCGGCGGTGGTGAGTCGGGCGGCGCCGAGGTCGGTGATCATCCCGTGGCCGTCGTGGACGAGGACGTTCTCCTGGTAGACGTCGCGGTGCACAATGCCGCGTTCGTGCAGGTGGGTGAGGCCGGCTGCGACGTCGGCCAGGATGCCCAGTCCGGCGGCCGTGGTCTTCTCGTCGCGTGGGGCCGTGAGCCAGGAGCGGAAGGAGCCGCCAGGGCAGTAGGGCATCGTGTACCAGTCGAACCGGTCGGTGGCGCCTTCCTCCAGGAGCGGGACGACGTGTCCGGCGCCGGTGGCGGCGCGGGCTACGGCGATCTCGTGGCGGAAGTCCTCGCGGGCGAGGGCACGTTCGGCCGGGGTCATCTCGGCGTACCAGTAGAAGCCGTACGCGGCCGGGCGGTCCTTCTCGTCGAGTTCGGCGAGGACGTGGTTGTTGCCGAACCCGGCCTTGAGGACCACGGGCGCCGCCTCGTCCCGGCTGACGAGGGCCAGGGTGCTGGCGCGGGTGAAGGAGAGCAGGGTGTGGACCTGCCATCCGTCGGTGCCGAGTTGGTCGAGGACCCAGGCGGCCGGGTGCATTGGATGCAGACGCATGTCGGGGGCACTCCTCCTATACGCGCGCGGTGGGCGCGGGGGTTTGGCGTAAGGCGCTCAGGCACATGGCGGTCAGGGTGTCGAGGTCGGTGCCGGTGCTGCAGGGGTGGCGCAGGACGGCCAGCCCGGTCACCTCGGTCCAGGCCGTGGTCGCCTGGTCGTACAGGTCGGTGAGGTGTGCAGCGGTGTCGGGGCCCTCGCCGAAGCGGCGTCGCGTGGCCCGGCGTGAGAGCCGCTCAAGGCACAGGCCGGGCGGGGTGGTGAGCAGGACGGTCAGCTTCGCGCGTGCGGTGGGCGCGTGGGCGAGCTGCCGGACGCAGTCGGTCACGGGCAGACCGTGGACCAGGGCGAGCTGGCACGCGGTCGACAGGGCGAGCCGGTCGGCGACGACGTGCCCGCGGGCGAGGGCGGGGGCCAGGTTGTGGCGGCCGTGCAGGTCCAGGTCGAGGCGTACGGCGGAGATCGCTTCCGTGCTGTCGGCGGCGCGGAGACCGGAGCGCAGGCGGACGATCGTCCGGGTGGCGGGGAGCGACAGCCAGGAGAACTGGCCGATGTGCCCCAGCGGCAAGCCCTCGGCGCGGGCGGCAGCGAGGAGCCGGTCACGCAGGGTGCTCTTGCCCGCCCCGGAGATGCCCTCGATGGTCAGCAGCATCCCCTTCACCGCTCGCCGACCTCGGCGGTCAGCCAGCTGATGAACTTCGCGCACCGCCCACGGACCACCGGCTCCGTGCCGTGGGCGAGCTGGGAGCCGTAGAGCAGGGCGGTGCCCCGGGCGGGGCCTACGGTCCAGCGGGTACGGGGCATCTGCGTGAACCAGCCGGCGGAGTGGTCGGCGCCGTCGTGCGCCAGCCACATGCCGGGCGCGTAGCCGCTGCCGGGAAAGTGGCCGAGGCGGGTGTCCCACAGGCGGCTGTCGGAGGAGGTCTCGACGTAGAACCCGCCGCCGGCCTCCGCCTCGCTGATCACCACGCTGATGCCGGCGATCTGCCGGGGCCAGGCGAGCGGGTCGGGGGCGATGCCGTCGAGGTGGGAGGTGATGTGCTGGCCGGGCCCGTACTCGACGTACGTCCACGGACGGCACGTCGTGATCGACGGCATGACGCGGGACAAGGCGGGGCGGGCCCGGTCGAAGGCATCCTGGAGCAGCTGCTCGGCCTGCTCGGGGATCTTCGGGATCTCCACTCGCCCGGCCGGCTCGTACACGGCCATCGCCTGCTCCGGGGTGTGGCCGGGGATCTCGTGGATCGAGCTGCTGCGCTGCTCGCCGAAGTGGCTTCGACGCTCGGAGGTGAGGAAGGCGCGCATCAGGGCGGCGAGCTGGTCCCGCTCGCCGGCGGTGAGGAAGCCTTCGACGCTTCCGATGGCGACGGTCTCGGCGATGTGGATCACGACGTGTTTCTCCTTGATTCGAGCACGCGGCGGACGTCGCCCAGGCCGCCGGTGCAGTGGTTGAGCCAGCTGGCCACGGGCGCCTGGGTGGTTGCGGCCGGGTCCGCCCACAGGGCCAGCAGCTCGCCGGTCAGCGGCAGGTCGTCCACACCGGGCAGGGTTTCGGGGGCCGGCGGCTCGGCGGTGAGCCGGTCCAGGGCCGCGCACGCGGTGGCGTGCCGGGCGGCGAAGACCCGCCCCACCCGGCTGGCCGCCGCACGTCCGCAGGCATCCAGGAGCCCCGGCGCCGGAGAATGCTGGTGGTAGGCCCGGTGCTCGGCCGCAGCCCAGCCGCTCCCTACCGCCGCCGCGGCCGAGGTGACACGACAGGCCGCACAGCACGCGTTGGACGTGCGCGGGCAGGGCCGGTGGTGGCCGGGCAGCTCGGCCGCGACCTCAAGGAGCGCTCCCCACGCGGAGCCCGCCAGCACCGTCTCCGGCGACCGGGAGCCGGGAGCCCGGTGGCGGCAGCAGGCTGGTCCGGATACCGGCGCCCGATCGGCGGCCGGCAGATCGGGGGCGATGAGCAGGACGTGGAAGTACGCGATGCGCCCGAGCAGCTGGTGGACGGTCAGTTCGTCGAGGACCCGTTCCCCGCTCACGCCGGCACTCCCTCACGAAGGGACACGTCCGGCGCGGGGACAGGGCAGGCGCACCGGTAGCCGGTCGGCCGCTCGCCGCCGAGGGCGGCGGCGACGCCCCGGGTCGCCTCGTCCACGGCCGCGAAGTAATCCGCCCAGCCGTGTCCGGGCGCGGGCAGCAGAACCAGGTCGACCACAGGGACACTGCGCGTACTGCTCTCGCACTCCAGTTCGGCGCGGCCAACCGTCACCTGGACGGAAGCCGGCAGGGCGGGGGCCGCGGCCGTGGCCGCACGGCACAGGGCGGCGGCCACGCGGGCGTACTCCGCGCGGTCGCGGGGCAGGACCCCGATCCGGCGCTCGGTGGGGAGCATGCCGAGGCCGTCGTACGAGTGGCCCTCGCAGCTGTCGTACGTGACGCAGCCCCACGGGCCGGTGACGGCGTCGACCAGTGGGCGGACACCGGCCTCGATCGCCTCGTGCCACTGCGGGTGGCCCGGGTCGAGGTCGTCGGCCTCGTGTACGCCGGGTTCGCCGACGGTGTTGATGTTGCCGTACGCGCTGGTGTGCAGCCGCACGGGCTGACGGTCCGCGTCCGGGCGGTCCCATCGGGAGAGGAAGACATCGATGTCCCGCATGCTGTTCGGGGTCTGCGGGCGCCACCGGGTGGTGCGGCACAAGGCGCCGTCCGGGTGGGCGGGCTGGGCGAGGAGGGCTGCGATCCCGTCGATCATCCGCGTGCGGTGGTCGCAATAGGCGTCCTGGTCGCCGGCCTTCTCGTAGCGCCAGCGGGTGGCGATACACCCTCCGCCGCACGCCGAGCGGTACGAGCAGCCCGTGCACCGTCCCATCAGGTCCTTGCCCTGGTTCAGCAGCGGGAGCCTGCGCTGGGCGGCGACGATGTCGGGTTCACCCGCGGTCTGGTCGAGGCGGGTGAGCTGGGCCTGGGGCCAGGGGAGTTCGTCGCAGCTGCCCAGGCGGCCGTCGGGGTAGAGCGTGAAGACGTGATCGCATTTCAGGTCGGAGAAGTGGCAGAAGCCGGTCCCCAGCCCCCGCAGTCGGCGGATCGTCGACACCGCCGGCTCCAGCTTCAGCCGGGTGAAGTGTCCGCCCGCAATCCACCGGGCCGTGGCGGCGAGGACGAACTCGGCGTACTGCGCCGGGCTGATCGCCCAGGCGGGGCCGCCTTCGGCGCCGACGGCGGCCTGCTGGAGCCGACGGCTCGCCGGAAGCCGCCGCCCGAAGGAGGCGGTGGGCCGCTGCACGGGGGTGTCGAAGCAGGGAACGAAGCTGACGGCGTTGACCGCCTCGAACCCGGCCAGGTGATCCACGACCTCCTCGGCGCGGTCGACGACGGCCGGCGTGACCGCCGCGATCACCCCGGCCTTCCACCCGCGGGCAGCCAGGAGCCGGAGGGCGGCAGCCACTTTCGGGTACACCGGCGTTCCGTCGTACCCGACCCTCCAGGCGTTGCCCTTCGCGTCCCCGTCGAGAGACACCCCGATCCGCAGCCCCGGGTACGTGGTCTCGAAGAGGTCCAGCCACGCGTCGTCTAGCAGGACGCCGTTGGTCTGCATCGAGACACGGACCACGGCAGGCTGCCTGGCGAGTTCGTGCAGCACCTCGGCGATGTGCTCGCGGCCCGCGGTCAGCGGCTCACCGCCGTGCAGCTCGATCGCGAGCTGGCGGCCCGGGAAGATCTCGGCGAGCCGACGCACCTGCCCGGCGTCGATCCGCGCTCCTCCCGGGGCCTCCTTGCGCTTCTCGTAGCAGTAGATGCAGTCGATGTCGCAGGTCTCCCCGCGCACCTTCAAGATCACCGAGACGGCAGCCTCGCCTTCGTCGTCCATCAGGCTGCGGTACAGCTCGTTGATCGGGCCGTGCCGGGCGGGGGTGCTGTGCATCGGCTGCCTCCCTGTTCGGGTCGGGGCGGATGGGTGGGGTCAGGCGTCCAGGAGCCCGAGGAGCGCGCCCTGCCCGGACTGGAGCACGTGCGCGGTCTCCAGCGGGATCCAGAAGCACTCAAACCTCGTCGGCTCACCGTGCCCGTCGTGGTCCTCCTGGCTCGGCCACCGCTCAGGGGTCGGCTCGGTCAGCTCAAGAAGGAAGATGTGCCGCTCCTGGATCTCGGGGCGGTACGGGCCCATGTCGTACGAGGCAACGCCGAGCTTGCGCACGACCTTGAAGTCCGTCAGTCCGGTCTCCTCGCGGGCCTCGCGCAGCGCCGCCGCCTCGGGCGTCTCGCCCTCGCGGATGCTGCCGGCGGGAACCTGGACGCCGACCTCCTCCCAGGGGAAGTCGGTGTGGCGGTGGACCAGCAGTCGGCCGTCGCGCACGATGTAGCACAGCGCCTTGGCCTTGGTGACCTTCTCGGACACGGGAGTTCTCCTCGGGAGTGGTCGGATCGTCCGTCGGTTCCCAGCCCGAAATCGGGCAACGGGGATTGGGCGGAACGGAGGCGCTGAGTCTAGGTCTCGCGAGAAGGCTCCCGGCGGAGTCCGCAGAGGCCGAAGCGACCTGCCGCATGAGGCTGTCGCCACCACTCGTTCAGGACTTCGAGGATGGGACAACTGTCCCTGCCAGCAAAGAGGTTGCCGGTAGTCCCCCGGTAGTCCCCTTCGACCGAAGGAGGGACGGAGGGCGCGGGCCGGTGCTTGTATGTCGGAGTGGACCAGTTCACCCACCCGCTCGCCTACCTACGGTGGCAACGCGGACTGACCGGGCCCGGCCTCGCGGCCCGGGTCCGTACCGCCGCAGCCGGCCGCGGCCTGCGCTCCGGCGCGGACAAGCAACGCGTGCGGAAATGGGAGCGGGGAGTCGTCCCCGACGCCGATACCCAGTACGACATCGCCGAGGTCCTGGGAGTGCCGGCCGACGCCGTCGATCCGCACACCTGGCCGAACTGGCTCCTCGCGGGCGACACGGGAATCGTCCCCCTCGGCCCGTCCAGCACCGTGCCCGCCCTGCGAGAGGCCCTCACCAGCACCATGGACCGACGTGCGTTTCTTTCCGCTTCGGGCGTAGCCCTCACCGGTCTTGCCGCCGCCTGGGCAGGCGCGGAGGCCATCGCCCTCCCCTCCGCGAAAGGCGGCACGAGCGTGGGGGACGACCTCGTCACCCTCCTCGAGGACAGCACCCGACGCCTCAGCTCGATCGCCACCGAGCAGCGCCAACATCTCACCGCGCTCCTTGACGGACACCTCACCACCGTCACCGACCTGATCGAGCACGGCCGCTACGACAAACCGACAGGCCAGCGACTTCACCACCTTGCCGCTTCCCTCGCCCAGACGGCCGCCTGGCACCGCTTCGACCGCGGACAGCACACGACCGCCACCAAACACTGGGTCGCCGCCCTTCACAGCTCCCACGCCACCGGGGACCGCGACATGGGCGCCGCCATGCTCGGAGACCTTGCCTACCAGGCAGCCTGGTGCAAGGACCACCCCACCGCCGTCGGCATCCTCACCCACGCCATCACCCGCACCGACCACCCCGCCGCCCGCAGCCTGCTTCACCTCCGCCTCGCCCGAGCCCTGGCCACCCAAGGAGACAAGCGGGAGACCCAACGGGCCCTCACCACAGCCGAACGGCTCCTCGCAGCCTCGACCACGAGGCCCCTGCCGACCTGGTGCTCCTGGTACGGCGAAGCCGACCTCGCCGTCGACACCGGCCAGGCCCTCCTCGACCTCGGCGATACAGCCCGCGCTCACCAGCTGATCAGCGAAGGCCGGGCCCTGCTGCCCCCCGAGCGCGACAAGACCCGCGGCGTTTTTCTCGCCTTCCAGGCATCCAGCCACCTTGAACTCAAGGAACCCGAGATCGCGGCCCGTACAGCGGGAGAGGCCCTCTGGCTCGCCCGTCGCATCGGGGCACCGCGCTGCGAAGCCCTCGTGCAGGAGCTCATCCCCGCCTTCCGGCACGTACGGGCCGCCGAAGGCGTCGAGGAGTTCCTGGCCCTGGCCGCCAGCTGACGCGGGCGGGATACCCGTCTTTCGCTCGGTGTCCAGCCGCATGGCCTGCTGGCGTCCTTGATGCGCTGCTGGCACTCCCTGGGCGGTGGCGCGCCGACCTCATCGCCCAAGAGTGGCTCTAGCCTGTGGATCCGGACGGGCCGCCTGTGGTCGTGAACCAGGCAGATCCGCTTCGGGTGCCTGATGCCGTCCCAGATCAAGGACGAGCTACTCGATGCGATCCGAGCAGGAAGCCTCATCGTCCCCGTGGCGTAGCTGGCCATTCCACACCCGCGGTCGCCCGCCGGCGCAGCCGTTCAGCCGTGCCACAGCCGGATCCGACTCCAGCACTGTCATCGGATGGAGTGCGGCGAGGTAGCGGGAAGCAGATGGCCGGGACCATCGCCCTCGGCATGGCGGCCCAGCCCTCTGTCCGCCGGACGCTGCTGGAGCGGCATGCAGGGGTGCCTGCCCGTGTGCGGTCACGCTACCTTTGGCCGGATGCAGCCACAGCAGCCTTCCACCTTCGCGCCCATCTCGCCCTCCTACGAGCAACCCGGCACCCGTACGAAGACTGTGGTGCTCTCCCTCGTCGCCGGGCTCGTACTCGGCGCCGCGGGGATGGGCGCTGCATGGGCGATGAACGCCGGCTCAGACTCCCCTGTTGCTGGTGGGACTCCAGCTGCAGATGCGCGTGCCGCCTGCGAGGCGCTTGACGGGTTCGACCCGGAGAAGTACACGGCCAAGGGCCCTGCCGGCGAGGTCGCCGTCAACCGCTATGCGGCAGCCGGGGCCCTTTCTGCGTCGGCAGCAGCGGGCGACGCGAAGTACAAGGAGCTCGCACAGACCATTCGCCGATCACAGAACCGCCACGCCCAGGTCTTCGACTTCGACGCGACGGTGAAGAAGGATCTGGACCAGGCGCGCGAGATCTGCCAAGCCCTGTAGCCCGATTGCCCCGGCGCGCCGACGGCGTGGACGATTCCAATCGTCGGGGGACGTGCGGCACGATGGCTCCCGCCCGCCTGGCGATCCGGTCTTCCATCGATCCTTACTGCTCGTAGGTCCACGCCCGACCGGTCTGGCGGTACTCCTCGACGGGGATGGGTATGACGTCGGTCCGCATCCGTGCGATCTAGAGCGGGCCGTTCAGGTGGTCGATCTCGTGGTGGATCAACCGTGCGAGCCCGCGCTCGTAGACGGCGGTAGCCGCCTGGCCCCTCGGAGGCGACAGCACCGCCGACACTGCGAAGGTCGAGCAGTGGGAGAACGGCCGCTGGTGGCACTTCGAGACCATCACCGCCGATGAGATCCGAGCCGTTCAGGCCGCTACCCACACCACCGAGAAGTGAGGAGCCGCAATGAGCATGGCCGCAACGACAAACGCCGAGGAGCGAGCACGCTGCGGTGTATGCGGTAACGAGGTCGCGCGCCGCAAGGACGGCATGGTTCGACGCCACGGTAGCTGTGAGGGCGCGGGTGAACTGGCGCTGTTGCCCCAGTATGGCGTCCGCTGGGCCCCGGACAAGCCCGTGTTCGCGTACGGATCGCGGCACGAGGCAGAGCGAGCGATCGATGCGCGAGGCGCTGGTGTCCTGGTGTCCCACGCCGCAATCCCGGGGCGCCCCAGCGACCAGTGGACTGCCTGGGCTCCGGTTGACGGCGAAGCCGCCGAGAAGTAGCGAGGATCACTGCCATGAGGAGGTACCACAGGGCCGGGGACACGGTCCTCGTTCTGGAGGGTCCCGAGAAGGGACAGACCCTGACGGTCTCGTCCGTCCGGAACCCGGCACTCGGCCGACGGGGATCTTGACTGGACCCGGGAGCAGCTCCTCGCAGCCCGGCAGGAGACCACCGCCATCATCATTCGCGCCAGAAGGCCGAGCCGGGCCTCCGCAAACATCGCGCGTCCAGGGCGTCGAGCAGTTCCTCGCCGCCTTCCGCCCGCCGACGCGACGCTGTGAACGACCAGCCGCCCTACGGGCTTGTCCCCTCCGCGCCGACGTCGTCACGGGTGTGCTCGACGGAGCCGGTACGCAGCTTCGTCGACCGCGCGCAGCCGGTCGTACGCCCGCGCCGGGAGCACGAGCTTCCAGTCGGCCAGGGGCTGGTCCACAGGTTCAGCACGACGTCGTACGGGCCCGGCGGCGGGGTGCGCATGTCCAGGGCGTGGAAGGTGAGGTCGGGCCAGAGGGGGCGGGCGGTGGCGAGCTGGACGGGTGAGGTGGCGATGCCGGTGACGCGGTAGCCGGCGGCGGCCAGGGGTCCGGACCCCGGAGGAGCGTTAGGGGCAGCGGCCAAGGACCGGGGCAGCAGCGGCGGCGGGCGGCTGCAGCACCGCACGTCGGAGCAGTCGTGCGCATGGCGGCTTCGCCCCGGTCATTCACTACAGGGCCGCTGTCATCCGCTCCCACGGGCAGCGCACCCGGGGCGGCAGGTCAAGCACGTCACTGGAGCGCACGGGGATCTCTCTCAGCTTCGGCGAGTTCGGCGAGGGGATGGTCGGGGTGCTGGATGACGTCGGCAGGACGCTGTCCCATCCATCCGGACAGGCGGTGGTCGGGGCGCTTCGTGCGCACGTGGGTGAATCCCTCACGGAGGTAGTAGTCCTGCAAGCGGATGTTCGCGCGATCGCAGTCAAGGCGCACCCACGGCCGACCGTCTCGGCGCGCAACGGATGCGGCCCAGTCGATGATGCGTCCCCCGAGTCGGGCCCCGGTCGTACCGCGGGAGCTGATCAGCTTGGCAATGTAGACCGCCGAGTCGAGATCGTCCTTCGGGGTCCAGAAATCCGTGTCGGGCCGGGCGAGGGTCACGGTTCCGACCACGCCGCCGTCGCCGTCCTCAACGACGTACGTTCGGCCGGCGGCGATGTCGGTTCTCCACTTGTCGAGCGCCCGGTCCCGGAACCCGGGGCTGCGCCATTGGTCGATCCCTTGGGCGGCGAGCCATTCCTCAGCCTCCAGGCGCAGCTTCATCAGCGCGATGGCGTCGTCGTCCGTGGCTCGTCGGATCAGATGTTGCACGCGCTCATTCCTGGAAGTCGTAGATCAGGACATTGCGGTCGCCGGGGGCGATGGTGACCATGCAGCGAACGGGTTTGCCGTCGGCCCCGTAGCCGATGAGGGTGTGCCTGGTGACGGGGTGGGTGGCGTCGGGATCGAGGTCCAGCCGCTTGATCTCTTCGTCGGTGGGCAGCCAGGAGCGCACGATGTGGCGCCTGCGGACCTGCGGGTGGCCGATGTTCTTGAGGATGCCGCCGGCCATGGTGACGTCGCGTTCCTCCATCAGCGGAGAGTCCATGGCGACTTCTCTGGGGAACCAGGAGTCGGCGAGCTGGAAGGGCACGCCGTCGACGCGGCGCAGGCGGCGGCGTGCGACGGCGAAGGATCCGGGCTCCAGTTCCAGCCATTTGGCGACGTCCTCAGGGGCCCGCTCGACCGTGACGACCGGGGTGTCCTGACTCGGCACGCGGCCGAGCTCCTCGATGGAGGCCTTCCAGTCGTCGATACCGCGGGCGGGGTCATCGCGGCGCTCTCCGTGCTCGAACGAGTGAACGTGCCACTCAATGGGGTCTATGACACGCACGAAGACGCCCTTGCCCTGCCTCGAGGTGACCAGTCCCCAGCCCTTGAGCTTCAGGACGGCCTGGCGCGATGTCTCGGGCGAGGTTTGGTACTCCTCGACCAGCGTGCGGGTCACCGGCAGTTGACTGCCTTCGCTGAACTCCCCGGCCTGGATTCGGCTTCGCAGATCTTCGGCGATCTCCTGGGCGCCCCAATGCCTTTGCTCCTTGGATCGGCTATTCATGCCGTCAGAGTAGCCAACTTACCAAGTGAAGCAAGTGAAGCTATCGGCACATCATCAGGCCGCCTGCGCCCACGTGAGGGCTGACCAGCACTTCGTTTGATCCTCTGTCCTCAACGACCGTTGTGCGCGACGTGGTTGACGGCGTGCCAGCTCGCGGTCTACGGTCGCTCCAACTTCACTTGTGAACCTAGTGAGGCTAGTGAAGTTGGTTGGAAGGTTCGGGCCACGTGGGCCTGGCCGCGCACAGCGGTCACCTGCCGATCTCGATTCGTGACAATCCTCCACAAAAAGCCACACGGCGTCGTCGCTTGAGAACTCCACAGCGGACATGGGACTGAGCGCCCGGCGCGGCTCGGGCGGCATCGCGATCGCCGCACGGCCGGCCCGGGCGCGACTGAGAAGTCCAGACACCCAAGGTCCGGCGCACGAAGGCTGTGTGCCGTGGCCTTGGCCGCCTGGCCAAAAAGACAGCCCCGCCCAGGAGTTCCTCCCGGACGGGGCCACTCGGCCCGTGAAGGAGTCGCCACTCCGGACCGGACCTGATCCGAACACCTCACTGAGCGAGGAGTCCGAACTGTGTCCCAGATTAATAAGTACCCCGCCCCCGCTGCCGCGCGGGTCGGCTCGACGAGCGCCGCGCACTCCAAGACGATCGCCGCCGCGGTGGACACCGCCGCCCGGGCCCGCGCCGCGGAGGTGGCCGGGGCGTACCTGTCCAACCTGACGCTGGCCGCGAGCGCGGCGGCCGCCAAGGGGGTGCGCTCATGACCAACCTCGACGACTTCGAGCCGGTGCACCCGAGCCTGGCCGCGTTCGCGGGAATGGCGCGCAACCGGCTCGGCAACCTGAGCCCGGCCGAGCGCCGGGTGCAGGCTGCTGAGGCAGCGCGCGACGTGCTGCTCCGGGCGATCAAGCTCGATCTGAAGCGCATGGCGGCGGACGAACTCGTCCTGGAGATCCTGGAGATGCGCGGCGCCCTGGCCGGCCTGCTGACCGTCACGGTCCCGGCGGCCACGCCGCCCCCCAGCCCCGACCAGGGCGGGCTGACCGATGACGACCTGGTCTCCAGTCTCTTCGACATGATCAGCGACGTGGCGCCGCTGGGGGCCGACGTGGCCGTACACCTCGGCCGCCCGCTGCCCAACACGCTGATCGACAGCCTGGTCCGGGCGATCAACGCTCCGGGTCTGCGGGACGTGGGCGGGTACCTCGAGGCCCGCGGGCACTGCGGGACCTCCACCGTCCACATCACCACCACGACGTCCGCCGCAGGTGCCCGGTGACGCAGAGCGCGCCCGAGGACCGGCGCCCCCGCGAGAACCAGATCATCACCGAGCCCGCCACGGTCGACCGGTGCCAGGCGGACTACCGCCGCGGCACTGCCGACCGGACCACCGCCTACAAGAAGATGCGGCGGGCGGGGGCGCCGGGTCGCTGGTGACCACGGCGCCTCCGGCCTGCCCGCACCGGCCGCCGCCGCGACGGCGCGGCAGCAAGGCCGTCGGCGGCCGGTGCGGGTGGCCCATTCAGCAACGCACGGGGACGGAACAACCCCCCGATGTCCCCCCTCGCGGCCTCCGCCACCCGGAGCCGCCTCGCACAGGAGAAGTACGGTGACCACCACCTCCAGCACTCCCCCTACGACACCCCCGCCGGTCCCGGCCGGCGAGCCGGACCGGCAGCCCCTCAACCAGGCGCAGCGCGTGATCGTCGGTGTCGTGGTCGGCGGCGCGGTGGTGATCGCGGGGATCGGATTCGCCGGCTCGTACGCCGCAGTCCGGGACCTGGCGATCCGCAAGGGCTTCGGCACCTTCGCCCATGTGTTCCCGCTCGGCGTCGACGCGGGGATCCTCGTCCTGCTCGCGCTGGACCTGCTGCTGACCTGGCTTCGGATGCCGTTCCCCATGCTTCGGCAGACCGCGTGGCTGCTGACCAGCGCGACCATCGCCTTCAACGGCGCCGCGGCCTGGCCCGACCCGCTCGGCGTCGGGATGCACGCGGTGATCCCGGTGCTCTTCGTCGTGACGGTCGAGGCCGCCCGGCACGCGATCGGCCAGCTGGCGAACATCACCGCCGGCCGCCACCTGGAACCGGTTCGGCTGATCCGCTGGCTGCTGTCGCCGCTGCCCACGTTCAGGCTGTGGCGGCGGATGAAGCTGTGGGAGCTGCGCTCCTACGACCGGGTCCTCGCACTCGAGCAGGAGCGCCTCGTCTACCAGGCCCGCCTGCGTACCCGGTTCGGCCGCGCCTGGCGCCGCCGGGCCCCCGTCGAGGCCAGGCTGCCGCTGAGGCTCACCCGCTACGGCGTGCCCCTCAACTCCGCTCGCGCGCTCGCCTCGGCCCCTGCCTCGGCCCCTGCCCCTGCCCCTGCCCCGGCTTTCGAGGGCAACGCGCTGGAGACGCACGTGGCCGACGCCCTCGCGCTCGCCTCATCCCCGGACCGAGCCCCGGCGCCTTCCACGGGCGAGCGCATGAACGTTCCTTCCCCGCCCGTGAACAACGGCGCCGACGCCGGCGTGAATCCGCACGCCGGGCACACGGCCGAGACGCGGCCGGCCGCCGTGAACCAGGCCGCCGGGCGTGAACCGGGGCCCGTGAATCCGGACGCCGGGCAGGGCGTGAATCCTCCGATTCACACCGGGCCCGACGCCGGCGTGAACGGTTCACGCGAGGACGGTTCACGGTCCGGCGTGAACGGTTCACGCGAGGACGGTTCACGGTCCGGCGTGAACGGTTCACGCGAGGACGGTTCACGGTCCGGCGTGAACGGAGCGATGAGCGCCGACGATTCACGCATGAAGCCGTTCACGCCCCCCGTGAACCGCACCGCCGTGAACCGCGTGAACCGCGTGAATCCCCTGCTCGCAGGCACCGTGAACGGATTCACGCCGAGCGTGAAACCTCGTGAATTCACGCGTGAAACCGAGACCGTGAACCGGTCGGAGTGGAGCGTGAAACAGCCGTTTCACCTCAGCGTGAACCACCCGGCCGACCGTGAACGAAGCGGCGTGAACGACGGAGACGGCACCGTGAATCCGGCTCCGGACAAGACCGTGAACGGGCACCCCGGCGATCGTGAACAGGAGCGCGTGAACGAGACCGACGGCGACGTGAACCGGGACACCGTGAATTCACGCCGCGCACGCCGCGCGCACGCCGCAAAGCCGCCGGCTCCGAGTTCGGTTCACGCCGCCCTCGGCGCCCCGAGCCCGGAAGAAACAGAGCGCGCCGATGCGGCCGCGGCCTGGTTCGCCGCGAAGAGGGCCGACCCGAGCCTGACCCAGAAGGACTTCGCCAAGAGACTGGGCCGCTCGCCGAGCTGGATGACCAAGGCCCTCAAGGAAGCGGCCCGCAAGGCCGAGACCGCCGCCGATGACTGAGCCGCTCCATGGGGGCCGCTCCCGCGCGGCCTGCCTGGGGCCAGGCACACCGCCCGGCCCCAGGCTCCACGCCCTGCCACCAGCGGGGCCACTGAGCCGTACCGAACCCGACCACAACGAGCAGTTCATACGCCTGCTGATCCACCTCGCCCTCCAGGGCGAGCGGGTCACCGGAGCCTCCGAGGAGGGAGGGAACATGACCACCGCAGACGAGAAGACCGACCCGTTCCACGTGCCGCTCCCGGACGAGGTGCCCGTACCTGAGGCGCGCGCCGAAGAGGCCCCCGACGGTGGCCGTAAGACGGCCGAGACGTCGGCCCCTGCCCCCGTAGACGCTGCTGTAGATGCCCCTGTAGACGGTGTAGACGCGCAGGTCAGCGCGACGGAGGACGCACCGCCGGCCCCCCGGGGGAGCGGGGCGGAGCCTGTCATTCCGCCCAAGCCGAAGTCACCGCCGCAGCCGCCGAAGAACGGCCCGGAGGAGACCGCCGCGGACTGGTGGCGCAGGGCCCGGGACCAGTCGAAGACCACCCCGGCGAAGGGCTCGCCGCGCGAGTCCAAGTCAGGCTGGTGGGACCGTCTCTACAAGGACCAGGACGCGGACCTCGACACCTACACCGGGCACGTCCTGACCGTGCCGGAAGGCGGCGGTCCCGTCCTCATCGAGGTCCAGAAGACCCCCGAGCCCGAGCCGCCGGAGCCGGACGAGACCGAGTGCGAGGAGTCCGCTGAGGGCCCGCAGGACCTCGAAGTCCCCAAGCCGCAGCCGACCCTGCAGATCCGCACCCAGCCCGCGAAGGGGTGGCGTCCCAGCAGGTTCTGGCGCGTCATCACCTTCAACGGGACCGCAGCGCTGGCCGGGTCCGCCATCGGTCTGAACGCCTACCTGTCCCAGTTCCCGCCGGCCGCGGTCACCGCTGCCGACGGCCTGCTCGGGGCCGGCATGGCGCTCGGCGGGGCGTTCGTGGCAGGGAAAGTGGCGGGCAGCGAGATGCTCTCACCGTTCGTGCCGTTCGGCACCCTGGGCCGTATCGGAGCGGTTTTCGTCGCCGCCGAGCTCGGACGACGTCTCAGCCAGGAGCTGCTGGCCTACACCTCCGACTCGGTCGCCCGACACGTCGGGCTGAGCCAGACCGACATCTCCCTGCTCGTCGTAGGCCTCACCATGTGCGGCGCCTCGGGCTGGCTGGTGTGGCGCACCCGCCACGGCGGGCTGCTCAAGCGCTGGCTGGCGCGCATCCCGCTGGCCACGTCCCTGCTCGTCTGCGCCCTGTACTCCAACGGCCCTGTCATCTGAAAGGCACCAACCCGTGACCCCCATGAACACCGTGCTCGCCGCCCCCGACGCCAGCCTGGGCCAGGGCCTGGGAGCGGTCGGGCTCTCCTCCCTCGCGGCGACCGGATTCATCGTCCTGATCATCGCCATCCGCAACCGCTCGAAGCCCCTCAAGAAGCACTTCGAGGACCGCCGCCCCCTCGCCGGGCTCGCTGCCGTGACGGGCATCCTGTTCATCATCGCCGGGGGCACCTGGAGGATGATCGCCCAGGGCACACACGACCTGGCGGCCTCGACGCTCAACGACCCGAACGTCGTCGCCGGGCTCACTCCGGCCGGAACCGCCCTGATCCTGACCACCCTGGCCTTCCTGCCCGAGTGGCAGCGGCGGTTCCCCCCGGCGTTCCTCGGTCTGGGAGCGGGCGTCTCCTGGGGTCTGGCAGGCGCCTTCTGGGGGATCCTCTTCAAGTTGATCGGCGCGATGCTGGGCAAGCTCGCATGAGAGCGCTGCTCAGGGAGGTCGCCGTCCCGTTCCGGGGCGTCAGGCAGACGCCGCGGCTCCTGCTGCTCCCGCTGCTGACCGGGTCGCGCCTCATCGCCTCGTTCCTGCTGCGCAGGGCGGCCCGGGGCGTCAAGCTCGGCTGGACGGCGGCCATGAACCTCGACGCCCCGCCGTCAAAGGCCGCCCCAGCCGTACGGGAGCAGGACGGCGCGCCCGACGACGACTCCGCCGGCAAGCCGGCAACGGGCACCGTCAAGGCGTCCGGGAAGGCGACTCGGGCCGCCGCCGATGACGCGATCGAGCGGGTGGGCCTGGGCTGCCTGATCCTCCTCTTCGTCGGCGTCGTCATCGCCGGACTCATCTGGCTGTTCATGTGGCTCGTCTGGCCCTACATCGCCCCGTACGCGCCGGTCGGCGGCGCCGTCCTCGCAGTGGTGTGGGTGATCGCCGCATGGATGATCGCTCCCCCGCCGCAGGAGACCACCACCCGAAACGATCATGAAAAATCTGCGGGGGAGCAGGACGAGGAATCCGAGCAGGACCGCTTCACCCGCCTGCTCGCGCGTTTCGTCGTGGCCGCCGTCCGGGACGCCGCACCGGAGCACATGGGCGTGCACATCTCCGAGCTCCTCGGGCGGCTGCAGCAGGAGTCCCGGGGCTTCGAGGGGTGGGAACAGCTCCAACTGCGGGAGTTCTGCACCGCCGCCGGGATCCCCGTCAGCAGGAACGTCCGCGCGAAGGGGAAGGGGCCCACCTGGGGGGTCCGCGCGGACGAGCTGCAGGAGGCGTTCGGCACCTCGCTGGACGAGGCCCTGGAGACCCTCGCCCGACCGGCCCCCCGGGCCCCCTCCGAGGAGCCCCCGGCCACCTCCGCCCAGGCCGAGGACGCACCCCCCGCCACCACCCTCACCCCACCCCTCGCCGAGGGCCCCGTCACCACCCTCACCGCACCCCCCGCCGAGGCCCCCGTGCCGCCCCCGCCCAGCGCCCCCGTCCAGCCCCGCCTCCAGGCCGTCTCCGCCCCCTCCCCTGACGTGCTCGCGTGATCGGCCCCTGTGGAGGCGCCGATGCCGTCTACACCCCCATCTACCAGGGCATCTACCGTCCGTCTCACCCCTGTCGACAGGCCGTCGACACGTCGGTCTACGGCCCGTCGACACCACCTTTGCCGCCGCGGTCACCGCCTCGGCGCCCTCCGCGGCCACGGCGAGAAAGAGCCCCTGCCCGTGCGCGGATACGGCCCTTGCCCTCTACGATCCGGTGACCACCGATCGGATCAGGAGGCGGCCGTGGCGTTCACGTACTGCTGCAAGCGCTGCGGCACGGAGTCCCGGCCCTACTTCTTCCGCGCCGGCGCGGAGGGGCACGGCGTACGGCACCGTCGTCGCCGCCACGACGGCGACTACCCGGTGGGCGAGCGCATCCAGCGCATCGCGTGGATCAACCCGTTTGCCCGCGCCGCCGGTTGGCGGCCCTCCGGAGGCGATGCCGTCGCCGCAGCAATCGCCGGTCTGCTCGTCCTGTGGAGCGTCTGGCACGCGTTTACGAACTGACCCCCGGGCGGGAGCACACCTTCATGGTGTGCTCCCGCCCGGGGGTCAGTTCGTTCGGGGCGTCCCCGAGGCTCGGCGGGCCGGGCGAGCCGGTCGGCCCGGGGTGGCAGAAACGAAGGCCGCTCAGGTCCGGGGCTTCCGCCGTCCGCTCACGGGGCGAGGGGGAGGCTGTCGCGGAGGGACGCCGGCAGCGGGAAGGCCGCGGCCAGGGCGGTGATGATCTGGTGGGCCGTCTCCCGGTCAGCTTCGGGGTCGGCCTCCTCGATCACGGTGTTGTCGCCGCCGAAGAGCTCGGCGAGTTCGTCCTGGAGGTACTCGGCCTCCCCCTCGTCGATGACCTGGTCCTTGCCCCGCTCGTCTGCGTACCGGTGGGCCCGCTCCAGGCTCGCCGGGTTGTCCGGCTCCCCGTTGATCTCCGTGCCGGTGGCCTTGACCCTCGTGCGGAGTTCGGGCTCGGCGGGCGGGATGAGGAGGGTGAGGACCGCCTCCTTGAGAGCGGCGCGGTCGAGGTAGACGCTGACGTCCAAGGGATGGCTCCTGTTCGGGTTACGGGAAGATGCGGTCGTGGTTCAGCCGGCCAGTTCGAAGGCGCGGTCCAGGCGGCGGGTGTGGTCGGGTGCCAGGAGGTCGCCCAACGACAGGGTGGAGCCGAAGCGGTAGGCCGCCCAGTCCGGGGTCATCTCCAGGAGCTCGGACGTGCGGCTGCGCAGTCCCTCCATCCCGCGCGCCCACTGCTGGGCCGGGGTGAGCGCCTCCCACATCTGCTCGACCTCGTCGTCGTCCAGGTCCTCGCCGTCCGCCGTTCGCAGGCGGGCGTCCCACCGGGTCGGGAAGGACTCGCTGGCGGAGACGACGACGGGGTGGTCGTCGCGCTCGCGCAGGAAGTTCTGCAGGTCTTCCCAGCCGCACGCCTTGCGGAGATGGCCGTGGGCGAGGCCTTCGGCGACGACGTCGGCAAGCCAGCTCCGGTGGGGGCCGTCGACCCAGGTGTTGACCTCGCACTGGCCCATCAGCCGGGCTGCGAGGCGCAGGGGGTCCGGGCCTCCGTCCATCGCGGTGTTGAGGGTCAGGTTCAGGGGGCGGATCTGGTGGCCGCGGTAGTCGACGATCGGGTCGTCGAAGATGACGTTCTGCAGGGCGCGCGCGTACCCGCTCAGCCAGTGGCGCGGGCTCACGTGCCGGCCCGGCAGGACCTCCCGGAGCTCGTGGTCGTGCGGCAGCAGGTCGTAGAGCGCCCGGGCGCCGGCGCCCGGGTCGGGGTGGTCGAGGAGGACGCGGCCGGCGTGGTCGTGGACCATGCTGAGCAGCCAGTAGCGCTCGTGGCCTTTGAGGTGGATGTGGCCGTGCACGTCCTGGAAGCGGAGGTAGCTCACGGGTGTCCTTCGTTCTTGCGGTGCTCGGTCGGTTGGGGCAGGGGCACAGACCGTCGGGTGTGACAGCGGTGCCGGGCGGTGCTCAGCTCTTGGCCAGGGCGGGCCGCGTGCTGCTTTCCAGGGCGGCGATTGCCTCCTGGGGGACGGGGATGACGCTCTCGATCAAGGTGAGGGCGCGGCGCAGGGCGAGCTGGCGCTGGGGGGTGTAGCCGCGTTCGTCGAGCGCGACGGCGAGGGCGGCCTGGGCCTGTTCGATGTTGCGTCGCTCGGAGGGCGGGAGGTAGCTGGCGCCGGTCGTGCGGGCGTGGTGGTCGGCGCTCTTCCAGGCGAGTTCGAGAGCGGTGACGGCCTTGCGGTAGGTGTCGAGGGCGTCGTGGGTGGTGCCGATGCGGGCGTCGCGTGCGGCGTCGAGGGCGTCGATGAGACGGGTGGTCTGGGCCACGTTCACGTCGGCCAGGGCCAGGCGGTGGAGGTTGTCGAGCAGATTCATCTCGAAATCTCCGTAGGCGTCGCGTACCGCGTCGTGACGCGCTTCCAGGTCGGTCCGGCGCCGGGCGAGTTCGTCGGCGTGACGGGCTTGCTGCCGGCTGCGCTCGCGCCGGCGGCGTGCAGCGGCGGCAAGGGCGAGCGTGGTGAGCAGGAGTGCGAGGGCGGTGGCCGTGACGCCGAGGACGACCGCGATCGTGCCCCAGGGCGGGCCGTCCGCGCTGGTCGGGGCGTGCTGCTGGGGGCCTGGGTCGGCGTCGAGATCCTTGTGGGGGGACGTGCGGAGCTTGGCCGCCAGCTCGAGGGGGAGGGTGGGGCGCCACACCATGGCCGTAACGACCAGGACCGCTGCCAGCGTGGTGAATACCCGGGGCCAGTCCCGGGCTATCCAGAACCGGAAGGCCTGGACGGCGAGGAACAGGCACATGCCCGAGCTGGCGAGGGAGAGCAGCCAGGTGGCCGTCGTGGACGTCGGTGACATCGGCCGGGTGCCTTTCACGAGGTACGTCCCGCCGGGATCGGGTCGGTGGTGGACGGCCCGGCGGTGTCCTGTGATGGGTCAGGACCTGATCACGATGTGGCGGCTCGCCTGTGGACAGAGGCCGGCGCCGGCGGGTGCGGGCTGTGGACAGCGCCGGGCCGGTCCGGGTCAGATGTGGTCGCCGACCTTGATCTTGCGCCACTTCGCCTCGGTGACCGGCTTCCAGCGGGACCGGTCCCCCTTGACGATCAGGACCATCCACGCCTCCGGCGTCTTGTGCACGCCGGTCTGTACGCGGCCGAGGTACTGGCGGTCGCAGACCTTGCGGTTCCGGCTGCCCGATTCCCCGCTGGACCCGTTGGAGTTGTTCTTGTCGAGCTTGTTGGACTTGCCGGGCTTCACCTTCGAGGCGCCTCCTGAGCTGCCGCCGCGTGAGCGCCCGCTGGATCCGCCGGTCGTCGACGGGCGGCTGATGCCGGTGAGGGTGAGCGCGTTGGTGACCGTGCGGCAGTTGGTCTCCCGGTAGCGGTCCTGGTAGATCGGCGTGCTGATCGCCGCGTCGTGGCGCTTCTTCTTCACGGTGCCGTGCTCCAGCGGCGCGGACTGGTGAGGGCCGCAGGCGGTGAGCCAGAACGTGGCGGCGACGGCGGTCGCGGTGATCGTGAGCTGGCGGGTGGTGTGGGGCATCGCGGGGGTGTTTCTCGCTTTCTGGTGCTTGAAAGGGCGGTCGGGCGGAGGGACGAATGTCCGGCAGGTGGCCTGTGGACAGCGGCCGCGGGCGTGCTGCGGTTGGGGCAGGGGGTTCAGTGGCGCAGGGTCTGGAGCTCGTGGATCACGCGGGTTCCGTGGGATTCGTGCACGACGCGGTGGACCAGGAGGTCGCCCCGGTGGAGAGCGAGGTGACGGGCCTTGTCCTCGATGGCCGCGAGCTTGCTGCCGGAGTCCAAAGGGTTCCGCAGTCGCAGAGCACGCCGTAGCCGGTGCGGCCGCCGAGCGCTGCGCACTTCGGGTCGAGCGGCCTGCCCCCGCGGTGAGGGTGTTCGTCGTCGCCGGTGAGGGGGCACGGCGAGCGGTCCTTGGCGTGGAGGGCGACGATTTCAGCGTTGGGGGCCTGGTCGTCGTTGCCGCCCGTGCTGTCGGCGCTCGTGCCGTGCATGTCCACCCTGCTCCTTGTCGTAGACGGGCACCGGGAGAGGGAGCGGGCGGCACCGAACCCGGTTGACGCAATAAAGTTAATCTGCAAGGGTGAAGGTGTCAACTTTTTTGGGTCGCCGGTGCGCGGGCGCTGTTTCGACGGCGCGACCCCACCGGCAGTTCGACATCCCGGAGGCCCCTTGACCCGCACCCTCGGCCGTCACCAGCGCACCGTCCTCAGTGCCCTCGCTCGCCACAACGGCGGTACCTGGACTGCCGGCTGCTCCTGGCAGCTCCGCTCCGCCGCCTACACGACCCGCGTCCTGGACAGCCTGGTTGAGCGCGGATTCGTGACGCGGACGACCGGGACCGGCCGGTACGCGATCACCGAGTCCGGCCTCAACGCGCTGGGCTGGTACACCTGCGGCAGTTGCACCCGCCTGACCCGCACCCCCGTGATCGAGCGGCCCGCCGCCCGGGAGCGGCGCGTGCGGTGTTCGTGGTGCCACGCCCCCGGCGACCCCTCCGCTTCGAGCGAGCCCCTCTCCGAAGAGGCGCGGCCGCGCACCGCCCTCACGCGCGGCGTGCCGGCCTGATGACCGTCGCCACCTTGGAAGTCGCCCCGCCCGCTGCATCCCGCCGCGCGAGGAGGTGCTCGCTCATTCCTCCGCCCATCCCTGAGACGCCACGGGGCCTCTCGCGCTTGGATCGCCAGGTGACCTGGTCCGTGTCCGTCTACCGCCACAGCGGCGGCGCCGAGGTTCACGAGTACACCAGCCACCGCCTCGCTTCCCCGGCCCTGGTGCGGGAGCACGTGGATCTCGCCCGGGAGCGGCCCTGGGTGTCGCGGATCGGGCTGACCGAGCACGTCCGCGAGGTGACCCGCCACTGGATCTCCGAGACCGACCTGCCGGGCGACGGACTGCCGGCGGTGGTCCCTGCCCCCGCAGGCGGAACCGTCGCGGCGCGCTTCTACGAGATCGAAGGCTCCAAGGTGGACGGTCTGCTGAGCGCGGACGATGCTTGCGACCACCTCCAGGAGCTGTGCCGGGCATCTGGGGGTGCCGCAGGGGCGGCCGAGAGCGCCCACCCTGCCGGGCTGAGCCTGTGGGAGGTCACCGTCGTCGACTTCGCCCGGCCGACGAGTGAAGACGCTCTCCCCCGCTCCGCTTGACGCTTTAACATTGATGCACGTCAGCGCTTGCGTTACCTTACTAGGGTCATCTGGCGGGTTCCCGCCCTCCGGGCTGCGGCCCGGCCGCACGGCCGCTCCGGGAGACGGCGCAGGGCGACTTCTCCCCTCACAGCCCCGGGACGGCAGGAACTATCCGAGCCGGCTGCTGGCCCTGCCGCCCCGGCCCCGCCTCGACCCACGGAGGAGACCCTGACCCCGCACGCCCCCGCCCAACGCACCCCCGAGCCCCGGAAGACGCCAGGTACCTCAGCGGATCGGTGGGACGTCCGCCGTGCGCGCACTCTCCTCGCCAAGCACACCGGCCTGAACGACCTGGGCGTCGAGGTGGGCCGCAGCTACGCCGACCGCCAGGCCGCAGTCGAGGCTCTGGCCCACCGCTACGGCCTGCCGATGCCGCTCGCCCTGTTCGACGAGGAGCGGCGCCCATGAGCTGCCGGCCGAACACCGACAGCGCGCGGCGCCCCGCCTCGCTCGGCGCCCGGCAGCGTGCGGGGCTCCACGCCGCTGCGGTACACGCCGAGGGGTTTCTCCCGCCTTCCGTGCCCGACTCGGAGGTCCACGAGGTGGCCGAGCAGGGCCTGGTCAAGGCGATCGCCGCGGATGGGATGGACCGGTTCGGGCCCCTGAGCCGGGCTCCGCGCTTCCGCATCACCGGCCGAGGCCGGGACAGGGCCCAGATCGAGCCGCTTCCCCAGGTCCTGCTCGTGCCCTGTTCGATGGGCAAGCTCGACGTGCCCGTGGCCCCGGCCAGCGAGATGTACGTGGGCTCGTACCACGTCGCGGCTCGCAGGGCGGCAGCTGCTGCATCGGCGGACGGCTCGGCCCAGGTCCTCATCCTGTCGGCGAAGTTCGGGCTCTTGCGCGACGAGGACCGGATCCTGCACTACGACCTGCGCGCCGGAGACAGCGGCACGGTCACTCGGCAGGTCCTGGCACGGCAGGCCCACTTCCTCGGCGTGAGCGCCGCGCGCGTGACGGTCTTCGCCGGCAAGGCGTACGCCGACCTCGCCCGCACGATCTGGCCCGGCCTCGAGCACCCGCTGGAGGGCCGAGGGATCGGCCGGCACCTGGCCTTCTTCGCCGCCCTGTACCGCCCCGGCCGCCCAGCGGGCGCGCGCCCGTAGCCGCGGCGCGCCTGCGGATTCTGTCCACAGGCCGCCGCGCGCACCGTTCATAGATCAGTTCCACGGCCGACCTGGCCCGATGACGGGAATCACCATGTTCAAGAAGTTCTTCTCCGCCTCCCCCGCCCCTGCCGAGCAGCCCGCCGCGCCGGTGCGGACGCCACTCGCCGACCTGACCAAGAAGGCCGCGTACAGCCTGCAGAAGTCCGGGCTGAGTGGGCAGCGAGCGGCCGTCTACCTCGTGCTGGACCGCTCGGGATCGATGCGCAAGTACTACAGCGACGGCACGGTCCAGTACCTCGCCGAGCGGATCCTGGGCCTGGCGCGGAACCTGGACGACGACGGCGCGGTTCCCGTGACCTTCTTCTCCACCGAGGTCGACGGCACGATCACGGTGAGCGTGGACGACTACGCCGGTCGCATCGAGGCGGCGCACAACGGCATGGGCCACATGGGCCGCACGTACTACGCGACGGCCCTGCGCGCGGTGCTGGAGCAGCACCGGCAGTCCGGGGCCACCGCCCCCGCGCTGATCGTCTTCCAGACCGACGGCAACCCGGACGACCGGGCCGAGGTGATCTCCCTCATGCACGAGATCGTCGGGGAGAACGAGGAGGCGGCGGTGGACGCGTTCGTGGCCTTTGTCGCCTTCGGCAAGGACGTCGCCTTCCTGCGCACGCTCGATGTCCTCGGGCTGCGGGCCGACCACGTGTCGCTCTTCCAGGCCGATGAGCCCGAGCAGATCGCCGACGAGGAGCTCTACGACGGCATCACCCACGAGTTCGTTCCCTGGCTCCTGAGCCGCCAGCCGGCCGGCCGCTGACCGCCACCCGGGCATCCGGCCGCAGGTCCGCGACCGGCCGACCGGCCCCCACTACCCTCAGCGCAGTGCGCGGGTCCCGTCCGCGCGCCCCGAGCGAAGAACAGGACGCACGATGAGCGAGCGGACTCTCCACGCGACCTACGCCAGTGCCTCCCGGTCGGCCGGTGAGCAGGCAGCGGCACTACGGCTGCTGCTGGCCCGCACCGCTGCAGATCCGGACCTGGCGCTCGCGCTGACCCGGGTCGACACCACCGAGATGAAGGGCCCGCTGGACTCCGCCGGTCTCCGGGCCGCGCTCACGGAGGCGGAGGCGGAGCGCGACGTGAACGCGGCGCTGGCCGAGCGGTACCACCGGCGCGCGCTCGCGGGAGTGGCGCTGGGCACCTCGTGCGTGTGCGGGCACTCGCCCGCCACCCACGCTCCACGCCTGACCGAGGACGGCCGACTGCCCTGCCGGCACGATGACTGCGGCTGCGCCGACCTCGACTTCCCCTGAGGACCACCTCGGAGCCGCCCGCGCCGGGCAGAACATCCGGCCCCGTCCGTCCCTGAGCCCCGCGGCCTCGGGCCGCGGGGCTCTCGGCGCTCCACCACCGGGCCGCGGCGCGCAAGACGCGCCGCGCAGCCCATGCCTGACCCATTTAAGTTGGCGTACCATCGGCCGTGTATTTATTTTTAAGCGACAAGGAGCCGTGATGGCCCGCCAGGACGAACTACTGACTCTCAACGAGATCGCGCAGCTAGCCGACGTGGGTCGGCAGACCGCGCAGAAGTGGCACGGGCAGCCGCGCAAGACGGGCGGAGAGCCGCCGCTGCGCATGATCGCCAAGGCGATGAACGTCGCAATCCCGGAGGCGAACGACAGGTCACCGCGCTACCCCCGCAAGGTGGTGGTCGCCTTCCTGAAGGCCGTGGGCTACATGAACGCGGACGAGAGCCCCATGGAGCGGCGCGGAGGAAGAGGAAAGTGGTCGCCGGCCAAGCCGACCATCGACCCCCGCCCGACCGAACAGCCCGACGCCGAGCGGTCCGGGCCCGAGGCCGACAAGAAGGCGCTCTACGTGGACCACGCGAGCAGAGGGCGACTGCGCTACTACAACGCACACGCGTGGGAGGTCGCCGGCTTCGGCTCGGAGAACAGCTTCACCAGCTCCCGCACCCTAGGCCGGGCCCCCGAGCCCGACGGGATCGACGAGCTCGAGCGTCCGTACTGGTTCCGGGAGACGCTGGAGAAGTGGGCGGTCGACAACATGGACCGCAAGGCGGCGCGGTTCGCCGGGCCCCGGCCGGACGGCTTCACTCCGGAGGGGCAGCCCTTCCGCATCCTGCCCGGCGACAACTACTACGCGAAGAAGGCCGCCGAGCAAGCCGGCCAGACGGTCGAGAAGTAGCCGGCTCAGCAGGAGGGAGAAGACCCTCTGAGCAGCTATTTCCCGATGTACCTGTGGTAAAATTAATAGCGTCAGAGGGAGTCGGTTCCGGCCCCCGGGGGCGCCTTCTCGCTCCCGTGCGCGGCCCCTGCGGACCGGACCCTGAACCCACCGAGGTGTTCCCGGAGGCCCCTTGACGGACACCATGACGCATCCACAGGAATTTCCCGCCGCTCGCCCGCCCCATCCGCAGTTCCCGTTCAGCCCCGCGGTCAACACCCAGATCCTGGGACGCATCGCGCTGATGGGGCCCAGCGGCTCCGGAAAGTCGTTCACCGCGCTGGAATTGGCTTCGGCGCTCGGATCCTCGACCGCGGTCATCGAGGCGGTCCACGGACACGTCTCGAAGTACGCCGGCCGGTTCACCTTCGACACCTGCCCGCCCCTGACCTACTGCTCGCCGGAGGTGCTGATCGCAGCTCTGGCCGAGTGCGCGGCGCGGGGCTACGAGACCGTGATCGTCGACCCGTACACGCTGTTCTGGTCCGGCCACGGCGGCGTTCTCGAACAGGTCGACGACGCTTCCAAGCGGGGCGCCGGCGGCAACAAGTCCGGCTGGACCGAAGTCCGGCCGCGCGAACGCCGCATGTGGGACGCCCTCTTCGCGTACCCCGGCCACGTCATCGTGACGCTGCGCTCGAAGACCGACTACCACCTGGAGGCCGACGAGCAGGGCCGCCACGCCATGCGCCGCTTCGGCGGCAGGCCCGAGCACCGCGACGGCGCGGAGTACGAGTTCAACTTCGTCGGCGCCATGGACAGCGACAACACCCTTGTCGTGGTCAAGGCGCTCTCGCCGGACCTGTCCGGCGCGGTCGTCGCCCGGCCGGGGGCCGAGTTCGCCGTCCGCGTCCGCGACTGGCTGGAGGAGGGCGAACCGGTCCCTCCGCCGGTGCCGGTCTCGGAACTGATCGCGCAGGCACGCCATCCGGAGGCCACCTACGCCGGTCTGGGCCAGCTGCGCGACACCGTGCGCCGCCGCTGCCTGGAGGACGTGCTGATGCCCGACGACGACGGCCTGACCCTCGTCCGCCTGGACGACTACATCACCCGGCGCGGCAGGGCCCTGCAGGCCACCGCCCCACAGGACGCCCATACCTCGTGACGCCGGCGCGGCGGCCGCTCTTGCGGCCGCCGCGGCGCCCTGCCCCAGCCACCCGCCCCGCGGGGCCACACCACCCCACCAGCAGGAGGAGGACACATGCACATCGCCCGGCTAGCGGCCCGCCTAGGCCGCGCACCACCGCGACCCCGACATCTGGAGCTTCCATGACCGCCTTCCGGTACGCCCCCTCCCGCCTTCTCTCCCTTGCACTGGCCCCCACCGCGCGCGGCCTGATCTTCCTCGCCGACCACGCCGCCCGGCGCGCCGACATCCCCAACCCCATGGCCGCGACCCGGGTCGTGCTCTCGCACCTTGCCGACCAGAACCTCTCGGGCGGCGACGTGTACGAGTCGGTCAGCTGGACGCTGCGCCGGCTCGGATTCGTCTGGCCCGCCGGCCTGTGCGACAAGTGCAACGGACCGCTCGACGTCGACCAGGCCGAGAGCACCGGCCTGTGCGCCCACTGCGAACCTTGGACCTGCGCCTGCGCCTTCGAGAACTCGGGCGCCGAGGAGCTGTGCGGGGGCTGTCACCTGACCCGCGCCGGGCAGGGCGAGCCCATGCCCCCGTGCACCTGCGGGTACGACACCAGCTTCGGACGGTTCGGCGACTACGACACCGAATCGTCCGCATCCCGTCAGCACTTCATCGACACCGGCCGGTTCCTGCGCCCCGGCGAGATCCTCGACGCCAGCTGATCCTCCTGCCGAGCAGCAGAACCCCCACCGCACATGTGCACCCCGGCAAGCCACCCCCAGATTGACGCTTTTAACTTTACCCACACCCCCTCCTTTGGTAAACTTATAAGCGTCATCCGGTGGTGGCCCCGGCCACTGCTCGCACGCGACCCCCCGGAAGGGCACCCATTTCCGACACCGTGATCGAGAAGGCGCTCCAGGCGGCCGACGTGCAGCAGGAGGAGGTCGTACGCGAGGTCTTCCGTGCGGCCGGCCTGTTCTGGCAGTGCAAGGGCCGCGACTGCCGGTTCGACAACACCCCCTCGCAGCAGCTGTGCGAGGGCTGCGGACGCCAGCGCAACGGACATCGCGTCGACGACAAGATCCCCCCTTCAGCTCACCCCGACGACTTCGAGAACCCGCGCGCCGAGCTCAAGGAGCACTTCGTGCACGTCGGCAGCGACCTCCCCGACGCGGTGGCGTTCCAGCTCGACTTCCACAAGCGGTGGCGCACCGACGACGCGACTCTCCACTTCGGCTCGCGCGCTGAGATCCACGACTTCGACGATCCCGACATCGACCTCGCCCTCAGCGACCTCGGCCCCGCCGACGACCGGGGCGAGACCCTGCGCGTCGCTCTGTACCGCTGACCACCGGAGACCCGCATGCCGACCCCACTGGCCGCCGATCCCCACGCCCCGGCTCCCAACGCCCTGCAGCGCACCTGGCTGCTCACGGCCCTCCGCGCCGCCGACGGCCTGCTCCCGGTCGGTGTTCCCACCCGCTCGCTGAACGTCCTGCGTGAGCGCGGGTGGATCACGACCGCCCCGGCCCGCGACGACGACGCGGAGTTCGCCCGGCACAAGATCACCCCCGCCGGCCGTCTCGCCCTGCTCAGCCTCGCCAAGGCCGACGCGCTCCTCAGCACCCTCGTCTCCGTCGAGCCCGGCCGCATCGAAGCCCCGGTCCAGGAACGCATCCTCAACTCGCTCGTCCGCGAGGGCCTGGTCATCCACCTCACCCGGCGCGGCCTGCAGGCCGAGGGCGAGGAGCAGCACCCGTACATCACCAACCTCGGCCGCCGCCTGATCGGCCTGCCCGAGGCCGACGACACCCCGGCGGGCGACTACCTTCTCGCCGCCCTCGCCGCCCACGGCCTGGAGGCGCGCGTCGAGACCGACCACCACGGCGACAGCCGCGTCGTCCACCGCAGCGGGGACGTCGAGGCCCTGTTCTACCGCGAGGTCTGGAACCCCGGCCGCTACACGTACAGCGCCCGGCATCCGGCCTGGATGCACACCAAGCCGTGGACCGCCCTGATCACCTACGGCGCGGACGAGGCCGTCGAGAAGCACCTGCCCAGCGGCCTCGGCGTGCAGGAGGAGAGCGCCCGCATGGCCGGCGCCTTCGCCGCCTGGCTCGCCGACCGGGACAACGCGGCCTTCGCCGCCTGACGCCCACCGCCCACTTCCACCCCCCCCGTTACTTTTTTCGTGGCTCCGCAATGGGGCCGCCGGCCTTCGGGTCCGGCATGACTTCCCCCCCTTGTTGGTGATGATCCGGGGGGTGGTGTCACCGGGCCCGGAGGCATCGACGGACCGCTGATGAGGGGCTTGAGCACCGGCTTCACCCGAGCCGGAAGAGCTCTCCGTAACGTGGATGTGGCAGCTCGATGCCGAGGCAAGGCCGGACGAAAACGTGAGCGGAGGGGCTCGCACGTGATCGACACCAGCGACATCGACGTCTTCCTCGGCCTGGACGTCGGCAAGGGCGAACACCACGCCACCGCCGTCACCCCGGCCGGCAAGAAGGCCTTCGACAAGCGGTTACCCAACACCGAACCCAAGCTCCGCGAGCTCTTCGCCAAGCTGAAAGCCAAGCACGGAACGGTGCTGGTCGTGGTCGACCAGCCGGCCTCGATCGGTGCCCTACCGCTGGCCATCGCCCGGGACATGGGCTGCCCGGTCGCCTACCTTCCGGGGCTGACGATGCGTCGGATCGCCGACCTCTACCCCGGTGAGGCCAAGACGGACGCGAAGGACGCGTTCATCATCGCGGACGCGGCCCGCGCGATGCCCCACACCCTGCGGGCGATCGACGGCGAGGACGAGACCATCGCCGAGCTCGAGATGATCGTCGGCTTCGACGACGACCTGGCTGGCGAAGCCACCAGAATCGCCAACCGGCTCCACGGCCTGCTCACCCAGATCCATCCCTCGCTGGAGCGGGTACTGGGGCCGCGGATGCAGCACCCGGCCGTCCTGACGCTGCTGGAGCGGTTCGGTTCACCGGCCCAGATCCGCAAGGCAGGCCGGCGCCGCCTGATCACCTTGTTACGGCCCAAGGCCCCGCGGATGGCCGAGCGCCTGGTCGAGGACATCTTCACCGCCCTGGACGAGCAGACCGTCACCGTTCCCGGCACCGAGGCGGCCGCACTGATCGTCCCGAGCCTGGCCGGGTCCCTGACAGCCGTGCTTGACCAGCGGAAACTGCTGGCCGGACGGATCGAGGAATTGCTGGAGGCCCACCCTCTTTCACAGGTCCTGAGGTCGATGCCGGGAGTCGGCGTCAGGACCGGAGCCCGCATCCTGATCGAGGTCGGCGACGGCAGCACCTTCCCGACCGCCGGCCACCTCGCCGCCTACGCAGGACTCGCCCCCGCGACCCGCAGTTCAGGGTCCTCGATCCGCGGCGAACAACCTTCCAGGAGAGGAAACAAGCAGCTCAAACGGGCTTTCTTCCTCTCCGCGTTCGCGGCACTTGGCGACCCGGCATCGCGGATCTACTACGACAAGAAGATCGCCCAAGGGAAGCACCACACCCAGGCCCTGCTCTGCCTCGCCCGACGCCGGGCCGACGTCCTCTTCGCCATGCTCCGCGACGGAACCTTCTACGAACCCCGACCGGCAGCCTCTGGCTGATCCTCGTCACGGTCGCCACACGCTGGGCAGTCGTACTCGTCGACCGAGTCGATCAAGACCGGGTGACCGCAGTAGTCACACGGCCGCAGGCCCTCATCAGCCGACTCCTCAACAGGTGCTTCAACACTCATGACAGCCACAGTGCCAGGCGGCCTCCCCGCCCGGCACCCAGCCCACCACCTTGACCAAACAGATAGGGGCACCCCCCCCGGGAACTCGCCGCCATGGATCTGACTACCCGCCTGCACCTGCTCAACCTCGTCCGCCTCTCGGCCAGCACCGAGAGCGCCTGCCGCGCCGCCGAGCGCGCCGAGCGGCGGGCCCGGCTGCGCCGCAAGGAGGCGGCCGCCGCACGGCGTCGGTGCCGCAGCGTGGTGCGCACGGCCCGCAGCCGTGACCTCGACGACGCGGTGAAGGCCCTGGCCGACGCCGAGAGCGAGTACGAGGCGCGCGCCGAGCAGGTCGAAGCGGCTGGTCTCCGGTGGCGCCGCGCCTTCACCGCGAGCGAGCGGGCCGACACCCGCCTGGGTAGGGAACTCGCCCGTACCCGGACGCTGACCGGCGCGGGCCGGCCCCGCCGCAAGGGCGACCGGCTCTCGGCCGAGATCTCGCTGCTGTCCGAACTCGCCGCCATGCCGCTGGAGTTGATCCGTGCCGCCTCGGCGCTGCTCGTGCAGTCCTCGGCCGGCAAGGACAGCGTGGTGGCGCTCGACCGCGTGGTGCGGTGGGCGAAGGCCGCCGGCTGCCTCGACAAGGTCATCGTGGTCCATGCCGACATTGGCGAGGAAGCCGAATGGCCCGGGGTCCGCGACCTTGCCCGGCAGCAGGCCGAGCGGTACGGCCTGCGGTTCGTGGTGGTCAAGGCGTCCGTCGGGTTCCTCGGCATGGTGGAGAAGCGCGGCATGTGGCCCGACGCCCAGAACAGGCTGTGCACCTCCACCCTCAAGCGCGACGAGGCCGCCAAGCTGTTCACGCAGATCGTCGACGAACTCGGGCTCGACGACCAGGCTCTGATCGTCAACTGCCTGGGCATCCGGGCCGCCGAGTCGCCCTCGCGCCGCAGGAAGCACGAACTCGCCATCGACCACCGCGCCAGCAACGGCCGCCGCCTCGTGCTGACGTGGCACCCGGTGTTCCACCTCTCCGACGAGAAGATCTGGCAGGAGATCGCCGACCAGGCCCTCGACTACCACCCGGTGTACGACACGCTGATCCCGCGCCTGAGCTGCATCTTTTGCATCCTGGCGCCCTTCGAGGTGCTGGTGCGGGCCGTCCGGCTGTGCTGGGTGCTCGGCCTGCCGACCCCCAGGACGTACCTCGACCTGGAGCAGCGGATCGGGCACCGCTTCACGAACCAGTTCAGCCTGGCCCAGGTCATCGAGGAGGCATCCCGCCGGGAAGCGGAGGAAGGCCCGCTCACCTGGCGCCGGGGCGACGCGATCCGCCATCACCTCGGCGAGGACGCGGCCGCCGCCTACCTCCATCGCCTGGCGCTGGCCGCTTGAGAGCGAGACCACCCGTCATGACGACCACCCCCAACGGCTGCCGCCACTGCGGCATCGACCACCACGAGCACGCAGCGGTGGACCGACCCGCCAGTGGACCCCGCCCACCCAGCAGCAGATCAAGGCCCGCATGCACGCCCGCCGCGCCCGCACCGGCCGCCGCCCCTGACCTCGCCTAGTCCCTCACCCCTTGTCCCCGTACGGAAGGCCCGCCCTTGCTCCTCGCTCCCGCGCCCTCGCCCGCCGCCCTGGCCCCCCTCGTCGGCACCGCCGACTTCGACACCGAACTCGCCCGGCTCCTGGACACCCTGAACGCCTCGCAGCTCAACGACATCGAGATCGCGTGTGTCCGGCGCCAGAGCGCTCACTTCGCCGACCGGCTGGTCACCGTGCTGCGCCACCGCGCCCGTGAGGTGGTCGCGGCCCGGGAGACGGACTCGCGCTGGCCGGTGGTCTCCATCGAATTCGGCTCCTGGGACTGGGAGAACGGCTGGTTCTGGTGCGAGTACAGCGCCGAGCTTCGCCACCTCGACGGGGCGGTCAGCACCGCCGACCTCGCCTTCGACGACGTGAGCGAGGTGCTGGCCGACCTGGCCGCCACCGATACGCCCCAGCGCGGCGAGACCCTCACCGTCGACCTGCGCACCGGCAGCGTCACCCAGTGAACCCCCGCCCCACCCCGGCCACAGCCCGCCGCGCTGCGGCCGCCCAGCCCGGGCGCGGCGGGCGGCCGTCCACCACCACGGTCGTCTACGACTGCGCGCACCTGCGGGTGCGCGCGTCCGGCACCGACGTGCTGTGGTTCGCGCGCGACGTCGCCGCAGCCCTCGGCTTCCGGCTCCCACTCACACCAAGCAGCGCGGCACCGCGGGTCCTGGTGACCACCGAGGAACTGCACTCGCTCATGGAGGCCGCCGGCTTCCGGCCGCCCGCCGACTTCACCGCCTGGGCAGCACAGATGCCGCACCGGCTGCCGCGCCCCAACGCCGCCCCCACCCGTAGGCGTTGACCTCCCGCCCCTCCGGCGCGCCCCTTCCCGCCCCGCCTCCGTCCGCGTCCGCGCGGCCGTCGTCCGTCCTCGAGGAGTCATGCTCAACCGCCCCACTCTCTGCCCCGACTACAGCGTCCGCCCCGACCCCGCCTCCAGCGAACTCCTTCCGGACCTCAACCGGCTCCACGCCGAGTGCGATTGGCATCCCGTCCGCCAGCGCATGGTCCTGCGGAGCCGGACGGCATCGGAGTCCAGCCGGTGAGCGCGCCCCCAGTCCCCGTGCGCTGCCTGAACCGCCCCCAGGTCGGCGGTCTCGTGGTGCCGTTCGTCTCCTACGAGCACGACGGCCACGCCGTGTTCGGGAGCGTCGATCCGCGCCGCCTCGCGCTGGCCCTGCTGCACCGGCTCTGCCAGATCTGCGGCGAGCCGCTGCAGGAACGCTTCTGTCTGGCTGTGCGGCCCATGGACGTCAGGCTCGGTGCCGCCCCCGAGGCCGGCCTCGACCCGGAATGCCTGGCCTACACCGCCAAGGCGTGCCCCATGCTGAACGGCTCCGCGAGCGAGTACCGCGGCGCCCCGGTGGGTGTCGCCCACCCCGCCCGCCGGCCGTGCAGCGACCCGGGCTGCCCGTGCCCGCGCATCGCTCCCGACGCCCAGCATGAGGTCCGCTCGGGACGCCCTGCCGACGACTGGGACGCCTGGATGATCCGCAGCACCCACTACCGGCTCAAGCGGGACCCGGAGCAGCCCGGCCGGCTCCTCGGCATCGACCTCGACGTACCAGTGCTGCGCGTGCGTCCGCTGCGCCGCGCTCCCCGCCCCCGCCTAGAGCGCGCGCAGGCCGAGCAGATGCTCGCCGCTCTGCGGGCCCTGGGCCTGTAACCCGCACGCCGGCACGGCCGCGCCGTGCCCGGCACCCCCGACTCGCAAGGAACCTGCTCGTGTCCACTACCGCCCCCGCCCTGTTCTCGATGCCCGTGCCCCGCGGGCCGGCCCGGCCCGTCAAGCCGAAGACGGTCCTGTCGTACGGCCTGGGCGCCGACTCGACCGCGATCCTGCTGATGTTCCTGGAGGATCCGGTCCGCTACGGCCTCGAACCCGACCTGTCCGACCTGATCGTCGTGCATGCCGTCACGGGCAACGAGTGGCCAACCTCTCTGTCGTACGTGGACCGCCTCGTGCTGCCGCTGCTCGCCGAGCGCAGGGTGCGGGTGGTGCAGGTGGCCAGGATGGGCCGCTCCGACTCCGACGGGGTCCTGGTCCTCGACGACTCGCGGGCCACCCGCCGCATCCACCAGGCGGGGCCGTGGCGGCTGTCGGACTGGCTGCTGACCGGCGGCACCGTGCCCCAGATGGCGTCGGGGCGCAGGACCTGCTCCATTCGCTTCAAGGGATGGGTACTTGACCACTGGGCGGTGGCCGAGTTCGGGCAGGTTCCCTTCCGCCGGGTGATCGGCTACCACGCCGGGGAGCGGTCCCGGATGGAGAAGGACACCAAGATCCAGAACCGGCTGAACGAGCGGGCCGGGCGGGTGATCTGCGAGCCCTCCTACCCGCTGATCGAAGCGGGCATGGACCGGGAGGCGGTGGAGGCGTACGTCCTGGCGCGTCTCGGCGAGCCCATCCAGAAGAGCTATTGCACCTTTTGCCCCTTTAGTGGCGTGTGTGCGTCGCGGGACCGTCACGAGGAGCGGCTGCGCGCGCACCCGGACCTCGCCGCCGAGGCGCTGGCGATGGAGTACGCCTCGATGGCGCTGAACGAGCCGATGTCGCTGTACGGGACTCGGTCGCTGTACCAGCAGCTCACCGAGGACGAGCGCAACGAGGCGGTGCTCGCCGCGTTCGAGGAGCGCCTGGACGCGGTGCCGTTCTCCCTGTACGAGGTGCGCCGCCTGTACCTGCCGGGCCGGACGAAGGACTGCCGCCTCCACCATGGGGACCGGTGCGTCCGCCCGCGCTGGTGGTGCCGTACCGAGCGGACCGCACTCTGCCGCCGCGAGCACACCGCGTTCGAGACCGGTGGCGGGGGTACGCGCACCGAGCTGCCCACCGCGTGCGCCGGCGTTGAGAACGACTGCCAGGGCAAGCCGGTCAAGGGCCAGGCGTGGCGCTCGGTGCGCACGGTGTGGGAAGGCCCCCGCCTGGAGGCGGAGTTCACCCTGATGCGCTGGGGCCGCGAGGAGGGCGTCCAGATGCGCCGCGGAGAGCGTTCGATGATCAAGCGGCTGCACTACCTCGACCGCGGTGAGGGCTACCCCGCGGCGGAGGCGTACCTCGTGGCCGCGCCGAGCGGGGCCGACGACAAGCACCGTGACTCGTTCGAGCGCCGGTGGACGGAGTTCACGGGCCTCATCGGCACCCGGTGGGATCCGGTCCGGCCCTTGGTCTGCCACCCGCGGACGCGCGGCAGCCGCGTCGTGCCCGTCATCCGGCCCTCGGGCGTCGCGCATGTGCCCGCTCTCGCCGAGAGCGCCGCGGCCTGAAGTGGGAGAACAGAAGGAGGTTCCCCTCATGGGCGTGACGCCGCAGACGGTGGTGTGGTGCGAGGAGCGCGATCACCCCTACGTCACCTACAACCCCTGGCTGGAGCGTAGTTACTGCCGGTGCGGCCGCCGTCAGGAGGCCGGGCGGCAGCCGCTGGACACGCTGGCCGCGCACGAGATCTTCCACGGGCACGCTCCCGGCGCCCTCTGCCGGTGCTACCTGCCCCGGTGACGCCGGGCGGCCGCGTCCGCCCCGGTCCGGCTACGGTTGCCGGCGACTTCGGCGGACGGCGCTCTCCCACTCCTGCCAGGCGGTGTACTCCTGGCGTATGTAGCCGCGCAGTCCCTCCGGGCTCTGCCACTGGGGTGCATCGGCGCCAAGGAGCCCTTCGACGTGGACCTGGTCGAGATCGAGATCGAGGTGCAGGAGCAGGTCCGCGGCCATCACGGCCGCGTCGGCGGCGTCGGCGGCGTACTCGGGGTCGATCAGCCCGCCGTGCGCGGCGACCTGCATCGCGTGAGCGGCTCGGTCGAGGTAGGCGGCCTGGCGCAGGTAGAACAGCCGGTAGCCGCCGTGGTCGACGGCCGGGCCGTGGCCGTCACGGGCCGCCTGGGCACGCAGGTTGATGCCCTCAGCCCAGAGCGCGAGGGTCAGTTCCTCCTCGGTCAGCGGCGGAGAGGCGCCGTACGCCTGGTCGTAGTCGGGCGCGAGAAGGTGCGGGAGCTCTTCGGGGTGCCATCGGTGTCCGCACAGCAGGCAGGCGAACGCGGCGACGGAAGGAGAGCCGGCCGGCGGGTCGAGCTGGACGTCGACTTCGTCGCTCGGGCACTTCGGGCAGTGAATCACGAGGTGGTCGGGCATGGGTGTTCCCCGGCCATCGGAGCGGACCGGGACCGGATGGTGTCCTTCGCGGTCATGGTCAGCTTCGGGTGCTATCAGTGGTGCGGGTCCGCAGGGAGCGGGCGAGGGGGTAGCAGGCGGCGACGGCGAACGCTGCGCTGGCCGCGAGGAGGGTGGCGACCAGCGGGCGGCCGCCGACGTCGAGGGCGAGCGCGATGCCGAGCGGCGGCAGGGAGGCGAGCGCGGTCGCCCCGCTGATGACGGCCTGGTAGCGGCCTGTTGCGCCGGCCGGGGCGGCAGTGGAGATGTAGGCGCCGACGGCGACGCTGTAGCAGACCTCGCCGGGGACCAGGACGACGGCGGCGATCGCGTATCCGAGGACGGTGTGCTGGAAGGCGGCGATGGTGATGCCGAGTCCGAGGATGGCCGAGCCGGCGGCGAGCACGGGGACGAAGGGGAAGCGGACGGTGTCACCGCGGCCGACGAGCAGGCGCATCAAGGGCGGGGTCAGAGCGAGGACGGCGATGGTGTTGGCGACCATGGCCACGCCGAAGCCCGTGGCCGGGAGACCGTCATTGGTCATCAGAAGTGGGAGGACCGAGACGAGCCCCCAGGCGCAGATCATCGAACAGACGGCGACCGCGGTGATCCAGCGCAGGGTCGGATCGGCCCACACCTGCCGGTAGGTCGCCAAGGGCTCGTCGCCGGCCGGCGCCTTGGGGGCCAGGGTGCGGCGGACGACGAGCGCGAAGGCCAGGCACACGACGGCGTTGGCGACGAACAGGCTCTGGTAGCCGTGGTGGTGGGCGAGGTAGCCGCCGGCGCCGCCGCAGATTGCTATGCCGACGTTGCTTGCGAAGTAGGTCCAGGTCTGTGCGCGGGTGCGCCCCGCTTCGGTGGGGATCGACTCGTTGATGGTGGCCGAGACCGCCGGGCGGTGGGCCTCCATGGTCAGTCCCAGGCACACGGCAACGGCCAGCAGCGCGGGCAGGGATGTGGCGACGGCGAGCGCGAGGCACGCGAAGGCGGACAGGATCATCAGGGCGACCAGGGCGGTGCGCTGGCCGAGCCGGTCGGTCAGGGCGCCAGCAGATGCCTGGCCCAGGCACCAGCCGATCCCGAAGGCGGTGAGCGCGGCGCCGGCTGCGGTGGTGCCGTGCCCCGTTCCGTCGGCCACGTAGTAGGCGAGGAAGTCCCAGCTGAACCCGGCCGCCTTTACGACGAGCGAGCCGATGATCAGGATCCAGACGACGGACCGTGTCGTCGATTCGGTGGGCACGGCGGTGGTGGCCGGTGTGTGTGTGGCCATGCGGCGTCTCCCTGCAGGTCCCGCCTGCGGTCGTAGCGAAAGGGGGGTAAACAGCCCGAAGGCGGCCGAACCAGAGGTGCGGCCGCCTTCGGTGTGGTGCTCGTGCGACTTAGCGCACGGAACGCACCGAACGGACGGAGCGGACGGACCGGACGGACTTACGGACGGGGCTCATGAGCCTCTCCTCTTCTGTGGTGCCAACTCCCCGAAGCCCGGGGATGTGGCGAACGTATGGGCTGGTCAGCCGCGTAGTGGCCGGACAGGTGCACCCCGGACATCGTTGAAAGTCGAAGCGTTTCCGGGGTGCACCGTTCCCCCTGGTGCGGGCCCTGTCACGCCGCTGCGGGAGGGGGCCCCTGAAGCGCCGGCGGCGGCGCGGACGCGTCGGTGCGCAGCCGCTGAACGGTGTCGGCGCGCGGGATACCGAACTGCAGCGCGGCCTGGTCGGCGATGGCGGTGACGGTCTGCTCGGCCGCGTGGGGATCATGCTGGGTGAGCCAGCTAAGGACCTGGCCGACGGCGGGCAAACATCCCGCTCCATCAGGCAGGTTCGCGAGGGCGGCAGCGGTGAGGACGTCGGCGAGAGCCTGGACGGGGATCGTGTCCTGCAGCCGGTCGGCCGCGAGGTGGGCGAGGTCCGCGGCGACGTCCCGGACGGCATCGGGGGTGCGGTGGCGCAGCACCCACCGGGCACGCCGCTCGGGGTCGTCCCACAGTGCGGCGAACAGGACCGAGTCGAGGCGCTGGCGGATCCGCTCGGCGCCCGCCGGAAGTGCGGGACGGTGACGGTAGACGGGCCAGCGGGTGGCGGCGGGGCGGCGCCGGTGGGCGGCCCAGTTCTCGGCAACCGGTCGGGACCACATGGGACGGCCGCCGACGATCGCCTGGGGCTCCGGGACGGCGCCCTGGCCGCGGCTGTTGTAGGCGCGCAGCGCCGAGGCGCTGATGGAGGCGGCTGCGGCCAGGGCAGGGGTGCCGATCAGCGCCTCGCCGCCGAGTTCGGGAGCGGTGAGGGTGACCACGCAACGCGCGAGCGGCGGATGCCCGGCGTCCGGGGTGCGGTTGTCGGCCCAGCGGGCGAGGTCGTGACGCCACTGCGCAGCGTCGACGTACGCGCTCTGCTCGGCGAGAGTGGCTGCCCGGTAAAGGTGCCCGCGGCCGGCATCGGCCTTGGGGCCTTGCAGGAAGTCGGCGGCGGTGACGGTGACAGCCGCCGGGACGGGCTGGTCCTCGAAGGCGCCCGCAGCCTCGTCCCAGAGCAGGGGTGGCCGGTGCCAGTGTGTGCCGTCCCACCAGTAGCCGCCGGACCGGGAGACCAGGGGCCAGTGGTTGTGCCAGTCCCATGGACCGGTGCCGTCCGGGCCGGCGTCGTACAGCAGGACAGTGCGGCCCAGGTGCGGGCGGGTGTGGACGATCCATACGAAGCCGGCCCGGTGCGGGTCCTCGGTCCGGGTGGGCCGGGCCGCAGCCGGGGGTGTGCCGGTGTCCAAGTGACTGTCGTCGACGAACGGCAGGCCGGGGACGGGGTGGTCGGTGCTGGCGCCGTTCGCGAGGAGCCGGTGTGAACTCATGATCGTGGTGTCCTTCGGCGGGTTCATCGGCGGAGTCAGTCAGGCCATGGGGCGGGCGGGCGCGGGCCTGGCCTGCTGGCGGGGGCACGGGCCGGCGGCCCGGGTGGCCGCCCGGCGCAGCAGGACCGCGAATTCCTGAGCCCGTAGCGGCTCATGGAACAGCTGGTCGTCCCCGGTGAGGCTGAGTACGGCGACCAGGTGCGATCCGCGCAGGACGGGCGTGGACATCGTGCAGATGCCGAGACATCGGCGCAGCGCGATCCGGGTGGAGCGGATGGTCTCCACGGTGGCGGATGGCAGTACGAGCGGCCGGTCCTCGGCGTTGACGGCGAGTTCTGCCGGAACGTAGGCGAGCGCGGCGCGTCCGGCGGCGGTCGTGTGGAGGTCGGTGTCGCGCTGCGCGGCTGCGGCGCGCTGCTCGTGGTGGGGGCCGACCAGGTCGACGAGTGTGAGGTGGAGGCCGATTCCGGGCTGAAAGTGCGGCTCGTGCCAGGCAACGGCGAGCCCGGTTTCCTGCTGGAGGTCCTCCACGACCCGGCGGACCGGTTCGGGGGCGGTGGCCGTGCCCACAGGGTCAGGGGTGAGCGGGGCAGCGTCGCGGGTGATCCGGTAGGTGCCGCGGCGGGCGCCGTGCTCGACGAGGCGCTCTTGGGCGGCGGCTTTGAGGAGCTTGGCGGCGTGTGGGGGTTGCAGGCCCGCGGCGCGGGCGATGTCGGCGAGCTGGTGCTCCTGGTCGGCGCCCAGGCACAGCAGGGTGTGCAGGACGCGGAAGCCGCGGCCAGCGGACTGCGGCGGCTGCCGGGTGTCGTTGACAGCGGTGAGGACAGGTGGCAGGGCCGGCGGGGACCAGTACGTGGACGAGGTGGGTCGCGGGGGGACGTTGATGCTGGACATGCAACCTCCGGGACAGGTGCGGCGCGGTGAGGCTCCAGACGTCGAGGGGGGAGTGCGGGGAGCCGGCCTTGAGCGCGGCTCCGCGTCGGCGACATCAGGGGTTGGTCAGGGGCGGTATGGGCGTTGACGTGGGCGGAAGGCAGGCGGCGGCGCGGGGGCTGGGACGGCGTCGTCGAAGTCCGCGTCCGACGTCATGCCGTAGCGGGGTTCCAGGAAGAGGTGCTTGAACCGCCATTCCGGGTGAGGGGACAAGGGGGCGGGCCGGGGACGGCGCGCGGCCGCCTCGGTACGGCCGGGTGGTACGCGGCGCTGGATGGGCACGGCGTCTCCTTTTCTGCTTCTGGCCCGGCAGGGCGGCGCCCGGGCTGGTGTTGGTGGGCAGCTGCTGAGTGGGGCAGCCGGTCAGGTGGGCGTCGCAGCCGCGGCGCCCCTGGATGATCACGCAGAGCGCGGACGAGAGGCGCCGGGCGTGCGCAGGGCGTGCGCGAAGGCCCTGACCTGCTCCACGGCACCGTCGAGTCCCGCCGGCGCGGGACCCTGCAGCAGCGGCCGGATCAGAGGGGAGCCGATGACGACCCCCTCCACGAACGGGGCTACTACTGCGGCGAGCTGGGGAGTCGAGATGCCGATGCCGCCGACCACAGGAAGGTGGGAGTGCTTGCGCAGCCGCGCGGTGAAGTCCCTCAGCGCGGGCAGGTCCAGTTCTCCCTGGTAGCCGGTGGGGGCGGAGGCCGCCGGGGCGTAGATCCAGCCGGAGGCGGCTTCGGCGATCGCGGCGAGCTGGTCGTCGTCAGCGTCGCGCGGGGCGAACTGCGGAGTGTGGATGCCGGCCGCCTGCGCGGCCTCGGTCCATTCACCAGCCGCCGGCGCGGGCAGGTCGGGGATCATGGCGCCGGCAGCGCCGGCCTGGGCGACGTCCTGAGCGAACCGGGTGATGCCGAAATCGAGGACGGGGGCCCAGTAGCTCATGACGACCACCGGGACGCGGGTGCTGGAGGCGGCCAGGCGGATGGTGGAGAAGACATGTGCCATGCGCGCGCCTTGGCTCAGAGCCTGCGCGTGAGCGGCGGAGATGTCCGGACCGTCGAGTTTCGGGGTGCGGTGCGGGACCCCGACTTCGAGGAAGTCGGCGCCGTGGCGGGTGAAGGCGCGCAAGGTCTCAACCCCGGCGCTCCAGTTGGGAAAGCCGGCGGGCAGGAACGCGCCGAGGGCCGGCCGTCGGCAGTGGGTGAGCAGTGTGGTCAGCCCGGTGGCCGCAGGGGTCAGCGTGGTCATGACGAAGGCGCCTTTCGCAGGGCGTAAGGGTGGTGGGGGCCCGCGATCTTGCGGTGGATGGCACGCGTGCGGGGCGACTCGCCGCGGGGCGGCTCAGGGGCTTTCTGGCGGTCTCGGTGACCCTCCGTACGGCGGGCTCCACGCCGGGGCGCCGCGAGGCGCCCCGGCGTGGAGGGTCAGGCCTGGTCAGTGGTACGGCGGCTGGCGCGGTGCTTGCCGTAGCCGACGACGCCCACGGTCGTCAGACCGGCGGCGAACAGCCCGAAGGCGGTGAGAGCCAGCATTTCGTTCCCGTCCGCGCCGGTCTGCGCGAGGCTCCCGGCGGGCGTGACGGTGTCGATAGCGCTGATCTTCTCGTTGGTGCCGCCGTTGGGCTCGCTGCCCGAACCGCCTCGGTCCGTGGCGCCGCTGTCCGGGGTCGGGCCCGGAGTCGGCTCGGTGGTCGGGTCAGTGCCCGGGTCGGTCGTCGGCGGGTCGGTCGGCTCCGTGGTCGGCGGGTCGGTCGGCTCCGTGGTCGGCGGGTCGGTCGGCTCCGTGGTCGGCGGGTCAGTCGGCTCCGTGGTCGGCGGGTCAGTCGGCTCGGTCGTCGGCGGGTCAGTCGGCTCGGTCGTCGGCGGGTCCGTCGGCTCCGTGGTCGGCGGGTCGGTCGGGTCGGTGCCCGGCTCCGTCGGGTCCGTGGTGGGTGGCTGGGTCGGGTCGGTCGTCGGGGGGTCCGTCGGGTCGGTCCCCGGCTCCCCGGTCGGGTTCGGGCTCGTGGTGTCGGACTTCGCCGAGCCCTCCAGCTCCACGCCAGGCGACGCCTCTTCCGCCGAGACGGACGCCTTCGGCTCCGGGGTGTCGGTTGCGGCGTGCGCAGCCGGGGCAGCCAGCGCCGCCGAGGCGGCGACGATGACGGTGGTCGCCGCGACGCGACGCAGCACGCCCGTTCGGGTCTTACGCATGAGTGAGATCAGCCTCCACTGCTGCACGGCAGGCTCGACCGTTCGGCGCACTGCGCGCCAAGGTGAAGTACCTGCTGGTGAAAAGATCTTCGAACGGTTGGCCTGTGGATAAGGTCCGGGGATTTCCGGCCCGGATCCGGCGGGCGGAGGACGCCTGTGGACACGTACGCGGTGCACGAGCCTGCTGGTCGTCGTGGCGGGTTTCGGCCGGGCTCGGTGTCTGGGCAGCTCGTGCCCGTGACCGGGACGGTCCTGCCACCATGGGGAGATGACCGTGATGATCGCGCTCGCCATCGGCACCGTGGCCGGGTACTTGATCAGGTGCTGGCGTCCGGCCCGGCGAGTGGTGCGGTGGGCGCAGGGCCAGGAAGCCGGCACCACGGCATGGTGGCCGGCTCAGCCAGTGCTCGCAGCGGCGGTGACGGTGCTGTTCGTCGTCCATCCGCGCCGAAGCGTGCGTAACGTCCGCTCGTGGCGTCAGGAACAGCGGGTGGAGACGCCGCGGCGTGATCCGGAGTGGGTGGCCAAGCGCCGTGCCTCGTGAGCGAATCTGCCCCGGGCGGCGTGGGGCCCGGCGCACATACGGGGGAATGCGCGCCGGGCGCTGCGCTCACCGTAGCTGGGGGTCCGTGGGTTGCGAGGGCGAATGCCCGAGCTCATCTTGATCCAACCAGCGGCTCGGCTGATTCATACCCGGCGGACTTCGGCTGCGGCCCCTGGGGGGCGAGATGGCGGCGGCCGGCGAGGAGCAGGAGGAGGCCGAGAGCGGCTCCGCCGGCTGCGACTCCAGCGGCTGCGGCAGGGCTCGTGGCGGGAACGAGGCCGGCGAGGGCGGTGCCAGTGGCCTGCCCGAGGCCCAGACAGGCGATCAGCCAGGCCGACGCCTCGGCCAGGCTGTGCCGTGCGACGAGACCGTCGAGCGCATGGAAGCCGGTGACCAAGAGCGGCGCGAGGAAGAGGCCGGGCAGGACGGCGGCCGCGATGGCCAAGGCGGGGGCGGGGTCGGCGAGCATCGGCAGTGATCCCAGCAGGAACCCGCTGCCGATGAAAAGGAGTTGGCGGGCCGAAGAGCCTGGCCATGTCCGGCGTCCGTAGAGCAGGCCACCGGTCAGGCTACCCACGGCGAGTGCGGCGGGGATCAGCGTCGACAGGTAGCTGGCGTGGTGGCGCTCCCCCGCCGCAAGCGCCACCACGTTCAGAGCCCCCAGGGTGATGCCGGCGCCGAACAGGGCCGCGGCCAGCGCTCGCAGGCCGGGGACACGGATCGGCCCGAGCCAGTGCGTGCGGGTAGGGACCGGCCGGCAGTGGCGGGTGGGCGGAGCGGAGAGGAACAGGGCGGTGCCTGCCAGGCCGATTACGGCGGTGCCGATGAGCACGAGGACGGGGCCGGTTACGGCGGCGAGGCCGAGGACGAGGAGCGGGCCGCCGATGAAGACGAGTTCCTGGGCGCACGCGTCAAGGGCGAGTGCCGCCATCTGCCGGCGGGAGTCGGTGATGACACGGGGCCACAGGACACGGAGCGCGGCCTCGAGAGGCGGGGTGGTGACTCCGGCCAGGGCTGCGGTCAGGCCCGCTTGGAGGGGGAGTTCAGCGGGGTTCATGAAGGCGAGGGCGAGGAACGCCGCGGTGGAGGCGAGGCTGCTCGCCCCGAGGGCGATCGTGTGGCCGTGGCGGTCGAGGAGCCGGCCCCACAGGGGCTGTCCGACGGCTGCGGCGAGCCCGTAGACGGCTGCGAGAACGCCGGCGAGGCGGAGGGATCCGCCGGCGCCCCGGACGGAGATGAGGATGGCCAAGGGTGCCATGGCCACGGGGAGGTGCCCGACGACGGCGCCGGCGAGGAGGCGGGTGACGTAGGGCGTGGTGAGAATGTCACGGTAGCGGGTGGTGCGTGCCCTGGTGGGGCGGGGGCGGTGCAGGAGCGGACTTGTGGTCATGTGCGGGTGCGATCCTTGAAGGTTGGGCGCAGGCGTGGCTGGGTGCTGGGATGGGCGCGGCCGCCGACCCGGGCCAGGGGCCGGCGGGCTCTGGTTCAGCCGGCGCGGGGGAAGTAGGGCGGGGTCCAACCGACGTACTTCGCACCCCACTTGCTTTCGATGAGGCCGGCGTCGACGACGTCGATGTAGCCGACGCGGAGGATGTCGTTGCTGGCGACCTTCCCGTCGCCGACGTAGACGGCGATGTGGCCGGCGCGGTGGCCGGTCGTCCAGTACATGAGTGCGCCGGGCGGGGGGTTGCGGTCGCCGTCGTGCCGCATGGAGGCAGGGACGACGGTGTAGTGGTCGATGGCGTAGTTGACGCCCGATTGGTTCCAGCCGTAGACGATCGAGGTGAAGGCGAGGCACATGGCCTGCCACTTGTCGGAGGATCCGGCGCCGGAGTGGTCCTTGGCCCATGCGATGGCGTCGCGGACGGACCGGGGGTTGTTGAGCTGCCACGTTGCGGTGCCGTCGGTGAAGGTGCCGCCGGCGTTCGAGCCGGCCGCGGGCTTCGTGATCTCGCAGCGGTTCTCGCTGGTCACGGGTGCGCCGCTGGTGGTGTCCGCGTCACCGGTCGGCGAGCCGCCTCGTTCGACGTTGATGCCGGCTTCCTTGGCGAGTGCGCGCATGGCGGATTCATGGCCGGCGTAGAGCGTGGGGAAGCCGGACTTCTGGACCTTCTGGGCGGCGTCTCCGAGGGGCATGGTCTCCCAGCCGGCAATGTCGACGAGGCCCGGGTTGGTGCCGCGGCCCATGAAGAAGGACTCGGCCGCGTACGGGGGGCTGGTGATCTGCAGTGGGGTGCCCCAGCCCATGGAGGCGCGCTGCTGGAACAGGCCGAGACTGTCGAGGTGGCCGTAGGTGAGGTTCTGCAGGGTCGATTCCTGCATGGCCGTCATGAGTGCGATCAGGGTCGCCCGCCCGGGCAGGCGGTGCTTGATGGCGACGGCGTCGATCTTCTTCGCGTTCTCGATCTGCGAGGCGCGCAGCGTACCCAGCGCTGCGGCCGTGTCGGTGGAGATTGGGGAGGCGCCCCCAGTGCCGGGGCCGGCGTCCTCACAGCTGGCGGCCTGGGCCTTGCCGGCCGGGAAGAACGCGCCGAGCACGATCAGGCCGACGAGGAGGACGACCATGGCGATGGCGCCGTATTTGATCTGGGCGCCCTTCTTGACCATGCCGGTGGCCTTGAGGGCGCCGCGCGCGAGGTCGCGCTGGTCCACGGCTACTCCTTCAGCCCGAGGACGCGGGTGACCATCCAGCGGGAGGTGACGTCCGCGCGCGCGACCTCGATGGTCAGGTGGCGTGTGTACGTGTAGGGGACGGTGGCCTTGACGTCGAGGGTGACGTCGGCCTGCAGGTACACCCGGACCGAGGTGTCCGGGGCAGGCCGCTGCTTGGCACTGGGCTGCCCGATGACGACCTTGGTGGGCTTGGCCTCGGTGGCCTGGGCGGCCACTAGCTCATTGAAGTCGCGGTCGTCGTGCCTGGTCAGGTTCTCCACCAGCGGGGTGGCGGCGTACGGGGCGGCACGATGAACGGCCGCCTTGTGGCTGCGGTCTTGAAAGGGGCGGCGTGCGGTGTAGGCGGTGACGAACGCCTTGGCGACGGATCCGGGGTTGTCGGCCACGGCGGGCGCGCTCGCGGTGGGTGTGGGCGAGGTGCTGGGCGGCGCCGCGGGGGCCTGGACGGTCGGGGTTGCCTTGGTCTTGCCGGTGTCCTCGTGGTGGTCGGGCATCAGCCAGGCGGCGACGGCCACCGCCGCGGCCATGATCAGCGCGATGACCGGGATGACAGGCGGGGTGGGGGTCTTCTTGCGCTCTTCGCGGATCCACTCGGTGCGCTCGTCGCGACGGGCCGAGCGCCACCGGCGCGTGGCCCTGCGGCGCTTGCGGCCGCGCAGCTCGTCGATCTCGAGCGGGAGTTCTTCCCCGGCGAGCAGCTCGCGCCACTCGGCGGCGGTCTGCGGCACCGGCGCCCGCCCTGGCCTGTCGCTGGACGTGGCGGACGGGGTGCCAGGGTTGCGGAGGTCTTTCTCGTGCGTCACAGAGGGGCTCCATACGGCGGCGCGTAGGGGTAGGCGGGCATAGCGAGGTGGCCCCGGGGCGGGGGGGGGGGGGGGGGGGGGGGGGCCCCCCCGGGGGGTGGGGGCGGGGGGGGGGGGGGGGGGGGCGGGGGGGCGGGGGGGGGGGGGGGGGGGGGTGGGGGGGGGGGGGGGGGGGGGGTGGCGCGGGGGGGGGGGGGGGGGGGGGGGGGCGGGCGCCCGGGGGGGGGGGGGGGGGGGGGGGCCCCCCCCCCCGCCCCGGGGATTTCTCGCAGGTAGGAGAGGGCTTGGCTCAGGCGGGCTCAGGAACTCCCGCGCGGCCGGGGCGGTCCGCTGCGGGTGCCGCCGGCGGGGAGGGCGCCGCCGCCCGACGGACGGCCGGGTGTCCGCGGCGGTCGCGGGGCCGATGGCGCCGGGTACGTGCGGAAGCGGGCGCCGGTCGGGTTGGCGGGCCGGTTGATGACGGTCCCGTGGATGACGGTGGGCCGGTGGGACGGGCTAGCCGGCGGGACTCCGGTGGGCCTGGGTGCGCCGGGACGCACGCTGTAGCCGCCCGTGGTGGTCCCTCCCGCTGCGGTGGGCCGGCGCGGTCCGGGCCGGGGGCCGGTGGCGGGCCGGGTGCGGCGCGCGCCGGGCGTGCCGGGGCTGGCGCCTGCGGGGCTGGCGCCTGCGGGGCTGGTGGGTCCCGCAGGTCCTCCGGGGCGGCCAGGGCCGGCCGTGCCGGTCAGATGTACGGTCGGCGGGTAGCTCGGCGGTGGCGGGATGGTACGGCTGGGGCGGCTTCGTACGCCGCTGGTGCTGGGCGACCCGCTCGGGCTGCCGTCACCGCCGCCGTGTCCCCCGCTGCCGGGGGGATCCGTCCGCCCCGAGGAGCGGCGGTCCGTGTCGCCGAGCCGGCCCCGGCCTCGGCCGCGGCCGGTGACCGCGTTGCGCAGACGGCGGTTGGAGGCCATCCGGCCGATGGTGCTCAGCATGCCCCGGCCGGCCATCTGGGCGCCGCCGGCGGACACGATGCCGTCGAGGCGGCCCTTCACCTTGAAGGCCATGGCGGCGGCGCAGATGTTGAGGGCGCCGACCATGAGCCAGCCGTACGTCGGCAGGAGGGACATCATCGCGACGGAGACGACGAGGACGGAGCCGAGGAGCATGGTCGAGGTGAAGGAGACCATGACGAGTCCGAGGAGCATCTCGAACCACTGCACGCCCCATTGCCGCGGCTTACCCGGTATGCACCACAGGGTGGCGAAGGCGACGCCGCAGACCAGGAGCATCAGGGCGCCGATGAGGCTGGCCAAGGTCGTGAACGCGAGTGTCAGGACGAGGGCGCAGAAGATGACGCAGCTGATGATGCCGGCGATGAGGACGCCGATGCGTCCGCCGGGGGTGTGGCCCTGGCGCCACAGCACCGCTTCGCGGCCGACGGTCTCGTCGTTGAGGGTGCTGTCGAGGAACTCCTCGCGGGCGTCCATGTCGGTGCCGCGTTTGACGACTTCGTTGCCCCACTTCTGGCAGGCGTTGATGGATCCGAGGTCGGCGATGCACCAGGGGGTCGCTACGTAGGTGCGCCATACCGCGTCCGCTGCGCGGCGGACGGTGTTGTCCTTGTCGTCGTCCGACCAGGTGGGTTCTGGTGTCTTGAACGGCATGGCGGCGTCGCCGTTTCCGGACAGGCCAGCGCCGATGGTGGTCATGGCGACGGAGGCGCCGAGCTGGCGTCCGTTGTCGACGCCCTTGACCCAGGTGGCGGGAGCGACGAGGAAGGTGGTGGCGATCGCGGCGGACGCGGCGACCCAGGCGAGCTGTCCGAGCGGGGAGGACTCCGACTTCTTGGCCCAGGCGACGAAGCCGCCGACGGCGACCGCGGTGGGCAGGAACATCGACATCATGGGGCCGGCGGCGGCGCCGATCGCCTTGGAGATGGCGCTTTCGATCTCGGGCAGGCTGACGACGTTGAAGCACCAGCCCACGACCACGACGGCGGCGCGGCCGATGAGGGTGAGGATCTGCATGAGCATGTTCCCGAACCCGTGCAGCCAGCCGTCGATCAGGTCGCCGCCGGTCAGGTCGTCCGAGAGCTGCTTGTCGAGCTGGTAGACCTCGGGGTCGTAGGTCTCGAACAGCGTTCCCTGCCCAGAGGGCTGGAAAGGGCTCGGCATCATGTCGCCGATGCCGCCGGGCTTGTAGTCGTCGGGTCCGTCGGCGGCCGCGGCCGGGGCGAGGACGCCGAGGGTGGCCAGGATGCCGACCGTGGGGATCATCAGGGTGCGCAGCCGCGGCAGGGCGATCCAGATCCGGATCGCCGCGCGGGAGAGACGTTTCAGCAGGTGCTTCATGCCGTCGGCTCCCGGACGTCGCCCATCGGGCCGGGGGCGCCGGTCGCCGCGCGAGCCGCGACCGTAGCGGCCGGGGTGCAGTGTCGTGAGGTCACGGCGGGCTGCCTCCATGGGTTCGCAGGCGGCATCAGCCGGCCCGCTGCGGGTGGGGGTCATGCGGACTCCGACCCTCCCTCCGGCGGGTTGTGGACAGAGTCCACGGAATCGGCGCCGGGGTGCTTCTCGGCGGTCATGGCGTCCTGAGCGGAGGCCGCGTGGTCCTCGGCCTGGTCCTTCGGGTTGGTGGACAGCGCACGCAGCAGCTCGAAGGAGGGGGCGTCCCACTGCATGGTGGCCACCCGGTCACGGCGGTCGCGCACGATGCAGTGGCCGTGGCGGATGTCGCCGTGCGCGTCCTTGCCCACCCCGTGGATCAGGGCCCGGGTGCTGTCGGAGACGGGCAGGCGCAGCAGTTCGGCCATCGCGTCCTGCTGGGAGCGGGTGCTCTGCTCGAAAGCACAGACCGTCGTGATGGCCTCCAGAACACCGTCCATGCCGAGCAGCGACTTCGGGTCCTGGGTGTCGATCGCCAGGGAGGTGTCCAACGCCCTTCCGGTACGGGCGATGTAGTCGATGAACCGGCGGCCGTCGTCCGTTCCGGTGAGCACGTGAACCTCCGGGATTGCCACCACCTTCGGAAGATTTCGCAGGTCAGCACGGGCGGAGGTGTTGAGGGCGTACGCGATCAGACCACGCATCAGGGCCAGGGAGACCCGCTCGGTCATCGTCATCTCGCCCGGGCGGGTGCCCGCCTGCGGCATCGTCAGACCGGGCACCTGGACCAGCCACAGGCCCGGCTCCGGGCGAAGCGGTGAGGCGCCGTCGTGCGGGTTGCCGAGCAGCGGTGCACCGAGCTGAGTCTGCGAGAGCTCGGCGAGCGCGTCGCCGGCCTCGATGGCAAGCGGGTCGCTGCTGGCCTGCAGCGCCTCGACCACCCGCCAGGTCGCCGCGTCCTCGTGCTGGGCGACGGCGTTGCAGGCCCGCAGCAGGTGCGTCTCGACGCCGGCGTCCCGCATCCGCTCCGGCAGGATGATCAGCAGCTGCGAGACGACCTGGAGCGCGGCGTCCCCCTTGGGCAGCAGCCGGAACACATCGGCCACCGCCGGGGTGTCGACGCCGCAGGTGACGTGGTGCGAGTCCAGGCCGAGGTACTCGCCTGCCCTCACCAGGCCGCCCTCGTCGCCCTTGAAGCCCAGCATCAGCGAGAAGGCGCCCTTGAGGCCGGCGATCAACGTCGCCAGCATCATCGAGGTCGTCTTGCCCCGGCCGCTTCGGCCGACAAACGCCGTCGTGGTCGCATCGCCGCGCGCGGAGCCGGCGGTGATGTCGATACGGCACACGCCCGGGGTGGTGCCGGTGAGCAGCCCGGCGATCGGGCCCTCGTCGTCCCCGGCCTCGCTCCCGCCCCAGAACATCGAGGCCGCGAGCGCGTCGGTGGTGCGGATGTGGCCGAGGTCGAGCACGCGGAGCATGTCGCCGATCTGTGCCTCCAGCCACAGTTCTCGCTGCTCCTCGGAGGCGACGACGACGTCGATGGACAGGCCGGCGTAGTGGGAGACGACGGCGTCGCAGCGGGCACGGAGGTCCTCGAGGGACTCGGTGGAGGAGACGATGATCCGCGGGTGGTCCTCCAGGAGCGTCATGCCGTCGCGGGACATCTGCCGGCGCAGGTCCTCCATGACGGCTTCGGTTTCTTCGGTCTCCGCGAACGTCTCGCCGGCCGACCCTTCGGCCGCGCTGCGGCGCTGCTCCTTGGCGGACTGGCGCTGCTTGTCCACGGACTTGATCGCATTGCCCTTCGTCCACACCGTGAACCGCACGCTCGCCTCGGGGCAGACCAGGGCGTCATCTCCGGTGACGGGGTGGGTGTAGCTGATCTCCGAGAGGCAGCGCAGCCACTCCTGCTCGCCGGGGGTGATGAGCTCCTCGGGGAACGCCGGCATCGCCAGCACGCTGACCCAGGCGGCGGTCTCGCCGCGGGCGTCCATCATCCGTACGTGATCGGCGTGGGGGATGGCCTTGGACTGGGTGAGGCGGACCAGGGAGGCGCCCTGGATGGTGGGCAGGTGCGGCGGGGCGGGCTGCGGGCGGAAACTCTCGCGGGAGACGGCCCAGGCCAGCAGCTCGGCCGGGGCGATCCGGGCCCGCCAGGGCGTGGCCTCCAGGCGGCGTTCCATCCGCCGGGCCAGCCCGTCGAGGTGGGCGAGCTCGGTCTCGTCCAGGCCGGTGTGCCCGACGCCGAGCGCGCCGGCGACGCCATTCTTGATGGTGGCGTTCGCCGCGGAGTCCCGTTCGACGAGACGTATGCCGAGCAGGATGTGCCGCTGCGGCAGGTCGAGGGAGTCCAGACGGCGGGCCCACATGTCGGCGACCGCCTCAACGTCCCCGGCGGTGAAGATGCGCCGTGCTTCCTCGCGGTAGTCCTCGCCGTCCAGGCGCGCCCAGATGATTTTGAGGTGGCAGTCGTAGCCGGGCAGGACCTTGGCGAGCGCGAGCGCGGCCGCGTCCTGCTCGATGTCCTGACGGTCTTCCGGCATGAGGTCCGTGTTGGAGGAGGAGAGCGTGAACCACGCCTCGGCGCCGACGTCGGTGACGACCAGGCCGTCGGCGATGGCCACCAGCTGCGGTTCCTTCATGAGACGTTCGGCGCCGAGGCCGAGGAGCCGGCCGAACTTCGACGCGGACTTCTTCGCCGCCTTGCTGCTGGTGCTCATCGGTGGGACTCCTTCGTGCGGGCGGCGTGCTGGTCGCGGGTTGCGAGGCGGGCGGCGGCGTGATCGCTGATCCGGGCGGCCTGTACGAGGCGGTGGGTGCCGTCGCGGGTGAAGTGGTGCCACAGCCCCGGGCGAAAGCCGGTGCTCGGCGGTCGCGTCTGGTCGGCAATGCCGGCGATCCGCCAGGTCCGTGCGTCGGGCTCGATCAGCAAGCGGGTGGAGAACAGGTCCCGGGCCAGTCCGTTGAGCGGTCCGGGCAACTCCCGGCAGGCGAGGACGACCTGGATGCCGGCGAGGCGGCCGTGGGCGAGGACCGCGGTGAGCGCGTCCAGGGCCACACCGTTGGGCCGCGGATCGACCCGGTGGTCCAGGAGGACCTGGGTGGTGCCGTCGTTCTCCACCAGCAGCAGGCGGCGTGGGCCGGGTCGGCCCTTCGCTGCCCGGCTGCGGGCCTGGTGTGCCAGGCCCATCAGGTGCCGGTGCAGCTGGTCGGGCTCGTCGGCGTAGGCGATGTGGTCCAGGCCGCGGGCCCAGGTGTGCGAGACGTGGTGGACGTCGAGGATGTCCAGGTGCTGGCCAGCCGCGAGGGCCTGCGCGCCGAGGCTGCGCAGCAGTTCGGTGGTGCCCATGCCGGGTGGGGCCACCACCAGGACGTGCCCGCCGGCCGGGGTGAGGTGGACGGCGGTGCCCTCGGCGTCGAGGCCGATCAGTGGGTGCTCGATGTGACGGATGGCCTCCTGGCCGGCGCCGTACGTCAGGTCGACGTGCGGCTGCGGCAGGCGCGGTGAACCCGGCGTGCTCGGGGTTCGCGGCGGGGTGGGGCGGCGTCGGGAGAAAAGCGTCATGCCCCCTCCCCCGCCTCGATGACGCCGCGGGCCAGGGCGCGGGCCTCCGCGTCGCTGAGGTAGAGGGCCTGGAGGGCGGTCGTCTTCTTGTCGGCGACGACGTGCATGCGGCCGGGGATGAGGGAGTAGGGCGGGATGGACCACACCTCGGGGGCGACGCGCTGCCACAGGGCGGCGCCGCCGTAGGCGAGGATCCGGGTGGGGAAGACGTCCTTGACGGGGACGGCGCCCAGGCCCGGCAGGCCGACACGCGGGTTGCCGGCGAAGATCTGGATGCCGAACGCGGGGCCGGAGGCAAGAAGCACGCCGAGGGCCTCGACGCCGGGGGCTTCGTCGAGCTGGGTCTCCGGGCGGGTCTGGGACCAGTACTCGCGCAGTCCGTACGTGACGGTGCTCAGATGCTCGATCACCATGACGCGGCGGCCGCGCCAACTGCCGTCCCAGGTGCCGGTGCCGTCATGCAGGGCGGCCACGTTGATCAGGAGGTGGTCGTGGATTTCCTCCATGCGGGACAGGTAGCGCACGCCGGGCAGATCACGAGCCCACTGGTGTCCCACGCCGCCCGGGTCGATGAGGTCGACGCTCGCGCCAAGCGCGAGGGCCTGCGCGGTCAGCGACCGCAGTGTGGTGGTGGTTCCGCCACCGGCTCCGGTGGCGACGAGGACGTGCTCGGCTCCGGCGGGCAGCCTGACGGGACGGTCGCCGTCAGCGAGGCCGAGCAGTGGGGTACGCGCAGCGTTCAGCGCGGGCAGCGTGAACGGGTCCGTGAGGCGCACCGACTTGCGCAGGGCCTGAATCGAGATGGAGGTCTGGGAGCTCATCAGCTGCTGCCCTTCGGTACGGGCCGGGCGGCGCGACGGCGCCGCTTGGCGGTCTTGGTGCGGGCCTTGGCGACGGCATCGGGGCCGTACATGCGCAGGCGGGGCCTCAGGTGGGCGGGCGGGCCGCAGGACTCGGCGGCGTCCGGTGTGTCGCCGTCGGTGGTGAAGTACGAGGCGAAGGCCGGCATCTCGGCGAGCTGCGGGGCCCGTTCGGCCAGGCGCTGTGTACGCAGCCGCAGCCCGATCTTCGGGGCGGGGATGCGGCCGCGGCCGATCACGGGGCGGACCCCGTGGTTGAGGAAGTTGAGCCGTACTCCCCAGATCAGGAGGTTGGTGCGCCTCCAGTACGTGGTGGAGCGTTTCGCCCCGTAGTAGGTGATGAAGAGCGGCGGCAGCAGGAACAGCGGGATCGCCGGCTTGAGGGGGATCCCGAAGAGCAGCAGCCAGGCGCCCCACCACAGCGGGAAGACCACGGCGCCGTACTTCAGGGTGGTCCGCGGCAGGCCTTCGCCCAGGTCCAGGCCCAGCAGTTCGTGCTGCCGGGTCTCCAGGTCCCAGTGCCGGGTGTAGGTGTGGGAGGTTCGCATCGCCGTCGCCCTCAGCCCGTGAAGACCGTGGCGATCTTGGCGCCGATGAACTTCAGGATGTTCACGGCCTGCGCGGGGGTGAAGATCATGACGGCGACGACGGCGCCGCCGACCAGGTGTGTGATGAGCGCGCCCCACTCCTTCTTCATCCAGTGCCCGAAGCCGCGGACGGCCAGAACGGCCACGAAGAAGGAGCCGACGACGGCGAGAATCCAGGAAACGAGCGCGTTTTCTCCGCCCATGGGGGATCCACTCCTTGGGTTGGTAGGGATGGGTGTTGCCGGGCCGGCCAAGCGGCGGGCCCGCGGCAGTCGCCGCAGAACGGGCGGGTGCGGCTACGCGGTCTTCGCGGTGATCGCCTCGACCTGCCAGCGGCTCGCGCTGCTGGCCGAGACCTTGGTGAGGGTGATCTGGTAGGTCTGCTGGATCTGGGCGCCGCCGAGCTTCCAGCGCACGGTCGCCGTGCCGGTGCGCTTGTCGCCGCTGCCGGCGTCGATGACCCAGGTGTCGAGGCTGTCGAGTCTCAGCCCGGGGCCGAGCGGCTGGATGTCGGCGCCGGGCGCCGCCGCCTGGTCCGCGTCACCGGCGGCCCAGGACTTCAGGAAGTCGGCGACCGTCTCGCGCGTCAGCCCGGAGAGCTGGGAGTCGGCCTCGGGCACGTTGGGGGCCTTGTACTCGGCGGCGGTCGGCATGCCGACCATCGCGGGCTGCCCAGTGACGACCACCCGGCCCTTGCCTAGAGCGACGGGCACCTCCATGCCGCGCCAACTCGTCGCGGTCCGGGCCTTCTTGCCGCTGCCGGTCACGACGCTCACCCTGACGTCGACGCGGACACGGGCCCGCTTGCCGCCGACCTGGGTGACGGTCCCCGGAATGGTCTGCGCCACCAGCTGGACGCCGGCGCCGTTCCAGCCGAGCTTCGGGTCGATCCCCTTGGCCAGGTCGGCCTCGAGCTCCTTGGCCCGGGCGTCGGGGTCGGCCGCGTTCCAGGTCATGTACGAGCGGGCGAACCGGGCGGCGACCTGCTGCGCCTCGGCTTCGGGCACGTTGTTCTTCCTCGCCTCGGCCTGGGGGTCCGCCTGCTCGATGGGGGCCGGCAGCTTGGCGGGGAAGATCCACGTCCGTACGCCGGTGAACGCGGCCAGGCCGATGACCAGCCAGATCGCCACCCGGCCCGCCTTGCGTACAGCCGAGCGTCCTGAGGACTCCTCCTCCTCCGCCCAGCCGAGCGCGGCCGGCGCCCGCGCCGGCGTCCTGCTCTTCTCGGATTCCGGGAGCGGCGTCCATACCGAGACGTCGCCGGACGCCGTGTTTTCTTCTTCACCGCCCTTGGGTTCTTTCGGTGGAAGATTCAGCATCTTCCGCAGCGCACTCATCCCGTACTCCTCGGCCAATTCTCAATACCCGACCTCCGCGCATAAGGGCATGACGGGTCGCCATGCGGCCTCACGCTTTTCGCGGAAAGCTCACACGGGAAACGTAAAAGCGATGGCCTGTGGATAAGTTCCGGCGAGTTGGCGCCGCCGCCTCCGGGTCTGCTGTGCGGGCGAAATGAAGAAGGGGGCCACGGGAAATCCCGTGGCCCCCTTCGGGGTGCTTGTGCCGCACGTCAGTCGTCGCCGTCCTGCTCGTCGATGTCGTCCGGGTCGGCTTCGGCTGCGTCGTCGTCGGGGCCGGCGGGCCCTTCGGGCTCCACGGGCCCGTAGTACTGGGCGAGGACAGCCAGGGCGAACAGTTCCTTGCCGTCGACGACCTGGCCGGCGGGGAAGTTCTTCCGGCGCCGCTTGTGCTGGCGCATCAGCTCGGCGCTCACCTCGATCCCCTGGGTCGCGAGCCTGCGGGAGATCTCCGCCAGGGGCAGCAGCTCGACCTCCGGGGCGGTCTCGGGCGCGGCGTCCTGGGCCTCGGCCGCCTCCAGGGCCGATGCGTCCTTGACCATGCTCACCGGCGCCTCTTCGTCCTCACCATCCTGGCCTGCGGATATGACCTGTGCGGGGGATTCCTTCGTGAACAGGGGCGTGGACTTCTGCAGGAGGGACGGCAGCCGCTGCGGGCTGCGGGCCGGCGGCGCGCCGTACAGGTCCTCGGTGCTGTAGCCGAACTGCTTGCGCAGCTCCATGCTGTGGGCCCGGAAGTCCTCCGGGTCCGCGTAGGGGACCTGGATCCAGACCCGGCGGTTACCTTCGATGATCATCATGCGGCCGGCCCGGTCGACGGACTCCGGCACGGGCGTCGTGTTGACGATCATCTTCCACTGGTTCGCGTTGTAGTTGCCCATGAGGATCATCCGGAACATGTTGCGCAGGCCCCGGGAGCCGACCGCGGCTTCCCGCAGGTCCTGGAACACGCCGATGATCGTGACGTTGACGTGCCGGCCCATGCGCATGATGGACGCGATGTCGCCCCAGATGGGGTCGCTGGCCGGCTCGCCCTTCTCCTTGTTCTCGTTCCACCACTCCTTCGACGCGTCGCCGAATTCGTTGCCCTCTTCGAGAATGAGAGTGAGCCGGTCGAAGTTCTTTCGGGGGTTGCCCTTCTTCACGTAGTTCCGGGCCTCCACCTCGCGGGCCGCCCAGGAAATCGCGGACCGCATGTCCCCGATATTTCCGGGGTCGGTGTAGAGGTGAACGCCTTCTACGCCCTCGAAGCAGTTGATGGACGCCATCTTCACGTCGATGCCGATGACCGTCGCGCGCTGCCGCACGAGCTGCGTGATGATCATCTGGAGGAAGGAGGACTTACCTCCACCCGAACCGACTGAAAGGGCCCACATCGCTGTTTCGCCGGTCATTTCCTTGATTACCGGACGTTGCCGCTCGTCGATGCCGAGCACGAGTTGTCCCGGCTCGCACGCGGCGATCGCCTTCTGCACGACATCGCTGAAGAAGTCGACCCGCTCCGGCGGCTCAAGGGCAGCCTTCGGTTGCTGAAGCGTGAACGTCACGTTGAACGGATGGGTCTTGAGGTTCCAGGCCCCTGTCCAGATACCCTGGCCACCCATCCGCTCCTGGACCATGTCACGCATCTGCGTCTTGTAGTCGCCGGCATCACGCCAGCCGTCCGGAAGCCCGATCTTGACGAACGAACGGTCGATCGGAATCGTCAGCGCCCGGAGCCGCTGATGGTCATCCCACTCGGCGAGATGGTCTTTGAGCGCCATGGACATCGGGATCACCACCGACCGCATGTGCTGGCGCCGGCCGCGCCCGCGGATCGCGGCGATCACGATCACTGGTACGGCCACGGCCGCAGCCACGACGGACACCCGGATCACGCGGTCGTGGTCCTGGATCCACCACCACATCCACGCCGCCCAGCACGCCCAGGCCAGGAACACCAGCCGCAGCAGGGCGATCCCCCATCGCGGCAGGCTGCCCGGTGGTCTCGGCTCACCGTCCAGCGGAGCCCCGCTGACGAACCGCCCGAAAGCCACCGCCCCCTGCTCCAGGCCGCCTTCGAGCTGCTTGTCGAACTTGGTCTGCGCCACGGCCCACATCCCCTTCCACGCTCGGCTCTTCACCCGCTCCCGCACGCACGCGGAAGGGCGATCAGCAGCGAACGTAGGAAGATCATCCTGTGGACAGAGTCCAAGGACGCACAGCTCCAGGCCTACCGAACTGGCCAGGGAGAGCTGGTTTGCTGCGGAGGCGGGCAACGCAGCGGCCGCGGTCTGCCACTTCGCTGATGTTCGGGACATCGGGTCAGGGTCGCGGTCTACGGTGTCCTCGTGAATCATGCGCGCCCCGTTGCAGGCGAGAGTCTCGCCCCTGTAGCCGCCAGCCTCTCCCCCGACCTTGAGCTCGCGCTGCAGTCCCGCGGCAAGCCGGGCGAGCGAGCTCTGCGCTTGCTGCGGGACGCCTCCGAGCTGCTGATCCGCCCGACCGAGCGTCATTCTCCCTACGTGATCATCCAGTTCTGCCTGCGGGGCGCGATCGACAGCGTGCTGAAACTGGCGCCCAAGGGCGTGCCCGGCATCAAGGACGCCTCGGACAGGGTGATCGCTTCGGCAAAGGTGGTGGCTGCCTCATGGAGTGCTGACGGTCCGGTGCCCGCCGAAGCCCGCGACGAGCTCGTCGCTGCCGTCGCTCACTACGAGCAGGAGGAGGCCAATCGTGGCGGGCAGCGGATTCGCCAGGTCGACTTCTTCGTGCAGCAGCAGACCCGTCGAGCCATGGGGTTGGCGGAGAGCGATGCGGCCAGGAACTCCTGGAGCCGGTTCTACTCGGCCACGTCCGCTGTTGTGCACGGATCCGACCGAGGCGCGAGTCCTGGGGAGACACTGAGTCGCTTCAACGGAGTGGTCGCCGCCTTCGAGCAGCTGTTCGTCGGGCTGCCGGAGCGTGCAGATCGGCTGCGCGAACTCGCGCTGATGACTGATCCTTCGCCGGCGGAAGCCGAAGAGGTCGCGGGGTGGACCGACCCGCGAGCGGGCGACTACTTCTTCCGCGCGGCCGTGAGCGATCGGTGGCTCGACGTCCTGCCGCCGCAGCGTCTGCTGCCTGAACCCACCCACTGGCCCGCTCGGCAGTATCTCCAGCGGCTCCTGCTCGACGACGCTGAGAGGGTGTGCGAATGGGTGGGGGCGCAGCTGGAGGCCCTCGCCACGCGAGGGCCGTCGGCAATCAGCATGGCGGTGGGCCTGATCAGCGATGCGGGGATGGTCGCGTGCCCTCTGGTGCTGGCCATCGTGAGGAAGCATCCTGACACGCGTGTCCTCCAGGTCGCGGGGTACTGGGCTCGCAGCATCGCCGTGCCAGACCGGACGGGGCAGTGGGTGCAGGTCGTTGAGGCCGTCCTGGGATCTCCCGGCCTGGACCGGGGAGAGACCTGGGATCTCGGGCAGCTGCTGCGCGCGGTGTGCGAGACCGTGCACCCGGCCGGGCAAGTGCGGCTGAGTACGGACCGGCTAGGGACGCGGGTCCGCTATGCCGTCGCGACTGTGCTGACCCCGCTCATCGCCGACGAGATCGCCCATTTCGAGGTGGCCGCCGTCAACGCGCTGTCGGATGTCACGCTCGCCAACCCACCGCATTCCCTCGCCGTTGCGGTGCTCCGCGCCGTTCTGGACATCGCGCGTGAAGACGCCCGGCTGGGCATTGCGCTCCAGGACCGGCTCAAGCCTCTGGATTCCCAGGTGGCGGCGTCGCCCATCCGGAATCGGGTGAAGGCGGTGCTCCTCGAGGAGTCCTACACCTGGGACTCCTCGGAATCTGGGCGCTCAGAAGCATGGTGGGACTCCGCCATCGAACTCGCCGGCCAGATCGTGCGCACCCCGTCGCCGCGGGCCGACGAGTTCGACTTTCTCACTTTGGTGAGGGACGAATGTCCGCGTGAGCGGCAGCTCGATCTCGACAGCGCTGTCCGGGATGCCTTCGGCACGCCGCCGACGGTTCAGGAGGTCGAGTCCTGGAGGACCCGTTACGAAGCGGTCCGCGAACCGTTGCCGGATGCCTGGCACGGTATCTGGTCCCTTCATGCCGCCCTTCCTGTCAGCATCGTGGATGCCTGGCAGCCCCTGCTTGATGTGCTGCGGGGCCTGCCTGGCGTGCAGGTGCCCGCTCGTCCTGAGCCCATCGTCACGTCGTGGGTAGAGGAATACGGTGGTCTCCCGGCCCCTGTCTTCGAGGTGGTCGTCGCGGAGCAGGGCCCTGCTGCCGCCGTCCGGCTCCTGATGAACAGCGAAGTCCCCCGGGAGCGCTACGACGAGGATGGGGCTCGTAGGGGCCTGCTAGGCGACCTCGTCGAGAAGAACCCGCCGGCCTGGGCTGCTGATCCGGCCGGTGTGACGGCCGTGGCGTCTCCGGGACTCCAGGCTTCGTACTTCAACGCGCTGTCCATCGCGCAACAGAAGAAGACCTTGCCGGCTGATGCTCTCAAGCCGGTCACAGAGGCTGCCTTCGCGGTCCGGCCGGCCGCTGGCGAAGTGGGCACCGAACTGCTGGGAAGCGCAGTCTGCGGTCTCCTGAACCGCTCGTGGCACTCAGGTCTGCAGCTGGAGTGCGCTCCAGCGGCTGTCGCGTGGCTTGTCAACGTTGTGCGTTCCTGGTCGCGGCCGCGGACCACCGAGGGCGACGCCATCCTGGAGGCAAGTGCCCAGACAGGTGGAGCCGCCCTGTTCGCGTTGATGGCGTGGGGGATTCAGCTTGCGCAGGCAGCGGATGCGACGTTTCCTCAGGAACTGCGTGACGTGCTCAATCAGATCCTTGACGCCGAACCGGACGACCAAGCGCTCGCGGTACTGGGCCAGTGCCTGGTCCAGCTGGTGGTCTCGGACCCTGAGTGGGCAGACGCCCGGTCCGATGCGCTGTTTGCCTCAGATGCCCCTTGGCGGCCGGCGCGTGTCTGGCTCCGAAGCGGGCTGCCTCACTCTGCACTCCTGGCCAGGATCGACCGGTCCGCGCTCTTGGAGGCAGCCGCAGACGCGCAGGCCGAACCGGTGGCCGACAAGATCGCCATCGCGCTGCTGGACGGCTCTCGGGCCCTGGACCCGGCCGGGGAACTTCTCTCGGCGCTGGCCGATCAGAAGGAGGGTGCGGCCGCCGTAAGTCGAGTGCTCTCTCGTGTCGCCGGCTACGTGCGCCGATCTGACGTGTCGGAGCAAGTATCTGACCGTGCGGCGGAGGTGTGGTCCGCCGCGCTAGATGCCGGTCTTCCGGCAGGTGCGCTCAGCGGGGTCGGGCGCTTCGCGTACGCCACAGCCTTCGACGATCAGCGCTGGCTGAAGTTGACGGCGCGCACCCTCGAACAGCAACCGGTGCTGGAAATGGCCTACCGTGCCGCCGAGCGTGCGGCTGATCATCCATCCAGTCGACAGGCGCTGATCATTTCGGCAGCGATGCTCGAGGCTCCAGCAGACCAGTTCCATGAGCTGGAGATTCGGCGGCACGCCGCTCGGGTGTTTGCCGCGTCCGGCGAGATGGACGCACCTGAACGCGAGCTTCTACGGGTCGCCCTCATCAACGCTGGGGCGATCGAGGACGCGTACGGCGACTCACGACAACCGAAGCGGGACTTGTGACCGAATCGGTGCGCTGACCTGCTGCTCCTGGGCCGCAGCGGCAATCTCTGCGGCGGTGGCGGTCAGCCGCAGACTGCGTCGTCACAGCCAGACCAACAGTCTGGTTCGGGGACCGAGGCCGCCCCGGTGCGTCGCGGACACCAGTCATCCGTCCGCCCGCTGTCGAAGGCGGGCACGCGGCGAAGACCCTGCCCCCGGTGCTGGCCTCCAGCAAGTGGCTGGCGCCGGAGCGGAGTTGCTGGCGTCGTGCCGGGGAGACTGCCGAAGCCGATACCGTCGGAGCATGAACCCGACCTCATCCACCGGCCCGGTCGCCCGGACGCCCGCCTACTGGTCGATGCTGGAGCGGGAAGCCGACGACTTCTCCCGAACCCGAGCTACGAACCCGCTCTGTATCTGGTCCGATGTACAGCGCCTGGGGATGCTTCTGCACCCGTACGGTCCGAGCGACCTCCTTGACCTATGCACCCTGCTCGTGTTGCGCGCCGTGGACCGGTGTCCCACGGAACTCCGACACGGCCGGGGCCGACCGGACCTTTCCAAGCTCATCAAAGGCAAGTCCGACGCGCTCACCACGATCGACGCCGCGTCCTCCGCGAACGCGCGGCTACACCGGGGGGCCGTGACTGCCGACGACCTCACCAGCGCCGAGGAACAGGTCGAGCGCATCAACGTCCTCGAGCCGGTAGTGGCCGCCGCCCTCCAGACTCGAACCGGGCATCCCAAGGCGCGGCGCAACGTCCGACGGGCCCTCTCCGAGCAGGGCGATGGCGCCCGCGAGGCTACAGCGATCTTCGGAATCCTCAGCGACGTCATGGAAAGCGTCGGCCGCAAGACGGCTCGCTCCAGGGCCTGAGTCCTTCCCCTGCAACGCGCGGGAGCGGTGCTCGGCATCGAGCCGGAGGTCATCACAGGCATCGCAGCGGCATCGGGGGCGCGCCAGGCCCAGCGATCCTGACGCTCGGCGCCGATGTCGGCGACAGCCGGCCGCCGCTTAGAATCGATCCTGACGAAGAATCGAGCGTTTCGAACAGAGGTGCCAGTCCGAGCAACGCCGCTTCCAGCCCGCCCGTGAGCGCGACGGCGCCGACACCGTCACGGAGGTTGCGCCGCGCACACGGGCCGGAGCGGCTGGCCAAGCACAGGCTGCACAACTGACCGGGAGCGCATTCAGCTTCGTGAAGGCCATGGCGAGCACTCCCCCACTGCCTTTCGGCGAGGAACGGGAGGTCGCCGCAATGCGTGACCTCTCTTCCGCGGGGATCACCGACGCGCTACGAGGTGCTCTTGGCCGTGGAGAGAGACCGCCCGCGCTGGAGGCGCTCCTCCTCCTCCTTCGTGATTCGATGAGCCTGCCCTCTGTTCACCTCCCGGCCTTGAGCGGCCAGCCAGTCGACAACCGTCGGAGTGTGCGTGGAGCCGAGCACCGACATCGCGTAGCGGACAGCTGCGGCATTCGACTTCAGGCGCGCGACGGCGGCCTGATGCTCCGGGTCTGCTTGGTCTGGCACTGACCTGTCAGGTACACGCTCCCCACGCGTTGCCGCCGAGCCACCCTTCCGCGGGGGGTCGGTTATCTCCGAGGCCCCTCCCAACTCCACTGCGGGACTCCCTGCCGGGATCGACTCTGTCGAGTCTGTCGCCACTTCAATCCGACGCGATGTGGACGGCGCTGATTCCTCCTGAGTAGTCGATGGAGCCGAGCCCTTAGCATCCGTCGGGGACGTTGCGTCGTGCAGCGGCTGCGACTTGGGGGACTCCTCCTGCTCTTCGTCAGCTTCTGCCTGCTGCTCCGTCGGCGGTCTGCCGTCCGCCGAGGGCCGGGTCGCAAGCTCGGCGGTCTCGTGAGGATCCCGATCGGACGTCACCGCGCCAGGTTGGCTCGCCCCCTCTCCACTCGCGAGCACCGGAGCTGCATCGGGCCGGTCACCTTCGTCCAGCCCCTTCCCCTCAGCATTCCGAAGGCGAGCTTCTGACTCGACCGAGAGCGCATCGAGCCGGACGCCGTAGCGTGCGATCCGAAGCGGCAGCAGCTCGTCAACGGGAGCCCTCCAGCGCCAGCCGCGGCCGAAGCGACCCCGGAGCCGGGCCTGGTAGACCAACCGCTGCTGCTCAGCCTGGATCACCTCGTCGTACTTCCGGATCTCCCAGATCTTCATCCGGCGCCACAGTCTGAAGGTCGGCAGAGGGGCGAGAAGCCACCTCCAGAACCGCACGCCTTCCATATGCCGATCGGCAGTGATCGCCGCCAGCCGACCAACGGCGTGTCGAGCCGCCTCAACCGTCACGACGAAAAGAACCGGGATCACGCCGTGCATGCCAACGCCGACCGGATCGGGCCAGGCCGCAGCAGCGTTGAAGGCGATCGTTGCAGCGGTGAGTAGCCAGGCTGTTTGGCGCAGCAACGGAAAGGGGATTCGCAGCCACGTCAGAAGCAGGTCGAGGGCGAGGAGGACGGCAATGCCGGCGTCAATGCCTATCGGAAGGACGGTGGCAAAGTCTCCGAACCCCTTCCGGACGGCTAGCTCGCGAACTGCCGAGTACGACCCCGCGAAGCCGATGCCCGCAACGACTACGGCGCCGATGACCACCACACCGGTCAACACGCGCTGAGTGCGGTTCAGCCGAGGGCGCCCTTCGCTGCGCTCCACTTCCCACTCCCTCCTAGCTCTTGGAGGGGAAGCGTGCACCGAGACACCTGTGGATAGAGTCCTCGATCAGCACAGGGGCCATGTGGATGAATCACACTGCTAGCCGATATCTCGTCAACCACAGCGGGAACGAGTGAAGTCGCAGACGTCTACAGCCCCGGCGGACCAAACTCGGAGGGCACTCCGAGCCCCACCCTGGTGGCACCTCGCGCATCCGCCCTTCCGGTCGCCCCAGACTGATGCGATCAGCAGCTCCCCTGCTTAGGCCGCGACCGCGCGGCCCCGACGGTGGCTGCCCCCGGCCCGGGGGTGGGTACCCCGGGTACCCGCCTCCCCCACCGGCCCCCGGCCCGGGGGTGGGTACCCCGGGTACCCGCCTCCCCCACCGGCCCCCGGCCCGGGGGTGGGTACCCCGGGTACCCGCCTCCCCCACCGACCCTCGGACCGGGGACTGCGAGGGCGGCGGTGGCGGCATAGCCAAGCGTGGTGGAGGCGAAGCCGGCGGCTCCCATGCTCACGCCCAGGAGGACGGAGCTGGCGGCGAAGAGGCCGGTCATCGGTGTGCCGCCCGCGGCCTGTCGGCTGAGCCAGCGGTTGAGGAGCGGGGAGAGCAGCAGAACCGCTCCGGCGTTCGCGGTCTGGGTCCAGCCGTAGTCGGCAGCGGCGAGTCCGGGGTGGGTACCCGGGTACCCACCTCCTCCGGCCAGCCCCAAGTTCATGCGATCAGCAGCTCCCCGCCGGCCGGCCTGGAGCGGGGTGGATACCCCGGGTACCCGCCTCCTCCAGCCAGCCTGGGGTGGACCGGGCAAGAATGATACGAGGGACAACTGCCGTGCTGAGGCGCTGCCCGCGAGCCCTATCGGCGGGTACCCGGGGTGCCCCACCTGGTTCCGCCTAAGCCCGCTAACTCGCAAGGCGCACACAATGGACATCCACCTCCTGCTCGACGTCGCCCCGTGCATGGTCTAGGCGGACGAACACGCCATGGGTAGCAGCAGGCAGGAAGGTTCGAAGGTCGACGGGCTGTCAACGAGCGGAGGCCCGACGCTTCAATTCGCGTCGGGCCTCCGTCACTTCCACCGGAGTACTACGAGATCGAGGCCTCGGCCATGTCGATCCCCAGCTCTGCGCAGAGCTCTTGAGCCGCCTTCATGAACTCTATGGCGGCCTGCCTCGCCTTGGCCTCGTCGGTAGTCCTCAGAGAGCGAATCTCCTCCTTGGCCTGCGTGACGCGGTCGCTGCCAGCGTCCGCGCTGACGGACCTGGAGGGCTGCGCGACGACCTTCGCCTTCTGCTCGACTGGCTCAGCGAACCCCAGGAAGGCTGCAGCCTCGTGGAGGTTCTTCTCAGTGATCTTCTTGCGGGAAGCCTCCGACCACACCTGTCGCACAGCACCAGCCCCGAAGGACTCGTAGACCGGACACAGCGGCCGCAGGTGCTTCTCCACGAGCTCCATCGAGGTCACCGACTCGAGAGCCATCACGACAGGGACAGCGCGGATGATCTTGTTCGCGTAGTTCTTGCCGAACCCAAAACGGGCCTTCATCAGGGCGTCGAAGTTCGGCAGCCCCATCGTCACCCAGAGTTCCTCCTCCTTGATGGCGAGGAAGTTCTGCCCCTGAACGATGATCTTCTGCTGATTGACGCGCTGCTCATTTGCGCGAGCCGCCATCTCCGCCTGCGCGATGCTCCGGGCGTAGTGATTGAACCTTTCCTTCGGGTCCTCGCTGTCGGGCTCCGTGAAGGGCTGAATCTCCACGTACCCGTTTCGATCGCGGTTGGCCGGAAGATTTACGAGACCGTCCCCGTCGTCACCGGGCAACAGCACTTCGGATCCAGACTCGTCGCCACTCTGGAGGACCAGTTCGTCGGTCGAGGTCTCGTCACCGTCTTCCGCGTCGCCCGCGGGGCCGTCGCCGACAGTGTCGGGTTCGTCCTCTGCTGACACGGGCTCTCCCTGAGCGTCCTGCTCTTCTTCGGCCAACCGCGCCTCCTCGGCCTTCCGTGCCTCCTCGGCCTTCCGCGCTTCTTCGGCCTTCCGTTCCTCCTCGGCCTTCCGCTCGGCCTCCCACTCCGCACGGATCTGCTCGCGAGTGCGGACCGGTGGCACTGCTCCGCCTTCAGGCTGACCAGCGTCACTGCCCTTCGGCAGGCTCTTGGGGCGGTACTTACTCATGCGGCCAACTCCTTGGCGAGCTTCCGCATCGCCTCTGCTTGCGGGCAGTCGGGGGCGAACTGGAACAGCGGGATCTCGTAGTCGGATGACTCACGCCCCTCGATGCTGTCCTTGAGTTCAGCAAGGACGATGGGGGAGTGGAGGGTGTTCCACTCGTCGTAGAACCCCCGGGTTACCGTGCCCTTCCTGGAGTCGTACGCGTTGATGATGAAGCCGAGCTGATCGACTTCGATCCTCATGTTCTTGCACGTGGTCTCGATCTGACCCTTGAGCAGGTTGTACGCCCGGAAGGAAGACTTGTCGGACCAGACTGGGATGAGGATCCCAGAGTGGTCCGTCAACTCGCCCGGACGACGCTGCACGTAGTCGATGGCGAGCTCCATGCCGAGGCCGAGGTTCGGCGGCCCGTCGAGGACCACCACGTCGTAGTCGTCTTCAACCGCCTCGAGCGCACGGCGCAGACAAGTGTCTCGGCCGGCAGACATCGTCGCGAGGGCAGCATCCATGAGGAAGGCGTCCTCGAAGGCCGGCAGTATATGCAGCCGTCCATCGAACATCGGCCCCGGCGGAGTCTCGCGCCCCTCCATCGGTACTTCCTCGAGCGCGATGATGGACCGGCGCAGATGCTGCGTCGCCTTCCCAAGCATGTGCGTCAAGAGGCTGTCGCCTCCGGTGGGAAGCTCGGCGACCTGGAGGCGAGCGGACAGGTGCCCCTGCGGGTCGTAGTCCACCAGCAGGACCTTGAGGCCTAGCTCTGCGAGAGCCTGGGCGAGTGCAGCGGCGATGAACGTCTTACCCACCCCGCCCTTCTGATTGCCCACCAGGATTCGCTTGACGGGCTGACGCATCACTCGCTCTACGGGTGATGGATGTCGAAGGAGCCAGAGGGTGATGGCTTGGGCGATGCCTTGCACCTTTGTGACCCGTCGGGCCTCGCACTCCTCCTCGAAGCGGGCGACGCCGCCAGCAGGAACGTAGGACGCCCAGGACTTCGCGCCCTTCACTTCCACCTTCTCCGCGGAAGGGGTGTCATACCAGGCGTTGAGCGCGTGCACGATCGCGTCTGAGACGTTCAGGCCGTGCTCCGCAGCCCTGATCTTGAGGTCACGACGCATCTCCGGCATCACGTTCGCGATGAGCTTTTCAGTGCCGGAATCGTTGTTCGGGGTGGTCATGGTGGGCAACTTATCAGTCACCGACATGTCAGTGAGCTAGGGCATGGCGTGTTGTCCGAGATGATCATGTTTCGGGAGCGGAAGGTAACCCGAACGGGCGACCTCGACCTTCAAAATCTGGACATAGCACCCGGATTGCAAGGCGCGAACGATCGTGGCCGCCTCTTCGACGCCAGCGGGAACCGACAAACTGGCGGGGTCGTTCCCCCGGTTGGGGTGTCTCGTCTCGGGCATCCTCGCGTCTCCGACAGCTGTCAGTGCTGCGGAGGAGTGCGAAGTGGCTCCTTATCGGATCCGCCTCGGCCAGGCACCTCGTCGACCCAGTCTGACCCTGACGGCTCTCGCGCGCTCCAGTGCGATCGAGAGGCTGGGGGCCCTGAGTCTTCCGGCTCTCGATCGACGCACGGCTTGGCCAAGCGTGAGCTCTGATTCGCCTCTCGAACTCGAAGTCATTTTGAGGTCTGGAAGGCACAGACGCCCGCCGAAAACACGGGTCAATTCGACTAGTGAAACGCTCGGCAACTTCGACGCAGTCTGGTGAAGTCTTGCGCGCGAAATTTAAGCGCGCCCGAGCAGTGAGAGCGATTCTTTTTAGGGCAGAAATGCGTCTGGCCAACAGCCGCCACGCCGACGAGGATTCGGCAGCGCCGCAGGTCAGGGAGGGTGTATGGTGGCGATCGCTCAATTGAATATCGAGGATCCCGAATTCTTCCATTCCCGGAATAACTTCTTCGGGAAGGGCCTCGTTATTCTTCGGAAAGAAAGTCTGACACCGGGTCACTAGTAGGTCGAGGGTTCAACCCCACCGGACAGAGGAGGAAGCTCACATGCCTTCTTGCTCCGTGCTGCCCCGGGTTGACGCACTGGTGCCTTGGCCAGCTTCGCCCATCGGGCCTGCCCAATCAGGTCAGGCAGCACTCACCTCTCCGAGGCGCAGCTCAACGGACCTTATCCACAGGTCAGGCCCCGCAGGGTGGCTGAGAACGCGAAGAGCCCGGGACTGCCGATCCCGGGCCGTTCGCACTGCGTGGAGGGGGTGTTGGTCAGCCAGGTAGCCAGCTGAGTTCCGGTGTCGCCGGTCCGTCTCTCGTGTTTTCCCTAGCCAGACGGGCTGCGGTGCCGGTGTCCCCTTCCCACCTCGATTATGGAGCAGATCATCGCTGTCCGTACGAGGGCTGGCTCAGTCATGCCGAAAACGGCTGATCGGGCGGCTCGTTCCAAGCGTTCTGGCACGTCCTGGCGGCGCGGCGCGCGCGCGGGCGGGGTTGTTGAGTTGGCGGGTCCGGTCCCGGAGTCGGGGCCGGGTGAGCCGCTGGCGCTGAACCGGGTGATGCGTGCCCGGCTTCATGCCGCGGTGCGGTGTCTTCTGGCTGACCGGTCTCTTGACGGCGTGTCTGATGCGGTGCGGCTGGCGGCGGTGGTGCTGCTGGCGAAGGCGCCGGCGCGTAGTGCCGTGCTGAGGCTGCGGGCGGGGGAGATGGGGCGGTGGCTCGGGGTGACCGAGTCGTACGTCGACCACACGGTGCTGCCCGATATGCGTGAGGCCGGCGTGGTGGAGACGGTTCCGTGGACGGAGGAGTCCGGGCGGGTGGCGGGGCTGGAGTGGAAGCTGCTTCCGCTGCTCGCGGCGCGGGAGAGCGGCGATCCGATGCACCCGCTGGCCCTGGCCCGTAAGGACCTGGCGACGCTGTTGCGGTTCTGCGAGGCGTTGTTCGCGCCGGGCTGGGCGCCGAAGGACGGTCCTGTGACGCCGCCCGGGCTCCTGGCGGCGCGGCGGGGGAGGGGCGCGGCGACGGACCGGCTGGCCCTGCTGCTCCTTGCGCTGCAGACCCGTCCGGACGGCCGGGTGCGGCTGGTGGGCGGTTCCGTGAAGGACGGCCGGGGGCGCGCGGACGCCACGGTCGCGAAGGCGCTGAGCTGTTCGGTCGACGGCGGTGGCAAGGTCATCGACCGGCTGGAGCGTCTGCGGCTGGTCGAGGCGGTGCGCGCGGACGGCCAGTTCGGCAAGGCGCGGCTGGTGATTCCGGCGATCGCGTCGGCGTTCGGGCGCGGCTGGGCGCCGAAGGTGGTCGAGGACGGCGGCGAGGAGCCGGAGGGGCGTTGCACGTGTGCGTGCGGCTCGGCGGACGGTGAGGGCGAGGCGGCGTCCGGTGAGGTGCTGGTGCTGTCGGGGGAGGGGTGGCAGCAGGAGTCGTTCGACGATGTCGAGCCTGAGGAAGCCCAGCGCCCCGCTGCTGCACTCGGGGATCTTGATGCCGATTCGCAGTCCGGCAGCCCGGTAGCCGCTGGGGAAGACGCCTTCGCGGCGGGGTCGGAGACCGGTGTGGCCGAGCGCCCTGCTGGTGCACCCCTCCACACCCACCACCCGCAGGTGGTCTCTCTCGGTGGTTCTCTCTCGCTTGATGGTGGGTTTTCCGGCGAAGCCGATCGGGGGTGCGGTGGTCTGCCGGAAGGCGCGTACGGCCGCGAGGACGAGCAGGAGCTGGCGGGAACGACGGACGGTGCCGCCGCGCGGGGGCTGGGCGGCCCGCTGCGCGGGGAGAAGCAGCAGGATCTTGCGGGTGAGTTGAGGCGGAGGGCCGAGTGCGGCCCGGTGAAGGGCCGGGTTCAGCAGCTGGGAGCGCCGGTGTTCGTGCGGCCTGTGGCTGTGCCGGACGGCCTGGAGTCGGTGCTGGCTCCGGTGCGCTTGGTGTGGGAGCGGATCGTCCGTCCGGCTGCCCGGCGGCATGTGGCTGCCGCGGTGCGGGTCCAGCTCGGTGTGGTGCGCGGGATCGTCGGGCCGCAGGGTGCGGAGCAGGTCCTCGCCGAGCGTCTTGAGCGGCGGTTCGATCAGCAGATGGGCCGGCCGGTGATGGATCCGGTCGGCTGGATCCTGGGCCGGGGTCTGGTCCAGCGGGCGTGGTGCTGGTCGCAGCTGTGTGACGAGGGTCGGCGGATGGACACCGGCGGCGACTGCCCCAGTTGCCAGGTGCTGATCGGTGACCGCCGGGGGCTACGCGCCCGGATCGCCGCTGAGACGTGCCGGGAGCTGGCCGGGGCTCAGCCGCAGGTGCTGCAGGCCGAGGTCGAGAAGCGCCTGAACGCTGCGGTGACGCGGGAGGCGGCGGAGCGGGCCGTGCGGCGGGAGAGGGCGCTGGCTGAGCAGGAGGCGCGGGCCCGGGTGGTCGCGCAGCGCCGCGCCGAGTACGAGTCGGCCGAGCAGGCGCGGCTGGCGGCACCGTGCGTGGACTGCGGGCTGCCGGACGCGGCCGGCCGGTGCATGTCGTGCACCCAACGCGCCTCGGTGGAGCGGCTGGTGGCCGAGGCGGTCGACCTGGCGGTCATGGCCCGGGCCGACCTGAGCGATGCGGCGGCGGTCGCCGAGGCGACGGCCCTGTGCACGACGGACACCCGGGCGCTGTTGGACCGGCACCTGGACCGGCTGCGCGCGCAGGGCCTCGCCGAGGCCGGACTGCTGTTCGCCGCGCGGGAGACGGCCGAGAAGCTCCGCGACCGGCGGCGAGAGAGCCTGAACGGGCGGCTGATCCACTCGGAGCGGGCCCAGGAAGAGGCGGACCTGGCGTACGACGCCATGATGCGCGCGGCGCACCGGTTCCCGAACCGGGCGATGGCCCAGGAGGCCGCCGAGCGGCGCGCTGACGAGGCCCTTCAGCGGGCGGTTGCGTTCCTGTTCGCCGAGCGGGCCCGGCAGTTGCGTGTCGTGCGGGGCGAGCAGCCTCTACGGGCGGCAGCGACCGACTGGTCGCGCCGCTGCGTCGAGCTCGCCGGCCAGGACCTTCCCGAGGACGGCTCCGAGCGCACCGGAGCCCGCGTGCGGGAGGCGGTGACCGCGGCATGACCTCGCTCCCCGAACCCGCCCACGCGGGCCTGGCCTCCCTGGGTTCCGAACCCTTGGCGCCACCGGCGTCTCCCCTCGACCTGCCTACGCGCCGACCGATGGTGTCCCTGCTGCGACCTGGGGCGACATCATGAGCCGCCGTACCCGTCCAGCGCCGCCGATGCCGGTGTGGGAGCGGCGCCCGCTCTCCATGCGCTCCCGGCGCCTGCTGCTCGAAGGCGACGTCGAGGGCCGCTACGCCGGGCGGGACGACGCGGACGCCGGCTACCGGATCACCATGGCCCTCGCGCTCGCGTGCTCGCAGCCCGGCAGGGAGTGGACGCCGGCCGACTTCCACCAGGCGCTGATCTACGCCCCGACCCGCGGGGGCTGGTGGGCGCGCAAGCTCCGCGAGCGCAAGGGCACGCTGTACGCGGAGAACAAGCTCACCGCGATGCTGGACAAGGCCCGCGAGTTCGCCGCCCGCAACGGGACGATCACCGGCCAGAACGATGCCCTCGTGCAGATCACCGAGGTGCGGCACGCCGTCGAGCACCTGGCCTGGCCGGCGCGCGGCGGGGGAGCGGTCGACCAGAAGAACCTCGCCGCCCGGCTGACGCTGTGCGAACGCGCCGGCGGCCTGGACCACACCACGGCTCTGCGTCCGCACGCCGAGCGGATGGGATGCGCGAAGTCGACCGTCGAGGCCAGCGACAAGCGGCTCGTCGAGATCGGCTGGCTGGAACTGCTGGAGGCCGGCACCGGCAAGAACCACGGCTCCAGATGGCGGCTGAAGATCCCCGAACCCGTACGGGAGCTCCTCGCACGTGCAGCGCCGGGACACTCCCTGCCCCCCACTACCCCGGAGCTGGCAACTGTCCCGGATCCGCACACCTACACCGACACCGCCGCACTCGCCTCGGTGATGGCCCACGACGCCTTCCACCACTACGGCCACGGCACCAGCGGCGCCCGCATCCTGGCCTGCCTCGACGTCACCGAAGGCCTCAGCCCTGCCCAGCTTCAGCAGGCCACCGCCCTTCACCGCACCACCGTCTCGCGCCGACTGGACAAGCTCGCCGCCGACGGCCTGGTCCGCGAGAGCGAGGGCCTGTACTACCTGGTGCACGAACTCGCCGGCCCCGCCCGCCTCCAGCCCGACGAACATCTCCTCGACCAGGCCGCCGAGCAGCAGGGCACCACCGGTCTCGGCGAGCGCCGCCGGCAACGGCACGCCCGCGACCGCGCCAACTACCAGCGCTGGATCGCCGAACGAGTCACCCGGTCCCGGCCCGTCCGCCCTCGCCCGGTCCTCGTGCCCGAAGGCGTCGTCGACCCCGACACCGGCGAGCTCCTCGACGAAGGATGGCGCGGCTGGGACACCTCCGACCCCTTCAGGCCCACCTGGCTCGCCCCGGGCGCCCACCTCGTGCCCAACCGACCGTACGACCCCGTGGAGACAGCATGCGCGTAGCAGCCTGTGACCCCGACCCGACGATCGCCGACGACCCGCGGCGCCGAGGTGCGCCGCCGCACGCCGGACGTGTCGGTGTTCTCGCCTACTGTGGCGACGTCGAGGCCGTCAGTGACCGCCGTCCGGGTCTTGTGCCGGCGGCTTGTGCAGGGGAGTGGGAGTGAGCTTCACGGCTACAGCCGATACGCCAACGACACCGGAAGACCACGAGGTGCGCGCGCTGGACGCCGGACAGTGGCACGAAGCGCTCAAACAGCTCGCCGGCTCGGACACCGACGACACCGCGATGGCCCGCGACGCCCTGCGCCGCAGCCGCGCTGGCCTGCTCAGCGTGCGGGACATGCGCCTGGTGCTGCTGGCCGTACCCGACACACCAGCCTGGGTGCCGGCCCGGCAGGCCGTCATGGACGTCCTGGCCCACCATCCCGAGACGGCCCGGCAGGTCCTGGCCACTCACACGCAGGTGGAGGTGTGGCCGCCCCTACGGTTCGAGGAGATCGACGCCGCACCGGCCGGCGACCAGTCGCAGGTCACCGTCGCCGCCGTCATCGGCCCCGCCGAGACCCAGGTCACCGGCCCCTCACAGTCCGCCCCCACCAGCCGGGACGCCAAGGACCGCGCGGCGCTCGCCCTGCTGGCCCGCCTCGCCGGCGTCCCCCTGCCCGGTCAGGACCCGGCCGTCGGCGAGGCGGAGCGCCTGGTCCTGCCGGGGATGCCCTCCGAAGTCTTCGCGCAGCGCCTGCGCCGGACCGTCGAAGCTGGCCGAGGCCCCGGCGCCGAACTGGAAGCCGAAGCCCTGCACCGTGCCCGAGCCGGCCGGCTGCGCCACCGCGAGCTGTACCTCCTGCTGCTCGAGGCCGGCAGCCCCGCCTGGGCCCCCGTACGCGAAGCCGCTCTCCAGCGGGCAGCGGCCATGCCCCCGGCCCCCGCCCGGCTCCTGCACTGGCACGCCGAGCAGCACGGCGAGGACCACGGCCTGACCTACCAGGAGGATGTCGACGCGCAGGGCCTGCACCTCACGCGAGCCCAGGTCACGACGGGGGAGGGGACGTCGATCGGCCCGGTGCGCTCCTCCTCGGTGCGCAAGACCGCCCGGCACTACGCGGCGTGCGCGCTGCTCGCCCTCATGGCGGACCTGCCCGAACCACCGCACCCGGCCGACAAGAAGCCGGCGGCCACGCCGAAGATCACCGTCCCCGGGCCCGGGGAGGACCCGGTCAAGTACCTCAACAAGCACCACCAGCTCGACACGATCACCAAGCCCGAGGCGAGCGTGCGCACGCTCGGCGCCCGCAAGGAGGTCACCTACTCCTGCCGGCACCGGGCGAGCGACACCCCGGTGACCGCGGCCGCCGCCGGCCCGGACAAGACCTCCGCGCGCCGAGCGGCGGCGCTGAAGCTGCTGCGCAAGCTCCACGCCCTCGACCGCGCCGCCCCCACACCGGCAGCGGACGCCGCGGGCGGCGGCGAGCGGCGTCCGGTCCGCCCGGAGACGGTCTCCACCCCGCCGTCCTCCGCGCCGGCACCCGCCCCCCGTACGCCCGCAGCCCCGCAACGGGCCGTCCTCGACGTGGGGAACCGCCCGGCGGCCGCCCTGCTGCTGGATGCCGTCACCTCCGGCTGCGCCGTCACGTTCATGCCCGGCGACGCCGAGCGGGCGGCCGCGTGGCGAGTACAGGACAACGGCCGGCTGGCACTGCCGATGACCGCCCTGCCCGACCCGCTGACCGCCGAGGCCCGCCCCGACGGGCCCGCCGGCTGGCGTGTCCCTCTCCTGGAGGGCCTGCCCGCCCTGCGCCACGCCCGTCACGGCGCGAGCGCGACGACGGTCTTCTGGCAGCGGGCGCTGCACATCGCCCTGCAACTCATCGCCGCCCAACTGGTCCACCCCGCCCACCACGACGGCCGGGCGGGGTGGCGCGTCGGCCCGATCCCGCCCAACGCCGAACACGCCCTGTCCCAGCTCGCCGCCGCCGCACCCGCCGGCGCCGCACCGCCCACGATGCCGGCCCGCCAGGCGCTCACCGCCGCCGCCGACGCGATCGCCGACGCGCTCATCCGCACCCCCGCGGCCGCCCTGTTCGGCACCGGCCCCTGGACGCACCCCCACCACACGGTGGTGGACGCCGAAGGGGAGGTAGGCGTCTGGCTGGACAGCGTGGAGGACCACGTCGACGGCGGCCCGGCCCCCCAGGTGATCCTGCACATCGAGGACCCCAGCGACGAACAGGCCGCCACAGGCCGCCTCACCGCCGAACTGCACCTGGCGCCCGCGGCCCCCGACAACGCCCCAGACCAGGACCCCGTGCGCGCCGCACACCTGTGGTCGGGTGCGGCCCGCCACACCGGCCAGCACCCCGACACCCTGCGCCCCCGCGTCCAGCGCGTCCTGCGCAGGGCCGCCCGCCGGTGCCCCGCGCTGGCCGGACTCGCCGCCCAGGACCACCCCGCACGGTGCACGCTGTACCCGGCGGCCGTCGAGGCGCTGCTGGAGCAGGAAGCCGAACTCGCCGACCACGGAGTGCGGGTGGTGTGGCCCGGGCACCTGCGCACCGCCCTGCAGACGGCCGCGGTGATCGGCACCGAACCCGCTCCCGGCGCGGCCGGACACCGGCCGGCAGGGGAGGCACCCCGGTTCAGCGTCACCGCCCTGTTGGACTTCCGCTGGCAGGTCGCCCTGGACGGCGTGCCGCTGAGCGAGGAGGAGATGGACGCCCTCGCCGAAGCGGCGCGGCCCCTGGTCCGTGTCCGCGGCCGCTGGGTCCTGGCGGACCCCGTCCTGCGCCGGCGCGCACGCCACCGCCTGCTGGGGCACCTGCCCGGCACCCAGGCGCTGACCGCCGCTCTGACCGGCACCATCACCGTCGACGACACGCTCGTCCCCTGCCGCACGGCCGGACAGCTCGCCCACATGATCGGCGTGCTCGCCGGCGGCGAGCACCACCCCGAGCCGGTTCCCGCCCCGGCTGGCCTGCGCGCGAGACTGCGCGGCTACCAGGAGCGGGCCCTGACCTGGCTCGCCCACACCACCAGCCTCGGCTTCGGCGCGGTCCTCGCCGACGACATGGGCCTGGGCAAGACCCTCACCGCGCTCGCCTTCACCCTCCACCACCAGCAGCGCACCCCGGGCCCGACCCTGGTCATCTGCCCGGCGTCCCTGGTCACCACCTGGTGCCGCGAGGCCGCCCGGTTCGCCCCCGCCCTTGACGTCCACGCCTACCACGGCCCCGACCGCACCCTCGACAACGTCACCGACACCACGGTGGTGGTCACCACCTACGGCGTCCTGCGCCGCGACACCGCCCGCCTGGCCGGCCGCACCTGGTCGCTCGTCATCGCCGATGAGGCCCAGCACGCGAAGAACCCCGCCTCCGCCACCGCCCGCAACCTGCGCGCCCTGCCCTCCACTACCCGGCTCGCCCTGACCGGCACCCCGGTGGAAAACAACCTCTCCGAGCTGTGGGCCCTGCTCGACTGGACCAACCCGGGCCTCTTCGGCACGCTGAAGGCGTACCGGGCCCGGTGGGCGAACGCGGCGGAGAAGGACCCCGGCGGCGAGAAGGCCCTCGAACTCGGCCGGATCATCGCACCGTTCCTCCTGCGACGCCGCAAAACGGACCCCGGGATCGCTCCCGAGCTCCCCGCGAAGATCGACCAGCCGCGCCTGGTGCGGCTCACCACCGAGCAGGCCGGCCTCTACGAAGCGCTCGTGCGCGAAACCCTCCAGCAGATCCAGGTCTCCCGCGGCATCACCCGCAACGGACTCGTCTTCAAGCTGCTCACCGCCCTGAAGAAGATCACCAACCACCCCGCGCACTACCTGCGCGAAGAGCCGGCAACCGCAACGGGCGCGCCTGAGTTCACCGCCCGCTCGGCCAAGACGGCGGCCCTGATGGACCTCCTGGACACGATCCGGACCCGCTCCGAGGCGGCGATCCTCTTCACCAGCTACGTGAGCATGGGCCACCTGCTCCACTGCCACCTCGACCGGCACGGCTACGACCCGCTCTTCCTGCACGGCGCCACCACCCTGCCCGAGCGCCAACGCATGGTCGACGCCTTCCAGGCCGGCCGGCACCCGGTGATGATCCTCTCCCTCAAGGCCGCCGGGACCGGACTGACCCTCACCCGCGCCGCCCACGTCATCCACTACGACCGCTCCTGGAACGCCGCCGTCGAGGACCAGGCCACCGACCGGGCCCACCGCATCGGCCAGCACAAGACCGTCACCGTCCACCGTCTGATCACCGAGCACACCGTCGAAGACCGCATCGACGAACTCCTCACCCACAAGCGCGACCTCGCCTCCGCCGTCCTGACCAGCGGCGACCGCGCCCTCACCCAGCTCACCGACCGCGAACTCGCCGACCTCGTCACCCTGGGAGCACGCCGATGAGCCCCCGCACCACCGACGTGTGGGCCCGCGCCCTGACCGCCACGCTCACCACCCGCGCCGACCCCGAAGCCCTGCACACCGCACGACGTCTCCTCGCCGGCGCCCACCCCCAGCTCAACGTCAACCAGGGCTTCGCCACCGCCAAGTTCCCCCTGCCGGACGGCCGGCCCGCCCGAGCCCGCCTCCTCGTCGAAGAACTCACCGCAGCGCAGTGGGACCGCATCGAAGCAGCGATCACCGCCCGCACCCCCGCCACCAGCGCCATCGGCGACGACCTCGCCGACCCCCACCACACCGCGGGCATCCCGCTGCTCCCCTCCCCGCAGGACCTCTCCCACCACTGCACCTGCACCCAGGCGCCCGCCGGGGACCCGTGCGCGCACACCCTCGCCGTCGGACTCCTCCTCGCAGAACGGCTGCGCACCGCGCCCGCCCCGCTGTTCACCCTCCGCGGCCGCCCCTACCAGCACATCAAGAAGCGCCTGCGCGCCGGCGAGCTCCCCACCGCCGCGGCCGGCCCGGCCCCGGCCCGCGTCCCCTCCCCGGCAGCCGCCCCGCCGCCCGTCCGCCCCGCCACCGACCACGCCCCGGTCATCCCGGCCCAACAGCAGGCCCCGATGCGCGAACCCGCCGATCTCGACCTCACCACCGCCCGCCCCGCCCTCACCGGCCCGCTCCCCCCGGCGCCCGCGCCGCTGCCCGAACTCTCCGCACAGCAGGCCCTGGTCGCCGACGCCGCCCACCGCGCCCGAGCCCTCCTGACCGGCACCGAGCAGCCGACGGGCACCGACACCGGCAGCGACCTCGCCCGCTTCACCGCCCTCGATCACGGCGCCCCCTTCCGGCAGGCCGCCATGGACCACCTCGGCCTCGACGTCGTCTCCATGGGACACCTCACCCTCGCCCACACCCACGGCGGACCAGCCGGCGCCGTCGCCTACCTCCACCGCTACACCCTCGACCACGACGTCCTTGCCCGTGCCCAGGCCGACATCCAGCCCTTGCGGCCCGCCCCCAGCGCCACCGTCGTATGCGAGGACAACCACCTCACCGACCCCGCCGCCGGCGTCCAGCTCCGTTACGGACCCGACGGCCGCTGGCACCCCTACCTCTCCCCGTACGGCACCTGGCAACCCGTCCCCGGCCCTTCCGACGATCCCGCCGAGGCCTACCGGTCCGCGCGCACCGCAGCCAGGGCGTTCCGCCGCCCGCGGTAGCCACCGGTGTCGGCACCCGCCGATACGCTCGTACGCAAGACCGGCTCCTGCGAAGGGCCGGGACGCTGCGTGCCCACTGCCAAGGGCGCGTAGCGCGCGGCTGCCGAAGGGTGGTTCCCGACGCAGCGCACGTCCTGACCGTGGCAGCGGGCGGGACACAGCCTCGGATGGCAAACGAGGCCGGCCGGCCCGCCCCGGACAGCCGGTGCGGGCCGGCACCCCACCCCCAGGTCAGTCGAACTCCAGGCGCCGGGCTGCGTCGGCGGCCTCCTGCTCACGCAGCGCGGCGACGATCTGCGGGTGCTCGCCGTCGAAGCGGGCCAGCGCGTCGCAGGCCCGCTCGTAGGCCGCCTCGTTCACGGGCTGCTGCTCGCGGTAGTAGATCCCCGGGTCGCCGCCCTCGTCGTCATGGGCGCAGGCCCGCTGTTCCGCGTCGATGTCGAGCACGGCCGCCGCCTCGGCCGTGAGAGCCGCGCGACGTGCCACCAGCGTCTTGCCCTCCGGCGAGGCCAAGACGGCCGCGCGAGCCGCGCTCGCCTTCGCCTGCCCGGCCTGCTCCCGGCGCCCGGCGACGAGCCGGTGTCCCTCGACCGAGGCATCGAAGACGGCCTTCGCGGCCTCACCCAGCGCGGTCAACTGCTCGACGTCCTCGGGCGTGAACCACACCGGTACGAGCCCGGGGATCAGGTGGGTGCACCCGAAGGGCACCTTCTCCGGCGCGACACCGCGCTCGGCCGCGTCGTACAGCCAGCCGCTGGTGATCCGCCGGCCATCCTGGTCGACAGCCGTGTAGCTGAGGGCCCCGAGTGCGGTGATCAGGGGGGTGACGTACGCGGTACGGCCATCCGGCAGGTGCGTGACGAAGGGGTCCATGAGCTCTCCGGGCCAGGGCGGGGGATGAGGTTGGCGATCAAGCCCCCTGCTCACGGCAGAGGGGCCTGCTGCGTTGCGATCCTCACCCCGGCAGCCGTGCCGGGCGCTGGGCCCACCGAGGCCGTGGGCGTGCCATCCCGCGCATCGCGCGGGCCTGCGGTGCATCGAACACCGCGGCCGCCATCGTAGCCAACGGCTCCGGCTGCGCGCCCGGTTCTCGAGCTGGTATCCCTGCTCGACGAGGCCCTGTACAAGAGGCAACTTCCCAATGCCGATTGTCAAGCGCGGTTTGGCAGCACGCGGGGCCGGACCTTGTGGATCCGATCCCACTCCAGGCCGTGCCCGAGACCACGGACAGTGGAGTCGAGGCGGCCCAGTCCAGGGTGCCGCGCGGTGAAGGGCATGGAGTGCGTCTCCCGGCGATCCGGCGTACTCGCGGCGTATCTGACAGGACACCAGGTACCAGGCGTCACCGACAGAGGCCCCGGGCCTGGTGCTGGCCCTGGGCCCCGGCCGCCCGGCGCCCGCCAGGGAGCCGCACGCCCGGCACCGGGGCCCGGTATGCGGCCGCGCCCGGCCCGCGCCGTGCTTCAGGTGGTGTGCCCGGCCGCCGGGCGGCGCCTGCTCGCGGAACCGCTGGTCCGTCTCCGTCCGGCAGGCGCCTCCGCCCGGCCCGTGCACCGCCCGCCCTCGGAGGCTGCCGCCGCCCCGGACAGCGCGGAATCGACGACACCGCGCACCAAGGCGTGCGCTTCGCCCACGGTGACGCTCCTCGTCCACGCCGGCACCCGGGGGTGCTGCCGGCACCGCAGCACGAACCGGTACGCCCCGTCCACCGCGCCCGCCGGCGTCACGGCCGGCTGCTCGGCACAGCGGCCGTGCCGTTCCGTGCGCTCCAGGTGCGCCTGGACGACCGCCGGATGGTACTGCTCCGGCAGACTGCGTTCCGCCCGGCAGCCCGGGCAGCCCAGCAGGTACCCGACAGCCCCCTGCCGCTGCAGGAAGACCGCCTCGAACTTCTTCTTCCCCTCGCTGGTGTTGCAGCTGCCGCACAGCGGGCCGCGCACGAACTCGTGCTCCTCGATGTGGCAGTGGTCCCACGCCCACGCGCGCTGCGCCCCGCAGAGCCGGCACAGGTACTCGGCGGCTCGGTGCCGGCTCTCACGGGCCCACTGGTAGGTCCTGCCGGCCAGCTGGCCCTCGTAGCGTGGCACGAGCGCCCGGGAGCAGGGCGGGCAGCGCGTGACGTAGCCGGTGTCCTCCACGGTCCGCCAGCTCCCGTCGGTCGGCCCCCGCGTACCGCAGTCGCGGCAGATCCGGACCTGCTCGGCCAGTTCGTTCTCCCGCGCCTGCCAGCGGTCCAGGAGCTCGGCGTAGGCCCGGGGAAGCACCCACTGCCCCTGCGCCCGGCCCAACAGCCGCAGCGGCAGCGTCCCGCCGATGCTGAACACGTCGACCTGGACGCCCGGAAACTCCAGCGCGCCGGGCCGGGCATCCGGCCACGGCGCCGGATCCTGCCCCGGATAGACACGCCGGGCGAGGTCGGCCAGCCACCTGCCCAGCTGGGCCCGCCAGTCGGCCTTCGGTGTCCATTCGGCGTTCGGCAGGTCGACGGCGACGACGTCGTCTAGGTCCAGCGGCAGCTGCCGAGCCGCCCGGCGTACGTCCTTCTCCAGGTAGTGCCAGCGTCCGTGGTGCTTGTAGCGGGGGACGTGGACATCACCGATGAGGACGTCGCCGTGCGACTGGTGCCGAGGCCGGGCCCGGGTGAACTCGCGAGGAAAGACAGGGATCGGTGCGCCTTGGGTCAACTCGGCGAAAAGGGACTGTGCTTGAGAAGGAGTCCTGTGCATGCCGCCGACCCTCGGCGTGGCGTCCTGTGGACAGAGTTTCGGATCTGGCACGGCTCCGACGCACGCGACGTCGCCGGGCCTGGAGTCTGCGGGATCCTCCCGGCCCGGTTGCCGGGGAGGGCTGAACAGGCAACGGGCAACTACTTCCGGCGCGTTGATGCGGCGGCCACGATCGACGGCATGACCACACGGCAGGACAGCGGCACGGCGCCGAGCTCCGGAACCCAGCACCCGGATGCGCCCGGCCCCGACACCGACCTCTCCCTACCTCGCGTCCACCTCCGCGGCCCCCACCAGGAACCGGCTCTCCGCGAAGGTCTCGGCCCGGCCGAAGGCGTCCGCGGCCGCGTACTCACCACGCCCAGCGCCATGAAGACCGCCGCGACCGGCCACCTTCCTGCCGCGCAGCCACGCCGACGTCCGGCAGCACCTGTGCGCGTCACCACGGTGCGCCGCGCGGAACACCATCACACCGCCAAGGAGTCCTGACGTGACCGACTGCGCCTTCTGTGACATCGCCACCGGACGGGCCCCGGCGGTCATCGTCCGCGAGTGGCCCGACGCCATCGCGATCCGCCCGCGCAGTGGCGGCGTCCACCCGGGCCACCTGCTCGTGATCCCGCGCCGCCACATCGCCGACGCGGGCACGGACCCGGACAGCGCCGCCGCCGCCCAGCGTCGCGCCTCGGAACTCGTCGCCGAACTCCCGGCCGCGAACATCATCACCAGCAAGGGGGCCGAGGCGACGCAGACGGTCCACCATGCCCACTGGCACGTCCTGCCCCGGGAGGCCCTCGACGGCCTCCTGCTCCCGTGGACCCCGCAGCAGGCCGCCCGTAACGCAACGGGCCCGAGCACCAGCGCGGGCAGCAGGATCAACCTGATCATGGCCCGCGAGCCCATCCCGGCCGGCCCGTCCGTCTTCCTCGCCGGCCCCACCCCCGACAAGAGCGCCCCGGTCCCGTCCTGGCGGCCCGAGGCCGTCCGGCTCCTGGCCGAGCAGTGGACCGGTGAGCAGCCACTGGCCGTCCTCAGCCCCGAGTCCCGCAACGGCGAGCGCGCCGACCGGTACGAAACCCAGGTCAACTGGGAGACCGACGCCCGCGAAGCGGCCACAGCCATCCTGTTCTGGATCCCCCGCGACATGCGCGTCCTCCCGGGCATGACCACCAACGTCGAATTCGGCCTCGACGCCACGAGCGGCCGGGCGGTCCTCGGGTGCCCGCCCGACTGCCCCAGCCCGGAGCGCAACAGGTACCTGATCCACGTGGCCCACCGCCACGCCGTTCCGGTGTGCACCACCCTGGCCGACACCGCAGCCGCGGCCCTCGCCCTGGTCACCGCTGCGGGCGCCCCGGCAGTCCGAAGGGACGCACGTCGGCGCTCCCTCAGGCCTCGCACCGCCATCGCTCGGCGTCGGGCGCAGTGGGCACCGGCCGCCGGCGCGACCCGCCGCCGGCACCGGGGCACGGCGCTGTCCGACCTCGGTGACAGGATGGCGCAAGAACCGCCGCGTCCGCCCAGCGGCCGCGGCACCCCGAGCACCACGGAGCACCGTTTTCATGAACCGCAGTGAGCTCACCGCCGCCCTCGCAGAGCGCGCCGAGGTGACCCGCAAGGACGCCGACGCCGTGCTGACCGCCCTCGCCGAGATCACCGGTGAGGTCGTCGCCAAGGGCGACGAGAAGGTCACCATCCCCGGCTTCCTGACCTTCGAGCGCACCCACCGTGCCGCTCGCACCGCCCGTAACCCGCAGACCGGCGACCCCATCGAGATTCCGGCCGGTTACAGCGTGAAGGTCTCCGCGGGCTCCAAGCTCAAGGAAGCCGCGAAGGGCAAGTAACTCCCCGTCCTCCGCCTCGTCGGGTGGCCCAACGGCACGCCTCACCCGCGCCGAAGCCGGATAGGAATCCCGCCCGCGGGGTAGTACGGACGTCGGACGCTCTCCGGTGGCGGAGAGCACCACCTACAGACCAACCGGGCAGCACCCGGCATTTCCGAAGGACAAACGCATGGCCAGCGGCACCGTGAAGTGGTTCAACGCCGAGAAGGGCTTCGGCTTCATCTCCCAGGACGGCGGCGGACCGGACGTCTTCGCGCACTACTCCAACATCTCCGGCAACGGCTACCGCGAACTCGTCGAAGGCGAGCAGGTCACCTTCGACGTGACCCAGGGCCAGAAGGGCCCCCAGGCCGAGAACATCGTCCGCGGCGGCTGACCCTGGAGAATGAGCGCCGCCCCCGCGACGGCCACTGTGTAGAGTGGTCTCACCGACGCGGGGTGGAGCAGCTCGGTAGCTCGCTGGGCTCATAACCCAGAGGTCGCAGGTTCAAATCCTGTCCCCGCTACTGACCGAAGGGCCCGGATTTCCGTCCGGGCCCTTCGTCGTATCCGAACCCCGCACCGCACTATCGCGGCCCAGCAGGACCTGCCTCACTCCAGCGAGACGACGTTGTCCCGGGAGACGCACACGCGGCCCGACCCGATGGCGGCGGCCGTCGCCAGAGCACGGCTGACCAGCCCGGCATGACCACCGATGGCGATCCGCACGTCGTCGAGCGTGCTCATCCTCGCCTCGATCACGCCGCGGCGGCCGGCCACCTCCACCTCGAACCGGCCCGCACCGCGCTCGCACACCCGGTAGGAGCGGTCTCGGCGACGAGGGTACGGACCTGCTCCAGCGGACTGTCCCCGGCCGGATGATTCTCGTCCGCGTGCTTCTCGAACGCTCTACGCGCCAGCAGCGCGAAGGCGTGCCGGCCCAGCTCACCGCACTCCGGGCACGTCAAGGCGAACCGGCCGGGCCCGGCATCACCTGTCTCGGTGATCGTCGGACGCAGCCCGTTGACCATCGGCTCCAGCGCCCTGCGCTCACGTCGCCCCACCGGCCGGCCCTCCTTCCTCGCATGCCGCTCACCTCCGGCGCATTCTCCGCCACGGGCAGAGCCAGGCTCACGGCGACGGACACCGTGTCGGCATGAGCACCTCCACGTCGGGCCTACGGTGCATCGGTATGACGCAGCACATCAGGATCGCGAGCCGGACCTCGGCCATGGCGACAGCACAGGTCAACTGGCTGATGGAGCAGATCACCCGCACGAGCCCCGACACCGTGCCGGAGTTCGTTCCCATCACGACAGCCGGCGACAGCTGGACCGGACCCCTGGCCGAAGTCGGCGGCAAGGGCGCCTTCACCGGCGCGGTCGCCCGAGCCGTTCTCGACGGCCGCGCGGACCTCGCGCTGCACTGCGCGAAGGACATGCCCGGCGACGAGCCAGAACCCGACGGCACCCTGTGCCTGTACCCGCGACGCGACGACGTCCACGACGTCCTGGTTCACCCCGCCGGAACCAAGCTCGACGACCTGCCCCCCGGCACCCGCATCGGCACATCCGCCCCCCGACGGATCGCCCAGCTCACCACCTCCCACCCGCACCTGACGATCGTCCCCGTACGCGGCAACGCCGACACCCGCCTCGGCCTGACCCGCTCCGGCGACGTCGACGCGGTGATCCTCGCCCTCGCCGGACTACGCCGCCTGGGCCGGGAGACCGAAGCCACCGAGATCATCGACACCGACCGGATGATGCCCGCTCTCGGCGCCGGCCAGCTCGCCCTGCAGATCCGCGCCGACGACCAAGACCTCCTCGACATCCTCACCCCGCTCACCGATGCCGCGGCCACCCGCGCCGCCCTCGCGGAGCGGACGCTGCTGCGCGCCCTCGCCGGGCACTGCCACGCCCCGATCGCCGGCCACGCCACCACCCATGCGGGACAAGAACTCCACCTGGCAGCCCGGGTCTACACCCCGGACGGATCGGCCATGCTGGCCGCCGCAGGGACCGGACCCGACCCGCAGACCCTGGGCCGAGCAGTCGCCCAGGACCTCATCGCCCAAGGCGCCAACGACCTCCTCGCCTCTTCCCGGCGCCGCTGACCGGGCTCCTCCCCACAAGCTGCCGCCACTTCGGCCTTGGCGCAGGCCACAGGGCGGGCCGCGTGCTGGCTCCCGTGCGCTTGGTGGGAGCGGATCGTCCGTACGGCTGCCCGACGGCATGTGGCTGCAGCGGTGCGCGTCCAGCTCCGTGGCGCGCGGAATCGTCGGGCCGCAGGACGCCGAGCAGGTTCTCGCCGAACGTCTTGAGCGGCGGCTTGATCAGCAGATGGGCGGCCGACCTGTCACCGAGCCCGTTGGGCGGGGCAACCGGTCCGGCTGATCCGGCATGTTGAGCCTGCGCCGTACGGGACAATCGCCCCGGCGGGCGCGGCGCCCGGGCAGGCACGACGCACGGGTGGGGCGATGCAGGACGTACGGGAACTGCTGGCCGAGTACGGCCAGGTCCACAGCGACGAGCTGCCGGAGCAGGACCGCCACCGGCTCCTGGTCGACGTGGTGGCGGCGCTGATCCGGCGTACCGACCCCGATGCGACGCTCGTCTACCGCTCGCCCTACGAACCGGCCGTGTTCTTCGAGCTCGCCGGACGCGACTACGCGATCACGGTGACGACCGCAGTGGGCGAGGACGCGACCGCCGCGGCCCGCGTCGCAGTGACCGCCCGCGAGCGCGACCTCGGGCCGGGAGTGCGATGGATCCTGATCTTCGCGAGGGCAGCAGGCCACGAGATCGGTGATGACCTCAGCGCCGACCTGCGGGCGCAGGGCGTCCTCCTGGACCGGGACCATCTCGAGGCCGCCGTCTGCGGCCTCGCCCCGCTCACCGCCTTGATCCGCGCAGCCTTCCGGCCGCCACGGCCACCGCACACCCCGCTGCGCGAACTCCTGCTGCAAGAACCCTCGGAGCCTGCCCCGGCCCTGGCCCTGACGCCGCGCCCGACCGGGACGCCGAGCGTGCCGTCCCGGACGCCGGCAGGGATCGACCTCTGCGTCGTCCTGACCGGCGAGTCCTGGCCGACGCGCCCGTCCGGGATGGCCTGGGAGTCCGCCGAGCGCGCGCTGATCACCACCGAGGCGGGCGTCGCGGAAGTGGACCTGCAGCGGGGCGGAACCAGGTGGCGGCTTGCCCTGCCCGGCGTACACGGCGATGTGGCAGTGCCGACGGACGGCTCGGTGTGGGTGCTGTGCGGGCCAGCGGTGGTGCAGTGGCGCGACGGCGTACTGCGGGCGGTCGGCGGCGGATTCGAACAGAACGCCAACCTGCTGCTCGGCCCCGACTCCAGCGTGTGGGTCCTGTCCGGGTCCGGAGCGACACTCGGCACCGGCACCGGCTCGACCCTGGCGCTCACGCGCCTCGACGAGCAGGTTGGCGACCAGCAGCGATTCGCCATCGACTTCGACGCGGCGGTCCGCTCAGCCGCCTGGCTCGGCGAGCGGCGCTTCCTCCTCGCCGCCGGAGGACACAGCGCCGTCGTCGACCTCGCCGTCAGCACCAGCGCCCGACGCGAGGACTGGATCCCGACCCCGGTGTCCTACCCGGGACACCTCGCCCGCAGCGGCGGCGACACCGTCCTGGTGGCGGGGCGGGCCGGATCGGGCGTCGGCGTGGAACTGCACGCCCTCGACACCGCCAGCCGCACCAGCGAGCCGGTCGCCGAGGTACAGCTCGGCGACGTCCTCGGACTCGTCCAGCACCCGGCGGGCGTGCCCGCATACCTGCTGGGGGAGCGGCCGACGAACGACATCACCGCCGTCCACCCCGTGCTGGTAAAGATCACCGGTCACACCGCCGCCGCCCCCTCGGCCGCCCCGAACCCCGAGCCGCCGGCCGCCGACGCCTACGCCGAGGTGCGCCGCCTCGCCCGCGGTGAGCGGAAGGACTACGCACTGGAGAAGTTCGCACTGCCGGACGGCGAGGGCGGCATGGGCATCGTCCACGAGGCCGTGCACAAGACGACGGGGACGGTCGTCGCCTTCAAGAAGCCGCGCTCGCTGCGCGAGAACCTGACCGCGCGGATGCTGCGCGAGATCGAGGTGGCACAGAGGCTCGGCACCAACCGCCACGTGATGCCGGTCCTCGACTTCAGCCCGCGGGCCGAGTGGTTCGTCATGCCGATGGCCCAGAGCACCGCCGAACGCCTCCAGCCCGAACTGCAGCACGACCCGACCGCCCTGCGGGCCCTGGTCGACGCGGTCGCCTCCGCCCTGGCCGACGCCCACCGTCTGGACTACCTGCACCGCGACATCAAGCCCGCCAACATCCTGCTCCTCGACGGCCGCTGGGTCCTCGGCGACTGGGGCATCGTGCGCCGTCCCCTCGGACAGACCACCAACCCCAAGCGCACCGGCACCGCGATCGGAACCCTTGAGTTCGGCGCCCCCGAACTGTCCGTCGACCCGCACAACGCCACGCCCGCCAGCGACATCTACAGCCTGGGCAAGGTCATCGGCTGGCTGCTCACCGGTCTTCCCCCGGAGACGAACGTGCCGCTGCTGCCGGCCGGACCCTGGCGAGGCGTCGTCCGGCGCTGCACCTACCGCGATCCGCACCAGCGCCCCCAGACGATCGCCAACTTCCTCGAAGTGGTCGAGCAGGAGACCGCACCGCAGATCGACCTGCCCATCGCCCGAGCCCAACAACTCCTGGCGGCCGCCCAGGAAGGAGACACCGACGCCGCCCGTCAGCTGCTAGCCCTGGCAGCCGACCACGGCGACGACTACGAGTTCTACCTGGACGTCCTGCCCAACCTGGACATGGACACGGCCGCGCCGCTCCTGCTGGACCACCCCGAGCAGACCCGCACCCTGGTGGAGGCGATGACCGGGCACGTACGGGGCGACGGAAACGGCTGGCCGCACTACAACGAGTCCAAGCGGGCCATCGCCTGGCTGCGCGACATCGCCCGACATGCCGCCGAGGAAGAGCAGTGGGACCTCCTGGAGGAGGCCGCCCGCGGCATGTGCACCTGGGACGAGGCGTCCAACGAGTTCGACCAGCAGAACGCGACCCGCAACTGGCTGCGCCGCCTGCGCGGCCAAGCGGCCCGGATCGTCTCCGGCGCGCTGCGTGACCACCCCGACAGCGCTCGCTTCTACCACGAACTCGCGGGCGAGCGCGCCGTGGACATGGCCATCCGCAACGCCGTCAACCAGGCAACTGGTAACTGACCACGCCCACGCAACCGAGGTGGCGGCGGGAGCGTCTGATCGCCCGCAGCACCCAGCGCGCGCTCGCCCTCCTCGGGCAGGCGACGGACGGCCGGCGCGTCGACCCGCACGTGGTGTGCGGGGGAGGCCGCCACCGATCGGTAGCAGTGGCTGAAGAGGTGGCCTCACGCCTGCGCGCCGCCGGCTACGGCGTGGAGACCGAACACCCCCACATCACCCGGCCGATCCTGACGTGACGTGGCAGCCCCAGCTCACCGACCACGAACTCGCCGCGCTCCGGCTCCTCGCCAGCGGCCTCCATCACGTGGAGATCGCCCACGAGCTCAAGGTCCGTCCCAAGACCGCAGGCCGGCTGCTGTTCGCGGCGCACATCCGGCTCCACGCGCGGACTCTCGCCCATGCGGTCGCACGCGGTTACGAGGCCGGCATCCTCCGGCCCGGACCCGATCGCCAGAAGGAGGCGGACGGGCGGGGGAGCAGCACCGAATGACGCGCGCCTTCCCCCGCCTGGAGATCTGACAAGGTCAGCCTCCGCGCCCGTGCTCGTGCGATGTCGGGCTACGCCGCGTTGGGCCCGTCACGATCTCGTCCCAGTCGATGTCCCGCCCAGGGGCTCACCATGCCGTCCGCCCATGCCAAGCAGGTCGACTGGGACCTCCTCGATTCTGCAGCTGCCGTCACGTGGGGAGTTTCCACATGCCGGCGACATCGACGGTGCGGACGTCCACCTTGTGTTCGTCGGACAGCTGCTCGACACCTACTTCGCAATCCGCGCCCTCGCCACCTGACCGCCCCGAACATCGTCTGGTCCAGGTAGCCGAGCACCAGGCAGCCCCACGGCCGGCACTCAGAAGCCGTACGGGCGGCTGGAGGGTCCTCCAGGGGCCTGGAAGCGGGCGCCCACGTTGTCCATGGGGTTGAAGTAGACCATCGCAGTGAACCAGGCGGCAGCCTTGCGAGGGTGCTTGAGCTGCAACAGGTTCGCGTAGGCGTACACCCCACGGTGGGCGGGCCGGTTGTCCAGTTCTCCGTAGGGGAGCACGTCCCTGAAGGGGTAGGGGAGCGACTGCTGCAGGATGCAGACCCCGGCAGCGGCCCAGGCGAGTCCGGCGTCCAGGTCGCCGCGGACCAGGTCGGCCGGGCTCTCCACGGCGCTGGGGTCGAACTCGTCGTCCTGGTCGGCGAGATCGGCCAGCGCGTAGGCGATGGTGGTGTAGGCGTCGAGATCGCGCGGGTGCAGCCGGCGGCCCGCGATCGTCACACAGCCCTTAGCGTACGCGGCGTCGTACTTCTCGTCGGTCTCCTCGTCCGGTGTCCAGACCCGTTCCATGGCCCACTCCGGGCGCGGCGGCAGCTTTGAGATCTTCCGTTCCAGCTTGGACAGGCCGCCCGGCTCGTCCTCGTACTCGGCGTAGTGCGCCGCCGAGTCGAACATGTGGAGCTCGGGGTCCTGCATCCAGGCCATCAGCGGCCGGTCCAGCTTCGCCACCGCCTCCGCGGCCACGCCGCTCGGGGCCAGCCACGGCATCACGCCCTCCAAGGCCGCCTTGTGTGTCTTCGGATCCAAGCCCACGCTCATCGTCATGGCCGCGAGTATCCGCTGCGGACGCCACCCCCTGGGGGACGTTGTCGAACCTGCCATCCGAACGTGCAGTGTTCGGCACCAGCAGCCCGGCCGCGCGCCTGGCCATCGGTATGTCCGTAGCCTCCGGCACGATGACAGCGAGTTCATCGGGAGTTCGAAGGTACGAGGTAGGCGCCGACCGCGCCGTACGGGGTCACCTTCTCCGCGTTGGTTCGCCGCTTGTCTGGCAGGGCCGCCTCCCCTCGATTCCCTCACCCGGTCGGAGGAACGGTTCCGTGTGGGTGACAGGTGGCTACCTCGTGTGGGTGACACGGTGTCATAGCCCGCTCGTAGCGTCCGGCCATGACGACACCTACCGCCTGCGGGCGGTGCCTCTTCAAGGCGGTGACCTTCGGATGAGCCTCACCTCCGGACTGCACAGTCCCCGTACTCCGCTGCGCCGGTTCCTGGACCGCGAGCTCTCGGCGGGCCCCAAACTGCTGCGCGAGTCCTTCCGCGCCCAGCACCGCACCAGCACCCTTCTCCTGCCGCCGCCCGGGGTTAACACCGAGGCCGGCAACGTCGGCACGGCCATCGACCAGCGGCTGCGGCTGGCATTCACCACGGCCACGCCCGTGGACCTGGCCACTGTGGTCGGGATCGACCTCACCGGCGGCATGGGCCAAGGGGCGGGCCTGCGGATGCGCGCGGTCGGGAACGAGCTCGCCGCCCGCCTGGCAGCAACTGCACACCGCCTCGGTCTCGACAACCGCACGTTGCCGATGGACCGCACCCACGACGAAGAGGAGGACCTGGCCCGCATGCTGCTCGCCGCCGCCTGGTACCAGGTGATGGCCCGAAACCCCTACGGATTCACCTACACCCCCCTGTACCTCACCGCGCTCGAGGATCCCGGCGGCTTCACCCTCGACTGCCTCCTGCAGCTTCCCAACCAGGACATGATCGACGACGTCGTCCACCAGTTCTACCTGGCCACCACCGGCCCCCTGGAAGCACTACGCGCCCGCACGCGGCCCGAGGACTGCATTGGTGGGCCCACGTTCCCGGGCGTCAATATCACCGCAGACGCGGACCTCGTAGTCGACGGCCTACTGCTCGACTTCAAGAGCACCAAGCACCCCTTCGCACGGGGACTTTCCAAAGAGACCGCGAACCAGCTGATCGGCTACTTGCTTCTCGATACCGCCGACCGCTACCGGATCGACACCCTGGGCCTCTACCTCACCCGCTCCGGCGTCCTCGCCACCTGGCCCGTGGAGGAGTACCTCGACCTGCTCGGCACCTGCCGCCGAGACCTGACCGACCTGCGCACCGTCGTCGCCGAACTCCTCGCCGGCTGCCAGGCCGACGCCATCCCGCACAGCCAGGAAGAAGAACAACAGGCCCGCGAGCTCCTTCAGCACCTGGCCCCGGTCATCGCTACCGGCCACTGCCCCACCTGCGCCCAGCCCCTCCCCACCGGCCGACCCCGAAAGTTCTGCAAACCCCGCTGCCGCAGCCGCGAACAGACCCTGCGCGGCAAGGGCCTCATCCCCGGCGCTCCCGCTTCCGCTCCTATGCTGCCGCGCCCGCGTAAGGACTCTATCGAGCACCCCGGAGGCTGGCAGGCTGTGAGGCTAGCGCCCCGAAGGTAGAGACGGAGAGCCGGGCAGCTGTGCCCTTACGAGGCGGAACGTGCGACCTCTGGCCACAGCAGGGCCGCGCGGCCACAGGCTGGAGGGCCGAGCCGGGCGACGAACGGGAGGAGGCTCCCGGGGCGGTGAATCTGCCACGGCGGCCGCGGGCAGATCCGCCAGGCGTACCGCGAGGGCCAGGAGGACCAACTCGCTGCCCCTCGGCCTGGTCCTCAACGCCGTCGTCCTGTGGAACACCCGCTACCTCGATGTCGCCGTCGCCCAGCTCCGCGCCGAGGGCGACGACATCAAGGACGAGGACGTCGCCCGCCTCTCCCCGCTCAAGGACCGGCACATCAACTTCCTGGGCCGCTACCTGTTCAACATCAAGGCCAGCGGCCCCGGCCAGGGCCTGCGCCCGCTGCGGGACCCGGACGCCGTCGAGGACGACGAAGACGAGGAGTGACGGGCGGCGCACCCGAGCTGTCGGGCCGTTCGTTGAGGAGACAGAGGACCCGCGCAGCTGCCCGGGGCCGAGAGGAGAAGAGGACACCATGGCCCGTACGAAGGTCCGGCCGCTGGGCCACTGCACCCGCTGCACCCGTGCCTGCTGGAAGGACGCGGACGACGCCTCGCGCTGGAACATCGAGTTCGCGAAGGGGCGCCCGGTCGGATACCTCTGCCCCGAGTGCCAGACGCCCGAGGAGAACGCCGAGGCGGAGGTGAAGGCGGCCACGCTCGACTACACCAACACGGCACCGGACGCCGACGGCCGGCAAAAGGTCGCCCCGGTAGGCGGTTGGCACACCGTGACCGCCCTGGACCACCCCCTCGTACGCGAGGACAAGACCGTCCACCTCGCCCTCGCCGTCGAGTCGGCGGAACTCCGCGTCGCCGTCGGCCCGCAGAGCGACGCCCGCCTCCACGAGCTCTTCGACGGCCCGTGCGCGACGGTCGTCCGTACGGCGCTGGAGCGGAATCAGGCCCGGCCGGGACACCGTTCGATCACCTATAACCCCATGCCCGACCTCGGGCCGGACACCGTCCTGTTCGTCGAGGACCACGCCCTGTGCGAGGACGGCGAGGACTGCGGCGAACTGATGCTCTCGTTCTCGCCCTCGCTCAACCCCCACCTCCTGACCGCCTTCGCCCCGACGGTCGCGGAAGACATCCGCGCCATCCTCCGGGCTGCCTGAGCAGCGAAGGGGACCCTGGGCCCTGGACGACCCGCTACAGCCTCCACCCCGGTCGGCGGCCTCAGGCCGCTGCGCGACCCGGGCTCGACGAGGACGACGACGGCGCCGAAGACTGACCCGGCGAGGGAGAGTACGAGGCGGGACCATGATGATCACAGTGTTTTCGCTGGTCACGGACGTGGAGCGGGTACCGGCATCCGTCACATCCGGGTCGGCTGTGGAGGCTTTGCGTACCCTCTTGCGCTCGCGGTAGGCGGCCTGCCGGCAGGCGGGTCCGCAGTAGACCGCGTCCCGGCGGTGACCGTGCCCGAGGGCGAACCGTCCGCCGCACATGGGGCAGTGCGCGACGTGCTCGGTCTCGATGCCCAGGTGGTACCAGAGGCCGATGGCCACGGCCTCGGCCTGGTGGCGGCGCCACCGGCGATCCGCCTGCTTGCAGGCCGGGGAGCAGAACCGCTTGTCGCTGCGGGAGCGCACCGGCAGCGGCTCGGAGCAGAAGATGTACGCGCACCGGCGTATCCGCCCGGCCATGTCCTCACCGTACGCCCGGGCGTCGGGCCGGGCCGCGGCCGAGAATGGAGACGTCATGGTGGAGGGAGCGCGATGGCGATGGGGCTGTTGCGCCGTTCGACGGCGGCCACGGCGTCCCGGCGGTTCCGACCCAGCGCAAGGCCCGCCGCGAGTACGAGAGCCGCGTCAGCGCCCTCGCGCCGATCGGACCTTGATCGTTCTCACCGATAACCACGGTTCCATTGACCGAGGCCGTATCTGGGTCACGCCCGAGCACGAGAACCGCGTCGGCCCCTCGGACCGACCGGACCATGATCGTTCTCACCGGGATTTCCTGTACCCCGACTACTCACACCCGGTCACCGTACGGGCGCTACGCCGAGCCGTCGGTCTCCAGACTCCTGAGCGCGTCCTTTGCCGCCGATGCGACGGGATCCTGCGGTGCCGAGAACTTGACGGCCTGCGCGAGAGCGAGGCGCGCGGTCTCGTGACGGCCGTGCAGATGCGCGGCGATGCCGAGGGCGTACTGATCGTCGGGGTCCGCGAACACCTCCCGCGCCTGCTCCCAGGCCTCGTCGCCCAGAGGACGGGCCTTGTGCCCGTGATCACCGTTGTCGGCACCGGCCGCGTATCCGAACACCCGCCAGTCCTCGGACTGGCCGCCGCGTGCGCGGAAGAGGAGTCCCGTCGTGGCGCCCTCAGGAATGGTGCTGGCCCAGTCCAACGCACGCTGGAACGCCTGGGCGGAGCCGCCTCGGGCCTCCCACAGATGCTGCAGTTCGTCCTCATGGAAGGGACGGTGGATGCCGCAGCGCCGAGCGTCGACCGCAGCCTGGACCAGCCGGTGCCCTTCGGGGTTGATCCGAGCACCACGCCGATAGTGCCTGACCACGTTCTCGCCGCCGACGAGCGACTCGGCGAGCCCCTTGCTGACGGGGTAGCCCATCTCGCGGAGCCAGGACCGCTCACGCGGGGCCAGGGTGAACGGCACCGAGATGCGGTCTGCGTATTCCAGCAGGACCGTCCGCGCCGGCGCGATGGCCGCCGATCCGTCCCGAAGTACCTGCTCGGACCAGAAGGTGTCGATGCTGGCCAGCACCAGGGCGTGCGGGAGAACCCGGTCCAGAACACCGCGGCCGAGCAGGACGAGGTCGGCCGGCGACAGACCGTCGAGCCACAGCACGTGTGGACCGTCGGCGCTGAACAGGTCGGCCAGGTCCCAGGAGACGAGGTCGGCAACGGTGGGCTGGTACAGACGCCCGTGCGGGAGACAGCGGCGGACCGCCTCGTACATCGACCGCGTGACACCCGACAAGGGAGAGCCGACCAGCAGCACCATGGGGTTCACAGGGCCGGCGGCCGACTCCAGCAGCCGGATGACGTCCTCGACCGGACCGTTGGGGTCACCGGGCTGGGTCACGCAGATCCCCCTGCAGGAACCGAGGACGGGCCGAAGACCTCATCCAGCTCGGCGAGCAGCGCCGGATTGACGATCCGCACGATCGCCTCGACGTCAGCGCGGCTCGCCGCCGGCCACAGCGTGGCGCGCGCCGTGCGGTACTTCGCCGTCAGACGCTCGCGCTTGTCCTGCGGGAGCTGGGCGGCCCGGTCGGGGCGGCTGTTGTGGGCGTTGTCGGAGATCTTCACCAGCGTCGCCGAAGAGTCGGCGGTGATCCGCCGGATCTTCTCCTCGTACGCCATGCCCGGCTGGTTGGTCACCGCCTCGACGATCTCGACGACCCGCGGGGGAATCCCGGCGGCCAGCAGCTTCTCGGCGGTCCAGTCGGTGTCCTCGACGATGTCGTGCAGCAGGCCCGCCATGACGAGCTCGTCGCCGAACGGCGTCAGCCCGGCGGCCACCGCGCGGACATGCTCGATGTAGGGGACGCCGATCTTGTCGACCTGACCGGCATGTGCGCCCTCGGCCAGAAGGTCGACCTCGCTGACGGACTTCACGCTTCCTCCTTCACCGGGCGGCACCCGGTATCGACAACGGCCGTCACCGGCCGGTTGGTTGGGGAACACACTGCCGCACGCCTGACGGAGGCGAGCACGGTGGGACGAGTCCGGCCGCGACGTCAGCCGGCCGCGGGGTCCTCGGCACCTTTGCGGATCGCGCGGGCCACTCCCTCGAAAGCATCGAGCGCGCGGGCGTCGAAGGGTCCGTGGCGGGCCTGGATGTCCTTGCCGAGCTGGTCGTAGAGGCGGGTCGCATCACGGAACCTGCCCTCCTCCTCTGCCTGCGCGGCGTCGGCCATCCGGCGCTCGACCTCCGCGCTCGTGAGGTCCTGATCGCTCATCCGGTGATCTCCTGACTTCCTGGGGCTGGTGACATCGACGTGCGCAGGGGCGCAGGCGCCCGGGGCGTGAGCGGGACGGGCCCCTCACGGAGTTTCTGTGCCCCCGAGCGGATCCGCGGGACGCACGCTCGTCGCCGACGGGGAGGGCAGCGCCATGGCAGCGGCATCCTGCGCCGACTGCAACGCCTCATTGAAGAGGGCGAGGGCCTTGGCGACCTCGCCGCTCATGTTCTCGATCTCGGCGACCGCGAGGTCGTCGCGGGCAGTGGCCGCCAGGAGGTCGAACAGCTCCTCGGTCCCCGTCGTCAACCTTCTCAGCTGCCAGAGCTCGCGACGCCGCTTCTCCGCCTCGGTGATCTGGGCGGCGTAGTTCTCCAGAGCCTCGACCCGGCGCCCGATACTGGCCAGGCTGTTCCGGAGGATGTTGCGGCGGGGCTCCAGGGCCTGCGCCACCACCTCGCTCACCACCTCCGCCGGGCCTTGGCCTGCCACCCGGCTGTAGGTGCGCAGCGCCTCGGCGATCTCCCAGATCTGGCCGTCCAGCCGCCGGTCGTTGTGCTGCTTGTCCGCCGCGTCCAGCCGCTGCACCGTGGACCGCTTGACCCGGTCGGCGGCCCGTACGGCGCGAGCGAGTAACTCGACTGCCTCCGCGTTGAGTTCATGGTCGAGGGCGAACTGGTCGTGCACCTCGGCTATCCGGAGCAGTACCGGCACGCGCTGTCGGCGCTTCAGTACGGCGATCGCGCCGTTCAGCCCGTAGGCGCAGGCCCCCGCGCCGAGCATGAGCGTGCTGCGGGCGAACACGCTGAGCAGGAGCCACCCGAACCACCACGAGGCGCGTCGACCGTTGAGGGGGTCGGCCAGACCCCACCACGGGCTGGCGGGTTCGGTCCGTACCGCTTCACGCAGCAGTGCTGGGTCGGCCTGCCGCAGGAGCTCCTGGACGTGGTCCGGCAGTTCCGGGTCCAGCGTCAGCGGCGGCACAACGGTGCCGGTGTCCCCCGGATCCGTGTGCTCAGCATCCGACTGCTTCCACCATTCCGTCACCTCGGTGACTCCCTCCTCGTAGGTGCGGTCGGCCTTCAGCCCTCGTGGTGGGCGTAGGCCACGGCGACGGCGGGCGGAGAGAACGAGTCCAGCGCGCGCAGCACCTCGTCGTGGACGACCTGCTCGCCAAAGACCTTCAGCTCGAATCCCTGTGCGCCGCGCGCGAACCCGGCCTCGGGGCCCGGGTCCTGCTGCACCACGAAGCCCTTGCCGCCGCGCAGCAGCGCGGCGTCGATCTCGCCGATCCACGCCTGCTCGTCCGCCACTTCGGCGGCGGGCTCGACCCAGATCTGATGCCACTGTGCGGAGCCCTCCGGCCCGTACACCAGATGGAAGGTCCGGCCGAAGTGGCCGCCGTTGGCGAGCTGCTGCCGGCGGAACTGACGGCTGAAGACCACCGCGTAGGCGCCGTCGAAGCTCTCGACTTCCAGGACGTCGCCGTCACCCGCCCAGACCTGACCCGTCCCCGGCCTCACTGAGCCGCCTTCAAGCCGGCCGCGAAGGCCAGGTGCTCCTGCTCGCCCCAGCACGGCCCCTGCTCGGGCAGGGCGAGGCCGCACGTACCCCAGCCGGCCGGCACTGCGCAGCGCTCCAGCCGGACGTCCCCGAGCTCGCGGAAGGCCGCCGAGAGCGCGGCTGCGGTGGCCACGACCTCCTGCCAGGTCTGCTCGGAGTGGGTGCGCGGAAACTGCTGGTGCCTCGCCCGGCTGAACGCCTGCTGGGCTTCGGTGACCTGGGGGTAGCGCCAGGTCCAGCCCAAGGCCGCCTGGTCGAGCATCGACAGCGGACCGGTCAGCTCAGGTGACTGGCGATGGACGCTGTCCAGGACGTCAGCGAGCTCGGTGGACGTGAGCGTGCTCAACATCCGCGTCGCCTTTCAGTAGGGCATCGGAGGTGGTGGTACAGCGGCGCGGGCACAGATCCGGACGCCCGCAAGGCCGCTCACCGCAGCCGGGGACCCGGATCGGTGAAATCCGCGGGATCGTCGGGGAACTGCGGGATCGGCAGGCCGGCCGCCTGGGCCTCCAGCCGTTCCCGCAAGTAGGAGCTGGTGCGGTGCGCGGAGGCGCGGACCTCCTCCAGCTCCGCGCGCAGCCGCACGACCTCGCAGTTCAGGCTCCATCCGGTCCGGGCCCACTCCGTGTTGTCGCGCTCCAGCTGCTCGGCGAACTCCCAGCCGTCCTCGGCGTCGCCGGCAACCCGGGCCGGGTGCGCGAGCGCGACCTCGAACCACGGCCGCCAGGCCTCGCACGCCGCGCACGTGACCTCGGTGTCCCCGGGGAGTCCGTGACCTTCGCCCTGCTCGGTGAGCCGGTCACACAGCGCCGCTCCGTGCCGCCATAGGCCCTGCTGCACGTCGAATCCGAGGACGGCCAGGTGGACGACATCGGGTTCGCCGCGCCCCACGAGCGGGCCCACCGGGATCAACCGCCGGGTGCCGGTGCCGTCGGCCGCCGGCGTCATGACCCCTCCGCGGAGGTGGACCGCCCACCGCCGTCTGCCGGTCCGGCGCCGGTGAGGAGCAGGTCGCCTACGGGCCTGAACTTCTCGCCGGCGGGGTCACGGGGCTCCAGCTCGCCGGCGATGACGCGCGGGCTCCCGCCCAGGGCCACCGTCCGGCCCGCGATGACGCCGCGACTACGCAGGTAGTCGAGCAGTTCCAGTGCGAGAGCGGGCGGCACGTGGCTGAAGGTGACCTTCACCTCGCTGGCGTCAGGGCTCAGGGTCACACTTCCGCCGACGGGCAGCGCGACCTGACCCTCGGGCGCATGGTCACGACCGGACCAGAAGGAAGTGGCGCGGTCGGGAACGTCGCCGGGACGCGCACCGCCGACCCCGTGGATCCCCGGCACGATCTGCTCGATGAGTCCGTTCAGCTCGACGCGCGCCCGCCGCTGCGCGTCGCTGCGACGCGCCTCCGCCAGTCCTTCGAGCAGGGTGTCCTTGTAGGCGGGCATCAGCCGCCGCAGGACGTCTGCGGCGATCGCGTCCGGCGCGCGGTCCATGGACACCGTGATCGGCTCGGCGCGCCAGCCGCAGTACCCGTGCGGGTATCCGGTCTCGACCTGCAGGCGCCTGCCGGCCGCGCCCTTGCGGGTCCTGCCGTCGTGGCGGAAGAAGAAGCGCATGCCGTCGCGGTGGCGTACCGTCACGTTGCCCCAGTAGGCCGGCTGGATGGTGTGCGTCCAGCCGCCGCCCTCGATGTCGCGCGCGTTGAAGGCCGCGGCCACGCCGCGTCCGAGGACGTCGAAGTGGGTCAGCATGCCAGCCAGCTCGTCGCGCTCGCGGGCGGCCTGGAGGAAGTCGTCGCCGGGGGAGATGACCGCGGTGAGGGCCTGGGCGAGTGCGGGAGCGAGCGTGGGTGCCTGAGGGGCTGCCAAGTTGAGGACCTCCTTGAGGATCGGGTTCAGGGGAGTTGGGGGTCACCGCGGGTGTCGGCGGCGTACCGCTCACCCAGTTCAGCGACTGCTTCGGCGAGCTCGGGCGGCTGTTCCCAGCTCGCGGGGTCGGGCAGGCGGTCCACGGGGGGCCGCTGCGTGAAGAGTGCGCCGGCGGTGGTGAGCAGCGGGCGGTACGGGGGCTGCGTCTCCTCGTCGACGAGTCCGCAGGCGATGGCCGCACACACGTCGGTGTGGAAGCCCCTTTCGAAGGAGCTGTAGGACCGGCCGTCTCCGTCGTGCAGGCCGCGCAGCACCTTGCGTACGCCGACCGGTTCGAGGTGGTCCTCGCGGCAGGTGGTGGCCGGCACGTCTGCGGCCGCGGCCGTGGACGCTGCCTCGACCGCGTCGTGGTCAACGCCGTAGGACTCGATCTCGATCACTGGTCGTCCTCCTGCCCGGAGCCGCCGGCGGTTGCGGTCCCGGTGCCGGAGTGGCGCTGCCCCTTGCCGGTGAGGCTGACGACGAGGTCGTCCTCGTGGCCGGCGGCCATGGTCTGCGTCTCCTTCTTGTAGACCCGGCGGGTGCGGACCAGGCCGTGCTCGAGCAGGGTGTCGAGCGCCGCGGTGACCTCGGAGTCGGCCGGCTGGAAATGCAACTGCACCTGGTGGCCGTTGCCCACGACGCCCTCGATCGCGTCGGCGACGACCTGGTGGTCGCCGATGGCGTCGGCGATCTCGGTGCCGGCCGCGGCCGCAGCGAGGGAGTCCAGCAGGGCCCGCTCGATCGGGGTGAGCGGGATCTCGGTGCGGCGCACGCCGGGCGTGCGGTTGTACTCCTTCTCGGCGAACGTACGGACGCCGGACGCGAGGTAGACGGGACCGGACGCCAGTTCCTGGACGAGGTAGGGCTTCAGCTTGGCGCGGAGCTGGCTGGCCCGGCTCGTGGTCGTGCCGGTGATCTGGGCGACTTCGGTCATGCCAGCCAGCTCGGGCACGAGCGGTTCGGCGAGGCGGCGGTCGAACTCCTCCTCGGTGATCACCTCGTAGCCGGTCATCCGGTGCGGCTGGAGGACTTCGTGCTTCAGCAGGGCGCCCTGGATGTACTCGACGCCGCGGGTGCCGGCGTCGACGGGGCTGTCCGCCTCAAGGAACAGGCGAACGGTCAGGCCGCCGGCGGGGGAGGAGCCGACGGAGGCGTCGTAGCGGGCCAGGTCCTCGTGGATGGTGGTGATGACGGTGTCGGGCGGAGTCTCGCGCACGCCGGCGAATTCAGCGCGCACGTTGTACATGGTCTGGCTCATGGCTTCCTCGTCTGGGGGGCAGGGCGGTGACGGCGCGGTCGGCCGGGCGCCGGGAGTGTCCCCGGCGCCCCCGGCCGGTCAGTGAGTGCGCTGGGGCTTGGGCTTGCCCTTGCGTTCGGTCTCGTAGACGAACCCGAAGCGCTTGAGAGCCGCCCTCGCGTTCTTCAGGCCGCGGTACTCACTTGGGGTGCTGGGCATCGACGTGACGAACTTCAGCACCTCCTCCTCGGTCTCGGTGGCCTCGGAGACGACGAGGAACACCATGTAGTGGCTGCTCTTGGCTTCGACGAACCGGAACCCCTGCTTCTCCGCCTTCTTTCGGAGCTGGGCCAGATCTTTCTTCGCAGACATGTTCTCCCCTAACGCTTAACGCCGTCAAGAAATATGATCTCACACATCGCTAAACATCGTCAATCAATACGAAAAAGAGGCGGGTTCGGTGGGGGAGAACGACCAACCGAGGCCGTCACACGGCCGTGTCGTGGCCTCGCGTACCGCCCTGGACCCGGCAGGATGCGCCACTCCCGAACACGCCGCTCCGCGAGGCGTGCCGGCCGCCGGTTGGCCGGATCGGCACAAGCACGCCGGAGCAGCCGCTATGGTGTCCCCGGGCAGAGACTGCTGCCTTCGTCCGCACCCAGTGGCCCGGACCTACCGGTGCACCAGCGGCGAGAAGAGACGAATCGTCACGTCAGTTGCACAGCCTTCACTGCGTCTGCCGGTACGCCGGTCCGGGGAGTCGTGCCGCGGAACGGATGCCCTTATGTCCAGGGACAGCAGCAACATCCTGCTGCGACAGCAGTACACCGGCGAGCCCCGCCAGGCCGCCCACGCCTTCTACCAGGCCCGGGGCCTGTACTTCGGCCTCGTACCCGACACCACCGACCCTGCCCAGCAGCTCCTTGAAGCCGTCCTCGTGAGGACTCTGGCCCGGCCCCACCCGCAGGTCCCCGTGCCCGCCGACGCCGGCACCTTCTTCGGGCTGCGCGGGGTCTCCCCGGACCTCGACACGCTCGTGCTGTGGCCCCACCCCGACCATCTGCCCCAGCTGCTCGGCTGCATCCTGCCGGTCCGTACCGACAGCGGGATCGCTGGCGTCCCGGGACTGCGGGCCCGCCGCCACCCCAGCCGCACCGACACGCTGCTCCTGGCCCGCCCCGGGCATCGCGCCCACCTCATCCTTCGCGCCCGGCCGGCGACCTTGCAGCAGGCCGAGGAGCACATCCTGGCCGCCGGCCTCGAACCGCTGTGGTCTGCACGCACTCCGCAGCCCGGCGAGCGGCAGGCATGGGACCGCCTGGCCGGCACCCTGCCGCCCGAGGAGACGGCATTGTGGAGCCGCGCTCTGCGCCGGGCCGGCCTGCACACCGCCCAGACTCCGGACTGGTCCCGGACCGCGCCCGAGCCCGGGCAACTGGACGGGCCCAAGCCCCAGCGCATCGCCGCCCGCCCTGTCGGCCCGGCTGGCGGCCCGGCCCGCGGCATCATCGCCGTGACCAGCTCCCGCGGGCAGGGCGGACTCGGCTGCACCACCACCGCGCTCACCCTCGCCGGCGCCCTGGCACGCACCGGCGCCACGGTCGCCTTCCTCGGCGCCGACGACCCCAACGGCCTGCACCGGACTCTGGGTTCGGCGACGCTGCAGCCGGGACAGTGGCACGACCTGCTGCCCGACCTGCCCGGGCCGGGCGCCCTGCGCGGCATGATCCTCTCCCCGAGCGCGCCCGACGCCCCAGCACTGCTCGCCGACGCCGCCCGCCGGCACGACACCGTCGTTCTCGACGCCGGCAACGTCTACCAGCTGCGGCACCTGGCAGGACAGGCCGACGCAGCCGTCGTCCTCACCGACCTCGACCCCGCGGTGTGGGGAAGGACCGAGACCCTCGACCGGCGCCCCGCCTGGGTGCAGATGTGGGACTGGCTCAACGCCCGCTACCTCACCGCCCGCGCGCGGGCCCGCGACCCGCACTCCCAGCTCCTGGGCTTCCTGGACGAAACGTTCGAGACCTACGTCTGGGACCGGCTCTCCGACGGCAACCCCGACGTCTACGACGCCGACGACCCCGCGGACACCGCCGCCTGGTGGGATGACTTCCAGCCCGACTTCGAAGACGAGGACGACGAGCCCCTGCTGATGCCGCAGGACATCGACGCCGACATCCTGGACCTCTGGCGGCAGGACTTCCTGGCCTTCCTCGCCCGCGAAGGGGCCGCCCGCCACCCGGACACCTGGGACGCCGTTGCCGCCGTGTGGATCAACCACAACCGCAATCTCGATCTCCCGGGCGGCGGGGACGACGAAGCCCTCACCGACACGGTCCTGCGCGAGGCAGCCGCTGCCGCCGCCGCCCGCTGGGGCGAGCAGACGTGGCAGGAACACCACCCCCGGTGGGCGGCGGCCGACGGCCGCACCCGCAAGGACTGCCTCGTCCCCTGGCGGCACCTGATCGAGGAGGCGATCCAGCCCGCCGACCCGGCCGCCACGGCCCGGTTCCTGCTCGCCCACCTGGACGCGCCCGAGGACACCCCCATCGCGGTCGCGATCGCCCACGTCGACAACACCCTCGCCGACGAGCAACACCACCTCGCCGACGTCCGCGACGCCCTGCGCGCCGAGGGCATCGGCGCGCTCACCGTCCTGCCGGACCTGCCCGCACCCGCCGAACGAGAAGACGACCTGCAGGCCCTGACACGCCCCTCGGCTCAGGAAGCCGCCGCCGCCAACCATCTGGCCCTGGTGGTGGCCGACCTCCTCGCGGCCCGGACACCCTCCTGAGCCCGCATCGCGCCCCCGCCGGGCCTGTCCGGCGGGGACGCGGCTGCATACCTCCGACTGACTGACCCGAACACTCCCACGGCGTACGCCGTCGGACGACCGGGGGACGTCCTGGGAACCCTCCACGGCGTCCCGGCCGAAGTTCGGCGTCAGCCTCGCCCGGACGCCGCCTTCCGGGCATCCTTCAGCGCGGTGCTCACCACCACGCCGAGCTCCTCCTGGACCGGCCTGACCCGCTCGTCGTTCCATGTCGAGGGTGAGAACAGGAGCTCCTCGAAGGCCTGGCGCTGGGGCACCGTGCACAGGGCGACCACGCCGTGGCCGCGCAGAGCGGCAGCCGTCTCGGCGACCGCTTCCGGGCCGCCCATGGGCCGGTACATATTGGTGATCATGACCACGGGCATCTGCGGGGCGAGGCCCAGGGCACGCACGCTACGCAGGAGGGCGGTGGCGGTCTCCTTGCCGGTGCCGGGCCGCTGGCGGTTCTCGATGAGGTTGTCGAAGGCACGGACCCGCGCGGCGTCGCTGCGCTTCCCGGTCACCCACCGGCCGATGAGCGAGTCCCAGTCCACCCCGTCGGTCCTGGCCGGGGCGAGGGCGGCGGCGAACTGCTGTCGCAGTACGGGAAGATTGTCCTCAGCGGGCGCGAACGGTGCACGTTCATCCTGCTCCAGGCGGCGGTGGTGCTCCACCCAGTGCGCGCGGACCTCGGACCACACCTCGCCGTGGCGCCGGGCTCCCTCGTCCTCGACCGCCGCGAGGAAGACGGCCCATCCGTGTTCGCGGACGTCCGCGTTGTCGTCAGGGCCGGGCGGGAGCGGGAAGGAGGAGTCGTTCAGGGCCCGGGTGGCCGCGGCCGCATCCCACCAGTCGTCGCTCGTCGCCTCATCAGCCAGTGCTGCGAATCCCTCGGCGTGGTGCGGTCCGTACGCGAGGAAGCGGGCATCCAGAACCGCCATCACCGTCTCCGCCGCTGACCGGGGCAGGTGCGCGGCATCGTGGCGCAGGTGTGCGTTGAACTGGGCGTCGAACCACTGCATCAGCTTCGCGGTGCGCCAGATCTCCTGCTCCTCCGTGGTAGAGGCACGCGGCTGTGAGCCGTGCTCGGTCGCCGCGGTGGCGAGGAATTCCGAGGTCCGTACGGCCAGGTCCTCGATGGGGTCCCCGTCGGCGCTGAGGCGCCGCAGGTTACGCAGCCGGTTGTGCGCGATCCAGGAGTCGCGCACCTCGTCCCAGCTGTCCGGGTGCCGGCGCTGCCCCTCGGGGGTGATGAAGTCCAGGAAATGGCGACGCCACAGGTCCAGAGGTGCCCCGTCCTCGGGGGACAGGACGTCGTCGGGGTGGCCGGCCGACCCGTCGGCACCCAGGTCCCACCACTCCTCGACCTCCTCGGCGTCGTCGACGTCGTACACGTCGACCTCGTCAGGGGCCTCCAGCCTGAGCATGGCGTAGTAGAAGAACTCCCGGTCCAGTGCCGTACGCAGCCGGTCGGCGTCGGCCTGTTCCGTCAAGGGGCGCCACCACCGGGCGAAGTGCTCGTCGAGCGCGGCGAAGACACGAACCTGCTCGGGCCTGCGGTCGATGACGTCGACCCGGACCCAGTCCCGGGCGCGGTAGTTGTCCGCCACCACGGTCAGGTCGGCGGCCGGGAGACCGGCGAGCTCAGCGGGCGGGCGACCACCCACATCCAGGACCACGACCTCACCGCGGCTCGTCGCCTCCGCGGCGCGCACGTCCAGGTGCTCCCCGTAGTAGCCGTGCGAGGCGGCCAGCAGCTGGCCGCCGCCGACCGGGGCGAACGGCTCGTGCCACAGCGCCGTGTCGTCGGCCGCGTCCTTGGCCACATGGCGCAGCATCGCGTCGTCGGTCACCAGGGCAACGGTGCGCCCGGCGCGGGTCAGCCCGTAGGCGATCTGGACGCTCAGGGTGCTGCAGCCGGTGCCGCCGCGCGTGGAGCGGACGTGCACGATCTGCGGGCGCCGGGAGGCCGGCCAGTGCGGCCGCGGCATCAGCGCGGAGGCGTCACCGGCCAGCTCGGCGAGCGTGGGCTCCCGCGAGGTCCAGTGTGAGGCGGCCTCGCGCGCGAGGAGCGGGCGGCGCAGCGCGCGGCTCCAGGCGGGCGCCGACTCGGCGAGGGAGATGTCGATGACGCGGCGCGGAGTGTCCTCGAGCGTCGTGTCGGCCTGATCCCACAACGGCAGCAGACCCGCCTCCGAGGACAGGCGGCCGGCTCCCCGGACGTCGCGGGGCTGCGCGGCGAGCAGGACCTGTTCCGAGGCGCCCACCCTGCTCAGGGCCAGGTACTTGCCGTCGCGGACCCACCGCAGCCCGGCAACACCGGAGACTGTCGGGACGGTGTCGCTCGTACGGCTGGGCAGCAGGCGGACCAGGACCTCGGCCTCGGAGCCGGTCACCGGCCACAGCCTCAGCTCGTCGCCGGGCCCCGGGCTCGCCTTGGCGACGCCGAACAGGCTCCCGCTCAGGGGAAGGGGATGCAGACCCCCGATCGGCCGGGTGAGCGCGAAGAGCAGCGCCGCCTCCAGAGCCTGCTGCTCGGCGGACGCGGCGTCGGGGGCCAGACCGTGAAGGAGACCGTGCGCGCGGATCCAGGACAGAGCCTGGGCATGGTTCTCGCCGGTGACAGCGGCGCGGGCGGCGGTGTTGCGGTCGGCTTTCGCCATGATGTCCCGATTCTCGGCGTGGCTCCCGGACCGGCACGCCGCGAATGGGCGCAGCAGAAAGTCAGTTCACTGCGGGGATCTCCCCCTTAGCGCCTGGGATGCACGCGGGTCCGGGCCGCAGTGCGAGGCGGGCGGCAGCAGGTCTGCCTGCCCGTCATCGTAGCGGCGGCAGACCGTGCGCACAGGCAGACCCCCACGCTCGGGCGCGGAGACGGAAGGGATGCGTCGACGAAGATCAGCCGAGTCCGCGCGGAATGCGGGAGCCGCAGAGCCGGGCGCTGTGCAGGGGTCATGAACGGGCGGTGTCGCGCTCCGCCTTCTTCGCCTGTGCGGCCTCTTCGGTCGGGGCCCAGTTGCCGGCGGCGTCCTGGATCGACAGGTCCAGGTACAGGCGCGCCAGCGCGATGTACTCGGCACGCTGCCGGGAGCTGATGTTCTCCCACGACGCCTGCGCGGCGTACGCCTGGGCCTTGTCCCGGTTGGTCGTGTAGTAGTCGAAGTTCGGCTTCATGTGCCGCATGACGCATGTTCCTTCCGGATGGGCCGCGCTCGGCGGCCGAGGTAGACGGTGGGATCCTGGTGCCGCGCGCCGTCGCACAGTCGTTGCGCGTGGGGGAGCGGGCTCCCTGGGGGCTGTGCGCGGGCGAACGGGCCGCGCGCGGGCCCGACGGGGGCAGGTCAGCCGTGGGTGACGCGCACAGCGTGGCCCGCGCCGAGTGCGGCTTCCGGAGACGAGCAGTCCAGGGCGGCGCTGTCGGGGGTCAAGGCCAGGGCGTATCCGGCTGCGTGGAGCGCCTGCGCCAGATGCACGGGAACGGCTGCTGCTCCCTGGCGTTCCTCCGGGGCCACGGTGACCTTGCAGAGCACCTCGTCGCCGGAGTTGATCCACACTTCCGCGTCGGACACGTGGCGCAGGCCGGCCGCTTCAAGGGCCCGCCGGACATCGCGGAGCAGGTCGGGCGCGCTGGTCTTGCTCATGGGGAGGATTCGTCCTTCAGGTAGAGGTGCCGGGGCCGGTGACCTGACCGAGACCGGCTTATCGCGCTTCCACCCAGCCGCTGGCAGTTCGCTGAACCAGGTAGCTGCGAGTGAAGGGCGTCTGCCGAAGGGCATCGAGCGCCGCCGCGTAGTCGTAGGTGCGGTCCACGACATGCTCGTCGGCGAACTCGTCCTCCTGAACCGCGACGCCGTACTCAACTGTGCTGATCATGGCTTCCTCCTGGCCTGACCGTACGACTTTCATCGGTTCGGCGTCCTGCGCTTCTCCATCGCTCTTCGGAGCTGGCCGATGCGGCCTGCAACTCAGAGGTTGATCAGGTCGCGGATTGCGTCAGGCAGCTGGGCGATCTGGTCGGGGCGGTCGAAGTAGTAGTCGCGGATGCGGCCGGCGAGCTCGGCGTCTACGGTCACCTGCTGCGGCGCCGCCGGCAGCCCGAGCGCGTCGCGTGCGGCGTCGTCCAGGTGCGCGGCGAGCGGCTGGTAGTTCCGCCCGTCGGCCTGTGCCACCAGCTCGTCGAAGCTGGGGCGGGGGCCGACCTTCGGGAGCGGTCCGACCGGGCGGAGTGCCGGCTGGTCCGCCAGTCGCGAGTCGCGGGGGGTGGGCTGCTGGTCTGTCATGTCGTCCTCCGGAGCCTGGTGGGGAGTTTCGGATGCTCCTCACCCTGAAATACATCCTACACGCATCATTAAACTTTGTCAAGCGATATGAAAAACTAGCGTCAGTGGCGGGGAACCTCGTTCATGTCGACGAGCTGGACCACGACGCACTTGCGGCCCCGGATCGTCACGTTCTCCTGGATGCCCACGGACACCCAGTTCGAGCCACTCTCCTGCAGCCGCTCCCGCTCCAGATTCCCGTACTGCGACACATGCGCCACCGCGGCCCCGCGGCGCGAGACCATCTCGAACACCACAGCATGGTCGGCCTCGCCGTAGCGGCCGTCCTCCTCCCAGTCGGTCCGCGCGAAGTACGGGTCGGCCGCCACGTTCGGGCAGTGCGACGAGGAGAGGAACGACGGGCTGTGATACCGGCTGCCGGCCGGGAAATTCTCCCGCGCCCACTGCGCGACCCGGTTCTCCTTGCGGACCTCCAGCGGGGAAGTGAACCCCCGGACGGTGTGGTGCGGGACCTCGGCCGTGCCTGCCGAGCGGATCGCCGAGTTGATGTTCTCGGTGACCACCCGCATCGACACGTCCATCTTCTCCGCCGGCTCATCGAGGCTGCGCCCGTTGTAGAGGTGGGCGTTGATCTGCCGGTACCTCGAGCCGGTGTAGGTGCGGACCCAGTGGTTCTACTCGGAGCTGAGGCTGGAGGCCCACGCGTTCGACTCGGGCTCCAGATCACCGGCCCGGTGCTCCTCCAGCTGGTCCCGGTACGGGTCGCGGCCCAGGCCGTGCCGCTCCCAGGGCCGGGCCGCCTGCCGGCTGCGCGCCGCGGCGATGATCTGCTCGGCGTGATCGGCGGGAACACGGTCGTAGATGACCTGCCCGTTCTCGACCCGGTAGGGCCACGGGGAGTCGGCCAGCGCCTGGTAGCGGCCCTGATCGAGCCGGTTGAACACGACCCGGGCGTGCGGCGGCTCCTCCCCGTCGGCCGGATACACAGTCGCGGAGCCGGCGAAGTCGTCGCCGCGCCAGGCCACCGTCTGCCCGCCGTCGGCGCGCGGCACGAACGTCGCGGCCCCGCCCGCCCCGCTGGCCCGCGCGAACGCGTCGGCGGCACGGACGTGCTCGGGGTACTCCGGCATCTGCGCCGCGCCCCAGCCGTCCTCGGCCGGCTCGGGCTCCCGCGCGGGCCGCCCATGCGACGCGGGGGTCGGCGGCGGCGTTGGGGTAGCGGGGGGTCTGCTTGCGATTGCCCAGCATGGTGCGCGTCGCGGCCGCGGACGCCTTCGCGTTGTCCGCGTACAGCTTGGCCTGCTCGTCCTGACCGTTCTCAACGGCCTGACGGGTCTTGGCCTCCCACATCTGGGCCGTGGCGTACGCGCCGAGCGCAGGGTGCCCGGCGCCGGCCAGGGCGACCTCCTTGCGAAGCGCGGTCGAGGCAGCACGACGTGCCGCCCGAACGGCCGGGTGAGACGAGCCGCACCTGCGCCCGCCTTTCGATTGCGACCTGCACACCGGAGGAGCCCTCCCTTCCTCGCCCGCGACCCGCGGGGCTGCCCCGGCAGGCAGCAACGCGAGCTTGGAAGGGGCGGCCTGTGGACAGAGGCCGGGGACCGGCGCAGCTCAGAGCAGCGGATGCGTGAGAGGTCCAGCACAGGCCGGTGCCTCCCACGCATCCGCACGCATCGCATCCGGGCTCAGTACCGCTTGGACTCGTTCACGTCGGCCAACTGCACGACCACGCAGGGCTTGCCGGCCACGTTCACGTTCTCGTGCACGCCGACCACGACGAACTCCGACCCCCGCGGCATCAGCCGCTCCCTCTCGGCGTTGTCGAACTCTGAGATGTGCGCGACCGCGGCGCCGCGCCGGGAGACCGTCTCGAAGACCACACCGTGGTCGGCGGTGCCCCACTGGCCGTCGGACGACCAGCTGCGTTCGGTGAACCCGGCAGCCACCGCCGGACAGTGGGAGACCGACATGTACGAGTCGTCCCGGTAGCGGCTGCCGACGACGAAGTTCTCCCGGGCCCAGGACGCGACCCGGTTCTCCTTGCGGACCTCGAGCGGCGGGGTGTATCCGCGGAAGCACCGGTGCGGCTCCTGGGACTGGCCAGCGGCCGCGATCGCCGAGTCGATGTTCCCCGTCACCACCCGCATCGACGTGTGCATGCCGTCGGCCGGCTGGTCGAGGTCCCGGCCCATGTAGAGGTGCTCGTTGATCTCGCTGTACGAGTGGCCGGTGTACGTCGTGACCCACTGACGCTGGCCCTCGTCGAGACCGGACGCCCAATGCTCGGACTCCGGCACCAGACGATCGGCCGTCACCTCGTCGAGAGGCTCCCGATGCCCCGCATCGCTCAGCCCGTGCCGCTCCCACGGCTTGGCCGGACGGCGGGAGGCGGCCGCATGGATGATCTGCTCGGCGTGGTCGACCGGGACGCGGTCGTAGATGACCTGCCCGCCCTCGGTCCGGTAGGGCCAGGGCGAGTCGGCGAGCGCCTGGTAGCGGCCGCGGTCGAGGCGGCTGAACACGACCCGCGCGTGCGGAGGTTCGTCGCCCTCGCCCTGGTACACGGTGGCGGCGCCGCCAAAGCCCTGGTCGTTCCACGCGGTCGTCTGCCCGCCGTCAGCCCGCGGCGGCAGCACCCGGGCCCGCCCGCCGATGCCGGCCGCACCGGCCAGCGCGCGCGCCGCGCGGGTCTGCTCGGGCGGCGGCGGGGGCGGCGCCGCGCTCAGAGCTGCCGGATCATCGGCATCCGGGTAAGGCTTCTTCGGCTGCTTGCCGCGGACGTAGGCGCGGGCCGCAGCCGCGCACCTCTTCGCGTTGTCCGCGTACATCCGCGCCCGGTCGTCGTCCCCGGCCTCCAGAGCCTCCTTCGTGCGCACCGCCCATGCCTGCGCGTTCGCGTACGCGCTCTGGGCGTCCGGGTCTCCGGTCGCGGCGACGGTCTCGCCCAGCTGGGCCGAGGCCGCGCGCCGTGCCGAGCGCATGGCCGGCTGAGACGAAGTGCACCGCCGGCCCCCTTTTGCTACGGGCCTGCACATGCCCGCTCCTCTCTGTCGCTTGCCGCGCGGACACCCATCCGTGCGGTTGGGTGATCTTGCGGAAGCGGACCTGTGCACAGAGGCCGGCGGTCGGCGAAGGCGAGGCGGGGCGCTGGTCGAGCGGATCGTGACTGGCCACGGCTGTTCGCAAGAGCCCCGGACTGGGGAGCCGTTGAGACGCTCTCGTGGACCGCCACTCAGATGGCGGGAGGGCCGCGCCCGGAGCGGCAGTCTGCCGTGGCCGGCTCTCGCCGACCGTGACGGTCAGAGGCTGCGTGACCAGCTGGGGCGCGCTGTCCAGGGGTACCGGTGCGAGCTCTCACGCCGGGTGTGCGCCTGCCGGGATGACCGGCCCGCACCGACTGGTGAACATGTGCCCAGCAGTCACCTGAACCGGGTCTTCCGCAGCCCGTACGGGCGACCACCGTGTACAGACCGGCCCCGTTCCCGACTTCCTACGTCAGATCACGCGAGGCACACGGCCACGCGGCGGGAGCGGGAGCGAGCACGGGGGTGTTGCGCGTGGCGGTCGCTTCCGGTTCCGGGGCCGGCCGGACACCGAGCTCGGTGTGCGCGAGGATCTCCGCCGCCCGCTCGCGGGCTTCCTCCTCGGTGGCACCGGTGACGATCGCGAAGCCGATCCTGGCATCGTCCAGGTCGCCTTCAGGGGGAACGGCAACCGGGTCACCGACCACCTTGAACCATCCAGTCTGGTGCAGCCAGGGCGCGCCGTGCTCGACGGCGGGCGGCAGCTGCCGCGCGGTGAGGGTGCCGGTGGCCGGCGGGTACAGGATGGTGATCGCGGCGGCCGAGTTGCGCGTGGGCGTCAGATCGGGGCGCCTGCCGGCGGCGACGTCCGCGGCCGCGCGCGGCAGGTCGATGCCCGTGCCCAGCAGGACCAGCTTCCCGATGTGGTCACCGCCGATCCGTCCGTTGACCTCGATGATGGCGGGCCCGGCGGGGGTGAGGCGCATCTCGACGTGCTGGACGCCGTTGGTCACGCCGAGAGCGCGTACTGCCTGCGCGGCGATGGGGGCGACCGTCTGCAGGAGGGGATCCTGCGCGGTGACGGTGTGACCGATCTCCTCGAAGAGGGGTGCGAAGCCGAGCGTCTTGTGCGTGACGGCCACGGCGCGGGTGTCCCCCTGGTAGGTGACGCACTCGACGCTGATCTCGGGGCCCGTCAGGTACTCCTCGACGAGGACGCCGGTGCCCTCCGGCCCCTGTTCGCTCGCGCCCGCCGTCGTGAACTTCCAGGCAGCGGCGAGCTCCTCGGCGAAGTCGACGCGGATCACACCGATTGACGCGGCGTGGCTGGCCGGCTTGAGCACGACGGGATAGCCGATCTCCTCTGCTGCGGCTGCGGCCTCGTCGAAGGTCGTCACGGAGGAGAAGCGGGCGGAGGGCACCGCGTGTGCGGCCATCAGGCTCCGGCTGGTGGCCTTGTCCCGGCAGGCGGCCGCGGCGGCCGGGCTGTTGCCGGGAAGGCCGAGGTCCTCGGCTATCCGCGCGGTCGGGACGAGTGCGTACTCGTCCCAGGTGAAGACCCCGGTGACGTGGTTGCGCAGGGCCAGGGCCCGCGCGGCATCGCGCAGCGACTGGAGGCTGTCCATGTCGGCGGCTTCGTGGTCGACCACGTGCGGGGCCTCCCAGGTGAGCGGCCCGGGGGTGATCACGGCCACGGCGTGTCCGGAAGCGGCCTGTTCGAGGCAGTACCCCCGGTAGACCTCGTCGCCAGGGCTGACGATGATCACAGTGGGCGGAGCGGCGATGTGCTGGTTCATGCGGTTCGGCGTCCTTCGTGAATACGGATGGGCCTTGCCGGGGTGGGAGCCGCAGGAGCCGGCGTGGCAGAGTCACGTCCGCTGGGCCCCACGGCCCGTGTGCCCGGTGTCCGTTCATCCTCAGAGGGAGCACCTGTGGACAGAGGTCGTCGATCACCGGGGAGGGCGGAGCGGCGCTGGGTGGAGCGACTGCTACCTGTAGCAGACGCAAAGAGGCGGGGCGGCCCTATGGGCCGCCCCGCCTCAGCGGGCCAGGGTTGGAGAGATGGAGGAGTCCTCGAAGCCGGAGCAGGGGCTTACGTCAGCTGAAGATCGACGTCGGGTTGGCACGCCGCTGAAGGGACTCGTCGAGCGCCACCTGCACGGACGGGAGGCTGTCGACGCGGCCGTCCTTCTTGTAGACCACGGTCACGCCGCCCACGATCTCGAAGGCAGGATCACGGTCCTTGAGGAACTCGCGCGCGCCGACCTCGAAGACGTACATCTCGTCGTTCTCCACGATCGTCCGGTCGTCGATCGTGAACGTTCCGGTGCTCCAGGTCGGCTCAAGCTCCGCCCGTACGCGGTCGCGTGCCTGCTCGTACGTGATGGTCATGTCGGCATCCAATCTCAGAACCTGAATCTCTAATGTACCTCAAATAGGGGTGCACGTCAAGTCAATTGCTGGGGCGGCGGTCAGTCCGCGATGAAGGACTTGAGGGCCTTCTTGGACGGGGTGGGCTTGTCGTCGAGCCGCAGGTACCCGGACTCCGTGGCCAGGGAGAAGTAGTGCGAGGCGTCGGTCACCGGGGGAGTCGGCTGCGCGTCGATGAACCGGACCTTGCCGCCGACGTTCTCGACGTTGAAGGCGTGGCCACCTCCGTTCTTCCACCGCACCCTGACGATGCCCCGCGAGCCGGGCTCCGCGAAGGCACGCTCGATCTGCGAGCGGCCGACGTCCGGAGACGAGCTGCAGTGCGTGAACTTCTGCCAGCCGCCCCACGGCTCGCTGTACTCGACGTACGTACGGCCGCCCGTGGTGTCCGGCGCCGCCTGCACGTCAAGTCCGCGCCGGCGCAGCTCATAAGCCTGTGAGACGTGGGTGCAGTTGTGCGAGTAGGCCCGCACGCCGGCCTGGTACTTCGGGTTGGCGCCGGCCAGCGCCTTGTCCACCTGCTTCGCTGTCCGCCGTGTCTCCGCGGCTCGGGCCACACGTCCCTGGGCGTGGTAGCGGGCAAGGTAGGCCGCGTGGTTCATCTGGTTCTTGGCGTCGAGCGCGGCACGCTCCGCCGCCTCGTGGTCGCCGGCGGCCGCAGCAGCGCGGGCACGGTCCGCGCTGCTCTGGGCGCGTTCGTGCGCCCGCCAGGCGCTGCCACCGTAGTCGACGCCGCCGTCGTCGAGGGCCTGCCGATACGCCTTCGCCGCCGCGGACGTGACCGTGGCGTACCGGGCGCGCCGCACCGCCAGACTGCTCCCCCGGCAGCGCCGGCCGCCCTGGGCGAGTGATCTGCACACGTCTGCTCCCCTGCTCCGGGCCAGTTGCCTGGCCGTTCACGCAGCAGGCTGGAGCCCGTGGCCTGTGGACAGAGGACGCGCTCCCGCCGGAGGCTGGCGGGCAGGAATCCCGGCACGACGAAGGCGGGGCGACCGGTCAGGGCCGCCCCGCCTTCCGGTAGGGGATGTGAGGTCAGGCGAGGTGTCCGGCGAGCAGGTCCGCGAACTCCTGCTCGCTGAGGACCTTCGTGCCAAGTTCCTGGGCCTTGGCCAGCTTGGACCCGGCCCCCTCACCCGCCACCAGCATCGTGGTCTTCTTCGAGACGCTGCTGGAGGTCTTGCCACCCGCGTTCTCGATCAGCTCGTTCATCTGATTGCGGTTGCGTCCGGCCAGCGGCCCGTGCATCCCGCCCGTGACCACGACCACCTCGCCCGACAGCGGCTTGCTGCCAGGGGTGTTGCTGCTGTCGGCCGACGGCTCGACCATGTTCACTCCGGCCTTGGCGAGCTTGTCGATGACCGGGCCCATCGCGGCGATGTGCGCGGCGATCTTCGGCGCGTTCGCGCCCGGGAGCTTGTTGACCTCGGCGAGCGCCTCCGGGGTGGCGGCGCGGATCTTGTCCATCGTGCCGAAGTGGCGGGCGATCTCCCGGGAGAGGGTGCGGCCGGTCCGCACGATGCCCAGGGCGCAGAACACCCGGTTCAGGGGCTGCTGCTTGGCCTTGTCGAGCTGGGCCAGCAGCGAGTCGGCCCGCTTCTCACTGCCGGTCGCCTGCGCCAGCTGGTCGCGGGTGAGGAAGAACAGGTCGCCCGGGTCGTTGACGAATCCCGCCTCGACGAGCGCCTCCAGGTAGGTCACGCCCAGGCCGTCGATGTCGAGCTGGTCGCGGCCGACGGCGTACTTCAGGGACGGCAGCAGGCCGCAAGGGCCGTTCACGCCGCCCGCGCACTCCCACCGCTCGCCCGACTTGTCGATGTCGCCGCCGCACTTCGGGCAGGCCTCGGGCAGAGCGATGTCGGTCTCGGCACCCGTGCGCAGCGCGGCCACGGGGGACTCGATCCGGGGGATGATGTCGCCGGCCTTCCAGACCTTGACGGTGTCGCCGATCTTGAGGCCGCTGTTCCGGATGAACGCCGGGTTGTGGAGCGTGGCGTAGGTGACAACGCTGCCGTCGACCTCCACCGGCTCAAGCACAGCCCGCGGCGCGATGTGCCCGGTCCGGCCGACCTTCCACTCCACCGCGATCAGCCTCGTCTGGGCCTCGACGGCCGCCAGCTTGTACGCGATCGCCCAGTGGGGGTGGCGCGTGGCGAACCCGGCGGCCTTCTGCTCGGCGAAGCCGTTGGCCTTGATCACCACGCCGTCGATCCCGAACGGCAGCTCGGGCCGCAGCTTCTGGATCTCCTCGACGCGGGCCTGGACCTCCGTCAGCGTGGTGCACACCCGCAGTCCGACCTCGGTGCTGCTGGTGGTCTGCACGCCCAGGGCGGCGACCTGGGCCATGACTGCCTCGTGCGAGTCCCCGTCCAGGACGTCGACCCCGTCCAGGCCCACCGCGCCGTAGGCGAAGAACGTGGTCTCGATGACGTAGGGCCGGTCCTTCGCACGCAGCGTGCCAGCGGTGCCGTTGCGCGGGTTGGAGAACATCTTCGCCTTGTGCGCGAGGCGGATCTCGTTGGCCTTCTCGAACTGGGCCTGCGTCAGCAGGACCTCGCCGCGGATCTCCACGGTCACGCCGTCCGGCAGCTGCATGGGCAGCCCGACGATCGTTCCGATGGCGTGGGAGAGATCCTCGCCGCGCGCGCCGTCACCGCGGCCGACGAGCTGTACCAGCTTGCCGTCCCGGTAGCGGGCCGCGATCGCCGCTCCGTCCAGCTTCGGTTCCACCGCGTATCCGCCGGTCACCGGACCACCGATCCGGCGGGCCAGGGAGGCGCCCCACTTCTCCAGGCCGGTCGCGTCGAAGACGTTGTCCAGGGAGAGCATCGGCACGGTGTGCGCGACATCGCCGCTGGGAGCCGTGCCGCCGCCTACCTTCCCGGTGGGGGAGTCGGACCGCTTGTGGTCGGGGTGCTCGCGTTCGTAGGCGGCGATCCCGCGGGCCAGGGCGTCGTACGAGGCGTCGTCGAGGGTGGTGTCCCCGTCCCCGTAGTAGGCCGCGCTGGCGGCGAGGGCCTGGTCGACCGCCGTGTCGTAGGCGGTGCGGTCGGTCAGGAGGGCAGCGGGTGCAGCAGTCGTCATGCAGTGATCCTTTCGCGGGGGTCTGACAACCGGTGGGGCTAGGACAGGCGGAGGTGGGCGTCGCACACCCAGGACTGGACCCAGCCCTCCGTGACCCGGTCGATCAGGACGTCGTGGGTGTTGGTGCCGGGCTCGCACAGGCCGCAGGTGACCTTGTCGGTACGCAGCAGCCGGCGCGGCGTGAAGCGGGTGGTGTCGGGCACGGTCCACCGTTCGGTGCGGACGGTGTCGTTGTCGTACGGGCGGTAGCTGACGGGAATCCGGGTGATACCCGGGACGTCGTGGGGATCGGTGCCGGTCACGGTGACCGCGGTCCCGTTCACGTCGAGGAGGTCGTCCTCGCGCAGTTCGCGGGCCTCCACGGCGGTGACGACGGAACCCGTCAGGATGACGGCTCCCGCAGGCAGGTCAGCAAGGCGCATCAAAGGCATCCGTTCATGGGGCGGTGGGGGCAGGGCGGCGGCCGGCCTGATCCGGCCAGGAGCGCAGGGCGCGGGCCAGGCTGCGGGGCGGGCAGGGGAACCGCCCCGCGGTGCCTGCGGACTATGCCGCTGCGGTGAAGGCGGTGCGGATAGTCTTGAGCGCCTGCTCGGCCTTCCTGAGGCGCGGCTTCAGCTCCCCCAGTTCGCGCTGGGCCTTCGACAGCTTCTTGAGGGCGGCGTCGCGGTCCGAGTGGTACCGGGTGGCGTCCTGCGCGCGCTCGACGAGTTCGGCGATGGTCAGAGCGGTGACGTCGATCTCCGCGGGCGCCGGGGCCTTGCTCGGCGTGCCGGTCTGGGGCTTGTGGACCTTGGTGTGCGGCCACACCCCGCTGGTGGACGACCGTGTGAACTCGCACTCCGGCCAGACGCAGTTGTAGACGACCGAGCCGTCCTCCAGGAGGACCTCCAGGACCTCCTTGTAGTAGCGGCGGTCCCCCGGCGTGCTGCGGGGGGTCTCGGCGAAGTCGAAGGACTCGACCTTCAGGCCGTTGAGGATTCCGTTGGTAGTCGCCATAGGGACGGTTCCTTACTGTAAGGGCGGGGTGGAGGGGGAGGCCCGGGTGCCAGGGACGGGTGTGACACCCGGGACCGGTCGGTGGGTCGTACCGGCGATCAGCGGAGGAGCGGGGCAGGCAGGGCACGCCGCGCACAGCCCCCGGGGGAGCATCAGGGCCCGGATCTGCTGTGCGGACGATGCGCTGTTGCGTGGGCGCGTCCGGTCTGCCGAGCGTCGGTTACTGCGCCCGGTGGTCGTGCTCGATCTCGTGCGCCTCGTACTGGGCGATGTACTCGCCGCCCCAGGTGACGGTGCACCGCCACACGGTGGGGGCGTACTCCAGGGTCGACCACCCCTGCACGACGCCGTCGGGGGGCAGGGTGTGTCCGCCGACGCGCTTGACGCGGTCGCCCTTGGTGAATCCCTCGCGGCTGTCGGCGGTCTCCACGTGGGGCACGTCGAGCAGGACGAGCATCATTCGGTTTCCTGTTCTTCCGAGGTAGCGGGCGAGGTCAGGCCGTGTGGCCGGGCCCGGGGGCGGCGGTGGGTCGGAGCCGTGTGTGACGGGCGGTGATGTCGGCGCTGCTGAGACGGCAGATCCCGCACGGGCGGGGGCGGCCCTCGGCGGGCGGGCCGGACTTCCAGGTCAGGCCACGGCCGCAGCGCGCCCACACGGACGCCATCCAGTAACTGAGGCGGTCCTCGGGCCAGAGGCTGTCGGGGTTGCCTGCCCAGTACCGGACCGTCCAGGGGCCGGCCGCGATGTGGACGAGGACGCCGTCCTCGTGGTCGCTGACGCCGTGCCCGTAGAGGGAGGCATCGTGTTCGGCATCGGGTGACACAGGACTCTCCGCGCTTCGGTCGCTTCGGTAGCTGGGGAGGGGGCCGCCGGGAGCGGGTGGGGTGAGGCTCCCGGCGGCCGGTCTGAGGGGCCGGTCAGGCGGCCAGGGCGAGGAGCTGGCGGTGAGCGGCGGTCTTCTTCTTGGTGACCGCGCCGACGTCGGACAGCGACCGCGCCGCGCGCACCGAGAGGGAGTTCGCCTTGGCGTAGTGGTCGAGGTACTCGCCGATCGCGTTCCAGCCCGCCCACGCGGTGCCCCGGATGGACTCCTGGGTGTCCGCGTTCTCGAACAGGCTGCGCAGGGTGTCCATGCGCGCCTCGTAGTTCTTGCGCGTGCGGGTGGTGGGGCTGGTCGGGATGGGCCACAGGTCGCGGCTGGTGACGAGCTGCTCGAACTGGCCGAGGCTCAGCGGGGTGTTGAGCATCCGCTCGGCCTCGCGCTCGAAGGCGTCCTGCCAGTCGAAGAGGACGGCCAGCTCGCTCTCCAGGCTGACGAGCTTGTCCAGGGCGGAGGCGGTGTGCGGGACCGAGACCTTGTGCTTGGCGCCCGCGATGATGATCCGCTGCATGTTGCCGCAGTCCAGGCGGGTCGGGCCGATGTGCAGGGAGTTGGCCGAGGAGCCGTCGTGGCTGCCGAAGAGCGTCAGGTGCATGTTGTGCTCGTCGACCCCGCCGATGCTCACGATGCCCGGCAGGCTCATCGAGATGAAGAACTTCTTGCCGCCGTCGTACGCGCCCGCCTTGTGGAAGACGGCGCCGCTCTCGCGGCGGGCCAGGTCCAGCACGTTCTCATACGCCTCGATCTGGACCGGGGTGTACTTGCGGCCCACAGCGCTGAGGTACTCGGTCCCGCCGGTGCGCGGGTTGGTGCGGACGGTGGCGCGGGTGTCGGGCATCTTCACCTCGGTGGCGGTGACACCGTCCTCGTGGATCGTGACCTCGGATGCGGTGACGTTGCCCATGAGGCGGACGTCCCAGTCGCGAAGGTCGGCCATCTCCAGGGCCTCGCGGGCGGTGTTCGCCTCGCTGACGTCGGCGCCCAGGATGGTCCAGGCGTCCTTGCGGCCCGGGGCGCGAAGGGCAGTTCCGGTGGTGGGGATCTCAAGCACAGTCACAGCGATAGCTCCTCAGTCGACTGGGAGTCCCATCCGAACCCCCTGACTCTTATAATTTAACTCACGGGGTACACTTGAGTCAAGTTAAAAGGGTCAAGCAATCTGCGGGGCCGCCCTCGCCGCACAAACACGGGGGCAAGAGGCCCGACGGTGGGCAAGTCGTCGACCGTCGGACGGCGGGAAACAGGGTGCGGCACACTCACCCGTGGCGCAGGACAGTCTTCGGAGGTATCGACATGGTGGGGCGTACGGAGGGGCCGGCGAGGAGCCAGGCGGCCGTGAGCGTGGTTGTGGTCGCCGGCGTGCTGGCCTTCGCGGTGGCGCTGGTCGCCAACGCGGCCCAGCAGGCCGCGGTGACGTGGACGGCCGTCGTGGTGGTCATCGCCTGCACGGCGTGGCTGGCCTGGGACGGCTGGCGCCGCCGGCAGCGTGCGCAGGAGGACCGGCGCGCAGAATCGGCCGAGTAGCAGCAAAGGGCCGCATCGGAGCGGCGACAAGAAGCGGGGCCGGACGACAGACCGAAGTCTCCCCCTCCGGTGAAGGAGAGGGTTTGCAAGGCCGTCCGGCCCCTAGCCACGTTCACGCCGCCCAGTCGTTGAAGCGAGCGGGAAAGGTGAGCGCAGGCCTACTGTAGCGGCCCCGCACCACGCCCAGGCCCTGTTCCTGCCGGGACGGGCCTTCGCTGTTCCGGCAGGCGGGGAAACGTGGTGTCCCCGGCGTCGCCTGCCGCAACACCCCCAAAGTGTTCAGCCGGTACCGGACCGGAGTCGACCCGAGCCGGCCTTGGCGGCCAGGCCCTGGGGTGCGACCCGGCTCCGCCGGCTTCCGCTGCTCGATCTGGTCTGTTCTGGCTCGGCGGCATTCCGAGAGCGTCCGGCGTGGGTGCGAGCGTGCTGCCGGCCGGGCTCTGGCCGCGTCGTGCTCTTCGGGGCGTTCAGGGGGCGCCCAGCCTCACGGCCGGCCACCGTACAAATGCCCCCGGCCGCGGGCCGGGGGCAGGTAGGGGTGATGAGAGAGGTCAGGCGGCGGCCTGGCGGATGACGCGTTCGGTCTCCTCCGGGCCGGCCTGTACGACCAGGTAGGCCACCTGCCGGTCCAGGCCGCCGTTGTTGATGGCTGCGGCCTGACGCCCGGCTTCGTCGTGCAGTTCGTCGCCCACGTCGCCCTCGTCGGTGGAGTTGTACGCGGCACTGGCGTACTGCGAGGCGGCGTCGTGCACGGCTTCGTCCAGGTCGGTGGGGTCGACCCCGTGGGAGCGTGCGAGAGCCAGGAGCCGGTCGGTGTGCGCGGCGTCGGCGGGGCTGAGCGGGGCGTCGGCTTCGATGTCGAGCAAGGTGTGCCCTTCTTCGTTCGGGTGCCCAGCAGGGCGAGCGCGGTCGGGCGGTGTGGGACATCGCCCCGAGCGGTCAGGCGTCGGCCGCTGCCCCTTCGGGCTCGGCGGGGCGGAGCTTGCGGTTGCGGACCAGCCAGTCCCGGACCTCGGCGACGTCGCGGGTGCTGCGGCCGTCCTTGGCGGGGAAGGGGTCGTCGACCTTCTCCGGGGTGTAGGCGCGCGCGTAGTGCTTGATCGTCTCCTTGTTGAAGCCGAACTCGCGGGCGAGGGCGGTCAGGCCGAGCCGGCGCGATTCCTCAGCAGTGGCGGGGGCCTGGGGGCGCAGGGCAACGTGTCCGGTGTCCATCAGGTCGAGGAGCTCGGCCAGCCACTCCGCCTGGCCCGGCTCCTCCAGGTGGAGTACCTCTGCCAGCCACTCCACGGGCACGCTCGTGTCGGCCGCACGCGCGAGCCGGGCCCGCTCGACGACGTCACGCTGGCCGACGGTCAGCCCCAGTTCGTCCAGGTAGACCCGCCCGTCGACAGGCTCCGACCCGTCGGTGGCCCGCTTCAGCAGCCACACGCGTACGTCCGCCCAGTCCCGCGCACCGCCCTCGCCCGCTGCCGGGATCGGGTCGTTCTTGCGCAGGAACCATGCCTGGACCTGGCTCCAGGAGCGCTTTCCGTCGGCGTCGGCTGGCGGGAAGGGGTCCTGGGCCTCGGACGCCGGGTAGCGTTCGGTGTACTTGTTCACCGCGCGCCGCGTCAGGCCCAGCAGGTCGGCCAGCTCGCTGGTGTCCAGCAGCACCTGCGTGGGCTGGGCGGATACGACCTTCGCTTCCAGGTCGCGGGGGCCGGAGCGGTTGGGCCGGGCGAAGGGCTGGTCGGCGTACCACTCCCAGACGTCGTCACGGTCGCGGTAGATCGTGCGCCCTCCGTGGTCCTTCTCGCCGTCGGGGAACGAGGGGTCCTTCACCCAGTTGTGGATGTGGGCGCGGCCGGTGGCCTCGGCGATCTGCGTGGCGGTGACGCGCTCGGGCAGCTTCGCGAAGGCCCTCTTGACCTCGGTGATGTTCTTCATGGGGGGACTCCGGGTGGGCGTATGGGCAGTTCGGGAAGGTACTTGGTAGTCCCTCCACTCCTCTGGGGATTCTCTAATGTTCTCAGCAGGGGGGGTCTGTGTCAAGTTTGCGGGTCACTCGTGAGTGGTGGAAGCGGACGACCGGGGCCCTCCGCGCGCAGTGGTCCGCCGGCCGTGTTCACGGCGCTGCGCCCGGAGGCGGTCAGCCGGAGCAGGTGAGGGTGCCCGCGGTGTTCGCCAGCGGGGTCGGCTGCGCCCAGGAGGTGGCCGCAGGAATCGAGGAAGCCGGCGAGACCGAGCTCTTCCAGCGCGCGGACGTCGGCCTCCCTGACGAGCATCGGGTGGATGCTGCCCGAGGGCCGGACGGCGGCATCGCGGAGTGCCGTGAGCCGGCGGGGCGTCAGGCGGGGAGGCATGCCGGTCAGCCCCAGGCCACGTCGCGGCCACGATCGACGCACCACTGGGCAAGGTCGTGCAGCTCCGCCAGGCGCAGCTGGAGGTAGCCGGCACGGCGGCCGCCCATGTGAAGGCGACCGTTCCAGTAGCCGTCGACACCTTCGTCCTCGGGTGTGAGGGCGAGCGCGACCAGGACGCGGCCGAGGAAGTCCTCGGCCGGGAGCTGCCCCGCGTCGTCCGCCGGTCCGCCGCCGTCACGGGCGGAGCGCGGCAGCGTCTGTGCCGCATCGATCGCCTCCGGCGCGGTGAGGCCGAGCAGGCCCGCCAGGAGCGCCGCGTGGCGCTGGGATACGTTCACCTCCGGAGTGAACTCGCCGTGCGGGTCGACGTCGTGGACGTACAGCGGGTACTCGGGGCAGATCTCGGGCATCGCGCACCCGGGCAGCGCACGCCGGGCGGGGCCGGTGCTGAGGGCGGCGACGCTGGCCTCCTCGTACGTGTCGTGCCGCACGGCGAGCGCCGTGGCCCGCTCGCAGCCGCAGGTGACGGCGAACTGGGTGGCCGGCCGCCAGTCGGCGGTGAAGGTCACGGACACGAATGCCTCTCCTTGTTCTGGTGCTGCGGGTCCAATGTCGTGGCGTGGGGCGGGTGTTGCGGTGTCCGCAACACCCCACCCGGCGGTCAGTAGCGTGCGGCGACCGGGCCGATCGTGTGGAGCGGTGAGGTGAAAGGGCTCTCCATGCCGGGGTCCGTGCCGAACAGCATCCGGTGGATCGCGCGGGCATACAGCCACTCCTCGTCCCAGTCGCCGTCGCTGTCGATCGCGAAGCAGTCGGGGGCGAGCGTGTGGGCGCGCAGCATGACGGCGGTGACCGCCATGTCATAGGGCTTGGGCCGGACACCTCCGGTCTTGCAGAAGGAGTAGGTGAAGCCCCGCTCGTCCTCGAACTCCGGCTCCAGCTCGATCGCGAAGGTCTCGTAGTCCTCGTCCGCGGCCATCAGGCCGTTGAAGACGATGGCGTCCTCGTCGATGCGCGGTGCTCCGGTGCCCGCCCCGCCCGCGAGGGCGATGCCCTGGGTCTGCTCGACGAGGTCCAGGATCGCTGCCGCGTCGAGGCGCAGTTGCAGCCAGATGGACAGGAAGTTCTGCGCCTTGGGCGTGTACGCGAAGTAGTTGGTGTGTCCCATGGCGGAGCTCCTTGCGTCGAGTGCGTGGTCGTGGCCACCGAGCGGGCGCTTGCATCGCCCGCTCAGGTATTTACTAATGTACTCCAAATGGGGGGTTACGTCAACTCTTTACACTTCGACGTCGGGGCTCATGAGGGTGCCGCCGTCGGCTGCGGTGGCGGGGCGTGCCGTCACCGTTTCCGTTCGGCCCTTGATCGAGGGCTTGTCCTCGGCGTCTCCCGTGGAAAGGGGCCAGAGGTCGCAGTAGTCGAGCACGGGGCGCCGCGGGCGAGTGCCGAGGAGGAGCTCGATCGTGACGCCCGCCTCGTCGGCGATGCAGGCCAGGTCTACGGTGGACGGCGCAAAGGAGCCGTCCAGGAGTCGAGGGAGCTCCTCGCACTGCAGCGGGCGGCCCTTTGCCTCAAGGCGTGCGGCGAGGGCTCGGATGCGATCGATGGCAGGATCCACGGGGTCTCCAGGGGGTGATGGGTCTCAAGGCGCGGCGGCCCCGAGTGCGGCTCTCGATGGCGGTCCTGGCCGGGGCTCGCCGACTTTGAGGCGGAACGCCTTGACCAGTAAACTCTAATGTACTCCAAAATGGGGGTATGGTCAATGTGATTACGTCACTGTGGGGTTGGGTCTGGGAGCGAAGCCGGGCAGTAGATCAGCCCCTGCCTCGCCGGCGCTCGGCCGCTGCCAGCGCGAGGTGGGCGAGGATCAGGGCCGCGGCCGCGCCCTCGCAGGAGTTGAACGGCTCAGCAAGGCCCGGACCGGTCCACATTCCATCGGAGGTGCGACGTACTGGCCCGAGCTCCGTGCGGTCCACGCGGACCGACTGCTCGCCGGCGGCGGTGAGCGCACCGAGCCGGGCACGGGCGAGCGCGTCGTTGATGATGCGGACGGTGCCCAGCCGACCGGTGTCGTCGAGCACCCGGGCGGTGGCTTCCAGCCGCTCCCCGGTCTCGGCGGCCAGAGCGGACAGTTCGCGGACCAGGACGTCCCGAGCCCCGTCCGCACCGGTCGCTGCGATCCCGTCGGCCGCGGCGCGGACCTGCGCGAGGCGGGCGGCCGTCGAGCGGCAGCTCGTCGAGGACTGCGCGTAATTCCCGCCGGGGAGTGAGGCCATGGCCGCGTCGATCGCGGAGAGTTCGGAAGGCACCGAGCAGGCCGATTGGAGGTCACGCCAGATCCGGTGGAGGGTGTCCAGGTCCGCATCCGCGCCGTGGCGTGAGGTGTACCGGCCGAGGAGATCGGCGGTCGGCTGCTCGGCCGTCGCCTCCAAACGCACGCGCGCCTGGAGGCAGAACGTCAGAAGCCGCGCCAGCGGCAGCGCAAGCCATTCGCGGGTGTCGCACCTCGATTCGTCCAGGAGCGCCTGGGCCGGCTCCTGGACCAGACGAAGCAGCCGAGCGACGCGCCGGCACCCGGTGCGGCTGTGTACGGCGTCCCGCTCGGCCCCCACGATCTCGAGGCCGCTGAGGATCGCGGCGACGTGCGGCTGGCGCAACGCGTAGAAGGTGAAGGCCCGCGCCGTCGTGTCGACGACCTCCTGGCGCTGAAGCGGGACGAGACTGACGGCGACGCGCGCCTCGGGTACGCCCGAGTACGCGGCGGCCGGCTCGTCGGGAAGGCCGTGGCCAGCCACGTGCAGCATGGCGGCGTCCCCGCCCGCAGCCTGCAGGCTCTCCCGGCGCGGGCCCCTGTCGGCGCCGACCCGGGCGAAGTGTCCGCCGCCTGCCGGCAGGACCTGGCCAACGCGACGACCGTCGCCGGCAAGGACATCGTGCGCCCCCGCGCCGTCCGAGCGCAGTCGGAACGTGGGGAAGGCGTCGAGGGCTTCTGTGTCCATGATCTGTGGCTCCTGGTGGGAAGAGGGGGATCCGGTGCGCCACCGACCGGCTTGGCGCGACCGGGGATCAGTCAGCGATGGCGACGGGGGCGACGGGGGCGCGCCGGGTGGTGCCGAACCAGTTGGTCTCGTACTGGAAGTCGCAGAAGGGTCCGGTGAGTTGCATGCCCCATCGCACGAGATTGGCGGTGAGACGTGGGTCCGACTCGGCTGCCTCGAAGGTGGTCACGTCGTAGAACAGGCGGCGGGGCTCGTGGGAGCAGCCGCATGCGCACACGAGCCGCACTGCGATCGTGCCGTCGGTGCCGTACCGGGCGAGCTCGATGCAGACGAACCCCGTGGCGCACTGCTCGGCGCGCTGGGCCTCCCACGCGTCGCGGGAGTCGTAGAGCGCGCTCCGCGTGTCCTGGACCATCTTCTCGGTGATGCCGGCCTCGGCGTAGTCGCCCCAGGTTTTGCGTCCGTCGCTGACCTCGTGGACCAGGTTGGACAGGGCGACCGCCACGCAGGTCAGCTCGAAGCCCAGGTTGAAGCCGTCGCCGTACCCGGCGCCGGTCTCCCGTACGGGGCGGTGACACAGGAGGTAGGTGTTCTCTCCCGCTACGGGCTTGGCGTCCTGGAGGACCGCCCGGACGATCGGGTAGTCGCCGGACGGGCAGTACTGGGCGATGTCGTGCGCGTACAGCTCGGCAGGGATCCTGAGGGCGCCGGCGGGTGTGGACATGACGACCTCTTCTTGTCAGGTAGGGAGCGGGCCCACCGGCCGGCGGGCCCGCTCAGGGCGGTCAGGCGATGCGGAGCAGCAGCCGCAGCGCCTCGGGGCGAACCTCGTCGTCCCGCACGACGGAGCCGTCCGCGGCCGTCCAGTACGCCTCGGTGCCGCTGTCGCGGACGACGACGGTGCGCAGCAGGGTGCGGGAGCCGTCGGTGACGACGTCGCCGCAGCGGAAGAGGCCGGCGATGACTTCGACTTCCAGGTCGTCCTCGGACTCGAACTCGATGTAGGTGCGGGGGGAGAGCTCGAGGTATCCCGGGCCCGACCGTACGGCGGTCGCGGAGATGGTGACGCGGACGCGGTCGCCGGGGGACAGGCGGGGGATCGGCACGAAGCCTCCTGGTGGTTGGTGGACAGTTGGAGGGCCGGTGCGCAGAACGCGGGCCGGCCTGCGGCGGGGGAGTGCTGCCCCCGGGCCACTTAACTCAAATGTACCCTACGCGGGGGTGTGAGGCAACCGATAAGGGTCATGATGTGTGTGGGACCGTGCGCAGCCGAGAGCGCCACCGCGCGCTGCGTAAGGCCGGGCCCGTGCCAGGGCCCTTGGCGCCCGCGCACGCTCGACCGGCTCGCGAGCGACCGACGAAGGTCCTGTCGCCAATACGTCGAGACGACCCCTGGGGGTGGCCCACCCCCAGGAACAAGCACGTCTTACGGCGGCGGGCGGCAACCTACCTGGCAGTCCGCGGCGGACGGAGAGCTGCGACGAACTCCTCGACGAAGGCGGCGGCGCGCGCCTAGTCCGTAGTGCAGTCGGGCCAGCCGTGCACGGTCGGTGCGCTGAAGAGCGGGCCGCCCACGGCCTCTGCCGGGCTGTCATGGCGGAAGACGGCCCAGACGCAGTGGGCCGTAGGCATGTGCCCCCTCGAACCGGTCCGCGATGGACAGGTGGACGCTGGAGCACACCCTCTTCAACAGCAGGTAGGGCGCCAGGGGGACGGCATGGGCGTTGTCCCAGACGGCCGGAGTGACGCCGTGCTCGGCGAGCGCACCAGCTAGGCGCCCGCCGTGGGCTTCGGCTCGGCGAACCACTGGGCCACGGCCTGCGCACCGCGGTCGACCGCGTCCGCGCCGGGCAGCCCACGGGACTCGAAAACGGAGGCCACCTCCTGGAAGTCCACTCCGTCGTCAGGCTTGCAGGCCACGGCGCTGAACCCGTCCGGCCAGCCGTCAGAGGCCGTGAACACCTGCAGCAGCACATGGGGTTCCTTCAGCGCGCGGTCCTGCGGGACATGGGCCGGGTGCGCGATCACCACGCCCTCCTCCGCGTCGTAGAAGCCGGCCACCCTCGCCCGCTGGAGCGCGTCAAGAAGCCGCTGCGCGGGACCGGGAACGGGATCGGGCGCGCGGCCGGCGAAGTAGCGGGCCGCGTAGTCGACGATCGCGGCTGCGCAGCGCCGGGCGTCCTCGCTGATGCTGTGCGCCGGATCGCCGGCGAACAGGGTGTCGACGAACTCGTGGTCTGCCTCGAAGAGAAAAGCCGACCACGGCTCATCGTGCTCGGCAACGGGCCGGTCGGCCCGCTCCCCGGAAGCGATGAGCACATGCGGGTGGCTCTGGACGTCGTCGTCGCAGACGGTGGGATTCAGGGGCACGGCGAGCGCGGTGATGCCGCCCTCCTCGTAGAGGTAGGCGGGGTAGCCGTGAGCACGCAGGGCGGCTGACATGACGTCGGCTTCCGTGAGGTGAGCCATCGAGCAGGGTTCCTTCCGAGAGGCGGCGGCAGGGGGCGGAAGGGCGGCCCCGCCCCACCGGGGGATCAGGGGGAGTGGAAGACGAGATGCGTGCGGGGATCGCCGGTGCGGAACACCCGCGTTCCCGCCGGGTACTGCAGCACGGACTCGGCCTGACGGCGTCGCCGACACGGCGCGGGGGAGCCGGGCGGAGCGCCAGCCGCTGTCATCGCCGTCGGCTCGGCGCCCGGCCCGGCCCGGTGAGGCGTCAACGGGTGCCCTCACCGGACGCGTGGCAGACCGGCGGGGCGATGCGGACGCAGCCGGACAGGGCACGACGGAAGTACCGGCCGTCCGGACCCGAGAGGAGGACCAGCGGCACGCCGGTCACCAAGTCGTTTCCGGGGGCGGCACTGATGACCTTGGCGCGGGCGGTGGCACCGGCGTTGTCCCGACTGCCGTCGGCGGGGAACTCCACGATGTCCCCGTCGCCGATGCCGGACTCATCCCGTGACGGCGGAGTGATGGTGCCCATCAGCAGATGCCGCTCGTAGGCCGCCGCCGCGTCCAGTTCGTACTCCCAGTCGCTGGGCAGGCCGTCGAGGACGACGTCCCGGTAGGTGCGCTCGACGACGATCTCCATCGGCATCAGGTCGAACGGGGAGCGGGCGCAGCTCAGGCAGTCGTAGATGTCTCCGCCGGCGGGGAGCCGCTTTCCCATGTCCCAGTCGGTGGGGCCGTGATCATGCCGGTGTACCTGGGAAAGGCGGGCCAGTTCGCGGCGCACGGCGTCCCCGGTCGCCAGCACGGCGGGGCCCTGGCGGCGGAGCCGGTAGAAGCGTGAGCTGTCAGGGTTGGGTGGTGCCGGCGTGGGCGCGCCCAGGCCGGGCAGCTCGTCCAGCCCGAGCGGCCGGTACGTGAGGACCGTGTGCTCCTCGACGAGGCGCTCCACCACGTTCCACTTCTGCCGGAACGCCCAGTGACCGCGCAGCGCGTAGGGGACGGCGATGCGAGCGCGGTCCTGGATGGCGCGGGCGTTGCGGTGCCTGGAGTGGATGATCCACGCGACGCTGTGAACGCGGGCCAGCGTGAACTCGTGGTCGGGTTCGACTACGAGGTAGCGCCCCGGCCGCTGCTGCTCGGTCGCCTCGAACGAGACGCCCACAGCCATACCGTCCGGCGACACCTGGCGGTGCAAGGACTCCACCGTCTCCAGATGAGTGCCGCTCAGGACGACGGCCCCGACGTGCAGATCCTTCGCTGCGATGCTGAGCATGTGCTCCTTCAGTTCATGGGGTTCGGCACCTGTGTGAGGTCTTTGCGCGTCGGCGGGGGCTGCAGCCGGGACGCCCGGGTGTCGCTCGGTCAGCCCGTAGGGGCCGTGACCGTTCCTGCGACAGCCGCGTCGAAGACCAGGTCCCGGGCCTCGTGGGCATCGAGCAGGGCCGAGATGCGCAGCTCCTGGATCATCTCGGGCATGTCCCACGGGCCGAACGTACGTCCGGGAAGGGCGGAGAACTGCGCGGTGTAGCGGCCGCGGACGGCACGAACGGTGACGGTCTGAGCTGACATGCGGGGAGCCTTCGTTCGAGTTCTTCAAGGCGGGGAGGGGCAGACGCGGGACGCGCCGGGGCCGGCCGACCGCTGGATGAGGGTCAAGTGCCTGGTCAGGGAGCGATCTGGAGGTGGTGTCCCCTGCGCCCGAAGGTCCCGGTAAGGGTTCCGCGCGGGACCATCGCCCCTCGTTCACTAATTTACCATCCCTGACCATGTAGTCAAGGTTATTGCGTCAACTGTCGGGGTGGGGCTCCCGGCGCGGCGCGAGCGCAGTCGAAGCCGGCGCCGTGCGGGCCCGAAGTATGCGGTACGCGGCGGTCGGGCTGTCTGCTTCCGCGCGCGGGAATCTGTGCGGCGACGAACCGTTGCCGTACGGAGGCTTCTCGACTCCCGAGCTCCAGTTGCAAGCGGTGTTGCCGGCTCGTGGACGGCGCCGTGCGTCCCCCGCTCCATCAAGCCGGCCCGGGGCTCCGGCGAAACCGAGTGTCGAGAGCCTCGCGCCGAACAGCGTGGGCGCGGGGCGTACGGGCCGACCCAACGCCCGATCGTCTCGGCAGGCCGGGGCCCCGGACCCTTGCGATGGGTGATGGCGGGAAGGCCCCGGCCTGTGGCCGGGGCGGGTTCAGGCTGCCGTGCGGTTCAGGTGGATGGCGAGGGCGCTGGGCTCGCCGTAGTGGCGGCGGCCCTCGACGGTGACGGAGACCCAGGCCGGGCGGCACTCCTCGGGACTGCCATAGCTGGCGAGCAGCGGGGCGGTGACGGTGGCGACGGCGGTGCGGTTCGGGCCGCCGCTCCAGGTGACGGTGATCTCGTAGCGCTCCAGGTAGCGCTCCTTCGCGCGCTTGGGGCCGCAGCGAACGGAGAACTTCACGCCGGGGAAGGTGCGGCGCAGCAGCTGGCGCAGGTAGACCGCGGTGGCCTTAGTCGACAGGCGCATCGCGGCGTAGTTCCGCTCCTCCTCGGTGGGCTCGGGGATGACAGAGGTGTGGCGGACGTGGGAGACGCCGGTCGGCAGCCCCTCCGTGGTCCGCAGTTCGTAGCGGGTGGCCGGGATGCCGAGCAGGACATCGGCGGCGCAGATGCCGCAGGCGCACGGCTGGACCGTTGCCGGGCCGTGCGCGCGGGTCTCGGTGCCGACGTAGCGGACCTTGGCGCCGGGGGTCAGGCGCAGGGCGAGGTAGGCAGCGGCGAGGCGACGGCGAGCGGTGGCGGAGGTCATGGCGCACGTCCTTCGGTCGGGGCGTTCGTGGCGGCCGGTTCGGCGCTTGCATCGCCATCCCGGTAATCACTAATGTACCCAAAGGGGGGGGTATGGTCAAGTCTTAATGTTCCCCGTCCCGGCGTCGAGGACGGGGAGCGCCGCCCCCGCCCTGCGCGCGCCGTCGTCCGGCCTCACTCGTACGCCGTCGCCCAGTCCTCCGGGCTCGGGTACTGGTGTGCGTTCTCGCCGCCGTGGTCACGGACGAGCTCCCGCAGGCGGGCCGCCGGGACCGTTCCGTACCAGGTGGCGGCCGCGGTGTCGTAAGGGTCCTGGCGGGGGTGCGCGGGAAGCGGGTCGGGCCAGCCCTCGGGCGCGGTGAGTGGCGGGACCAGTCCCACCTGGAGCGCCTCGTACGGGCCTGCGAAGTCGGCGGGCGCGCTCGCGGGCAAGTCCCACCAGGAGGGGAGCGGAGAGGCCGGCCGGGGGCTGCACTGGCTGGTGTGGCCGGTCATGATCTGAACCTCGAACCAGTCCGCCAGGCGCACCCGCAGGACTGCGCCGGCGGTCCCTCCTGTGATGGCGGCATCAGTGATGTCGGTGCGCATCTGCTACTTCCTGTCGGCTCGGGTTGGGGCTCGTGACGGTCGCGCGGGGGCGGGCTGGAGGGTGTCACGCCAGGTGTCACGCCGGGTGTCACGGTGTGAGCGTGGCAGCCTGTGAACTGCAGAAACGCTCCCGGGAGGCCGATTCTCCGGCCTCCCGGGCAGAGCGTGACACGGGCTTCTCAGACCTCGCGGGCGAAGGGGCGCAGCGCAGCGGGCGGCACCGGGTATGCGGAGCAGCCGGGGTGGAGCTCGCGGTCGGCCTGGGGCTGCTCGAACTCGGCTGCGTCGTAGAGCCAGGGGCGGCGGCGGCCGTCCAGCGTGCGGTCGTAGTCGCGGGCGATCCAGCTGAGGGTCACGTCGCGGGGGCCGAAGGCGTAGTCGTGCGAGTTGGCCCATGCGCCCTCGGTGTCGCTGCCGCTCAGGTGGCTCAGGCAGGTCCAGGCGAGTTCGGTGTAGCGGCGGCGCAGCGGGTGCTTCACCTTGTCCCAGTCGTTCTCGGCCGCCCAGATCTCCGCGTCCAGGGACTTGAGCTGGTTGATGCTCGCGCCGAAGTGATGCAGGAGCGTGGCGTTCAGCTCGACGGGCTTGCCGTGGTAGACGAACAGCCGGTGCTCCGGGTGGCCCTCGTTGGCGCGCAGCGGGTTCTCGTCGAGCAGCTTGTGCAGGGCGAGGTGGAGGTCGGTGGTGGTGATGCGGCTGCGCGCCATGTGGTGCTCCTCGGGCGGTCGGTTCGTGGCGTTGTCGGGGCGCTTGCATCCCCCCGATATTCACTAATGTACTCCAGGGAGGGGATTAGTGTCAATCTGTAAGCGGCCGACCGGGAGGGGGCGCTCGCCGTCAGCCTCCGCCGAGCGCCCGGCTCCGGCGCTCATCCGCCTCGCTGTGCGCGGCAGCGGACCGGGCGGCGAACAGGCGCCGGTACCGGTCGAGGTCACAGTCCTTGAGTGCCTGCGCCATGGCGGCGCTGTATGCCTCCCGGGAAGGGTGCGGCAGCCCGGACGCCGTCACCGGCCGACCGTCTCGTCGGCGTACTGCGTGGCGAAGGACAAGGACCCCGGCTCGTCCACCCAGGCGAGCACGCGACGCGCGCGCCCCCGCCACCCCGGTGCGGCCTTCACCCGGTCACCCCACCGGCTCCTGCCCTCCGCGCACGTCGTGCAGAGCAGCCGGCCGTGGACCTCCCACACCTCCGGATCGACGGTGAAGCACACGGGGCAACACCCCTCGGACCAGGCCGGAGGATGACGAGGTGCGCTCACCAGGGCCGTGATGATCACGTGGCCGCAGCGCGAGCACTCGATCCCGAACAGCGCGTTCCGCTCGCAGCGCGGACAGAACTTGCCGGAGAGCGCCTGCGCCTGGTCCTCGGCGGGGGCGATGACGCTGGCGCTGCTGCGGGGCGTGAGGGACATTCCGGGCTCCTCGGTGTGCGGGGTGGAGGTGGTGTGCCGGGTCGAGGCCGGCGGGCCGGGTTCAGCGGAGCTGGCGCCGGGTGGCGACGGAGTAGCGGGTGAGGCTGATCCAGGCGCAGCCGCCGTGGACGTACAGGTCGCAGGTGGCGGGATCCCCGCCGGACCGGTCGACGTCGAGGCTGTAGTAGCGGGCGAGATCGCGCACGAGGTCGAGGAAGTCGTCGGCCGCCAGATCCCGGTCGGTGTAGACGCCCCTGATCGAGCCGCCCTCGTAGTCCTCGCCGGACTCGAGAATCCACACGCTCGGCTCCAGCTCGATGGCGGGGGACTGCGTGGTGGTGGCGAGCTCGGTCACAGGCGTCACTTCTCCTCGGGGTGGGTTCGTGGTGGCCGAGGAGGGCTACCCCCTCGACCTATTCACTAATGTACTCCAAATCTGCATTTACGTCAACGCTAAAGGGTCAATGTTGGGGCGGGGGTGCGCATTCCTTAGGGGCACCGGGGGAGCCTTCGGGGTGACTCTGTTGTCCGCAGCGGCGCTCGCTGGGGCCGACCCCGCGCGCCGGCCAGAGGGGCGGGGTGGGTGCCGACGGCAATGTGGTGTCCCCTGCGCCGGCCGGAACGCAGAGAGGGAGGGCGGGGCGCCGGTGCGCCCCGCCCCTCCCTGGTAGTCACCTGCGGTGCTCAGCCATGTCGCCGTGCTCCCAGATGAAGCTCTCGCCCAGCCAGTCGTCGTCCTCGGCATCGGCGGCCGCGACGGGCTCGGTGGGGACAGTGGCCCGGCGGTGGGCGACGTGGCGCAGGGCGAGGAGCGCGCCGACAGCGCCGATCGCGGTGAACGCACCCAGGCCGGGTGCGGGGACGGCGGCGTGGCTGCGGTCGACCGCGAGCGTTGCCATGAAGGCGCAGGTTGCGAGCAGGGCCAGGAAGTCGGCGGCGATGGCGAGCGCGGCCCACGCCGGGCGCAGGGTCAGCGACCGGTGGTCCCACGGGCGGCGCGGGTCGGCGGGGTCGAGCGCGTGGGCCAGGAGGACCACGCCGAGCTGGACGCCGCCGAGAAGCGCCAGGAGCGCCGCCGTGGACGCGCCTCCGTAGACGACGGCGGTCAGCAGGCTGGGCAGCAGCATGACCAGGACGAGGTGATGCAGGAGCACGCACTGACGGTGAGGGCAGGAGCGCGTGGGCAGGTGGCCGTGGACGTTGTTCAACGCGGGATCTCCCGGGCGACGTGGAAGGTGGCAGCCGAGGGCCGGGACCGGGCGCGGACGCCCGGTCCCGGCGGGCGGGCTCAGTACCGGCGGGCGCGGCGGTGGGAACGCCGGTGCGCGAAGTGGTGCACGGTGCACAGGCCGAGGAAGGCCGCCATCGTGACCATGCCGCCGGAGGAGAGCGACGCGCCGGAGCCCCCGCCCAACTGGGCGCCAGCCAGGAGACCGGCCGCAATCAGCAGCACCAGGACGTCCGTGACGAGCGCCACGGTCGCGCGGGCCCGGCCGATGGAGTGCTTCGGGGCGCGCCGGGCGGCGCGGCGCGCGCCGACCACCATGAGCAAGCCGAGCGCAGCGAGCGCGATGAGCGTGAAGACCGCCAGGGTGGGACCGCCGCCGAACAGAGCGGGGACCATGCCCGCGAGGAGGACCGTGCGGCCGACCAGGGTGCACCAGCGGTGCGGGAAGGACTGGACGATGCCGTACTGGGCGGGGCAGCTCATCAGGAGTGACTCCTCGTCATGGGTGATCGTGGCGTCCGGCCCGGGTGCTTGCTTCACCCGCTCCGACATTCACTAATGCACCTCACATGAGGGCTAGTGGCAACCTATAAGGGTCGACGAGGGTCGTGGGAGTGCCCGCCTTAGCGGCGGCCGGCCCTGCGCCGCGCGTGCCGCCGCGCCAGCGCCGCCTCCATCGGGCGTGCCACGACTACCGCTGCGACGATCCCGCAGATGCGCGCCCACCACGGCGGCGCGGTCTGGGACGTCGCGAGACACCAGCCGACCCCGAAGAGGAAGTTCAGCGCGAACAGGAGGAGTACATGGGCGACGCTGAAGGAGCGTTCGTAGAGCACGGCATGCCTTTCTGGCGGGCGGTGGAGTCGGATCGGTGCCCGGAGGGCGGCCCCGGCGGGGCCGCCCTCCGGGGAGTCAGCAGGGGGCCTCGGTGTGGCAGGTGTGGCAGCAGCGCCCGCAGCTCGCCTCGCAGTTGACCTGGACCCGTTCGCCGCAGCCCTCGCACGGGATGTAGGCGTCATCGGGAGCGAAGAAGCCGCCCGCGCCGGTTCCGTCGCAGGTGCACGAGCCGGGGGCGGGCTGAAGGGTGACGGTGGTGAGCGGCATCTCGACTCCTCGTGGTGGCGTGGCCCGTGGCGACCGGCCGGGCGCTTGCATCGCCCTTTCGGTAATCACTAATGTACTCGATATAGGGGGAGGAGTCAATCTTTAGTTGTCGTGCGGGGGTGGGGAGGCTGAGGGGCTTGATCAGGAGTGCGTCTCGGGAGCCGGCGTCCCGTCCCGGAGTCGGTGGGCGGGCGGCCAGCGGGCGCAGGAGTCGGTCAGCGGCGGCGCAGCGCGATCGCGTCCACGAGCGGCGTTCCGTGCGTCGCGCGTCCGAACCGGGTCACCGTGACCGGCTGCGCCCGGCGCCGCTCCGGCGCGGTGTAGTCGGCGAGCAGCGGCGCGGCGACCGTCGCCACCTCGACCTGAGAGGGACCGCCGCTCCAGCTCACGGTGAGCCTCCAGCCGTGCTTGCGGCGGACCGAGAGCCGGACGCCGGGGAAGGACTGCCGCAGCATCCGTCGCAGGTGGGCCGCCGTCTGCGGCAGCGTCAACGGAGGGGCGTAAGTCTGGAACAGCTCGTCCGGTCGGAGTTGGGGGACAACCGACGTGTGGCAGACGTGGATGAGAGGCGCCTCCGCCTCGTCGTACGTGCGCAGTTCGTAGTAGGAAGCGGGCGCGCCGAGCAGTGTCGCGGACATGCAGAGCGAGCACACGCAGGGCAGCGTGATCCAGGTACGCGGGGCCTCGTTGTCCACGTGGCGGACCCACGTCCCGGAGGGCAGCCGCAGGGCCAGGTAGCCAGCCGTGTGCGGGTCCGAAGCCGGTGAAGTCGTCGTCACGGTCATGCTCGTGTCCTCTGTTCAGGCGGGGGGTGAGTGCGTTGGCGGTCCGGCAAGTTCACGGCCGGCATTCGGTCCTGGTGGTTCCGGCTAGGAGGGGGAGCCACCGAAGCCGGGGCGGCCTTCCGTGCCCGTCGGTCGCAGGGCCCGGACCAGCGACTCGTCCAGGTCGTTGCCGACTGCCTCCCGCGCCGCGTACTCGGCGTCGACGATCTCGCGCGGGAGGTCCATGCCGTAGCCGTAGGAGGTGACGTCCGGTCCGGCCTGCGCCGAGGCGGTCACGTCCAGGAGGCCTTGGAGAGCGGCCCTGGCCTGCTCCAGGGTGAGCGCGTCGCTGTCGATGAGCGCGCGGATCTCAGCCTGGCGCTGCTCGGCTCGCTGGTCCATGAGTACCTCCTCGGAGGGGATTGGGGGATCGGGGCGGCTGGTCGGCCGCCCCGACCGGGGTGGTTCAGGCGACTCGCATCCCGAACAGGCGGGGCGTGGTGTCGCGGACGCCGCACCACTCGTCGGCGCAGTCGGGGCACATCTGGTGGGGGCAGCCGCAGTCGTCGAGGTCGTCGCCCGCGTCGGTGCCCTCGTCCGCGTCGTCGAGGAAGGGGGAGAGCTTGCCGCACTGGCCGCACTCGATGCGGTCGAAGTCGATGACCTCCAGGACCTCGGTGCCGATGAGGCGGAAGGTGGTCTCGGTGAGCATGGCGGTCATGGCGCACTCCCTGCGGCGGTGGTTCGTGGCGGCCGGTCCGGGTGCTTGGTCACCCGCCCCAGTAATCTCTAATGTACTCCATCGGGGTGGAGGCGTCAAATTAAAATGGTCGCGCTGGGCGGGGTGAGCCTGGGTGGAGCGGGGAAGCGGTGCGCCCTCGGCGGTGGCCCGCCGTTGGCCGCCGCCCTGCTGTGACGCTTCAGTTCGGGAGACCGGCTGCGCGCAGGACCGAGACGGCGCCGGCCCACAGGCCGTAGATGGACGTGTCGCGGGGGGCGGATGCGGTGCGCAGGAGGGCAGCGAGCCCTGCGGGGTCCCGCTTCCAGTGGTCATGGATGGAGGTGGAGGCGAGCTGCTCGCGCAGCGTCGCGGCGTCGGCGGTGGTCAGGTGGTCGACGGCGCGCGTGATCGTCGCGAGTTGTTCCGAGCGGACCTGTTCCGGGGTCTTCGAGGGGTCATGGGTTCTCCGGGCTGCGAGGGCGGGTCGGGGCTGGTGAGGTCGGCGGGCTGGAGTGGCCCCGCCGTCTGCGGCGATCAGCGGGTGGGGAGCAGGCGCAGTGCAGCGGCGGCGTGCTCGATGTAACCCAAGGTGAACAGGTGGAGGTGGTCGCCGATCCAGACCGCCGGGTCGGTGTGAGGGAGCTCGAAACGGTCGTAGAGGGAAGCGAGGGCTGTGGGGGTGTTGGTGGTGGTGATGTCGTGGGTCATGGCCGCTCCTGGCGTCGCGCTGGAAGGTTCGTGGTGGCCGGTTTGGTCTTACCCGCCGCCGCGGGCGCAGCTGTAGCCCGATTCCGTATGACGCAACGGGGCGCCGCAGTCGAAGGTGGCGGGGCCGTCCTCGTCGTAGCCGCTGACAAGGTCGTGGCACTGCTCGTGGGTCTCGGCCTGGTCGTCGTCCGGGCGGCTTTCGGGCGGCGGTGCGGAGGACATGTGGCACTCCTTACGGTGGGGCGGGAGCCAGGCGGGGAAGTTCGCGGCATGGCCGCTTGAGGTCGGTCTGAACCGGATAAAGGTGCTGAGCCAGCGAGGTAGACCCGTGGTTGAGCGCTCGTCAGGCGCTGTGGGCTATGCCAGCGGCCGACGATTCGGACACGGCGAGGGGGGTGAATCGAAGGGCAATTCCCTCGGCCCGCGTTTCGGCGATGAGCACGCCGCTGGTGTGCACGGAGACGTCGCTGCCGATCCGCAGCACGTCGTTGGTGAGCGTGCGGACCTCGGTTGCGGACGCCTTGTCCTTGAGGCTGTCCCTCGTGGTTCAGGTGCCCCGTCCGGCGTGCGTCGACTCGACGCCGTAGCGGGCAGCGAGTGTGTGGGCGGGAGTCAGCCGCTCCCAGCCGTCGACCGGCGTGAACCGAAAGCTGACGTTGTCGGCGAAGAGCGTCAGAAGGCCGTTCTCCAGGGTGGCCATGCTGTCCTTCCTGTGGAGCAACACGGCGCCGACGAGCTCGACGCTCGCGCCCGCGAGCGTGCCGTCGGGCATCGTGTAGCGGTCCATCGTCCGCCAGGCGCCCTCGGTGGTGTCCCTGCGCTCGAACGAGTAACGCGCGGCGAGGCGCGGGATGGACAGGTGGCCGTGGGAGTTGAGGGAGATGAGAGCGGTCAGTGTGAGCTCCAGGTGAGTGAGGGGGCTACCGCCTGCCAACTGATACTAATGTACCCGATGGGTGCCTATGGGTAAAAAGTAAAGGGTCACAGAACGGCGGCGATCCGCAGTGACTCAATAAACTTGACTCAAAGGAGTGTGGATACATTAGTGAATACGGGCGGAAGTAAGCGCCCCGCCCAACCCCCCAGGAGCTGCACATGCCGTTGTCCCGGATCGACTTCAGGCTCTCGATGAGGATCAGCCCCATGAGGCCGAACCACCCCGACGGGGAAGGGCTCCGGAGCCTGCTTGTGCACCGGCTGCGCGGCGCCGCCAAGGCGGTCGCCCGCATCCCGTTGAAGACCAACATCGCGACGGCGGGACTCAAGAAGCACTCGGTGCACTGCGAGCCGTGCCGCGCCTGGTTCAACCTGCCGGAATGGGGTGAGGAAGTGACATGCCTGAGGTGCCGGCGCCTGTACGTCCTGGAGCTCGCCGTGTTCTCTGCCGTCCCTGACGCCACGGACTGAACGCCAACGGGGGAGAGGCCGATTGACCCTTAAAGGTTGACCGCTAGCTCACCTTGTGTTAAAGTAAAAGAGTCAACGGGGGTGGTCAACCCCGCTGGACGCCGACCGGGCGGAGCGGCCGACCCGATTGGCAGGTCCGCAGCTACCGGAAGCTGGCCCTTGAGGCATCGAGGGCAGGGGTCCAAGTCCCATCGGATCGCGGAGCGCACGCGCCCCCTCCAGAGGGGACATCCCCGTTGAGAGGGTGCGTGACAGCACAGCAAGCGAACTCGCCCGGTTGATCCCCGGTGTGAGTTGAAGGAGGGAAAGCGCGCCCTCTGGGACTCGGGTGTCAGCAGCACACCCCCGTGTGGGGGAGGAGCGGGAGCAGTGCCCGCAGAGTTCACGACGTGACAGCGGGAAGGCGAGGCACCCCAGCCGAGCCGGACCTCTCGACACGCACCGCACGCGGCTCCTGGGGAGGAACCGCGTACGGCCCGACCGTCGGCCGGAGAAGGTGAAGAGCAAGCCCGTACGGGCCCTACCTGATCCGATCACCGGCCGACGGCGGGAAACCACCCACACCCTCGTGGAGTAGTCAGGCCGATCTCGCCCCCCTTTCAAGGGGGAGACCGCGGGTTCAAATCCCGCCGAGGGTACTGGTGGCGCCCCCATCCCCCAGGGGCGTCGCCGCAGACCATCCTCCCCTGCCGCGCCCTCCCCTCCGGTGCGCAGCGGCGATGGCTCCGCCCCCCGGAGCGCGATCGCCCGGCGTCGCCGCTGCCCCGAACAATCCGGGCAGCGGCGACGCCCTTCCCCCCCCCACGCGTGCCCGCCAAGCACTCTGAGGGCTCACTCCACCGCCAGAAGGGACGCTGCACATGGGGTCCTACGACTTCATCACCGCGAGCTCTGGTAGGGACGTCGAGCAGGCGTTCGTCAACGCCAAGGAGGAAGCAGCGTGGGAGTACGGGCACCGCCCATACACCGGGACCATCGCCGAGAAGGACGAGTACGTGCTGGTCGCAGACCGGCCTATGACCGCGACCGAAGCTGAGAAGCTCGCCGCGCACCTCCTCAACACCGACGACGAGCGCATCCGCGACAAGCGCGGTCCCGCCGGTGCGATCCCTGTTGACGACGGCACATGGCTGTTCCTGGGCTACGCCGCCTCCTGAACGGGAACGGCCGGCTCCTCGATCGCTGTCCCGCGCTCTCACCGCTCGGCCCGGCCTGCCCAAGCCCCAACTTCCCGGAGAACCTGCATGGAACTGTGCCAGCTCGGAGTCCCCGCCGATCCCGGCTTCCGCCTTGACCTCGACGGCATTGCCCGCTTCTCCCACGAGGGTTACCTCGTCGTGCTCCAGGTCCGCCGCGCGACGGCCGAGGACGCCCGGTCCTACCACGACCTTCTGGAGAACGACCGCCACGACGTCCTCCTCACTGGCACCGTCACCCTGGAGGGCATCGACGTGGGCACGGCCTACGCCGTCGCGAACGAGCGCGACGGCTACAGCATGAGGCTGGCCCTCGAAGAGGTTCTGCGCGACACCGTCACCGACGTCCGCCGTACCGTCGCCGCCCTGAGCGCTCGCGTGGAGCAGATCGACCGCAAGCATCGCCCTCAGCCGTGAGACCCAGCCTCAATCCGTGGCGGCTCTTAGACCCAATAAGACCCTGAGCCCCAGTACGCACCCAGGCAGCGACGACTTACCCGGCCGTGCAGCGCAGCCGCGCAGCACGGCTTCGCCACGCCCTTCCACAGCGAGTCCACGGCACTTGCTGCTGCGAGCAGCACGCTGCCCGCCGTGCAGCCCCCGGACCATCGGTCCATGTCCTCGCGGACAGGCTGCTGCACGAGCACGTGCAGCACCCGGTGCTGCACCCCCACCCGGGACACTCCGGCTGCTCGTCACCCCGTAGGTCCCGGGTCGGTTGCGCGGAGCCAGCTAGAGCAAGCGGACTCGTCACTCACGGCGTAACGTCCGCCCCTGTCCCGGGGAGCCCAGGGGGATCATCCGCTGCTGACCGGCCACCAGCTTGGCCTCCTGCTCATCCGCCCCAGGTTGTGTCACGTCGGGTGTCACGTCGGGTGTCACGGCCGGTGTCACGCCCGACGCGTACACGCTCTGACCTGCGTAGAAGCCAGCATCACGGTGTTCGCTGGTATGAGCGTGACAGCGTGACAGTCGGACCCAACACCATCCTCGGCGCCGAGGCGCCCTGCCGAGTGCGCGAGGGAACCATGACCGGGGACGAGCTTCGGTGACGCCTGCCGGAAGTCAGCGAGGCGGTCGCCTGGTGCCGAGCGCGCGGATCGGCATCCCGGACCTGTGCAGCGTGCAGCGCCAGTACCTCCGGCCGCCGACTGCGTCACGGTGGCCGATGCCTGCCGCCCGTCGTTCTTGCCGCCGTCCCGTCCCGTCCCGTTGCCGGGCCCGGGCCCCGAGCACCGGGTCCGGCGTCCGGGGCGGTTCCGCCTGGCGAGGACCCAGACCCCGGAGCGGGGCCGAGACTGCCGACATCGCGGGGTCGTATCCGCGCCGCCCCTGCGTACCCCGGAACCCGCCGTCGTCCCCCGGAAGTCCTCCGCCCCGCACACCGATGCCACAGGCCCGAACGGCGCAGGGCCCCGAGCCCGGGCCTGGGGATGCGGCCGAGGCGCTCCCCGCGGAACGGCCGGGCGGCTACCCACCAGGCCCCGGGCCGCAGGGGATCGCCGAGCGCCCGACGGACGTCGAGCCCGACGCCGCCCGGGAGGAGACCCGGGCGCGTGGGCCGATCCGTACGGCAAGGCTTCGGCGGCGGAGCCGGCCCGCCGCGGCCCCGCGTCCCAGCGCCCGGCGGCGCCGACTCGGGATCGCGCCTCGACCTCGACGACGCCGGCCGCCCCGACGTGTCGGACGGCCGAGGTTCCCCGCCGTCCCACCGCCCGCGGCGCGCGTGCAGCACGGCCGGGCAGCACAACCCCGCCGCCCCCGTGCTGCAGCGAGCCACCTCCGCCCCGCCTCCGCCGCTGCTGCAAGCCGGCAGCACGTGTCACCGCTGCACGCCCCCCGGGATCAGGACGCTGCACGGGAAGGTGTAGCACCCCGGGCTGCTGCGCACCCTCCGTGCAGCACCACAGCCGTCCCGCTGTACCCGCTTGTTCGCCACCCCCCGGCCCATCGGCCTCCATGCGCGGAGCCGGCCCCGCGCCGGATGGCACCCGGAGCCTCCGAGGCGCCGGTCCGGCGCCTCCCGGCCAGGTCGCCGGCTCCAGCACCAGACCCGCGGACCCACCCGCCGCCGCCCGGTTCCCGAGCAGGACCCCGCAAGCCTGCTGCCGCTGACCCGGCTCCGCGTCACGACGGGCGTCACGGGCGCCGTCACGGCCACCTGTCACGCTCCCCGGAAACACGCTCTGACCTGTGCAAATACCTGCACTGCGGTCCCGTCGAGGAGAGCGTGACAGCGTGACAGGCAGGCCCGCCACACGCCGCCGGCACCGAAACGGCCCTGCCCCGCCGAGCGAGACCGCCGACGGCACGCCCCGCAGAGCCCGACCGCCCACCGTCCGGCCGCGCAGGGCCCACCGCCGCCCACCGGAAGCCGGCGAGGCGACCGCCCGACCGCGCGCCCCACACGAGACTGCAGCGCCGGCGCGCACCCGACGCCGGCCTGCGGCACGGGGCCGGCGCAGCACGGGCGCGGCTGCACACCCGGCTGCACTCGCGCTGCTCCCCGCCCCCGCTGCACCGTCCCCCCTGCTGCACGCCGGAGTGAAGCGCTGCTGCTCCCCGCCGCCTGCAGCACGGTGCCCAGGCGGTGCTGCCCCGCCGCCCCGCTGCATCTGCTGCCCGCGCCACCGGCCCGCCGCTGCAAGCCGTGCTGCCGACGGGCATCCTCCGCCCCAGCCGCTGCGCAGCACCGTCGGCGCGGTTCGTCCGGACACCCGTCGGCCCCTTTGCCCCGGGCGATGGACGGCGCCCGAAAGACGGAGGGGCCGCGCAAGCCCTGACGCCGGTGTCCAAGACCCGCGCCCGCGGCCTGGCCTGGGAAGTCCGCGGTGTCCCCCATCAGCCCGCCGGGCACGCGGGCCGGCGGGCCGCCCGGTGGAGGCCGAGCGCCCCACCCTGGCGGGAGAAGCCCCGGGGCGCGGTCAGCCGCGAGCGGGCAGCCCCAGCTGCTCGGCACGGGCGGCCAGGAGGGCGGCCAGGAGGGCGGCCAGGAGGGCGTCCAGGAGGGCGTCCAGGCCGGCATACAGGCGCGGCCAGCCGGATCGCCAAGTGGTACTCGCCCACCGTGGCAAGCCAGCCCGCACACCAGCGGTACGCGTGGGCCGTGCCCGGCTGGTCGAGGTGGCAGGCGACCACCGGAGCACCGACCGGGGCCTCCGCCCCCGGCCTCCCGTCGGCCCGCCGCAGCATGTCCATGTCCTGCTCCGAGAACGCCGTCAGGTCGGCATCCGTACGCCACGGGCACCGTGTGCACGGCCAGTCGCGGAACTCGTGCTCGGCGCCCGGTGTCAGATGCCACGCCGCGGCCCGGCTGCCCTCCCGGGTCTCGCTCGCCCCACAGATCTCCTCCACCAGCCCCCTCCGCACTGTTCGCCCGGCGCCCGATTATCCCGACGAGCGCAGCGGCCGAAGCCTCAAAGGCGTCACGCCCGGTGTCACGCTCTCGTGTCACGTTCCCTGAGAATATGCTCTGACCTGGGGAAACGCGTGCTTCTTGGCCTGGCGGCGCAGGCGTGACAGCGTGACAGCCGCGCCGGGTGTCCGGCATCGCGGCCCGCGGAGACCGGGCTGTCGGACCGGCTGGCACTACCCCTTCACGAGCTCGTCCGCCTCGTCCCCGCAGGGCAGGCTGTCCGGTTCCGGCCCGTGTACTGGTGCGCCGGATCTACGGTGCACCGGTGAGCGAGGAGACGATGCGCCCGGACAGCGGGGGCGAACTGCCGACGGTCGACGAGGTCCTGGCCGCCGCGCTGCGCGCGCAGGGCGAGCCGGGGGCGCGGGCGCTGGACCTTCTGCAGGACGCGCGCCGGATCCTGGCCGGCGGTCTTCTCCGCCGGCCGGCCGAGGTCGCGGAGTCGTGCCTGCGCGGCGCCGCCGATGCGCTGCTGAGCCTGCCGGGCGCCCCGGAAGCGGCCGGCCTGAAGAACGCGGCCACTGCTCTGCTCGCCGCGGTCGACGCCCGCCCCGGTCCCTCCGGGAGTCCGACCGCGGTGCCACGCGACGAGCCCGCCGCCCCGAGCCGCCCGGCGGCGGGGCAGAGCGGCGGTGCCGGCCGTGTCCCGGCCGCCGGGCCCCCACAACCCGCCGCCGTACCGCGGCAGCACGCCGGCCCGCCCGCGGACACCTCCGCCGCCGGCACCGAGGAACAACTCCGGCTGCGCCAGGCGGCCGACACCCTGCGCGCGGAACTGAACCGACCGGGCGGCTACCACCGCACCCGGGCCGCGGGGATCGCCGAGCACCTGATGGGCGTCCGACTCGGCGCCGCCCAGCAGGAGGCCCTCGGCGTGTGGGGCGAGGTCTACGGGAAGACCTCGGGCACCCTGCACGGGGGTAGCGCCGACCCGGCGCGGGCCGCCGCCCTCTACCGGCGGGTCCTGGCCGCCGCCCGTGAGCTGCTGGTGCCGCTGCCCGGCCGCGCCGCCCGGGTCCTGCACCTGGCCGCCCTCGAGAGCCCGGGCCCCGAGCACGCGCGGGAGCTGGCCGGCTGGGCGGACCCGCGTGCCACCGCCTTCTTCTTCCGCTCCGGCCCGGCTCCGGCCTGGCTCGCGGTCCTTCACGAACACGCGCCGCACCTGCTCCTGGCCGACGAGACGAGCGGCATGTGGCCGGCCGCCCCGTTCCTTCAGCACCTCGCCGCCACGGCCCCGGACACCGCCCGGCCGTGGCTGGCCGACCACACCGTCTCCCTCGCCGCGGCCGGCCCCGGCGTGCTGACCGCGCTGCTGCACCCGACCCTGGCCCGGGCCCTCACCCCCGCCGCCGTCCGCTCCCTGCTCCCCGCCGTCCTCGCGCCCGCCCCGCCCGGCCCGCCGGCCGAACAGGCGCTCTGGCCGCGCGGCCTGACGGCCCACTGGGCGGGCACCCTCCCACCGGCCGACCGCGACGGCGACTGGCTACTCGTCGTCGAGGGGCTGCTGAAGGACGCGGTGGACGCAGGTCTCCAGGCTTTCCACGCCTTCCTGGAGCTCCACCCCACCGCGCCGGAGCGGGCCCCGGCCGGCGCCGCCCGCCCGGCGCCGCCCACCGGCCCGCAAGCCCGCGAGGCGATCGAGCGGATCCGGGCCGTCCTCCTGCCCGAGCGGGACGTCATCGCCCTGCTGCGGGAGCTGGTGGCCACCGTCCACCCGGCCGGCGACGAGCCGTCTCGCTGGGCCCGCCCGGTCCGGGGCGCGCTGGCGGGCCTGCTGCGCCGCAACGTCGAGACGGCCAGGGACAGCGCCTTCACCTACACCGACCTGGACACCGACCTGGACGAGGTCCGCCTCCGGGACGAGGACGTCCCCTTCCTGGGCATGGTCCTGGGCCCGTTCCTCGGCCCGTTCCTGGCCCGGGCGGTCCTCGACCTCGCCGCGGCGGACGCCGCAGCCGGCGTTCCGCTCGCCGAGCGGCTGCGGGCCTGGCCGCGGATCGCCGCCGCGGACGAGCACCTGCATGACCGGCTGCTCGCCGCCCACCTGACCGCCCACCCGCCCCGCACCGCGGCTGCGGACCCCGCCGCCGCGGCGGCCGCGTCGGCCGCGGGGGAGTGGTGGGACCGGGCGGCCGACGTCACCGTCCGGCTGCTGGCCGGACGCCCGACACCAGAAGGCGCCCGGCTGGCCGCCCTGGTCTGGGACACCTGCCCGCCCGAGCAGGCCGCCGGCCTGCAGCAGCGGGCACGCGCGGCACTCGGCCCCGCACCGTCCGCCCACGAGGTCGCCCACGTCCTGCCCACGGCCGGCCGGACCGACGGCACCGCCCGCCTGCCCGCACCCTGGCAGCGGGTGTGGGCCTGGTCCCCGGTGCTCCCCGCCCCGCTGCTCGCCTGCTTCGGCCCGCTGCTGGCCGCGCTGCGCCGCCGGGAGCCGACCGGGCCGCCCGACCCGCGCGCCGCCGCCCGCCCGCGGCCGCGCCACCACGTCACCCGCGCGACGCAGGACCTGCTGAAACTGGCCGCCGCAGCCGGCCCACTCCCTGCCGCCGCCGCGCTCGCCCAGGCCCCGGACGCGGGCGCCGACGGCTACGCCCGCGTGCTGCAGCGCCTCGTCGGCGCGGACCCGGCCGCCTGGACCGCCGACGTCCCCCGCGTCCTTGCCGCCCTGGCCCGGCCGGACCTCGGCGCGTTCTACCTCGCCGCCACCCAGGCCGCCGCGCGCTGCCGCGGCGCCTTCCCCGACGGCCCAGCCCCGGCCGCCCTCGCCGCCCTCGCCCTGCGCCACACCCTGCCCGCGGCCGGCGGCCCGCCCTCCACCGCGGTCGACTCCGCCGACCAGGCGCTGTTCGGCCTGCTGAACATCGTGTGGCGCACCGGTACCGCCCTCGGCGCGGACCTGCCGGCCGTCCTGGCCCATCTGCACACCCTCGCCGAGCCCCTCACCCACCCCGCCCCCGCCGGCGAGGAACAGCAGCCCGCCGCAGGCCTGCCGCAAACACCCCCGGCGGTCCGCGCGCTCGCCTGCCTGCTCGAGTACGCCGCCAGCCACGCCCACGCGGACGGCACGATGCCCGGCGACGTCCTCCACCTGCTCGCCGACGTCCTCGCCGCCCGCCCGGGCGACGAGAACGTCGCCACCGCCACCGGCGTGCACCTGCCCGTCCTGCACTACCGCGCCACCGCCTTCACCGCCGCCCACCCCGAGCTGTACGACCTCACCCCCAGCCGGCCCTCGCCGGCCGCTGCGTGGCTGAGCTCGTGCCACCCCGACCCCGCGCTGCTCGCCGCACTGGACCGCGGCCAGCTCCTGGCCGCCGTACGCGAGGACCGCCCAGGCGCCGCCCTCCACACCGCGCACGCACTGCTCGCCGGCCACCGCGCCCCGCTCGGTGACCCCGTGGCTGCCTGGCGCGAGCTGACCGCCGGCCCGGGCGGCGCCGCGGCGGCCTCTCATCTCCTCATGCCGCTCGCCCTCCTTACCCAGGCCCGCCCGCGCCCCGGTACCGGCGAGCCGGCTCCGGCCGCCCGCACCGGCGCGGAGACCGCGCTCGTGTGGTGGACAGCCGCCCTCGACGCTGGCCTTCCACCCGGCGCGCTCGCCGGCGCCGGCTACTTCGCCGGCACCTTTCCCGACGAGGTGTGGCTGCCCCTGGCCCGGCGCAGCGCCGCCCACACCCCCGCCCAGACCGACGCCGACAAGGTCGCCGAACGCGCCGCCGCCCACCCCCGCAGCCCCGATGCCCTGCTCCTGGCCGCGCACCTGCTCACCCGCCCCGCCCCCGAACCCGCGTACGACACCGACGTCCGCCGTCACGCTCGGGCCCTGCTCCAGGCCGCCGCCACGCTGCCCGAGGCCGAGCGGCCCGCCGAGGCGGAACAGCTGCGCCGGGCCCTGGTCGAAGCCGGCGAGGTGGACCTCGCCCGGCCGGCTTCGGCGGCTGGCTGACCGCCGGACAGGGACAGCGCGGCCGCATCGGCGGGAGCCGACCGGCACGCCGCCTCCGAGCGCGGGGCGCCGGTGCTCGCGTGGTGTTCCCTCCTGCCCTGCGGCAATCACGGGTGTCACGCCCGGCGTCACGCTCTCGTGTCACGCCCCACTCACATGCCCCTCTGAGCTGCACCGATGCCCGCCGAGTGGAAGCGGGCGGTGAAGCGTGACACAGGCCTTCCCCCACGGCGCCAATGGCCAAGCCGTCCGCCTGGCCCTTCTTGGTCCCGTGCGGGGCCGGGCGCTGTCCCGGCCCCGCCCGGCCCGCTGTCGTGCCGCTGCCGCCGCCCCGGAGGGGTGCTCGCTGCCCGGTGCCTCGTCGGTCGTGCTGCTGGCCGCCCGCCGCGCCCCTGCCGTGGGCCGGCTGCTGGGCGATGTTCCGGCCTGCGTCGCCTGCGTGCCGGTCAGCCTGTTCCGGCGCCCGCGCCGACCTCGTCCGCCGTCGCGCCGCTTGTGCCTCCCCGGCTGCCCTCCGCTCACCGCGTCCCCAGGGACCCGCGGCCCGCCTGCTACTGCTCGCCTGGTGGTGCTCCGCTGCTCGGCGGCCTGGTCGAGGAGGTGTCCGTCGGGTGTTGGTGGCCGCTCGCGCCGATCCCGTCCGCCGCCTCCCCGGCTGCCGTCAACTCGCTGCGACGCCCGGGGACCCGCGGCCTCCGGGGATCCGCCGCCCGCCGGGCCGCTGCTGCTCGGGGTGGTGCCGCTCGCCGTCCCCGTGCCCCGGCGGCGCCCGGTGTCCGGCCCGTACGTCGCTGTTCCGTTGCTCCTCGCCCGACCTTCTCCCGCTGCCTGCTTGCCACTCCGCCTCCCGCTCGCCCGGCCGCCTTCTTCGGACGCTGTCGAACCGGGACCTCCGCCGCGCCGGCGCGCCGACGGTTAGGGTCCCGCCCGGTCCCGCCCGGCCCCGCGCCGTCTCCGGCTGCCGCCCGTGCTCCGCCGGGTTCGTCCGGCCCGTACGCCGCTGTTCCCCGTACCCCTGCTCGCCGCCCGGTCAGGCTGTCGCCCGCGTCCGTGCCGGCCGCCGCACCAGGGGCCGGTCCGCCGGGGCCCCGCCGGCGAACTGCCCCGGCGCCGGGCGCCGTGCCATGCCATGCCGGGCCCGTCTCGTCCCCGGCGGTTGTGGACGCGCTGTCCGGGCCGCCCCGCCACCGTTCCCCGTCCGGCCGTCGCCCGCCCGCCGCAGCCCGCTGCCGTCCGACGTGGGCCGGCGTGGGTTGCTGGTCGTTGCCCGGGCCGTGTCCGTCGTGCCGTCCCGGACCGCGCGCTCGTCGTTCGCGCTCCGCCCGGCTCGTACGCCGCCCGCCGCGGCCCTCCGCCGTTGCGTCGGGCCCGCCCGCCGACGCACGCCCGCGTCGGCCATCACGGTCCCGTCCGCCGTGCCGGTCCGCCCTCGCCCTCTCCGTGGTGTCCCCATCAGCCCGGCATCCGCCGGGTACACGGGCCGGTGGCCCACCCGGTGGATACCGAGGGCCCCCTGGCGGGAGCGGTCCCGGCCCGCGGTCAATCGCGCGCGGGTAGCCCCAGCTGCTCGGCGCTGCGGGTGGGTGCCCAGAGCCTGCGGGTACCGGCCTGAGTCAGTCTGGAAGCTGCATGTTCCTGACGTCGTCGGGAGTCCAGAAGTATCGGGAGCGGGATGGCTGCGGTGTTTTGCCCTCGCGTACGAGGGTTCTCCAGGCGTTGGGGGAAATGCCCCAGTGATCGGCACACTGTTTCGCGTTCCAGAGGGGTTCGACCTCCTCACTGGCAGAACGCTCTGGGAAGTGCACGTGCCGTACTGCCTCCTGCCGCCAGACGGGGCGTTTGTCCACCTTGCGAACCGGGCGGGGAGCCTTACCCGTACGTACGCTGCCCAGCCAGGTGTTGATGTCGATACCGTGGTGATCGGCGCACTGCTGCGACAGCCACTCATCTGGCCTCACCCAGCGACGCACGTCGGCCGCATTCCAGAGCTGTATCCCGCCTTCACTCAAGGCGACTTGAGGTTCTAGGCCCTCCTGCACGTCGCGCAACCACTGTTCTCGAGAAACCTCGCGAAAGGCAGCGCTCTGCGAGGCCGTCCAGTGCTTGGGCCTTAGGGAAGACACGATCGGTCCTTCGTGGAAGGTGCGGGCAGGGAGTGCAGACCGCGGTGTCCGTAGAGCTGGCGGTCGGTTTCATACTGCAGGATGAGGGCCTGGTCGGCCGAGCCGAGCAGGGAGAACGCCCACCGGCGGTCCAGTCTCGCCCACTGCGTGGCCCGGCCCCGCTGCCCATCCCGTGCTTTGCTCGGCCGCGTCGGTCCGCTGTGTGCTGTGCGGTTCCGTCGCTGGCCGTTCCGTGCTGTCTGCTCGTGCCGGCTCCCGCGTGCTCGCCTCGTCCGCCGTCCCAGGCCGCCTCGCCCCGTCCCGTGTCCCCTTTGCCACGCCCGCGCGGACGGCACGATGCCCGGCTGCGGGGCGGGTCGGTGTCGACGAGGAGGGGGCGCCGCGCGCCGGCTTCGGCAGGAGCCGGGCCATCGCGCGTGCGTCCGTACGGGTCTGGCCCTCGCTCCCGCGCTGGATGAGCTTCTCGTCGAGCACCTGCCGCGCCAAGCCCGCGGCCTCGTCGACGACGAGGATCTGGCCGGGGGCGAGGGCCCGGGCCTGTGCGGGGGTCATGCCGGTGGGGGCCCGGACGCGTACGTCGCCGGGACGCGGCTGCCGGCCCGTGAGGAGGAGTTCGCCGATCAGGTGGCGGGCGTGGCCCTGACGATGCGTACGGGTTCGCCGTCGAGCAGCACCTCGTCGATGAAGTCGTCGGTGATCTGGGTGTCCTCTTCCGTGGGGAAGTCGCGGGTGAGCGCCAGGGTGAGGTGGGAGTCGCGGAGCGCGGCGCGGATCTGCCCCGGCAGGTCGGCGTAGTCGGGGGTCTCGGCGGGGTCCACGGCGATGTTCAGGGTCGCCTCGCGAGGGGCGTCGATTCCGGTGACGCGGGTGTCTGCGGCCGCGCCGAGGCCCGCCCTCTTCAGGGCGCTGCGGGCGGAATCGTGCAGGGCGACCGCGCCCAGGTACTGGACGACCTGGTCCCGGCTGAAGGCCGGTGCGAAGGAGTTGGAGAGCGCCCTTGCGGAGGTGCCGCTGCGGAACTCCCTGGTGAGGATGTCGATGAGCGCGTTCCTGCTGGAGGTGAAGTTGTCGAGCTCGGTGCGCAGTTCACTCCTGAATTCCATGGGACCAGCCTTGCGGGTGTACTGAATTCAGTACACCCGTAATTCAGTACACCCGTAATTCAGTGCAGAGGTGGAGCGGTGCCCAGTGGGACTCCCGGACACCACCGTTCTGGAGACGCTCCGTGCGTCGCCCCGCCGCCGGGGCCCGGGTCCGTCGGGGCGCTCTGTCGGCCGGTCGACGTCGTGACCGCCCCGCGCGCGACGCGGCCGGGTTTACCCGGTCCAGGGGAGGTCGTCGTCGCCGGTGCCCTCGAACAGGCGGTGGAACAGGTCCATGCGGCCCGCGGCGTGCTTGGCAGTCCCGTAGGCCTCCGTCGCGACACCGATCCGGCGCATGGCGTCGTCGTCGACGAGGGCGTCGGTGAAGGCCGGGCCGGGCGGGAAGATCCGGTCGGCGTCCTCGTCCTCCCGGCGCAGCCGGGCGAGGTTGGCGTCCTGGACGCGGGCGACGGCCGCTTCGTGTGTCAGCGCGGCGGCGTCCCGCGCGGGATCGTACCGGCCGTCGGAGGTGTTCACCCGGTCACGGTAGCGGCCGGCCTCGGAAGTGCTCACCACGCGCCCGACGGGGAGGAGCCACCCGGTTCGCCCGCGGGTACCGGCTCGTTCGCTCTACGGTGCACCGGTGGACACCGAGATGCCGCCGACCGGCGGCCGACCAGCCCTGCCGCACGCCGACGACTTGCTGGCTGCGGCCCTGAAGGCCCAGGGCGAGCCGGGGGTGCGGGCGTTGGGGCTGCTGCAGGACGCGCACCGGGCCCTGACCGGGGCGGGGCTGGTGCGGCCGGCGGAGGTCGCCGCGGCGTGTGTGCGGTCCGCGGCGGACACGCTGCTGAAACTGCCCGGCGCCCCACAGAGCGTGGGCCTGCAGGCCGCGGCGCAGGACCTGCTGGACGCGGTGGACGCCCTCCGTCCGTCGGCCACCAGCGCCGACGACAACTCCAGTGCTCCGCCGGGCGCGGCGCCGACGGGCCCGGCGTGGGACCGGGTGACGGGGGCGGCAACGGTGCTGCGCGACGAGCTGAAGCGCCCGGGCGGCTACCACCGGGGCCGGGCCCGCGGCGTCATCGAGCGGCTGACGGGCGTGACGCTGGGCGCGGCCCAGGAGAGGGCACTGGACGTGTGGGGAGTCGTCTACGGGCTGGCGTCGGGCATCCTGCACGGCCGCGCGGCCGGCCCCGACGACGCCGTCCTGCTCTACACCGAACTCCTGCACGCGGCCCGGGAACTGCTGGTCCCGCTGCCCGAGCGCGCCGCCCGGGTCCTTGAGCTCTGCGCCCTGACGCAGCCGGGCGCGGACGAGGCGGCCGAGCTCGCCCGCTGGGCGGACCCGCGCGCCACCGACTACTTCTTCCGCTCCGGCCCCGCGCCGGTGTGGTGGGGCGTCCTGGCCGAGCACGCCCCGCACCTGCTGATGCCAGATGCCGCGGCCGGCGGGCGGTGGCCGGCCGCGCCGTTCCTCGAGCACGTCGCCGGTACCGACCCGGACACCGTCCGGGCGTGGCTGGCCGCTCCGGACGACCAGGAACCGGCGCTCACCCGGGCGCAGCAGGTGGCCGCGGCCGGCCGCCCGGCCCTGGATGCGCTGCTGGGCCTCGCGCTGCGCCACGGCGACGTCGTCGGCGCCGCCATGGTCCGTGCCGTCCTGGCCGACGCCGCGGCGGTGCGCGCCGGCGGGGGAGCGGCGGCGGGGACGACGCTGCGCCTGGCGGCCCGCTGGGCCCGTACGGTCCCGCGGGCGGGACGGACACGGGACTGGATCATCGCGGTGGAGGGGATGCTGGCCGGCGCGGTCGAGGACGAGCACGCCGGCCACCTGTCGCTGCGAGCCGCCGCCGAGCGGGTGGCCGTCGCCGAGACCGCCGTCAAGGAGCAGGCGGCGTCCGGGGATCAGGCCGCCGCCCAAGCGGCGATGGCGGCCGCGCTGGCCCACGAGGAGAAGCTGCGGGAGCAGATCACCGAGGACGCCGCCGCCCGGCTGCCCGGCTCCGAGGCGGCGGTGCTGCTGCGTGAGCTCGCGGTGACGGCCTACCCGGCCGGCCGCGGCAACCCCGCGCACGGGGACGTCGCGATGATCCGGGCGGTGCTGGCCGGCCTGCTCGCCCGCGACGTCGCCCTGCTGCCGGCCGCGTCCCGGCCGCTGGTCTTCGGCGGCGACCTCGCCCTGGTGCACGCCGGTGATCCGGCCGCGTACGGCGGACCTCGGCTGGCGCGCACCCTGCTCGACCTGGCCGCGGCCGACGCGGACTCCGGCGTCGCCCTGGGCGTGCGCACACGCGCCGTCCGCCGGCTGGCCGGCGTCGACGCCCCGCTGCACGACCGCCTGATGGCCGCCCACCTCGCCGCCCGGCCGCCCACACCCGCAGCCGCTCTGTCTCCGGCGCCCGCCGGCGCTGGAGACGGTGCCGGGGAGGTGAACGAGTGGTGGGAGCAGGCGATCGAGCTCATACCGCGCCTGGTGGCAGCCGGGGCCGCACCGGAGCCGGCCCGCCTGGCCGCTCTGGTCTTCGGCGCCTGCCCGCCCGAGCGCGCCGGGGAGCTGGAGACGCGGGTGCGCACCGCGCTCGGCGCGCCTCCTGCGGCCGCCGAGCTGGAGAAGGTCCTTCCCGCCGGCGCCGGCCAGGTGGACGGCACCCGGGAGCCGCTCGCCTCGTGGCTGCGGGTGTGGGACTGGTCGCCGCTCCTGCCCGCGCGCGTGCTGGCCGGCTGGGAGCCGGTGCTGGAGCGGCTGCGCCGGCTGAAGCCCGCTGGCCCTGCGGACCCGCGCACCGTCCCCGCGCCGGTGCCGGTCACGGCGACCACCGCCCTGACCGCCGAGGACCTGTCCGAGCCGGCCGAAGCCCGCGGGCCGGCGGCGGCCGCCGCCGAGCTGGCCGCGGCACCGGACGCCGGCGACGGCGGCTACGCGATGGTCCTGCACCACCTCGTCGCCGCCGACCCGGCCGCCTGGACTGCCGACGTGCCCGCCATCCTGAACGCCCTCAAGCTGCCGGAGCTCGGAGCGTTCTACCTCGCCGCGGCCGCCGGCCACGCCGACCGCCCTGGCGCCTTCCCCGGCGGAGCACTCGCCGGCGCCGTCACCGCGGCCCTCGGCCTCGTCCGGACCTTCGACCACCCGGCGACCGCGGGCCGGGCCGACGGGCGGCTCTTCGCCGACCAGGCCCTGTTCGACCTGCTCACCACCGCGTGGCGCACGGACACCGCCCTGCAGGCGGGCCAGGAACAGGAGGCCCTGGCCCGCTTGCACGCCCTGGCGGCCGCCCTGGCCCGGCCCGCACCCGACAGCACCGGACAGGCCGGGGCCGACCCGGTCCCTGTCGACGACCCCGCCGACCCGATCCCCGTCGGCCCGGACCCGGTGGTCGGGAACCCGGGGGGACCGGCGTTGCTGGGGTCGGATCCGCGGGTGCGGGCGCTGGGGTGCCTGCTCGAGTACGCCGTCCACCAGGTGCGCGCTCGCGGGCGGATGCCGGCCGAGGTGCTCCGGGCGGTGGCCGGCGCGCTGCCCGCGGCCGCTGCCCAGGACGCGGTGGCCACCGCGATCGGCGTACGCCTGCCGGCCCTGCACCACTACGCCCCCGACTTCACCGCCGTCCACCGCACCGCCCTGTACCGGATCCTCTCGTCCGGGCCCTCGCCGGCCGCGTCGTGGCTGCGCTGGGGACCGCCCAGCCCGCCGCTGCTCGCCGCCCTGGACCGGGCCGACCTGATCGGCGCGCTGCGCGGCGCCCACGGCCTGGCGCGCGAGGCCGCCGGCCACACCGCGGCCGCGCTGCTGACCGATCCGGCCCTCCTGGGCGAACCCGCCGCCTGGTGGACGCAGTTGGCCGGAGCCGACGGGGACGGGGCGGCCGCGGTCTCAGGCCTGCTGGAGACGATCGCCCTCTCCACGCCGCGCACCGGCGCCGCGCGTCCGCTCCCGCCGGCCGGGCAGGCGCGGGTGCGGGCTGCTGTGGACCTGTGGCGTGCCGCGCTGGCCGCCGGCCTGCCCGCCGGCGCGCTGGCCGGGGCGGGCGCGTTCGCCGACGCGGCCGTCGACGAGCCGGTGTGGCTGGAGCTGACGCGCTCCAGCGCCGAGCACTCCCCGGCCCTGAGCCACGCCGACCTCGTCGCCGAACGCGCCGCCGCCCACCCCGGCAGCCACGACGCCCTGCTGCTCGCCGAGTTGCTGGTCACCCACGCGCCCGGGACATGGACGGACCCGGCTGTACGCGGGCACGCCCGCGCCCTGCTGGACGCGGCGGCCGCCCTGCCCGCGGCCGAACGCCCGGCCGCGTGGCAGGGGTTGAGGAGGGCGCTGGTCAACGCCGGCGACGTCGACGCCGCCCGCCATCAGTAGCCGTCCCTCCCGGACACCGAGGAGAGGGAGAGAAGGGAGTCGCCATGCTGGGGCGCCGCGTTCACGTCACCGGGCCGGCCCGGCTCAAGCTCGGGGCCGAGCTGAAGAAGGCGTACACCGCGGGGGCCTCGATCCGCGCCCTCGCGCACGGCTGCGGGCGCTCGTACGGGTTCGTCCACCGCCTGCTCTCCGAGGCCGGCACCACCCTGCGCACCCGCGGCGGCCCGGGCACCGGCCGCCGCCCCGCACGCTGACGGCCGCGACGGCCGGCGCCCGCCCCGGCCGCGGGCCGGCCGGTTCGCGCCCATGCTCTGCCCGGCGGGCTCTACGGTGCACCGGTGAGCACCATGATGCCGCCGGTGGGCGGTGAACTGCCCGCGGCGCGACTGCCGGTGGTCGATGAGGTCCTGGCCGCGGCCCTGACCGCGCAGGGCGCCGCCGGCGTGCGGGCGCTGGGTCTGCTCCGGGACGCGCGCCGGGTCCTGGCCGGCACCTACCTGGAACGGCCGGCGGAGGTCGCGGAGTCGTGCCTGCGCGGTGCGGCGGACGCCCTGCTGAGCCTGCCGGGCGCCCCGGACGCGGTGGGCCTGAAGTCCGCGGCGAAGGACCTGCTCGCCGCGGTCGACACCCTCCCCGACCCGCCGGCCGCCGCCGTGCCCCCGGCCGGCGAGCCCGCCGCCGGCGGACCGCCCGAGGGTTCACCGGCGCCGCAGCGGGCCGCGAACACATCCGCCGGCCTGGGCCGCCTGCGGGTAGCCGCCGAGGTGCTGCGCGGGCAGCTGACGCGCCCGGGCGGCTTCCACCGGGCCCGGGCGGCGGGGATCGCCGAGCGGCTGATGGGCGTGGCGCTGGGCAGCTACCACGAGCAGGCCCTTGCCGGGTGGGGCGAGGTGTACGGCAGGACGTCGGGCACGCTGCACGGCGGCGAGGCCGACCTGGCCGGCGCGGCCGGCGTCTACCGGGAGGTCCTGCTGCTGGCGCGGGAGTTGCTGGTGCCGCTGCACGGCCGCGCCGCCCGGGTCCTGGAGCTGGCCGCCCTCAAGGAGCCGGGCACGGCCGAGGCGCGGGAGCTGGCCGGCTGGGCGGACCCGCGCGCCACCGCCTTTTTCTTCGGCTCCGCCCCGGCGCCGGCGTGGCTGGGGGCCCTTCAGGAGCACGCGCCGCACCTGCTGCTCGCCGACGAGAGCGCCAGCGTGTGGCCGGCGGCCCCGTTCCTGGAGCACCTGGCCGCCGCCGCCCCCGAGACCGCGGGCCGGTGGCTGGCCGGCCACGCCGCCGAGCTCGCCCCGGCCGGCCCGCACGTGCTCGGCGCGCTGCTGCGCCTGGCCGATGCCGGCGCCCTCCCCCCGGCCGGGGTGCGCCGGCTGCTCCCGCACGTCCTGGCCCCGGCCCGGGCCGGACAGCCGGCCGAGGACGCGGACGTGCCGCGCCGGCTCGTGGCCTGCTGGGCGGGCACCCTCCCGCTGCCCGCCCGGGACGGCGAGTGGGTCCTGGTCGCCGAGGAGCTGCTGAAGGACG